>NZ_JABFNN010000001.1 GCF_013090115.1 Flagellimonas amphidinii
AGGTTTGCCCTATGATGAAAATTATGTGTCCAAATTAAACTAAAAGAACTTGTTTTTTAACTCAGTTCTTTGTTGTAGTGCGTTTTTATTGTTTTGTCAGAGTGTATTTATCTCCATTTGTATTTGTTAAAATCAATGTATTCCCATTCAAGCTATAATTCCATTCGCCTCCTAAAATAAGAGTCCAATCAAATTCAGCAGTCCAAGGACAGGCATTTTCGAAAGTGATTAAGTCTCCTGAGTTTGTATATGTGCCATTACACAATGCTGGAAATTTCGTAACTTCACTTTCACCGTTCCAATTTCCATTATTAAATGTCAACTCGACATTAGAATTATTTCCTCCTCGTTCAAAAATTCCAACGTATTCACCGTTAATTTCAGTTTGTGGGTTTTCGTCATCGTTGTTACAAGAAATAATGACAAACAATAGTCCGATTAAAATTAAAATTTTTGGTTTCATAATTTATCTTTTTTAGCAGATACTTCTATGTCTAAAACGTTGCGTTCAAATGCACTACAACGGTTCGTATAACCGAAGTTACGGGATTTCGGCGTTTGTTTTCGGTTCGGTCGCAAGCCTTAGCAATTCCGAGTGGATTCGGACGTAGTCGAATCCGCCGTAATTGC
>NZ_JABFNN010000003.1 GCF_013090115.1 Flagellimonas amphidinii
TCGGTCGCAAGCCTTAGCAATTCCGAGTGGATTCGGACGTAGTCGAATCCGCCGTAATTGCGGTTATACATTGTTGTACACCGTTTTTATATTATAATTAAACTTATTAGCAAATCATTTTTCAATTCCTCAAGTTTCATTTCGTTCCACCAATCTCTTGGTATTCTTGAGCCATCTAATTCAAAACCAACTTCAATCTCTTTAACCAAAATAAACACAGCGCCTTCGGCTGTTGACATATCGTCAATAGTATATTTGTTTTTTAAGTCAGCAAGAGTATTGCCTACACCAATTCCTAATTCCGTTTTGAATCTCTTTCCATATAGCCAAATCCTCCACACTTTTTCTCCTTTGTCGTCTGGTTCAACCGCATAAATCAATTCAGAGTTTTCGTAAACATTAAAAATATCATAGTCATCTCCTTCAAGACTTATCGTCTCTTTCTTTACATTATATTTCGTGTTTTTAGATTCTAAAAAATCAGAAATTTCCATTCCGATTTTCACATTGTCAACGGAATCATTTTCAATGAATCCATAATTGACGAATAATAATAATATGATTAAGTTCAATATTTTCATTTTGTCTCGCAAATGGTGTACAACGGTTCGGCTATGATTTCGTTGTGGAATTTCACGCAGTGAACATTCCGCCGAAATCCAGTCGTTGGCTTAAAGTTACGGATTTGCGTTTAGCAAATCCGCCACAATGAATTATAGCCAACTTAAGTTTGATTCTGATTAGATTGTATTTATAAACCAGAAAGAACAAAAGAGAGGA
>NZ_JABFNN010000004.1 GCF_013090115.1 Flagellimonas amphidinii
TCCTCTCTTTTGTTCTTTCTGGTTTATAAATACAATCTAATCAGAATCAAACTTAAGTTGGCTATAATTCATTGTGGTTTTGTGCCACACCAAAATAAAAGTATAAATCAAACTGCTGGATTTCGACGGAATAATCCTGTGGATGATTCCACAACGAAATCATAGCCGTAACCGTTGTACGCAATTTTGACCTAAATGACATTTCAAGAATTAAAAGAAAAATATCCAAACCGAGGACCTGCTTTTCCATCGCATTGGCCTGAACCAAACGAAACGGATTTGGACGAGATGATTCGGAAATATAACTGTAAGTTTCCTAAATCGTTTGTTGACTTTCAACTAAAATATTACAGAGAAGTTCCAATTGGGGATTTCGCATTTGACGGTTTCGGATTTGCGAATAAAGGACTTGAGCCGTATGCGAACTTGGAAGGGATTTTGAAAGACTTCAAGGAATTGGAATATCCCGAATATCTAACGCCTTTTAGGAAAGACAACGGTGACTTTTGGTGTTTTGACAGCAGAAGTGATGAATCTGAATTTCCCGTTGTGATTTTTGACCACAATTCAAATGGAATTGAATCTGACCCAAATTATAAATGGAAAAATTTTATTGAATGGTTGGACAAAACAATGCTTGACGAATACTAAAAAACTGCGTACAACACGGTGTATAATTAATTGCGGGCGGATTTCCCAAAATGGAAATCCTTGCAATTAACTATCTTCGGTACAGGCGGACATTTTCCGTTGGAAAAGTCCGCAACTAATCATACACATAACCGTTGCCACCAATTTGAAAAATGAATGAAAAAATTAAAAAAACCTTAATTGCAATTGGAATTCCGGTTGTTTATGCAATTCTCGTCCGAATTACATTTGGAATGAAATTGAAAACTTGGGATGACTTTTTTCAAGTTATGTCAGTAACATTCTTGTTCATACTTCCGACAATAATTGGAGCTCTGACAGTTTATTTATCAAGTAGAGAAAAAGCAAAGAGTATCACATATAGAATATTTACACCTTGGATTCCAGTATTCTTATTCTTAATTCTGACTTTAGCTTGGGGAATTGAAGGTTGGGCTTGTTGGATAATGATTTTACCCGTTTTCTTACTAACTGCATCAATTGGCGGAATATTTGGTGGATACTTAAAAACTCACAGAAAAAACGACCAACTAAATATTTCTTTATTAATTCTATTACCATTTTTAATCGGACCAATCGAAAGTTTAATTAAAACAATCCCTGGAACTTATAAAGTCTATACTTACATTGATATTAACGCACCAACAGAAAAAATTTGGGATAATGTAACTCGTGTAAAAGAAATTTCAGTTGAACAAGACAAAGGATATTTAACAAGAATGCTTGGATTTCCGAGACCTGTAAAAGCGGAACTGAACTTTGAAGGTGTTGGAGCATATAGAGAAGCCATTTTCACAAAAGGACTCGTTTTCCACGAAACGGTAACGGAATACAAAGACAATGAAAAAATGGTTTTCACAATAAAAGCATATCCACACGAAATTCCATCAACCACTTTGGATGAACACGTAGTAATTGGCGGAGACTATTTTGACGTTTTGAATGGAACGTACGAACTTGAAAAACTACCAAATGGACTGAATCGTTTACATTTATATAGCCACTTTAAAATGAACACAACTTTCAATTTTTATGCAGGTTGGTGGGGGAAATGGATAATGAAAGATATTCAAAATAACATTTTACAAGTGGAGAAAAAAAGGTCTGAAAATGAATAAAAAACTGGTGGCAACAATGTATAACCGCAATTACGGCGGATTCGACTACTTCCGAATCCACTCGGAATTGCGAAAGTCTGTGCTAAACCGAAAATTAACGCATATTAACCCGTAACTGACGGTTATACGAGACCGTTGTACGCAATTAGAACAAACATCAATCAATTATGAAATCAAAATTTTTATTCATCCTAATTTTATTGACACTTGCTTGTCAAAATAAAACGGGAGAATATGTTTGTAAGCCTTGTGATTTACCTTGTGACGAATTGACTTTTAACGAATCTGGAATTTGTCCACGCTGTAAAATGAACCTTATTAAAAAAAGTGATTTAATTCCTGAAAAGGAACTAATCTTAAATGAAATTAAGATTCAGGACGGAAGTGGGAAATTTTTAATTGATGGAGGCTTTCAAGAAGAAAAACAAATAATCATTCATTACTATAAACCAAGGAATCTGAAATCCGAATCGCCAGTTGTGATTATATTGCCAGGAGCTGGGCGAAATGGAGATGAATATCGAGACGCTTGGATTGAAAAAGCAGAAAAATACAATGTTCTTGTTCTATCACCCGAATACTCTGAAAGATATTATCCTGAATTTTGGAGTTACAATTTGGCAGGAATGATTACAGATGTGGAAATAAATGAGGATAGAACAGCTATGACTGGTTTTAAAATTAGCAAGAACCCAAATAAATGGATTTACAACGATTTTGACCGAATTTTCCATTTAACAAAAGAAAAACTTAATCTTAAAACAGATACTTACGATTTGTTCGGGCATTCTGCTGGTGGACAAATTCTACATCGTCTTGCAATTTTTAAGTCAGATAATAAAGCTAATAGAATTTTATCATCAAATTCTGGTTGGTACACTGTTCCGACAGATAGAGAAGATTTTCCAACTGGTTTAAAAGACAGTTATCTGTTAGAAAAGGAAATAGATTTCAGTAAAAACCTTGTCTTGTTTCTTGGAGAAAAAGACGATGCCAATGAAACGAGAGGAGATTTAAGACACTCACCAGAAGTTGACAAACAAGGTCTTCATAGACTGGAAAGAGGAACATATTTTTATAATGAATCAAAGAAAATCGCATCGGAATTAAACTCTGAATTCAATTGGAAATTAGAAATTATTCCAAATGTCGGGCACGATTATAGAGAAATGAGTAAAGCTGCTGCGGATTATTTATATGAATTGAAAAAATAACTGCGTACAACAAAGAACTGAGTTAAAAAACAAGTTCTTTTAGTTTAATTTGGACACATAATTTTCATCATAGGGCAAACCT
>NZ_JABFNN010000005.1 GCF_013090115.1 Flagellimonas amphidinii
GACTGGACTGAAGGTTGGAACGGTACATTGACCAATGCTTATGTTGTTCACACTGCTGGTTTCTCAACTGTTGTTGAAGCTGATGGTGAAAACAAAAACCCAAGCATTGTCAATCTTACTGCCGTGTCCACAGTAGCAGATCCTAACCCAGGTACTGAAGGTGACTTGGTTGCGCTTCAGTTCAAAAAGGAATCTGGTGCAACTATCACTGGTCTTTCTTTGACCGGATATGACACTTCCGTATTGATGAGCGATAATGGTCCTTTGGCCAACGTTTCCATCAATGGTGCTACTGCTGATCCTGCTGAAACTTATGAAGGTACAGCAACTGTAAATATTGATGACTTTATTTGGGCCACTGGTAACCCAGAAGCTCAATCTGCAACCTTGACTGGTTCTGTCACCAATAACCTTTTCTTGGATGCAGACATCACTTACTTCTTGAAAAACTCTTTGAGTATTGAAGAAGGTGCTACTTTGACTATCCCTGCTGGAACAAAAATCATAGCTGATGTTCAAGAAGGTGATGAGACCAACACTTATATCGTTATCCAACAAGGTGCTGAAATCGATATTCAAGGTACTGCAACTGATCCAGTTGTAATGACTTCTTCCAACGAAACTCCTGGTGATTGGGGTGGTTTGGTTATCGCTGGTGAAGCTACCACTACAGAAGGTGTTGATGCTACTGCTGAAGTAGGTGGTATCATCTACGGTGGTACTGAAGATGGAGATAGTTCTGGTAACATCGACTATTTGATCATCAACTATGCTGGTGCTCAGATTGATTCTGAATCACAGTACAACGGTCTTACGCTTTATGCCGTAGGTTC
>NZ_JABFNN010000006.1 GCF_013090115.1 Flagellimonas amphidinii
GTAACCTTTTTCCTCTCTTTTGTTCTTTCTGGTTTATAAATACAATCTAATCAGAATCAAACTTAAGATGGCTATAAGTAATTGCTTGTTCTCGCCTACTTTAGAAATTCCGCAGGAATTTCTAACTTGGTGTGTACTTGCAAAGTTAAGTACTAACCCACACAACTACTCATAGCCTAGACCGTTACCACATATTTTGAAGAAAAAAATTTTAATCACATTTGGAATTCTAGTATTATGCGGAATTGGGTATTTCATCTATACAAATAAAAGAATTGAGGGAATTTGGATAAATCATTACAATACTAGTTCATCACGGGACTATGGCTTTCCAGGTCGAGACGTTTTGCTAATCAAAAATCAAAAATTCCAATCATATAACCACGATGCCAACGGTGGACTTATTAAGGAGAATTACTTTCTCTTTGGTAAATCCCTGCGATTAAGGCCAAAAGACTCGATGGACTTTTCAATTCCGAAGGCAACGATAAACAAAGACAGTTTGACATTCACTTTTTATGGTGAGCAACAAAGGATTTACAAGAAAGTACCAGATTCACTAAAAAACAACAAGGACTTCTATTTTGATTTCGCCAATAAAGCTTTTCGACTGGAATCTAAAAGAGGAATTGACACAACATATTTTGATACCGAATTAACTTATGATAAGCGAATTGACCACCCATATAGAAATTGGTACACAGGAGGTTGGAAAACTTTGGAAATTGACGATTTTGATTTTTTATTGTTTGCAAGTGCGACTCCTGTAATCATCAAAGAAAAAAATGATGACATTCTACTTTATGTCCTAGCGGACAAGAACGATTTACTGGAGGTCAAACTAATCGAAATCCAGCTGGACAAAGCAGACTTATCAAGCCTTGAACACTACAAAAAATATTATGTGGACAGATAAAAAACATGTGGTAACATTGTGTATAGCTCATTGCGGTCGGAATCTCCATGCGGAAATTCCAGCCTGATTCGCTAACTTAGGGGCTACGGCGGAAAAGTCCGGTGGACGTTTTCCGCAACGAAGCCATACACGTACCGTTGTGCTTCATTATAACCAACCATTAACCAATGATAAAATTCTTTAGAAAAATTAGACAAAAATTGCTCTCTGAAAATAAGTTCAGCAAGTATCTGATTTATGCAGTTGGAGAAATTGTCCTTGTGGTCATTGGGATTTTAATTGCACTTCAAATAAATAATTGGAATGAACAGAGAAAAATTAAAAAACAAGAAACACAAGTTTATAAGGAATTAAAAAGTGATTTACTACAAACCAGATATGACATTTTAAACGTTGTTTCAAATAATAAGGCTATTGTCAATTCGACAACTAAATTGATAGAGGCTATCTCAAAGAAAAAACCATATAATGATAGTATTTATAAACATTTCTCATCAATTGGAGAGGAACATAAAATATTTCCTAAAACAAGTGCCTTTGAAAATTTAAAAAATATAGGATTAAGTACTCTATCCAATGACAGTCTTCGGATAGATATTACTAATCTTTATCAAATAGATTTAATTCGCTTAACTAATGAAATAGGAGGAAATAATACGTTTTTAAAAGAAAAGATATTTCCTTATCAAATCAAATATTATCACACTGATTTAAACAGTCAAAAAAAATACTCTTTAGGTGAAAAATCTGACTTATTAACCCTTTATGAAATAAAAATCAAAAATTATGACCAGTTTTTGACCGACAACGAACTGCTTTTAGTCATTCAGCTTGCTCTCTTTACTAGGTCCGTATATGTAGAGGAACAATCTAAAACTGTGGAAACTATAGATAATTTAATTGATAGAATTGACAAGGAACTTGGTACTAAAAATAAATAACGAAAGCACAACAAAGAACTGAGTTAAAAAACAAGTTCTTTTAGTTTAATTTGGACACATAATTTTCATCATAGGGCAAACCTG
>NZ_JABFNN010000007.1 GCF_013090115.1 Flagellimonas amphidinii
AATCAGCCCATTTTTTTTATAAGTGTGACAATTATTATAACAAAGAATCAGAGGGAGGAATAAATTATAAAGATTCATTTCTAAACATTGATTGGGAAATACCTTTTGAAGAGATACAAGTTTCTGAAAAAGATGAAAACTTGCCCAATTTTAAATCAATCATATAAATTTTGAATATACGCGACACTATTTTAACCGCAATCCCCGCTTCTATTGATGCTGGCAAGGCAATTATGAAAGTTTATGAGACGGCTGATTTTGAAACGGAGCAAAAAAAGGATGACTCACCACTAACTAGGGCCGATTTGGAATCCAATAGAGTTATCATGTCTTATCTAACCAAAACGGAGATTCCAATTATTAGTGAAGAAAACAAATCTATTGACTATGTTGAGAGGAAAGATTGGGATTTGTGCTGGATGGTGGATCCGTTGGACGGAACCAAGGAGTTTATCAAAAGAAATGGTGAGTTTACAGTCAACATAGCCCTTATTCAAAATGGAACTCCGATTATGGGAGTAATTTATGTTCCAGTCAGCAGAGAATTATATTATGCAGATTGTTTGGAGCAAAAGGCATTTAAACATGTTTTAAACAATGAGGATGAAAAAATTCCTCATTTTGCCTTGGAAAATCAGTTATCCTTCCCCACAAAAGAAGAAAATACCACAGTTCGTGTCGTTGGTAGTAGATCACACATGAATGAGCAAACAACAAAGTTCATAGAAGCTTTAAAGCAACAATCAAAAGAGGTGGATATCGTATCCAAAGGAAGCTCACTAAAATTTTGCCTAGTCGCGGAGGGCAAAGCAGATGTTTATCCCAGAATTGCACCTACAATGGAATGGGATACTGCGGCCGGACATGCTATCTGCAAGGCTTTGGGCCTAAAAGTTACCCAGTGGGGCTCAGAAAGTGAACTTACCTACAACAAGAAAAACCTTTTAAACCCCTATTTTTTAGTTCACTAAATGACGCAAAAGGTATCTTACAAAAGGCACTTGGCCAAGACTATTACATGGAGAATTGTAGGAACCTTGGATACAATTTTACTTTCTTGGGCTATTACAGGAAACCCTTTTACCGGTTTAAAAATTGGTGTTTCGGAAGTGGTCACCAAAATGGTTCTTTATTATCTGCATGAAAGGACATGGATAAAAATAGGAATAGGGGACAGTCGCAGAAGGCATATTCTGAAAACAATTACTTGGCGAGTTCTGGGAACTTTGGATACAATTATATTGTCTTGGGTTATTTCTGGTAACCCGTGGACAGGGTTGAAAATAGGTTTTGTGGAAATAATTACCAAAATGATACTGTACTATTATCATGAAAGGGCGTGGTATAGAATCAATTATGGTCTTGATATAAGAAAACGAGCAAAAAAATGGAAAAGAACATCATAAAACACAATTATAAAGTTGATGTGTATGAAAGAAGAAAAGGTAATGGCCATGGCTCCTTTCTGATTTTCTTTACTGGATTATCAGGTTCTGGTAAATCAACTATTGCCAATGCAGTTGAACAAAAATTGTTTGATGAGGGAGTAAAGACCTATATTCTGGATGGAGATAATGTCCGACATGGAATCAATAAGGATTTAAGCTTTTCACCAGAAGACCGGTCAGAAAATATCAGAAGAATAGGAGAAATTGCAAATCTTTTTGTTGATGCTGGAGTGGTGGTTTTGGCGGCGTTCGTTGCTCCCTATGAAAAAGATAGAAATTTGATTAAGGAAACGGTAGGAAACAACAATTATATTGAGGTTTTTGTAAACACTAGTCTTGAAGAATGCGAACGCAGAGATGTTAAAGGACTATACAAAAAAGCAAGAAAAGGTGAAATTAAGGATATGACGGGCGTATCAAGCCCTTATGAAGTACCTTTGCAACCAGATGTTGTTCTCACAGAACAAAACAGCATTGAAGAATCAGTAAACAAAGTATACGAGTTGATCAGACACAAATTACAATTGTAATGAGTAAATATTATTTAAATTATCTGGACGAGTTGGAATCGGAAGCGATTTTTGTGCTTCGTGAAGTTTGGGCCCAGTTTCAGAATCCGGTCATTTTGTTTTCGGGAGGGAAAGACTCCATTGTTGTTACACATTTGGCTAGAAAAGCATTTTATCCCAGTAAAATTCCATTTGCCTTGATGCATGTGGATACAGGACATAATTTCCCTGAGACCATAAAATTCAGGGATGACCTTATCAAAAGCTTAGGGGTCAGGTTGATTGTAGGTTCGGTACAAGAATCTATAGATCAAGGTAGAGTGGCAGAAGAAAAAGGGAAAAATGCAACTAGAAATGCTTTGCAGATTACAACCTTGTTGGATGCCATAGAGGAACATAAAGTGGATTGTGCCATTGGTGGAGGAAGAAGGGACGAAGAAAAAGCCAGGGCCAAGGAAAGATTTTTTTCACACAGAGATGATTTTGGACAATGGGATCCAAAAAACCAACGTCCAGAACTATGGAACCTTTTTAATGGGAAGCATTTTGAAGGTGAGCATTTCCGAGTGTTTCCGATTAGTAACTGGACAGAAATGGATGTTTGGAATTACATTAAAAGGGAAAACATAGAAATTCCATCGCTGTATTTTGCACATGAAAGAGAGGTAGTTTGGAGGAGCAACTCTTGGATTCCGAATTCTGAGTTTCTGAAGTTAGAAGGAACAGAGGAAGTAGTTACGAAAAAAATAAGATTTAGAACTTTGGGAGACATTACCATTACCGGCGGTATTGAATCAGATGCGGACACTTTGGAAAAGATAGCACAGGAAGTAGCTGCCATGCGACAAACCGAACGTGGCAACAGAAGTGATGACAAGCGTTCCGAAACCGCCATGGAAGACAGAAAAAAACAAGGATATTTTTAGCACGGTATATGTTAGACAACAATCAACTTTTACGGTTTACCACCGCCGGAAGTGTGGATGACGGAAAGAGCACGTTGATAGGAAGGCTATTATATGACTCTAAATCCATTTTTGAAGATCAGCTCGAAGCCATTGAGAACACCAGTAAACAAAAAGGACACGAAGGTGTCGATTTAGCACTTTTTACAGATGGTCTTCGAGATGAAAGAGAACAAGGAATCACTATTGATGTGGCGTATCGGTACTTTACCACACCAAAGAGAAAATTCATCATTGCAGATACTCCGGGGCATATTCAATATACCCGAAACATGGTGACAGGAGCTTCAACTGCCAATGCGGCCATTATTTTGGTCGATGCAAGACATGGAGTCATCGAACAGACCAAGAGACATGCCTTTATAGCATCACTCTTACAAATACCCCACGTGATTGTGTGCATTAATAAGATGGATTTGGTTGATTTTTCTGAGGAAGCTTATAACAAGGTTATAGTCCAATTTGAAGAGTTCTCGTCTAAACTATTGGTAAAAGATATCAGATTTATACCAATAAGCGCTCTATTGGGAGACAATGTCGTTAATAGATCTGAAAACATGGGTTGGTACCAAGGAGCTCCTCTGTTACACACCCTGGAAACTATGCATATAAGCAGCGACATCAACAAGGTGGATGCTAGATTCCCGGTCCAGACCGTTTTAAGACCGCAGAGTGAGGAATTTAGGGATTATAGAGGTTATGCAGGACGTATGGCCAGCGGAGTGCTAAGAAAAGGAGATGAGGTCACCATTATGCCTTCTGGCTTTACTTCCAAAATAAAATCAATAGACACTTTTTCTGGTGAAGTAGAAGAAGCTTTTGCCCCGATGTCGGTCTCCATTACCCTTGATGATGACATTGATATCAGCAGAGGGGATATGATTGTTCGTTCCAACAACAAACCTGAAGCACAACAAGATATAGAAGCTATGTTGTGCTGGCTTCATAATGACCCAGCAAAGCCCAGAGCAAAGTATACCATAAAACACACCTCTAATGAACAAAAGGCAATGATTAAAGAGGTGGTTTATAAGATAGACATTAACACCTTGAATCGTAGTTCTGATGATAAGGAAATGTCGATGAACGATATATGCAAAGTTCGTATTCGGACCACAAAGCCATTAATGATAGACCCATATAGAGAAAATAGAACATCGGGAAGTATTATTTTAATTGATGATGCTACTAATGAAACGGTAGCGGCGGGAATGATGGTTTAGCTATGCGCTAATGATGAATCTAACCCCCGTTGTTTATAAGATACTTTTATTATAGTAATTGTGACGCACATGGGTTACGGCTTTTTTACTAAAAAGAGATAAGGTGTTAACTATCAACAGAAAATCATGGAAATTTTGAAATAAGTTACGGTATTTTTAATATGGTTTTCAAGACTTCTCTAATAAATCAGTTGTTTCCATATCAATCCTTTTTTTGATGCAACAACCATCAATCAAAAGAGGAAAACCCGTTATATTTGTATTTGTGGAACAAACCTTAAACAGTTTTGTTTTTTAGAATATAGCCATGTACAGAAAGAAGGAAAGAAACAAGATGAATAGTTTTTTATTAAGAATATAGAATAACCCACCTTATTATTAAATGGCGGACCAACCAGTACATCAGAACACTTCAGATGAGATAGATTTGGGACAATTGTTCCAATTGATTGGAAGA
>NZ_JABFNN010000008.1 GCF_013090115.1 Flagellimonas amphidinii
ATGATACCACCTACTTCAGCGGTAGCATCAACACCTTCTGTAGTGGTAGCTTCACCAGCGATAACCAAACCACCCCAATCACCTGGTTCTTCTTTAGAAGAAGTCATTACAACTGGATCAGTTGCAGTACCTTGAATATCGATTTCAGCACCTTGTTGGATAACGATGTAAGTACTAGTTTCTTCACCTTCCTCAACGTCAGCAACAATTCTTGTGCCAGCTGGAATAGTCAATTTAGCACCAGCTTCGACGCTAAAACTTCCTTCTAAGAAGTAATCCACATTAGGGTCAAGTGTAAGGTCGCTAGTTAAAGTTCCAGACAATTTGCTTTCAGAAATAACAATTGCAGAGTTAACCCAGCTAAACATGTCAATGTCAACAGTAGCTTCTCCAACATAAGATAGTAGAGGATCAGCAGTTGCACCGTTGATAGAAACATTGGCCAAAGGACCATTATCGCTCATCAATACAGAAGTTTCATATCCATTTAAAGAAAGACCAGTAATAGTTGCACCGGATTCTTTTTTGAATTGTAGTGCTATCCCTTCAACAGTAGATACGGCAGTAAGGTTTACTAAGCTTGGATTGTTGTTTTCACCATCAGCCTCAACAACAGTTGAGAAACTTGCAGAGTGAACAACATAAGAGTTGGTCAATGTACCACTCCAGCCTTCTGTCCAGTCGATGGCATCGTCCTCGTTGTTCTCCAAGTAGAAGTTGGAAGCGGAAACAGTTCCACCAAAGAACTCAAC
>NZ_JABFNN010000009.1 GCF_013090115.1 Flagellimonas amphidinii
TCGGTCGCAAGCCTTAGCAATTCCGAGTGGATTCGGACGTAGTCGAATCCGCCGTAATTGCGGTTATACATTGTTGTGCAACGTTATTTGTTTTTGATAATATCTTTATAATCATTGTCAATTCGTTCAATTAATGTTTTTCCGTGACAGTTTTTATAATTCTTATTCCCACCACAAATGCATTTTGTTCTTAAATTCCCGCCATTGTTTATATAGTGTTCTAATTGAGATTTTAAATCCTCATACTCATAAATAATCTTTCCAATATGAGGCTCTATTTCTAATTCCCAATTATTTTTTCGTTTTCCAAGAGAATAAAATTTACTCAAAGTTTCGCAGACTTTAATAAAGTGGTCTACGACTTTGTTTTTTGTGATATTCACTCTGTAATTATCTATGATTTGACCTTTATATTCGAAATCATTGTCTGGTACGAACATTATTTGGTCAAAGTCAATTTCTCTTGGTGTAATGTCAATTAATTCCTCTTTTTCGTTTTCCCAAACTGCGTGTCGCTCCGCTTCGCACAATATATTCGTTTGGTAAATAGCCCATCCGTAATGAACCTTTCCTCCATCTAATTCTATTTTTTTGTCAACATTTCCGAAACAATTTAAGGGTTCAGAATATTTTTCAATTTTTACTGGAACTTGTTCAGGCTCAAATTCCGAGTCAATATTTTCGAGAAGCTTTTGCACAAATTTGTTTTCCTCTTTCGGACTTATAAAAATTGATTTCAATAAACTCTTGAATTTTTGGGTTTGTTAATGTTGCACAACGGTCTCGGCTAAAATTAGTTGCATTGGTTGGGCTTAAAGTTAGCAAAAGGGAAACACCGTTGGAAAAATCCGCAGGATTTTTCCAAACAGGCACTGGCCCAGCAATTAATTTTAGCCTTGGTTGTACGTAGTTGTTATTTATCTTTTATATATTCAATTAATCCGTTTATTTCCTTTTCAGAGTATTTGAAATTATGAGCATTGGCTGTGTAATTATATTCCTCTTTGACTTTTAGTGCATAAATGTCTTTGCTGTTCACTAATGAATCTTGATTAGAAATGAAAGCTCTAAAATATTCACGTCCAACATCTTTGATAGTTTCTTTCATATACCGTGTATTTATAATACCTCTTTCTTTATGGCACACATTACAGTCATCTTTAAATAAATCTTTTCCGATTCCAAATCCTTTGGTCATTACAGAAGTTTCGTTTTTAATAGAACTACGTTCAGAAACGTACTCAAGAAGATTGTTGAATTCAATGGTTGTCAGTTTGAAATTGTGATTAAATTCCGAGTTGTATTCACTATTTATGAATTCCGTTCGATATTTCTTGATTTTAAGAAGTGAATCTTCTTTGGTTACAAAATCATAAATGTAATTCGGATAAGGGAATTTTTTTTTGTCTAACATAACAGCGAGAGCAGGTCCAGTCATATTTTTTGTCGGTTTGTGACAAGCTGCACAGTTCACAGCAAAAACTTTTTTTCCTAGTTTACCTTTTTCCGAAAGTTGAGGCATTTCAGTTCCACAAAAACCTTGTGGTAATTCAGTCGCACAAACAAAATATTGGTTTTTATTAAAACTAAACAGAAAGTAAGAAATTCCGATTGTCAAAATCAAAAATCCGCTTGATATTATCAAAATCCGATTTGTTAATTTTTTCATTGATTTTTCTTTGATGTTCAGTTCTCCGCAATTACGTACAACGGTTGTATAAAGGTACGTCAAATGAAATGACCGTTTTATAAATTATAAACGCACTATGCGGGTGGTTATGGTTAGGTTTGTTAATATTTTAACATAACT
>NZ_JABFNN010000010.1 GCF_013090115.1 Flagellimonas amphidinii
GGAGGAGCAGGTTTTATTGGTTCGCATGTAGTAAGAAGGTTTGTTGTGAACTATAAACAATATAGTATTTACAACTTAGATGCCTTGACCTATGCTGGCAATTTGGAGAATCTTAAAGATATTGAAGGGTTTCCCAACTACAACTTTATAAAGGGGGATATTACAGATCAAGCTTTTATCGATGAGCTTTTTTCTTCGAAACAATTTAGCGGGGTTATTCACTTGGCAGCAGAGTCCCATGTTGATAGATCTATTACAGACCCCCTTTCTTTTGTAAAGACCAATGTGCTGGGCACAGTTAATTTATTGAACGCCTCTGCTAAACTGGCTCAAGAAAACAAAGACTTTAGATTTTACCATGTAAGCACCGATGAGGTATATGGTGCATTGGGAAATACAGGTTTATTTACTGAAAGCACTCCGTACGACCCAAATTCCCCCTACTCTGCTTCTAAAGCGAGCTCAGATCACTTTGTGCGTGCTTACGGGGAAACCTATAGACTTCCTTTTGTAATTTCCAACTGCTCTAATAATTATGGGCCCAACCATTTTCCGGAAAAACTGATTCCGCTTTTCATTAACAATATCATTAATGGAAAACCTTTACCAGTTTATGGTGACGGAAATTACACTCGAGATTGGCTATATGTGAAAGACCATGCAGAAGCTATTGATATGGTTTTTCATAAAGGACGAAATGGCCAAACCTATAATATAGGGGGCTTTAATGAATGGAAAAACATTGATTTGGTGAAACTTCTCTGTAGTATTATGGACAGGAGGCTAAAAAGAAAAGAGGGAGAATCTGAAAAACTCATAACTTTTGTAAAAGATAGACCAGGACATGATTTACGATATGCTATTGATGCGACCAAAATAAATCAAGAATTAGGTTGGAAACCTTCTGTAACCTTTGAGCAAGGTCTAGAACTGACAGTAGATTGGTTTTTGGAAAATCAAGAATGGCTCAATAATGTAACTTCCGGGGATTACAAGGAGTACTATAAGAAGCAATATCAATAAAGAATAGTTTATGAAAGGAATAGTATTGGCAGGAGGTTCGGGCACCAGATTGCATCCATTGACTCTTTCCGTAAGTAAACAGTTGATGCCTGTCTATGACAAACCAATGATTTACTATCCTCTCTCAACCTTGATGTATTCAGGTATCAGAGAAATTTTAATTATATCAACCCCTAAGGATTTACCTCTTTTTGAAAACCTTCTAGGAGATGGCAAAAAATATGGCTGTTCATTTTCCTATGCTGCCCAAGAAGCACCTAATGGTTTGGCGGAAGCTTTTATTATTGGAGCGGACTTTATAGGTAAAGATAAGGTAGCCCTAATTTTAGGCGATAATATCTTTTATGGATCAGGGCTGTCAAAGCTATTGCAGTCAAACAATGACCCAAACGGGGGAATTATTTATGCTTACAGGGTACATGACCCAGAAAGGTATGGTGTTGTGGAGTTCAATGAAGAAGGAAAGGCAATTAGTATTGAAGAAAAACCACAAAATCCAAAATCCAATTACGCAGTTCCAGGAATATATTTTTATGACAATGATGTTGTGTCGATTGCAAAGGATATAAAACCCAGCCATAGGGGAGAGCTTGAAATTACCGATGTAAACAAGGTTTATCTAGAAAAGGGCAAACTCAATGTTAGTATTCTTGATAGGGGTACGGCTTGGTTGGATACAGGTACCTTCCAGTCTTTGATGCAGGCATCCCAGTTTGTAGAAGTCATAGAAGAACGCCAAGGTCTTAAAATAGGTGCAATAGAAGGGGCTGCCTATGAAATGGGATATATTGATAAACAGCAATTCAAGGATTTGGCTGAACCCCTAATGAAAAGTGGCTATGGCAAAAACCTTTTAGGCATTTTGAATAAAGAAGATTTATGAAAGTAACAGAAACCAAGCTTAAAAGCTGTTTTATATTGGAGCCAAAGGTTTTTGAAGACGAACGCGGTTATTTTTACGAAAGTTTTAATCACAAAGCATTTTGTGAGGCAATTGGGCAAGAAGTAAATTTTGTTCAAGACAATCAGTCATTCTCCAAGAAAGGAGTTTTAAGGGGCCTTCATTTTCAAAAGGGGGAACATGCCCAGGCAAAACTTGTTCGCGTTCTAGAGGGGTGTGTTTTGGATGTTGCTGTTGATTTACGAATAGATTCTGAAACCTATGGACAGCATGTATCTATTGAATTATCACACGACAACAAGAAGCAGTTGTTTATACCGAGAGGTTTTGCACATGGGTTTGTAGTGTTGAGCGAATCAGCCCATTTTTTTTATAAGTGTGACAATTATTATAACAAAGAATCAGAGGGAGGAATAAATTATAAAGATTCA
>NZ_JABFNN010000011.1 GCF_013090115.1 Flagellimonas amphidinii
TCATATCAAATGTGCTATAGGGTTTTTAGAGTATCGATTGTTTTTGAAAATGTCATCAAAAGGCTTTTTTGACCTTTACCCAATCCCTGATGTTCAAATTGATATCTCCATTGGGAGTATAAAAAAGATCATTGTTCTTGAAACCATTTATTATCGCTTTGAAATCGATTTTCTTTGTATCCCCCATACTTATTGGAAAGCATGGGGGACATAAAAAAATAAAAAGTCTTATTGCTATTTCTTCGTTATCCTTTTGGTTTTAAATACACGGTTACCTGTGCATATCCCTTAATGGATTCATAATAGGCCAACAAAGATGCATAGGCCGAATTTGCAGCTGAACTGGTTAGCACAGACCCCCCAGAATAAAAACAGGTCACCTCATAACTGCCATCCACCAAGTCCTCTTCTTCATTGCCGGGATACCATGTTCCACTGTTCAATGTACATGAAGGGCTTCCGTCTGGTGTCCGTTCCAACACCTTCATATAAATTCGTTCGATCTCATAGCCTTCAGGAACATCAGCTTCCGAAGGATCCCAGCGCCAAACATTCCAGACCCCATAGTTCCAATATAGTACACCATCAAATTCAGGAGGTCTTTTACCTACACCTATATCTGCATAATAGATAAGGATTAGGTCATCATTTTCAATATTGATTTCCGCCTCAACTTCTTGAATAAGGATATCCACGGAAGGGTCATCAGGTCCCTTGCTTGTGTAATAGATCCTTGCTGTAATTTTTTCGGTGGCACTTTCCACTTCGGTATCAAGGCTATGGTAATCCACCGATTTTTCTTGAGATATTAGAGTGGTGACAAAATTATTTGATCCGTTAAGTTTTCCATATTTTCCTTCGGTAGACCAAACAACTTTAAAATGGTGAAGTACATTATTTTCCAAAGGTTTGTTGTCCACATCAACAATTCTCAGGGTTATATTGTTGTTTCCTTTTATAGTGATTCCATCAGGGCGAATTCTATATTTTGCGGCATTGATGTTTACAAAGGCAGAATCCCTTCCGACAAGGTTCCCATCTTTAAAAACATCAACATAAATACTTTCCCTGGCATCTGATGGTAGAGGGTTATATTTTGAATCACTTAGATAGGTGATCTGATCAGAATTGGAAGGTACCTTGAAGCTTCCATAGGTTCCTGAGGTACTCCATTGGTAATTATATTCTCCTTCCAAGATTTCTTCATCATCCAAAACTTTTGCTGTAAGAAGAACCTCATCACCCAAGGCCAGCCCCTTTTCAGCGGGATTTATTTTCACTTTTCCGCGACTTACAACGGTGCCGAACACTTCCAATTTATCTGCGGATAGCGTGCGAAATACCCTAGCGATATCTGCAATGGTTAAAATTGAATTCGCAATGGTCAATGGAGCAACTGTTTTTGCTGCCAAGTCCTGAATGCCATACTTATTAAGATTATTAAACCCTATTGCCTTAAGGCCTTTTAGCATATATTCCCAAAATGACTCTGTGCCAACATAATTTGTTGCCAATGCCTTGATAATTTCTATAGCTGCTGTTTTGATATCTCCCTTGTTAAAAGCATCCGTCGCATTTGGCGTACTTGCTAATAGGGCGTTAACAATTTCGATTCCCTCCGAGATTTCGAAGGCACTACCAACGTCCTTAATATCTTTAATGCCCACAGCGTTGGTTACAACCGGAATCAAGAAATCAAACAGAACAGTTTGTAAGGCCAGTGTCCTTGCCATGGATATTTCATCTGGGGTCATGAGCAAATTCTCATCTTTACCTACACCTACCACTCTTACTTCGTATTTGGCTGCACTATCATCATCCAAAAGTTCCAGTTGCTGAGGCCCATTGGTTGTAATGCCCAAATTTTGACCATTAGAAAAACCGATATCTACAGCATTGCCAATAATGGAAGTAACCCCTGAGATAGCCGAAACAGGTATTTCGTAGTCAGCCTTTTCATTACCATCCCCAATAATATCCATTCCGCTTATTGTAACAAAATCCTTCGAACCTTCCTTTTTTGTGGCTACTTTATAAACAAAGGCATGTGCCCTACGTCTCCAATAATTCAATATGTTGATACTGAAAATGTCATTATCGTCCTGAACAACCTTCAAACCACTTTGTATGTCCGCATTGGTCACAAGTACGGAAGCAGCGAGGTCAATGTTTTTTTTGGTGGTCAACTCACCCATGGTGTCGCTTAACCAAGAAATGAACATTTCAGAGTTTAATACCAGTGGGTCATTTTTGTACATTTCGGAAAACTCATCCACATAGGGCTGTATTTCTGGTAAATCTTGAAATTCATTTAAATATCTATCCTTTACTTCGTTGAATTGGAAGACAGTCCCCAGACTAAAATAGAGTGAAGCTTCCAAAAGGGAGGTCATGGTCAGTTCTGGGTGTTCAGGCGAAACAAACCCCATAATGACCATCCTATTCTCATTGTTGGTTACATAAACAAAGGTTTCGGATCCCTTTACGATTTGGACTTGCGCTGTTCCATCGGCATTAATGCCATAACTTTCACCCAGGGTTATCAATTGGGTAGAAGATAGGTCAAGGTCTGTTCCCTCGGGAATAATTACTTGGACCTCCACCATCTCATATTCTATGGTAGAACCCCCTGGATCATCATCGGTACCAGGGTCATCATCAGTTTGAGAGACATCATCATCTACCATGTCCACAGTATCGT
>NZ_JABFNN010000012.1 GCF_013090115.1 Flagellimonas amphidinii
AGTTATGTTAAAATATTAACAAACCTAACCATAACCACCCGCATAGTGCGTTTATAATTTATAAAACGGTCATTTCAATTGATGTATCTTTATACAACCGTTGGCTACAATTTGAGAAAAATATGAAATTAAAGAAAGGTATTGCATTAATTATGCTAATCATTGGAATGGTTGCCTTAGTGCTTAAACTCAAACTTAGAATAGAATTAGAAGATGAATCAATTACAGAATCTGTTACTCGATTTCTGTCCTACTTTACAATCCTTACCAATCTTCTCACAACAATTTATTTTGCATTTATCTTTTTTTCAAAAAATGAAAAAACAATTTTTCATAAACCTGGTACGCTAACTGCAATTGCTGCATTTATGGCTTTTGTTGGAATAGCTTATCATATTCTATTAAGACACGTATGGGACCCACAAGGGCTTACTATGATTTTAGATGAAACTCATCATACAATTGTACCTATAGCAACCATTCTTTTCTGGTGGTTTTACGAAAAAAGTAACTTGATAAAATTCAAGGACTTATCTCGATGGATTTTATATCCCGTTTTATACCTGACTTGGATTTCAATAAGAGGCTATATTTCGTCGTTCTATCCCTATTATTTTGTTGATGCAAATAATCTAGGTACAGTGAAAGTAATTATGAACTCATTGGGTTTGCTAGTCATTATTATAATGTTTTTAGTAATCTTTTATGTTATAGGTGAAAAAATTAAAACTGTAGCCAACAATGTATAACCGCAATTACGGCGGATTCGACTACGTCCGAATCCACTCGGAATTGCTAACGTCTGTGCTAAACCGAAAATAATCGCTAATTTAACCCGTAACTGACGGTTATACGAGACCGTTGCCCACAATTTGAAAAAACTGCTAACTATAACATTTTTAAACCTGATTTTAATTTCTTGCGGGAATTTAGAAGAAGATAAACTGATTGCGGAATTTAAAGCGAAAGAAAGCTACCGAATTTGGACAACCGAAAAAAGAATCAATAAATCCGATTCAATATACTTCAACAGAAAATCGTTTAAGGCTTACGATTCTAAAAACCGTCTAATAAATAGTAATAATTGGGAATTCTATTATTACAATGAGAATGGAATTGAAAAAATAAAGTCAATCTATAAAAGAGAGGGAAAAGGAACAGCTAAAATTGACACGCAAAATTACCTTTATAACAAAAAAGGGCTATTATCTTACATAACAGAAAATCGCGAGAAAATTGACACAATTAAATCATTCAAATACGATTCCGATAACAATCTAATCGAGACTAAAACTAATTACAGAAAAATAACGCAGGAATTTGAAAATGGAGTCTTAAAAAAAAGAATCAAAATTGAGGGAAATGAGAAATCTAGAGTTTCTGAATTTAAATACGATTCATTAAATCGACTAATAATTGAGAATTGGATTTTTAGTGGTAATCATCGAATGAAAACAAAATTTGAGTATAACGAAAAAGGTAAACTTTTTAGAGAAATAGATAGCTCATATAATCAAGGGACAAATCCTAATGAGATTCTTGAGTCTATGGACGAATATAGATATGATAAAAACGATTCAATAATTGAGATTATAAGATTAGGAAGAGTATTGAGCGAATCCGATTTTAAAGTACGTGAAAGGAAAATATTTGAATGGGAAAAAGAATAAAAAACTGTGGGCAACAAAGAACTGAGTTAAAAAACAAGTTCTTTTAGTTTAATTTGGACACATAATTTTCATCATAGGGCAAACCTGA
>NZ_JABFNN010000013.1 GCF_013090115.1 Flagellimonas amphidinii
TAAATGACAGATTCCGCGCCAATTTTCATTTTCTCCTTGAGCCCTTTGTTCATGGGGCTTTGCGGAGCAAAAATGTTATCGTAGCACCGGCTTGCCGTGCTACCCTCTCGCTATTCCGTTTTCCCGCGCGGGCGGGAAAAACTCCATACCAATACCAATACCAAGGTATTGCCTTGTCGTGTTCTGTTGGGAAAACCAAGGATTTTAAGAACCTTGGAAGGTGGGTTTTGGGAAAAATGCAGCATTATTGGGGAAAGAATGGAAATCTTCAAAAAAGAAAAAGGGAACCGAAAATGACTCCCTATGTCTTTGTAAAAGGTGTGGGTCAAACATTGAAAACATAATCATAACTGTAAAGATTACGTTGTGGCAGGAATACACTACCTCTACCCTTTATTATAAAAATCAAATAGTTACATTTATTAGATTCAATTGGTAACCGAATAGGTAACTTATTTGATGAGAACTTTTGTTAGAATTTGCATCGGGGGGAAGTAACTACCACACAACAATGGATAAAAGAGATGATTTTGATTCACACGAAAAAAAGCTTCAAAAGCTCAGGAAAGAAATCGAAAAATGAGGGAAACAGCTAAAATGATTCCTGAATTGGAAAACGAAGAAAATCAACACTAGAACAAAATGTTGAATCATCAATTTGAATATAGCATAAGTAGTTTAGCATTCAAATAATTCATATTTTCGTTCCATATGGTTTACGCACCGCTTTTTTTAAATATTAAAGACAGAGATAGGTTTTTATAAACCCACTTTCCTATTTACGTACGGTTTCCTACCGTACCCAAACACATATTATGTATCAACTTGAATTTAAGTCGACCGAAAGGTGTGCCTAAACGGTTGTATTATTCTGTTTTTTGGCGGACTGGTTCAATTAGTATATGATAACATTTCTTAATTTTTTAAAAAGTGATTTTATGGAATTACCATTTGCAGAATCATATAAAATAAAGATGGTCGAGTCCATCTATAAAAGTACTCGTGAAGAAAGAACGGAGTGGTTAAAAAAAGCCAATTATAATTTATTCAACTTAAAAAGTAATCAAGTTTTTATTGATTTGCTAACAGACTCCGGCACAGGCGCCATGAGTGATATTCAGTGGAGTGAAATGATGAAGGGAGATGAAAGTTACGCTGGTTCAGCGTCGTTTTACAATTTAAAAAATGCCATTAAAACTATTTTTGGTTTTGACTATTTGCTGCCTACCCATCAAGGTCGTGCGGCAGAAAATGTGCTTTTTTCCGTTTTGGTAAAAGAAGGTGATGTTGTTCCTGGCAACTCTCATTTTGATACCACAAAGGGTCATATTGAATACCGAAAGGCCAAAGCTTTAGATTGCACCATAGATGATGCTTTTATCACCGAAAAAGAGCACCCGTTCAAAGGCAACGTCGATATCAAAAAACTGGAGCATGTTTTAAAAACGAATCCGAAGGAAAAAATCCCGCTGATTATTGTCACGATAACTTGTAACACATCTGGAGGGCAACCTGTTTCCATGCAGAACCTGAAGGATGTTAAAGCTATAGCGGACAAGTATGGTATTCCTGTTTGTTTTGATTCGGCACGTTTTGCAGAAAACGCCTATTTTATAAAGGAGCGTGACCCGAAATACAAAAACATTACAATCAAAGAGATTGTCAAAGAAATGTATTCATATGCAGACATGGCAACCATGAGCGCCAAAAAGGATGCTATTGTGAGTATGGGCGGTTTTTTAGCCATGCGTAATGAAGAAATCTATCAACAAGCATCTACCTTTAATATTATGTTCGAAGGTTTTTTGACCTATGGTGGACTTTCAGGTAGAGATATGAATGCCTTGGCACAGGGCTTATATGAAAGTACTGAGTACGATTATTTGGAAACAAGAATAAAACAGGTGGAATATTTGGGGCATCAGTTGGAAGCATATGGCATACCTTTTCAAAAACCAATAGGCGGTCATGCTATCTTTTTGGATGCGAAAAAGATTTTGAATGATGTTCCAAAAGAAGAATTCCAAGCACAAACATTGGGTTGTTTGTTGTATTTGGAAGCTGGGGTCAGAGGTGTAGAGGTAGGTACAATATTAGCGGACAGAGACCCTGTTTCCAAAGAAAACCGTTATCCTAAGTTAGAGTTTTTAAGGCTTGCCATTCCAAGAAGAACGTATACCAATAACCATATGGATGTTGTTGCCACGGCTATAAAAAATGTATATGACAAACGTCACGAAATTAAAACGGGCCTAATAATAGAAAAGGAAGCACCTATTATGCGACATTTTACGGTTGAATTAAGCAAGGCGTAAATTCAATCTCATTGTAAATAAGAACCCCAACCAATGTTGGGGTTCTTGTTTTATAACGTGAGTGGTTGGATTACAATACTTCTTCCAGTTTTTCCAGTAAATCTTCGCCACGAAGGGCTTTGGCTATTATCACCCCATTCTTGTCCAGTAAATAGTTCATGGGAATTGCAGAAACCCCATAAAGTTTGGCGGCCTCGTTGTCATTTTTTAAATCGGAAACATGAATCCAGGGCAGTCCATCCTCATCAATGGCTTTGGCCCAATCGTCTTTGCTCACGTCTAGTGAAACAGCATAGATTTCGAAGCCTTTGTCCTTGTATTTGGCATAGGCCTTTTTTACTGTTGAGTTTTCAGCTCTACATGGGCCGCACCAGCTGGCCCAAAAATCCAAAAAGACTACTTTACCCTGCAATTCGGATAAGGTAATCGGATTTCCTTCCAAATCATTTACGGTCAAATCCATTGCCTTGCTTCCTATACTGGTCTTTTTGGCAATTTCTAAAATCTCCTTGATTTTGGCACCTGTCACAGAAGATTTGATATTGTCACTAAGATTGTTGTATAAAGGTTCTAACTCGTTGACTACCGGATTGTATGAATACTCATCTAAAATGGCACTAGCTGCTACAAAGGAATCAGGATTTTCATTAATGTACTTCGCTGAAAGTTCTATTGATTTGTTTGTGAGCTCATCGATTTCCAACTCAATAAGTTTAGCTTCATCTTGATTTTCAGCGGTATCGAGCTTTTCGTATAGAGCCATCAGCTTGTCATCAAAAGGTTTGGCTGTGATGTTTTTAAAATTGACATATTCATCGTGTAATGGTGAACCTTTTATGGTGATGGGGTTCTGAGCACTAGTGTCTATATTCATGGTTATTTGGTTATTTTCCAAAAAGAAAGGTTCAGGATATCCATCTGTTCCTTTTATACCAATCAAAGCCACACTAGGATAACCAACAGCTCCTTTAAAGGTGAATTTGCCATCTAAAACAGTAATGGAATCATTACCCCAACCATTTTCTTTCTGATAGTTTAGGGATAATTGACCGTTGGTCATATTTTTGACCGTACCCTTAATAGTAAAGGAATTGGAAGGTTTCTTGGTAATTGCATCTTCCTTTTTAATTTCATGTTTGCAGGATCCTAGTGTGATAATAATCACACCAATCCATAAGGTTTTTAATAATTGATTTTTCATAATTGACTGTTTTTAATCGTATTTAGTGAAAGGGAGTTGTTTAAAAAAGTTCTTCCATTTTATTCAAAAGTTCTTCGCCACGTAAACCTTTTGCTATAATAGTACCATCCTTGTCCAATAAAAAGTTCATAGGTATCGAACTTATGCCATAAAGCTCGGCAGCTTTATTGTTCTTTTTGAGGTCAGAAACATGAATCCATGGTAATTCGTCATCTTTTATGGCCTTCAACCAAGAAGCTTTATCAACATCTAAAGAAACTGCGTAAACCTCAAAGCCTTTGTCTCTGAATTTTAAATATGCTTTTTTAACATATGGGTTCTCTTTTCTGCAAGGGTAGCACCAACTGGCCCAGAAATCAATAAAAACGTACTGCCCTTTTAAATCTGATAGTGTTTTTAAGTTGCCATTTGTATCGGTTATCTTTAAATCTATAGCTGGGGCACCAATACTAGATTTTTTTGCCACGGCTAGTTTTTCTTCAATCTGCTTGCCTAGAGGTGATGATTTAATGGTATTACCCATTGACCGATACAAACTATCCAATTTGAAAGCATCGGGGTTATAAGATAGTTTACCCATAAGTGCATCTGCCGAAACAAAAGAATTTGGATGTTCCATAATATGCAGAAAAGTTAAGCTATCCTGCTTTTTGAGAATGGCATTTATCTTTTTGTTGATGCTATTTTTCTCTGCTTCTGTTTTAGCAATGGCTTCAGCAGGAAATAGACTTACTAATGTATCTCTAAATTGAAGGTCTGTTTTGTAGAAATAATCAGCAAACTCCTTTTGCAAAAGGGAAGAATTTTTTACGGATAATCCTTCAAGCAGAGATGTATCCATTTCAATTTCAATTGTCTTATTTTCTAGGAAAAAGTTTCCATTTCCCCAATAATCATGGGCAAAATCAATTTCAGCTGGTTGCGGATAACCAACTGCTCCTTCAATAGTGAATTTACCGCCCTCTACAGAAATGGTATCATAGGCATATCCTTCTGATCTATTATACCCCAAGATTAAAGTGGTTGTATCGATATTCTTTAGTAAGCCATTAATGATAAAGGTTTTTTTATCTTCTTTGCTTAGCTCTTTTTTTGTTTTATCTTCTTTGCTTAGCTCTTTTTTTGTTTTATCGGCTTTGCAAGACGCAATAATGATGGCCAGCATGCTGGCCATCATTATTTTGGTTAATTTATATTTCATACGATTAGTATTTCTGATTAATACCCGAAAATTTCTTCCAAGCTCAATTCTTTTACCGTACCATACTGTTTTAAAGATGTCAAATCAATCTTCTTTTTAGAACCTACGATAACATAAGTAAAAGGTTGATTGGCATAGTGCTTTTGATGATATGCTTTCATGGCGTTAAAATCAATGGTATCATAATTGGTGTAGTTGATTTTTCTGGTATCACCCGTTACGCCCATTTTTTGATTTTGCAAGTAATTGGTAATGTAGTTACTACGCAATATTCTGCCGGTTTCAATATCATTTTTGGCTCCCTCTTTTACAATTTCAAAGCCTTCTTGGGATTCAGGCAGGTTAACATACAGCTCGTTCATAGAGGTTATGGCTTCATGAATTTTATCGGCCTGCGTGCCTATGTAAGACATGGTAATATTGTTTTTGTTCTTTTCACTTGGTGCCTGTACGAAGCTATATGCTGAATAGGCCAAAGCCTTAGCTTCACGGATTACCCTAAAGACTACGGCCCCCATACCCGCACCAAAATAGTTGTTGGTTAAATTGGCAATGGCCTGGTCTTCTATATTATACTTATCGGCATTGCGCACCCAAGTAATATCTGCTTGTAAAGCTTCGTAATCTGCAAAAAGAATTTGGTTCGTAGTGGTTGGTATTTGTTTAAAATCAACCAACTGTTGCTTTGCGGATAACCATGTTTTGGGCAATGTGTGCAATTGCTCTATTTTTTGTTGGATTGATTTTACATCTTCCGGACCGTAATATGTGATTTTATGCTCATAATTAGGCAATTGATGTAGTATGTCAACCAGTTCCTTACTGGTCAAGGCATCAATCTGTTCATCACTTAATTCATAATTAAACGGATTTTTATCGCCGTAGATAGCATGTGAAATCAGTCCTGAGGAAATGTTGTCCTTATTCAATTTTGCATCTTCCCGTTGCGTATGAATCATTTCCTTGAGACCTTCAAGAACATCTTCATCTGCCATAGATGCTGTAAGTAGATGCTCAAAGAGAGTGACGGCTTCATCAAAATTTTCTTGAAGTCCTGAAATGGTAATTACCGTTTCCTTGTTATCTACATTAACATTAAATTGACAAGCTAATTTGTAAAATTGTTGGGTAATGGCTTCGGCGGGCATTTTTTGGGTGCCCAAAAAACCGAGGTATTGTGAGGCAACACCCAGTTTTTTATCAGTCCATTTGCCAAACGGAAAATTATAGGTCAATGTAAACAAACTGTTGTCTTTGTTTTGCACATATAGCATATCTGCGATACCACATTTTTCTTTGGAGATTTCCTTATCGTAATCTACCCAAACCGGTTGCATATCTTCAAAACTATTGGCCATGATGTTTTCAACATAGGTAGAGGTTTTGTCTGCATTAATTTCAATGGGTGTTATCTCTGGTTTTATAACCTTGGGGCGGTTTTCATCTTCACCTTCCCGTTTGTAGACCACTACATAATTGGTGTCGGTAAAAAACCTATTAGCAAAAGCCACAAGTTCTTCTTTGGTCACGGCGGCCATCTTATCCAACAAGGCCACATCCATATCCCATTTTTTGCCTTCATGTTTTATAAAGGCTTCTGTTAATGTTTGTATTTGGGCGTCTTTATGGATTTGAGCTTTCTCTTGTTGTAATTTTTTATTGGCCACAATGGCTTTAATCAATGAAGCGTCAAAATCTCCATTTTTAAGTGCCGTTATTTGTTGTAGCAACAGGTCTTTGGCCTCATTTAGGGTCTGTCCTTCTTGCGGATATGCTGTCATCTGAAATACCGAATAATCTATATAAGGCGATACATAAGCATTTGCATCGAGTACTTGCTGTTCCATCAATAAATTAATATCAATAATACCCGCCGAACCGTTTGAAAGTACTGAAGCTGCTAAATCGGCCATTTGCGCTTCTTTTGTATAAGCACCGGTAGCTCTATAGTATATATTAACATGTGCTGGCGTTGGAGTCAGTACTTCGCGCTCTATTGGACCGTTAATAGGTGCTTCTTTTGGACCAATGTATTTATTTTTGGTTTTTGGTCGCATGTAGGCAAAGGCCTTATCTACTTTCACAATGGCCTCATCTGCATTAAAATCACCGACCATAATGATACCCATATTGTTAGGAATGTAGTTTTCATTATAGTACTTTTCAATGGCTCTTAAGGATGGATTTCTGAGGTGTTCTATAGTGCCAATTGTGGTTTGTTGCCCATAGTTGTGCGTGGGGAACAAGGCATCCATAGCTGGTTCGTTTACAGCAAAAAAATCATTAAGGAACGATTTGTTTTTTTCTTCGTACACCGTTTCCAACTCGGTATGGAACAAACGTAATACAGGTGATTTAAAACGCTCTGCTTGTATTTCCAAAAACACATCAAGGGTGTTGGCTGGAATTTCTTCGGTATAAACAGTTTGTTCCATCCATGTCCAGGCATTGGTACCCTGTGAACCAATAAAAGCCATCAATTTGTCATATTCATTGGCAATGGAATATTTAGAAGCCTCTCCCGAAACAGCATCTATTTGTTTGTATATTTCTTTGCGTTTTGCTTCATCGGTTTCCGAATTATATACTTCATATAAATCCTTGATTTTTTCTATGAGCCCTTTTTCTTTTTCCCAATCATAACTACCAATGTTCTGGGTACCTTTAAATAGCATGTGTTCTAAATAATGTGCTAAACCTGTATGCGCTCTCGGGTCGTTGGTACTCCCGGTACGCACTGGAATATTAACGGATATTCTGGGCTTTTTATGGTTTTCGGCCAGAATTACGGTCAACCCATTTTTAAGGGTATAAAAGCGTGTCTTTATAGGGTCGTTCGTAACATAGTTGTAGGTGTACCCGTTTTTTGTTGCTGTTTTCCACTCATGTTTCTTTTGTGCGGATAGGTAGGTAGCGGTTAAGACCAATACCCATAAAGCCAAAAACTTTTTCTTCATTTTGCTTGTCATTTGTTGTTCGTGTATATTATTTATCATTTATTGCTTCTTTCAACCAATTACCATAGGTGTCCGATTCTGGGGTATACCCAACAGGGGTGTTTAAAACCTGTAGGCTCTCTGAATCAAGAAGTACATAGTAAGGTTGGGAATTGGTGTTAAAAAACTGGGTCTGAAAATGTGCCCATTTATGCCCATAGTTTTTAAGGGTTCGTGTACCGCCATTGGCCAATTTAACTTGCACCTGCTCATCTTTAGGCAATTCCTTTTTGTCGTCCACATATAGAGAAATAAGTACATACTCGTTTCTTATGAGTTTATCGATTTCTTTTTCTGACCAAACATGTTCTTCCATTTTTCTACAGTTCACACAGGCATAGCCCGTAAAGTCTAACAAAATGGGTTTATCTTCCTTTTTGGCTTGCGCCAGACCCGATTTCAAATCTTTGTAACAACTTAGATTATTGGGGCATTTGTTAGGATGTAGAAAGCTGTACCCTACTGGTGGGGCCAGACCGCTTAAGAGTTTTAAAGGTCTGTACATTTTTGTATCCGGGTTAATCCGGAATCCGCTTACTAAGTAGACCACAAAGGCCGCAACTACCAGTCCGCCTAGAATTCTCAAGGGTGCCAGTTTTTTTAAAGGGGAATCATGTGGGAACCTGATTTTTCCCAGAAGGTAGAGTGCTAATCCAATAAAAACAATAATCCAAATGATTAGGAAAGGTTCTATTTTCAAGATTCCCCAATGTTGTACCAAATCGGCATTTGACAAAAACTTAAAGGCCAATGCCAATTCCAAAAATCCGAGAATGACCTTTGTAGTATTTAACCATCCACCGGATTTAGGCAGTGCATTCATCATATTGGGGAACATGGCAAACAGGGCAAAGGGCAAACCCAATGCCAGACCAAAACCGCCCATTCCGGCAGTTAACTGCCAAGCGCCTCCACTAGAGGACAAAGACCCTGCCAATAGCGACCCTAAAATGGGACCGGTACAGGAAAACGAAACCAGGGCCAAGGTCAACGCCATAAAAAAGATGCCCAAAAAACCTCCGATATTTTCATTGCTTGTTGTCTTTGATGTCCAACTCGATGGAAGCGTAATCTCATAATACCCGAAGAAGGAAAAAGCAAAGAATAGAAATATGATAAAAAAGATGAGGTTTAACCAAACATTGGTCGATATCTCGTTTAAAATATCCGGATTAACAGAATCCAATAAATGAAACGGTACACTTAGAATAAGGTATACCAGCAGTATAAAAAAACCATACAACAGGGCCTTAAAAAACCCGCCCTTTGAATCAGTGCCGCCCTGTTTGGTAAAGAAGCTTACCGTTAGCGGAATCATAGGAAAAACGCATGGCGTTAAAAGTGCGAGCAATCCCCCTAAAAAACCAAGACCGAATATCCCTAAAAAGGAGCCACTGTTTTCTTCATTTTGTACAGGGCCGCTCAATACGTTTTTCGATGCCTTTGCATTGTATGCGGTAAGTTCTTCGGTGGAAAAACCGTAAAGTTGAATGTTAGTGGATGCATTGTCAATATCACTGATTACTTGGTCTTGTGCCTCGGTGGTTACCACTGACTTTTTTGTTAGGGCAAAAGTCAATTCTTTGGCTGTGGGCGGCAAGCACCGTGTATCATCGCAGACCATATATTCAACGGTGGCCGTCACCTTGTCCAATGCGGCGGTTGCTGTAATAATTTGGGTGAAAACAGCCTTTTTTTCAAAAAATTTGATGCGCATTTTAAATATAGGGTCGTTGATCGTCTTCCCCTTTTCTTCCTTAACATGCTCTACTAGTTTGTATGCGGCATCATCGTCAAAAACAAAGGAGGTGGCTATTGGTCCGTCTTTGGGAACATCTTGGGAATACAAGTGCCAACCCCTGTCTATTTTGGCTGTTATTTTTAGCTCATACTGGTCTTCTGATAGTTTTTCAACTGCCGTATTCCATTTTACGGGATCTAGGATTTGGGCAAAACCGGAGTTCCAAAGCCCTAGAAGTAGGATGAAGGGTATAAGGGAATGTCTTTGTATTTTCATTGTATGCTGGATTAGAGCCATTGGTTTCATTTCAATTCAATTCAATTTATTTTATGGTAATGGCTCCCTCGCCATTTACGGTATATTCAAAACCTGCTTCGACTTGAAAGGCGTTCATGACCTCCGAAATGGTCTCATGTTCAAATTTTGCAGTGAAAACCTGTTTGCTTAAATTTTCATTGGTATTGGTGATGGTAACACCATATTTTCGTTCGAGGGTTTTTATGATGGTGTTGAACCCTACCTTGGTAAAATTGAGTCTGCCGGAAAGCCATGCCAGATGTTTCTCTAAATCAACGTTTGATTTTAGGAGTTTTTCATCGGCTCCGTCAATTGCAACCATTTGGTTGGGCGCTAAAATCAGGGTGTCGTTTCTGTTTTTGGATAAGGCCATGATTACCCCCTCGGCCAATACCGCTTTTGTTGGGTTTTCTATATAAGTACTTACCGAAAACTGTGTTCCCAAAACAACAACATCCATATTCTTGGTACTTACCATAAAAGGGGTGCCGTTGTTTTTTGCAACATCAAAATAGGCTTGTCCTTCCAATGTTACACTTCGTTCGGTTGTGCCGTTGTGGTTTATTCCATATTTGAGGGTTGTACCTGAATCACAGGTGATTTTTGTGCCATCTGACAATTCTAAAACGAAGGTTTTACCAAAAGGTACTTTTAGGGTATGGTACCCGTGTTGGTGTTCTTTTGGATTTGTTGTTTGAAAATAGTTGAGTTTGTCAACACTTCCTCTGGCAATGGCATTGCCGGCCTCATCATATATAATATTTGGTTCTGAGGTCAGAATGGTCGAAGAGGTATTGCCCATACTAAGTACGACCCTATCGTTATGAACCTTAATTTCTTCTTGAGGAAACAAAAGTAGATTGAGCAAATAGCCACCCGTAATGGTGAGCAAAAAGATAGCTGCATATTTCAAGACCTGATTTAGATGCAGCACCCTCGGTTGTGAATCGATCTTTTTTGAAAGTTTATGGAACGCTTCGGAAGAATTTAGTTTTTCAAATTCGACCAAATCATTGACCAAACCATCTTTTTCCCATTGCTCGACCAAGTTGTCCAACTCCTTATCGAGTAACCTGTTGGTCGGCTCATTTTCAGGAAACCATTTTTTAAAAAAACTGGATCGGGGTGTATTCACCTAGTTTCAATTTTGTTGTTTTAGATAAAACAACTGAAAATTGAAAAGGTATTATAGAGGTACTGACTTTTTTAATTATTTTTTGAAACCGCCTTGCGTATTGTGCTCATAGCCTTGCGTATTTGGCTTTCCACTGTCCTTTCAGAGATATTTCGCATCTGTGCGATTTCCTTGTACTTAAAATTCTGAAACTTGTTAAGTATAAAAATCTCTTTTCTTTTTTGGGGCAACTGATTTATTATGTTACGAAGTCGAGACAATTTCGTTTCTTTTTCCTCATTATCAGTAGCTTCAAACTCAATGGTAGCCTCTATTCGAAGTTCCCGTAGTAAGGCGTATCTTCTTTTATCTTTTCTGTAAAAGTCCAAATAGGCATTATGGGCCGTTCTGTACAAAAAAGCATTCAACGAACTATATATTTTTAGATCGGCCCTATTCACCCATAGTTTCAAAAGCACATCTTGTACGATGTCCTCTGCCCTTTTTCCGTCTTCGTCAAGGGAATATATATAGGTGCATAATTTATTGTAATAAGCCCTGTACAAAACGGCATAGGCAGTTTTATCACCTTTTTTAATCGCGTTGATAAGTTTTTCATCATTCTCGTACATAGGCATCATTTGTATTGACTTTTTTCAAAAAAAATCAACAAAATCAGCTAAATATATAAAAAAATTAACAATAGGGTAAGGGTTTTTTAACAGCAATGCGTCCTACGTAAAAATAATGATAGCGTAATGTCGATTCCTGAATTATTGGGTTTAATAAATAAATATCTTAAAAAAAACATTTCAGAAGAAGAGATGGATGTTTTGGAGGAACTTCTAAAAAAGGAAGGGAATGCAGAGGTCTTCAAAGAGATGGTCAAAGAAGATTATCTGTTAAAATCCACCAATCGGGAATTTGATACCCATAGTGCACTTCACAAGACCTTTGTCAAAATAGACAGTTTACCGAAGGAAAACAGGATAACCATAAATCACATTTATAAATGGGCGGCGGTTTTGGCCATTCCCCTTGGATTATTTTTTATATGGAAGATGTCCAGTACGGAAAAAGTGGCCCCTGCTGATGAGAATAGGGTAAGAATTGTTTTTAGCGACGGAAGTCATAAAGAACTTATTTACAGTATAAAAGATAGTCTGCTCGAAAAAAACCAAGAAGTAGTGGGTACTGTTGAGAACGGTGTGGTCAGTTATGAAAACGCCAAGGAATCAATGGCGATCAATACCTTGGAAGTACCATACGGAAAGCATTTTCAGTTACTATTGTCCGATGGCACCCGAATACACCTCAATTCGGGCAGTAGTTTAACATATCCGGTTTCGTTTGCCGGAAAAGAAAATCGCACCGTTTCGTTAGAAGGGGAAGCTTTTTTTGAGGTGTCGAAAGATGCAAAAAGGCCCTTTACCGTCAATACGGCAGAACTTGATATAGAAGTTTTAGGAACCGAGTTCAATGTTAGTGCCTATCGGGAAGATAACCAAGTGTATACCACCTTACGTGAAGGTTCGGTAAAAGTGAATAATTCCAATGGGGAATTTTTGCTCGAACCCAATGATCAAACGGTTTGGGACAAAGCGTCCCAAACTATGGAAAAAAGAGTGGTGGACGTATCACGGTTTACCGCATGGATGGATGATGAGATTGTGTTCACCAGTACATCGTTCGACGAAATATTGAAAATATTGGAAAGACATCACGATATCAAAATAATCAACACATTGCCCGATATAAGCAATGAGCGATTTACGGCACGTTTCGATAAAGAAAGCATCGACCAAATTATGAACTATTTCAGTAAAAGCTACGGATTTAATTACATCGCCAATGAAGACATTATAATAATTGAAAAATAAAATCGGAAGCATGCGGCAACATGCTCCCGATACCAAGTAAAGTAATAATTAACCTTAAAAAGCAACCTAAATTATGAAAAAAAAGTGCACGGATGCATTATTGAATGTATCCCATATGCTCAAACCTAGTCTGAAAATGAGAATTACATATACTCTTCTATTGGCGGTAATGCTTCAATTGCATGCCGAAGTATATTCCCAGAAGGCCGTTTTGAGTCTCGACATGGAAAATCAAACGTTGGGCAGTGTCTTTAATAAAATTGAAGAACTTTCCGGGTTTAATTTTTTATATAACAACAAGTATATAAATCTTGAGAGAAAGGTTTCAGTGATAGCCGAAAAGCAGCATATTGGAAGAATATTGTACGGTTTGTTCAAGGACACGAATGTGGACTTTTTGGTTTTGGACAAACAGATTATCTTAAAGTTGAAGAAAGACATTGAAACCAATAAAGATAACGAGCAAAAGAAAGATATTGTTCAAGATGAAGTGCAACAACAAATTACAGGAGTTGTTATCGACAATAATGGAATTCCATTAGGCGGGGTCAGCATTCTTGTTAAAGGAACTCAACGGGGCGTTACGACCGATTTTGATGGAAACTTCGAAATAGATGCAGCTCAAGGAGATACATTGGTGTTCAGTTATATTGGTTTTTTGACACTAGAAGTGATAGTGGGCGAGGAACCTGAGTATATAATCGAGATGATTCCTACCTCATTGGAGCTTCAAGGAGTCGAATTGGTAAGTACAGGATACCAAAAGCTCCCAAAAGACAGGGCAACCGGTTCTTTTGGAAACCTAAACCAAAATCTGTTGGACAAAAAGGCAGCTCCCAACGCTTTGGATAAACTGAGGGGTGAGGTCACTGGGGTACAGTTTAATCCCAACGATGAAGAAAATCCCATTATTATCAGGGGCTTGAGTACGATCAATTCAAACAAAAACCCTTTGATTGTCGTCGATGGTTTTCCAATTCAAGGAGGTTTAAACACTATTAATCCAAATGATGTGGCCAGTATTTCGGTATTGAAAGATGCAGCAGCAGCATCTATATGGGGTATTCGGGCCACTAATGGGGTAATTGTAGTGATTACCAAAAAAGCGAACACCTCTAACAAACCGCGTATAGATATTTCGGTGAATTCCTTTTATTCCCCTCGACCCAATTTGAAAAAGAACAATTTAGCTTCTACTTCCACACAAATCGATTACGCAAAAGCGTATAATGACAACGGTTTGACTTTTACATCAGATGCCTTTCAGCCTGGCGCTGAATTCATTAATGGATCCAATATGGCAGAATTGACCCCGATTAATAAGATATTATCGGCATATGGCAATGGAGAGATTACCGAAGCTCAAGCAAATTCGAAAATCGAGGCTCTTAAATCCATTGATGTGCGCGATGAATATAGTCAATTGATTTTAAGGCCCCAATTAAGAACACAGTACAATATGGTAATTTCCGGGGGTGGCGAAAAGAACGATTATAGGGCCTCCATTCTCTATAATAGAAATGAGGGGCATTATATTACCGAAAAATCGAATCAGATATTAACAAACGTAAACCTCAATATCGAGTTGCATAAAAAGTTGCATTTACGAACCAATGTGAACGCTTCTTTCGGTAAAGACCATTTGCTTCCCGTCGATATCGATTTGAGCAGTTCAATAAATGCTGCATTGGGACAACGACATATTGAAATGAAGGATTTTATAACCGGTTATCCATTTAGCGGAAATATATTGAAGGAAGACAGAAGTTATGATGCCATGATAGGTGGATCTGGAACCATAGCTTCTGAATTTCTTGAAGCAAAGGGGTTTGAACCCTTTACCTATAACATTATGCAAGAGTTCGATAACAATAACAATACCTATAAGGATGTGGATTTAAGGTTGCAAACCGCCTTAACATACAACATAACGGAAGGTTTGAGTTTAGAAGGCCTTTATCAGTTGGAGTCTACATGGGGAAGGGGGGAGAATATTCTGAACCGTAACCGCTATTGGACCCGGGCCGCATACAATTATTTTGCCCGGACCACATCCGTATATGACCCAACCAATTTGACCATTACGGAAGAACCGATAAAAAAGGGAAGTACAGCCTATTTTTCGGAAACAAATCTTACCGCGCACACTTTTAGAACGCAGCTGAATTTTGACAGGTCGTATAATGATGGGCTTCATCAAATAAATGCGTTGGCAGGGTATGAGGTAAGAAAGACCATAAGCGAACAAAGAGGTGCCGTACGTTATGGATTTAACGAACAGGCCCAGACGTATGTCAACCCAGATTTCTCTACACAATTTGATTTTCCCTTGTATTTTCAAGGGTTTACAGAACCAATACCCGATCCAACCGAATATGCCTTTGTCGAAAATCGATTCCTTTCATACTTTGCAAATGCAGCGTATACCTATGCCAATAAATATACACTTACTGCAAGTACCCGAATGGATGATACCAATCTCTTCGGTCAATCAGATGAGTATAGAAACGTGCCCCTATATTCGGCTGGTTTAAAATGGAATATACACAATGAAGGTTTTTTTAATTCGGAATCTATAGATAAATTAAGCATTAGGGCTACTTATGGCACCAATGGTAATGTGAACTTGGAAACCAGCCCTTTCCTTCAGTTGGGACTTGGTAATTCTACGAGTCCGAATTTCTCGAATATCCCCTATGGTTATGTTAATACAGTGCCCAACCCAACATTACGCCTGGAAAAGACCAGAACCATTAATTTAGGATTGGATTTTAGCTTGTTCAACGGTACCATTTCTTCCACAATTGAATACTATAGAAAAAACAGTGAAGATTTATTGGTAGATCAGTTGTTGAATTCTACCGTTGGCGTATCAGAATCGTTATTGAACATCGGGGCGCTTAAAAATGAAGGGGTCGATGTAGACTTAAATGTAAACCTGTTCAGGAATAATGCTTTTAAGTACTCGACCAGATTTAATTTTAGTTATAACAGCAATAAGGTAACCGATCTTGATAATGATACGGGTACCAATTTGGAAGGACTTGTTCTTGGTCAGGTTGCCATATTGGGCAAACCTTTGCAAACGATTCATAGCTATAATTACGCAGGTCTAGATAGTAGAGGCTATGCACAGTTCTTCGACGAGAACAATAATATTTTGGATTACAATACTGCGGTAGAAAGCTCAGAGGCCCTTATTAGCGAGGGTACACTGATTGCTCCTTATTACGGGTCGTGGATGAATAACTTTGCTTATAAAGGCTTTGCCTTACGAACATTGTTTTCTTTTCAGGCAGGTCATGTGTTCCGATTTTCCGATGTGTATAACCCTGGTTCTTTTAATGGGAGTAATACATTTAAGGATTTTGATAAACGATGGCAAAAACCGGGTGATGAGAACTTTACCGATACTCCTGCATTGATTACCACTTTTAATGATAAGTTCTCACCAGCTTACTATGATTACACCAGTAATGGTACTTCTCAATATTTAAGCTCGGATAAGTTTGTAGACGATGCTTCCAACATCATCTTACAAGAAATTATTTTGAGCTACCAATTCGATAGGAATTTAAAATCAAGGTTAGGGGTAGATGATTTAAGTATCTCACTACAAGGCAATAACCTAAAGGTATGGAATTTTAATAAATGGGATGTTGACCCCAATAACACTTTAATTCCAATGATCCCTATGTGTTCCTTGGGTATTAGAACATCATTTTAGGCATGTTCGCAACAAGGATAAAAAACAAAAACAACTCTTACCAACCAAAAAGGGTTGGGTATCAAAGTATTTAAAAATTTAAGTCATTCATATGAAAACCAAGATTTTAATAATAACCATAGGATTAATGGCCCTGGTCGGATGCACAAGGGAAAATTACCTCGATTTTCAACAAAAAGGAACTATAATTCCATCTACATTAGACGATTACAGATTGATGTTGGATCAAGTGGAAACAAATGAAAAGAGTAATGGATTTGTAGGGTCGCAATACGAATCGTTCTTTTTAAACGATGATATAAGTTTTACTAGGGATATTGCAATTAGCATGGGCTTTGAAAATAATTCTTTAGCAGCATATACCTTTCAAGATGCGTTTTATTTAGTGACCCAAGAAGATACGGATTGGAGCAATTACTACAACCAGATTTATACTTCGAACATCATTTTACAAGGCTTGGATAATGTAGATGCCTCAGAAAATGAAAAAAATGAACTTAAAGCTGAGGCAAGATTACACAGGGCGTTCGCCTATTTTAATTTGGTGAATTTATATAGTGTTCATTATAATGCAACCACCGCTGATACAGATTTGGGGGTACCGATTCGGGAAGGGGTAGAACTTGAGGGGGTCGATTTGACTCGGGCATCTGTTAAAACTGTTTATGACTACATTATTGAAGACATTACCACCAGTATTGATTATTTACCCAATGCCAACACCATAGGATTACGTTTTAGACCTTCTAAGGCTGGTGCATTGAGCCTTTTGGCAAAAGTTTACCTGTACCAGGCCGAATATGACAAAGCTCTGGAACAGGCCGACGATGCACTTGAACTGTATAATACCATTAGGGATATGAATACCGATATCGATGTAGACGATGATGTTTTTGGAGGCTTACTTTACCCATTTGGCAGTGAAGATGATGAAGTAATTTGGTATAAAGAAACTGCTGGTCCGGAGAGTAACTTTACCATTATTGTTGAAAATAGCCTTATCACTGATTTGTATGAAGCTGAAGACTTGCGTTCACGTTCTTTCGAATCCATGGAAATATTAATCGATACAGATGAAATAGAAGAAAGAGTGGATTATTCCTTCTATACTCGATCATTCGGTAGAATGATCCATGTGGGGATCAATACTCCGGATTTATTGTTGATAAAGGCAGAGTGCGAGGCAAGGTTGGGCAATATTTCCGAGGCGAACACTACACTGAATAATTTACGCTCAATGCGATATGAGACAGGAACCTATACTAATGTTAACATTACCAATCAAAACGAGCTTTTGACTTTTGTTAAAGCTGAACGCAGACGCGAACTATTGGGGCAACCGGAACGACTGTTCGATTTAAAGAGATACAATCGTTTTGACAACGACAATATCACTTTGGAACACGAATACGATGGTGTTACGTACACTTTAGAACCCAATAGCCTTAACTGGGCTTACCCGATTGCTCAGAAGTATATTCTATTAAATCCGGAAATCGAACAAAACCCAAGGGACTAAAACAAAACATTATGAAAAGAAATAAGACATATATAACAAAGGTATTGTTTATGGCAGTCCTTCTATTGAACTGGGGCTGTGACGATAAAGACCAGTTTGAACTGGTTAATGACTCTAAACCATTGGTGGTCCAAACTAGCGATTTTAACTTGACAATTGAAGAAGGGGAAGTTATTATAGGCGATACTCTTGGTATCGTACAAGGTACCTCAAACAAGGGAACTGTTAGTTTTGAGTTCGCTTCGCAAACCCCTGAGAATTCCATGCGTTTAGACGCAGTTACCGGTGTGCTAACCGTAGCCGATGAATCACTCTTTATTGCAGAAACCCAAGTACAAGGCACGGTAACGGTCTCAAAAGATAATGTTGCTGAAAACATGAATATTACAATAACCGTAGAAGAGGCGACCACGGCATGTCCAAGCCCAATATTCAATGTATTTACTTGGACGGGCAATTTAAATTCTGAAGATGTTGGATTCGGTACGAGTCCAGCGGTAGGATTGCCATCCCCTTCTTGCGATCAACTAATAATTCAAGGGGATATTTTGGGTTATGGATGTGAACTGGTACCAGAAATCGTATTGACGTTTACACCTGATAGCGAAGGAGCTACAACAGGAACTGTCAATGGCACCCAACAATCTTGGGAATGCTTTGAGGGAGAGAATTTTGCCTTGGATTTTCCATTTGATGGAACTTATAATGAAACAACAGGAGTAATTCAGATAGGTTATGAGTTTTATTTTGAAGGAGAATTCTCTTTTGATGGGCAATTAATCATTACGCCAAATTGTGAATCTACTGTTGACACGAGCATTTGGTCAGGAAATTTAAATGCTGAAGATGTGGGGTTCAGTACAAGTCAGGCAGAAGGAGTGGCCAGTTGCGGAAAACTTTTGATTAAAGGAGATGTGCTTGGTTATGGTTGCGAAAATATGCCAGAATTTGAAATAACTTTAAACCCGTCAAGTGATGAAGCAACATCAGGTACGGTATCTGGTGGTCAACAAACTTGGAACTGCTTTGAAGGAGAAAACTTCGAACTTTTAATTCTTGGAGGAACCTATGATGAAATCTCTGGAGAGATAGCAGTGGATTATGAATTTTACGCTGAGGGTGAATTCTCTTTTGATGGACAATTATTGGTGTCACCCGAGTAAATATTTAGGGTATAATAGAGGGTTTCCAATCTAAAGGTATTTTAAGAGAAGAAACCCTTTTCTTTCACTTGTCTTCTAAATTCACATAATTACTTTAGTAATTGACCGGTCAAATCTCTATCGATAATAAAATAGTACTTAGTTCTATTTTTGATAAATACTATAAACTTTTGGTTGTATTTGCAACGCGGTTTATGGTTTCTATTGATGATAGTGAAGATTTGGTGCAAGAGGTGTTTTTGAATCTTTGGAAAGATAAAGGTTCATTTCATAATGAAAATGGTCTTCGCTCTTTCCTTTATACCGCGGTAAAGAACAAATGTCTTAACCATATAAAACACCAAAAAATTAAAAAAAACCATTCCGAAAAACTATTGGCAGAAGCAGAAAACTCAACCCATCTTGACGAATTAAAGCATAATCTGGAGGTGTCATATACCTTGCATAAGGCAGTTCATTTGTTGCCTGAGCGTAAAAAGCAAGTAATAGTGTATATGATTAATGGGTTGCGAAATCAAGAAATTGCGGATCGAATGCAGATAAAATTGCAAACGGTTAAAACGCTAAAGTCGCAGGCGTATGGCGAACTCAGAAGAATTTTGAACGAAACATAGATCGATTTTAAAAAGTTCTAAATTGAGGTGCACGAGGTTTTCTTTCGGGTATTCCTTAAGTCGGAAAAGTTTTTTTTAGATTTCGAATCAAATAAATGACATTACGAGAGTGTATTATTTTAATTAAACCGAAAAGGAGAAAAAATGGAGCACTATTTTGAGCCATTCAGAAAGAATATCATTGGTAATGAAGCTACTTTTGTAACGCAACATGGCGAACAAAAACTTCTTTATACCGATTGGGTGGCAAGCGGAAGGCTATACCGCCCTATTGAAGATACCATTACAAAGACCATAGGCCCTATGGTGGCC
>NZ_JABFNN010000014.1 GCF_013090115.1 Flagellimonas amphidinii
ATTGGCCCTCATGACCAAATATCCCCTCCGTCAACACCCAGCCTTATCAGCTAAGCGGGTGCAAATATAAAGAGGTTTAAATGATTCCACAAAACAAAATCAAAAAAAAGATGAAAAAAAATACAAAATATTGATTTTCAATTATTTAAATTCAAAAATATCATTCAATATCTTGCCCGATCCTAGTTACATATTACTAAGTCACTGATTGAAAACTTAATAGGAATTGAAAACACATACTATTGTAAGCATCAACTCAAGATAGTATCTTTGCGCACCATAAAAAAGCAACAAGACCTAATGATAGAAATCACATTGCCCGATGGCGCGGTAAAGAAAGTTTCAGAAGGCACAACTCCCATTGAAATAGCAAAAAGCATCAGTGAGGGATTGGCCAGAAATGTTATTTCAGCAAAATTTAATGATACTACGGTTGAAACCACAACTCCGCTTACGACTAATGGCTCACTAACATTATATACTTGGAACAATGATGAAGGAAAAAAGGCTTTCTGGCATTCCACTTCGCATGTGGTTGCGCAAGCTTTGGAAGAATTGTACCCAGGGATTAAATTGACCATAGGACCTGCCATTGAAAGCGGCTTTTACTATGATGTTGATTTCATGGACCACACTATTTCTGAAAAGGACTTTCCTCAAATTGAAAAGAAAGCTTTAGAAATTGCACGAGGAAAACATGATTATAAAATGCGAAGTGCATCCAAAGCAGATGCTCTTTCCTACTACAAAGAACAACACAATGAATATAAACTAGAGCTCATAGAAAATCTGGAGGATGGCAGTATTACTTTTTGTGACCACAGCACTTTTACAGATTTATGCCGTGGAGGACATATTCCCAATACCGGAATTATCAAGGCAATCAAAATACTGAGTGTAGCCGGCGCTTATTGGAGAGGAGACGAGAACAACAAGCAACTGACACGTGTTTATGGCATCTCATTCCCAAAACAAAAAGAGCTCATCGAATATCTTGCACTCTTGGAAGAGGCAAAAAAACGAGACCATAGAAAATTGGGCAAAGAGTTGGAATTATTCACTTTTTCAAAGAAAGTGGGACAAGGTCTTCCTTTATGGCTTCCAAAAGGAGCAGCATTACGTGAGCGTTTGGAGCAATTTTTAAAGAAAGCTCAAAAGAAAGCAGGTTACGAAATGGTTGTCACGCCACACATTGGACAAAAAGACCTATACGTAACTTCTGGGCACTACGCCAAATATGGTGAAGATAGCTTTCAACCCATACATACGCCAAAAGAAGATGAGGAATTTCTGTTAAAACCCATGAACTGCCCTCACCATTGTGAAATTTATAACAGCTCACCTTTCAGCTATAAAGATTTACCCAAACGCTACGCTGAATTTGGCACAGTTTATAGATATGAGCAAAGTGGAGAACTTCATGGTCTAACAAGGGTAAGAGGTTTTACACAAGATGATGCCCATATTTTTTGCACACCAGAACAACTAGATGAAGAATTTAAAAATGTAATCGATTTAGTATTATATGTTTTTAACTCACTAGGTTTCAATAATTTTAAAGCCCAAGTTTCTATACGCGATATGAAGAACTTGGATAAGTATATTGGTGAAGCAGAAAATTGGGAAAAAGCAGAAAACGCCATTATCTCTGCTGCAAGGGATAAAGGTTTGGATTTTATAATTGAAGAAGGAGAAGCTGCTTTTTATGGACCTAAATTAGATTTCATGGTCAAAGATGCCTTGGGCAGAAGCTGGCAATTAGGAACAATTCAGGTAGATTATAATTTACCAGAGCGATTTGACCTCACCTACAAAGGCAATGATAATGAGCTTCATAGACCAATAATGATACACCGAGCCCCTTTCGGCAGCCTAGAGCGGTTTGTTGCTATATTATTGGAACATACGGGTGGAAACTTCCCGCTTTGGCTTATCCCTACCCAAGCTACTGTGTTGCCTGTCAGCGAGAAACATGAAAAATATGCAGAAAAAGTTTTGAATTCGCTGGAAAATCACGAAATTCGCGCGCTCATTGATAATAGGAATGAAACGGTTGGGAAGAAAATCCGTGAAGCTGAGCTGAAAAAAATTCCATTCATGCTGATTGTTGGAGAACAAGAAGAGGAATCCGGAACCATTTCCGTGAGAAGACATGGAGGGGAAGATGTTGGAAGTTTAAGCATCGAAAAATTTGCCGACTTGGTATCTACTGAAATAAATAGTACCTTAAAGTCGTTCTAAAAAATTTAGTTTAATTAAAATAGTAAGCCATAGCAATACGAAGACGATTTAGGCCCCAGCCTAGGAGGGAAAACAAAAACCCTCACAATATCAATGACAAAATTACGGCCCCTGAGGTAAGACTTGTTGGGGACAACGTGGAAGTAGGGGTTTACCCTATATCAAAAGCTTTGGAAAAAGCCAATGAATTGGAGTTGGACCTTGTTGAGATTTCTCCCAAAGCCAATCCTCCAGTTTGTAAGATCATTGATTATAAGAAATTCCTCTACGAACAAAAGAAAAGGGAGAAGGCCATGAAGGCCAAGGCCACTAAAGTTATTGTAAAGGAAATACGTTTTGGTCCGCAAACAGATGACCATGACTATGAGTTCAAAAAACGCCATGCTGAGAAATTCTTAAAGGATGGTGCCAAACTCAAAGCCTATGTGTTTTTTAAGGGACGTTCCATCGTCTACAAAGACCAAGGTGAAATTTTGTTGTTGAGATTGGCCCAAGAACTTGAAGAACTTGGTAAAGTGGAACAAATGCCAAAGTTGGAGGGAAAAAGAATGACCATGTTCATTGCTCCAAAGACCAATAAAAAGTAAATACCTGAACTTTGTTCAGTTTATATAAGCGGAGATAAATACAATAGGAAGATGCCTAAGATGAAAACAAAATCCAGTGCTAAAAAGCGTTTTAAGCTTACCGGTTCTGGTAAAATCAAAAGAAAGCACGCTTTTAAAAGTCATATTTTGACTAAAAAGTCTAAAAAGCGTAAGCTTAAATTGACACACTCTACGTTAGTTCACGAGTCAGATGTCAACAGTATTAAGGAACAATTACGACTAAAATAATTGTTTTTTAAATCGGTACATTAATTTTTAACCCTGGAGTTAGGCCCTCAAAAGTTCCTGAAAAATCAGGACGCCTACTACAAAAAAATGAAACATTATGCCAAGATCAGTAAACTCAGTAGCTTCTAGAGCCAGAAGAAAAAAGGTGATGAAGCAAGCCAAAGGTTACTTTGGAAGACGTAAAAACGTTTGGACAGTAGCCAAAAATGCGGTAGAAAAAGCAATGCTTTATGCTTACCGTGACAGAAGAAACAAAAAACGTAATTTCCGAGCACTATGGATTACCCGTATCAACGCAGGTGCCAGAATGCACGGAATGTCATACTCTCAGTTCATGGGAAAAGTGAAATCCAACGGTATAGAGCTTAACAGAAAAGTTCTTGCCGATTTGGCCATGAACCATCCCGATACTTTCAAAGCTATCGTTGAAAGAGTAAAATAAAAATCAATATATAAACTTACCCCGCTTATTAAAACCGCCAAAATTGGCGGTTTTTTTATGTCCGCTCCCAAAACTTAACTTTTAATTGCGCAACTGAAAAGCGGGGTATGTATCTTCCCAGAAACCTTATAAATAAAATGCTATGAAAAAAATCAAATCCTTTGTTCTATGTGTGGTATGCTTTCTTGCTTTTGCTTCATGCGAAAAAAATGAAGATTCCAATGTAGGTACCGATCCATATGCAAAATTGACGGCGGTGGTAAAAACATTGGACGATTCCCAGTGGACATTCACCAACTATACCTTAAGGCCATTTGAAAAAGCATATGAAAATAAGATAACCTTGGAATTCTGGGACATTGAAGACCAAAAGGCTTCCTATTCCGGAAAATCGGTGGTCAATGAATATGCTGGAAGTTTCACGTTTAATGAACAAGAAGGGCTAATTATCGAGAATAAGGATATGATCACGACCGAAATGGCCAGCATCAATCAACGTGACAATATCGTTGAATCGGAGTATTATCTGAATTTCCTCAAAGGAAAGTCCTTTGAAATCAAGAATGAAGAACTTTTACTCTATTTAGGCAATCCAGCTAATGAAAATGTTGAAGTAATGCGATTCACGAAGCAGGAATAACACTATATGACCCTCCCAAAAAAAGCTCCTTAAAAGGAGCTTTTTTTATTCCTTATTTTCAAAAATCAATAAAGAACTTACTTCGCTCAATTGCCAAAAACGGTCAAGACCAATTTCCTGCCAGAAGCATTGTTCCTGTGCTCGCATAAATATATCCCCTGCCAAACTCCCATATTGAGCCTACCTTTTGATATTGGAATTTGAACCGATGCCCCCATTAAAGAAGCTTTTATATGGGCGGGCATATCATCTGGCCCCTCATAATTATGCTTGTAATAGGGTCTATTTTCTGGAACCATGTGGTTCATATGACTCTCAAAATCCATTCTTACCGTAGGGTCAGCGTTTTCATTAATTGTTAAGCTAGCGGATGTGTGTTTTATAAAAACTTGCAATATACCAGTATCAATTTCACCTATTTCTGGAATGGCCTCCAGCACAATGTTTGTTATTAAATGAAACCCTCTGGAATACGCCTTCAACCTAATTTCTTTCTGATAAAAATTCATGAAATCTAAAATCAATCCTGCTAAATTAATGCAAACTTTACCATTGAAGGAGCTTTGTTTTCGCAATAAAAAATAACTTTGAAGCTTAATTTTACGAAGATGGATTTATCACAAATCAAAATGGTGGTTACCGATATGGATGGCACGCTATTGAATTCCAACCACGAGGTAAGCAATCAATTCTTTGAAATTTTTGATGAGCTTAAAAAAAGGAACATCAAATTTGTTGCGGCCAGCGGAAGACAATACCATAGCATGGTCGATAAACTAAAAACCATTCAAGATGATATTATTTTTATTTCTGAAAATGGTGCTTATGTGAAACAAATGGAAAAGGTATTGTTAACCACTCCTATTGACCAAACCAACGTTCATACCATCTTATCCGCCATATCTTCAGTAGAAAATGCACATCCCGTACTTTGCAGCAAGGACAATGCATATGTTAATGGAGAATCTAGCGCATTTATTGAAATGCTCAAGGAATATTATTCTGAGTTTGAGGTGGTAGTTGACCAAACAAAAGTGGAAGATGACGTACTTAAGGTTGCCATATATCATTTTGATAGCTCAGAGAAATACATTTATCCAGCCGTAAGTCATTTGGAAGACCAACTAAAAGTAAAAGTATCTGGTTCTAATTGGGTAGATGTTTCTCACCAGAATGCCCACAAGGGTTTTGCTCTTGAAAAATTGATGCAGCAATATGGTATTGCATCCAATGAAATCATGGTTTTTGGAGATTACAATAACGACTTGGAGATGTTACAATTATCAGATTATAGCTTTGCCATGGCCAATGCGCATCCCAACGTACACAAAGTAGCACAATATACCACCGCCAGCAATAATGAATTTGGAGTAGAAAAAGTTTTGGAGAAGCTCCTATAAGTATTATTGTTACAAAAAGTGAAAACAATTTTGATAGTAATGTTCGGATAACTTCAATCGCAAGATTGCGATTATTATCTCAAACTTATCACTACCCAGAAAAAAATTAATAATCCCAAATACGCTTAACCTCTAACCTCTATTTTCTTTTGCTATATTTTCAAAGAAGGTAGTATTTCTAAAAAGTGTTTCAATGAATCATTCGTGAAAAACTTGTTCCATACCGCGTACAATTCGGTTTTAAAAGGTTCATTTTTCAAAATAATTGTTTTAACACCGCTAGTTTTTTGGTTTATCAATGATTCTGGGACTATTGAGATTCCTAAGTTTAATTCAACCAATCTAAAAATAGTTGGACCACTAATGGATCTATGCGTAACTCTTGGATTAAAGTTGTATGAAGCACACATATCTATAATCTTCCTGTAGTACATATTACTGGCATCATTAGGATAAAGAATAAAAGATGCATCCTTAAATTGATTCAATCCTTTAAAGTTTGCTTCGCTCACTGCATGATTCTTTGGAAGCACAAGACAAAAATTATCCCTGCTCACAAGTTTCAATCTAACAGTTGATGGAATATCAGTAGATCTTATAAAACCAATATCCAATTCTTGCTTTTGAAGTTTTTCTAATTGGCTTCTATTGTCCAATTCATTCAAATGAAACCTTATTGTTGGATGTTTCTTTGTAAATTTTTGCATTAGAGAAGGCAGAAAAACCTGCATGCTAGAACCAACAAACCCTATTTTAAGGGAGTTTGCAGAACTGCCGTGACTTAATTGCCATCTTTCCAAAGAGTTTCTAAATTGCCCCACAATGGCTCGAGCTTCTATTTTGAATAGTTTTCCGTCATCTGTTAAAACCACACTTCGTTTCGTCCTTTCAAATAACTGCACCCCTAAAACAACTTCTATTCGCTGTATTTGTTGACTTAAGGCAGATTGAGAAATTAGAAGCTCCTTGGCTGCTTTGCCAAAATGTAATACTTCGGCCAAGACCAAAAAATATTCCAACTGTCGTATATCAATTTGATTAGTCAATCTTATTACTTAACACTTATTAATAATTAAAGTCGATTAAAAATACATCTAATTTTGATATTAAATCTAAATTCTTTTAAACCCATGAATTTTAATACTTCCACTAAACTAGATTCTATAATGAAATCTCTTTTCGAGCCTTACAAACTTCAAGTGAAGGATGTCGAAAAAATTTCTAATGCACTTATAAAAGAAAATGTGATTTCCGATGCCAATGAAATCGTAAACGATCATATTGCCTTTCGTACGCTGGGAGTCCCCAATCTAGGAATAGCATCTTTTGAAAAAATATTTCTGCACTATGGGTATAAAAAAATGGACTATTACTTTTTCAAAGAAAAAAAGCTTAATGCATATTGGTATGCACCCCCAGAACCACGATTTCCAAGAATATTTATTAGTGAACTTCGTGTAGGGGATTTGCCAGAAAATGCGCAGCAAATAATATTCAATTACACTTGTAATATAACCAATGATCCCGTTGACAATCTAAATCTTGATGACGAGGTTCAAGTAGGTGACTTTTTTTATAAGAATCTTTGGCAAGTTCCTACCTTGAGGGACTATAACATCTTAGCGGAACACAGTGAGTATGCCGCATGGGTAATTTATAACCGATACTATTTAAATCACTACACCATAAGTGTACATGAGCTAAAAAATGGTTATAACACCTTGGAAGCCTTCAATACGTTTCTGCAAAAAATTGGTATAAAGCTTAACGACTCAGGAGGGGTACTTAAAAAGAGTAAAGATGGCCTTCTAAAACAAAGTAGCTCCGTAGCTAAAATGGTAGACGCAACCTTTGCCAATGGAGAAACCACCAAAGTACCTGGAAGTTATGTTGAATTTGCAGAAAGATTGGCCCTACCAGAATTTAAAAACATTCCTGCACACGAATTAAAGGGAAAACAAAGACGAGATGGCTTTGAATCTGCCAATGCTGATAAAATTTTTGAGAGCACTTATGATTCACAAGTAAATAATTGAATCAGGTCTTCTGCTTCTTCTTTCTTGCAGCAGGAAACAACACATTGTTCAAAATAAGGCGATAACCTGGAGAGGTTGGATGCAACTCCAATTCAGTTTTTGGGTCCCCTACCCTATGTTGGTAGTCCTCAGGATCATGTCCTCCATAAAATGTAAAGAACCCCTTTCCTTTTATACCATGGATATAACGAGCCTCACCATTGATTTTATTCGCCCCCAATACCATTACCGTTGGCTTTATCTCACTACGGGTAAATGAAGTGGTCTGCCCCATAAATCCTTTGACCAAAGAAGTATGGTTCTGCGTCAACATGGTTGGAACAGGGTCCCATTTGGCCGAAAATTCCATCAAAGAAAAATAATCCGATTCTTTGGGAACATTTCTGCGCTTATTGGTCATATCAATGGATGAGAATTCATACCGCAACGGATTCCTTTCCAAAACAAAGTTGGTAAAGGCAAATGTATTGCCATAATCGAGTTTCCCCTGATAGTTGGCCTCTGAAGGGTCGCCATCAAACATTGGTTCACAGATATCTACATTTTCAGCAGCAAGTGCAATATCAAAACTATCCGTTGCAGAGCACATGGCAAACATAAACCCTCCTCCAATTACATAGTTTCTAATTTTTAAGGCTACCGCACGCTTTTCTTCAGAAACTTTGGAATAGCCTAATTTCTCTGCCAAAGCTTCTGCTTCTTTTTTGGCCTCTATGTACCAAGGAGCTGCTCTGTAGGCTCCATAGAATTTTCCATATTGTCCTGTAAAATCTTCATGGTGCAAGTGCAACCAATCGTAAAGTGCCAATTTATTATCCAGCACTTCTTCGTCATAAACGGTCACGTATGGAATTTCAGCATAAGTCAATACCATGGTCACCGCATCGTCCCAAGGCTGATTCCCCTTTGGGGAATACACTGCTATTTTAGGGGCTTTTTCTAGAATAACAGCATCCTGATTTTGAGAAGGGCTACTGATTTCATCCAAAATTTGCTCAGCTTTTGCATCGGAGAGCACTTCAAAAGAAACTCCTCTAATTTGACATTCTTTTCTAATATTCTCTCCATCTGGTAACAAGAAAGAACCTCCACGATAATTCAACAACCACTGGACCTTTTGCTGTTTGGTGAGCACCCAATACGTAATACCGTAGGCTTTCAAATGATTTTCCTGACCATCAGCATCCATCGGAATAAGTATGACGGAGGCTGTAGACTTAAGAAAAAAGAAAAGAAAAAGAAAGGTAAGATTTCTCGCTTTTGCGCGAAATGGTAAAGTAATATTATTAAAACGGTACGTCGTTGTCGTCTGGATCATCTTCATCGCTGTTCATTGCACTACCAAAAGCCTCATTTGCACTTGGCAAACTGGTAGGAGCAAAAGGGTTTTCCTCATCCGCATTCATCTTCGATTGGAACTCGAACGGGGAGTCAAAGTCATCCAAGTTATCAAATTTACCCAGAGCACCCACAAACTTTAACCTAATATTATCCAATCCACCATTACGGTGCTTGGCTACAATGAATTCTGCTTGACCTTGAGTAGGTGTACGTTCTTCGTCATCCCACTCATCAATTTTATAATATTCAGGACGATAGATGAACGATACAATATCCGCATCCTGCTCAATAGCCCCAGATTCCCTCAAGTCTGAAAGAATAGGTCGTTTACTTCCTCCCCTTGTTTCAACCGCCCTAGATAGCTGGGATAGCGCAATCACTGGAACGTTCAATTCCTTGGCCAACGCTTTAAGGTTTCTGGATATTGTGGAAATCTCTTGTTCACGATTTCCTCCTTTTTGACTTCCCCCGGCTGTCATCAACTGTAAATAGTCAATGATAATCAATTGTATACCATGTTGGGAGGCCAACCTTCTTGCTTTTGCCCGTAAATCAAAAATGGAAAGTGATGGGGTATCATCAATAAACAAAGGAGCCTTTTCTAAAGACTTTACTTTTACGTTCAGTTGTTCCCATTCGTGTTTTTCCAGTTTCCCTGTTCTCAATTTTTCTGAAGAAAGTCCAGTTTCCGATGAAATTAAACGGGTTATCAACTGGACTGAAGACATTTCCAAAGAAAAGAACGCTACTGGAATATCAGAATTAACAGCAATATTCCTAGCCATGGAAAGCGTCAATGCTGTTTTACCCATACCTGGTCTTGCCGCTACAATAATCAAATCACTGGGTTGCCATCCTGAAGTCAATTTATCCAGCTTGTCAAATCCTGAAGGAATACCGCTGGTTCCTTCTTTGTTGGAAATTTCTTCAATCTTCTTTTTGGCTTGAATCACCAAATCCAATGCAGTTTCAGCAGAACGTTTTAGATTGCCTTGTGTAACCTCATATAGTTTTGCCTCAGCACTGTCCAACAGGTCAAAAACATCGGTGGATTCGCTATAGGCATCCTCAATAATTTCACTTGAAATCTTTATGAGGCTTCGTTGAATATATTTCTGAAGAATTATTCGTGCATGAAACTCAATATGGGCCGATGAAGCCACTTTTTGAGTCAGTTTTATCAAATAAAAGTCACCACCTACAGCTTCTAACCTCCCATCCTTTTTCAATTGGGAAGAAACGGTTAATAAATCCACTGGCTCAGAAGATTCAAACAATTTGAAGATAGCTTCGTAAATGTATCGATGGGCATCCTTATAGAATACATCTGGGTGAAGAATATCAATAACCTCGTCCACTCCCTTTTTGTCAATCATCATTGCACCGAGAACAACTTCCTCTAAATCAACAGCTTGAGGAGGTATTTTCCCCTTCTCGAGGTTGATGAGTGTTGACTTGTCAATTCTATGTCCAACAATAGGGCTAGGCTTGTCCATAAATACGAAAGTAGCTAATTAACCTTTAGTTAACTTTAATTTTCCTTGATACGATTTCCACAGGTATTCAACAAAAATAATGTTGATAACTTCCGATACCTGTTAATAACATAAAAAAAAATGGGAATAAATCCTAATAAAAAAAAGGAACCTCTGGAAAACAGGAATTAGCCGTTGAATACACCCATATCGGCATATTTATCCATCCGTGTTTTTACCAATTCTTTTGGTGATAACTTTTTCAATTCCTCGTAATGTGCTATAATCTTGTTCTTGACGGCCTCAAAAGTTTTTTCCCTATTTGCGTGTGCACCTCCAAGGGGCTCTTTGACAATCTCATCAATGACCTTGATCCTTTTACTGTCCGATGCAGTCAATTTTAACGCTTCGGCCGCTTTTTCCTTATACTCCCAACTTCTCCATAAAATGGAGGAACAATTTTCAGGGGAAATGACCGAGTACCAAGAGTTTTCCAACATCAAAACTTTATCGCCCACACCAATTCCCAAGGCGCCACCAGATGCTCCTTCTCCAATTACAATGCAAATAATTGGAACCTTGAGCCGTGTCATTTCAAGAATATTTCTGGCAATGGCCTCTCCCTGTCCTCTTTCTTCTGCCTCCAAGCCGGGGTAGGCTCCGGGAGTATCTATCAGCGTTACCACCGGTATGCCAAATTTCTCAGCGGATTTCATTAATCGCAAAGCCTTACGATAACCTTCCGGGTTGGCCATACCAAAATTTCGGTATTGCCTTGTTTTGGTATTGAATCCTTTCTGCTGTCCAATGAACATATAGCTTTGGTCTCCAATTTTACCTAATCCGCCGACCATTGCCTTGTCATCTTTTACATTTCTATCCCCGTGTAGTTCCAAAAAAGTGTCCCCGCAAATGGCATTGATATAATCCATGGTATAGGGTCTATTGGGGTGTCTGGAAAGTTGCACTCTTTGCCAAGCTGTCAAATTCTTGTAGATGTCCTTTCGGGTCTCTTCAAGTTTTTTTTCTATCTGAAGGCAAGTTTCACTAACATCAACATCACTTTCTTCCCCAATAATCATGCATTTTTGAAGCTGGTCTTCAAGTTCTTTAATGGGAAGTTCAAATTCTAGATACTCCATGGAATGTCAATTTCTAAAATATAATGGGGACAAATATAAAACTTTAACGGATACTCCTGTACAATGAAATTGATGATTTATCGCTTGGCCTTCATCAACATGTAGAATCCAAATACACCAAAAATTAGGTTAGGAATAATCACGGCCAAAAGTGGTGAAAAACCGGATTGTTCTGCCAAGGTCCCAAAGACCTTATCAAAAAAGATATAGATAAAGGCCACTCCTATTCCAAAAGCCAAATTGAGTCCCATACCTCCTCTTCTTTTTACAGATGACACGGCCACAGCAATTATGGTAAGGATAAAAGCCGCTATGGGCAAAGCCCAGCGTTTGTATTTCACTAATATATAGGTATTGATATTGGAAGCGCCTTTACGCTGTTGGTCCTCAATAAATTCATTTAACTCAAATAAGTTTTTGGTCTCTGCCACATACGAAACCGGTGTTAGGTCTTCAATTTTAAACGTAAAAAGTGTATCCAACCTTCTTTGGGTATGAATAACCTCCACATCATTTTTCAACTTTCTTTTCACATAATTGGTCAACCTATATATACTATCTTTTTCAATCCAGCGGATATTGGACGCAGAAATTTTATAGTCCAACTGTTTGATGGAGTCGAAATGCTCATAGGTAAAATTGTAACCAATCTTCCGGTTGGGGTCAAAGCTGCTTACGTAGAGGTAATCATTTTCATTCAATTGATTGAAGATATTATCAGTTACCCTATCCTGCCTCCCCCGCTTAAAATATTTATATTCAAACTCATTATATCCGATACTGGCATGCGGCACAATGAACATTCCCATCATGAATATAAGTATGGCCACCAAACTGGCTCCTATTAAATAGGGTCTTAAAAATCGCCCATACGAAACGCCTGAGCTTAAAATGGCAATAATCTCTGTATTGCCCGCCAACTTAGAGGTAAAAAATATAATGGACAGGAAAAGGAAAATGGGAAGCAGCAAATTACCGATTACCAATGTAAAGTTTCCGTAAAAAACAATCACCTCTGCCAAAGGGGCTTCGTTATCAATGATTTTACCCACTTTTTCAGCCAAATTGGCCATGATCCCAATGGGAACAAAAAGCAAGAGCATGCCCATAAAAGTGACCAAATAACGTTTTAGTATGTAACGATCAAGTATGGTAAACATTACAATCTTTTATCCATTTGTTGTACCATTATGGTTTTCCATTGTTGGAAATCCCCTGCTAAAATACGTTCTCTGGCTGTACGCACCAACCACAAATAAAATCCTAGATTATGGATTGTGGCAATCTGTTTGCCCAAATATTCGTTGGCAGCAAAGAGGTGTCGCAAGTAAGCCTTGGAATATTCAGTATCCACGAAAGTGATTCCCATTTCATCAATTGGGGAAAAATCAGCTTCCCACTTCTTATTTTTGATGTTAATGGTCCCGTGCGCTGTGAACAACATTCCATTTCGGGCATTTCTTGTTGGCATCACACAATCGAACATATCAACACCCAATGCAATGTTTTCCAAAATATTGATAGGAGTTCCCACCCCCATTAAATACCTCGGCTTATCTTCTGGCAAAATATCGCAGACAATTTCGGCCATCTCGTACATTTCTTCTGCAGGTTCGCCCACAGAAAGTCCGCCAATGGCATTTCCTTCGGCTTCAACTGATGCTATATACTCTGCCGACTGCTTTCTTAAATCTTTATAAGTAGAACCTTGGACTATTGGAAAAAAGCTTTGGGAATATCCATATTTGAAGGGTAACTTATCCAAATGAGCAATACACCTGTCCAACCATCTATGTGTCATGTGCATAGACCGTTTGGCATACTCGTATTCACATGGGTAAGGTGTACATTCATCGAAAGCCATAATGATATCGGCCCCAATGGTACGCTGTATTTCCATCACATTTTCCGGGGTGAAGAAATGATGTGAACCATCAATATGGGATTTAAATTTTACTCCCTCCTCCTTAATTTTTCGATTATTCGATAAGGAATACACCTGATATCCCCCGCTATCAGTCAAAATGTTTCTATCCCACCCCATAAATTTGTGCAATCCACCTGATTGCTCCAAAATAGAAGTGCCCGGTCTTAAATACAAATGATAGGTGTTGCCTAAAATAATATCTGGGTTGATATCATCCTTCAATTCCCGCTGATGCACCCCTTTTACCGAAGCTACGGTACCAACTGGCATAAAAATAGGGGTCTGTATGGTGCCGTGGTCGGTTGTAATCTCACCTGCCCTGGCCTTGCTCTCTTTATCCTTTTGTAATAGGGTAAACTTCAATCGTACATTTTAAGACCGCAAATATAGCCAACTCCTATCCAGAAAGCCTTAACAAAAAAATAAAGTTTGTTTTCGTTGACCATTTCGTAAAATAATTCATTAGCACTTGGTTAGCAGAGCGATTGCGGTTACTTTTGATATCTCAAAAATCAATACAATGCCAAATATTAAAGAATTAGAGGATTTAGTAGTCCAGGTGCGAAGGGACATTTTAAGAATGGTCCACAAGGTAAACTCTGGTCACCCAGGTGGTTCTTTGGGTTGCACAGAGTTTTTTGTTGCTCTTTACAATGAAATTATGGATTTAAAGGATGGATTTGATATGGATGGAAAGGACGAAGATGTTTTCTTTCTTTCCAACGGTCACATTTCACCTGTTTTTTATAGTGTTCTAGCTAGGAGAGGTTACTTTCCTGTAGATGAGTTGGGCACCTTCAGATTAATTGATTCCCGTCTTCAAGGCCACCCTACCACCCATGAAGGTCTACCAGGGGTGCGCGTGGCTTCAGGATCTTTAGGGCAAGGAATGTCCGTAGCCATTGGAGCGGCCTTGGCCAAAAAACTGAACAACGATGACCATTTAGTATTTAGTTTACATGGTGATGGTGAACTTCAAGAAGGACAAAACTGGGAAGCCATCATGTATGCGGCAGGTAACAAAGTGGACAATCTCATTGCCACCGTGGACAGAAACGGGCAACAAATTGATGGAGCCACAGAAGATGTACTTCCCCTAGGTGATGTTGCGGAAAAATTCAAGGTGTTTGGATGGGATGTTTTAGAAATTGAGGATGGAAATGACCTAGAACAAGTTATTGCTGGGCTACAAGAAGCCAAAAGCAGAACTGGAAAAGGCAAGCCTGTTTGTATTGTAATGACCACTGAAATGGGCAACGGAGTTGATTTTATGATGCACACCCATGCATGGCACGGAAAGGCCCCAAGCAATGAACAACTGGAAGTTGCACTATCCCAGAATCCAGAAACTTTAGGCGACTACTAGATGAAATACGCAATTTCACTTTTTTTGATTAGTTTGATGAGCGCTTCACTAAGTGCCCAAAAAATTGAATTCGATCTAGATTACACAGCAACCTATGTCCTATCCAAATCAAAGGATACCGTTACGGTAAGTATTGGCAACGGTGGAAAATATCTGTATACCGATTCAAGGGCAATCACCAAAAAGTTAAGTAGTTCTTTTTCTAAATTGGGATTAAAGGAAAACGACCCCAATTCACGGATAAAACTGCTTATCAACTTGATCAACCTTGATATGTTAATGTATATCAAGGCAGAATCCAACGTTATAGCTGCCTCGGTTAACCTTGAAAATTTTATTCCTAAGGAGAGTGTCAGGAAAGAAACAATCGAGTTGATTTCTGAAAGCACCCAAGAATCAATTGAAGTCATGGGAAAAGATTTTCCCATAGTGGCCATATTTCCAAAAAGCAAACCCGATCAAAAAATCTATGCTGCGTTTGACGATGAATACGATCTAGACTACAACCAGAACTTTCGACAAATTTTCAGGAGCATTCTGGGAAAGGCCTTCGATATGGAAATCCCCCATGGGGCAATAGTCTATTTAAGGAATAAAGAAGAAATACTGAGATTGCTCCACATAGAAAATGATAGGAAAAAAGGCGCAATTGATTTTAGTTTAACAATTGAATAATCACTGAAATGACAAAATATATAGACCAAGGAAAACAAGATACTAGAAGCGGCTACGGAGCCGGAATGACCGAACTTGGCAGAACCAACCCAAATGTAGTGGCGCTTTGTGCCGATTTGGTTGGATCGCTCAAAATTCAAACATTCATTGATGAAAACCCTGAGCGCTTCTTTCAAGTTGGTATTGCAGAAGCCAATATGATGGGCATGGCAGCCGGTTTGACCATAGGTGGAAAGATTCCATTTGCTTCAACTTTTGCAAATTTTGCTACAGGGCGGGTTTATGACCAAATAAGACAGTCCATTGCCTATTCTGATAAAAATGTTAAAATCTGTGCCTCCCACGCTGGATTAACCTTGGGTGAGGATGGTGCAACCCACCAAATATTGGAGGATATCGGTTTAATGAAAATGCTTCCAGGCATGACAGTTATCAACCCCTGCGATTTTAACCAGACCAAGGCGGCCACAATTGCTATTGCAGAGCATCATGGACCGGTTTATTTGCGCTTTGGAAGACCCAAAGTGGCCAACTTTACCCCAGTAGACCAAAAATTTGAAATTGGCAAGGCCTTGATGCTTAATGAAGGTAAAGACGTAACCATTATAGCTACTGGTCATCTAGTATGGCAATCCCTACTTGCTGCTGAAAACTTGGAAAACCAAGGTATTTCTGCTGAAGTCATCAACATACACACAATCAAACCGTTGGATGAAGAGGCCATTCTAACTTCTGTTAAAAAGACAGGATGCGTTGTTACGGCCGAAGAGCACAACTATTTAGGTGGTTTGGGAGAAAGTGTAGCCAGAGTATTGACAAGCCAAAATCCTGCTCCCCAAGAATTTGTTGCTGTAAAGGACAGTTTTGGGGAAAGTGGCACTCCAGATCAGTTGATGGAGAAATATGGATTGAACAATAAAGCCATTGAAGAAGCCGTTTTAAGAGTGTTGAAGCGAAAATAGTTTTCGGCATCAAACTTGATGCTTTTCAACCAATAAAACGAAACACTTATGAAAAAAACACTTCTAGTTGTAGCAGTGGCTCTTGTTGGGTCATTGTCCATGGCCCAGAGCGGTTCTGGTTACGGTATTAAAGCAGGTTTAAGTTATAACAAAAATGGTGACCTTATTGGTTCTGTTGGCGATGCATCACAAAACATTGTTGAAGGTGCCGAAGGTAAAACAGGTTATCATGTTGGTTTTTGGGGCAAATTGGATTTCCCTAAAATCTATCTAAGACCTGAACTTGTATTTTCCAAAACAAAGAGTACTTACGATATTGAAGGAGAATCCAATGATTATGATATCTCTAAATTAGATTTACCTGTACTATTAGGCGTTAAAATTGTTGGTCCGTTGCATATTTTTGCTGGACCTGCGTTCCAATACACCCTAAACAATGATCTTGGGGATATAGAGGTAGAAGATGTGAAAAATGATTTTACTGTTGGCTTAAATGCCGGTATTGGTGTAAATCTTGGAAAACTAGGATTGGATGTGCGCTATGAGCGAGGCTTTTCAGAAAATGAAGCTCAAATCGTCTCAAATAATATAACGGACATTGAAGGACGGGTAGATTCCAGACCTTCACAAATTATATTTGCCCTATCGCTAAAATTGAATAATTGAAACAACAAGTATCAATAATTAAAAAGGCCCGCTGAAGCGGGCCTTTTATATTTTAATTGGTATCCGGATCCAAATAATCCGGTATGTCGTCATTATCAGCATCCGGATAAGGTAAAATTATATTACCATTATCATCTGTGATTTCTGCTCTTGTAGAGACCCCATCTCCATCATCATCAACATCCCTGAAATCGGAAAGTATAGTAAAGGTCTCATCATCGGCGTCTGTGTTATCATCAAACAAATAACCATTTTCATTCAAATCTTCCAAGATAGATGGAACACCATCGCCATCATTATCTGTATTCTCTACGTAAAGTCCCAATTCAATCTTGAACAATAGATTGTCATACGCTGGGATCAAGTTGGAGGGAGGTGCATTGAAATAACCTAGGCCTGAAGGCATAATAACAATGCCAATCCCTCTATTTGCTACATCAAAAGTACCATCTCCATTATCCTCAATTTGGTCTGATGTTCCAGAAAAAAGCTGTGCTATACCATTGGAATAACCTCTTACAGTAAAAGGGCTTTCTTGCCATATAAAGCTTGGAGTTTCATCAAACAAAGTCCCATCCAATAGCGAGCCTTGGTATCTTACAAAAACAGAATCCGCTATCGTTGGGGTCTTCTCGGACCCTCCTTTTTCCGCCTCAATGAAGTACAATTTATGCGGAATATCCTCTTCCCCATCAGACAATCCAAAATGACTGGCTGAAACATTTACGGTAATCTCTTTAGCATCAGCAAATAAGGATCTTTTATCGGAGTTATCCCCCGCAATGGTATCAATTACGATTTTATAATCGAACCCAGCAGGTGGGGTATCAAATTCTTCGTAATTATAAAAATGCGTCTGCAAGAATTCCCGTATTTCCGCATCGTCTTCCACAGCTTCCTCTGACAGTAACCGAGGTGGAACAGTTTCCACATCCGGGGTCCCATCATCATTGTTGCATGAGGTAAATAGTACCAAAATGGATAAAAAAGCGATAATCCCGTACTTCATGAAGTATATTATTTAGCTGCGCAAGATACAATTTTCCTCTATTTTTGTTCTCTGTCTTAACAAAGATTTGCAGGATATATGCGCATTGACAAGTTCCTTTGGTGTACTAGATACTATAAAACTAGAAACGTTGCCGCCAATGCTGTTAAAAAAGGCCAGGTGCGGATAAATGGCAGTGTGGTAAAGCCCTCTAGGGATGTGTATCCCATGGATCAAATTGTGCTGCGAAAGAATCAAGTTGAACATCAACTTACTGTTTTGGACATACCAGAAAGTAGAGTTGGAGCAAAATTGGTGGACATTTACAGAAAAGACACCACTCCTAAAGAGGCCTTTGAACATTCAGATTTACTCAAATTTGCCAAAAGCCATTATAGAAAAAAAGGATTGGGTCGCCCGACAAAAAAAGACCGTCGCGACATCGATGATTACTTAGACGAATCTGAATGACATCTGTTTTATATCTTTGGAATATATTCATAACTGCATGGTAAACCGTATTCTTTCCCACGATCAAATACAACATATTGTTAAGCGCATTGCATACCAAATTTATGAGGTCAATGTTGAAGAAAAAGAAATCATCGTAGCTGGCATAGAGGGTGGCGGAGTAAATTTTGCAAAAAAGGTAGCAACGGTGCTTAAAAAAATAACTGAAGCTGAAGTTGTGTTGTGCAAAATGCAACTGGACAAAAAGAATCCATTGAAAAGCGGTGTTACAACTTCAATAGCTGAGGATGAATACAAAAACAAATCCATTGTTTTAATAGATGATGTGCTCAACTCTGGGACTACCCTAATTTATGGAGTGCACCACTTTCTAAAAACTCCAATAAAGCAGTTAAAAACAGCAGTGCTTGTAAATAGAAACCACAAAAAGTACCCCATAAAAGCGGATTACAAGGGTATTTCACTTTCTACATCGCTCCATGAGCATATAAGGGTAGAATTTGAAGCGAAAAACAATGCTGTCTATCTAGATTAATAGTGTTTTAATTTCTGAAACTACGTTTTGCAAATCTTTATCATTGCAAGGAACTATATGTTTAGCCTTTGAATAAAATTGGCTTCTTTCAAACAAGTGCTTTCCTATAAATTCTTGCAATTCCTCAGCATCTAAATTACTTACCAAAGGTCTTTTATCTTTTTCCCCTTCAATTCTTTCAGCTAGATTGGGAACCGATAATTGTAAGTAAATGGAATGGTCAGATTTTTCTAAAATGGTTTCCATATTGCCGCTATAACAGGGAGTACCGCCTCCTGTAGAAAGTACCAGTGTTTCGTGGCTCTCTAAGACTTCGGACAAAGTGCTATGTTCTAACTTTCTAAAGAAAATCTCTCCTTTTTCAGAAAAAATATCGCTGATGGATTTTTGCTCTTGTTCTTCAATATAATCATCCAAATCAATAAACGGCATGTCCAATTCCTTGGCTAACATTTTTCCGACAGTCGACTTTCCACTGGCCATATAACCCACTAAAACTACCTTCATCCAAAAGATTTAAAAGTGATTTCAAAAAAACACAAATTTATCATTAATTCACCTTGCAAAATAAATTATTGATGTTATATTTGCACCCGCTTAGCGAAACACAAAGTAGTTGAACAAAGCATGACCTGATAGCTCAGTTGGTAGAGCATCTCCCTTTTAAGGAGAGGGTCCTGGGTTCGAGCCCCAGTCAGGTCACTTTTAAGAGTCCATTAGTATTCAAAAAGTCTGTAAATCGTTGATTTACAGACTTTTTTATTTTTCCTGATTTCATTTGATATCAAACAATGCCACTTTTCGCGGTGTACAAATCGGTGTACACTTTTTTGAATTCGCAAAGTGTACACCGCGAAGCTGTTAAAATTTCTGATTATCAAGTTCTTACAAAGAAAATTTAACATTTTAAAAATCAGTAAAATCACAGTTATGGAAACAAATTCTTTCTCCGTTTTATGCTACATCCGCAAGAGTAGATTAAATCAGCAAGGTGAAGCCGACCTATTCCTCAGAATTACAGTTAATTACAAAAGAGCAGAGTTCAGTATTCAACGCAAAATAAGGCCAGAAAAATGGTGCTCAATAAGAGGTAGGGTCAAGGGTTCGAACTCTCATAGCAAAGAACTCAATCACTATTTAGACGAATTGGAAACCAAGGCCTTTAAGATTCATTCAAAACTTGTTCTTAAAAAGAAACCTTTTACTGCTGAAACCATAAAGCACAAAATGCTCAATACTGAAAGTAGCAATAAAACACTTCTTGGGGTTTATGACGAGCATAATAAACAAATAGAACAATTACTGGGTTTAGAGTATTCTTATGGAGCTTATAGAAGACATATTAGAACTAGAAACCATTTGGCCAGTTTTGTTCAGAAGGAGTATAAGATGAAAGATATCTTTATGAAAGAAGTAGATCTAACGTTCATCAATCGTTTCCATCACTTTTTAAAAACCCAAAAAATTGGAAATCAAAATACCATCACCAAATATGTGGTGAACTTCAAAAAAATAATGCGGATTGCCGTGGCCAATAATTGGGTAAACCAAGACCCATTCTATCATTGGAAGGCCAAATGGAAAAAGGTGGAACGAGATATTTTAACGGAACTAGAGCTCCGTTCCCTTATTGACCAGGAATTTGATATCCCAAGACTGGAGCAAATTCGAGATATCTTTGTTTTTTCCTGTTTCACAGGGTTGGCTTATGTTGATGTCAAAAAGTTATCCTCAAACCATATTGTTTTGGGACTGGACGGAAAACGATGGATTAAAATAAAACGCTCGAAAACAGATTCAAGAAGCGTTGTACCCCTACTACCCACATCAGAAGCAATTTTGAGTAAATACAAAGACCATACCTTGACGAAGGAGCATGATTTGTTACTACCCGTAATCAGCAATCAAAAGACCAATGCGTTTTTGAAGGAGATTGCCACTATTTGTAAAATTCAAAAAAACCTGACCTTCCATTTGGCCAGACATACCTTTGCAACAACAGTTACTTTGGCAAATGGTGTACCGATTGAGTCCGTTAGTAAAATGTTAGGGCACCAATCATTGAAAACAACTCAAATCTATGCTAAGGTTATCGATAAAAAATTGATGGACGATATGGAAGTTGTAAAAGCTAAATTCAAGTTGGGTTCTTGATTTAAATACAATATTAGCGAGCAAAACAGAGTTTTGCGCTGCAAGCCCCAAACCTTACCCTTAACTAATCTGCTGAGCGAGGCAAAAGCTCAATGCAAGTTCGCAAACTATCTACAGGTTTTGAAGGGTCCGTTTATAGTTTTCCAGTTCCCCCTCCGTAATCTCCAATTTCAAATAAGGTTTCCCGAAAGAAGGTTTTATCAAAACAATGTTGTCGACAACATATTGGCTTTCCCTTTTGAGCATTTCCATTTTATCTGTTAGCCGCTCATAACGGATTTTGGGTACCGTTATCTGGATCTCTGGTTGTTCCTTGATTGTCTTATGCTCAACCTTCATTGGTTTTTCATGTTTGACCTTTTGTTCGAGAAGTGCCTCCAGAATGGCATTGGTGGGCCTGGTCTGTGTTATCTCAAT
>NZ_JABFNN010000015.1 GCF_013090115.1 Flagellimonas amphidinii
ATGTTGATCTCTCAGGACTTACAACAGGATCCTATGACTTTACATATTCACACGCTGCAGCGGCTGGATGCCCAGCAACTTCTGCTACTGTCACAATTACGATCACACCCGCGCCGGTGGTGGACAATCCAGCAGATATTGAGATTTGTGATTCTTATGTGCTCCCATCCCTAACAAACGGCAACTATTTCGATGCACCCAATGGAGGGGGAAATGCCTTATTTGCAGGAGATATCATCACAACAACTAGTACAGTCTATGTGTTCAATCCTAGTGCAGGAATCTGTCCCGATGCCGAGAATTCTTTCACTGTGACCATAAACACGGTGTCATTATCTCTTAATGTCAGTAATGAATCATGTTGGGAAAGTGGTGATGGGTTTATTGATGTAAATATAGCAAGTGGTTTAGCACCATATATTGTACAATTGAACTCAGAACCCTCTGAAACATTCCCGAATAATAATTTTGTTATCAATGGATTAACTCCGGGGAATTATACGCTTAATGTTACGGATGGTAATGGATGCCAAACCTCGACAACATTTGATATTCTTCCTGGAGGACCAAATCTTGATGCTCTGGTTGAACCTGTTTACTCTTGTGAATCTGGAACTTTAATCAATTCTATTGTAGTTGATTTGGTTGACCCTTCAATAGGTCAGGATATTTTATATGCTTTAGATTCCACAAATCCAGATGACTTTGTAATAACTCCTAGCTTCGAAAACTTAAGTCCTGGCAATCATGTTTTATCTATACTGCATACTAATGGGTGTTTATCGGAAATTCCATTTACGATTGAAAGCATAGAAGAATTGGGGCTTTCCTTATCAAACTCCAGTGTAAATGAAATCACTGCCAATGTTACAGGAGGAGCTGCTCCTTATATCTATTTCTTTGATGACAATCCAGCATCAGATACAAACACATTCAGTATAGATAGAAATGGAACCTTTGTAGTTAGAGTTGTTGATGCCAATGGCTGTGAAATATCAGAGCGTATTACACTAAACTTTGAAGATTTATCAATACCTAATTTCTTCACTCCCAATAATGATGGTCAAAATGATTTTTGGGCACCAAGAAACATCGAGTTATTCCCAGATATTCAAACTTACATTTTCGACAGATATGGAAGAAAAATAAAAATAATGGGGGGCTCAAATCGTGGTTGGGATGGATACTATGAATCTAAACCATTGCCTTCTGGAGATTATTGGTACATAATAAAGCTCAACGATGGATCAGGACGGGAATATGTTGGACATTTTACATTGTACAGATAAAAATTTATGAAACAAATGAAGAGAATCATAATGTCAATATTGTTAATAAGCGGATGGTTAGTGCAAGCTCAAGAGTTGACTATACCCCAACTATCTCAATATTTATCTGACAATCCTTTTTTAATGTCACCCTCTTATGCAGGAATAGGCAACTATGTTAAAGTTAGAATGAACGGCTTGACCCAATGGGTTGGTATTCAAGATGCTCCAGACACCCAATCTTTGTCAGCAGATGTAAGACTTGGGAATAGATCAGGTATTGGGATGGTTCTCTACAATGATTCTAATGGCGAAACCAAACAACGGGGAGGGAAAGTTTCTTTTGCGCATCATTTGACCATCAATAAATATGAAAATCACTTTTTTTCAATGGCATTGTCTTTCAATTTGAATCAATTTAGAATAGATATTGAAAACTTTAAAGACAATAATGATTTAGCTGTCGTAAACGATCGTGCCTCCAGCAATCCAAATTTTGACCTTGGTACATTGTACCGAAAAGGAGATTTTTATTTAAGCTTGAATGCTTCCAATATTCTTAACAAGAATTTTCAAAAATTCAATCCAATTTTTGAACCCAATGTCTTACGCAGCTATTATCTCTATTCAGGATATAAATTTCGTAAGCATAAAAGAGATGAATTTGAAATTGAGCCTTCTGTTTTTGTACAATATTTTGAAAATGACAATAGGTCTGTTACGGATATGAACATAAAATTCAGATGGTATGACTTCTTGGATTACTACTATGCTGGATTCACTTATAGATTTTTGAACGATCAACTTGGAAGTCCATTATATGTTGCTCCTGTTATAGGTTTAAAGAAAGGTGATTTTTATTTCGGGTACTCTTATCAAGTCATTATGAACGAATTACTTGGTTATTCCAAAGGAACACATGTATTAACCTTAGGGGTTGATTTATTTCAAGGTATTTCCAATTGCACATGTACATATTAAATCCTTAAATCAATTATGAAATTTTTCCCAAACACACTTAAAAAAGTCAACCTACTTATCTTTTTATGCATTTCTACCCTTTACTTTTCCTGTAGTGATGATCTAAATGATTTTCCATTTTATCAAACTGGTGAAGAAATCATTATTTCAGAAACAACAACAGATACTATTGTCAACCTCATTGTAGGCAATGCCAAAGTACCTGTATATTTATCCTTCCCGAAGGATTGCAAAAATGTAAATTATCCAGCTGTTGTTGTACTGCATGGTTCTGATGGTATGTGGAAAAACCATGACGCATCAACAGGAAGCATGTCAGGTCAAAACAATGAATGGTCAGAACTTTTCAATGAAAATTGTATTGTAGGGGCCTATGTGGACAGTTATTCCGGGAGGGGGGCAACAACCAGAACGGGCAAATGGGCCGAAGCTCCTGACAACTTTAAGATAAGTTCACAATTCATTCGCTCAAGGGATGCCAATGCTACTTTGGCATTATTAAAAAAACTGCGGTTTGAAGATGGCAGTGTAGTAATCAGACCTGAAAATGTTGGATTACTTGGGTTTTCCGATGGAGCAAGTGCAGTGGCATCTACCCTTTATGATACTGATACCACACCTATTGAATGGGAATGGACCCAAAGCTATAATGGAAAAAAATATACGACATCTTCTGGAGTAATGGCCCCGGAACCTAAACCTGAAGTAGGCTTTGCAGGCGGTGTTTTCTATTATGGTGGTTCTGGTGGGTATAACTATTGGGGCGCAAGTCCTTGCGGACAAAATAGTTTACAAGGTAATATCTATAGAACTTATGCCCCCTTGCTTTATCAAATTCCCGAAGAAGGATACTTATCAGAAAATACGATTTGTTTAGTTGACCTTCTTAAAGAAAAAGGTGATCCAGTGGAATTTTATCTCTATGAAGGGGTAGGTCATGGTTTTGATTATGATGACGTTCCACAAAGTAAGTTAGCAAGATCTAAAACAACAATATGGTTTAAAAAAATATTGGATATGGAATGATTCCTCTTTAATTCCATATAGTTTTTAGAATAACAAAAAGCCATTTATTGTCCAACTATTACCTCAAGGACAATAGGCAAATCAACCTCTCTAAAGTGTTTCCTAGAGCCACGGGATTTGATAATCCAAAATAGGGAACGAACCATCATCCTCAATTTTCAATCTCACAAAAAAGAAAATCAAATTAATATCCCCAAAGGGGCCCAAATCAGAACACCTAAAACTTAATCGACATGAAAGAAAATTTTCTTGAGAAATGGATTTTGAACTTAGTTAAGTTAGAATATGAAATTGGAAACATTCCCAAACGTGCCACTTACAAATTACGAGAGCGAATGGATGACTTCATAGAAGTCACTATTGAGTGGATGGATGAAGAAAATAATAGTTTTAAAACTGTTTACCACGCCCGATCCTTTGGTAAAAATGCAACTGAAGAAAATGCCGACTTAGTTAAGGACTCCATATTTGAGCTGGAAAATTATTATACTCTGGAAATTCACACTTATGTGAATCATATCAAAAGAAACTACAGCACCAGAAAAATTGTCAATTATGATGTATTGAAATTGGTAGGACAACTGGAGCACCAGGACGATGAAGGAGAAAGCTAAATAAATTACCGCCCTGTTATGGATAAAATAAGTACACCTTCAAAAATCGACTTTGACACAATCTCTTTCATCGATAAAACATGCTTTTGGTCGATGAGACATCATTTATCAATCAAAACTGGGCATCTGTATATTCTTGTCATTTTTAACCAATCATATTTTGTTCCTTAGTATAAGATTAAAAGTTCCCAAATTTTTAAAATACTACCTATGCAAGTACTAACAATTATTTGGACCTTGATTTGTGCAGCAGTAATTATTGCTTATCCCATTGTTTTGTGCCACGGATCAACGACCACTATTGAAACTACAAAAGAACGGATCACAATGCTGGCTACAAACACAGTAGAACTTCTTTCTTTTGATATTCAAGGTCAACTGCCTGGTTGGGCATTTAGTTTGAATGTTCCAGAACTCACAGAAGAAGTATTGTTTAACAATCCTATTCTTTTTTACCTAGAATCCGAAGATTCTTGCTTGAAACTCCCTATTAATAATGAAAGTTTGGGATATACGGCAAATGTTTACAAAAATGTAGGGAAGGCATATATCACTTTCAAATCTTCAAAAGACGGTGTTTCCAATTTTTATGTACCAGCATGGCATTTATCCAAACTGAAAATTCTAATTATTAAATCCAGTGATAAAAAACTGTTTGGAGAACAAGGAACCTTATCAAATAAATCTAAAATATATAAAGGTCTCCAAAGAGCTGGAGTAAATATCAATAATTACGAAGAAGTTCTGGAGTATTTAAGCAACATTGCATTGATAGATTTTAAAGGGCATGTAAAACCAAACCATTCGAGCAATATAAATAATGAACCACCTACTTTTATTAATACAAAAAAACACGAACTATCCCCTGTTGGTTAAATTCTAACTTAATTACTTAAAATTTGAATCCGTAAAAATTCGCAAACTTTAGTGTTCTCGTGTTTACTACATGGCAAAGAGGGGTTTCCTTTTAGGAAATCCTTCTTTATTCTACAGAACATTTATGTAATACCCTAGTTCTATAAAAAATAAATCTGGACTTTCAGTAAAAAAATAATCTCTTACCATAGGCAATAACAACCATTAATCCATACTAGTAATATGTCAATTCAAATAACAGGTTTATCAACTCACCAGAAAAAAATGAAAAACCCTGAACTACTTTTATTCAAAGTAATCTGAACATAATTAAATATTTAGTCTTGGGTTGCACAATAGCATATATGCTCAATATCTTCAGTTCTGGCGATGGAGATAGTGCAACCCAACATCTAAAAGTATTTTATAACATCTATACACTACACTACTATGATTAACCCACCATCAGTACTTTCTTTTAAGCACCAATAGCTAGTATGGGGTTATGCTGCGCAATGGTTCCGCAAGGAAAAGAAAATGGTGGGTTTTATTTACAATAAAGGTTATATGTAGTATTCTAGTATAATTTCAAATTCTCCACTTAACAACGACCCAATTTCTACATTTCACCAATTCACATTGACACCGTAGAAATTAACAATCCCTATCCTCCTCTTTATTGAAAATTTTAGATTGAAAAACAACAGGTAAGAAAATTCGATTGCATGGATGTGAAAAAGCACCTAAATTATACATGATTCAGATGAAGCTTCAAAACCATTACGTATAACACAAAAAATATTCATACCTTAATTTTTAAGAGCCAGAAAACAATCGCCAGAATAGATCAAATTTGGATTTGATAATACTTTCTATTGTAAAAAATGGAATAAATCCTTTCTGCAGATTAAATTCGGCCTCACAATAATTTTATAAGGGATATAGTTTTAAAACAGAATATTCACCAAAAAACCAAAGGTCAGAAAAGATAAAAGTAATGAATAGGAGAATTTGCAAAACATTAAAGAAGGATTCATGACATTGAAGGTAATTATAGTTGAGGATGAAAAGCGTAGCATGGAAACTTTAAAATCCATGTTGGAAGAATTTTGTAATGATGTAAAGGTTATTGCCACTGCAAGTTCTGTTAAGGAGGCAATCAAAGTATTATCTATTTATAGTCCAGATGTTGTATTCTTGGATATAGAATTACAACCCGGTACTGGTTTTGATATCCTGGAGCAAGTCAAGGAACCTAGTTTTGAAATTGTCTTTACAACGGCTTTTGAAAAGTATGCCATCAGGGCCATAAAATTCAGTTCGCTGGATTACCTACTCAAACCAATAGATTTAACCGAGCTACAAGATGCTGTGGAGAAGGCTAGAAACAGAATGGACACCAACGTATACCGTCAGCAAATAGATACTTTAATGCAAAGTCTATCAAAAGGCGGAAACAAGCAAGAGAAAATCTGTCTGGCCACTACAGCTGGAATGGAATTCATTGCCATTGAAGATATCATTCTATGCAAAGCAGATGGATCATATACTTCCTTTATTTTAAGGGACAAAAGCTCTCTATTGGTAAGTAAGCATTTAAAAGAATATGAAAACCTGTTGTCCGACCAACAATTTATGCGTGTTCACAACAGTTACTTGATCAATCTTAATGAGGTAAAAAAATATATTAAATCTGATGGTGGCTATATTATAATGAGCAATGATATGCATGTTAGTATTTCACCAAGAAAAAAAGAAGATTTGATCACAGCCATGAAAAGTCTTTAATTTTAAGACTATTGAATGGTTGGTTTAGCCATATTCGGGAATAAGCCAAATTCCTTCAATATATCTCTTCTAATGTAAATTGGAAGTTTGATCAAGAGTTCTCTTTTTTATCAACCAGACTTTTAGTGAATTCATTCAGGGCCTCAACCTTTTCCTCAAAATTCCCTTTTAAAGTTTTTCGATATTCATTAAGGTTCTTTACTAAATCATCAATGTTCTCTGGCAATACATCTTCAAAAAACTGACGAAGTCTTTTTGCTGTTGTTGGTGATTTTCCGTTGGTTGAAATAGCAACTTTCACATTGCCTTTGGTGACAATTCCACCCATATAAAAATCACAAAAAGGAGGATTGTCCGCTACGTTAACCAATATGCTTCGCTCCCTACAATCATGATAAACTTCTTCATTCACCTCTACGCTATCGGTACAGGACACGACCATATGCTTTCCTTGCAAAAAATCTTTATGATAGGGTTCCCTTACAATATCTACTTCATGTTTGCCGGCAAGTTCCAATGTTGCCTGCAGAAATTCTGGAGCTACCATTTGCACTTTTGCATTAGGACTGGATTTCAATAGAAATGTAAGCTTTTCCAAACCTACATTTCCTCCACCAACAATAAGTATATTAAGATTAGAAACCTTTAAGAAAATGGGATATAACTCATTCCGTTCCATATAACTCTCGTTTTCAGTCCCAAAGTTATGCGTTTTCCTTAAAGGCTTTGCCTAATTACAACCTATACTATAATCTTTGCTAGTTTTTTATCACTCTTCCATCACTGGAAAGATTTTGACGTATAATCTCTGCATCTCCTCTATAGTGCAATGTGCTATCTGAGTTGGCGGTTACATCAATCGTATTGTCAACCGTTAAATAAGCATCACTGTCTGATGTAAGTTCAATTTCAAGGTCTTCAACACGAAGCCCATAATCCTTCAGATCACTATCAGAAGACAATCGAGCATTCAAATCATCAATAGTTCCGTCAAGGTCAACCACAGCATCTGAAGAAAGTCTAATGGTTCCATTTTCAATATTAGCTTCCCCACGGAGATAGGCGTTTGATGATAGATCCATGTAAGAGTCCAGAGCGTCCAAGTACAAAAACGCCTCGCTATCTGAAGAAGCCTTTAACTCAAAATCCGTTGCGGTTATATCTCCTTCAAAATACGCATCTGAACTCAATTCTATGCTCACATCACTGGTATTAAGAGGTGATTCCAAGAAAATTGCAGCATCTGAAGATGCTTTGAATTTTGATATATTTCTTGTAGTAACATAAAGATTCAAGGTTTCCTTTCCTTTTACATGTACATTGTTTTCAATTTTGACAACTAGTTTTCTGCCTTCCATGTAGACATCCATTCTAGAAAATAAATTATCATTTGCTCGGATGGAAACACTTTCTTCAGTTTCTGAAAAAGTCACATAGGCTTTAAAATCAGTTGCTACCTGTAAGGAGGTAATGTTGTCAAAATCGTAGTGTCGGGTCGAAATTTCATCAGACACCCACACTGTGTCATGGTAACAAGAGGTCACCAGCATACTTACCGCCGAAGCGATAAAAATCTTTTTTAAAATTTTCATGATGTACGTTTTTTGATGTAGTATTATGGTTATGCTCCCAGCTCCCGTTCTAGTTTCAGCACAGGAATCCAATGAAAGTTGATGGCGGACCATTCATCATTTTCCAAGGTTTGGGCACTTCTTATGAACACGGTCCCATTATCTGTGAACACGTGGTTTGTAGATAATCCTTTATGGATTGACTGTTTTACGTTTTTTGATTTATTGATCATCTCCCAAATGTTTTTTGTATCGATTTCTACCCATATTAAAAACCCCAACTTTAATTCCAATTCCTCCAGAGAAACCATTGATATTCCTCAAAGGATTGGCATCAAGTTCCAGTTTGCTGGAAATACGATATTTCATTCCAGCTTCCAGTTGCAGATATCTTGAAATATTGAACAGCACACTAACGCCTGGTTCCACAATAAAAACGGCATCAACATCATCCTCATCAACATCTTCAATAGGATCATCAAAGTCATTACCTAGATAGCCGAAGCCTCCTGCCCCAATCAATACCGGAAAAGAAAGATTTACCAACGATTTGCTAAATAGAATAGGCTCTAGGTGCAATCCAGCGTATCCCCCTATCAAATCTTCATTCAAAGTCAAGGGATTGTCTTGTTCGGAGTATAGAAAATTGGCGGCAAAACCAACTTCAAACTGTCTGTTGGCCACATAAGCAATTTTTAACCCACCTATATAAGTATCCTTACTGTTTATTTCGCCGTAGTAGGTGGTAAGTCCAAGGTAAACCCCATGCACTACATTTTTACGATCATTAAATTCAATGTAATCTCCGTTCTCCTGGGCTTGGCCCCAGGTTATACATCCTAAAAGAAGTATGGGAAGTAATGGTTTCAGTTGTATCATGATGTGTTTTTTGGTTTCGTTTTAAAGACAATTAAATTTTGTTGGGGTTGCACCTAACCGCAACTTTTTTTGATTTTTTAAATCAATCCGTAAGTACAATCACTCCTTTTATTCCATTTATGGAAAAGTCACCAAGATTTCCAGCACCATACGTAGCGGTAATGTCCCTTATCTTACTCCCGGCATTGGAGACATGGCTTTTGACATTCTTGAAAGTTTTTGGCACCCTTAAAAGTCCTTGTTCCAAAGTTGCCGTAAACTCAAAAGACATTCCTGAAATATTCATGTTCACTTCTGAAGATTCTTGGACAATATTTATTTTAGCATCTGGTTTCAGCACTTTTCCAATTTCCACTTCTGCTATTCTTAGTGTCAAGAACATTTCGTTTGTTACACTTGCTATGGCAACATTTGAAAATTTAAAGTCGCCCCGCAAATCTCCAATTTGTTCCAGCTCAACTTCATCTTTGCTCGAGTAGATTTCCAAATTAGAGACTTCATCCAATCGCACATCACTGCCGCTGCATATAATCTTTAACTTTTGGGCGTTTTCAATATCAATGGAGCCGTTATCCATTTTAATATTACCATAGTCAACCTTCCTAGCATTGAATTTCCCAAAGCGCATCTCAATTTTTGCTGTGGATATATCGCCATTGATCCATATATCGCCATGTTGTAAATCGGTTTCCAAATCCCCTTCCCAACCATCAATGATGATGTCTCCAAACTTGTTGGTGATGTTGAGTTCCGCATTTTTGGGCAAATACACCTCATAATCTATTTGCACATTGGATTTATCAAAATCAAAAGGATTGGCCTTACTAAAGTATTTGGCAAAAATGTTGGCATCCCTATCCTGTATTTCCGAGATAAATTGCACAAAGTTCCCTGCCTGCACTGCTTTGGGCTGAATCCGGTCCAGTAGTTTACGGGCATTTTCATCTTTTCTATGCCTAACTTGGATAGCCACAGATACCTTCACCTGATTTTTTTCCCAGCCATTGACAACCACATTACCATACTTGTTCTCAATGTTCACCTTTCCTGTTGGGGATAGATCATAGGTCTTGTTCCATTGCTTATTATGCTCACTTTGGGCCTGAACCACAACAGTGCAAAAAAACAATAGGCTTACTACCCAGATGTTTTTACAAAATATAGCCTTCATAATCCATTTCTTTTTTAGAAGCATTGATCTGTTTCAATAAATTTTCTATCAGTTCAATTCGCTTTTTATAATTATTTACAATGGCCTCCAAAACACGCTCATTGTCCAAATTACTCTGCATTTCCAATTTTAACTGTTTGTATTCCTCATCAAGCTCATCCATAAAGGACAAGAACTCCTCTTTATCTTGATCTGTGAGCCTAGTACTATTTTTTACCAACTGCACCTGCTGAAAAACCAAATGTTGGTAGTGCATATCGATTTCCAAGAGCTCTTCACTGGCATACCCTTCCATGTTTGTTTCCGTACCTCTGATACTCAACAAAGCAGTTAGTGATAAGCCCACCAACAACACGATGGATGCAGCCACCCTAAACGCTTTTGATTTCCACAACGGTATTACTTTCGGTTTGACTTCTTCCTCCAATTGCCCGGCAATTCCTTGCCAAAGCTTATCCTTGTCCACCTTATGGACATCAAAAGCCTGTTTGTTTTCTTTTATATATTTTTCAAAATTGTCCATCATAGTTCATTTACAATTTGAATAAGCTTCTTTTTAGCTCTGTGGTATTGTGACTTGGAGGTCGAGGTGGATATGCCTAAAATCTCCCCTATCTCCACATGGTCGTATCCTTCAATCAGATATAGGGTAATTATTTGCCTATATCCTTCGGGCAACTGCGTCAGTCCAACTTTTATTTTTTCTATTTCCAGTTGTTGTGACCCGTCAACGTTTTCTTCCTCAACCGGTTCTCCTTCATTTTCCATGGATGAGAACAACAATCGTTTTGCCTTCAAATGGTTGATGCTTCTGTTGATCACTATACGTTTTAACCAAGCTCCAAAAGTGCTCTCAAAACGAAACGTGTGCATTTTTTTAAAGGCTTCCACAAAACTTTCCTGAACGACATCCTCAGCATCTTCCCTTATGGTCAACAATCGCATGGCAATATTGAACATGGCATCCACGTACAGCCCATACAACTGGTATTGTGCATTCCGGTTCCCTTCTTTACTCTGCTCTACTAGAGCTTGGTGCGTAAAACGTACGTTTGCTTCCAAAAATCCTGGACGATTGTTCAATGACTAAAAATAATCTTATTTCATTCTATACCAATGACAATGAAAAAATGTAAGGGTTGCATCAAACGAGAAAAAAAAGAAAAGCCCCCAACAAAGTTGGAGGCTTGGTGCATAAGGTTATGTTTAAGTTTGGTTAATTCAATTTTACGATGATGAATTCCGATCTTCTGTTCATATCATGTTCATCCTTGGTGCATTTTACCCCATTACTACATTGATTCAGCAATTGTTTTTCTCCATAACCAATGGCACTTTCTATGCGATTGGCCTCAATTCCTTGCGAAATAATATAGCTTCCAGTGGCTTTGGCCCGTTTGTCTGAAAGACTTTCATTGTAGCGATCACTTCCGCGTGAGTCTGTATGCGCTTCAATTTTGATGACCATATTGGAATACTCTTTCATCACCTCAACAATCTTGTTGAGTTCTTGGGCAGCATCTGGTCGAATCTCCGCCTTGTTCACATCAAAATAAATATTGTCGATCTTTATTTTGAGGACACCATCTTCCTGAACGATGAGTTTATTCAATTCCTTGGTGATTTCCATGGCAACATTATTTACCAAATCCTTTTCTTTGGATGTGCTGAAGCTTTTTTGACTAGACTCAAAACCTTTTTTACTGATTTTCAGCAAATAATCTGACTCACAATCCAAAGCTAGATCCAATTGAAAGGCACCGTAAGGGTCTGTCAATGTTTGTCCCAAAATTTCTCCATCAGCGGTCAAGAGTTCCACATTTACATTAACAATGGGTTGGGCATTGACCATTCTTACCACACTTCCCTTTACCGTTTGTTCACAAATTTCTTCCATACGACGGAAAGAATAAATATCATCATCTCCTTTTCCACCTCCTCTATTGGAAGAAAAATAGCCTCTTTGTGTAGCTTCGTTCACGATATAGGCAAAATCATCTCGATTACTGTTCAGGGGTTTTCCCAAATTATTGGGAATGCTATAGCCATCTTTTCCTAATTCACTCTCAAAAACATCCAATCCACCAAAACCCAGATGCCCGTCAGAAGCAAAATAAATTTTCTCTTCCGTGATAAAGGGAAACATTTCCCTACCACTGGTATTGATTGTGGGCCCTAGGTTTTTAGGTTCTGAAAAAGATCCTTCCGCAAGTACGTCGACCGCATAAATATCAGTTCCCCCATACCCTCCTGGCATATCAGAAACAAAGTATAGTTTTTTGCCATCTGGACTGAGTGCTGGCTGCCCAACGGAATACTTATCGCTATTGAAAGGCACTTCAGAAGCCTCCGCCCATCCCCCTTGTCCAAGTTTGGAAGTGTATATTTTTAAATGATTGACCCCTTCATCATCTCGGCCCAAGGTCTGGTTGGTGAAGTTGTTTCGGGTAAAGTAGATGACATCTCCCTCTGGAGTAAAGGTTGCACCAGCTTCATGGTATTTCGTATTTAAAATCGGGGAAAAAGAAGCAATATTGTCCAAATCGTACCCAAGCGTATTGACATCACCCATAAAAAAGTCCAAATAAGGCTGTCGGTTCCATTCATAAATCCTTGTCTCCAATTTCAACGAATCCCTGCTTGATGAAAACACTATCTTATCTTTATAATACATGGTTCCAAAGTCTGACACTGATGTATTAATGGACAAATTGGAAATATAGAATTGAGGCTGACGGTTCATCAACTCATCCATTCTCTCATCATTGTTCTTCAATTGGCCCACCGTAAAACCTGATTCTTCCAACTGTTGCTTGTATATCTTCATGATGGCTTTAGAAAGCACATAATTGCCCGTTCCTTGCAACGCATGTACATATTTAAAAATGTATTGTGGCTGTAAGACGTTTTCATATTTGGAAAAAAGCACAGCATACCATTTTACGGCATTTTTCATATCAGTGTTGAAAAAGTAGGAATCCCCCAAGCGTTGAAGCACGTGTTGGGAATCGTCTCCTTTTCTCACCATACTTTCATATTGTTTTGCTGCCCTCATGTACATCATATTGTCAAAATTGATGTCTGCATCATTGTACTGCAACTGAGCACAAAGACTACAGCACCATAAGACGGCAAATACGAGTATGTTGGTTTTTAGCGTTTTCATCTTAATAAAATCTGGGGGATTTTAACTTCTTCTCCACGGTCTTGAACTCGTATCGAAGAAAGATTTCATGGGTGCCACTGGTATAGCTCCCTAAATTGGTCGTAGTTAGATCATAGGCATAGCCAGCATTAAGATTTGGTGATATTTGTAGTCCCAATAAGGCGGAAAAGGAATCATCCCAGCGATAGGACAACCCAAAAGTAAAGGTCTCTTTCAGCATGGCATTGGCCGATACATCCAGAATTAAAGGAGCGCCTGGGACCCATTTGGCAAAAAAGGCAGGCTTGAACTTTACATCTGGCGTCAAATCCAAAATTCGACCGCCAATTAAGTAATAGTGTAAGCGTTCAGCAGCAATTTCTTGTTCTTGTCCATCGTAATGGTTTTGCGAGAAAAAATTGGGGACGGCAAATCCCAGATAGGCTTTTCCTGTATGGTAATAAATTCCCGCGCCAATGGTCGGGAAAAATTTATTGGAAATATTTTCTTGAAATGCATTATCCGGGTCTTCCATCAATCCTTTGGAAAAATCTACATTGAACAATCTTCCTCCAGCCTTCAGACCAAAAGACAATCTTCGATTGGCACTGTCCAATTGCACAGTGTAGGAAACATTTCCATCTACGTAAAATTCCGAAGAAGGCCCCAAAACATCATTGGCCAATACAAGGCCAGCTCCTACATTATTTTCCACAGGACTATCCACGGACATAACCTGAGTATTGGGCGCACCGTTGATTCCCATCCATTGGGAGCGATGCATCAGCAAACTGGTTAGATGACCACGAGAACCTGCATAGGCCGGGTTCACGCTCAAAGTATTGTACATGTACTGGGTAAACTGGGGGTCCTGCTGTGCATTGGAAACTAAAGGCAAAAAAAGCAACAACACCAAAAGGCCACTTATTAGCCTTCCCTTTGTTTTGTATGTTCCTTTTATACCTCTCATATTCTTTTTCTATCGATTTATGTACAACCAATCTGTTCGTGGCGTAGAGCCATCGCCTAAATCCAGCACATAGTAATACGTTCCCACTGGCAAGGCATCTCCTTTTTGAACTATTGCCCTTCCGTTGGAGGTGCCATCCCAATCATTATTATAGAAGCGTTGTTCATAAACAATATTGCCCCAACGATTATATACCTGCAGCCTATTGTTTGGGTATCGTGATATACAATCGATTTTGAAAAACTCATTGACTCCATCACCATTGGGTGAAAACTCATTGTAGATGGTCAAACATGTTGGTTCCACGAATGCTTGATCAGCATCATTGGAAGTGTCCATATCCCATTGATCCGCAAAAGCCAAACTTGCTGTATTTAAGTAATCATCAACATCCAATATCTCTACTCTCAATTGAAGCGTGCCAGATTCTGAAACCCGAAGGAGGTCTATTTCCCAAAATCCTGAATCCACATCGTAAACACCAAGTGAAGCATTCGCTGAAACCAAAGCATAACCTGCTGGCAATTGCTCTTCAATGCCAATATTAGTGGTAGGAAAACCTCCCTGATTCACTACAATTATGGTAAATTCAACTTCGTCGCCAATAGCTGGACTGGTATTGCTGACCACTTTGGTAATGGCCAAATCAGTGGTCTGTGGAATTACCAAGACACTGGCTTCATCATCATCTGGCAGGCCATCGGACAAATCATCAATGGAGACACCCTGAGTTGCATCACTATCAGGGTCCGGAAAATCACTTGCGAATATATATGCTGTATTTAGATACTCATCCGATGCTCCCGTAGGGGCATTTACCAAGGCTAAAATCTCCAGATTTTCTGTATCCTGATTAAAAATGATTCCGTTTAAAGTCCAAATTCCAGAAGTGGAATCATAAATTCCGTTGGTGGCTACATGCGATTGATAGGTAAAACCAATCGGTAATTGGTCCTGAATAACAACCCCCGTGGCATTGCTCAATCCATCATTGGTGACACTTATGGTGAAACGAACCACATCACCCACATTGGGAGAGGCGTTGTCCACTATTTTTGTTAATGAAAGGTCAGCTAATCCGCCTGGAACAGGAACAACCGTAGCTTGATCATCTTCTGAACTTAAATTGTTGTTGGGTGTTGAATCTGGGTCAAAAGTATCCAAGGCAATCAGTTCGGCCGTATTGGTATAGTTTCCACTGGACAATACTTGTGCGGTGATCTCCATGGTTTCTGATGTGCCACTTGCCATATTTGGCAAATCCCATCCGCCAGAGATGGCATCATAGGTTCCCGAAGTAGTGGTGACCGAAACAAAACGGTATCCGGTAGCCAACTGATCTTCAATGACCAAACCTGAAGCATCATTGGGTCCGGCATTATTTACGGTAACCGTAAAAACTATTTCATCCCCTACTGAAGGGCTCATATTATCCGCCGTTTTGGTGATGGAAATATCAGTTACTGTTCTTGGGGTTGTGCTTTGTTCGTCCCGATCATCTTCCGTTGGGTCATTGTTGCCCGGTGTTGAATCCGGGTCCAATTGAACCATGGCCAATACCTCTGCGGTATTCAAATAATTTCCGGTTGGATTGACTTGAGCAGCAATGTTCAGTACCATATTGTTTCCATTTAGTAGGGTTCCCACGTTCCAAGCACCATTGGCAGGATTGTAGCTTCCCCCAGAATCATCAGAAACGTAGGTGTATCCTGTAGGCAGTTCATCCAGAACCACAACACCTGTGGCATCACTTGAGCCTTCATTGGTCAAGGTCAGTGTGAAGGTCACCGTATCCAACACATCCGGGAATTCGTTATCCACTGATTTCTCCAGCATCAAATCCGCTGCCGGGATGGGTGTAGTTCCAGCACTGTCCAAATCATTTTCAAAAAAATTGGTGTTATTGGGGATTGAATTTGGATCCAAATTATCCGAAGCTATAACTTCAGCTACATTAAAATAATCTCCCGTGGCATTTACCGTTGCAACAATGGTCAAGGTTTCGGTGGTACCGTTGGGCAGAATACCATTCAAATCCCAAATTCCGGTTGCTGAATCGTAACTCCCAGCTGTTCGTGTACTGGAAACATAAGTATAGCCTGATGGCAATACGTCCAATATTTCCACCCCACCAACATCACTGGGGCCTTCGTTGGAAATATTCACATCAAAAATTACCTGTTGCCCTACCAACGGACTCAATATATTCACAAACTTGCGTAAAATCAGATCAGATATCTGAACCGGAACAGGTGCTACGGTTTCTTGATCATCTTCGGTACCATCATTATTGGCAGGGAAGGAATCTACATCAGTTTCGGTTAACCCGGTCAGTTCCGCAGTATTGGTATAATTTCCACTTGGCAAGACATCAGCGATGAGCGTCAATGTTTCGGAAGCGCCATTAGCCAAACTTCCTACAAGCCATGAACCAATCAATGGATTGTACGATCCTGCCGAAGGAGTAGCATTCACAAAGGCATATCCTGAGGGTAGAAAATCGGTCACAACCACGTTGGTTGCTTCACTGGGACCATCATTGGCCACTGTAATTGTAAATATGATTTGATCTCCCACATTGGGAGTTAGGTCATTTGCGCTTTGTGTAATGGATATATCAACAATTGGAACTGGATTCAATGTAACCTCATCCTGATCATCCTCTGCGGACAAACCATTGTTTGGTGTTGAGTCAATATCAGCTTGGTCGTGAGCTGTAATTTCAGCGGTATTGGTATATGTTCCTGTTGGATTTACCGATGCTATAATATTCAAGCTTTCCGTGTCGCCACTGGCCAAAGCTCCCACATCCCATATTCCGGTGGCATCATCATAATCCCCTGCTCCGTCATCAGAATCATAGGCAAATCCCGAAGGCATTAAATCCGTAACGAATACTGAAGTAGCATCACTTGGGCCATCATTGGTAATGGTCAACGTAAAAGAAACATTAGATCCTACATTGGGCGTAAGATTGTCCACAGCTTTTGATAAAGAAAGATCAACAACATTCACTGGGGTGATGGTCACATCTCCTTGGTCGTCTTCAGAAGAAACACCATTAGCTGGTGTTGAATCGATATCAAACCCATCCGAAGCAATTACTTGGGACGTGTTCGTATAGTTTCCTGATGAATTTACTGTGACATCAATGGTCAATGTTTCCGTAGCTCCATTGGAAACAGTTCCAATTTGCCAAAATCCAGTGGTATCATCATACGTTCCTGCAGTGGCGATATAGGAATCAAAATCAAAACCAGAAAGCAATTGATCCACTACTACTACGTTGGTAGCATCATCCGGCCCGCTATTGGTAATTGAAATCTCAAAACTTATGGATTCCCCTACATTGGGGGTAAATTCGTTGCCTACTACTGTTTTTATCAAAGATAAATCGGCTTGCTGAGGTGAAACGGCCAAGGAAACCTCATCATCCTCGCTTTGATCACCATCATCATTGTTGGGAGAACTATCCGTATCAATCTCATTGGCAAATGTAACCTCGGCAATATGTAAAAATTCGTTTGGAGTACCTGTTGGTGTTTGTACGGTCGCAGTAAAGTTTAGCACAGCGGTATTGGTTCCCACGGGAACGTTGAGTCCGGTCCAGGTGATGGCCTGAGAAATAAAATTGAAGGTTCCCCCATTGTTTATGGCCACTATATTGTCATAGCCCTGGGGCACCAAATTTTCGATGGAAACCCCGGAAGCGGCCACATCACCCAGATTACTGACATTAATGGTGAACGTAACCACATCACCAATATCTGGAGTGGTTGTACTGGCCAATAGTTCCAATTCTAAATCCGTAGCTTCAATAGATACACCAACTGCATCTGAAACGGCCGGGCATGTCCCGTTGGAAACGGTCCATTCAAAAAAATAAGCACCTTCCACCATTCCAAAAACCTGGGTATTCTCATCATTTGCATCAGCAAAGGTGACCAAAGTAGGTCCAGAAGTCTGTCCCCAAGTACCTATTCCTGAAGAAGGGGCCGTTGCGCTTAAAAAAACAGAAGTTACCTGACTCAAAGTTTGGTCCATTCCGGCATTTGAGGTTACTTCAGGTTCAACGGTTATATCTACATCCTCAAATACAGGGGTGGTATCCGCACATGTTGCACTCAACCGAAACGTATACGTATTTCCACCTACAAAACCAGTTATCGAAGTAGCTAGATCTGTCGGATCCGTTATGGTCACCGTTGGTCCAGCAATTTGGGACCATGATGGGTTTACCAAAAAGGAACCTGAAGAAGTCCCCGCTAAATTGAAAGTGCCAAGATTATCACATATGGTTTCCGGTGTACCTGTACCTATGGAACAATCTTGTGCATATCCCCACTGCACCCAACAGAACAACATCAAAAAAAGAAAGGTAGCTATCCCTTTTTTATGGTAAGGGGGAAGTATATTCATAGTTTACAGATGAGGTTGTCCTTACATCTAAGGATACCTAAACATATTCACATCTTTTGACTAAACGGAATATATGTTGTATTTCAACGATCATTTGTTGTGAAACATCGGATAAACGAAGGATGTCCAACCAATCATCTGCCATCATCGGAAGAAGTAAAAACAAAACTTGAAAATATTTTCCTATATCACTGCTCTCAAGGAAAGTGATTTCTTCTCTTGTTAAAATCTTTTTTCAGGTCTCTTGATGACATTTTCCAATTCATTCGATAGTAAGGCAAACGCTATAAAACATTAAACCAATGAGAACACCACTATTCCGTTTGCTCTTACGATTTACGACCGCATTTTTCGTTCTGATAGCCTTATCATGCAGTTCTGAAGAGCCAGACCCAACTCCAGACCCCGATATAGGTTCCACTCCAGACCCTAATCCCAACCCAAATCCAACTCCAGACCCCGATCCGGTAAGTCAAAATGATATTGCCCAAGTTGATGATGCTGTTGCCACTTTTATGCAAAAATATGATGTGCCAGGAGCGGCTTTAGCGGTAAGTGTCAACGAAAAAATGGTTTACACCAAAGGGTATGGGTTTTCCAATACGGCAAACAGTACCGTCACAAAAGCAGATGATGTTTTTAGATTGGCAAGCATCACTAAAGTGTTTACATCAACCGCAATTTGGAAATTGATAGATGAAAACCAACTCTCTTTGGACGATAAGGTTTTTGGCTCAACTGGAATTCTCGGGGATGATTTTGGGACAGCTTCGTTAACTGCTGATGAATTGAACATCACCATTGACCACCTCTTAATGAACGAAGCTGGCGGTTGGGCTGCAAGTTCCGGAGGAGACCCCATTGATTATCAGCCACAACTAAACAGTGATGATTTCATAGAATACATTCTCAACAATTGGGATTTAAGCCACGCCCCGGGAGAAAGCTACCACTATAGCAATACTGGCTATTGGCTATTGGCTCGAATCATAGAAAAAGTAAGCGGCCAATCATATGAGGACTATATTGCAAACCTTATCTCATCAACAGGAATTACCTCTTTTAAAATAACCACCTATAGACAAGAAGACAGGGAACCCAACGAGGTAGAATATTACGGCACCGAAGCAGACTTGCCATATATTTATACTATAGCATCCCGAAGGGATGGGGATGGTGGAGGAGTTGTCAGTGCGCCTGACCTCCTGCGTTTTTTATCGGCCATAGACGGATTTCCCAATCGTCAGGACATCATTAGCCCTTCTGCCATTGACCAGCGAAAGCAAGTATCGGAACACCAACTAAACTTTGGAAAAGGAATCGGGGTTTGGGAAAGTGAAAACCTTTTGTTCTTTACTGGCAGTTTTCCCGGTACCCGAACATGGTTTATGATAGGTGAAAATGGAAAAAGTGCCGTAATCCTTCTCAATTACAGAAGAACTGATCATGCCGATTTTGATTTTGACCTTCAAGATCTATTGTTGGAGATGATAAAGAACAATTCCCTTCCCTGGCAAACCGATCTAGATCAGTTCTAAAACCATTCATCAGAACATTATGAAAATCAAACTTCTAAACATTTGCATAGTAGCTTCCTTGTTCTTTTCCTGCAAAAACAATGCTCCTCAAAGTTTTTCCGAAGAAAGCTATGATGAGGATTTTGCTGAGGAACAGGAACCAAGAGAAGATGACATCTTCTTTATGGAAAATCAATCGGAAGAAACCATTGAGAAGAAAGAAAGTTGGTTCAACCGCCTTGCCCAATCGGTGGGAGGATACAAAACCCATCATCTAAGGGACATACGAACTGGGCTAATAGTGCAAACTTCCAAGTATCCTTCCAGCTGGAATGTTATTTCTAAGCCCATCTACACATTTGACCAAAAAGTTCCCACCTTCTTGATTCAAATTGAGGGCCCCAACAATCTCAAAACCTTCAACACGCCGACAAAACTTTATCTGCACTATCACAACCCGGAGATAGCAAGAATGATTTCCTATGGCAACTCCAATTTTTCTAAAATATTGAAGCCCGAGGTGAACTCCCAACAGTTGTTTCAACAGGAGATACAACAACGTATGACCCAAAGCGGGTTCACTTTTGTGGGCGAAAGACAACTCCCTAAAATCCGGGAATACATTGGAAACCAGATCAGAACCAATGGAACAGGTTCTGAACGTTTTGATTTTTACGCCACCCAATGGAAAAATAGTTCCGGTCAAAGTGCCATTGCATCCGTGACCAAAATTGCCATGGAACAGCCCATGGACATGATGTCTTTTACCATGTGGATGTATACCATAGACTACCTCTTTGTAGACGAAGATGTTCTTGAAAAAACTCTTGACGAAACGATCAAAGCCGCTACAAACTCCAAAGAAAATCCAGAATGGGAGCAATATATGGCTCACCTCTCCCAACAGCGCCAAAGGGAAGCAGCAGAACAGATGAAAAGATCAAATGCCATGCACCGTCAGAACATGGCCAACAGACAGGCCGCATTTAATGCTCATCAAGAAAAAATGAAGGGTATTTGGGCTGCACAGGATGCAAATCATGCTTCATTCATGAACCGAAATTTTGGAACGGGAAGTGATGTTGGCCAAAAACAGTTCATTAACATGATCAATGAACAGGAGACTGTTTACAATCCCCTTACCAATAAAAACTACCAAGTTGATGCGGGTTCCACCGAATACTGGATGGACAGCAATGGAAATTACATTCAGAACAATGACCTTTTTTATACCCCTAACGGCGATATCAATTTGAACAACAGGGAATGGACAAAGGTCAAAAAAGCCTTTTGATGACATTTTCAAAAACAATCGATACTCTAAAAACCCTATAGCACATTTGATATGA
>NZ_JABFNN010000017.1 GCF_013090115.1 Flagellimonas amphidinii
ATTGGCCCTCATGACCAAATATCCCCTCCGTCAACACCCAGCCTTATCAGCTAAGCGGGTGCAAATATAAAGAGGTTATTTTTTCTCCGCAAATAGTTTTGGCTTATTTTTTGACTAAAAAACAACTAAAGTTGTAAACCCTTGTTTTTCAGCTGTCAATTATTTGATTGTTATGATAACTTTAAGAAAAGAAATTCCAAACCAGTCCAAAACGAATTACAAAATCTCTGTAAGGGTAGTTTGGAGCCGAGTAATATTTGGGTTCTGAAAAAATGGAATTCAAATGTTCGGCCTTCAAATATATCCTGGTCTGCCTAACCTTGGCATTGATAAATACATCCAACAAAGGATATGCTCCAAATTCTTCATTGTTTTGAATATAGAACTCGCCCAGCAATGGGTTATAGGCATTCATATTATATGAAGTAAAATACTTGAAGTTCACCCCTGTTTGCAAAAACATTGCTTTTTTGAAAACATCGCTTGAAAAATACAATGTGTTCCTGGTCAATACTTGTGGAAGATTAAGCACTTGATTATCCTGCGTAATTTCTTGATACAATACTGTATTGGCCAATGCCCACTTTCTCCATTTAAATTCTTTGGTATACTTTACTCGTAAGTGGTTAATGGTACTGGTTTCCTGAAATGGTTTGATAAATGCTGTCTCCTGACCTGCATCTATCTGTTCTTGTGTGGCATTTGAAGCAAAATAGGTATAGTTGTCAATGGCGCTGTATTCAGCTTCCAGCAACCCAATAAATTTTGAATTAAAGGCAAATTTGATACTTTGCACTTGTTGTTTCTCAAAAGTTTCTGAATTCTGCCAGTTGTAGTTTCGATAATCACTTTGATAGAGCAAAAAATTAAAATCTGGCATTCGAGAGGATACATGAATTGACCCCAAAACGGAATTATTTTCGTTCACTTGGTAATTGGCCATAGCATCAAATCTATTTCCTGTTAGTTCTCCTGACACAGTATAGTCAACATTGCCATCAATAAACAAACGCCCTATTTTTTTGGAATAAGCTCCCCCTACAACTATTTCTTCTCCTTCCAACTTATTTTGGATTGTTCCTTCATCTGTAATCAACAAACTATTGAAGAAGTAATTGTAATTGTACAGACCAACACTCCCCGATAATCTTCCCAACAGCTTATTGGAAAACTCTACAGCACCTTTATTGTACATGGTCTTCAATCTGGCACGATCTTCTATCGGTGTCAAAAACGGGTCATCACCAAATGCATCATCTTGTGCCGATTGGGTAAAGTCATAAAATTTAGTTTCATAGTTGAATTCATGGCCAATGGTCAAGGTGGTTGGATTTTTATCCAATGAATCCCTTTTGCTATTCACCAATTTAAATTGTTGGTCTAAAAAATAACGCTTCCCCAAAATTCTATTGTTGGCATTGGTATACCTCACATCAAGCCTAAACCTATCTTCAAAATCACCTTCAGGGTCATCCTCAAATTGCTCACGATTGGCAATTCCTCCATTTTCTTCTGACTCGATATCCTGAGCAGCGATATGTCCTCTTAAGAGATATCTATTGTTTGCTGAACTATAATTAAAGGTCGTTCTAAAATTTCCAGATTCGGCCTGTTCAAATCTGTATTTCCCCAAAGACCTAAATCCTTTAAAGGCCAAAGACATATTAAATCTTCTTGAGACATTGAAGGTCAGCAAGGCATCCAACATTTGTCCTTGTTCCATGGTAGTCTTGAACATCAAATCTGTCATCGGCGTGGGAACGTTATAGTACTTGATATCCTCAACTTCAAAATAATTGGCATGTTTAGCTGTGGCTCCCAACTTTGGGTAATACGAATTCTTGGAAAATGTCCTCCCTAAAACATTATAAGGCTGACCCATGTTGGCAAAAGGCATCAGCTCAAAATCATCTTCCCTTATATAATTGTATTTGTATTCTTTTTGGATGGTAAGTGTAGTATCCAAAAAAATGGTATCTCTAGCATAAGAAATTATCTTGTAGTCTCGAACACTAATGGAATCTTGTTTTTTTTCCTTCTTTTTCGGGGGGCCTTTGGGTTTAAGTTTTTTAGGCGGCGAAAGGGAATCTTGTTTCTCCCCTTTCTTACCTTTAGGATGTAATGGTTTTAATTTTTTAGGCTTTAGTGTATCCTTTGCCACTGAATCCAGAACAATGGAGTCCTTTTTTATCACACCCAAAGAGTCTATTTCTGCCACTTTTACCGAATCCAATCTTTTGGGCAGGGGAAGGGAGTCTTGTTTTGCCGCCTTCTTATCTTTAGGATGTATCGGTTTTAACTTTTTGGACTTTAGCGAATCCTTTGCCAATGAATCCAGAACAATGGAGTCCTTCTTTATCACACCCAAAGAATCTATTTCAGCCACTTTTACTGAATCCACTTTTTTGGGCAGGGGAAGCGAATCTTGCTGTGCAACCAACATTTGACCCATAAAAAAGAGCAGGGCAAAAAATAAAAACCTCATTCCATGTTTTTGGTGAAGCAAAGGTATAAGTTTTGTTTCTAAAGAAATTTATAAAGTTTGATGGGCTAAGAGTCTTCTTCATATTAACCAAGGTTTTATAAATTTGAATCCATGCTGAGAGTGCAATACAAATATCCCAACGAAGCAGGAACCGATGAAGCTGGCCGTGGTTGCTTGGCCGGCCCCGTTACCGCAGCTGCAATTATTCTTCCTGAAGGTTTTGCCAATGAGCTGCTGAACGATTCCAAACAATTATCTGAGCATAAAAGGGATTTGCTACGTCCTGTCTTGGAAAAAGAGGCGGTTTCATTTTCTGTCTGTCACGTATCTCAAGATGAGATTGACGAAATCAATATTTTGAATGCTTCTTTTTTGGCCATGCACCGAGCATTGGATACCATGGATCAAAACCCAAGTTTTATACTGGTTGATGGCAATAGATTTAAACCTTATCCTTCCATTGCCCACGAGTGCATTATTAAAGGAGATGGTAAATATATGAGTATTGCGGCCGCTTCAGTACTGGCAAAAACGTATCGGGACCAATACATGGCAGAAATTCATGAAGAATTCCCCATGTACAACTGGAAAAAGAACAAGGGATATCCTACAAAAGAGCATAGAGAGGCCATCAAAAAGTATGGTTTGACCAAATATCATAGAAAAAGCTTCCGTCAGCTTCCAGAACAGTTGACACTGGATATCTAAAAGTTCTAACTTTGTTCAAACTTCAACCATGAGATTTAAGATACTGCTCTTATCTGTACTACTTGCTCTTTCCTGCAAAAAAGAAATTAAAACCGAAGATTCCTCGCTGGGTTACCTACCACCAAATGCAACGGCAATCTTTAAAATCAACAATTTATCCAACTTTAAGAGCGAGCTGAAAAACAATAGTTTTTTAGAGCAAACCGAAAGTTTTTCAATTCATAGGACACTTGCTGACAAACTCGACGGGCTTAGTTATGCTTCTTCTGAAACCACATGCCTCTTGGCAATATACGAAGTAGGAAAAAATCAATACGATTTTATCTTGATTACAAGCAATACCCCTGATTTTTATACCATTGATGATGTAGCGAATAAAACAGTAGAAACCCTTACCTACCAGAATAAGAACATCACCAAATATAGTTTTGGAGACTACGAGGTTTTTAGCACTACGGCCGATGATGTCATTATATTGGGTTCTTCACAAATGCTCTTGGAAAACATGGTGCGAACCCAAAAGAACAATCCGGTAAATCCTACGCTCAAAAAACTGTATGAGACTGCCGTTTTGGACAAATCTGCAACCTTATTTTTGAACTTGTCCGAAAAACCATCTCTACTTTCCTCTAAAGAGGAAGTGAATACAAAACCTTTTTCTGAATGGGTATCGCTGGATTTTTCAGCAAATTCTGATGCCATAAATCTTAATGGAGTAGCTGTGGCAACGGATTCCACAAAGAACTTTATCAACCTTTTTAAAGGAACGGCACCCTTAGCAAGCAAAACACCACTCTATGCACCTCTAAACTCATCTGCAATAGTTTCCTACACTTTTGACGACTATCAGGTCTTTGCCAAAAACCAAAACAGTTATTTAGATAGAATCAGACCTGTGGATTCTCTTTTTAATACTATTGAAGAAGTCGGCATCATACACCTAAACGATCAAAAGGCTGTGCTCCTGAGTTCTTTTGGAACAGAAAGTCTCTCCAATTTTCTAAGCAATGCCAAAACAGGTTCACAAACTTATCAAAGCAGTGAAATTTTAGAGCTGCAGGACAAAGACTTTCTAACGGATAGCTTTAATCCTTTAATCCAGGATTTTGATGCCAATTTTTGCACTATTCTGGACAATAGTTTCATTTTTTCGGAAACGCGCGAGCCATTGCAATCCATTATTAGCAACCACCGCAGTTCATCTTCTTTCAGTGGCTCTGAAGTATATCAAACTGCTAAAACAGCCTTGGCCAATGAATCCAGCATGTTGGTTATTTCAAACGAATCCGGAATTGAGCATTTTTCTGAACAAAAACTTGCACCTGATTTCTCGGAAGCTGTGAAAAAAGCAAATCTTAAAGATTACGCATTTGCCGCTCAACTGGTATCGGACAATAATTTTGCGCACTTTAACTTAATGGCCTCCAAGATTGGAAAAGTGGCCCAAAATAATACTGTAACTCCGCTTTTCACTTTGGAATTGGATACTGACCTTGCCATTGACCCTCAATTTGTAAAAAATCACCGGACCAATAAGCAAGAAATTGTGGTCCAGGACCAGAACAATGTACTCTATCTTATTTCCACGGAAGGAAAAGTACTTTGGTCCAAACAATTGGAAGGAAGGATACAACCACCTATTCAACAAGTTGATATTTATAAAAACGGTCGCTTGCAACTGGCTTTCTGTACCAACAATCAATTTATGATCGTTGACCGCAACGGAGAGGATGTACCTCCTTTCAAAATCAATTTTGAAGGAGGCAATCTCAATCCATTGGCAGTTTTTGATTATGAGGGTAAAAAAGACTATCGTTTTGTCATCACTCAAGGCAAAAAAGTATTTATGTACAACAATCAGGCTCAAATTGTATCCGGCTTCACTTTTACCGAAGCCCAAAGTGCTATATTGACTGCTCCAGATCACTTTAGAATCGCCAATAAAGATTACCTCGTGTTTCAATTGGAAAACAACATGTTAAAGATTCTTCATCGGGTGGGCAGGGAGCGTATTAAAGTTGCAGAAAAAATCAATTTTTCTGGCAACGGGATATTTCTATATAAAAACAAGATATCCTTGACCAACAAGAAAGGAGTGCTGCATCAAATAGACTCCCAAGGTAAATTAACCGCTACCAATTTCAACCTAAGTCAAGACCATGGCATGTATGCCACAAGCAAAACTTTAGTGTTCATGGATGACAACATTTTAAACATCAAAGGAAAGAAAGTGGAGTTGGATTTGGGTGTTTATACGCAACCAAAAATCTTCTACATCTACGATAAGATCTATGTTAGCGTAACGGACATTCAAAGTCAAAAAATCTATCTATTTGACAGCCAGGCCAAATCCATTCCAAATTTCCCTGTTTTTGGAAATTCCCTTATTGATTTAACCGATATGGACAATGACAAAAAATTGGAACTTGTGGCCAAAGATCAAGACAATTCCATAATTGTCTATAAAATGAATTGACCCCTGCTTTGCAGCAACTCATACAAAGGTTTAAACGAATTATACAAAATACTCGATTACGGTCTGTTCTTTTTGTATTTTTAAGTGCCATCTTAAACGTAAGAAGCACATTATCAAAACACTACAGAAATGAAAACCTCAAACATAGGCAAAATCGCACTTACTGCTGCGTTTGCCTTGGGATGTACCCTAAATGGAAATGCCCAATTTTTTAAAAAGCTTGCAAAAAAAGCGGAAAAAGCAGCTGAAAGAACTGTTGAACGCCGCGTTGAACAGGAGACCTCAAAAAAAACAGACCAGGCTTTGGACAGTATTTTGGAACCAGGTTCTGGCGGTGATAAAAAAACTCCCCAAAGTCCACAGCCAACCGGTGATGAACCAACAACTCAAGGCGAACAATCTGAAAAACCCCAAAATACAGGCTCATCAAGTGCGTCTGGACCTAAGTCCATCCAAGTATATAGTAAATTTGACTATGTGCCGGGCGACAAACAGTTGTTTTTTGATGACTTTGGCAACGAATTTATTGGGGATTTCCCATCTAAATGGAATACCAATGCAGGTGGCGATGTGGTCACCTTAGGTGATTCACCCCAAAAATGGTTAGGGCTTAAATCTGGCTACAGCATTTACTATATCCCCAATGCTCCGCAACTCCCTGAAGAATATACCATTGAATTTGATATAGCAGCAGTAGGATTGGACCGTCAGACCTCTTCCACAGCACAGCTTCAAATCATGTTAAGTAATGATGAAAAATTTGCAGTTGGCTCCAACTTTGCATTTGCTGAAATTCCGTTTTGTCAATATGCGGCCATTGGTGTTACCGTGGAAAATAGAATTAATGGGAAAAGAGAAATACGAAGTACGGTCAAAGCGGATTTACGTGATGAAATTCTGGACAATCCACATGTATCCATAGCCGTAAATAAACTACGCTATAGACTTTGGGTAAATGAAGTAAAATATATTGATGTACCCCAATTAGTACCAGCAGGTTCTATCTTAAACACATTGAAGTTTCACGTCAACGGTTTCAAAGATGGAAAGGAACAGGTTTTTATCTCCAATCTAAAGATTGCGGAAGGTGGAGTTGATTTAAGACGAAAACTCATCGCAGAAGGTAAAATCTCCACCAATGGCATTTTGTTCGACACAGGGTCGGCCAATATCAAACCAGAATCCATGGGAATAATCAGGCAAATCTACCAAGTGATGCAGCAAGATGGTTCCATCAATTTGAAAATTGTTGGCCATACGGACAGTGATGGTAATGATGCCAACAATATGTCTCTTTCCAAAAAAAGGGCAGAATCCGTTAAAAATGCTTTAGTATCTGTATATGGAGTGGCCGCTAACAGATTATCCACCGAAGGCAAAGGTGAAAGCGAACCAGTTGCTGAAAACAACAGTCCGGAAGGAAAAGCCCAGAACAGAAGAGTAGAATTCATCAAACAATAAGAATGAAAAAATTGGTTTATGCCCTCCTTTTTGGAGGATTAGTTTTTTGCCAAAACATACTGGCACAGACAGATTGTAGCAAGTATTACCCTGTCTCTGATGGGGCTCGGTTTGAAATTACCCTCTATGGAAATAAAATGAAAAAAGAAGGTAAGGTGGTTTACGCAGTGCAAAACGATGGTGGGGATCAAGTGCAATACACCATGGAAATGTATGATAAAAAAGATAATCTCTTGGGAGATTCTTCCTATGGCATGCAATGCGAAGCGGATGGGGTTTCCATAGACTTTAAGTCACTGATGAGCTCAAGTATGACCAGCAGGTTTGGGAATATGGATGTGGACATAACTGGAAACAATATCTATTTACCCAACAATCTTAATGTTGGCGACGTGCTCCCTGATGCTGAAATGGCAATAACTGTTACTGGAGCACCAATTGCTATGACCTCTACCATTAAAATGAGCAATAGAACCGTTATTGGTGAAGAGACCATTACTACCCCAGCAGGTGAGTTTCCCTGCATTATCCTAAGTTACACTTCTGAGATGAAGATGGGCATCAAGAACATGGGTTATACCAAACAATGGCTATCAGAAGATGTAGGCATGGTAAAAACCGAAGACTACAGCAAGGAAGGTGGAAAACTGAGAAGTATTAGCCTGCTGACTTCCTATGAGCGATAAGGTAAAATTGTTTAGCGTTTTAATGTAATTGGGAAGTATGTATACTACCTTATCTTTTCAATTCAGATAAATTTCTTTGCCCATATTGCTCAATAAATCTATAGGGATACATTTCTTCTAAAGCGCTTAGGTTGTTTAGTGCTTTAAAGTCGTTAGCCGCTAGTTTTATATGGGTCGCACCCATATTATCTTTCAGTTGATTTAAAGTCCTAGGCCCTATGACCACCGAGGAAACAGCTTCTTTTGCCAATAGCCAGGCAATTGCTATTTGAGAAGGGGTTGCCCCATAAACTTTTGCGAGTTGTTTGAGTTCATCCACGATCAACCAGTTTTTATCCAGATTTCGACGTTCCCAAGCCTCTTCAGAAGTAGCGTCACTATTTGAAATTCTACCAACGGTTGGCTTGGACTTGTCATATTTCCCCGTTAGAAAACCTCCTCCTAAAGGTCCCCAAGGCAGCAGCCCTAAACCTTCATACTTAAAAATATCCATAAACTCATGATCAATGTCACGCCTCACCAAACTATACTGGTACTGGGCCGCAATAAAGGAATTTGCTTTTAGCACATCACTAAGGTGTAGTATCTTCATTAATTGCCATGCTTTAAAATTAGAAACCCCAATGTATCTTACTTTACCACTTCTAATCATATCTTCCAATGCTAGAATGGTTTCTTCAAACGGAGTTATGGGGTCAAAACAATGTATGTACAGTAAATCAATATAATCTGTACGAAGCCTTCGCAAACTACTTTCAACTCCTTCTATAATATTGTGCCTTGATAAACCTTCTGCATTTGGATTCACTCCGGTTCGGTGCCTTACTTTTGTTGCCAAAACCACATCTTTTCTTTTGCCTGTCAAAGCTTTCCCAATAATTGTTTCAGCTTGTCCATCTGCATAAATATCTGCTGTATCAACATGATTGCCTCCCTGGTCAATATATTGATCAATTATGTGCAACGCTTCTTTTTCAGGAGTGGAGCGACCGGATTTCTCACCGAAAATCATTGTTCCCAATGTAATATCTGATGTAATCAAACCGCTTTTACCTATTTGTCTGAAATTCATGTAAAATTGAAATAAAGGGCAAAAATCTCTACAAAAGGGCAGAAAAAAGTTCACCTAGATGAACAAATTTATTTTAGCCTTCCGATCTAATCTTACTTAGAAACTGTTTGGTCACCCCTAAATAAGAAGCTATCAAATAATCAGGGACAGTCTGCCCTATTTTGGGGTACTGTTTCAAGAAAAGTTGGTATCTGTCCCTGGCCTGAAGACTTAAGTTCTGGGCAACTCTTTTTTGACCATGAGCGAACGCTTTTTGTGTGGCAATCCTAAAAAACCTTTCCAATGGCGGCACAAGGGCATACAATTGTTCCAACGCATCGTATGAAAATTGAATCACCACTGTTTTCTTTAAGCATTTCACGTTAAAATTTGCCGGTTCTTGATTGATAAAACTTCCTAGGTCCGTTGCCCACCAATCCTCAATGGCAAATCTCAGCACATGTGTTTTTCCATCCGCATCCAACAAATAGGTATATGTGCATCCCTCAAGAATATAGTTCTCATACTGACAAACCTTGCCCGACTCGACTAAAAAATCTCCTTTGCCGTACTCCTTAATTATTGTATGCCGGCTAATACTTTCAACATCTTTTTCATTAAGTTGAATATATCGGGAAAGGTGTTTAATTAGAACTTGTATTCTTTCGTCCATGATATGGATTTCTTCACATTGTGTGACTAACAACTATTTTGAGATTCCACATGTGAAGTTAAACATTTGACGTTCAAAATATCCGCGTCTTAAAAAAGAAAAAGGGATAATTACAAGTAATTATCCCCATGCTATATTAATAATAGTGTATTTTTCAGATAGCAGCAGCCCCCGCTTCAGCAACAGCATGGTCATTTTCCACAGTACTTCCACTTACACCGATGGCACCAATAATTTCCCCAGCCTCATTTTTAATAGGTACACCTCCTGGGAATGTAATCAAACCACCATTGGAATGTTCAATATTGTATAAAGAACCTCCTGGTTGTGACAACTCTCCTATGATGCCAGTATTCATATCGAAAAAACGAGCGGTTTTAGCTTTTTTGATTGAGATGTCAAGTGAACCCAACCATGCTCCGTCCATACGACCGAATGCTACCAAATTTGCCCCTGCATCCACAATTGCAATGTTCATTTTAGTGTCTAATTCTATTGATTTTTCTTTTGCTACTGAAATGATTTTTTCAGCTTGTGCCAATGTTATGTCCATAATTTTTCTGTTTTAATGTTGTCAATGATGTGGCGCAAATGTATAGCGTCAAGCATTACAGCGGGTTACCAAAACAGTTCAATAACTTATGAAAAAAGGTCAAGCTTGCCTTCTTATGCTTAGCGCTAAATTTGATTAGGACTAACTCCGAATTTATTCTTGAAAGCTATGCTGAAGTTTGAAAGATTATTGTATCCAAAATCCGTATAAATATCCGAAGGTTTTAAGTTGCCTTCTTCCAACAACTCTTTTGCTTTTTGAAGTCGCTTATCCTTTAACCATTTCCCAGGCGAAACTTTATATTCTTTGATAAAGTGCCGCTTAAAAGTGGATAAACTCATATTGCACAAAAAGGCCATTTCCTCCAATTTTAAGTTGGAATGTATTTTGCTCTCAACTATTCGTTTCAATGGAGAGCTTTCTTTTTTGATCAAGGAATGCAGATAGTGTTCAAATTTTCTACCGTATTTCTGAAGGAGATAAAGCATGAGTTCTTCAAACTTTACCGAAAGTAAATTCTCCATAAATATGGTTGGCGCACCATTAATTGTTGATAGTGAATTTAGGAAAGAGGTAATATAGGCGTCATTCCTTATGATAAAATATGGCACTTCTTCAACCGAGTCATTGACTTTAGCGTGTTTCTTTAAAAAACCCAGCAGCTTTTTTTCGGAAAAGAAGAAGAGTTTGCAATAATAAATGGCCTCTGTATCCAGCAGCTCTGTCCACAACCAATTACCTTTTTTAAGTAATAATGATTGGTCCTTGTCCACCGCTACGGCTTTTCCTGCAAAGTGTATCTGCTTTTTTCCAACTTGTAAAAAACTAAACATGTTCATTCCTAAAATCACCTTGCTTTTGACCACGTCTTTGGTCATTTTAAGGTCGTAAACAAACACATCTGGGTTTTCCTTTTTGTGCTTGAAATAAATTTCGGGAATGTTTGTTATTTGCATCAACTACTTCTACTTATAATCTAACTATTGGCAATTGTGTTACACCGATTTAATTTTTTTATTTATTCCGTTATACAATTGCTCTGAATTTTCCACCATATGCCAGTGGCCAACTCCCTTATACAATTGATTCGGGATTACATTTTCTAAAAGGAATTTTTGTGTTTCATGAGGAGTATCCACATCTCCCCATATATATACTTTATTACAGGTCAATGTTTTGAATTCCATCCCAGATTTATTACCATTAATGTGTTCCTGACTGGTTAAACTCCAATTTCTCATTCCTTCTGGATCTGCAAATCTTAGACTGCTGTAGTATCTTCTATATCTTTCATCCGATTTTGCAATCTCAAAAATTTCCTTTTCGAAGGATTCAGCAAACTCATAAGCTGTTTTGAAATTTAATGGTTTACTTGAGAAATAACTATCAGCTTTGGTCAAATTACCCTCTATGTTAAAAAAATAGTTGATGTTCTCTTTTAAATTTTGACAAATCCACGTTCCAATCAATGAACCTAAGGAGTGTGAAACTATACTCACCTTTTGATTATTGAGTGCCTCTTCCTCAATTATTTTTGTTACTAGGTCAGCTTGCTCTCTTATGGATATGTATTCCTTATTTAATGGACTCACGCCAAAGCCTGGCAAATCAATTACGTAAAGATTAAAATCATCATTAAGGGATGATTCAAATGCTTCTTGGTAGACTAGTCCAGAATCTGCAAATCCGTGCAAAAACCATATAGATTGCCTTTCCTTATCTAGTTGGTTGGTTCTAATGAACAATTTATGCCGAATGTGAATCTGCAATTCTCTTATTTTTCACAGTACAAAACCATCAAAAAACTATTCTGTTTTAGATACCGTTATCCTACAACCGTGAAGTTAGATATTTTTATACTAAAATTTTGACTCTATTGAACAACCCAACCCTAAAGAGTTGATAAATCCAACGTAAAAAATGACGATATAAAGTGAATCTCTATTGCCTTCTACTCCACCTTTGATGACACAAACACATCATCAACATAAAACCGGGTGAGCTTTTGCTTTCCATCCGCCCCTTGTAATGGAGGATCGTTGGTTTCATTAGGAGTCTTTCTGTCTGGCAAATTTCTGTAAGCACCTGTTCTAAATGAAATCCTTTCCACAGATTTTACCGCCATCGTTGCCGGAATATTTTCGGTCATCACTGTATCATTAATGGAAATAGAATAATTCCCTAGGCCTTTAACATCATATTCAATTTTGAAGTCATACCACTTTTCGGCATCATATTTTAATAAGCTTTTCATGCTTGCGCCTTCCACCGCTTTAATGTAACCGTCCTTGGCAAATGACAACTGCACGGGCCTGTTGCCAAACCGGTCGGCGATATCGATATCAAATTGGGTGGTATCAATAGCCACCGCCTTGACTTTAAAGCTTATCGTGGCCGTTGTTCCTTCTTCAAAAACACGTATAGCCCGACTGTAATCATAGGGATCACTATCATCCATCTGCATACATTGGTTGCCATTGCTTTCCTTGACCAATCCTATTTTTGCCCACTTGGGGGAATGGGTGTTCCAATCGGTTATGTTTCCACCTATCGCCATGTTTTCAAAATCGTCCTTGACGTCTTCTTTGACCTCATATTTGATGGGGGTCGGGATTCGGCATATCCAGATATCCTCCTTGTTCATACTGTAGGTCATCCACATGTCATCGCCCGGAGGGTTTCCATTCCCCGGGGTAATGCCGCGCATATAACAGGGGCCGAAATCTTTCCATCTACCTGTAAAACGTCTTGCCGGAACTTCGGCCTGTACCAACAACAAATTGTCATACAAAATTCCGTCCTCACTCGTGGCAACGGCCATGGGGAAGCGATATTGGGTCTGATCTATGGGGTTGTACGAAATGGCATAATTACCATCTTCGGTTTGTTGGCCCCACACTTTACCGCCGGACATTACAAAAGTATTCACCTTTACAGGGTCTGAAAAGGTTTTGCCGCCGTCTTCAGAAAGGGCCGCAAAGGATTTCTTCCACAATCCAACGATCTTTCCATCCTTGCGCTCGTACCAATTGAACGCTTGTTTCGATTTAGTGAACGAATAAAAGCCATCATCACCATTATCTTCTTCAAACCATTGTAAGGTCATTAAGGTATTGCCCAATAATGCGTCGCAAGCCGCTACAAACCCTTTGTCCTTGGATTTTTTATAGTATGGGTAAGATGTATTGGATTCGTTCCAGCCGGTTTGACTATCGTACCGAATAAAATAAATCGGGCCCATCTTTCCATCTTTATAAATTTCACGAACCACCCGGCCAATACCATTTTCCCTAAAGGGATTTTCAGTATGGCCATAAAAGGCCAAGGTCAACAATCGGCCGTTCGGCGCCACATAAAACCCCATTCGTTGATGCATCATGTACCCTGTGGAGCCTTCGGGAATTTCCACCCCTTCGGGAGCTTTGTATGGAGGAAAGATCACTTGGGGAAAGCTCCAGTCCCTTCCATTTTTGGACGTGGTCAACATGGTCTGCACGGGCGCAATGTGCTCGTCGGATTCGCCACTGATGTACTGTTGATAGAATTGACCGTTCCAATAGGCCAGGTTGGAAGCATGGCTATAGGTCCAGCCAAAATTGTCACTCAGTTCAGGATGGGTTCGGTTGGCCCTAACGGTCTGGATATTTTCCACTCCCATGGCATATCGCAAACCAGCCTCGTGGGAAAATCGGTCAATATGCACCCCTTCCATATAACGGATGGGTTCTGAAGTACTCCCGGTCTGTGCCGTTGTTATTTGAAAATGTAAAACAACCAGAACTACCAAAAATTTTGGATCCACGGCCTTTAAAAGTGAAGGAAAATTCATTTTTTGGATTTTGTGCTTTACAATCATTTTGGTTTGGTTACTTGGTTATTCCCTATTCTATTTTTTGAAGACGGAAAGTTATCTCTTTTCCATCAAAACCCAAACCATATGGATTGAAATACCTCATCATATTTTATAAGGAGTGATTTAAACTTTTTGAAAAATGATTCCCGATACAGTTTTCCTAGGGTTCAACAAGCCCTTTTAAAGGTAAGATCACTCGAATCGACAATTTTTCAGGGAAATGGTGTCAGGTCGAGTGAAATTCCAAAGGAATTTGGCATCGAGACCTTTTGGCCATAACTGCTTTGCTTCAAAATAAAATGGAGGCTTATCCCTCCATTTTTTCCTTGACCCATTCATTTTCAAAAAGGGTTTGAAAATGTTTTAGCAGTTTTTGCTTCACCTCTTCCATATCCACTTCTTTTTTGCCCAACTCCACATTCAAAGAGGTCACTGCCTTGTCTTTAATACCACAAGGAACCATGAAGTCAAAATAACCTAAATCGGTATTCACATTTAGTGCAAAGCCGTGCATGGTCACCCAGCGACTGGCCCGCACACCCATGGCACATACTTTTCGGGCAAATGGGGTGCCCACATCCAGCCAAACCCCGGTCTCCCCTTCGGAGCGTTGGCCTTCAAGCCCATATTCCGCCAAGGTCAAAATGACCATCTCCTCTAAAAACCGCAAGTACTTGTGGATATCGGTAAAAAAGTTGTCCAAGTCCAAGATGGGGTAGCCTACAATCTGCCCAGGGCCATGATAAGTAATGTCCCCACCTCTATTAATTTTGTAAAAGGACGCTTCCTTTTGTTTCAGTTGTGCTTCGCTCACCAATAAATTATTGATGTCGCCACTTTTCCCCAAGGTATATACATGAGGGTGCTCCACAAAAAGAAAATGGTTAGGGGTTTCTAGGTTGGCCGCTTCTCTTCTGTTCTTTATTTTCACATCAACAATGTTACGGAACAACTGTTCTTGGTAGTCCCAAGTTTCCTTGTAATCTCGCCGTCCTAAGTCTTGAAAAGCAACTTTTTTGTTCATGGTGCAAAGATACAAAGCTCTTTGCCCCTAAACTAGTCTTCCAGTTCCACCTCCAAATCCAATACAGATGGGTCTTTCATCAATTCCAGAAAACCTACTTCGTAAAACATGGTTTTACCATCGGCACTGAAGGTGGCCCCTTCAACATTGGCAGATTTCACCTTTCTTGGAAAATGATATTTTAAAGTATAGGTAGACCCTGAAAGGAACATTTCGGCACCTTGCATACTGTCCAAACTTTGTTGGAACATTTCCTCATCCAAAATTTTTGCTGTTCTGGTGAAGGTATTTTTTTTGAAAGAATAGGTCACCTCAGAAGTAGATTCCCCCGAACCCACCGACGGTTGTTGTTGCCCTGTATTGGGACCCAACAAGCTTGCTCCTTGAAAGGCATTGAAGGCATCATTAACCTCGGTGATTTCCTTGAAATCGCTGAAAAGGTCAAATTTCATCACTTTTTCCTCTGGATTCATGACCATATGCATATTGAAAGGTTCCAAACGTTTCAATTTGGCCTGCTCCTCTGGTGGTAATTGCGCAATGCTATCTTTTTTCTCCTCTAGGAGATCTTTGAATGAAATTAGGGAATCCACAGCTTTTTCTTCGGTCTTCATCATCTCCTCACCCGCCATTTCCATCAATTCAGATCCATCAAAATTAATGGACAGCTTGCCAGAACCGTTTTCTTCTAAAAAGATTTCCTCTGTAAAATTACATGACGATGTTAGGGCAATGGCGAACGCCGCTACCAAGATTTGGATTTTTCTCATGTGGTCGTTTTTAGTTAGTGTTATTTAAAATGACAAGTGCTCCTATTACTCCGGGCACCCATCCACATAGGGTTAAAAGTAACACAATAACAAAAGAACCACAACCTTTTCCGATGACGGACAGGGGAGGGAAAATAATAGCCAATAAAACTCTCCAAAAACTCATGGTTTGATTTTGATCGATGACACTTTATAAGTCCCAGAAAAAGCAAATTTGTTACAAAAACCTTTATTTTTATTTGGAATATTATCTATTTATGCGGATTTGCTTCTTTTTGATTCTGATCTTGAACACTGCGACCCTTTTTGGGCAGTACAGTTTCTCCGGAGAGGTATCCCAGAGCAATGCAGGAAAGGCGATTTATCTGTCCCTGGTCGAAGATTACCGAAAATCATCACGTATTTATCTCAATCAAATTGTTCGGAAGACGCAAGTGGATTCCCTTGGTTTTTTTCAGTTTGATGGGGACAATCTCTTGGAAGGGAACCGTATGTACCGCATTCATTTGGATGGCTGTGCCGAGGATTTTGGTGCCGGGCATTTTTTGGGGCAGTGCGACCACAGTAAAAGCGTGCTTTTCATTGCCAACAATCGGGATACCATTCAATTTCCCACATCTTTTGAAGACCAATCCCTTTGTACCATCACTTCTACCAACCCCAAATCTTCTTTATTGCTGGAAGTGGACTTGCTGAAAGAGGAAATGGTGGTCGACTTTATGGATTTCCCCAGTGAAACCAATAAAAAACTCAATCTGGAAAAATGGTTTTCCGCCCTTCACGATTTTGGAAAGGCCTCCAATGAGCCCTTGGTCGATCTTTATATATATGATTTTCTATCGGACAAACACAACGAAACCTATGGTTTCTACCTTAAGGATGTCCCAAACAACACATATTACCAAGAGTTGCTAAATCGACTGCAAACAACGTATCCCAACACAGAATTCACCCAGCAATATGAAGCCGAAATCAGTACGGATCAACAATTAGCTTCCTTTAACCAATCCAAATCGTGGGATTGGAAATGGGTTTTAGCGGCACTTTTACTCCTTTCATTGACAGGGAACATTTATTTTTTGGTCAACAGGAAAGCTTCCCTGAAGGCCAAAACCGATGCACAGTTCCAGAAACTCACTCCACAAGAGCAAAAAATTGTACGGTATATTCTTCAAGATAAAAGCAACAAGGAAATTGCCGCTGACCTTTTTGTGAGTCATAGCACGGTAAAGACGCACATCAATAACTTGTACAAAAAACTGGAGGTTTCATCCCGTGAAGAAATCGTTGGCCTCTTCAAAAATTAAAAATCAACCCCGGTCTAGTCCCTATTTCCATCCTACAAAATCCATTTTCAGTCTGATTTTGGGCCATTTTCGGTTGCAACTTTTAAACTGAAAATCATGAAATCCATTTTAGCGACATTTTTATTTTTATGCACATCACTATCTTACGCACAAACCTTCAATCAAGAAATCCAATTGGAAAATGGCAAAAAGTTTCTGTTGGGAAAAATCAATTTGGAAGGACTGGAAAGCGAACCCTACAAGACTTGGTTCCAACCCAATTTTGAATCCTATGCCGTGGACAAAACAATGGTTTCCCTTTTTGAACAATCCTTAAAAGGGCATTATATTAAATTGTTTTTGGGCACTTGGTGCGGGGACAGCAAAAGGGAGGTCCCCCGGTTCCTAAAAATCTTGAAAGCGGCCAATTTCCCAATGGACCATATTGAAATTGTAGCCCTAGACCGCAGAAAAGGAAAAGTAAAGACCAGCCCCACCTTTGAAGAAAAAGGTTTGAACATCATAAGGGTACCCTCTATGCTCTTTTATAAAAATGGAAAAGAAGTCAACCGCATTGTGGAAAGTCCTATTGAATCTTTGGAGGAAGATATCCTTCAAATTGTGAATAACAAGGCGTATACGGCCAATTATATGCAATAAGGTTATCCAAGACAAGGAATTAAAGCGCAAAAGTGTAATTTTGCGCTTTAATTTTTATTAGACTATGCAACTATCGGAACAGGAAATCGTTCGAAGGGAAAAATTGGCCAAACTCAGGGAAATGGGAATCAACCCGTATCCCGCACCGTTATATCCAGTTGATGCTACTTCCAAGAGCATCAAGGACAGTTTTGAAGAGGGTAAAAAGGTGGTGATTTCCGGTAGATTGATGTCGCGTAGAATTCAGGGCAAGGCCTCTTTTGCCGAGTTGCAAGACAGTGAAGGTCGTATTCAGGTCTATTTCAATAGAGATGAAATTTGTCCGGGTGAGGATAAGACCCACTACAACGAAGTCTACAAAAAATTGCTGGATATTGGGGATTTTATCGGTGTGGAAGGTGAGCTTTTCACCACCCAAGTTGGTGAAAAAACCGTTATGGTCAAAAATTTCACCTTGTTGAGCAAGGCGTTGCGTCCTTTGCCACTACCGAAGGTAGATGCGGAAGGAAACACCTATGATGAGTTCAATGACCCAGAACTTCGCTATCGTCAGCGTTATGTGGATTTGGTGGTCAACCCATCCGTGAAGGATACTTTCATTAAAAGGACGAAGATTACTAATAGTATTCGTGAGTTTTATAATGAAAGAGGATACTTGGAGGTGGAAACTCCAATTTTGCAACCCATTCCAGGCGGAGCTGCGGCCCGTCCTTTTTTGACCCATCACAATGCATTGAACATCCCGTTGTACTTGAGAATTGCCAATGAATTATATCTAAAAAGATTGATTGTTGGTGGATTTGACGGAGTCTACGAATTTTCCAAAGATTTCCGGAACGAAGGTATGGATCGTACCCATAATCCAGAATTTACGGTAATGGAACTTTATGTAGCCTACAAAGATTACCACTGGATGATGGATACCACCGAAGCACTTTTGGAAAAAGTGGCCATTGATGCCACCGGAAGCACCAAAGTACAGGTCGGTGACCATGAAATTGAATTCAAGGCACCTTACCCAAGAGTTCCAATTTTGGAAGCCATAAAAATCCATACAGGATATGATGTGGCCGGAATGGATGAAAACCAACTCCGCGAAGTGGCCCAAAAACTGGATATTGAGGTGGACGAAACCATGGGCGTGGGAAAACTCATTGATGAAATTTTCGGGGAAAAATGTGAGCACCATTACATTCAACCCACCTTCATTACGGACTATCCCAAGGAAATGAGCCCTTTGACCAAAGAACACCGAAGCAACCCTGCCCTTACGGAGCGTTTTGAATTGATGGTAAACGGCAAAGAATTGGCCAATGCCTATTCTGAGCTTAACGACCCCATAGATCAACGGGAACGTTTTGAGGATCAATTGCGACTTTCAGAGAAAGGGGATGACGAGGCCATGTTCATTGATCAGGATTTTCTACGTGCCCTGGAATATGGTATGCCGCCAACTTCTGGCATCGGAATTGGCATAGATCGTTTGGTAATGTTGATGACGAACAATTCCTCCATTCAAGAGGTGTTGTTCTTCCCACAGATGCGACCAGAGAAAAAGCAGGTAGAGCTTACTGAAGAGGAAAAAATTATCATGGATATTCTTAAGCCTATTGGTGAAATGCCCTTGGCCGACCTCAAGGCAAAAGCTAGCCTGAGTGGCAAAAAATGGGACAAGAGCACAAAGAACTTATCAAAATTGGGCTTACTCGCAGTAGAAAAAAATGAAGAGGGGCTCATCGCCCTGTTGAAACAATAATTCGAAAATTTTTAAATTTTCATAAAAAATTATAGCTTAGAACCCAATGGAACTAAGCAAAAAACTAGGGCTGCTATTGGGCCCTGTCATATTTCTACTTCTCGTTAGCTTACCGATAGAACTCATTTCAGAAAAAGGAGACCCTGTAATTGCCGTAGCAGTTTGGATGCTCATATGGTGGATTACAGAGGCCGTTTCCATTTCGGTCACTGCACTATTGCCCCTGCTCCTATTCCCAATTTTAAAAGTGTTGCCCATTGCGGAGGTAGGCGCCAATTATGGCAGTCCCATTGTGTTTTTGTTCTTCGGTGGATTTGTCATGGCCCTCGCCTTGGAGAAGGTGAATCTTCACAAGCGCATTGCATTGAACATTATTAAACTTACGGGCACCACGCCAAACAAGGTCATACTGGGTTTTATGATTGCCACTGGCTCACTAAGCATGTGGATCAGTAATACGGCAAGCACTGTGGTTATGCTACCAATTGCTTTATCGGTAATTAATTTATTGATCAATGACGAGGATGGATTTACCAAAAACGATAGAAACTTTGCACTAAGTGTCATGTTGGGCATAGCCTTTTCGGCAAATGCAGGTGGTATTGCAACTGTAATTGGAACACCTCCAAATTCTGTTTTGATCGGACTCTTGGAAAATGAATACAATACTGAGATTTCTTTTTTAAAATGGATGACATTGGGACTACCCCTTTCCATCATTCTAATCGGAATCAGTTATCTGGTTTTGGTCAAATGGATGTTTCCTAATCGGGACTTACAATTCAATGCATCCAAAGAGGTCATACAAACAGAACTTTACAAATTGGGGCCAACTTCAGGGAAGGAAAAGTTGGTCTTGGTCATTTTTGGGGTCACCGTATTCCTTTGGATCTTTAGAACGTTGATCAACAATATTTTTCCCGGTCTTGGGCTATCGGATACCATGATCAGTATTTTTGCCGCCATAGCCTTATTTGCTGTCCCATACAACTTGAAAAAAGGGGATTTTATCATTCGATGGGGAGATACTTCTAAACTGGCATGGGGTATACTCATTCTTTTTGGGGGAGGACTTGCACTAGCCAAAGGGATGTCTTCAAGCGGTATTGTAGATATTGTTGCCAATGCTATTGCAAATAGTGAAATCAGTGTTCTTTTTACAGCTTCTTTGCTTATCCTCCTAATGTTGTTTATGACAGAATTGATGAGCAATGTGGCACTTGTGGCTGTTTTGGCACCTGTTGTAGCCGGTATAGCCATAGGTCTGGATATTCCCATTCTCTATTTGCTAATACCCGTTACCATAGCTAGTAGTTGTGCCTTTATGTTACCGATGGCTACTCCCCCCAACGCTATAGTCTTTGCCAGTGGCCATGTAAGGGTCTCACAAATGGCCAGGGTCGGGGTTATTTTGAACCTCATTTCCGTGGTCCTATTGATTTTGGTCTTCCAGTTTGTACTGCCTTTACTGTTCTAAAAATACAAAAGGCCCCAACTTCCATAAAAGCTGGGGCCCTTGACAAACTAACTCAAAAAAATGTAAAAAACTAACTCAACTAACTTAACTTGTATAGGGGTCAAAGTCTGATGGAAGGAATTCCATCGTCTCAAATCCTAATTCGATTTCTTCACACTCATCAATAAAATTGATGGCAGATACTGAAAACTTACCTTGGTAAGGATCAAAATTTTCTGGAAGGTATTCTGCAGTATCAAACCCTAAATCCAAAGATTGGTCGTCTTCAATAAATTCTACTTTATTAATATCAAATTCCTCAAGGGACATTTCTTTTTCGTTGGCCTTGGTTATGGTTACCATCATGGTTCCTACCAGCATTGCCATTATTAGATTTCGTTGTTTCATGATTGCCGCTTTACTTGATTTACAATACAAAGGTATAACCACAAATTCCTAAGATTATTACAATTAGTTTTTCGTTAACGAACCTAGTAAAATAGGTCAAAAGACAGATTTTTAACACTTTGTGCTTTTCATTGTAAAACCTATAGCTTCCAGTAGCAAACCTTGTCAGATTGATACTGTTAAAACGGTTTTTTTAACATTTACATTTTATGATTATCGGTGTTATTTTTTTGTTAATCTGAAGCAGGCAGGCCAGTTCATTCAAAAAAAGAGATGAATCCCAATAAAAAAAGCCCTCAAAGAGGGCTTTTTAACTAACTAACTCAAAATTTGTAAAATGAAAACTAAAACATCCTACTACTTAATTGACCCTACGTACGGATCAAAATTTTCAGGGAGATGCGCTGAGGTATCAAAACCCAAATCTATTTCTTCACTTTCTATGTAGTTGAAAGATGCAACTTCCAAAACATCAGTGTATGGATCAAATCCTTTTGGCAGTGTATAGCTGCTATCTAGACCCAATTCAAATTCCACTTCTTCCTCTATATATGGAATTGCATTCAAATCCACATAAGGCTCATATGGAGAAAACCCTTCTGGAAGATAATCTGCTGTATTAAAACCCAATTCCATGTCTTCCTCTTCCACAAAGTTCAGCCCGTGAACGTCCACTATTTCAGTGTAAGCGTCAAAACCTTCGGGCAAATATGCCTCGGTTTCAAAACCTGGTTCCAATTCAACTTCGTTTTCTAGATATATAATGGAATTCAAATCAAAATAAGGTTCATAGGGATTAAAACCCTCGGGAAGATATTCGGAAGTATTAAACCCAAGATCCAACTCCGAGTCATCCTCAATGAACTCTATTTCATCTAAATTCAACTCATAGAATCCTCCACTTATATCATTATAAAGATTGAAGGTTTCTGTACTACCCTCTGCATTGATAGTCAATGCAGTAATTTCGTTCTCAAACGTACTGATGGTTGTTTGCGGGGCGGTCTGTAAGCCCTCCTCCAGCGTACTTTGTTGATCGTTTGCTACGGCGGAACTACCTAAGAGAACACATCCGTAAATCATTAATAACTTGTTCATTTTTTGATTGAATTTTTTGATTGATATTGTATGCTTATAAGACTGGCCAAATATTCTTTTGTTACACCTATTTTGAAATTTTTATAAAAATTAGAATCTTTCTCAGCCCAGCTATAGGTGGGGTTTCAACGGAAACCATCAGTAAAATTCAGGACTCCCAAAGGTTAGTGGTTTTCATAAAAAATTGAGTGTTAATAATTATTTAACAGTCAATTTTCATGTTTTTTAAGTTCTTTGGTTCTACCAGAATGCACAAACCGACTAAAAAATGATCAAAAAACAGCTCTTCAGATATATTTGTTTCATCATTTTCATAGGAACTTTTCAACCCGCCCAAGCACAACTTTTCAAAAAGAAAAAAAACACTGCTGAACAAAAAAAAGATTCTAAACCCAAAAAAGGGGATATTCAACCTTATGAAAAAGTGATTACCAAAGAGGCCAAAACAGATAATGGTCTTTTTAGTGTGCACCAAGTTGATGACAAATATTTCTATGAAATTCCCGATTCCTTATTTAATAGGGAAATGTTAATGGTGAGCAGAATTTCAAAGACTGCCACTGGAATTGGTTTTGGTGGAGGTAAAATCAACACGCAGGTATTGCGTTGGGAGAAAAAACCAAAAAAGGTCTTGTTACGTGTAGTTTCTTACGGAAATGTTGCCGCTGATTCATTACCTGTTCATGAGGCAGTGGTCAATTCCAATTTTGAACCCGTTCTTTTTGCCTTCAACATAAAGGCCCTCAACAAAAAGGACTCCCTCAATCCTGCTACAGTCATAGAAGTAGATCCATTGTTTTCAAAGGATGTGAATGCCATTGGTATGCCAGATGGGCATAGAAAACGTTACAAAGTGAGCCGTTTAGATGGGGAACGAAGCTATATTGAGTCCCTAAAAAGTTATCCCTTAAATATTGAAGCACGTCATGTAAAAACCTACATAGCCAAAGAACCCCCAAGCAATGCCAGTACGGGCTCTATTTCCATAGAAATTAATAATTCTATGATTCTGTTGCCCAAGGAACCTATGAAACGTAGGTACTTTGATGAGCGTGTGGGATGGTTTGCCAGAGGTCAAGTAGATTATGGTTTAGATGCCCAGGAAAGCAAAACGATTAGGTATTTGGACCGTTGGCGTTTGGAGGTCAAAGAAGAGGATATTGAAAAATATAAAGCTGGTGAACTGGTGGAACCCAAAAAACCTATCATATATTATGTAGATAGAGCTACGCCTAAAAAGTGGGTTCCTTATATAAAACAAGGTATAGAAGATTGGCAAGTGGCCTTCGAAGCAGCTGGCTTTAAAAATGCCATTATTGCCAAAGACCCGCCTACTCCTGAGGAAAATCCCGAATGGTCGCCAGAAGATGTAAGGTATTCGGTGGTCCGCTACTTAGCTTCCCCCATTCCCAATGCCAACGGCCCCCATGTAAGCGATCCTAGGAGTGGTGAAATTTTGGAATCCGATATCAATTGGTATCATAATGTAATGACTTTGTTGCGAAACTGGTTTTTTGTACAAACAGCTACCATCAACCCTAATGCACGTAATGTAGCATTCAAAGATGAAATTATGGGACGTTTGATTCGGTTTGTGTCTTCGCATGAAGTGGGCCACACCCTCGGTCTTCCACATAATATGGGAAGTAGTGTAGCATATCCTGTGGATTCACTCAGGTCTGCAAGTTTTACCCAAAAATATGGCACCGCTCCATCCATCATGGATTATGCAAGATTCAACTATGTGGCACAGCCGGGTGATGATGGGGTAGCTTTGATGCCCAATATTGGCTTGTACGATAAATATTCCATCAGATGGGGCTATAAACCCATATTGGATGTATCAGCAGAGGAAGAAAAACCTATTTTGAACAGTTGGATACGTGCTCATGAAAATGACCCTATGTACCGATTTGGACACCAACAGATAGGAGATATACATGACCCCAGCTCACAAACCGAAGATTTAGGGGATAATGCCATTAAAGCTAGTATATATGGTATTGAAAATTTAAAACGTATAGTCCCAAATCTGATGGAGTGGACCACAGAGGATGGCAAAAACTATGATGACCTTGAAACTTTATATGGCCAAGTGATAGGTCAGTTTCAACGCTATATGGGACATGTTTCCAATAATATTGGAGGTGTTTATGAGTACCATAAAACTGCAGATCAAGAAGGGGCCGTATATACCCATGTGGACAAGGACCATCAAAAAAACTGTATGACCTTTATGCAGGAGCAACTTTTTGCAACACCTGAATGGTTGATAGACCAAGAAATTTTTAATAAAGTACAATATTCTGGTTCCGTGGAACGAATCAGGGCAGTTCAGGTCCGATATTTGAACAACATTCTTCATTTGGGCAAAATGGCAAGAATCATTGAAAATGAAACCATCAACGGAAATGATGCCTACGGGTTATTGCAAATGACGCGTGACCTACGTCAGGGTCTATGGTCAGAACTACGCAATGGTAAAACCATAGATACATACCGAAGAAATTTGCAAAAAGCCCATATTGATCGCCTCGAATACTTAATGACTGCGGAAAATCAGAAAAAATTATCAGATTTTGGAGGTTACAGAAAATCCACAGTGGTCAACACAAGTCAATCTGACATTCGTTCTGTGGCACGAGCAGAACTTAACAATCTTAAAAGAGATATCAGAAACGGTCTTGGGAGAATTTCAGATACCATGAGCAGGTATCACCTTCAGGACGCGTTGGAACGTATAGATGCCATTTTGAATCCAAAATAAGTATTCTTTTTTGTAGGTTTTTACTTCATGTTAAGCAGGTTTTTCAGAAGACCATGCATTTTGTCGATTATACCATACATTTCATCCCCTTCACATCTAAAAATGAACGTTTCGCAACATATGATGGGGATTAAAAAATGGTTTCCCTAATTTAGTAGTCCCAAATCTCAAAATCATGACCTACAAAACAAAAAGCCTTATCTATTTTGCCTGCTTTTTTGCCGCCTGTCTATTCTATTATGGTATAGAAGAGCAAGAAAACTTCACAAATCAATTAGATTCCAAAACTTTCGTTGAAGCTGATTATGAGGATGTTGACGAACTTTTGGAAGAAACCCAAAATGATTTTGAAGAGGACCAAAAGTAGTCTTCTACAATCCTCTGTTAAAAGCTTCATAAACCTTGAATGATGGTTAAACCATTGGTCACAAGTCATGTCCAATAACCAAATCATTTAATAATAAACATATGAAACGATTAGCAGTAGCATTGATGCTTTTGACCACAGTAGGGGTCATGGCACAAAGACATGAAGGACGCCAAATGCGGGAAGTCGAAAAAATGGATATGACCGCTGAACAAATGGCAACCCTTCATACCAAAAAATTAACATTAGCCCTTGATTTGAGTCAAGCACAACAAAACCAGATTATGCAAATTAGTTTGGAAGATGCAGAAGCTCGAAAAAGCAAATGGGAAGAAGTTAAAGTCAAAAAAGAAGGTGGGGAATGGACAAAACCTACACCTGATGAGCGATTTGAAATGGAAAATGCACGTTTGGACCGTCAAATTGCCCATCAACAAAAAATGAAAGAGGTATTATCTGATGAACAATACCAAACTTGGAAAAAAATGAAACATAGGAAAGCTATGTATAGCAAAAAGAAAATGCAGGAGAAGGGAAGAAGAGGATAGTGTTTTTTGTTGATTTTAGAAGCCGCGCCAGCCATGTACGCGGCTTCTTTTTTATAATTCTAAACTGTAAACGTAGTATTGAAACCTTCTGTTTCTGTATACACCGAAGATGCTATATTGTCAACAAACCTATAAGAGGCCTGAGCCGATCCATGGCTAAATTCTGCCAATACATAACCTCGTTGTGCAGCATCAAAATATTGAAGACCATCTATCAATAATGCAAATGCTTGTTGAATTCCTGCAATAGTGGTTGGATCAGTACCAAAAATTCCTTCAAAACCTGGTGAAGTAACAGATGGGCATGCAAATTCTTCACCAACCTTGTCACCATTACTATCAGTTAATACATTATGCCAAGCATTATGTGTATCTCCTGCAAAAACCACCGTGTTTTTTCCTTTAAGTAATGCAAACAATTGCTCACGCTCAACAAAATAACCATCCCATGCATCCAAATTATAGGGAACTTGAGCTCCCAAACGCGCTAAATCTGCATCAGTCAAAGTTGGGTCACCGGCCAATGCTCTAGCTTTAAGAGTGGAAAGCTCTGTTATTGCGGTTTGCAATGCTGCCAAAGTTTCAGGGGAGGTATCTCCTCCTGCTACCTGCCCAATCAAAATCAACAATTCAGCTGGCACCAACATTTTACCCATCAATACCTGTTGCCCCAATACCTGCCATTTTGCAGAACTACCTCCTACAGCCCCAGCGGTCCATGCCAGTTGTTCAGCTCCCATCAATCTTCTGGAAGGGTCCAATAATGCAGTTGAGAATCCAGCAAAATCAAAACTTCCATCTGCATTAAAAAAACCTGTGAAACTCAACTGTTGGTCCCTCCCTACAATTCTCGTATCCAACATGACCAGATTAACTAAGTTTCCAAATTCAAAATTCCTATAAATTATTCCTTGTTGATCAGTGCGCACAGGAAGGTATTCGCTATGTACTTGGATGGCTCGTTGCAAACGGGCTTGATAATCCCCTTCGGATGCATCATGGTTTTCAGCTCCATCCTTATAAGCGTCATTGGTAATCTCATGATCATCCCATACCACTATAAATGGTTTTTTCTGATGTGCCAATTGCAAACCTTCATCTGTTCTATATTGCCTGTATCGCAAGCGATAATCTTCCAAGGTCAAAATTTCATTGGATGGGTCATGTTCACGTCCTAAGGAAGCAGTATTTTCATTGGTGCCATAACCTCCAACTTGATACTCATAAATATAGTCACCGAGGTGAAGGACCACATCCGCATCACTATTGGCTATCGCATCATAAACATTGAACAACCCCGCTGGGAAATTACTACAGGAACAGATGGCCAATTTTAAATTATCCAAAGCATCATTAGCTTGTGGCAGTGTGATGGTCTCTCCTATTACCGATCTCTCCCTTAAATCCAACTGCATAAATCTATAGTAGTATTTACCGTTGGGTTCCAGTCCGGTCACGTCCTGTACTATGGTAAAATCATTCTCGGCAGAAGCATAACACGTTCCTTTTTTCACAATACGCTTAAAGTCTTTATCAGTGGCCACCTGCCAATTGATTTTGATGTAATCCCCAACTTCGGAAGTCGTAGGAGTAAAACGAGTCCAAATCATAACTGCTGTGGCAATTGGATCGAAGCTACCCACTCCGTGCAAGAATCTTGGAATCCCATCTTTGGGACCATCTCCAAAAAAATCATCTAAATGCTCGCAAGCTGCTAATTGTGAACTTAAAATAACACCTCCTGAGGCCAATATGGATTTAGCCAAGAAGGCTCTTCTTGTTTCAGTTTTTCTTTCCATTTTTAATGTTCTAAGGTTACACTGAAAACTAAGACCAATAGGTACCTTTTTGGTTAGCTGTATATTACCAGAAAATTAAGCTTGAGACGTTTTTTGGGCTTTATGTTAAGTCTTCATAGTGTCTTAACAACCAGAATTACTTGAATATCTTTATTTATCAGTAAACAAACAGATTATTTAAAATATCTACTTTTTAGAAAATATCTAAAATCAACTTAATGGTTGCACAACCGGCGACATCAAAAACTCTACACAATACAACGCCTCTGAGTGGTTGCCCATTCTGATAACGGCATTAACCCAATTTGGAAGCGAGTATTTATATTAAGGCATGCATCAAACAGTTTCGGAATATAGATGTTAGAATAGCTATTGGATTAGGTAAAAAAACATACGCTGCCCAAAAAACAACTGAATCCAATGGAGAGGCATTTGTCAACTCAGGAAAAAGTTTTGAGGCACTCAAAAAATCAAATTTGGAATATTTTACCTACACTTGCTACAACTACTCTAAAAAAGGCAGACCAATGGCCTGCCCTATTTGATCGTTTTTTGATTGAATTTAATTTATGCCTCAACCACAGGGTTCCAAACCCCAGTGGCCACGGTCCGCTTTACATAATCTGAAAAATCGATGGGTTTTCTACCCAAAACCTTTTCAATATCATGTTTTATAATTTGGTTTTCTGGATTGGTCAATACTTCAGAAAATAAATAATTGATCAACCAAACATAATCCGCTGGCACCCCCTGTTCTTCCATAATTTTAACGTAAGCCGGAAGCGATATAGGTGTAAAGGCTATTTCCCTACCTGAAGCTTGTGCAATTTCCTCCACAACTTCTTTAAAGGTCAATAATCTGGATCCTGTAAGCTCGTAAATTTCTCCATTGTGCTCTTCCTTCAACAAAGCTTCCACAGCTACATCAGCAATATCGTCTGCATCCACATAAGGAACTTTTACATCTGCGTGTGGCAATGCCACGAAGCCATGGAGAATTGGCTCTAGAAAAAAGCTCTCGCTAAAGTTTTGATTGAACCAACTAGCTCGTACAATGGTATACTCCAAATCAGAATTGATAACCACTTGCTCACAAAGTTCCGCTTCTCGCTCACCTTTTCCTGAAAGAAGAACTACTTTTTGTATGCCATGTCTTTTAGCTTCTTTAATCAATCCCTCAATGGCTTCCAAGGCTCCCGGCACAGCCAAATCAGGTTGAAATGTGATATAAACCTTATCCATTCCTTCCAAAGCTGTTGACCAAGTTTCTGGTCTGTCCCAGTCAAAGGAAGGGTTGGTCCCACGGCTACCAATTCGCACATTGTGCCCTAAAGATGTCAATCGCTCTGCAATTCTGCGGCCTGTTTTTCCAGTACCTCCCAAAACTAAAATGTTATTTTTCATGATTTTTAAATTTTTGATGTTACTATTTTATTTAATGATGGCTGCTATAGCCAATAATCCAAATGCAATGGTTGATGTTATGGTTCTGATTCCGTGAAAGCGGTTCCAAGGTTCCTCAAATTGTTTGCGAAGATTTTTTAACTCTTCGGTTCCACTATTTAAAAGATTTGTTCTATCCAGTATTTCATTCAAAGGAACATTGCCAAATATGGTGACCAATGCCACTCCTATCAGATAAATTGTAGCTGCAATCAAACTCAACCAAAACACACTACCGTATCCTGATTTATTTGCAAATGCACTTAAGAAGGACATAAATACGGGGCCAAAAAACACCACAAAGAAGGTCGGGTTTAATATGCTCCGGTTCATTTGTTGAAAAGATCTTAGATAAGCCAAGTCGTCAAGATTTCCAATCCCTGGGGTCACGGCATTGCCCCACGTAAAACAAAGTCCAGATGTCATTCCTGTCAAAACAATTGCCAGAACCAAGATTATATTTCCAAAACTGATTTCCATGATACTATTATGAATGGGTTAATGATACTTTACGGCGTGGACGAACTTTTATATACCAATACAGGACGGCAACCAACACAAACTCAAAGGCAATCAGCCAAAAATCAGCAGAACCAAAAAAGCTGGCATAACTTCCTCCAAAAGGAGCGATCAACACGGGAACCGTGATCAATGCATCAAAAGTGGCACTGGTAAGAAGCATTAAAAGCCCCAATTTTACCCCATGCATGGGTTCTACTTTCTTATAGTAAAGCCAAGCACCCATCCATACCAATGGAGGTACAACCAAAGCTAAACCAATGTTGGCCTGTAAATAACGATCTTCCATTAACGGCAACTCATAAATGGTCGAAAAGGCTGAAACCCCAAGAACCCAAACCAAGGTTCCGATTAAAAGTGCTCTTATTGTTTTCATTTCACCTGTTTTTAATGATTACAGGACAAAACTACTTTACGAACTATGCAGGCATTTGTTCAAAACGGAGGAAGATTTGTTCGAAAAGGATAACTTTGGTCATCATGGCATTTACCCTCATAAATATCCGCAGGTGGCGCATTCTTAGATTCTATATTGTTGGCTGGACATTGGGCTGTGTGTTTTTGAGCATTGTTAGAGGTGTTGGCACAAAAGAATTGGGCAGTCTAGAATTCGATTTCGCTTCCAGTATGCTCATTGCCTTTACCCTTGGCCCTGTATTAGGGTTGGTCTCTGGACTGGCACAGATAATTATTGAAGAGCGCATATACAAGTTCATGTCCATCTATAAACTGATATTGATTCGGTTTGTTTACATTATCATTTTCATCGTATTCATGGTTTTTGCGGCCTATAGTATATATCAATTGCTTTTTGGGACCAATTTAGGTATCATCAACTTTGCTTTTGATAGAGGAAGTGGGGCCATTTATTTTTACATGCTTTCTGTTGATTTCTTTCTTACGGTTACCAGACAAGTAAATTTAATGCTGGGTGAAGGTAATTTAAGAGGTCTACTGCTTGGTAAATTTTACACTCCACGTGAAGAGGAACGTATTTTTATGTTTTTAGATTTAAAATCTTCCACTCCACTAGCTGAAAAGTTAGGCCACGTTGAATACAGTAGATTGATACAGGACTGCTTTAACGATCTAGGCATTGCGGTTTCAGATGATGCTGAAATCTATCAATATGTTGGTGATGAAGCTGTCTTGACCTGGAAAATGAGGGATGGGTTAAAAAATCAAAATTGTCTAGCCACGTTTTACGAGTTTAAAAAGCAACTGGGGCATAAAAAAAATTATTACGAAGAAAAATACGGTTGCCAACCTATTTTTAAAGCTGGGATGCATGCGGGCATTGTTACCGTAACTGAGGTTGGAAAATATAAAAAGGAGATTGCCTACCACGGGGACACCATAAATACCGCAGCACGAATACAGGGGCAATGCAACACCCTAGAAAGTGAGTTGTTATTGTCCGATTTCCTCAAATCAAAATTGAAAACCGATAAATTTCAATTTACAACCAAAGGCAGTGTCCCTTTAAAAGGGAAAAAAGGCAAAGTTGGTATTTCTGCTGTACATCAAAATGGAATTAACTCCTGATTTCACTTGGCCTAAAACCATATTTTTTGGCAAAGGCATTGGAGAAAGAGCTTAAACTGTCATAACCCACATGCCAAGCTGCTTCTTGTACTGTAGCTTCTTGATTACGAATAAGCTCGTGCGCCTTGGTCATTCGTTCATTCTGAAGGTATTTGAATACTGGAACCCCAAAAAGCTCCTTAAAATTCTTCTTCAGTTTAAAACTGTTGAGTCCGATCTGTTTAGAAAGTTCAGATAATGATGGAGGGTTCTCTAAATTACTGGAAAGAATTTCTTTAGCATAGAACAACTTCTCACGTTCTGATTGTTTTACGGGTTGCTTTTCCATGGCTGCCAACTGCCCAAAAAAGTGCGAAAGCAATGCGGTGACCTGACTTCTGAAAAACATCATTTTGGTCTTCCCTTCATACGTGTTATGAAAAATTTGATTAACGATGGATTCCATTTCAGGTGTCATATAAAACTTAGGACCCTCCACGTAGTGATCCGAAGGGTTTACCAATTGTTCCAACATCTGGGCAAATAACTCGCCTTCTTCATTGGGCAACTGGGCAAGGTTGGAAGGTGACGTTGCAATCAAAATACATTCCAGCGGTTTGTCCGCCGAAACAGTATGTTCAAAATTAACTTCTGCATCCGCATAAAAGGAAAGTGCCAAACCCTTACTGTGTTCGTAATCTTTCCGTTTTCCTTTGTATTTTACAGCTAAATCCACATTTCCAGATCCATAAAATGCAACAGCAATGACCGGCTCATCAAAGGCACAGGTATCAATGGTTACCTGATTAGAGTTAGCTTCCTCAACCAACACGATAAAATCATTGATATTCAATAACTCACGAACCATCCCAATTCTTATTAACTATTTAAAATTAAACATTTTGAATTGATCCTTCAACCCCAAAAATTCACCTGGATTCTTTTTTACCAACACTTCGAGACCGATATATCACATCAAAGGCAAATTGCTAAAAATTCCGTAAAATGAAAATAGTTTTTTGAGGTAAGAAAAAAACATCTATTTTTGTAGACGACTGGTCTAATATAAATATGGAAACAGCAAAAGAATCAACTTTACATCGTATTTTAACCATAGGAGGCAATCTTATCATACAAAAAGGTTTCAATAATGTGGGACTCAATGAGATTTTGAGTGCAGCGGATATTCCCAAAGGTTCTTTTTACTACTATTTTAAAAGTAAAGAAGATTTCGGGTTACAAGTCATCAAGAATTATGGCAACGAATCCTATACATTGGTTGCTTCTTACCTCAGGGACAAGAGCAAAAATCCAAAAGAGCGTTTTATGGGTTTTTTCAAGGATATCAAATCAGTTTACGTTCAAAAACAATTTACAGAGGGATGTTTGTTGGGGAATTGCAGTTTGGAACTTAGTGATGTGAAGGCAAGTTATGCTTTTGGGGTTTCCAACGAGTTGAAACGTTGGGAAGATTTGTTTGAGGAATGTATCCAAGAAGGTCAAAGGGATGGAAGTATTGGAAATCAATCCGACTCCAGAAAACTGGCCAGCTATATATTGAACAATTGGGAAGGGGCAATTTTAAGAATGAAATCACAAAAAAGTGAAAAACCACTCTCCCTCTTTATAGAATTTACAAATGAGTTGTTAATCTAATTTTTTTTATTTATTTAGTAGACGACTGGTCTACTTTAAATCACATTTATTATGAAAAACATTGTAATCACAGGAACAAGCAGTGGCTTTGGATATTTAACGGCAATATCAGCCGCCAAACAAGGTCATAAAGTATGGGCTACCATGCGAAGCCCCAACGGAAAGAACGCAGGAAAAAAAGAAGAATTGGAACAATTGGCAAAGGATGATAACTTACTCCTTAACGTATTGGAACTGGATGTGACCGACTCTGCCTCCGTGGATCAAGCTATTGCCCATATCGTGGCCCAAGACGGAAAAATTGATGTCTTGGTCAACAATGCCGGGGTCATGTTCGTAGGTATTACCGAAGCTTATAGTTTGGAGCAAATACAAAAACAGTTTGATGTGAACTTTTTTGGCATTGCAAGAATGGTTAAAGCAGTAACGCCACACATGCGTAAAGCAGGGAACGGACTTATCATCAATACCACATCGTTGGCGGGCAGATTGGCCTTCCCTTATTTCGGAGTGTATTGTGCAAGCAAGCATGCCGTTGAAGCTTACTCGCAATCCCTAAGCTATGAACTAGCTCCATTTGGTGTGGAAGTCAGCATTGTTGAGCCAGGTCCTTTTGGTACTAATTTGTTGTTCACAGGACCCAAAGAAGCCGACCAGAATGCTTTAGAGGGTTATGGCGAATATAAGGATGTCCCCTTGGCAATGCTCAAAAATTTTGAAAGTTTTTATGAAACGGAAGATGCATTAGATCCTCAATTGGTTGCGGATGACATCTTAAACCTCATTGAGATGCCCAAAGGTGATCGACCTATCAGAACCGTATCTGGAATTGATTATGGTACCGTGGAATACAATGCCAAGACACAGCCCATCCAAGATGCATTGGTAAGTGAAGCACTGCAAATGGGGAACTTGCTGCAGGTAGCACAAAACTGAAACCAGAACGCAAATGAAATAGAGCCAAAAATCGCTAGGTTTTGGCTTTGGATGGTGCATTCTTTTGTGATAGGTTCGAATGCGATGTTTTATTTGTGAGGAAGTGGGGCTTCGCGCCCCACTTGTTTCCTATTTCATCTTACAAAGAGACCACCCAATGATGTTGGAATATAAACGTATTGATCTTTTTGGGAAGTTACTGTTTGAGACAGCGACCATTCAACCTCCATTCAAGGTACCCAATCCCATGAACAATGAAGCCTGCTTCCTACATATAAAAGAAGGAGGCTACAATTCCATTTCTGAAGACGAATTCATCACAATAAATACCAGGCAATCCGTGTTGATGAAATGTGGAAATTATGTCGGACAGATGCTACCAGACAAAAAAACGGGCAAATACCAGGCTGTAGCCGTGCATTTTCATCCAGAAGTACTCAAAAAAATTTATGCCAATGACATTCCAAGTTTTTTGGTGAACTCCAATACTAAACCTTCTGTCTCCAACATGGCCTTGATGGAAGCTTCAATCCCTGTGGACAAATATGTGGAAGATATTCTTTTCTACTTTGCCAATCCGCATTTGGTCAACAAGGACATCCTCATATTAAAGACCAAGGAAATCATTCTTTTGTTGATGCAGACCCAAAATGCTCCAAAGGTGCTCCAAATTTTGGAAAACTTATTCACGAAACGCACCGTGGATTTTAAATCTACCATAGAATCCCACTTATTTTCTGAAATTTCAATCAATGAACTTGCCCAACTCAACCATATGAGTATTTCTTCCTTCAAGCGAAAATTTAAGGCCACATACGGTCATCCCCCACTTCAATATATTCTTTCAAGACGGTTGGAAAAATCTAAAAATCTTTTGGCCATATCCGACAAATCCATTGGAGATATTGCATTTTCATGTGGATTTAAAACCATCAATCATTTCTCTAAAAAATTCAAGGAAAGCTATCAAATTTCACCTTCGCAGTACAGATTGAGCTTATCAGATAAATAGTTGAACTCCACATCAAAAAGATTTCCATGGCACTGAGAGAACTTTGCATCATTGTTCAAAACTACTAATAATCAGTGTATTATGAAACAAACAATCACACTTAGTTTATTACTGCTGGGAGTAGCGGTATTGAGCGGATTTATCATTTCTAAAAATTCAAAGGCAAAAAACATGGAAACAGTTGAAAAAAAGGATGAGTTGATCATCAACACCGGATTTTTTTACATCAAAGATGGAAAAGAAAAAGATTTTGAAATGCTCCGTAGCAGAGGCAACGTTCTATTGGAAAAATATGGTGCTAAAATAGAGCGTGTCATCAAACCACAAATGGTTGCCGTGGGCGAACTGGACCTACCGGATGAAATTCACTTTGCGGTCTATCCCAACCAAGCTGCCAAGGAAGCTTTTGACAAGGATCCTGAATTCCTAAAACTGAAACAGGATTATTTGGCCACTTCCGTGGAAAAAATGTTTGGATTTGTGACCAATAACGATCCTGATTTTAAGTTTTTCCGAGAAATAGGCGACGCTACTAAAACCTATGGTGTAGCCTTAATCTATTACAAAGAAGGAAAACAATACCAAGAGCAGTTTACAGAATACCATAACGCAGCATGCGAAATCATTCCCGAGTTCGGCACCCATTTTGAGCGTTTTCTGATTCCTTTTGGCGCAGCTAACGATTTGGTGGAGCAGCCCAGCGAAATCCATAGATTCTATTTTGATAGTCCAGAGGGAATGCAAAATATGGTAAGTGACCCAAGAATGCAGGCTCTTTTTCCAAAACGTGATGCCAGTTTGAAGAACTTGGTTTTCATCATCGGAGAGGCTCTGCAATAGGACAATCAATTTGTTGGAACAAAAAATGGGGCAAATTGCCCCGTTTTTCATTGTATTAATTTAAAGTAAACCCTTTGCTTTTAATTCTTTCATCTGGGTGAGCACCTTACCTACCGCTTGGGTCATGGATTTTGCTGAGATGGTAGCCCCAGAAATTGCATCTACATCATTGCCGTACTCAATAGTATCTCCCGGTTTTTTGCCTATAAACTGTTTTAACCAGCGCTGGCTTCCAATTTGACGACCATGGTTTTCACGATAAATCAAAACCTTGGCTTTTTTCACATCCAATTCTGGGTCAAAAAGCACCACGTAGTCAAATATATCCTTCATACTGGGTGCTTTTCCCAAATAGGCATACCCCAATACTTCGGATTCCAGTTGAATCTTGAACAAACTGTCTTCTCCAAGATTCAACTCAAGAGGTTGCAATTCAAAACCTTCAACTTCAAAAGTGGTCTGCACAGCATTGTTCAGTTTTTCTTGAAGTTTTGGGGATATCTTGGGTGTATTGGTAAATCCAAAGAAAAAGAAGGCCGTGAAAATCACGGCCAAACCTAAAATTATATTTTTATTTGCCTTCAACACCAGAATTTTCCTCTTTATCAGCAACAAATTTGCCTAGAAGTTCAGTAATCTTTGAGGTATCTGCGTTCATTTTCTCCAATGGATAAAAGTGCATGAACATAGGCTTGTCATCTACTTTCTTCAACAAGGTTAAATCACCCTTTCTATCATAAACTGTATCCCAAGAAGTTCTCACATTGGCCCAAAAATCCTTGTGTGCTTTCCACCAATCTAAAGCAACTTGACATTTGCTGTCATCTACTTTGGTATAGACATTCATACCTTTTTCCTGTGCTAACAATACATCCTCTTTACCATCTTTACGGATAACTTTATCATTATCCTGCTCATGAACCCAACCATAAGAAGTAATTTCTTGGCGATTTCCACGCTTCATCACATTGTAATCGCTTCTTTTGGTATACTCCCTTCTTGGAAGTGGAGAATCTGTTTTGTTCTCCCAGTAATGTTTGCCATCAAAATGAACCCAAGTGGCGGAACCTGAGTAACGAGGACTATCATCCACTTGATAAACTTTTTGTGTCCACTGTCCTTTTACGGCATCTTTCGGTAATTGTTTAAAAACCCAATTGTTGTCCTTGTCATAGTAAAAAACATTCTGGTTTTCATACAACCAATCCTGTCTCCAGTGCTTGATTACCATAGTATCATTCACCACCAATAAATGCTGAATGGATATTTTATCATTTTCATCCGCAATGGGAAGAGCCAGTTCTAAAGCACCTGCGGTGTAATCCATTTTCTTCTCGTAATCTATTTCAGGAGCAAAGGTCTCGGTATACTTAAAAGTTATATCGTAGCAACCGCACATGTCCAAGATGGCCTTTCTATCCTGTTCGTGTTTGTTTTGGGCGTTAGCCATAAAAGCTCCCATCGCAACTAAGGCTATGGAAAGAATTGATTTTTTCATAATGGTGTTGTTAATCGTGTTCAAAAATTGAGATACAAAAATATTAAATTTATTTAGATTCAATTAAAATAAACAATATATTTGCTCACTTTTTAATTCATAATGAGTCTAAATAAGAATTATTTCATTGTTGTACTCCTCACATTTGTAGGGCATTGCACATACGCGCAAGAAAATTCTTTTCCCAAGGATTCCATACATATAAATGAATTGGATGAAGTTATCCTAACTGGCGAAAGCAAAGTGATGTCTTTAAGCAAAAAGTTGTTTGCTGTTGGTGTAGTGGACAAGCAGGACATTGCAAAAGTTGCCGGTAATAACCTAGCCGATATCCTTAATTACAACCTCAACATCACCATCACTCCAGATGCTTCTACGGGGAGGTCAACTGTTACTATGTTCGGTTTGGATGCCCAATATGTAAAAATTCTTATTGATGGTATCCCCATGGCCAGTGATAATGGGGTTGGTAATAACATTGACATTACCCAAATCAATCTAGAAGATGTAGAGCGTATAGAAATTGTAGAGGGATCCATGGGTGTCCTTTATGGGGATAATGCAGTAGCCGGGGTTATCAATATTGTAACCAAAAGAGGTCTGGAAGGTGATTATGCATGGCAGGTTCAGGTTTCAGTACAAGAAGAAACAGTAGGGAATGAATTTTCATTATTCAATCGTGGACGACACATCCAAAATTTTAAGGTCAGTAATCAAATAAATGATAAAATTGGCTACTCCGTTGGTGCATCAAGAAATGATTATGCTGGATTTTACAATACTTATAAAGGCAAGGATTACGTAAACATTCAAGATAATGCAGTAGTTAATGATGGGCTTAGAGGAACGGAATGGAATCCAAAAGAACAACTCACCGCTTTTGGTAACCTTAATGCTACTCTTGGAAAACACAACATCTTTTACAAACTGCAGTATTTTGATGAGTCTGTTAATGTGTATGACCGTAATGTTACCGGAAGGTTGGACTCAGGAACTGGACTGGTCAACCCAACGGCATTGGACGAAATTTATGACACCGACCGTTTAGTCAATAATTTAAATATTTCCGGGCCTGTAAAAGGGTTAACCACTTATAACTTGTCTTTCTCTTACCAAACCCAAAAAAGATATTTTCAGCAATACGTATACAACATCTTACAACGAGGAATAGAATCGTTCATTGCAGATGACCTCAGTCAATCCAGTGATATCTTATATTCGAAAGGTTTTGTGTCGAATATAGTCCCCAAATCTGAATTCTATAACCTTCAGCTGGGCTATGAATTTACTCGACAAACCGGTTTTGATGCCATAGCCACTGGTGAATACTCCACAGATGTAGTAGAAAACACACTGGAAAACTATGATTTTTTCGGAGTGATGGACTTTAACCTAACGGATAAACTATCATTCTATCCTGGTGCTCGATTCACCAACAACACCCAATTTGGCAATAAATTGATTTGGTCCTTGTCATCCACCTATGATTTCACAAATACTTTAAAACTAAAAGCAGTATTTGGGTCGGCTTTTAGAGCCCCAAACTTTGAGGAATTGTTCTTCTATTTTGTCGATGCCAATCACAATGTACAAGGGAACCCAGAACTTCAGCCTGAAGATGGTATTTCCATTTTCCTAAATCTAGAAAACAAGTTTAAAATCAAGGAAAATGGATTGTTGAAATCAGCCATAAAATCCTACTATTTTGACATTCAGGATAAAATTGCAAGTGTTGCAACCACAGATGAGAACGACAGAAGTCTATTCACTTTTGACAATGTGGATTACTCTAGAATACTTGGATTTTCTTGGGAGAACAGTCTAAGAATAGGGCAATGGCAAGTAGGACTTGGAGCCACTTACATGGGAGAATCAACTTCCATAAATGAATCCTCAGAAAGTAACACTGATTATCTGTGGAGTTTTAACCTTCAGTCCAATTTAGGTTACACTATACCTTCTTTGAACACCATAGTATCCGCTCAACTAAAATATAGCGGGAGAACACAAGTGCTATTAGAAGGCACTGATGGGCTTGTTGTAGGGCGAACAGATGATTTCACTTGGATGGACGCTTCTATAAAAACCAATGTAACCAAGGATATGGCAATCACCCTTGGCGCTAGAAATATCTTCGATATTGTTACCGTAAATGCTTCTGATGTGCCCACTGGTGCACATGGTTCCTCTGCAGGTTCAAGTAGGCTATTTGGTAATGGTAGATCATATTACTTAAAACTCTTATACAATTTAAACTTTAATTAAAAACCAATGAAAAAGTTATCTTATTTATACGCAACCTTATTTTTGATAGCTCTGAATTCCTGTAGTAGCGACGATTCAGAAGAGCTGATTGATTTTACAGTTAGCTTTAGCTCAGCAACCATCAGCACTACTGAAGAGGACACTACAAAGGAAATCACCTTGAATTTTTCAAGGGCAGCCACCCAAACTGGCACCATCAATGTTTCCTTTGAAGGTGAAAACACCGTATACGGCACCGACTTTTCTACTTCTCCGGCTGGTAACTCAGGGACAATTGCTGTACCAGTTGCTGAGGGAGACCTGAGCGCCACCATCACTTTTACCAAAATATTAGATCCTATTGAAGGAAATACCAAATCTGTGACTTTTTCCATAGATGGGTTTGACGTTACCGATTGGAGTACAGGGTCCGTAAGTTCATCTACTGTTAGTTTCTCTCCCATTGCTGCACTGAGTGGTATTATAGATTTGGAAACAGGTGGCTCAAATATGCCCAACCAAGTGTATTTCGATTTCAGTACCGGGGTACAAACAGCTGTTCAGAGAGACACTTGGGAAATTGCTCTTTATAATGGAACACAAAACCGCATATATCTAAATGCATCTTTATTAGTGTCTGCCGCAGAGCTATCTGGCATTACTGATCTCCTTTCGGTCACAGAAAGCACCGAACTAACAGAACCTTTAGAGCTTAACACTTTGGATCCCATGACTTTCCAATCAACCCCTGTAACTGTAAATACAGTTGCTGAATTGACCCAAGGACTTCCAGTAGGTTATTTCCAATATGGTAACTTATCAGAAAACATTGTATTTACTGATAATAAAGAAGGTGATTTGGATGGAACTGCTTTTGCTGAAATTTCCACTACTGCCGAAGACAATAATGTTTACATTGTTGGACTAGGCAACTCCATCCCTACTGAAGCTGCAGACCCCGGTAGTATTGATATTACAGGAGACCATAGAGGCTTTATGAAAGTTCGTATTTTGACTGATGGCAATGAATATACCATTCAATATGCTGCTTTGGATGAAACCACTACTATTTCAGAGGTAACCATTCCCAAAGATGATACTTACAACCTAACTGCTTTTAGCCTGACTAATGGGGAAAGTGTAAGTGTAGAGCCAGCAGCAGAACAGTGGGATGTTAACTTTAGCGGTGTTTTCTCTTATTATGGTTATCAAGGCCCTACTTTGGCAGGGTTGACTTATTCAGATTATACTGTCCACAACACGTTAGGTGGTGTAGGACTATATCAAGTTACTACTTATGAAGAAGTGGGTGACGTTGTCACCGAATTTGACGTTCCATCTTATACTGATTTTGCACGTGAAAATGTAGAAGAATCCTCGTTTGTTTATGATGACAGAGCAATTATTGCGAGTGGTTGGAGAGATGCTTTTGGAGGAGTACTTAAAGACGATAGATATTATGTGCTAAAAGACGCTGCGGGCAACTACTATAAAATGATGTTCACAGCCTATGTAAGTAATGAAGGAGAACGTGGTAATGCACAGTTTACCTATGAACGACTTTAATTAGCATTTCATAATCGCTAATCCAAAACTTCAAGTACATGCAGATAAAAAATATAATTCTAGTCATCCTTCGCCTCATTTTGGGCGGGATGATGGTCTACGGAGGTATCCAGAAATTCCAAAAACCTATCCCCTCTCCAGTTGAAGTAGTGGAAAAGGTGGAAAAATTCTCATCGCCAGAAAAGGAAAGCACCCTTCAGAAGATACTGTACATTAGTGGTGCCAAGCAAACCGGATACTTTTGGCAAGTACTGGGAATTTGTGAACTGTTATTTGGCCTGTTGGTATTGCTACAAGGAACCAGTTTTATAGGTGCCGTGTTCTTACTGCCCATCACCCTGCACATTTTTTTGTTCCATTTATTTTTGGAAGGAGATGAACTCAGTGAACTATTGCAGACCGCTGCCCTGTTCTTGATCAATATATTATTGGTACTTAATGAAAAAAGCAAGTGGAGGCATTTGCTTTGGATCAAACCCTTTTAGTTTTAGTTTTTAAGGTTACTTGAAGTGAGTTTGAAAGGAAAACGGGGCAAATTGCCCCGTTTTTTAATATATCTCAAATCAAAAGTGTGTTTTCCATTTTGGAGATGAGAAATTTCTTAATTTAAAAACAATAATTCTCCTAAATTATCGCTACTTATTATTTGACCAATCAATGTATTAAACCAACTATGATTCAACAAATCAAACCTACAGAAGAGTTCAAGTCCAATACAAGCAAAGCCATAATTTCCATTGTATTTTTTGCCATCGTGTACGCCATTATTTTCCTGTTAGCCATAGCCTTAACGACTATATGCGTATACGGGGGTGTTATGCTCGTGATTTCTGCACCAAGATTCATAACCATTGCATTGGGAATTGGCCTAGCAAGTTTAGGTTTTCTAATCCTGTTTTTTCTAATCAAATTTATCTTTAAATCACACAAAATAGACCGTTCTCACTTGGTTGAAATAACTGAAAACGACGAACCTGAACTGTTTAAAATGATTGACGATATAGTTAAAAATGTCGACACCAAATTCCCTAAGAAAGTTTACCTATCGTCTGAAGTAAACGCATCAGTATTTTACGACTCAAATTTTTGGAGCATGTTCTTTCCTATTCGAAAAAGCCTACATATTGGCATTGGTCTGGTCAATTCTGTTACACAAGAAGAACTTAAAGCAGTATTAGCACATGAGTTTGGACATTTTTCACAAAAAACCATGAAAGTTGGCAGCTATGTTTACAATGTAAACCAAGTTATATTCAACATGCTATATGATAATGATAATTACGATAAAGCCGTTCAAAGTTGGGCCAATGTAAGTAGTTATATTGCAATTTTTGTGATTTTAGCTGTAAAAATTATTGATGGTATCAAATGGATACTCATCAAAATGTATGGTATTGTTAACAAGAGTTACATGGGGCTTTCACGAGAAATGGAATTTCATGCTGACGAAATTGCTGCACACATTACCGGTTATGCACCACTTAAAAGTGCTCTTCTTAGATTTCAGCTCGCAGACCATTCTTTGAATGACGTGCTCTCATTTTATGATGGAAAAATATCTAAAAACACCCTAAGCAAGAATGTATTTGCAGAGCAGCATTATGTTATGCAGTTTTTAGCCAAGAACAGTAACCTCAAAATAATAAATGATTTACCCGATGTTACCATTGAGGAGTTAAATAAACTCAACAAATCAAAATTGGTGATTAAAGACCAATGGGCATCCCACCCTAGTACCGAGGACAGAATTGAGAGATTAGAGAAAACGAACATCCAAATTGAAGGAGGAAACAAGGAATCTGCAAACTTGCTGTTCAAGAACATTGAAGCAACACAGCAAAGATTAACCTCAGAGCTGTTCAAAAATGTAAAATTTGAAGGAGAAACATTATTACTTCCCTATCATAAGTTTCAGGAAGAATATAAATCAGATTTTCTAAAGAACAGTTTTTCTAAAGTGTACAATGGCTATTACGATAATAAAAACCCAATGCCAATAGACCTGGATACTTTAGCAACCGAAAATATCAAAGAGTTGGATTCTCTGTTTTCCGATACCCATGTTGGACAAGTGTACACGAGCATTGCACTCCAAAATGACATTGAATCCTTAAAACTTGTCGAAGACAAATCTTTCGGAGTTAAAACATTCGATTATGATGGGAAAAAACACAAACGAAGAGAAAGTAAAAAGTTAGCTGAAACTCTTAGCAAGGAACTTGCTCTGTTGAATGAAAAAATCGCATCAAATGATAGTGAAATTTATTACCATTTCAAGTCAAAAGAACAAAATGTAGGAAATCAGTCAACGCTAAAAAGACTTTATCAACAACTTTTTGACTATGACGTTACCTTCGATAAAAAAATGGAGTTGCCCAATAAAATGAACGAGAAATTACAGTTCATAAACTATACAACACCTTATGAAGACATTAAAAGTAATTTTCGTCATTTGACTTCTTTGGAAAGAGAACTTAAGTTAGAAATAAAAAATCTACTGGCCAACCCCAAGTTCGAAACCGAAATAACGGACAACATTAAAGATAACTTTGACAAATACCTATCTAAGGAATGGGCCTATTTCGGTAGTCAAACTTATTTTGAAGAAAACCTAGGCATACTACTAGGAGCGATTGGAAATTATCAATATCTGCTTTCCAGAGGTTACTTCTTGACAAAAAAAGAACTCTTGGATTATCAAGAAAGTTTGATTGAAAACTAAAAAACAGTCTTCACCGCCTCAACCGTCCGATCTAAATCTTCGTAGCTCAAGGCATCATTTAAAAAGTAGCTTTCAAAAGCTGAAGGTGGCAAATACACTCCTTGCTCCAACATGCCATGGAAATACGTTTTAAAAGTATCGTTATTGCCTTTGGCAGAAGATGCAAAGTCCATTACAGGTTCTTCAGTAAAATGCACAGAGATCATACTACCATATCGGTTGATTTGATGGGCTACACCTTTTTCGGTCAGTACTTCAGCAATGCCGTTATGCAAATGCTCCGTTTTTTGGGCCAAACTGGTAAATATTTCGGGGTTGTTGTTCAATTCGGTGAGCATAGCCAAACCAGCGCTCATGGCCAAAGGGTTACCACTTAGGGTCCCTGCTTGGTACACCGGCCCTTCGGGAGCTAAATGCGACATGATTTCAGCCTTGGCAGCAAATGCACCTACGGGGAGTCCACCTCCTATCACTTTTCCAAACATCACCATATCAGCATCAACACCCAAAGCCTCTTGTGCGCCTCCTTGGCCCAATCTAAAACCTGTCATCACCTCATCAAAGAGCAACAAAATACCTTCTTCCGCACACAGCTTGCGCAATCCATGAATAAATTCATCGGTAGGGATAATGCAGCCCATGTTTCCAGCTACGGGTTCCAAAATAATGGCTGCAATTTCACCTTTATTGGCTTCAGTCAGGGCTTTTACGCTTTCCAAATCGTTATAAGTCGCCAAAAGGGTGTCTTTTGCAGTTCCTTGGGTCACACCCGGACTGTTGGGACTTCCAAAAGTAACTGCTCCACTCCCCGCTTGGATCAAAAAAGCATCGGAATGACCGTGGTAGCAACCCGCAAACTTGATAATTTTGTCCTTCCCGGTATAGCCACGTGCCAAACGCACTGCACTCATACAGGCTTCGGTACCGCTATTCACAAATCTAATTTTATCAATATTCGGCACCATGGAAACGGCCAATTGAGCCAACTCGGTCTCAATTTCTGTCGGCATTCCAAAGGAAGTACCCTTTTTAGCACGCTCAATTACCGCATTGATCACGGGTTCATAGGCATGGCCCAAAATCAGCGGCCCCCAAGAGGCAATGTAATCGATCAATTGGTTGCCATCTTCATCATATAGGTAGGCACCTTTGGCCTCTTTTACAAAAATGGGGTCGCCCCCTACTGCCTTAAATGCCCGCACGGGGGAATTTACCCCTCCGGGGATGTATTTTTTAGCCGCTGCAAAAAGGGCGCTACTTCTTTGGTAAATCATGTGTTTATTTTGAATGCTCAGGTACAGAATACTAATTGAAGTGCAAAAATAAGCATCCTCAGAATGTAAAAGAACTCCAATTACTACAGAGAGTCAATTTGGAATCTTCAAAATTATCTAGTTCTCGACTGCACTCGAACTGACATTCCATGAACCTTAGTGCATTTTGTTATTTCAACACTAAAGAGATATTCAATATCTATATGCTGCTATTATGGAACATCATTTTCGTTTCCCTGAATTTATTTCAGGGTCGCATTTGATGGATTCCAGACGATAAATGGATAATGGGATACCGAAACAAGTTCGGCATGACGCAATTTTACAAGATTTTATTTCAAAATGCACCACGGGGTATTATTTGGTTTTTTCTTTTCGGATGTTGAGCACCTGCCCAATGGAAATGGTGTTGCTCTTCAAATTATTGAGGCGCCTCAACTCTCCTACTGAAATACTATATTTTCTGGATATGCCGTAGAGGGTATCGCCCTTGACCACCACATGGGTGAACACTTCATAGTTTTTAGGCTCCCGAACGGTATCCAAACCTCCTCGCACCACCTCTTCGTCATATTGGTCCAAATCGTAACGCTCAATCAGCGCAATCAACTTCTGTGGATATTTACGGTCAGTGGCATAACCCGCCTGACGCAATCCATAAGCCCATTTTTTATAATCATCTCTCCGGTAATTGAACAAAAAACTATATCTGGACCGTGTGGACAGAAAAATACTGTGATCTCGGAAGGAATACATGGGGTGGTTGTACTTTCTGAAACATTCCCCTTTGGCATCATCATCATGAAAATCGAATTCCCCATCCCAACCAGTATGACATTTGATACCGAAGTGATTATTGGTCTTTCGGGTGAGTTCTCCTCTACCGGAACCGCTTTCCAAAATACCTTGAGCCAAAGTGATACTTGCCGGAATACCAAAGGCACGCATCTCGTATTGGGCCATTTCGGCAAAGGTCTCTATGTATTCTTGGGTATCGGCTATGGGAAAACGCACAAATCGACCTGGATTCTCCGGAAGCGGGTATAATTCCGCTTCTTTTGGACCATCTTTGGGCAGATTGGCATTGGGATTACGAGGGGTTCGGGATTCCACTACAGGCCTACGTTCCTTGGTAACCGTTCTTTTTTTAGACTTACAGCCCGTGACCAATACAACCAACAATACCATATATCCCAAACGTTTCATCATACCATTAATAAGGGTAAATTCTTCTTTTTCAATACAAGGTTCATGCCTTTTATGCCTTGAAGCCCTCCGGTATGGATGGCCAAAATTTGGGTGCCAGGCTCGAACACATTTCTTTTTATCAAATCAAAAATACCAAAAAGCATTTTTCCCGTATAAATGGGATCTAATGGAATTCCGGTTTCAGTGTTAAAATCGTTGATAAAATCAATCAGTTGTTGGTCCACCTTGGCATAACCGCCAAAATGATACTCCAATTGAAGCTTCCAGCGATTATTTTGGGCAAATTTACGGATATCCTCCTGTAGAAAATTGCCCTTCAATGCCGGAAAGCCCCACACGTTTTGATGGGGTTTGGATGCATTGATGAGTCCGGCCAAAGTACCCCCAGTACCTACACAACTGCAAATCATGTCGAAATCAGCATCCGCATTCGTTAAAATCTTTTCACAGCCCTGAACGGCCAAAGCGTTCGTACCGCCTTCGGGCAACTGGTAAAATTCTCCAAAGGTTTCCTTTAATTGTTGATAAAAGGATGGGGTTGTTTTTTCGCGATAAGCACTACGGGATACAAAATGAAACTGCATCCCATGTTGATGGGCCAATTGCAAGGTCGGATTGTCTTGCCAACGGTTTTCCAATTCCTCTCCCCGAACCACTCCAATAGTTTTAAAACCTTGTTCACGACCCACGCAGGCCACCGCAGCAATATGGTTGGAAAAAGCCCCACCAAAGGTGAGCAAGGTGGTTTGCCCCTGTTTTTTCGCTTCCAATACGTTGTATTTGAGCTTTCGATATTTGTTTCCGGAAATTAAAGGATGAATGGTATCCTCCCTTTTGATGTAAAGGGTCACTTCCTTTTCCCGAAGCAGGGGAAAATCCACTTTTTGGTTCGGAATGTTCAAATTATAGGCTTATTGCGTCAAATAATTGAAAAAAGCAAAACTTTTACGTTTGGAAAGATACTCCATATCTCTTTCATTGGCATAGGCCTCCCGCTCAAAACTGATGTTCTGATAAGCACGATAGCTATCCAAATACAACAGGGTGCGCAGCAACCATTCAGCTACATAGAGGATATAAAAGGGTATAATCAACAATTCCTGTTGTTGTTTTAGATGGATACGTTCATGATTTATAAGCACCGCATCAGTCTTAAGGGAATCTTCCTTTAGAATGATAAACGGCCATAGGGACAGGCCTACGTAATTGCGATAAAAAAAGTGTTTAAAAACTAAAATCACTTGCAATCCATCAAAGTATTCTTACAAATATAACTTTTCAAATTCCAGAAAATTGGATTGCACCCTCCTTGTTTTTAACAATTTCGTTGAATAACCTGTTTTCCGTTCCTTACCTTCCACAAGGCATATTGGTCTGAATAGTTTAATTTTATATAGCGAAAACAGTTTTACAACGCATGAAGGAACGGATTCCCCTGGAAGAGGGCGACTATTATCTTTCTGAAGAGGGGTATCGGGTATTCACGGAACAATACCATTTAAAAAGAGGGTATTGCTGTGAAAGTGGTTGCCGACATTGTCCCTATGGATTCAATCAAAAAACTCATAGGAAAAACTAAGCATTCGGCATAATATTTGTGATGATATTTGGGTAATCTCAAAGAATTGAAAAAAGTACTATGAAAAATTTAAAATTATTTACTCTCGTTGCCCTAGCAGTTACCTTCTTGGCTTCCTGCAGCTCAGTAAGGGTGATTTCCGACTACGACAAACAGGCTGACTTTAACACTTACAAAAGTTATGCTTTTTATAAAACAGGTATTGACAAAGCCCAAATCTCCGATTTGGACAAAAAACGCATTTTAAGAGCTATAGATTCCGAACTAAGCTCCCGTGGCTTTGTAAAATCAAAGGACCCAGATGTCCTCATCAGTATATTTACCAAAGAACGTGAACGTGTGGACGTTTACAACAACAACTTTGGCTGGGGCTGGGGCGGTTTTTACAATCCCTGGGTCTGGGGTCCCGGTTGGGGCTGGGGCTGGGGAAACAATGTAAGCACCCGCACCGAAGGCTCTTTATATATTGATGTCATCGATGCCAAAAACAAAGAACTGGTTTGGCAGGGACGTGGCGTTGGCACCTTGAACAATACGAGCAATATTGAGAAAAAAGAAGAGCGTATCAAGGAATTTGTAGCACAAATACTGGAAAAATATCCTCCTGGCCACGAGTTGGCCTCAAACTAAAATATTGAAAGCCGCCCTTTGGGCGGTTTTTTTCATAGCAACGGAAATCCAATCTCGTTTTTTACCTCTTTGAGCACAAAGGCACTTTTAACTGCCCCAATGTTAGGCAGTGAGGCTATCTTCTGCTTTGCAAAATCGTAGTAAGCGTCCAGGTTTTTGACCATTACTTTAAGCAAAAAATCAAACTCCCCTCCCACCACAAAACATTCCACCACCTCGGGAAATTCCTTAACCTGAGCCAAAAAATCGTCCATCAATTCTCCTTTTTGAGCCTCCAGTGATACAAAACCAAATACTGTGATGCTCTGCTCCACCTGCTCTTTATTGATTATGGCAGCATAGTGTTTAATGAACCCCTCTTGCTCCAAACGTCTTATTCGCTCGTAGACGGGAGTTTTGGTCATGTTCAATTGTTTTGCAATGGATTTGGCCACCGTTTTGGCGTCCTTTTCTAAAATTCTAAGAATCTTGCGATCAATCTCATCCAATCGTTGCTGCATGTTTTCCTTTTTATATTATTATTCATTGTTCAATTTACTACTTATTCCCATATATCAGTCTAGTTAAAGTGATTTTTCCTATGATTATTATATCTATAGTTCTTTTAAAACTATATTCTTAATTTTATAGAAATATATTGCGATGAATTTTTATCTGGCCCAAGCCAATATTGCACGTTTCAAAGCTAGTTTGGACAATCCAATCATGAAGGAATTTGTCGATTTCCTAGAACCTGTCAACAAATTGGCCGAAGAAAGTCCAGGCTTTGTATGGAGGCTTAAAGATGAACAAGGAAGATCGGCATCTTACATTGAATCTCCTTTTGGAGATGAGATGATGGCCGTGAACATTTCTGTCTGGGAAAACCTGGAAGCATTGCAAGACTTTGTATACAGCACAGTGCACAGTTATTTTCTGAGAAACAAAAAAAGATGGTTCAACTTAAAAGGCCCTTCGCAGTTTGTAATGTGGTGGATTCCACAAGGTGAAATCCCCTCATTAAAAATGGCCAAGAAAAAATTGGAACTATTGGAAATCAACGGGTCTTCACCTGAAGCCTTTTCCATAAAGGAGATGTATAATGAACATGGGAAGAAAATCGAATAAATCAAAGGTCATGACTAAATCCAAATACGAATCCAATCCCATTCTGGATAAACTCCCAGAACATCTAAAGCAATACATCAAACCTCAGAACTATGAGGATTATTCTGCTATTGACCAAGCTGTTTGGCGCTATGTGATGCGTAAAAATGTGGACTATTTAAGTAAAGTGGCCCATAAATCTTACGTGGAAGGGTTAGAGAAGACAGGAATCTCCATTGACCATATTCCCAATATGTATGGAATGAATCGCATCTTGAAGGAAATAGGCTGGGCTGCCGTAGCCGTGGATGGATTTATCCCCCCTTCGGCCTTTATGGAATTTCAAGCTTACAATGTATTGGTGATTGCTTCGGACATTCGCCAACTTGAAAATATTGAGTACACTCCGGCCCCGGATATTATCCATGAAGGCGCAGGACATGCCCCTATTATTGCCAATCCAGAATATGCTGAATATCTAAGACGTTTTGGTGAAATTGGCTGTAAGGCCATTTCCAGTGCCAAGGATTATGAGTTGTATGATGCTGTACGACATCTCTCTATCATTAAAGAGGCACATGGCACCCCTAAATCGGAAATTGAAGCTGCTGAAAAAAAGATTGAAGACCTTCAAAACAATATGGGAGAGCCCAGTGAGATGGCACTTATCCGCAATCTGCATTGGTGGACTGTAGAATACGGACTCATCGGCACCGTGGAAAACCCAAAAATTTATGGAGCTGGACTCCTTTCTTCCATTGGAGAAAGCGCATGGTGTATGACCGATGAAGTCAAAAAACTTCCATACTCCATTGAAGCGGCCCGTACTGGTTTTGATATAACCAAACCTCAACCACAATTGTTTGTAACGCCAGATTTTGCCTTTTTAAGTCAGGTTTTGGAAGATTTTGCCAACACCATGGCCCTTCGTACCGGGGGACTTTCTGGAGCAAAAAAATTGATTGATTCCAAAGCTTTGGGTACGATGGAACTGAGTACAGGAATCCAAATTTCAGGAAAGTTTCATGAGGTCATTGAGCATAATGGAAACCCCATTTATCTCAAAACAAAAGGGCCTACCGCATTGGCCTATCGAGATAAAGAACTTGTAGGTCATGGAACTTTGTACCATTCTGAAGGTTTTGGAACGCCCATTGGAAAGCTCAAAGGCATCAATTTGACCATTGAAGATATGGCCCCAAGAGATTTGAGGGCTTATAATATTTATGAAGGGGAACACGTTTGTCTGGAATTTGAAGGAGGCGTTAAGGTTGAAGGAACCATTGTAACCGGCACCAGAAATCTTATGGGCAAAATCATACTCATCACTTTTAAAAATTGCAAGGTTACCCATAATGATGACATCTTATTTCTGCCTGAATGGGGGCAATACGATATGGCAGTGGGACAAGAAGTAGTATCAGCTTACAATGGACCAGCAGATTTGGCGAGTTTTAATTTGATTTCGCACGAACTTTCTGAAACCACCATTAAAAGGGAGGAAGATTTGGAAAGAACCAAACTGGAAGAATATTACCAAAGGGTAAGGGATTATCGTGAGGATATCAACACTTTTATATCCCGAAGCAAACTTTTTGAAGAGATTCAAAATCAATTCCCAGAAGATTGGTTATTGCCCGTAGAGCTCTATGAATTGGCCAAGCAAGGACAGAAAGAGCATTTGGCCAATGACATTAAATTACATTTGGAGGAAATCAAAAAAACAAGACCGGATATAGGGCATCTGATTGATGATGGCGCACTACTAATCGACAAGAGTTTTTCCCAAATCCAATAATTCTTGCTGGGAAGTAATATCGGTTGAATTGTAAACCAAGGTCCACCCCAAAGAATTAGTGAGCACATAAATTCTTGAAAGTTCGCTAATCAAGCGATTTTCCGCATTGGATTTTAAGGAAGAGACCTCTATTTTTTGCCGTAAGGAAGCGTTTACGTTTCGTTTGATTTCATTATAGTCATCAGCGTTAAACGGATTAAAATAGTCCGCGGTAACATCATAATATTCAAAATCTGGATTGACCTTGATTTCTGGTTGGGGAATCTGTGTAATTCGAACTTGCTTATTGATCTCATCTACTTCGTAATTGATTTTTGACAAATCGTACGCCACAGTAACTTCTGCATTCACAACCACCAGAGCTTTTTTATCTGCCGTTAGGAAGGAACCAAAAAGTTCTTTGGAGTCCTTGTAATTATAGACCTCCACAAAATGGCCTTCGGTCACAACAAGTTTAGAAACATTTTTGAGCTCCTGTTGGATAAGCATAGAATTTTCCTCAAGGATTTTTTGCTCGCTTCTATAATCCGTGCACGATTTATAAATCAATATAGAAGTCAAGGCAATAATCGCTCCAACCAGTACTTTCCTCATCTATTCGAATTTCATAAATGGATACCTCTCTTGAAGATACGCAATTTTCGCCGCTAAGGATTCTTTAAACTTTTGATGAGCCTCAGAATCCGCATTAAAGGGACGATGTTGCAATCCCTTTTGAATAGCTTCTACCTCATCCATAATTGCCAGACAATCCGAAGAAATCCAAACTGCCTTGAACTTTTCCCAAATGTAATCGACCGCCAGTTCATTGGGATGCACCATATCATTTTTATAAAACCGATAGTCCCTAAGCTCATCCATGACAATTTCATATGCTGGAAAATAAGACACTGCCAGCTCTTCTCGAAATTCATGCACTGCTGTAATCAAGTTGGCTTTGCTTCTTTGGTTTTCAACAAATCCGTCCTTAAGGTGCCGAACTGGTGAAATGGTAAAAACCAATTGCGCATTGGGGTTCACTCCTTGGACCATAGCAACTACCTTCTCCAAACTTTTTTTGATAACTGCTGCCGATACCAATTCTTTGGAAAATTCTTTTTGAGGCACTTTGTGGCAATTGGCCACCACTTTATCCAATCCTTTGTGATGATATACCCATGAAGTACCCAAGGTTATGAAAACATGGGAAGCATTTTCAATGGCATTCTTTGTTTTAGCCAAACTTTCATTCAGCATTTTCACCAATTCTTTACTACTATTGGCCCGTAAATCTGAATGGGCTTCAAAACATTGCCAAATCCCATCTCGTTCAAACACTTCGCTTTCTGAAAAAAAGCGATTAGCAAGGGAACGCTCCACCAAATTTTCAATAGCCAAGGGGTGGAATAAAATCCCTAAAGGATTTTGAAGCTGTTGGAACTTATAATAATTGAGTTTGCCGCCTATGTTTTCCACAAAACATGACCCCAACAATAGCAGTTTACTTCCATAATCGATTTGATGCCCTGCATTTTGAAGTGGTATGGTGGTTTGAAGTTTCATTAGGAAATATACTCCTTGGCTTTCTCTAAAGCTTCTGGGATACCTGCCGCATTTTTACCTCCTGCAGTCGCAAAGAAGGGCTGTCCGCCCCCACCACCTTGAATGTGCTTGCCCAACTCTCGGACAATGGCTCCCGCATTCAATCCATTATTGGACACCAACTCTTTGGAAATGTAGCAAGAAAGCAAAGCTTTACCCTCTTTTTCAGCACCTAAAAGCAAAAATAAATTGGAAAACTGCCCCCCTATTTCAAAAGAAAGATTCTTAAGGCCAGCTGCATCCAAATCCACCTTTTTGGCCAAAAACTGAACTCCATTGACTTCTTCTATTTCAGAAATCAATTCATTTTTAAGCCCTTTGGCCTTAGCCTTCAACAATTGCTCTATTTGTTTTTTAAGCACTGTATTTTCCTCCTGCAAACTGGTTACGGCTTTCACAGGATTTTTAGCATTGTTCAAAAGGTCCTTGATTTCAAAGAGCATTCGATTATTCTTGAAATAGAACTCTTTGACCATATCAGAAGTGATGGCCTCTATTCTTCGGATACCGGCTGCGACCGCACCTTCGGAAACAATCTTAAAATGCCATATATCCGCAGTGTTTTTAACATGCGTACCTCCACAAAGTTCAACGGACTGCCCAAAACGAATGGTCCGTACCGTGTCACCATATTTTTCACCAAAAAGCGCAATGGCCCCTTGTTCCATGGCCTCCTTCATGGATACACTTCTATTTTCTTCAAGAGGCAATTGTCCTTCAATACGGGCATTGACAAAATTCTCCACATCCCGAAGCTCCTCCACGGTAAGCTTGGAAAAATGTGAAAAATCGAAACGTAAGTGTTTGGAATGTACCGCCGAACCTTTTTGCTCTACATGGTTACCCAAAACTTCACGCAATGCTTGATGCAACAAATGCGTGGCCGTATGGTTACTAGCGGTTCTCCAACGCTGCTTTTTATCTACCACGGCCTTAAAGGTTCCCGAAACATCCTTGGGAAGACTTTCGGAGAAATGGACAATTTCATTGTTTTCCCTTTTCGTATCCAAAATATAAATCACATCTCCGTTCGAAGCTTCCAAATAACCTTTATCTCCCACTTGACCTCCTCCTTCAGCATAAAAAGGGGTCAGATTAAATACCATTTGATATTGTTCCCCTCCCTTTTTACTGGTCACCTTTCGATACTTCACCATTTTCACCTCAACCTCCAAACTATCATACCCAATGAATTCTTGCTCAAAATCATCACGCAAAACCGTCCAATCTTCTTTGGAAACTTCTGAAGCTGCCCTAGAACGGTCCTTTTGTTGTTTTAAGGCCTTTTCAAAGCCCTCCATATCCAAGTGATAGCCTTTTTCTTCAAGAATCAAAGAAGTTAAATCAATTGGAAAACCAAATGTATCATAGAGTTCAAAGGCTTTTTCTCCATCTATAGTTTTATCCTTGGAGGATTTGATAACGGAATCCAACAACACCAATCCTTGTTCTAGGGTGCTTAAAAAAGAACTTTCCTCTTCTTTCACTACATTCTCAATCAAATGCAACTGTTCTTGAAGCTCTGGGAAAGCTTTGCCCATGGTTTCCCCCAACACTTTTACCAGTCTGTAAATAAAAGGCTTGTTGGTATCGAGGAAGGTAAATCCATACCGTATGGCCCTTCTCAAAATTCTACGGATGACATAGCCAGCGCCTGTATTGCTGGGCAATTGTCCGTCAGCAATGGAAAAAGCAACTGCTCGAATATGGTCGGCAACAACCCTAATGGCAATATCTGTTTGCTCGTTCTTACCGTATTTATGCGCCGTGATTGTTTCGATTTCACGAATCAATGGCGTAAAAACATCGGTATCATAATTGGACTGAACTCCTTGCAACACCATGCACAAACGTTCAAAGCCCATTCCAGTATCCACATGTTTTTCGGGAAGGTTCTCCAGACTTCCATCAGCTTTTCTGTTGTACTGCATGAAAACAAGATTCCATATTTCCACTACCTGCGGATGATCTTGATTCACCAATGAAGCTCCAGAAACTTTTGCTTTTTCTTGCGCTGACCTAATATCTACATGGATTTCAGAACAGGGACCGCACGGACCTTGGTCGCCCATTTCCCAAAAATTATCCTTTTTATTGCCCATGATAATCCTGTCTTCCGGCACAATGGCTTTCCAAAAATCAAAAGCTTCTTTGTCCATTTCCAGTTTATCAGCATCATCACTACCTTCAAATACCGAAACATAAAGACTATCCTTGTCTATCTTAAGAACTTCAGTCAACAATTCCCAAGCCCATTGAATGGCCTCTTTCTTGAAATAATCCCCGAAGCTCCAATTCCCCAACATCTCAAACATGGTATGGTGGTAGGTATCCTTGCCCACTTCATCCAAGTCGTTATGCTTTCCACTCACCCGAAGACACTTTTGTGTATCTGCAACCCGTTTATCTTTTGATACTGAGTTTCCTAAGAAAAATTCTTTAAATTGATTCATTCCCGCATTGGTGAACATCAGGGTTGGATCATCTTTCATCACCATAGGTGCAGAGGGCACTATTTTATGGTTTTTTCCCTTGAAAAATTCTAAAAATCGGGTTCTGACTTCTTGGGATGTCATTGGAAATGCTAGGGTTTTATTAAATTTAACACTTTAACCGAAACAATTTTTATATTTGCTTGTTTTGTTTAATGAGTGAGCAAAAATAGGATAAAATCCATTCATGTCTAAAGTTAAGTACTATTACGACCCAGATACACTTTCCTATCGGAAAATAGAACCGAAAAAGTCAAGGAAATATCGAAATCTTTTCTTTTTTCTACTGGGGTCTGCATTGTTTGGATTACTTGGCCTTATCATTCTTTTGAACACCAGTTGGCTTAATACTCCTCGAGAACTTTCTTTGGAAAGGGAAGTACAGAACTATGAGCTTCAGTTTGATATCCTCAACAAAAAAATGGGGCAAATGGAGCAGGTATTGGGCAACATTGAGGACAGGGACAATAATATCTACCGACTCTATTTTGAAGCGAACCCCATTCCTGAAGAGCAACGCAGAGCCGGTTTTGGAGGAATCAATCGTTATAAATCCTTAGAAGGGTTCAATAATTCAGAAATTATTATTGACGCCACCAAACGATTGGATATCATTCAAAAGCAAATGGTCATTCAATCCAAATCTTTGGATGAAATTGCCAAATTAGCTGAAGAAAAAGAAAAATTATTGGCTTCCATTCCTGCCATCCAACCTGTACGGAATGAGGACCTTACCAGAATGGCCTCTGGTTTTGGATGGCGTTCCGACCCTTTCACCAAAGCACGGAAAATGCACTATGGAATGGACTTTACAGCTCCTAGGGGTGTTCCTGTTTATGCCTCTGGAGATGGTAAAGTGACAAGAGCAGACAATAAAGCATCAGGATTTGGAAAACATATTCGCATCGATCACGGCTATGGGTATTTGACCATCTACGCGCATTTGAGCAAGTATAATGTAACTGTTGGACAAAAGGTAAAGCGAGGTGATCTTATCGGTTTTGTTGGAAACACCGGTCGTTCCCAAGCTCCACATTTGCACTACGAAGTTCACAAAGACGGAGAGCGTATCAACCCCATTAACTTCTACTACGGAAGTTTGACGGCAGAAGAGTTTGAAAACATGCTCAAGTTTGCCAATCAAGAGAATCAATCCTTGGATTAATGCACATAGATCTTCCCGAAAAACGATATTATGGCATTGGCGAAGTGGCGAAAGCCTTTGGGGTCAATACTTCTTTGATACGTTTTTGGGAGAAGGAGTTTGATGTACTTCAACCTAAAAAGAATGCCAAGGGCAACCGGAAATTCACTCCACAGGACATCAAAAATCTACAATTGATTTACCATTTGGTCAAAGAACGTGGATTCACCTTGGAAGGAGCCAAAACCCACCTCAAAGAGGAAAAGCAAAAAACGCTATCCAATTTTGATGTGATTCAAAAGCTGCAAAAAGTAAGGGCCGAACTCTTGAAAATAAAAGAACAACTATAATAATTACTATAAACACAAAACCTTAGAAAATGAAAAAAGGAATTCTTGCCATCATCATTTTGATAGTCCTGGCTGTTATTCTTGGAAGCTGGTATGTAAGAACCAACAATACACTTGTAGATATGAAAGGCCAGGCCACCAAACAATGGGCCAATGTGGAAAGTTCATACCAGCGTAGGAGCGATCTTATCGGAAATTTGGTAAAAACTGTTCAAGGGGCTGCAGATTTTGAGCGTGAAACATTAACTGATGTCATTGAAGCTCGTGCCAAAGCCACTTCCACCACCATTGATGCCAACAATATTACAGCAGAACAATTGGCTGAATTTCAACAAGCCCAAACAGGGCTTTCCTCTGCTCTTTCCAGGCTTTTGGTCACGGTGGAACGCTATCCTGACCTAAAGGCCAATCAAAATTTCTTGGAGCTTCAATCGCAATTGGAAGGAACTGAAAATCGCATCAATGTAGAAAGAAATCGATTCAACAATTTGGCTGGAGAGTACAATATCAAAATAGAAAAAATCCCAACCAACATTATCGCAAGCATTGCCAATTTTGACCCATTGGCATTGTTCAGTTCCAACCCAGGTGCGGAAAACGCTCCAGATATCAATTTCGATTTTGATTAACCCATGTCGCAGGTAGAGGAATTTTTAACAGTTGAAGAGGAGCAAGAAATTGTCAGTGCAATTGTTGAGGCAGAAAAAAATACCTCAGGGGAAATCCGTGTACATATTGAAGCAACTGCAAAAATTGACCATTTCAGCAGGGCACAGCAGATTTTCCACATTTTAAAAATGGACAATACCAAAGATGGAAACGGGGTTTTGATCTATGTTGCAGTGGACGACAAAAAATTTGTAATCTATGGAGACACCGGCATTGATAATGCTGTCCCAAAAGGATTCTGGGATGGCACTAAAGATGTAATTTCATCCCATTTTAAAGAAAGTCAGTTTAAAAAGGGGATTATTGAAGGTATTCTAAGAGCTGGAAAGGAATTGCAGAATCATTTTCCGTGGGACCATAACGACACCAATGAATTGAACGATGCCATATCCAAAGGTTAATTTGCTTATTGCCTTTTTGTTCGTTTCCTTTTGTTGGGGACAGTTCACTATTCCTGAAAAACCACAAAAACAGACTAGCGTCTATGACTATGTGGATTTACTCCCGGCTTCGCAAACCAGAGCTTTGGAGCAAAAGCTTATTCGATACTCTGACAGCACATCAACGCAAATAGTGGTGGCAATCATAAGTTCCACCGAGGGGGAAAATATTAACTTCTTAGGAGCACAATGGGGTCAAAAATGGGGGATTGGACAAGCAGGAAAAGACAACGGTATTTTAATCCTCCTTGCTAAGGACGACCGTAGAATTGCCATCAATACCGGTTATGGCGTGGAAGGTTCTCTAACAGATTTAATGTCTAAACGAATCATTGAGTCTGTAATCATCCCAGAATTCAAATTAGGGGATTATTATGGTGGATTGAACAAAGGGGCCGACGCTATTTTTCAAGTGCTGAATGGCGAATTCAAAGAAGAACGCACTTTTGGCAATGGGGAAGAATTTCCCTTGAAGTCTTTGTTGCCCATTATAATCTTCATCATCATTTTAATCATCCTTTCCCGAAGAAACAGAAATAATAGAGGAGGTAGAGGCTCTGGAGGTAATCGAAAAGGAATGGACATCTGGGACATGATCATCCTTAGCAACATGGGAAGAAGTTCTGGGTCTTCCGGTGGCTTTGGAGGTGGTGGATTCGGAAGCGGAGGCTTTGGGGGCGGCTTCGGCGGAGGTGGTTTTGGCGGCGGCGGCGCCTCAGGAGGCTGGTAATACCGTACTACTTTCGCAACCTTTGGACGAAATGCCATCTAATGGAAAACTCTCGCCATGAAAAAAGTTTTCATCCCCTTTATCTTGCTAGTGACTTGTTTTACAAGCTGCCTCAACGATGATGATGTCATAGATTGTAGTACAGTGCTATGCGAAGCTTCTTCAGGATTTTACCTGGAAATCATTAAAAATGGAGAAGATGTATTTGCCAATGGCACCTATACCAAAGAAGATGTGAGTATTGTAGGTCAGGATTCCGAGGACCTTATCATAGATGTTTTGACCGACCTTCCTGGCAAAACAGAAGCCTTGTTAAATTTCATTAATGTGAATTGGTCTAAGGGGCCATATGAATATACTATCAACTTAGGAACCGAAGATTCCTTTCAAATTACAGGAGAATTTGCACAAGAAGGGAAGGCCTCGGATTGCTGTGGAATCCTTGTATTCGTAGAAACCATAGCCATCCAAGGTGCTTCGATAACGGATGAAAGCGGTATCTACACGGTCACTTTGGACTAATTCAGTCCAAAATTCACTCTATGGGCGAGCTATGGGTAGCGATAGCCTTTATTATTCCATCCTTTTTTTGGTAGACATCAGTAAATCGAAGTCGAAGAATTGTCGTATCCAACTTTGCACTATCCAAAATAGCCATGGTCTCGCTGCCTCTTACCACAGCTATATCCCCGTACAAGCGAACATCCAAATTTTCGTACTTGATTTCATCAAAGGAATAATCCGCAGCACTAAATTCTTCTATCGTTGCCATTTTGTTTGAAGTAGAGCCATCTGGTGACCCAGAATATTCCCAAGTATCGTCCAATACATCATTCAACTTGTCTGCATTTCCTTTGAGGTAGGCATCGGTCCACCCGTGCAATAATTCCAGTGCTTCTTCTTTAGTGATTTTTTCTTCAGCTTGCGTTTCTTCTTTTGGTGTTTTTACTTGGTTACAACTAGCAAGCATAGCCATGCAACCAAGACAAAAAATAGTTTTTTTCATGATTAAGGTGAAATTGGTATTTAGGTTAGTCAACTTTTCTATAAAAAATCTTGCTTACAATTTTCCACTCCCCATCAACTTTCAACAAATTCATAAAATCTATAAAAGTAAAATCCGGATACTCTATTTCCAATCGAGCATTCGCCGCATTACCCGCTATAGTAATATCTGCAATTCTTGTTTTCCGGTTCTGCTTTGGACCAGGTTTCATTCCCTTTCCAAAAAACTCCAATGCATTCACCTCTTTGTACCCTTCACCACTAATAAATTTCATGGTGGCAGTTTCATGAAATGCTTTTTTTAGAGTTTCAAAATCATTATTGGTACCACCATCTAAATAGAAGTTTACAGTTTTTTCCACTAATTGGTAATCAGATTCTTGAGCGGTAATGGTTCCAAAAAAAGTTGTTGCTAAAATCAACAAGATGAAATTTTGTTTCATGATGTAGTAGTTTTTTGATTGTTTTTGATGATTTCAAGATATTGTTTTTAAATCCGAAATATATAAGGCGAAATCATAAATATTTCCTAAGATTTAATCTATTTCTTTGCTATTGTTCGTAAATCCAAACAAACCATTCATACATCCAAAAGCCCCTCCTTCCTAATTTTGACTATCTTGGTTATGGCTAATATTATCTGTATCATAAACACTCATTTTTACCATGACAAGGTCTCTCAAATTTCTTCTGGTTTCTCTGCTAATCGTAGTGGTTTCCTGTAAAAAGAAAGCTCCCGAATCAGAAACTGACAATCTTTTTAAGTTTAAGGATTATATTAGTTCCCATACCCATGGCAACCAAAGTATAGCCTCTCCGATTACCATCATTTTGTCCCAACAACTGGAACAATTTGAACTGACTCAGGAGCTTCCATCGGAATACCTTAAAATTTCACCAAAAGTTGATGGGAAATTATCCATAGAAAATGGCAGGGAACTTCATTTTCAACCTGCTGCATATTTAAATTCAGATACGGAGTATGTTGTAACACTCGCCCTGGACGAACTTTTTGAGGACATTGAAAAGGATTTCAAAAAATACACCTTCAGCTTTAAGACCATAACACCCAACTTCAAAATAAATCTTGGAAATCTACAATCTTACAGTAAAGATTGGCAGTATTTGACAGGAACCTTGAATGCTTCGGACATTCTGGATGGATCAAAAATCAATACCACCATCGCTGTACAACAAGGTGATAAATCCATTCCCATACAATGGGACAATACCGAACAGGATGCTCAATATTTCAGTTTTAAAATAGATAGTATTTCTAGAAAAACCGAGGACAGTGAGTTGATCATTTCATGGAACGGAAAAGAATTTGGCGTAGAAAACGAAGGCTCTGAGACCTATCCTATTCCTGGAAAAAACAAGTTTGTGGTCATGGATGCCAAGACTTCCTCAGCTCCAAACGCAGTACTTACACTCAATTTTTCAGAACCACTTAAGCAAAATCAGAACCTGAATGGACTGGTAACGATTGAAAATGCCAACAGCCTCCGTTATGAAATTGATGGCAATGTGCTCCGAGTTTACCCTTCCAACCGTATTCTAGGCGAAGTGCGTGTCAATATCCACGAAGGCATCAAAAGTGAATATGGTTTTACACTTAAAAACATGTTTTCGGAATTGGTCTCTTTTGAACAATTGAAACCCAATGTCCGATTGATTTCCAAAGGAACCATTCTTCCCAATGCCTCCTCCACTCCTATTTATTTTGAAACAGTCAATCTTTCTGCAGTTGAAGTTCGAGTGATTCAGGTATTTGAAAATAACATGCTGCAATTCCTTCAGAACAACAACCTCACCCAAGAATACAACTCGGATTTACGCCCGGTGGGAAGAAGAGTTGCATACAAAGTAATTTCCTTGGATAATGCCGGTGAGGGGAACAGCAGTTATTGGAAGGCGCATGCTTTGGATTTGTCAGAATTGATCAACATACATCCTGGTTCATTGTATCGGGTGGAATTTAGCTTTAAAAAGGAGCACACCACCTACGATTGTGGCAATTCTTATAACGCCGAAGACACAACCGAAGAATACGCCTCGCAAAATTCTTCTGATGAATCTTTGGAAGAACGCTATTGGGACAATGAAATCTATTACTGGAGAAACTACAATTACAACTGGGAGGAACGCGATAATCCTTGCCACGAGGCCTACTACAATGATAATCGTATCGTTACCACCAACCTTTTGGGAAGCGATTTAGGACTTATCGTAAAAAAGGGAAACAATAGAACGTATCATTTTAGTGCCACCAATCTCCTTACCACAAAGCCTGAAGAAAACACTAGCATCAAACTTTACAATTACCAGCAACAACTACTGGGAGAAATAACAACCGATGCCTCTGGTTTCGGAATTTACGACGGAGAAAAAACAGTAGCTTTTGCCGTAGCCGAAAAAGACAACAATTTCGCATACGCCAAGCTGACCGATGGACATGCCTTGTCCATGAGTAAATTTGATATTTCTGGAGAGCAATTACAAAGTGGCCTACAAGGTTTTCTCTATACGGAAAGAGGCGTGCACAGGCCAGGAGATACCGTACACCTTACTTTTGTATTGGATGATTCTGGGAATCCCCTTCCGGAAAATCATCCGGTAAGCCTGGAAGTCACCGATGCCCGTGGCAAATTAGTGCAGCGCAACGTAATCAAAGAAGGTTCTGTTCCCGTATCTGATAATCTTTATGCAAAAAAAGAAAAAGGATTTTACTATTTCCCCATTCCTACGGATTCCAAAGCACCAACTGGAACTTGGAATGCCAAAATTGTGGTAGGTGGAGCTGAGTTCAACAAAAGTCTCAAGATTGCCACGGTAAAGCCCAACAGGCTAAAAATGGATGTTTCCTTCGAGAAGGAAGTATTGCAGGCCAACACCAGCAACAAAGGAAAAGTAACAGTACAATGGTTACATGGTGCACCCGCCAGAAACTTGAAAATCGATATCAATGCCCAGTTGCGACAGGCTTCAAATGCGTTCCATAAATTCAAGGGTTATACCTTTCAAGACCCGGTACGTTATTTTTCTGAAACGGAATTGCAATGGATTTCCTCTAAATTGAACGATAATGGGATTCTGGACATCAACGAAAAAATCAATGTCAATAAAAACGCCCCTGGAATGCTCCAAGCCACCTTTACCACAAAGGTTTTTGAAGGAGGAGGGGATTTCTCCATCGATGTTTTTTCCAAAAATCTAGCCCCCTTTACCCACTTTGTGGGGCTTCGTTCTCCAAAAGCCAAACAATACGGTTCTTTTTTGACCGATGAAAACAATACGTTTGATTTAGTGACCGTGGATGACCAAGGAAATCCATCTGGAAACCGAAAACTAAAGGTGCAGGTCTTTAAGATTGAATGGCGCTGGTGGTGGAACCGGGGGTATGATAATCTCTCCCGATACGAAAATGCCACTGTGCATCGTCCGTTCAAAGAAATGACCGTTACCACAGGCTCTGATGGCAAGGCAAATTTCAACCTTAACATTCCTGACGATGACGGAGGTCGTTTCCTCATTCGGGTCATCGACCAAGTTTCTGGTCATGCCACAGGGCGCACAGCATACTTTTACCGAAATTGGTGGAGAAGACCAGCTTCGGGGGATGCAGAAAGTTCTAAAATCCTCATTTTCTCTGCGGATAAAGAAAAATATCAACTCGGTGAAGAAGCCATTGTGACTTTCCCTTCTGACAGAGGTGGACGGGCACTGCTCAGCATTGAAAACGGCACCGAAGTATTATCACAACAATGGGTTGAAACCTCGGCTAAGGAAACCAAGGCCTCCATTCCGATAACTGAGGAAATGGCTCCAAATGTCTATATCAACATTTCGCTGTTACAACCCCACGGACAGGTAAAGAACGATTTACCCATCCGTTTGTATGGCGTTGTACCCTTGTTGGTTGAAAATCCGGCTACCATTCTACAACCAGAATTGCAAATGCCCAAGGTTCTGGAACCTGAAAAATCGTTCAAGGTCACCGTTTCAGAGGCCAACGACAAGCCCATGACCTATTCTTTGGCCGTGGTTGATGAAGGTCTGTTGGATTTGACCCGTTTCCAAACCCCGGATATCCATAGTTCCTTTTATGCCAGACAAGCATTGGGTGTAAAAACCTTCGACATTTTTGATGATGTTATGGGTGCTTACTCCATCAGCGTGGATAATATTTATGCTATTGGAGGTGGTGGTATCGGGCAAGGTGCCAAAAACAGAAAAGCACAGCGCTTTAAACCTGTTGTCACCTATTTAGGTCCATTTTCCTTGAAAGCAGGAGAAAAAGCATCACACACCATCAATATGCCCAATTATGTGGGTTCCGTCCGTACAATGGTCATAGCCGGAAATCAGCATAGTGCCTATGGCAATACCGAAGCTACCACTCCAGTTCGCAAACCTTTAATGGTACTGACCTCTATCCCCAGAAAATTGTCGCCGGGTGAAAAAGTGACCATTCCCGTGACTGTCTTTGCCATGGAAAAGAAAGTGAAAAATGTCAAAGTCTCCATTGATGCTGGCAAAGCATTGGAGCCTCTTAACGGAACTTCAAAAAACATCACTTTCAATGCTGTGGGAGAGCAAATTGTGAATTTTGATTTCAAAGTCAACCCAACCGCTTCTTTTCAAACCATAAAAGTAACTGCGTCAGGAGCAGGGGAACGTGCCAGTAGTGAAACGGAAATTGATGTGGAGAATCCCAATCCCATCACCACAAAAAGTGAATTGTATACTTTGGATGCGAATAGTTCCCAGACCATTCCGTTTGAAACCTTCGGGACTTCTGGCACCAACGAGGCATTTGTTGAATTCTCCACGCTACCTCCCATGGATTTTTCCAAACGTATGGATTATCTCCTTCGTTATCCGCATGGATGTGTGGAACAGACCACCTCTGCAGCTTTTCCACAATTGTTCTTGGCTGATGTTCTTGACATCACTTTTGAAAAGAAAAAGGAAATTGAAAAAAATGTCAAAGCTGCCATCAAAAGATTAGGAGACTTTCAAACGCCCAATGGCGGACTAAGTTATTGGCCCGGTTACGGAAATGCTGATGATTGGGGCACTTCCTACGCAGGTCACTTCATGTTGGAAACCAAACAACAAGGTTATCAACTGCCATTGACTTTCTTGAGCAACTGGTTACGGTATCAAAAAAGTACCGCCCGTCAGTGGAGCAATCAAAATACACGGTATAATGATGACATGGCACAAGCCTACAGATTGTACACCTTGGCTTTGGCGCAACAACCGGAATTGGCTGCCATGAACCGCCTCCGTGAAACCAAAAACCTGAGCAATGAGGCCAAATGGCGATTGGCTGCCGCCTATGCACTAGTTGGCAAAAAAGAAGTAGCGAAAGAAATCGCACAAAAAGCCAACATCAACTTTGTGCCCAACAATTACAACTACAGAACCTATGGTTCTGTGTTCAGAAATAGAGCCATGGCCTTGGAAACTTTGGTGATATTGGGCGACACCCAACAGCGCGATTTGGCTATATCCTTGGCCAAAAACCTATCATCACAACGGTGGTTCAGCACGCAAGAAACTGCGTATGCGCTGCTCGCCATGGCTAAAATGGTGACTAAAAATGGGGGTAGATCCATCAATCTGACCTTTACCAACAACGGAAAAGAAGTCGCAGTAAAAACCGATAGGGCCATTGCACAGAGAGATATTACAATCACTTCATTTAAAAATGAAATCGTGGTGAAGAACAACCAAGGCAATACCATTTATGCCACATTGACCCAATCTGGAAAGCTTCCGGTGGGGCAAGAACTGGCCCAACAACAAAACCTGAACCTTTCCGTGAAGTATTTAGACGCTTCTGGAAATTCAATCGATGTGAGTCAATTACGACAAGGCACGGAACTTCAGGCCCAGATTAGGGTCTACAATAGTTCCAATGATTATGTGGATAATTTGGCACTGACCCATATTGTACCCAGCGGATGGGAAATTGTGGACACTTCGTATGTCGGAGGAAGCAATTCCAACAGCACAAAAGCGGATTATGTGGATACTAGGGATGACCGTACCCACCTCTATTTTAATCTGGGTGGTAGAAAATCCAAGACATTTACCATAAAGTTAAACGCTTCCTTCCTTGGGGATTATTATTTGCCCGGAGCACAGGTCGAAGCTATGTACGACAACAATTACCAAGCTCGAAACAAAGGACAATGGATTAAAGTAGTGCGATAATGTGATTGGAATCGACGTTTTCATTTTGAAGGCAAGGCGATTTGCCTGGAAGCATAAAATCAAGATTGGTGTTTTGGCATTTATCTTGATTTTGTGGCTGTTCTGTCTGCCCAAAAAATTGTTTAAAGACCCTACCTCTACCGTTGTGAATAGCTCCGATGGCGTTTTGATCGGGGCGCGCATTGCTGATGATGGCCAATGGCGGTTTCCACAAATGGATTCCGTTCCGGAGCGTTTCAAGCAGTGCATCTTGCTTTTTGAAGATGAATATTTTTATCGCCATCCCGGATTCAATCCCATTTCTATTGGAAAAGCCATCAAACACAACCTCACCAAAGATACCCGAAGGGGCGGAAGCACCATTACCCAACAGCTTATCCGACTCAGCAGAAAAAACAAAAGTCGGACCTATTGGGAAAAATGCATTGAAATCTTCATGGCCACCCGACTCGAATTTCGTTATTCCAAAGAAGAAATTCTTAAACTATATGCAGGTCATACCCCTTATGGTGGTAATGTTGTTGGACTGGAAACAGCAGCTTGGCGCTATTTTGGTATTCCTGCCCACGAGCTCAGCTGGGCACAATCTGCTACGCTTGCCGTTTTGCCCAACGCTCCTTCCTTAATTTTTCCAGGCAAGAATGCGGGTGACCTTTTACAGAAGCGCGATCAGCTCCTTCAAAAATTGAAGGACAAAGAAATCATTGACCCAATCACTTATGAGCTGGCCCTAGAGGAACCTCTGCCCCAAAAACCACTTCAGCTCCCCAATATTGCCCCGCATCTTACGGAGCGCATTCGAAATGAGCATCCCGGGCAACGTATTACAACCTCAATTGATAGAACATTACAATTACAGTTGAACAATTTGGCAGAAAGACACTTTCAACAACTAAAGAGCAATGAAATCCATAATCTGGCCATTTTGGTTCTGGATGTGGAAAACCGAAAGGTTTTGGGCTATGTGGGCAATTCTCCATCTGGAAAAGCACATGGAAGCTATGTGGACATCATTTCAAAAAACAGAAGTACCGGAAGTACTTTGAAACCCCTACTATTTGCTTCTCTTTTGGATGAGGGAAAGGTATTGCCCCATAGCTTGGTCAAGGACATTCCAACGGTGATCAATGGGTACAACCCAAAAAACTTTGATAAAAAACATACGGGGGCAGTACCGGCCAGCAAAGCGCTTTCTCGCTCCCTGAATGTTCCTGCCGTTCGTTTGTTGCGGAGGTATGGACTCCAAAAATTCTACAACAAACTCCATAAAATGAACTTGAAATCGTTGAACAGACCAGCTTCGCATTACGGTCTGTCCCTTATTTTGGGTGGTGGCGAAAGTTCGTTATGGGATGTTACCAAAACCTATGCTTCCCTAGCTTCAACATTGAACCACTTTGTGTCCAACTCCAGCACCTATTTTTCCAATGAATTTATAGAGCCAACTTATTTATCACAAAAAGAAATCTCCTTCGGAGAAGAGCAATTTGAGCCTCCCATTGTTGGTGCCGGCGCCATCTACAGCACTTTTCAGGCCATGTACGAGGTGAATAGACCGGAAGGGGACGAGAACTGGCACTTTTTTGATGCCGCCCAACCCATAGCCTGGAAAACGGGCACCAGTTTTGGATATAAGGACGCATGGGCGGTGGGAGTGACCCCAAAGTATGCCATTGGTGTATGGGTGGGCAATGCCGATGGCGAAGGCAGGCCCGGTCTCACGGGGATAACGGCAGCAGCACCACTACTTTTTGATGTACTAGATGCCCTTCCCCAAAGCGATTGGTTTCAAGAACCTTTTGATGATTTGGTGGAATTGGAAGTTTGCTCTCAAAGTGGCCATCGTGCTTCTGTTTTTTGTGAAAATGTGCAAAAAAAACTGGTCCCCACTCACGGAAAAAGAAGCAATCCATGTCCGTACCACCAGCAAGTGTTTTTGGATGCTTCAGAACGTTTTAGGGTAAATTCTGAGTGTTATCCCTTGGAAGATATGATTGTAAAAAATTGGTTTTCACTTCCTCCTACCATCGAATATTATTATGCCCAGTCTAATCCAAATTATAAACCTCTACCACCTTACCTAGATGGCTGTTCGGTATTGGAGAACCAGCCCATGGAATTCATTCATCCCAAAAAAAATGAGGAAATTTTGCTTCCAAAGGATTTGGGCGGCAATACAGTTACAGAAATTGTTTTTAAATTGGCGCACCAACAAGCCAATAGTACGGTATACTGGTATTTAGATGAAAAATATATTGGTATTACCACTCAATTTCATGAATTGATCTATCAAATTGAGCCCGGTGAGTACACCCTTACCACAGTAGACAACCAAGGCAATCGCATCCAACAAAACATTCAGGTGCGATTGGCCTCAGAAAGCTAGCTACTACTTTTTTCGCATAAAAATAGTAATAGGAACTCCTGTAAAATCAAAGTTTTCCCGAAGCTTGTTCTCTAAAAACCGTTTGTAGGGATCTCTAATATATTGTGGCAGGTTACAGAAAAAAGCAAATTGAGGGTAGGGTGTTGGCAACTGTGTACAAAACTTGATTTTCACATATTTCCCTTTGTAAGCCGGTGGAGGAGTTTTTTCAATAATTGGAAGCATTACATCGTTCAACTTACGGGTCTGTATCTTTTTGGAACGGTTCTGAAACACTTCCACTGCCGTTTCAATAGCTTTATAGATGCGTTGTTTGGTCAATACAGAGATAAATAGAATCGGAACATCCACGAAGGGCTCGATAACTTTTTTGATTTTGGTCGTATATTCTTTAACAGAATTGGTCTCTTTTTCCACCAAATCCCATTTGTTCACCAAAATGACAATCCCTTTGTTATTTCGTTGGGCCAGCCAAAAAATGTTCTGTACCTGTCCATCAAAACCACGGGTGGCATCCAATAGCAAAATGCAGACATCGCAATGTTCAATGGCCCTAACTGAACGCATTACGGAGTAAAACTCCAAGTCTTCCTTTACTTTGGATTTCCTCCGGATACCCGCTGTGTCCACCAAATTGAACTCAAACCCAAACCGATTGTATTTGGTATCGATACTATCCCTAGTCGTTCCAGCAATATCGGTCACAATATATCGGTCTTCACCGATCAATGCATTGATGAACGAGGATTTTCCCGCGTTGGGTCTTCCCACCACCGCAAATCTTGGGAGTTCGCTTTCTTCTTCTTCAATTTCTGGCAATACTTCCACAACGGCATCCAACAACTCCCCTGTACCACTACCATTAATACTGGACAACGGGAAATATTCGCCCAGACCAAGGGCATAAAACTCAACGGCATCAGCCTGCCTTTGGGAGTTGTCAACTTTGTTCACTGCTAAAAAGACGGGCTTATTGACTTTTCGCAACAACTTGGCCACATCTTCATCCATACCAGTAACCCCAGATTCCACATCCACCATAAAAATGATGGCATCTGCTTCATCAATGGCCAATTCTACCTGCTTGTCAATCTCTTTTTCAAAAATGTCGTCACTCCCAACCACATATCCACCGGTATCTATCAATGAAAACTCTTTTCCATTCCAATCACTTTTTCCATAATGACGGTCACGTGTAACCCCGCTTACGGCATCCACAATAGCTTCTCTGCGTTGTATCAACCTATTGAAAAAAGTAGACTTCCCTACATTGGGTCTCCCCACTATGGCCACAATAGCACTCATCAGCATGAAATTTTGGCAAAAGTACCATTTATTGTGAAGAAAAATTGATACCTTTTTTAATCAATTTCAATCAGTTATGAGCGAGCTCACCAATGAAATAGTGCTTCGACCCCGTTTTCAACTCAACTTGAAAACCGACATTGATCGCTTAAAACAAATATTTGACCAGAGTACAGAGGATCCTTTTTTGGTAAAACGGTTGGATGAGCATGTTTATATTCGCTTTCAAAAATCCAAAACCACCTTTTGGTCACCCCAACTGCATTTAGAGTTACTGTCTTTTGAGGAAGGAATAACTAAAATCCATGGAGTTTTTGGGCCCAACCCTACTTTATGGACCTTTTTCATGTTCCTTCATTTTGGTGTTGGCACCCTATTTATTATCCTAGGGGTCTTTGCTTATTCCAATTATTCTCTTGGACATGATATTACTTTTTGGCTGGCAGGGATGGTATTTTTAGTACTTATTTGGTTTGCACTGTACGCCTTTGGACGAATGGGAAAATCAAAAGGGAAGGACCAAATGGATCAACTAAAGTCTTTTTTAAAAGAACGTATCGCAAGTTTTGTCAGAATATAAAAAGCGGGGCCAATGACCCCGCTTCTAACTTAAACTTCCATATTTGGTTGTTGAGCTGGAAAAAATTTAGTTTTCGTAAAAGGTAACAGTGCCACTAACCTCATTACTGACCACAAGTAGGTCTTTTCCGGTTGGGCTATCTTCAGCATCAATTATCAAAAGGCCTTCAGGGCCTACATCACCTGAATTTTCCAAGATTTCAATAAATTCTGGAGCGTAAGGATCGGAAATATCATAAATCATAACTTGATTGTTTCTTTCCAGGCCAAGGAAAAGAATTTGTTTCCCTCCTATTTCATGGATGGTCACTGCCTCTGGTTCTGCACCTTTATCATCGCTTCTGCCATCATCACCGTTGAAAGCAGCTGGAGTCAATTCCAAAGTTTTGGTAGCAATATCATTTCCGCTATCATAGACCAACTGCCCATTACCAGACCATATAGAGAAGGAGCGTGCACCGAAACTGTATATTTCATCATAATCACCATCATTGTCAATATCACCTTGCGTCAGAGTCAATTTTAGTCTCCCTAAATTTTCATCTTCTTGTAAGGTTTCCCAATCTGGAAAAACGGTTGGATCTAAAACCACATCCTTTACACGATCCTCTTCCACAAATCCTGGATCTCCTTCATATTCTCTTGCATCACCTTCGTTAGCGGTAACGATATAATCCATTCCGTTGACTTTATAGTAAGCAATGGCATCGGGATGATAAGTTCCAAAGGCTGGCACACTGCGCAATTCTTTCTTATCATCTCTATCACTTGGATCAATCTCATTGCCTGGCAAAGAGTAATCTTTATATCCCAAAGGAAGAATGGCTTCTATTTTATTGTTACGAAGATTAACTTTGGCAACTCCATTGTTTTCTTGTAACGTAACCCATGCTGTTTTTGAATTATCGGAAATTGCAACATATTCTGGCTCTACATCCATGGCCAAAGTAGCGTTTGGTCCAAATACACGGAAACCTTGAGCTTCCAAAGCAGCCTCGTCAGCATTAAAGCTTTCAAAATCCAAAATAGTGGTTTGTTTAGCTGCAACTTTAATAATTGCAATTGATCCTTTAGGGTCAACCGTATAGTCATCATTGGGCTCACCCTCATTGGCACTAACAATGTACTTTCCATTTGGAGAGAAAGCCACCATATCTGGCAAGGCCCCTACCATATAGCTATCTTTAAGTGTATGGTCTTTTGTGTCGTAGACCTGAATGTAACCATTGCTTTGCTTGTCTTCCGCTTCCACGGCCACAGCTAGTTTACAATTGCTTACATCAACACTATTTGGTGATCCAGAGCCGATTACAATTGAGCTCAAACGAACAGGATTGCTCAAATCGGAAATGTCAAAGACTGAAATTTCATTGCTTTCCACGTTCACCACGAACAATTTGTTGGTAGACGGGTCAAAGGCAGAAATTTCTGAAGCACCATCTCCTCCAACTTGAAGGGTACTGTGAAAACTGAAATCGACCTCGACCATTTGGCCGTCATCGTCTGAATGATCGTCATCGGAACCTCCTCCGTAATAATCATCTAATTTATCACAAGAAAAGAAGGTGAATAGTAAGATTGTGGGGACTACTAGTTTTAAATAATTCTTCATTTTGCTTGGTTTAAATTTCATTTACCAAGATTTAAATTCAAAATGAAATAAACGTTAGCTAAAAGGTAAGTTAAGTTTTAGTTATTGTAACCAAAGCGCTTGAGTTGCTGGGAGTTGCTGCGCCAATTTTTATTGACCTTTACATAAAGTTCTATATGTACTTGTTTTGCAAAAAACTTTTCCAAATCCTTTCTGGCCTCTACGCCCACCCTTTTTAAGGCACTCCCTTTATGTCCGATAATAATTCCCTTTTGCGTATCGCGCTCCACCATAATTACGGAGCGAATACGGATAATATCCTCATCTTCCAAAAACTCTTCGGTTTCCACCTCTACGGAATAAGGAATTTCCTTTTTATAATGGAGCAATATCTTTTCTCGAATGGTCTCATTGACAAAAAATCGCTCAGGCTTGTCTGTTAGCTGATCTTTAGGATAATACGGTGGTCCTTCGGGCAACAATTCCAATATTCGGTTAAAAACCTCTTCTACATTAAAATTCTCCAATGCCGAAATGGGATGAATTTCTGCTTTTGGAAGTTGTTGTTGCCAATGTTGTACCTGCTGTTCCAACATTTCTTGGTCAGATGCATCAATTTTGTTGAGCAACAGCAAAACAGGGATCTTACTATTTTGAATCTTTTTGAAAAAAGCTTCATCTTTCAGGGCTTTCTCCCCAATCTCTACCATATAAAGCAATACGTCGGCATCTTCAAGAGCAGATTTTACAAAATCCATCATGGATGACTGCAATTCGTAGGCAGGTTTGATGATTCCAGGGGTATCTGAAAGAATCACTTGAAAATTATCTCCATTGACAATGCCCAATATCCGGTGACGGGTAGTCTGCGCCTTGGAAGTGATAATGGATAGTTTTTCGCCCACAAAGGTATTCATCAACGTAGATTTGCCTACGTTGGGATTACCAATGATATTTACAAAACCAGCTTTATGCACCATCTTTTTTCATTTTAGAAAAATAAATTTTCGCTTGGGCATTCACCTTTGGTGCCAATAGCAATACAGCAATCATATTAGGTATCACCATAAGGGCATAAGATAAGTCTATTAGGTTTTTAACCAGTTCAAGCGAGGCCACTGCCGCAAAAACAATCATAATCACAAAATAATGGTTATAGAACCTTCCAATTTTGGCATTGGTCAAAAAGGAAAGACACTTTACGCCATAATACGAATAGGTAAAGAGAGTTGAGAGGGCAAAAGCTGCAACAATGATCATGAGTAAATCATCTCCAAATCCGAACAGTGTCGTCCTAAAGGCTTTTAATGTCATGACAATGCCACTAGAATCATCCAAATAGGCGCCACTCAAAATAATGACTACTGCTGTAAGTGTGCACACTATAATGGTATCGATAAAAGGACCTAACATAGCTACAAGACCCTCACGTATGGGTTCATCATTTTTTGATTGACCATGGTACATTGGAGCACTACCAAGACCGGCTTCATTGGAGAACATGGCCCGTTTCACCCCAATTATGACCAATCCCCAAAAGCCTCCCGTAACCACTGTTTTAAAATCCCACGCTTCGGAAATAATTAATTTCAATGCCGGTAATACTTGTGAAGAATTCAATACCATAACTATGACAACCGCAACCAAATATACCATCACCATAAATGGAACTATAGCCGTTGCCACTTTGGCTATTTTGGTCAATCCACCAAAAATCACAAAAGATGTTATGATGGCCAAAACAATACCAATGGTCAATTTCCAGTTGTAATCACTCATGGCAAACAACGATTCTGAAGGCTGCACCACACTCATGAATGTTTCGGTGAATTGATTGGCGGTAAAAACACCCAAGAATCCGAAAATCCCGGAAAGACAAAAGAAAATAGCCAATGGCTTGTATTTTTTGCCTAGTCCGTTTGTAATATAAAACATGGGGCCTCCTTGTAACTTTCCTTCAGAATCCTCTCCTCTAAACATAATGGATAAACTACAGGAATAAAATTTGATGCACATACCAATAAGAGCTGTCATCCAAATCCAAAACACCACTCCCGGTCCCCCATCATGAATGGCTATGGCAACTCCAGAGATATTCCCTAGCCCCACTGTTGCCGCAACTGCTGCTGACAGTGCTTGCAACGAGCTCACATCTCCTTTTGCATTTTTATCATCATATTTTCCACGGGTGATGGCAATGGCATGGCCAAAAAATCGGTAAGGAGTTAATTTAGAATAGCATATTAAGAAAAAGCCCCCTCCTATCAATAAAATGAACATGGGCCAGTTTGCCCATGAATTGGCATTCACTAAAAAGTCATTCAATACTTCCATGGGACCGAAGGTAGCCATTTCGTCCAAAAGTTTAGGCGACAGTGGGCATTTCCATGTGCTTTTTAAAACAAGAGTCTTCAAATTTGGAAGTAATAGGAAAACCGTTGTATCTTTGCCGTCCACATCGCGGGGTAGAGCAGTAGGTAGCTCGTCGGGCTCATAACCCGAAGGTCGCTGGTTCGAGTCCAGTCCCCGCTACTAGCAAAAACAAGGGTTTCCAAAAAAGGGAACCCTTTTTTTATTTCTCATGTGAAACAAATAGGTTTATTAATCCGCACTTCCATTCCTAACATTTATTTGCTTTATTTTTTATCAATAAGTGCTATTATAATGACAATTAATAATTATATTTGTATATTATTGCTATTATGATATCACTTATTACATCAAAGAAAGCGCAGAACAAGGTGGCCCAAAATATAAGGGCGCTGCGCCTTGAAAAAGGATACACCCAAAAAGGATTGTCCGAGCGCTCAGGCGTAAGCTATGCCTCTTTAAGAAAGTTTGAGCAAACGGGTATTATCTCACTGGAGTCTTTTTTCAAGTTGGCGATGGTGCTAGGTTGCTTAGAAAAGCTCATAGAAGCCACTCAGCCCATAGAAAACGAATTTTCATCCATTGATGAGGTCTTGGACAAAAAGCAAGAAAAGAAGCCTAAACGGGGCTGGCGCAAATGAGCAGTTATATATCTATAGAGGAATTAAAGGTTGGGCTTCAATTTGATACTGAAGTGATACCTGTTGGCCGGTTGGCGCAACGAGACCATAAGATATATTTTGAATATGATGCGGGCTTTCTTCAATCCGACCTAGAAATATCACCACTAAAGCTCCCCCTGGATAGCGGCCTGCATGTTTTTGATTATAGACCTTTTGAGGGTTTGCCCGGTGTTTTTAACGATAGTTTGCCTGATGGTTGGGGCAGATTGCTTTTTGATAGATATATACGCAGCCAAAATCTATTACCGGAAGATTTCACGCCGTTAGATCGCTTGGCCCATGTGGGGATGGGCGGGCTAGGTGCACTTGTATATGAGCCTGACCATTCCAATCTAGAAAAAGAACATGAGGCCGTTGATCTTGATATCCTTTCACAGCAGACACAGGATGTTTTGGAAGGAGAAGCAAACGAGGTCTTACAAGAGTTGATTGATTTGAACGGTTCTTCTGCTGGCGCGCGCCCCAAGGCACTGATTGGACTGGATGCTTCAAAAAAGAATATTATTTCCGGTAAACACAACTTGATTGATGGTTATGAGCATTGGCTTGTAAAATTTGCCAATAGCAATGACGGGGCGGATGCAGGTGCTATTGAATATGTCTATGCCCTTATGGCCGAGGAAGCAGGCGTTGAAATGATGCCCGTTCACTTGTTTGAGGCCAAAAAAGGGGCTGGTTATTTTGCTACGCAGCGTTTTGACAGGAACGGCAATCAAAGATTACATGTCCATACCGCCAGCGGCGTACTGCATTCCAATTTCAGAGTTCCCTCCTTGGATTATGAAGATTTGCTCACCCTAACGGGTGTATTGACCCAAGACATCCGCGAAGTGGAAAAAATGTACCGACTGGCGGTCTTTAATGTCATGTCTCATAACCGTGACGACCATGGAAAAAACTTTTCATTCCTGATGGATGCAAAAGGAAAATGGAAATTCTCCCCAGCCTATGATTTGACCTTTTCATCCGGCCCAAGAGGGCATCAAAGTACCATGGTTATGGGTGAAGGTGGGTCTCCTACTCTGGAACACCTGATTAGTTTGGGCACAGAGGCAAATTTGAAAAAGAAAAAAATTGAAGAAATAATAGAGCAGACCAAACATGTACTAAGTCAATGGGAAGATTTAGCATCAAATTACGGCGTCACAAAAACCAATATCAAGCTCATAAAATCCAGAATGCTATAGGTGAAATAGCACATTCTCTAATCCTTTTCTTGACCAGATAGCATTTCCCAATGACTATAAAACTGTTTTTGAAAGCACTCTAATCTTACCATTAACTCATTGCAATAAAAAGGTGGTTACAACAAAACCATGATCGGACGGATACTCAATTTCCTTACCATTTATATGGATAGTTTCCCCAAAAAAGGCCATGTAGGATTCTGAACTTATTGGAGTGATATTTCCCTTATAAAAAATGTAGTCAATCCTATGAGAATCTACTTTTTCTTTTGTATCCCATGTAATACCGGGATGCCAAATGGGATTGGGATGTGTTTCTCTATAGGAATCCTTAAACCCAATACTCGCTAGTACCTTTGTGGAATACCAGGGCACAACCAATCCATTGTGCATACTCTTGGTTTCCCCGTTCCAGTCGAGATGAGAAGGGGAGTTCATATCACCGCCCAATACCATGGGTATGGAATCGGTTTTGGAAGTATATTCTTGGAGATAGGGCATTACTTTTTCAATCATTTCGGCACGTTTTCCGGCAGCCTCCCATGCCAGTAGTGCCTCGACCGACTTCCCCATATCTTCGGGAGCATCATTCCAGGGCAAGTAATAGAACCAGTTGGAAAAGAAGTTAATCTTCCTTCCATCGACCACAACTTCACGACCGCCCAAATAAAACGGGAAATCAGTATCTATACGCTTTCCGAAGGGATATTTTGAATAGATGGACAGATTAATCCTTTTATCATCCAAAGGAGTGCCTTCAGGAGCAACCAGATGGAAATTATATCCCAAAGCATTGGCTACTTGGGGTCCCGAACCATAGGTTTCGACCATCATGATGACATCCGGGTCAATTTCCCTGATAATATCGATGACCCGTTGTGGACCATCCTTTAGGTCATTGCCCCCATGCAGTATGTTCCATGCCATAACCTTTAGGGTCTTTTTTGTGGCCTGGGCCATACCTAAGCCCACCATCATCAAAAAAATGTTGCAAAGTATTATCTTGATTGTTCTTTTCATCTGTTACATTGTTCAATATTGATGTGGATAATAGGTGTTCTGCAAAGAGCCATCTTCATATAAGTCCAAAATGGTATACCCTGGCGGGGTTTCATGGTACCAATATTTTTGGGCAGAATCCTTATCGCCCTCACCCCACCAAAAACCACTCATAGATCCGTTACAATAATAATGCACATTATTGTAGATAGCGGTATCCAACAGGTGTACATGACCACTAATACAATGTATACGCTTATCTTGGTGCTTGTACAAAAGTTTAGTGATGGGTAACGAATCTTTGTGGTTACCTCCAACAGCATGGGTAGAGGCCGATAAAATGGGGTAATGTGACATTACCAAAACCGGAGTGTCCTTGGGTAATTTGGCCAAGTCATCCGAAAACCACTGGAGCTGTTCCCTACCCAAGGCTCCACCACCATTGTTATTGCTGTCCAACACCACAAAGTGCCATCCATTTTGATCAAAGCTGTAGTACGTCGAGGGCATATCCAGTTGCTCCATGGCAAATTTTTTCCCGTACATGGAATCCTTTTTGTTAGGGGCGGCCCACCACATATCGTGGTTGCCCAAGCAGCTGTACATCTTATAACCGGCAAATTTCTGGCGTGCTGCTTTCCATAACGTCCACATCTCATGTACTTGTTCACGAACAATATTATCATAATCCGCCGCCATAATGCTATCCCCGCCATTCAAGAAGAAATCGATTTCCCTCTTTTTGATCTCATTTATACATGAAGCAAATCTATCGGGGGCATTGTTATCGGCACTCAGATGCACATCGGTGATATGGGCTATCCTCAAGACTCTTTGCTTGTTTACACCTTCCTTTTGCCCCATCATTGGATTGGAGACCAAAGCCCCACATCCTGTCAAGGCTATTCCCTTGATTAATTTTCTACGTTTAAAATCCATTTTTCCATTATTGTATGGGCAAAAAAGGAGGCCATAAAAACCTCCTTTTCTACTAACTCAAACTATTAAAACTACTGAAATTATTCCCATCCAAAAACTTGATCTAAATTAGGGTTTAATGCAACCTCTGATGCTGGAACAGGTCTGTAATAATGTTTAGGCGCATCAAAGGCACCCCTGTCTCGAGTTCCAACAATATACCCACTTGTACCATTGGTGAGGTATACATTGGCACTAGTATTGCCGACTTCGGCCACTGTGTAATAGATTAATTCCGCACCCAACGAATTGGTTTCCTTGGGATCAGGCACAGCGTCAGATAAATCAAGAAGTACAATATCATCCACACCATCACCAGTAAGATCATATCTACCTAAACCAGGAAAATACATCCCTATAGGTTCTTTTTCCATCAGTTTTCCCGCACCCCATCGGTTCAAGTCGTCCAAACGACGCCCTTCAAAAGCCATTTCTACTCGGCGCTCCCTTCTAATCTCTAAAAGCACCGCGCTGGAGACTTCCGAATATCTGGCCGCCTGTATAGGGTCGGCAGTTACTCCCATGGTCAAATGGGGCATATTTGCCCTATCTCGTAACACGTTTATTGAAATATCCAAATCAGATTGAGCTAAGGTTCCCAATTCTGCTTTAGCTTCAGCATAGTTGAGGAGTATCTCTGCATAACGCAATACTGGAATATCTATATTGTTCTGCACATTATTTGATGGGTCATTAACAAACCCCTTGATTTGGTGATAACCCGTAAAGTTCTTTTTGAACTCTTGTACATAAAGTGTATTCCCTGGACTATAGGTTGATGTATAATATAATTCCCAACCTGGATAAGCATACGTTTGAGACAAACGTGGATCACGATTTTGGAATTCCTCAACAAAAGTCATAGTATCTGAATTAGGCTGGTCACTAAAATATGAGCCATCTGCCATAAGGTAGGTTTCCAAAAGATCGCGAGCCGGACTCATTTCATAACCTCCAAATATGGTCTGGGTATCACTAGCATCCTTAACATCTGTCTCATGGATATTGGTCAGGATTATTTCTGAAATGGATGTCAGATCCTGACTTTCAAAAAGAGAATGATAATCACTTTCAGGATTTCCAGTATTGTAAATAGAAAAACTTCCACTGTCCATGATTTCTTTTGAAACTGTTGCTGCCAATTGCAAATAGGTATTGGCAGAGGACTCCAAGCCCAACTCGCTATGATATTTTCTAAATGTACCTTCATGGAGGGCATTACGACTGTACATGGCTCCCACAACCCATTTATTAACTGCGCCATCAGGCTGATCGGTCATAACATTATCAAACGCAAACTGATAATCTTCAAAAATATGTTGTACAACAGTCTCACGGGAATCACTGGCTTTGAACAAGTCTTCGTCTGAAGTTCCCAATACAAAATCGTACCAAGGTACATTGGAATAGCGCTTTACTTTGTGCATATAAAAGTTGGCTCTAAAAAAACGGGCCACTCCTATATAATGGTTACGGATTTCATCCGTTACATTTGCTTTATCCGCATACTCCAAAAAAAAGTTGATATTTCTTAAATCCTCCCATTCCCAGCCTCCGGTAATGGTCGTTGAGTTCGCATCGGTCATCATAATGGTCTTGATTTCACGATTCCCTGTAGTGGCCGTATTATCAGTTGCCTCATCTGCATAGTAGATACTGGTTCCAGGAAAATTGTACAAACTGTTGATGTATATTGATAAATCCTCTTCAGTATTAAAGAAACTTTCTGCCCCTATTTCCGTTTCGGGCAGTTTGTCCAAAAAATCATCGTTGCAGGCTGCCAAGGAAACAATGGCCAAAACCGATAATGTTCTCTTAAGATATGTTTTGATGTTTTCCATTTTTTTAAACTTGTTTTTCATTAAAAGCTAACATTGATCCCTAAGGCATATTTACGTTGATAAGGGTATTGATAACCACTGGTTTCAGTACGTTCAGGTTCATGTGATGGGTTAAGACGTTCATCGATATCGGAGATGGATTCGGGATCGAAGAAGTCAGCAATTTCAGACCATTCAAATAGGTTGTCCCCGCTAAAATAAATCCGCATGGAAGAAATACCCATTTTATGGGTATACTCTGATGGAATGGTATATCCGAAAGTAATATTCTTAAGTCTTAGATAAGCTGCATTCAACATATATGCGGTCTGTGGTATGGCCAAGCCCTTGGCCTGATCAATTCGCTCCCCCAAATTTCGGTCGGCAAGCCACGCCTGTGCAACTGGGTACCTAGCATCAGTATTGGCACTTGCCAGACCAGCATCAATATAAGCTTGGGAATGTTGGGCCATTATGTCTGCTGAATCATCAGCAGCTCTGTAGAAATCGTTCAAATGCGCATAACCCCCAGCATATGGTTGTTGATAGAATCCCCAATAGAGGTAATCTTTTGGATAATAGTCTCTTTTGCCAACACCTTGCAAAAAGATACCTAAGTCAAAATTATTCCAGTCCATGTTCAGGTTCAATCCAAAACGGTATCTAGGCATCATATTTCCAATTACACTTGCATCTTTAGGGTCATCAGCAGTTGTACCCACTTCAATGGCCTGGTTTCCGTCACGATCTACATACTTGGGCCATCCTTCCACAATTTCCAAAGCCCCCCAAGGAATAATAGAGGTTTCATCCAAGGCATCAATTTCTGCCTGTGATTGGAACAGTCCATCGGAAGTCAACCCCCATATCTCACCAAGCTCCATTCCTTCTCGATACTGGGTAAGGCTGTTGGTTGGGTTATCAAATCGAGTAATGTAGGATCGGCTATCACTCAAAACAAAGCTTGCACTGAGACCAAAAGGTTTATTGGTTCCAAAACTGTTTTGATAGGTCAATGACAATTCCCAACCTTCTGTTTTTAAATCTGCTGCATTTTCCAATGGTTCACTTGCACCTAATACTCCAGGCAGGTCCCTGCCCAAGGTCAACATATCCTTGGTGTCCCTTCTGTAAATATCAAAACTGGCGCTAAGTTTATCTTTAAAAAGGCCAAGGTCCACCCCAAAATTCAAGGTAGTTACCGTTTCCCAACTATAATTGTCCGATACCAATCCAGGCGCTTTTACCTGCAAGGGCAATTCACCGCCAAGAATATAGTTTCCGCTGGCCGAAGTCATTGTTGGAATGTAGCCAAAAGCATCAACATCTTGATTGCCCAAAGTACCATAGGAAGCTCTAAACTTTAAAAGACTGACGGTGGGATCCAAAGCATTCATGAAGTTTTCACGTGATACATTCCAGGCAGCAGATACTGAAGGAAAAAAACCAAAACGTTTATCTTTTGGGAAACGCGAAGAACCATCATATCGACCGTTCAATTCTAAAATATATCTGTCTTTAAGGATATAATTGGCCCTATAAAAAGCACCACGAACCGCCCAACTATAATTATAGGTATTGTCATCATCCAGTAGTATAGTACCCGTAGCCAAATTAAACGCAGGCAGTGAAGCGGAAATCACCCCGTTACGATTTAAATAGAGATATTCATCATGATACTCTTCTTGGTTATAACCAGCCAAAAGCGTCAAACGGTGGTTCTCTCCAAAATTTTTGGTGAATGTGGTATAAATATTGAAAACATTGTACTTTTCCTCTCCAATACCTTTCCAAACCTTGTTTTCTCCCTCTTCACGTATGTCATCTGGGGCAAAACCAATTCTATATTTGGCATAATTGGCATCGTAATTCTGATTTTCCTGTTCATAAGTGAACTCTGCATTGATCTTTAGGATATCTCTCAGCAACCATGCTTGTGCCGTAAAATTGGTACGAAAGGTACTTGTCTGATTTTTTTCTTTTCCCCCATCAGTCAATTGGGCTGCCATTCGGCCCACGCTTGTATTTGCCCAGCTGCCATCAGGGTTTTCAGCATATTCATACGTGTTAAAATTGAACAGGGTACTGATATCAAAATATGAAGGATTTTTCCGTTTCCCGATGATGTAGGAAGTATTGTTCCCCAAGCTCAACCAATCGTTCAGTTGAGCATTCAATTTGGTTCGTATACCCATACGGGAAAAGAAATCATCCGCCAGAATCAACGAGCCATTGTCCTTATTATACGAACCGGAAACAAAATAATTTACTTTATCACTTGCACCACTTATGCTGACATTATGGTTTTGTGAATACGTGGTGCTTGATAAAAAGTAATCCGTCCAATCTTGGTTCCCCATATACTCCCACATTCCTGTAGAAGAGTTTTGTCGAACTCCTTCGGTACCACTTGGATTATCACTACGTTCGCGTGCCCATTGCCAAAAATCGTCTGAAAAAATTTGGTTATGCCACGGGGTATTCACCGAATAAGTATACTGAAGACGGGAATAGATATAAGGATCGATAATCTTTTCTGGCAATACTGTTGGAGTACCTACGGTAAGGTAGGTATTGTATTTAATATTGGCCTTACCTTCCTTACCATTCTTTGTGGTCACCAATACCACCCCAAAAGCGGCACGGGCACCATATATGGCCGCAGAAGAGGCATCCTTCAATACAGAGATGTTCTCAATGTCCTCAGGGGCAATTTGATTAAGATAGGAAACATCCGAAGGAATATTATCGATCAACACCAAAGGGTCACCTCCATTTATCGATGTGAATCCCCTAATATTGATTTTAGGGTTACCTCCCGGCGCTCCGCTGGAAAAATCAACGTTCAATCCTGGGGACATTCCTTGCAGACCTTGAGTAACATTATTTATGGGTCGTGTGTTCAGTTGTTTGACCGAAACACTGTTTACGGCCCCAGAGAGATTGACTTTCTTCTCAGTTCCAAAACCTACTACAACCACTTCGTTCAAACTCTGCACGTCTTCTTCAAGTACCACATTGATAGTAGTAGATGTTCCCACGGTAATCTTTTTAGTGGAAAAACCCATATAGGAAAATTCCAATGTTTGCCCTTCTCCAACTATAATGGTATAGTTTCCATCAAAATCGGTTGTAGTTCCGTTCGTGGTCCCTTCTACCACGACTGCGACCCCGGGTAGAGGTGCTTCTGATTTGTCAGTGACCACACCTGAAACCTCTTTTTGGGCAAAACTAAACGAGGCCATGGTCAAAAACAGTACTAAAAACAAATTGCGTTTCATTCTCATAGTGTTGATTATCAAGTTAAATTGGTTTATTTTTCAACTAGCCAGGTATTCAAAACAGTGTTGGTGGTTTCCAACACTACCTTACAAAAACCTTTGGGAATCTTTCTTAAGGGAATTACTGCCTTTCCACTTTTCAAGGAAATTGTTTGCAAAAGCTTATATACATCTTGGCCACCAGTATTAAAATTGTTGGTTCCGCTCACATATAGATTGCCTTCTCCTTCCGATAAGGGTCTCCAGGTTAAAACAAGGTTTCGTTTTTCTTTCTTGGCTTGGAGGTTTATGGCATCAACAGATTTTAAGAGAGAGACACCATCCCATTCCCTTTTTATTTCCAAAGGCACATCAATGTTCATAAAATCAGTCATTGTAGGAAGAAGGTCTACAATCCCAGTCGTATGGTTTTTAAAATAGGTATTGGTGTTTTTGGTATTGGTCACAATCCAGGTGCTTCTCTCTCGATCACTTTGGCCTCCATGATGCTTACCATCTTTTGGCCCTCTTCCATGGTCTGTGGTCACCAGTAACAACCAGTCTTCATTATAGGCTTGTTCTCTTTTTTTGATGGCCTGCCATATTTTTCCAACAAGTCCATCTTCAAAATGGATTGCTGCATTAAAGCGATCGCTATCTCCAAAACCATGGCCCACATCATCTGAAAATTCTAGATACACCCAAGAAACATCTGGAGCCTTTTCCAAAATGGTTTTGGAAGCATGGTCAGCAACTGTGTAATCAATCAATTTCATGAAGTTGCGCTGTTTATCATGTGGATAATTGATTGTATCATGCTCAAGACCATCAAAAAAGTAATCGACTTTTATGTTGTTGGTTTCTTCAAGGCCATCCCCGACCAATTTGGTGCGGTTATCTAACCAAGATGAGAATACTCCTATGGTTCCATTAGGGTTTTGGTCCTTGTAAAATCGAAATACGGTAGGATACCTATAATTAGGTGCTTTAATACCGTTGCCCCATACGTTATGCTTGTTTGCCCAAGTACCTGTAAGAAGACTGTTATAGCCCACAGCCGAAATAGTAGGTGTTTCAGAGTAGGTTCCCTTTCCTCCGCCTACATAAGCATCAGAATAACCGCCTTCCTTACCAATACTGTCCAGATATGGTGTATTGGCAGACTTAAGTTGATCCGCAGAAATACCATCAACAATAATGAAGACCACTTTTTTACGAAGCGTATCATTCGATATAAAATGACCTGCTTTTACTATGGAACAGCCTAAAAGAGCTATGGACAAAAAAAGGCGAAAAGTTTTCATAAAATGGTTTTAAAAGACCCGTCAAAGAAAAATAAATTGAACAAGTGTTCAATTAAAAAATATTTAAGTGATTGTTACGGAATCGTAAAATAAATTGAACGAATGTTCAATAAATGTATTTTAAAAAAAAAGAGTATTATTGTTGTTCAAATTTTAACAAGAATAGCCATGGGTCGAAAGAGTTTGGGACCGACAAGGCGGTTGGAAATCGTTAAGGCTTTTTACGAAGTTGCCAAGGAAATTGGGCTTGAAAATGCTTCTATAGCAAAGGTTGCCAATGCCATGGGAATCAGTAATGGATTGGTAATGCATTATTTTAACACCAAGGATGAGCTTTTGATAGGATTGAATGAATATATCTTGCAACAACACATCAATGTATTCATAGAAGGCAACCAAGGAACCATTAAAACCAGACAAGATTTGGAAAATTTGGTCCACAACCTTTTTTCCAGAAAATGGAACCAATATTTTGATGATGGGGTCTTTTACAGTTGTTATGCCATGATTTACCGGAATATGAACTTCAACAATAGTTTCAAACAATACCTTTTGAAATTACATGAAATATTGAGGGAAGAATTGAAACAAGCTTATGACAATGGCATCATATGCAACACCAATATTGATGAACTTACTGAAATTATTTTCGCTCTAATTGATGGGTCTTATTATTATATGGGCATGTTCGACCAAAATGACAAAGCGCACAAAAAGCAACAAGATCTATACATATCCCACTGCTTAAGTCTTCTCAAATACCCTGAATAATGAATATCTTTTTTGAGTCTTTAGGTTGGATCGGCACTTTTTGCTTTCTTTTTTCCTACTATATGCTCATTAAAGGAAAATGGCATTCAAATCAGCCTATATACCATTGGTACAATGTTATTGGAAGTGTTTTGTTTGTCGCCAATGGGGCTTACTATAAGGCTTGGGCCGTAATTTTCATCAATTTTGCTTGGGGTTGTATTGCTTGTTATGGTCTGTATAAATATCACACAAAATCCAGTTCGCAAAACTAAACTATCTAAGACCATGGTGCTTTTAGAAAGCTTCAATGTCCATTCAAACACAACAATGGTTAAAATCCAGTATTCTTCCCTTTATAATCCTCTAAACTTCAGCGTAGTTTCTTATCTTCTTTTCCCACTCCCAAGCAGATTTCACGGCATCGTCCAAAGTTGATTCTGCCTTCCAGCCCAGCACAGAATTTGCTTTTGCCGTATCCGCATAGGCCTGAACCACATCCCCATGCCTTCTTGGAGCAATTTTGTAGTTCAATTTTTCACCTGAAACACGTTCAAAACTTTGAATAACCTCCAAAACAGAACTACCTGTTCCAGTACCCAAATTGAATACTTCAAAATTTTCTTCATTTCTTACATTGACCAAACGTTCCATAGCAGCTACATGCGCTTTGGCCACATCAACAACATGGATATAATCCCGAATACAGGTTCCATCTGAAGTTGGGTAATCATCTCCAAAAACTGAAAGTTGTTCACGCAAACCAGCAGCGGTCTGCGTAATATAGGGCACAAGATTTTGTGGAACTCCAATGGGCAATTCACCAATATGTGCCGTAGGATGTGCGCCTATCGGGTTAAAATAGCGCAGAGCTATAGCAGACAAATTGCTATTGACCTTGCATGTATCCTTTATTATTTCCTCTCCCACCTGTTTGGTATTTCCATAAGGTGATTCTGCAGCTTTTACCGAAGCATTTTCTGTAATTGGCATGGTATCAGCCTGGCCATAAACGGTACATGAAGAGCTAAAAATGAAATTTGCTTTTTCCATTTGGGTCAATTCTTGTAAGATGTAAGTCAAAACCCCAAGATTATTCTCGTAGTACAACAATGGGTTTTCAACACTTTCGCCTACTGCTTTGGAAGCTGCAAAATGAATAACCCCATCAATATCTGCATATTTTGAAAAGAAATCCTGCAACTTTGCTTTGTCACGAAGGTCAAAAATTTCAACAATAGGACGTTTCCCGGTTATGGCAACAATACCCTCAATTACATCTTCTGAAGAATTTGAAAGATTATCTATTATGATGGCTTCATAGCCTTCGTTCTGCAATTCCACTACGGTATGGGACCCTATAAATCCAAGTCCTCCCGTTACTAATATTTTCTTTTTCATGAATACGAAATAAGGTTTTTATTTTTCCTTTAAGGTCGGTTCAATCGTTGAATAATTTAAGCGACCCGGGTTTGATGCATTTTTAAAGCCTGTTTTAGACTATCCCTCCAATCTGGAATCTGAATTCCAAATGTTTGCTCAACTTTTGATTTATCCAAAACACTATATTTTGGACGCTCGGCAGGTGTCGGATAAGCTTCAGTGGGAATGGGATATAATTCGATTCCCGTATCTGACAACTCAAAAATTGCTTTAGCAAAGCTATACCATGTGGTTTCACCTTGATTGCTATAATGATATACTCCGTATGATGTTTCCTGGGAATACACAATCTTTAAAACAAAAGCTGCCAAATCTTTGGCATAGGTAGGGGTGCCGAACTGATCATCAATAACCGAAAGTTCCTTGCGTTCTTCACTCAACCGAAGCATGGTTTTCATAAAGTTGTTCCCATATTCTGAATACAACCAGGACGTTCTAATAATAAAATGTTGTTTCAAAGTCATTTGAACACTCATCTCTCCATCTAATTTTGTTCCCCCATAAACACTCAAAGGATTACACTCATCTTCTTCTTGGTAAGGTTTACCACTCCTTCCATCAAAAACAAAATCTGTAGAGATGTGTATCATCGTGGCATCAAATTTTTCACAAGCTATCGCCAGATTTTTAGCGCCAATAATATTGACCTTCATGGCCCGTTCAACTTCTGTCTCTGCTTTGTCGACTTGGGTATAGGCCGCACAATTGATACAGTATCCGTATCGATTCTTTTTAAAATCCTGAATTACTTCCCTTCCATTAGAAATGTCAAGTTCTGATGATGATTTGAAAACAAATTCAAATTGATGATCGCCCTGTTTTGACACCAATATTTGAAAACATTTCCCCAATTGTCCATTACTTCCGGCAACCAAGACTTTCATTTTATTCTTTTTTAAGGGTTAAGGCAAATTTTTCCAAGGTTGACAAAACCTGATCTTTCTCTGAAATTATCAGTTCGTCTTTATCTAAAATCCAATCAATGTTAAGGCTAGGATCATCATACACTATTCCTGCTTCTGAATCTTTGTTGTAAAAATTGTCGCACTTATAGAAAAATAAAGCCGTCTTGCTTAAGGTAACAAAACCATGGGCGCAACCTCTGGGAATGTACAACTGTTTTTTGTTGCTTGATGACAGTACCGTCCGCACTATATTTCCATAGGTTTTTGAATTTTCACGTAAATCCACTGCAACATCCAAAACCTCGCCTTCCAAAACCCTGACCAATTTTGCTTGAGCATGTCTTCCCTTTTGAAAGTGCAATCCCCTTAAGACTCCTTTGGTTGAAAAGGATTGATTATCCTGAACAAAATATGGTTTTGCCCCAGTGGTCCGTTCAAATTTTTCTTGGTTGTAACTTTCAAAAAAGTACCCTCTTTCATCTTCAAAAACTCGAGGAATCAGTTCAAAACAACCATCAATATTTGTTTCTAGTACATCCATAACTTAAGAAATGGCTTTGAGCATTGCCTTGCTATACCCACTCTTCAGGTATGGCTCGCTTACTTTTTTGAATTGATTTTTGGTAATATACCCCATTTTATAGGCCGAAGCTTCAATAGCACCTATTTTTAGACCTTGACGTTCCTCAATCACTTGTACAAATTGTGCTGCCTGCATCAATGAATTAAAGGTACCTGTATCCAACCAAGCGGTACCTTGGTCCATAATACTGACTTTCAGCTTACCTCTTTCTAAATACTCGCGATTTATATCTGTTATTTCCAATTCCCCACGGGCGCTGGGCTGAATGTTTTTCGCTATTTCTACCACATCATTATCATAAAAATAAATCCCTGGAACTGCATAGTTTGATTTTGGTTGCTTTGGTTTCTCCTCTATGGAGATGACCTTGCCGTCTTCATCAAATTCAACCACCCCATAACGTTCAGGGTCTGTAACATGATAGGCATAAATAATGCCACCATCTGGGTCATTGTTGGACTGCAACAATACGTCCAAACCAGAACCATAGAAAATATTGTCGCCAAGAATTAAAGCCACTTTATCATCCCCAATAAATTCTTCTCCAATGATAAAAGCCTCCGCCAATCCGTTGGGATGCTCTTGGACCGCATATTCAAATCGACATCCATATTTTCGGCCATCACCCAACAATTTTTGAAACAAAGGTAAATCGTGAGGGGTTGAAATGATCAAAATTTCCCAAATCCCAGATTCTAAAAGTGTGGATAATGGATAATAAATCATGGGCTTGTCATAAACAGGCATAAGCTGCTTACTTACGGACAAGGTCAAAGGGTGCAATCTGGTCCCAGACCCGCCGGCCAAAATAATTCCTTTCATGACTAGGTTTTTTAATTTTTAGCGATACTTGAGTTCATTTTTTCCTTGAATTTGGCCAAGTACCAATCAATGGTTTTATCTATCCCGGTTTCAAAGTTTTCATCTGCTTTCCAGCCTAAATCCTGTTCAATTTTAGAAGCATCAATGGCATATCTAAAATCATGTCCAGCACGATCTTTCACAAAAGTGATTTGCTCTTTGTATGAACTTCCATTTTCTTTCGGAAACTTTTTATCCAAGAGTTCGCAAACTTTATTGGCGATGTATAGATTATTGCGTTCATTCTTACCGCCAATGTTGTAGGTCTCACCAGAAACCCCTGTATCATATGCCAAGGCAATACCCTTACAGTGGTCCAAGACATACAACCAGTCCCTTATGTTTGTGCCATTGCCATAAATGGGAATATGCGTTCCGCTCAATGCTTTTCTTATGATGGTAGGAATTAGTTTTTCATCATGCTGTTTGGGTCCGTAGTTGTTAGAGCAATTGGTTGTGACCACGTTCATACCATAGGTATGGTGGTAGCTTCTTATAATAAAATCTGAAGAAGCCTTTGAAGCACTATATGGACTATTGGGTGCGTAGGGAGTGGTCTCCATGAACAATCCTTCGTTACCTAAAGTTCCATAAACCTCATCGGTGGAAACATGGTGAAAACGTGAGTTTTTATAAGCCTCTTTATAAATATCAGGACCAACCATCCATCGCTTCTTGGACACATCAATTAAATTGAATGTGCCAATAATATTGGTCTGCATAAATGCATCTGGATTTGTGATTGAATTATCAACATGAGATTCCGCCGCGAAATGTATCACACCTTTGATATCGTACTTTTCAAATACATCCTCAATCAAAGCTCTATTACAGATATCTCCTTTAATAAATGTGTAGTTTTCATGACCTCCAACTTCACTTAAATTATCCAAATTACCAGCGTATGTTAGTGCGTCTAAATTGACCAAATGAATATCTGGATTCTGATCAAGGAAGTAGGGTATGAAATTTGATCCAATAAATCCAGCCCCGCCGGTTATTAAAACATGATCCATGCTTGTTTAATCTTAGTATTACTATTATTGTAAATATATACTTACGTATTTTTTTGTTTAAATTTATGTTGTGAAAGCCTATATTTTGTAGGTATTTTCCCTCTATTTAAATATTGACCCTTATGAATCAACAATTTGAGGAAAAGCCATATGTTCTTGCCATTGATGATGAGCTATTGAACATTGAACTCATGAAGTATTTTTTAGAGCGTCAGGGTTTAGCCTATAAGGGGGTCAATACCATATCCGATTTTTTAGAAGCTTTGGAATCCCTTGCACCTGACATCATCCTAATGGATGTTGTTATGCCTAAAAAAAATGGATTCGATTTATGTAGAGAACTCAAAGAGTTTCCCCAATATCAAGATATTCCGGTCATTTTTATTACTGGAAAAACAAACATTGATGACAAGGTAAAAGGATTTGAAGCCGGTGGTGTGGATTACATTACCAAACCTTTTAATGAACATGAATTGATTGCAAGGGTTAAAACACACTGTAACCTTAAAATGGCAAAAGCCAAAATTGAGACTCAGGCAAAAAAACTCCAGCAGTCCAATGCTCTTAAAAACCGTATTTTCTCCATAATAGGACACGACCTGCGTTCGCCATTAAGCGCAGCAAAACTTAAAATGGATTTTATACGAAGAGGGATTATAGACCCTGCGGCGGATAATTTCAAAGATGAAACGGTTCTTGAATTGCTTACAACGATGGACGAATCCTTGAACCTACTTCAAAACTTAATGGCTTGGGGAAAATCTGGAAGCAATCAGGTGGAAGTAATACCAGAAATACTTGAATTGAACCAAATTGTGGAGCAAGTTTTTAGACTTTTGAGTATCGCCAGTGAAAGAAAAGGCATTACACTCATTAATAACGTTCCCGCTGACGCATTCGCCCATGCCGATCTAAATACTACCATGACAGTATTTAGAAATTTAATTTCGAACGCTATAAAATTTACGCCATCAGATGGTCAAATAGTGGTCAATGCCGTAATTAAAGACGATAGACATTTCGTTGAAGTTCAAGATAATGGTCAAGGTATTCCAAAAGAAGACATTCCAAAAATCCTAAATCCCGACTTGCATTTCAGCAAATTAGGTACTGAAAATGAACCAGGTACTGGCCTTGGATTGATTCTTTGTCAAGACTTTGTTCGTAAAAATGGTGGTGAACTTAAAGTTGACAGTACCGTTGGTAAAGGCACAACTTTTTATTTTGATTTGGCCATTGCTCAAAAAGAACCTGCCTAAACAAAAGCTTCTTTTGTTTCACCTCCCCTTTTGGCACGTTCCCAATTTACGCTTTGGTTTCCTTTTAAATATCTAGCAAAGCCAAGATAAACAGATAGGTTCATGATAAAGAAATAGTAGGGAATGAAAAGTAATTTGAGTCTAATCTGCCTATTTTCAAGAAACCAACCTAAAAGCGCTGCTAAATAGAACATAATCTGTCCCCACAACAATAGATTGTAAATTCCAAAACTCCAAAGTCCTTCGTTAAGCGCCAAACCAAAATTCATCGGAATGATCAATAACAACAATAAAGGGGTCAACGTCCAACGAAGCACACGATGCGAAATATATTGAAAAGACAACACCCCATATTTAAAAGGGTTCAATAATGGGGCCAACCGCACCACAGATTGTATACCTCCTGCGGATATTCTAATTTTTCGTTTCAACTCTTCTTTTACATTTGCCGAGGCATTTTCTATGGCATATGCTTCAGGGTTATATTGAATCGTAAAACCTTTCATGGCTGTACGCAATGAAATCATAAAATCATCCAACAACGTATCTTTTTCCACCTCTTGCCAAAGCTCGGTTCTGATGGCAAAAAGCTCACCAGCAGCTCCAACAACAGAATACAGTTCTGCATCCCATTTTTTCAATTGGGATTCATATCTCCAATACATGCCCTCACCGGCACCGGCGGCAGTATCTGCTTCTTTGGAATAAATTCTTTTTTCCCCAGAAACGCAGCCCACTTTCGGATTACTGAACAAGCGCACTATTTCCCGTATTGATTCTTTACCTAAGCTCGTATTTCCATCAGAAAAAATAACTATTGGTGTTTTAACGAACTGCATCCCCCGATTCATGGCTGCAATTTTGCCATTTCTAGCAGCTTCATGATGAACGATAACATCTTTGTGTTTTTTGAGCAATTCTGGTGTTCCGTCATCAGAACCATCAGTTACCCAAAGTTGGGTCACTTTTTCCTCCGGATAATTGAGGCTTCTGGAATTGGACACTTTTTCTTCCAGATAATCTTTTTCATTATACGCTGCTACAAAAAGAGTTACTTCGGGCTCATAGGCTTCATCTATTACAGATTTATTCCCAATACCAAAGATTCTCCTTATTTTGATAATGACAAACAATAGCATACCGTAGCCCAAATACGAATAGAAAATAATAAAAAGTGCTATCCAAAAAATAATTTCCAATGCCTTCATAATCTAGTTTTTTAGTGTGCCATTTGCGCTTTTTTGTCAACCACCCGTTCCCATTCACCTGTATTGTGGTTAAATCTTTTAATGACTTTGGCTGGATTGCCAACGGCCACCGAAAATGGGGGAATATCCTTGGTAACCACACTGCCAGCACCTATTTGACATCGTTTACCAATAGTAACACCAGCCAAAACCACCGAATTTGCACCAATATGTGCTTCTTCTTCAATAATGGTGGGTCGAATATCCAAGGCTTGTTCACTGGAATTTTTTCCTCCATCTGCATAGCCGTGGTTGAAACCAGACACGAAAACATGTTGGCCAAGTCCTGAACCATCTCCCATCTTCACCGGGCCAATAATCACACTCCCAATGCCCACACGCACCCTATCTCCCAAGATTATATCTCCAGAACCATTGTTTACAGTGCAAAAGCTTTCAATAGTGGTCAGTTCTCCTATTTCAAATCGTTTCCATGGAAAAACATCAATACGGCTATTACGTCGTATGGTAGATCCTTTTCCCCTTTTGTGTTTCAAGGGATTCAAAAACCACCGCACCCAAAGTCTTGGTCTTGGATTTCTTTGAGGTGCAATCAATCTAATTGCCAGTTGTTTTAGCTTCGGATTTGACTTTATTTTTGATACGATTCCCATAAAAAACCATTTAAGCCGAAGCCTTTTTTACTTTTAAAATGCAGTTATAGATTTCATTCACATTGTTTTCCCAACTGTGTGACAGTCCAAAAAAGCGACGCTTTTCTTCTAGTTCTTTTGAATTTTCCTCGAGTGCTTTTTCAATCAATGCCACATAATCCTCTGCGGTTTCACCCAAATACGTATAGTCCTTAAAATATTCCATTGCCTTGGTGGCCGAAGCTACCGTTGGTTTCCCCATAGCCAGGTATTCATCAATTTTTCTGGGGTAGTTGCCCATGGTGGCATCATTGATCAGTTGTGGATTAATGGCTACATCAAATCCCTTGATATAATTGGGCAATTCTGATGCATCACGGCTTCCCAAAAAATGCACATTGGACATATTATGAAGCTCGGATTCCTTGAAATTGTCATCTTCTGGCCCCACCAAAACAATACTCCACTTTGGGCGGGCTTTTGCTACCTTGACCAAAATATCAATGCTTAATCTGCGACTCGTCAAAAATCCCACATACCCAATTATGGGACCTGGTATATTTTCTAAATCTTTTGGCACCTTTATGGCTCTTAGACTGTCATTAAAAAGAGTGGTATCGCATCCTTGCCCCACCATATAGGAATGCTCAGTGTACTGGCGGCCATACTCAGTATACAATGTTGAATTGTTCACGACGCAATCTGCAGTTTCAATGAGTTTTGGCTCCAGTCGCACTCCATTTTTTCTCCAATAGGGATTCTTGGTGAGATAATCCCGCATGTAATACACATAGAATGACGGTTGTAACAATTGCTTGATATGCTGTCCCAAAAACATTGAACTATCATTGAAAATGATATAGTCTTTAAATTCCAGACGTTCAATGGCAGATTGTATATCGTTTGTAAATCGCTTGGCATTGATTTTATTGAAAAAATCAAAGAGGGATTTGTTCTTCAAAAAGTTGATTGATTCGGTAATTGTTTTTGGATAAAGATTCCACAACGAATCCTCTAACTGAACCAAATCGGCATCCAACCCTTTTTTTACTCGAAGTCGTTTTTTGATTTTTTCCGAATTCTTCTCCCGATAACGGCTGATTCTATCCATGGGTGGGTTCACATAGAGAACCCTGTTGTTTTTGGCCATTTCAACGGCAATGTTCTTACAATTGCTCCCAATCTCAATATCCCAAGCCTGAATGCCCATTACAATTATATCCCTATCCTTGATCATGATGAAGCATTGTTTAATTCCGTATAAACATTTTCATAAAGTTCAAGTACGTTATGCGCCATGGCTTTCCATGAGAAATTTTTTGCGCGTTCTATCCCTTTCTCGGCAAGCACCTTGGCCAGCATCTTGTCCTCAACAAGGGTCTGCATGGCATTTGAGATTTCGGTAGGGTTGAATGGGTCAACAATCATTGCGGCCTCATCCCCTGCCACTTCGGGCATCGATGAAGTATTTGAGGTGATCACCGGTACCCCACAGGCCATTCCCTCCAAAATTGGAATGCCAAAACTTTCACGTAATGATGGATACAGAAAGATCTCGCACAAGTTGATGATGGCCGGTAGTTTTTGGTTGGGCACATAACCTGTTAGATGTATCAACTTTCGAAGTTCAACGTCTTCTATTTCTTGTAATAATCTTTTCAGTTCGGCTTCAGCATAGTCCAACATCACCAAACTGTATTTGTTGGGATACACTTTATTGAAATTGGAGAAGGCTTTTAAAACACCTATTGTATTTTTTTTTGGGTCTGTGTTCCCCAGAAAGAAGAAGTACTTATCAGGTAAATTAAATTCTTGTTTGATGTTTTGGAGTTCATCTCCGTCGACCAACTTTTTAAAGTGCTCTCCAACTCCATTATAGATTGCCGTTAAGCGGTTATCCTTAAATCCGAAGAATTTTGCTATTCTGGCCTTTTCATAGTTGGAAACAGTGATGACCTTTTTACTTTTTTTAATGACCGGTGGCACAAAGTACCTTCGGTACATATTGCCCAATTTTTGATACCAAGTTCCCGCCTTGTTCAAAATACTAATGCTTTCCAGATAAATAATATCATGCAAGGTGGTAATCAAAGGAACTTTACAGAATAAGGGGCCGGTGTTACTGGTACAGTGCAATACATCACAACCTTCTGCCAAAGCTGCTTTGGGCAATGCTATCTGCTCCCAACCTGGATAACCCAATTTAGAACGCAACTCTACTACTTTGAAGTTGGGTGCCTTGGGCAAACATGTACTGTCAACATCTGGTTTGACAAAAATGACATATTCGTTTTTGGCATCAATTTTTTGAAGGTTTTTGATGAGTTCCAAAACCACCATGTCCATCCCGTGCTTCTTTTTTCTAAAAAGTCGTTGTGCTTCAATTCCGATTCTCATCTGTAAGCTTTAACTGTTGACCGTACCGTGTTGGGTATGGATAAATTTTTTGTTGGCCCCCTTAAGTTTAAATAGGGACAAGAACATTATGGCAAATGCTTTTGGAAGGGTAAGAAATGCCTTGATCGTTTGAATGTTGTAGAATTTTCTGGGAACTGCCATTGCAAAGGACACCAGAGTCAATGTGGCGGTTACATACCATGCCCAAGGCTGGACCAGTAACCAATTCTCCATAAAAAAATCAGCAAGGAAATAGCCTAGTGAAAACAATACGACCAAACCCAATAACAATACCCGCGGCGGAGCAATCATTTGATAGACCTTATCGGCAAAATCCACATTACCGTTAAGAAACAATTGTCGCAGACCAGAAACCACAAAACGTCTGAAATACACGAATTGTGCAGATAGCCATCGTTTTCGTTGATTGGCGAAGACTTCAGTGTTTTGAACTTTTTCATCCAAAACCAATGCATTGTGCAAGTACTCAATGGTATTTTTATCCCGAAGTAATTTCAACTCCAATTCTTTGTCAAAACCCCCAACAGCATTGACTTCCACCATTGTTGATTTGAAAAAGTGGTAATCAAAAGCCATCCCTGAACCAATGAGTGCAGAGGAAAGTCCTAAAACACGATGTCCTTTTCTAAAAATGTGATTGTTGACTTCTTCACTTATGGCATCTAAAATGGCCATAGGGGTATTGGTATTTTTAGCAATGCGATGCCCTTGAACCACTTTGTATCCCTTATTGAAAGCTTCATTGAGCTTTTCAACAAAGTTAAATGCCATGATGTTATCTGCGTCCAAAACCAAAGCAACATCATAATCATCCCCAATTACCGCCATGGCTCTGTTCAAGGCTTTTGACTTCGTACTTTTCTCAAAAGAAACCTCAACCAGTTTTATGGGAAGCTTGTTTAATTTATCAAGTGTTGTTTCTTGAAATGAATCCGCAATAACAACTACATCAAATAAATCTTTGGGATAGCTCTGCTCCAATGCTTTTTGGGCAACATGTACTATAACATTGTCTTCTTTATAGCCCGGAATCAAAACTGCAAACTTTCGCTTTTCAGTTTGAATGGAACTCTTTTGTTTAGCCTTGAACAATCCTGCCAAAGAAAAAATGAAAACATAAAAAGCGGCAAATCCGAAGTAAGCTACCAATACAGCTTCTAGAACATTTACCAAAATTTGCAATGTTTCCATCATAACCAGATTTTTAAGAATTGATCAATTCTTTTATTGACTTATCTTTAAGAAGTCCATCAAAATATTCAATGGTTTTTTGCAGTCCTTCACGCAGCTCAACAGTAGGTTCCCAACCATGTAATTTTTCCTTGGCCAGTGAAATATCCGGCTGTCTTTGCAAAGGGTCGTCAGACGGCAATGGCATATGTATGATTTTTGAACTTGTCCCGGTTAAATCGATAATATTTTCAGCAAGCTCCAACATGGTAAACTCGTTAGGGTTTCCAATATTGATAGGGCCAATGAATTCATCTTCTGTATCCATCATCCGAATCATTCCCTCCACCAAATCGCTTACATATTGAAAACTTCTGGTCTGCGTACCATCTCCATAAACCGTGATATCCTTACCCTGCAATGCCTGCATAATGAAGTTTGACACCACCCTGCCATCATCTGGCTCCATTTTAGGACCGTAGGTGTTGAAAATTCGGATAATTTTTACCAAAACATCATTTGAATTATGATAGTTGACAAACAAAGTTTCAGCACATCGTTTTCCTTCATCATAACAAGAACGAATACCAATGGGGTTTACATGGCCCCAGTAATCTTCGCGTTGCGGGTGAACCTCAGGATCTCCATACACCTCACTTGTTGATGCTTGAAGGATTTTTGCCTTCACTCTTTTTGCCAAACCCAACATATTTATGGCTCCCATTACAGAGGTTTTTACTGTTTTTATGGGATTATATTGGTAATGAATAGGGGAAGCAGGACATGCCAAGTTGTATATTTCATCCACCTCTATAAAAAAAGGATGGGTTACATCATGACGGATAAGTTCAAAATAAGGATTATCCAAAAGGTCGATAATCTTACTTTTTCTTCCAGTAAAGTAATTGTCCAGACAAATGACTTCATTGCCTTCATTCAATAATCGTTCGCATAAATGTGAGCCAACAAAGCCAGCACCACCAGTAACTAAGATTCGTTTCATTGTTATTGATTTAAGATTAGGCCATCGCCACCTTTTCAGTATTTTTAATCACTTTTCGCCCAATACTGTAATAATTGAATCCTTCATCTTCCATCTCTTCTGGATCATAAATATTTCTTCCATCAAAAATGGTTTTCTCATTCATCAGTTTCTCAAGGATTCTATAGTTTGGCATTCTAAATTCTGGCCATTCGGTAACCACGACAAGGGCATCTGCATCAATACAAGCATCATACTCATCTTGTGCATATTCAATTTTGTCTCCCAAAATGCGCTTGGCCTCATGCATGGCCACAGGATCATATGCTCTAACTTTTGCTCCCAAAGCAGTCAATTGTTCTATTATCACCAACGATGGTGCTTCTCGCATATCATCGGTCTTAGGCTTAAAAGCCAAGCCCCACATTCCAAATTGTTTTCCTTTTAGGTCTTCGCCAAAATGACCTTTAATTTTCTCAACCAATGTTGTTTTTTGGCGGTAATTCACTGCTTCAACAGCTTTTAGCACTTCCAAAGAGTGTCCATACTCATCAGCAGTACGCACCAAAGCCTGTACATCTTTTGGAAAACAACTACCTCCATAGCCGGTACCCGGATAAATGAATTTATTACCGATTCGGGTATCGGAGCCAATTCCTTTTCTTACTAAATCAACATTGGCTCCAACCAATTCGCACAGGTTGGCAATGTCATTCATAAAACTGATTTTGGTAGCCAGCATTGAATTCGCTGCGTACTTGGTCATTTCTGAAGAGAATATGTCCATAAACAACAATGGGTGGCCATTCATTAGAAATGGTTTGTATAGACGGCGCATCACTTTCTCGGCACGTTTACTTTCAATACCTACAACTATACGGTCTGGCTTCAGGAAATCATCAACAGCACTACCTTCCTTTAAAAATTCAGGGTTTGACGCCACATCAAAGTCAATGTTTTGCCCTCTCTTATCCAGCTCTTCCTGTACAGCGGATTTAACCTTGTAAGAAGTCCCTACCGGAACAGTACTTTTAGTAATGATTACTTTGTAATTTTCCATGTGCTGACCTATTTCCTTGGCAACACCCAAAACATATTTAAGATCTGCACTACCATCTTCGTCTGGCGGGGTGCCCACTGCTATAAATACGGCATCTGCATCTGTAATTCCCTTTTGGAGGCTGGTAGTGAAGGAAATCCTCCCCTTTTCAATATTGCGCTCCAGAAGTGTATCCAAACCAGGTTCATAAATTGGAACTTCACCATTGCGAAGCATTTCCACTTTTCTTTTATCAATGTCCACGCAGACAACGTTAACTCCAGTTTCTGCAAAACAAGTTCCGGTTACTAGTCCCACGTAACCCGTTCCAATGACGGCTATTTTCATTTTGTAGGTTTTTACTTAATATATTTGTAAATATTAACTCTATTAATGTGAAATAGAAAATTATGTTGTAAAAAAGGACATTTACGTTGTAAGAGCCCTTTTTTACTAGATGCAAGAGCTTATCTTACATACCAATCCCGGTCTTGAGTTCCCCCAGAATTTGCCCAGTTTACAAATCGTGGATATTGCAGTGAAATAGGCACACTTTCCGGCGGAGCTACAAAATCCCCATAGATGTTCAGTGCCCATGGTAAATTTTCGCTTGATTTGTAATACCTGCCCATATTCCCATCGCTGTAATCATCTGATGTTCCCAGATAACTTGCTTTACTTGTTGGTGCAAAATCTGGAAGATGCACCTCTCTTTGTCTATCTGCATTGGCAATCAAAAAAGCATTAAAAGGTACTGCTCCCAACGTTTCTGCTACTATTGCCGTATTAAATTCTATGGAAATCGATACAGTTTCCCCGGTCATCCCAAAAGTATCCCCAGCAACGATAATAACGGATTCATCAGACAGGGTTCCATTCTCAACACCGTTGGAAGCCACATCTTCATAATCACCATTCAACAGCTGCCCTTCAATACTTTCAACCAAACTTGGGTCAATGGGCAAAACAAAAGCAAATCCATTATGAAAAGATGCTCCAATATGCTCTACAGTAAACTCTCCGTCGATGGCAGTTATTAAATTGTCTGAATTGGCAATTAGGTTGAACGAGTAATCGATTACCAAATCATTGAAATCATAATCTCCCTGGCTTGGCCATAAATCTTCATACACCAGTTTTCCAGAAGAATTTGCTGAAGATCCAAAATTGTTGAATGCTTTATTCACATCAAATGGAAAATCATCCAATTCATCATTAATTCCATCTCCATCTGAATCGTTGGAGGCTGTAATTTTGGCCAAATTGCCAACTTGAATTGCTTCTGGCGGATTAGCCTTGGCATAGAAGACAGCATCATTAAAATCATCATCAGAACCTCCATCACGGAAAAGATCTTCAAAACCTAAAATATTAAGTTCTCTAGCTTCATCATTTAGCAACACCATATGTCTTCGGTTCGCCTCAGTAGATTCTGGATTAAAATCTGAATTTGAATAATACAAGCCTTTACCATCACTTACGCTTGAACCATTCCATCCGTTCGAGGCCAAAAACCACGAGATTACCGTGTTGGCAGGAAACCTTCCCAAATAAACACGGTCTCCAGGTATTAAACCACCACCTGAACCAGACATTGAAACATTGGGAAAGACCACTTTATGTTCCACAATATCGTCTACACTTTCAGGTTCTTCGCCAATGGGATACGAATAATACCCCAATACATTTCTATACCCAGCTCCTTCAGACACAAAAGTGACCCAAACGTCTGCTTCTTGTGTAAGGATAATATTTGTTTCGGTATCTGCGAGATATTCAGGATGTGTAACTGGTATACCTCCATTATAACCTTCTGGTAAAGATGCATTCACATCATCCAGTAGGTTTTGTTGAATGACATCTGGAAAAGCAAGGTTTTCAGGAACCCCATTGGAATCATAGGTATCAATATAGGTATAATCAGCTTTTGCAGTCATTGAAAAACCTTTTCTTTCGGGTTTCTTCTTATAGCCCTTTCCGCTTCCACCATCTCTTTCATATAATGGTCGATAGTCAAAATTTATGGCATTGTTTTCCACAGGTAGCCTGATGTTATCTGTTAAACCAATATAATCCGTGAAAATCAACACACTATCTACCAATGAAGATGCCGTGAATTCACGCTCAAATAGCCCGTTATCATCAAAAGTACCTCTCCCGATGGCTACACTATCTTCATCGGCCACTTTCGCGTATAAGTCAAACACAGCATTTTTCAGAAAATCAGGTGCTCTCAAGGAGATGTTAAGGTTTTTGGAGGTGTTATAGCTGAAATCATCAGGAACATCAAAGCTCGCCAAAACTGAATTATCATCGTTATCAGTATCGTCATCTGTAGCATCAGAGACATCTTCTATATTAGGAGCATCTAAATCACTCTCACTAACGCATCCCATTAGGAGCATTAGAAACACGAGAATTATCGGCAGGTTAATGGTTTTCATAATACCTAGATTTAATTAAACAAGTTTGTAATGTGTCACATTCCATAATAGTGCCTGCCAAAGTGCTTTTAAGTGTTTGTACTGTTTCTTGAACAAGTATTTTAAACTGTTTTTGGGGATGGAAACAAAAACTTGGAAGAGCAGACTAACAAAAAGTTGTTCAGGCTTAAAGTTTCGTCTTGCAAAAACAATTCTGTTCCGAGATATATAATACGTCTTCAACGGACTTACTTTTCCGGTTGAAAGGGATTCTTTGTGCAAAATGTATGATTTTGGCTGATAGTAAATCTTGTAACCCGCCCTTTTGATCATTTCTGCCCAATCGTGCTCCTCGTAATACAAAAAATAAACTTCCGTCATCATGCCAACCTCATCTACTACTCTTCTGGGCACCATCATTGCTGCTCCATGGATGGATTCAGTTTCACCTTCTTTGTCAAATCGTCCATCATCCTTTTGATGGTATCCAATACTGTTGTTTCGGATGGTCCAATGATTCATGGGCGTATATCCCGCATATTGAATCAAAGAGGAGTCCCAATGAAATTTGATTTTAGGACTCACCATTCCGATGGTTTCATCTTTCTGCAAGGTTCCCACAAGAGGTTCAATAAAATTGGGCGGAAGCTCCGTATCGTTATTCACAAACAATAGAAATTCTCCCTTGGCCTCTTTTGTCCCGAGATTATTACCCCCTGCAAAGCCTAAATTTTCATTGCTTTTAATAAGTATAACTTCTGGAAAATTCTCTTTTATGACATCTGGATTATCATCTGGAGATGCATTGTCCACAACAATCACTTCGTAATTGCCATACGTTAAATGTCGAAGTGAAGCCAGCATATCCAATGTGACTTTACTTTCGTTATAGTTTATCGTAATTATTGAAACGAGAGGCTGACCCATGTTTTGTTTTTTTTAGGATTTTAAGTTCTTCCCCACCTTTCTCCTTCAAATCTCTTTAATTAGATTTCATGGATGAGATGGTTATCGATGAATGGTTGGTTACCATTTATCAGTGGACTTTTTCTTTCGTTTAAAATTTCATTGCATTTTCATTAGTTTCCCGTAGTTCATCAGGATGAAGACGTCCTTCTCTTCTTCTGAGTTCCCTATCCATTCTGGGTGCGATGAACATAAAAACCATACCGGTGTACATCAATATGCAAGTCGGAAATTGTCCAAAAACGCCATTCCCGTAGGAAGCCCCCATAATACCGAACATGCCGCAAACCAATGCGGCCATCTGTCCCCGAAGCCAACCATCCCTTATTTTGAACATGACATTGTATGCTCCTGTGACCAAAACAAAAAAGAGAATAAACAGGTGCAGATAAAGACCAACAATACCTGTATCTGCCCATATAGCAACAAACCAACTATCAGTGGCCGTATTTGCCAAAAAAGTATGGGGGGAAAATCGTTGTCCCCAATTCCCTGTAGCACCTATTCCACCCCCAAAAGGCCTAGACGCCAGATAAGTTTTTAGTTTTCTTTGATTTGCCAATCGCACCTGTAATGAAGCATCGTTTGGATCAAAAGCAGTACGCATGCGTCTTATTTGCGCATTGTTGTTCATTAGGGTAGTATGCTTGAAAAACACGAAGACCCCTATACCCAGGATAGCCCCAGCAACCAGAATTGGGATGTTCTTGCGAAGTATCAAAAACATAATTCCTCCTGCTGCCGGCACCGCAATAGCACCCCGCGTTCCAGAAATCAACATCCCATAAAGACCAGCCAATGCAACTACGACACAAAAGATTCTAAATTTTTTGCTTTTGGCAAACAAGGCCAATACTCCAAAAACAACTCCTGCATGTCCTTGGGAGGCCCCAAACTGACCAGCATCTGAATAGAAAGAGAAAATTCTAAGCTTTCCAAAGAGCACATGGGTGAGCGAACCTCCATTGTCCAACCATCTTTGCTCAAACGGATCTGGCCCTAAAAACAATTGTTGGCATCCCTTTAGAGTACCCAAAAAAGACATGATTCCCCAAATGATAAAAAACAGTTTTAAATCTTTTGGTTTATCATACAGTATAAAAAGCAAAGGAATTATCATCCATTGGTACAATGCCAGTCCACGCATGGCATAAAACCAAGCAGCGAAGCTAACAGCCTCTGGATTTACTGCCTGAAACAATGCATAACCCATCCATACCGTAACCAAAATTGTTAATTGGGAACTTGCTTTGTTCCACGGAATTTTAATTCTAAAAGCTTTAAAGAACAATGCCAAATACATCAAGAACAGTAGCCCATCAATAAGCAAACCCCAAGTCATAGGCACATATCTACCTAATCCCAGAATTAAAAAATTCAACACAAAAATGGTCCACAAACCTAATTTTGGTTTTAGAAAAAGTACTCCAAGATAAATGACCGCAATAGGTAGAATAATAAATGCCATACCTGCCAATAGTCCTTTTGTAGCCGTTAAATGTGCACTCAAAATAGCAACGGACAGGAGTGTCGCAATTGGTATTGGTTTATGCAACAAATCAGGGCCATATGTCCTTTCAAAAGGGTTCATCAGCTGATATATGTTTTAATGTTTTTGAAAAAGAAAATGCCTTCGGGCAAGATTTTTCTGGATTGTAGGTCGATTTCTTTTCGGAGAAAGTAAAATCCAAGGATAATTCCCAAAAAAGTAAAAAAGACGGTTCCAATGGCAACTGCAACCAGGCTTTCGAATACAAATACCGCAACCAAATCAATCAAAATATTGGCAACAGTCATGGCAATGACCTTATATAGGTTTAGCTTAGGCCTATTGATGCTGTCAAGTAACACCCCTGTAAATCTATCCACAGGCAAAAAGAGCATGTAAATTGAAAACACTCTAAAAACTGTGACCAAAAGGGGTAAGGAATCTTTGTATTCGGCACCGCCCAAAAACAGAATCAAATACTCAGCAAAAACGAAACAGCCTAAGGCAATGGGAACAAAAAGCAATGTGATTGCTCCGGTATATCCATAAAATGTCTTGCGAACACCTTCTCTATCTCCTTCAATACTTTTTTTGGACATTCTGGGATAAGCGGTCATGGTGAAGCTTCTCAAAGGAATCCCAATCAAATCTGTCAATTTTAATGGAATTGCATACATGGCAATGCCTGCCGACCCAAGTACTGGACTTAATCCAATAATTAGGGTATCTGCACTTTTTAATAGGCTAGAACCGATTAAAGTTCCCATGGAGTATTTGCCAAAGTTGATGAGCTCTTTCTCTGTAGCACTATCAGCATGTTTTACAAAAAGTAAACCGTCCCATTTCTTAATGGAACACCATAAACTTGAAATAAGATTGACCCCAAGATTGACCCAAACTATTTCCAATAACCCTAAGTTGAGATACAACCCGTTACAAATCAAGAACAGCACAAAAACACCAATGTTGGAAAACCTCACATACATCATTCTATTAAAGTTTTGTTCTGCTTGAAAAAGTGCTGATGCGTTGTTCCAACCTAAATTGAAAAGGGCTAAAACTGGGTAATAGGAAAAGAAAAGCAAGTAGCCATAATTCATTTCAATTTCCAATCCAGAAGTGATGGTAAAAACAGACCAGCACACTAACCCAATCAAAGTCAGTAAAATCAGGTTAATCTTATAACTAGACCCCAACAATCTCTTATATCCTTCTTTATCGGCCCCTGCCAATAATCGCACAACTGAAGTGCGGGTAAGGCCAAACCGAAGCAAATCAACAAAAGTGCTCAATGTGATGAACAGGACCCAGTTACCAAAATCTTCCTTTGACAATTGCCGGGTCAACAACATAAAGCTGATCAAACCCAAAGCGGCAATGCCCATATTGGAAATCAAGGACGAAATGTTCTTTTCTTTGGTTATATTTTTGAACGTTTTTATCACTAGGCAACCGATTTTTTGGTGAAGAATCTGAACTGAACTATTCTTTTGATCCAACCTCTGATGAAAGAGCGTTCCTTTGGCAAATCGCCCACTACGGTTTCCATCTCCAATATTTTTACCCCGTTCAGGATTATGGTTGGCTCAGGGCCGGTTGTTGCTTCATTAAATAAAGTCAATGCGTTTTTATCTGCATCTGACCAAGCTCTATTGGCCCTCGTAACCAGAAATGCATAATCTACCACTGAGGCCAATTTTACAGGGAATGGGTTTTTGATAATCCCTGGTATTTCCAACAGCACAAAATCATAAATGGAATAGTCAACAATCTCATTGTTGACATCAAATTCGCTCAATTCAGAAATCCTGAACAATTGATCATCAATGGCATATTCAATTTTTTTATAACATGTTCCATCTTGAGAGAAGTCTTCCGTATCGTAAGTAATATGAAGCGTTTTGTATCCAAGCTCGCAAAACTTTTCAGTCAAATGTCTGCAGATATAGGTTTTACCCTCATTCTCTTGCGTAGAGAAAATCAAATTCACCTGAGGCATACCATCTTCCTCTTTTTTGAATTGGTTAAGTATGATATTTCGAGAAATGGCATTCACTGCCTTATTCTTCAAATAGGCATAATCAATTTTTTTGTTTTTAGTACTTATTACCGGGAAAATTGAAGATACTTTGAGACCAATTTTGTCCTCCGCCCGCGGTGCTGTATTGATGTTCCCATCAAGAAATTCTAAAATTAGAATCGTGAAAGCTACCATGATAAAACCTGCCAACCCAGCTACCAAAACCAGTATCATTCGTTTACTTGGTTTGGGGCTGATAGGGAAAAATGGGACTTCAATAAGTTTTAGATTGGATTTTAACTCAACATTTTGTTGTTTTAATTTGGCCAACCCAAGACTATGCAAAAGGCTTAGATATTCCCGTTCCGCAATGTCAATCTTCCTTTCCAAGCGTTTCATGGTAGCACCTAGTGGAGAAAATACTTGGTAGAGTTTTTTAAACTCCAGACGTTTTTGATCCATTACCCTTAATTGGGCTTTAGTACTTTCAAATTCGATGGTATTTGCCAACCAATCTTCTAATATTTTGGTCGCGGCCAAACTATTTTCGGAGTAATCAATGGAGTATATTCTTCCTATTTCTTTAGTGAGTTCATTTTCAAGTTCTCTTGCTCTTTTGGATAATTGCACCATCTCATCAGCATTCTCCTCAACTCCATCTTGATCTGGAGCACTCATGGATTTCATGGATATATCATAGTTGACCTCTGCCAGTTCATCCCTCAATTTTACCACTTGTTCACTGGATAATCTTTTTGATTCATGTGTGCTTAGTTTAGATTCCAAAGTCTCCAAAACCGCTTTGGAACCAAAATGCGCCACATATACTTTCTGATACTCCAACTCAAAATGTTCCTTTTCTGAAGCTATATGTTTTGTTTGTTCGTAATAGTTGATAATGTTATGAGTTTGGTTGAATGCCAATAAATCATCTTCCGCATCCCGAAGGTCTTTGGTGGATTCATTCAATTGCCCCTCAAAGTATTTTACCACGGCATCTGATTGGTTGACCTTTATATCCGCATTCAGTTTTACGAATACTTCGGAAAGTATCAAAAGTGTATTTTGACAAATTCCTGGATCATCAGCTTCAAATTCAATATCCACGAAATCACTACTCAAAACCCGCTTTACTTTAATCCTCCCAACAATTTTTTCAATACTGTAATCTGGATGGTCCAAATTGATCAATTGATATATGTAATTGGTGTGATTGGATTCCTTGAGTTCTTTGAATTTCTGATAGGTTTTTTCAACATCTCCCTTAACCACCAATGCTTTTACCTCGGCTGGCACCTCTTGCATCAACAATTGAAACTTATCCCGTGAAATTATTCTCGTATTTGCAGAATCCAAGGACATGTGCTGGGAAAACAATTTAAGGGCAACCGTCTCAATAGTGGTTCTTGCCCGAATAAGGTTCAGCAAATTATCATAGGCCGTATTGGTAGCTCGAAAATCTAATTTAGTGTTGTCCAGTTCAATGGTAGAACCAGATGCTATACCTGTGTAGACCCTAGCTTTGGAATTGAAAATTTTCGGTTCATTCTTTGTCGCCTGAAATACCAAAAACGCCAATATTATGGGCACAATGATCAACAAAGTGACATGCCTTAATAAAAGCCGTATAAAAAAAAGTAGGTTGAACTTTTTCATTCTAAATTGGTATTTCGATGCCCACAGTACCCTCCAAAGACTTGAGCGCTATCAAAAATTCTGCCCGTTGTGATTCGTATGAACTTATTGCTTGGTTCAACATTTGTTGCAGACGCGTATATTCGGCCACATTAATTATCCCATTGGTAAAATCTTTTTCTGCCCGGAGGGATTGAACCTTATAGGTTTCAACAATGGTATTGGAAATGAAAAACAGGCGGTGCGCTTTGAGCAAATCGTTATACTGCCTTACAATGAGCTGTTCCAACTCCCACATGGCATATTCTTTATTGTATTTTGATTTATCAGCCTCTGCCTTGGCATTTTTAATGTTTCTATTTCTATTGAAAATGCTGGCCAACGGCATTTTTAAAGACACTCCGACCGTGTACCTACTTTGCTCCGTGGAAAACAGAGTTTGGCTGCCAGGGTCACCGGCAATTTGCTGATTGCTTAAATTATCAAAGATCCCATATCCGTAACCGGCCTCTAAATTGATGTTGCGCAACCAATCCCTCTTAGCCAATGTTATGTTTCCTGACCAATACTCATGGTCCGCATCAAAAAACTTGAGACGAGGGGAATTATCCTTGGCAATTTCAATAAGACTATCTAGTGGTGGTAGACTCTTGGAAATATCATTTTTTTCGAGCCCTTTCTTTATAAAATCATCAATAGACTGTGCGTGTGAAAGGTTCGCAATTACTATAATTGCTAATATGAGTCCAAATCTTTTTACCATTACTTCTACACATTCTCTTTTTGGAATACAGCCCTGAACGTTCTCAGAATTATCCACATATCAATTAAAAAAGCATACCTGCTGTTGGCATATTCCACATATTTCACATCAAGTTGTTTTCTTTCCTCCGGGGACATTTTTGATGTCCTTCCGCGGGCTTCAACTTGCCAGAGACCTGTAATCCCAGCCGGACCATTGAATCTTTCGGTCCATTCATCGGTGGTCAATAATTCTGCTTCATAGAGCGGAAGTGGTCTATTGCCCACTATTGACATATCTCCTTTTAATACGTTTATCAACTGAGGTAATTCATCAATACTTAATTTTCTAATGATTTTACCTACTTTGGTTATTCTTGGATCATTATCAAATTTGACAAATGCCCTTTCAGCCTGTTGAAGACGTTTTTGGTTATGCGTATTTTCATCCACCTCTTCTTCATCACCAAATAGTACTGCACCCTTCTTCTGAACTATATTTTCCAATGCTCCTTCTTCAATGGTATTTTCATCTTCATGGGCATACTGATTTAAGTGCTCAAATTCCTTCAACCTTTTATCCGCATCTGGATACATGGAGCGCAACTTGAGAAAATTGAAGATTTTATAACTGGTACCCACTCTTTTGGAGATGTAATACACCTTACCTTTTGATTCAAGCCTGATGGCAAGAATTACAAGCAATAAAAAAGGTGCTGCCACAAGCAAAACACTGCCTGCAAGAAGAATATCAAAACTGCGCTTAAAAAAGCCAATTTTGTATTTTTTGATATTCGCCGAATGGGAAATTATTTCCTGCTCACGCAAATTCTTTTTTAGGTCCTGCAAAAAACTGATTCTTTGCAATACATTATCGATATTCACAGGATGAACAAAAATGTCGTCATATCCTTTTTCCAAGGCTTCCAATTTGTCTGATTTGAGCTTTTTATGGGTTAAAAGCACAAACGGAATCTTTTTTCCAGGATCAAATACTTTATGAAGATATTGTCTGAATTGTTCAAGTTCTGATGGAGCAATATATTTTTCACAAAAAATTGCATCGACCAATTGGGGTGCTTTTACCCATTTTCCATCATTAAAGTCTGCGATACTATGCAGCCATTTTAGAGCTTCATCAACAGTTGAAGCAATAGTAACGCCAACCGATTGGCCTCCACTTTGGAACTCCGAAGCAAATTCTTCGCTTATACCTATATATAGTATTTCAATTTTCTTTTCAGTAGTTATCTCCATAGTATTATTGTCTTACAAGAAGCTTTTCCACCCTTATCAATAATTCCTCTGGATTAAATGGTTTTACCAAATAGTCGTCTGCTCCAAGTTTTAGGCATCTAATTCTATCACCGCTACTTTCTCGACAACTAAGAACAATTATGGGCACTTCAGAAAAAACACCGCTTTGTTTTGTCTTCTCAATAAATTCAAAACCATCCATTTCGGGCATTTCCAAATCGGTAATGATTAAATCGGGGAGATTACCAGATTGCATCCAGGCCATTGCCTTTAAGCCATTTTCAGCAGTAGAAACCGAATAAGATTGTCCCAAAAATTGAGCGACCAATTCACTCAACGATTTCTTATCATCAATAACTAAGATTTCCATTTTTTACAAGATTAGTGGTATTATTTGTAACGTAAAGTAAGATTAATAGTACTTTTTATGTAGTTAATGTTGCAAAACAACTCTAAGTTGTTGTCAGCTTAGAAATATAAGTGCTCCTTCCTACAAAAAGACACTCAATAGTTAGCCACAAATACTATAAGCTACTGCCTTTCGATTTTAGTTTTTAAAGTTGATAACGCCTGCAGCTAAAAGTAAATCCACATATATTCTTTGGGTCTCAATCTGGCTTAAACGATGTATTTGGGTAGATGAATTACGCTTTTGAAACGACAAATGGAATATCGGAAGTTATTAGAAAACCACAGATGAGAGATTCTTAATTGAATTCCTTAAATCAGTTGAACACAGAAAATTGGCAAAGGCATTATTAGCGGTTTAATCTTGTATGCCGCTTGCTCTAGCTGGAATAGATTTTACGGTTCTAAAACCTAAATGTTCTTGGGAAGAATCCAAAGAGTTGGCCATTCTTGCCGAAACCCTAAAACTAGCACAATAATTGGCATTGCATAGATAAGAACCACCTCGTATTACTTTTTCCTTTGCCAATGGATTAGAAGCATTATAAGCTATTTCTGCCCCTTGTGGATTGATAATCGTAGCTTCTTTTTGGGCCAAATCAGCATAATACCCAGAATGATACCAATCTTGGGTAAATTCCCATACATTGCCCACCATATCGTACAGTCCATAAGCATTGGGAGGAAAAGAACCAACAGGAGATTTATTGGTATAGCCATCGCTTGAATTATTTTCCATAGGAAATGTACCTGTCCACGTATTTGCATTTTGGTCCAACTTTTGGTAATCTGTTCCCCACGGAAAAATTCCATCCGTTAAACCACCGCGTGCAGCGTATTCCCACTCTGCCTCAGTGGGCAATCTTCTGCCCAACCATTTACAATACGCCAAAGCATCTTCAAAAGCTATATGGACAACTGGAAAATCTTCTTTTCCCTCCAAAGTACTTTCTGATCCTTTAGGGTGTTTCCAATTGGCACCTACCTTCCACTCCCACCATTGGGTAAAATCGTTTAAGTTGGTTATAGGAATATTAGGGTTCTTGAAAATTAAAGACCCCGGCTGCAGCAAAGAATCATTGGGCTTTGGGGTTCCTGCGGGAACTTGTTTTTTTAGTTCTTCCCAATCAATTGGACGTTCAGCAACGGTGACATATCCAGTTGCTTCAACAAACTTGGCAAACTGTGCATTGGTAACTTCAGTGGTATCCATAAAAAATCCATCAACCACAACAGCATGAATTGGTCTTTCATGCCCCATGGCCATTCTATCATTATCCACAGCTCCCTGCTCAAACTCACCTCCTGGAATCCAAACCATTCCTAGTGGTGTAGCCACACTATCAGGTTTTTGAACTATTACTGACCATTTTGGTTCATCATTTTGAGTTTTTACTGGATTTTTTGCATCCTTTTTGCACGAGGAATACATAACTGCACCTAAAACTGTCAGAAAAAAAGTGAATCTTTTGAGCAACATTGTAAAACTTATAACATCGATTTAAAGATACAATGCATTGTTCCATATTTAGCTATGGTTTATTGATGATGTATTGATGATGTATTTATGATGTATTCCTGTAAATAGCGATTCTTTCAGCTATGGACATAGTTTTGTATATTCATTAAACAACTATCAACTAAGCAGCACTGAACTAATTAAACAATGCGAACCCTTAAATTATTGGCCTTTTTTCTATTTTCATGCTTTTACTTTTTGCATGGTCAAAACCTTCTTCCCCCCATCTATAATTATACCTTGCTCGAGTATCAAGGAGGAAGTAAAAACTGGGGATTGTCGGTAAACAAAAAAGGTGAACTCTTTGTGGCCAACAACAAAGGGCTTTTATTTTATAATGGAGAAAAATGGAGGCTTAACAAATTGCCCAACAATACCATAATTCGCTCAGTTGCTGTTCAAGGGGACAATATTTACACGGGATCCTATGAAGAATTTGGTATTTGGAAAAAAGATGCTTTAGGTGATTTACACTACACATCCCTTACCCATCTCATCCAAGAACATGAGTTTACCAGCGAAGAATTTTGGGAAATATTACCTGTTGAAAATGCGGTGTATTTCCGTTCCTTTTCGGCCATATATAAATATGAAAATGATAAAATCCAAGTATTAGATCCTGTAGAGGTAATATCTGACTTTATAGATTACCAAGGAGAAGTCATTGTTGCTGCCGGAAACAAGGGTCTTTATAAAATCGACGGGGATAAAATAATCCCTTTAGACAATCAAGAACTATTGCATGATAAAACCATTACAGATATCGTTCAATATAATGGTGGACTTTTATTGGGCACCAAACTAAATGGATGTTATTTTTTTGATGGAAATAATGCAACTCCATGGGAAACTTCCATTAATGAAGAGCTTAAACTGCATCAATTGAACAAGCTGTTGTCTCTGGAAGATGGCAAATTGATTTTGGGAACCATTAAAAACGGTGTCTATGTTTATGAGCCCAGTACCAATAACACGAAAATCATCAATAGGGAATCCGGGTTGCAAAACAATACGGTACTTTCTCTATTGAATTTTAAGGACCAGCTATGGTTAGGTCTTGACAACGGTCTTGCTAGAGTTAGATTAGACTATCCCATTACCTATTACACAGATTATTCAGGAGTTTTGGGTATGGTATACGATATCGCTTGGCATGATAACAAACTCTATTTAGGCAGTAATACTGGGGTGTTTTATTTTGAAAAGAATCAACTCAATTTTGTGAACGCTTCCCAAGGACATGTTTGGGATTTAGAAGTAGTAGATGGGGATTTGCTCTGCGGACACAATACCGGCACTTATAAAATCCAAGGAAATACATTTAACCGAATCGCGGATATTTCAGGAGGGTATGAAATCAAAAAAGTACCCGAACAGAAACAGCTTTATCTGCAGGGCACCTATAATGGTCTTGCACGATTTGAAAGGATAGGGCAACAAGCTTGGGACATCACTAGAATAAGGGGAGTTGATTTTCCCATCAAGCAGTTCTGTTTTGAAAACCCAGAAACCTTATGGGCCGTTCATCCTTACAAAGGATTGTATAGAATTCATATGGCCAAAAACTATGATTCAATATCTCATGTTAAAGCCTACGGAGCCAAGGATAGTATTCCAAGTGAATACAACATCAAAATCTTCAACATTAAAAACCAGATAATTTTCAATAGCGAGGGAAAATGGCTCAAATATGACCCAATTTTAGATCGTATCATACGCTTTGATGAATTTCAAAAATTTAATGGCAAAGAGCTTTTCTTCTTTGATGACCAGCATTTTTGGTTTGTGGATAGTGATGAGAACAAGGAAATTGTACACACCGACCTTAAATCTGATAGTTTATTGATTTCGGATACACCCCTTCGGGAACGTCTGGCTCCTGATTCTCAAAAAATGGTAAGAATCAATGACTCCACTCTTTTTGTTACGCTTAATGATGGTTTTGCCAAAATTGACCAGAGTGAATTGAAAAATCAGCTGATCAACCAAGTACTACCGGCTCCGGAAATATTGGCTCTTCATGACGAGACAAGTTTAAGTCATGTTTCTTCAGATGACCTTCTAATTCCATATAATGATTCGAGAATAGTTACTTTGGAAGTGGCCGCCCCCCAGCTCATGAAAGCCCGTTACCAATATCAATTGCAAGGGGCCAAGGAATATTCAGGCAGGGCCGAAAATGGTTTTATAGAATTTCAAAACCTCCCTCATGGCCAATATCAATTTTCTATATCCACTGTGGGAATAGATAATCGTATTTCCGAAACTAGTTCAATCGCATTTAAAATCTCTCCTCCCTGGTTTTTATCCAACTTAATGATTGCGCTATATGTTGGCCTTGGTATTGGGACTATATTCCTAGTTCGTTTTTATAATCAAAAAAAGCTAAAGAGAAAACAGCACGAGATTGAGCTTAGAATGCAAAAAGAACAAGAAGAGAAACTTGCAGACCTTGAAAAAGAAAAACTGGCCAAGGAAATAAGACTCAAACAAAATGAACTGGCAAGCACCACTTTAAATATTGCCAAAAAGAATGAAATGATTCTTGAACTGAAAAATATGTTGGTGATGAACAAGGACAAGTTTTCCAATTCGCTTCGATATAGATCTTTCATCAAAAAACTGAACAATTCCATTCAAGACACAGAAGATTGGAAAAGATTTGAAGTGAATTTCAAGGAACTCCATGAAGATTTCTTCGAAAGATTACTCAAAACCTACCCCAATCTCACTCCAAAGGATTTAAAACTTTGCGCATATCTAAAAATGAACCTTTCCACAAAGGAAATTGCCCCATTGATGGCTATCTCAATTAGAGGCGTTGAGATACATCGTTATCGACTCAGAAAAAAGCTTCAAATTGATAATTCAAAAAACCTATCCAACTTTCTAATAACATTTTAAAGGAATTATCTTACATCATCAACGTTATTATTCCATTAATTCATACTACTTCATTACTACATCAATGTGTTAAAATTTATTTCTCAAATAAACAATCTCACTACTGCAAACCCTTTGCTGGCCTATTTCTAAACTCATTTCCACAATGATGTAATTTTTATGTAATGTGAAGCTCAGCTTTCAAACACATGAATTATTAATTTGGTAAAAATCTAACTCAATTTTTATGTAATTATGAAATTTAAACACCTCTTGTTGTCAATACCTATAATGTTGTTTTCCATGGCACTTGTGGCCCAAAACAACATGACGGTTTCCGGAACAGTTACGGACGATCAAGGAACCCCAATGCCCGGTGCCAATGTCATCCTTAAAAATACTACTACGGGTGTACAAACCGATTTTGATGGTAATTACACTCTAAACAATGTTCCCAGCAATGGCACATTGATCTTTAGTTATATCGGTTTTTCGCCCCAAGAAGTCTTTATTAATGGTCAAAATACCATTAATGTAACACTACAAGAAGACACCCAAGCGCTAGATGAAGTTGTTGTAATAGGTTATGGTGAGCTAAAAGTTAAGGATTTGACCTCTGCTATTACCACTGTAGATTCTGAAGTTTTGGACCTAGCGCCAGTAGGCCAACCCATGCAAGCACTCCAAGGTCGGGTTGCAGGTCTACAAATCGTAAACAGTGGAGGTCCCGGACAATCCCCTACGGTAAGAGTAAGAGGTGTGGGTTCATATGACCCAAATCTCTTTGACAACTCCGACCCAAGTGCTCCCTTATTTGTAGTTGATGGGGCATTTTATAATGACATTGCTTTCCTGAATCCTTCAGATATTGCTTCTGTATCTGTTTTAAAAGATGCTTCAGCTGCCGCTATTTATGGTGTTCGTGCCGCTAATGGAGTTGTTCTTATTGAAACAAAATCAGGAAAATTCAATCAAAAACCACAAATAACATATGATGGATACACAGGGTATCAAGTAGCTCAAAATGTATTGACCATGGCCAATGCCGAGCAGTTTACAACCTTGGCCTTGGAATCTGGCTCAGACCCAGATGCTCAATTCATTTTGAATGCCATGCAACGCTACGGACGTAGTCGGGTCAATCCCAATATCCCCGATGTTAACACAGACTGGTACGACCAAATCCTTCGTCAGGCCCTTATTCAAAACCATAGTTTAAATATGACTGGAGGTAGCGAACAAGCCACCTATGCTATAGGTGCCAATTTCTTCTCTCAAGAAGGTATTCTCAAAATGAAAAACGAATATGAACGATTCAATCTTAGGAGTAAAATAGATTTTCAAGTCAATGATTGGCTAAAAGTAGGTGGAAGCATGGTTTTAAGTAATTCCACCAGATATGATGCGGAAAACTCTGCCTGGCGTTTGGCTTATTATGCAGTGCCCATATTACCTGTGTTTGACCCATTATTGTTGAAAAAACCTGATGTTTTTCCTACCAACTATGCCAATGCACAAGATTTAGGGTACAGAGGAGGCCAAAACCCTTTTCCTACTATGGATTTTAGTGAGAACCGCGAGAAATCAAGAAATGTATTGGCAAATTTCTACGCAGAGGTGGATTTGGTTCCTGGAAAACTAAAATTTAAAACAGCTTATAACCACAACTTTCAAAACACCAATAGACGCGAGGTAAGGTTACCATACTTTGTTGGGAATAACTTTCAGCGGGAAGATGCATCCCTATTAAAGAGAGAAACCACTATATCTAATCAAATATGGGATAACACCTTAACTTATACTGATATTTTTGGCAAACACAATATCACAGTCTTAGGAGGGATTTCCTTTAGAGATGAAGCTTTCGACCTCTTGCAAGCTCAAGGTTTAAACTTTCCACTTTCCGGTGAAGAAGCTTATTTTATAGATCAAGCACAAACTATAGTTGAAGAACAAACTTTTGATGATGGTGCACGAGAATATGGACTATCCTATTTTGGAAGGGTGTCTTATAACTTTGATAATCGCTATCTGCTATATGGAACATTTAGAGCGGATGGCACCAATAAATACCAAGAAAAATGGGGCTATTTCCCTACCGTTGGAGCTGGCTGGGTAATATCTGAAGAATCTTTCTTTCCAAACAGCAATGCGGTAAACTTTTTGAAACTTCGCGGTAGCTGGGGAGAATTAGGCAACGATAGGGTCCCCTCCAGTGAAGGCTCTATCACATCAACCGTAGTTACTACAGCTCTTGGCGACGTATTGTTCAGTGGTTTAAATACCAGTAGCGATTTTACAGCACTAAAATGGGAAGTAACAGAAGAAATCAATGCAGGTATTTCTGCCAGATTGTTCAACAACAACCTTTCCTTAGAGGCAGATTACTACGTAAGAGACACTAAAGATGCGGTAATTCCGGTAGAACGCCCTTTGATTCCAGGTGCGACAAGACAAAATATTGGCGAAATACGAAACACTGGTTTTGAAATTGCCTTAAACTGGAATAAAAGGGTTTCTGATAATTTTAGTTATAGCATTGGAGGAAACCTAGGCACCTTGAGCAATGAAGTATTGGACTTGGGAGGGCAACCTTTCTTGGATGCCGGTACTGCAGAATTTAGACAGCGTTCTATTGTCGGTGAATCCATTTTTGCTTTCTACGGAAGAGAAGTCATAGGTGTGTATCAAAACGATGCACAAATCCAAGCAGACCCAGTAGCTGTTGCCAATGATTTGGTTCCTGGAGATTTCATTTATCGGGACATTAATGGTGACGGCGAAATCAATGATGATGACCGAACAGTTTTGGGCTCTTTCCTTCCTACATACACTTATGGTTTCAACATTGGTTTTAATTATAAAGCTTGGGATTTTTCAGCCAGTGCAACCGGTCAAGGAGGGAATTCTATTCTTAATCGTAAGCGAGGTGAGGTGATTTTCACCAACGATACCAACTGGGACAGAGATTTCGCAGTAAACCGTTGGCACGGTGAAGGCACCTCAAATAGTTACCCCTCATCCGCAGGAATCCGTAAATCTTGGAACCAACGATTGAATACTTGGTTTATTGAAGATGGTGACTTCTTTAGGATCCAGAATATAACCCTGGGATATACTGTCAATAAAGATGGTAGCCTAAAGGGAATGCCTCAGGTTAGGGTATACGCTACCGCAGAAAAGCCACTCACCTTATTTGATTATAATGGCTTTAACCCTGAAGTTTCCAATGGAGTTGATAACCAGACCTACCCTATTCCAGCGGTTTACACAGTTGGAGTAAACATTAAAATTTAAAAAAATCACTATGAAACTGTTTACAACTAACATTAAAATGAAAGCACTATTGGTCTTTTTTTCACTGGCCATAGTAGGGTGCACGGACAAACTCGATGAACCGGAATTGAACAACAACTTTGCCGGCGGTACTGACTTTACCAAGACAGAAGATATGGTTCTCTCACTTATTGGTGTATACGAAGCATTCCAATCCAGGGGATGGGAACAACCATTGCTTATTGCTGTTCGAGGTGATGATGTAAATGCTGGTGGATTGGGAGATCAACCCGATTTTGCAGAAACAGACCTTTTCAACTATAACAAAGATTATTGGATGTATAATTCCCTATGGGAAAATGTTTATGTGGATGTGATTTCTGCCCATACAGCAATGGAACAGATTGCCAGATACCAAGAACTGGCAGATGATGCTGGTGTGGCGCTTGGAAATCAATATATAGCAGAGGCTAAAGTTATTCGGGCCATTATGCTTTTCCATATTTCCCAAGTTTGGGGAGATGTGTTCATTCCAACTTCATCAGATACAGGGGAGCTCAAACAAGTAGAAACATTACCGACCCAAACAGAGGTGATGCAACACATTTCTGACCAGATGGATGAAGCTATCCCATACTTATTGGACATGCATCCAAATAAAAGAACAGATTTACCTGGCGGAGCCACCGTTTATACCGCTTTGTCCATAAAAGCATTGGCCAATCAAGAATTGGGCAATTACCAAGTAGTGGCAGATGCTTGTGCAGAGATTATCAACTCAGGTGAGTTCAGCTTGTTTCCAGACTATTATGAACTGTTCAAAACCCCCGGTAAGTTGAGTGATGAAAGCATTCTTGACATGCAATATTCCGATTTTGGACAAGGCGAAGGAGATCGCGAAGCCCATTTGTACGCGCCTTATGGCCCACAGAACTGGACTCCAGCAGTAGAAGGGGCTTCAAGTGGTTGGGGCTTCTTCGAACCCAGTATGAAGTTTATCAAATTTATGCTGGACAGGGGAGAAACCGTACGCTTGGAAACCAGCGTGCTTTTCACGGATCGTGGCATTGCAGAGTTGCAGACCGACCCCAATTATGCCTCACTCCCAGCTTTTGTTTCAAACACAACCAGAGATGGAGATTTAATCAATGATTATGCAAGGGCGTTTTTTGCCAGCGGCAAACACTATTTGCCTTCCACCCAACTAATCCCAGGAAGAACTTCATACGGCAGTAACAAAAACTTCAACATCATCCGTTACGCCGAAATTTTGCTGACCTATGCAGAGGCCCTTGCCCAAGGCGCTTCAGGTTCAGAAATGACAACTGATCAAGCTGTAAATCTTGTACGAGAGCGCGCAGGAATGACCCCATTGTCTGGAGTGACCTTGGACCAAGTGCTTGATGAAAAATTCGCCGAATTAAGCATGGAATGGGGCAAACGATACTTCGACATGATTCGATTGGGAAGAACAAACGAGTTAAGTTACGATGGCAGAACCTTTACTGAGGATAAGGCTTATTTACCCTATCCACAGGCACAAGTTGACCAATTCCCAATCCTTGATAACTAAACACAGGGGCATAACCAAAAAAACAGAACGATGAAAAGCATATATAAAATAGCGTTGAGCACCATAGCAATTGTATTGCTTGCGGCCTGCGAACAAGGCATTGACTCAATTACAGAAGTAGCTGCGGGAGTGGACGAAACTGCCCCACAGATCACCATCAATTCGCCAGTTGAAGGAGCTGAAATCAAAGTATTTGAAGAAGAAACTTCATTGGATGTTGATGTAAAGGTCACTGACGATATCGAAGTAAAGGAGGTAAAGGTTCTTTTGGATGGCACCCAAATAGCCCTTTTCAATTCTTTCAAGGATTATAGAATTATTTTAGAAGAATTCACCTATCAAGGGTTGAAGGATGGGGACCATAAATTAACCGTTATAGCCTCAGATTTAGAAGGAAAAACCTCAACCGAAGAAGTAAATTTCATTAAGTCCCCTCCTTATGAAGCGCAATTTGAAGGAGAACTTTTCTATATGCCTTTTGATAGTGATTATATGGACCTGATTGGGTTTCAGCAGGCCGAGGAAGTTGGAACCCCAGGTTTCGCTGGTGGTGGATTTGTAGGTGCCAATGCATACAAAGGAACCACCGACTCGTATTTGAATTTTCCTTTGGATGGTCTGGACAATGCAGAATTTAGTGCTGCATTTTGGTACAAGGTAAGTGCAGACCCAGATAGGGCAGGTATTTTGGTTGTTGGTGATAATGCTGATGACCGGTTCCAAGGCTTTAGATTATTCCGTGAAGGAAGTGCTGAAGAACAACGTATCAAACTTAATGTGGGAACCGGAGCAGGAGAAAGTTGGAACGATGGTGGAGTCATAGATGTAACTGCTGGCGAGTGGGTACACATTACCATGTCCATCTCCCAAACAAAGAGTACTATCTATTTCAATGGGGTTGAAATGCTTTCAGCTGATATGGCCGCTCCTATCGATTGGACGGATTGCGAAGTTCTGACCATTGGTGCAGGCGGGCCAACTTTTGATTATTGGAACCATAAATCTGATAGTAGTGGTATAGATGAGTTGCGCATATTCAATAAAGCACTGGACCAGAATGATATCCAAATCATGTTGAATGCACTTAATCCTTATACTCCTGTATACCCTGGTGAATCCTTTTACATGCCTTTTGATGGGGATTACATTGACCTTGTTGGCAGCAAAGCTGCAATCTCAGTGGGCTCTCCCGGATTCACAGACGATAGTCAAGAAGGTCAATCCTACCTAGGTGCTTTGGATTCCTACATCAATTATCCTGCTGATGGATTACTATCCAACGAGTTTAGTGGTGCATTCTGGTACAAAGTAAATGCAGACCCAGATAGAGCCGGAATCATAGTAATAGGAGATGACGCTGCAGATCGCTTCCAAGGTTTCAGACTATTTAGAGAAGGTAGTGCTGATGAGCAACGCATTAAACTTAATGTGGGTACTGGCACTGGAGAAAGTTGGAATGATGGTGACGTAATTGATGTAACCGCAGGTGAATGGGTACATGTTGCATTCACTATCGCAACTGATAAAAACACCATCTACCTTAATGGAAGTGAAGTAAGCTCTTCAGATATGTCTGCACCTATTGATTGGACAGGCTGTAACACCTTTAACATTGGATCTGGTGGGCCAACATTTGATTATTGGAATCACTTATCAGATTACAGTGCTATTGACGAGCTTCGCTTCTTCAATAAAGCCCTTACGCCAGAAGAAGTTGCCGAGATTGCCGGGGGAACCTTTACCCCTAAAAATTTCGGTTCAACCCTATACATGCCTTTTGATGGCTCCAACACCGAAGCTAACTCAAATACTGACCCAACTGTAGTAGGAACAACAGGGTTTGCAGGCGAAAGTAGTGGTGGCACAGATGCCTATGCAGGGGCTGCTGATTCATATTTGACTTTCCCAATAGATGGTCTTTTTAGCGCACAGTTCACCGGAGCATTTTGGTACAAAGTGAATTCTGATCCGGACAGGGCGGGTATATTAACAGTTAGTCCTCCTATGAATGGCACGGATAATGACCTTTCTGCCGGCTTCAGGTTGTTTAGAGAAGGGAATGCCGACGAACAACGCATCAAACTTCATGTAGGCGCAGATACGGGCAGTGTTTGGAATGATGGAGATGTATTGGATGCAACTGCCAATGAATGGGTACACATCGCATTTGTAGTTGATGACACTACCACCAGAATTTATTTCAATGGAGAACCCGTTGAAAATACAGGAGATATGACCGGGGCAACGATCAGTTGGGAAAACTGTTCCATTCTTTCCATAGGTTCTGGCGCGCCAAACTTCATTGGATGGAACCATTTATCCGACCTCAGTTATATAGATGAGCTCTACTTTTTTGATAAGGCACTCACGCAAGAGGAAATCCAAGAAGTAATGGACAATTAAGAAATAGTGATAGATCAATTTAGTTATTTGAGTTAGTTAGTTTAGTTTCAATGAGGATAGTTCTAGTAATTTTTATATGTGCCATGGTGTCTTTAGTAGCGGGATGCAATGGCACAGGAACTTCCAAGAAAAAGTTGGTGGCCCAAAATACTTTGGGCCCCAACTCTTCTGACGAAGAACTTATGGATCTTATTCAACGGCAGACCTTCAATTATTTTTGGGAAGGTGCTGAACCTAATTCTGGTCTAGCCCGTGAACGTATCCATTTAGATAGTATTTACCCTGCACACGATAAAGATATTGTTACCATTGGTGGATCAGGTTTTGGGATAATGGCCATTTTAGTGGGAGTAGAACGTGATTTCATCACCCGAGATGAAGCTTTAAAAAGATTCGAAAAAATAACCACTTTTTTAGAAAAAGCTGAGCGTTTTCACGGTGCTTGGCCCCATTGGTTAAATCCAGATGGAACCGTTGCACCATTTAGCACCAAAGATAATGGCGGTGATTTAGTGGAAACTGCTTTTTTGATTCAAGGTCTTTTAACTGCAAAAGCATATTTCAACCATGATAATGACCGCGAACAAAAGCTTGCCCAAAAAATTCAAACGCTTTGGGAAGGAGTGGAATGGAATTGGTACACAAAAGGAGAAAACGTCTTGTACTGGCACTGGAGCCCTAATTATAAGTGGGAAATGGATTTTCCGGTTGGAGGGTATAACGAAGCTTTAATCATGTACATTTTGGCAGCTTCTTCTCCCACTTATCCTATTGAAAAGGAAGTTTACGAAAAAGGTTGGGCCAGGGATGGACTTATTGAAAATGACACAATATACTATGGTTTGCAAACGGAATTGAATCATTATGAGCACAGTAACTCGCCAGTAGGCCCACTTTTTTGGGCACATTATTCTTATTTAGGATTGGACCCCAATGATTTGGTCGATCAATATGGAAATTATTGGGACCTCAATAAAAACCATGCACTGATTCATTACAAACATGCCATGAAAAACCCAGGAGGTTTCGAGGGTTATGGGCAAAATTGTTGGGGGTTGACCTCCAGCTATTCTCTAAAAGGGTATGCCGGTCATAGACCAGATGACGATATTGGTGTGATTTCACCAACCGCAGCATTGTCATCATTTCCATATACTCCAAAAGAGAGCATGCAATTCCTTCGGTTCTTATATCAAGATCATGATAGTCTTATTGGCAAATATGGACCTTTTGATGCATTCAGTTTTGAAAAGGATTGGTACCTCCCTAGATACCTTGCCATAGATCAAGGCCCTATTCCTGTGATGATTGAAAATTACAGAAGTGGGCTTTTCTGGAAATTGTTCATGTCCAATAAAGATGTACAACAAGGACTGCAAAAACTGGGCTTTCAAAGTCCACATTTAAAAAACAATGGTTAGAATTATATATATTTTTTTGATTGCTACCACTCTTTTATCTTCTTGTGGTGGTAATGACGACTATACATATACACCTATTGAATTCCCAGATGACGATACCGCTACGCCTCCAGATGAAGAACCCACTATAAGTGATGAAGATCTTTTAAATCTAACACAAGCGGAAACCTTCAAATATTTCTGGGATTTTGCTGAGGCAAACTCAGGTGGAGCAAAAGAAAGATATCATCCCGATGACCCTAATAGGGATGCCCATGTCGTAACTTCTGGAGGAACTGGATTCGGTCTAATGGCTATTTTGGTTGGTATTGAACGAGGTTTCATCTCTAGGGAACAGGGGGTGGAACGATTAAGTACCCTTTTGGATTTTTTGGAAAATGCAGATCGTTTTCATGGAGCTTGGTCGCATTGGATCAATGGTTCCAACGGCTCCGCAATACCCTTTAGCTCATTGGACAACGGAGGTGATTTGGTGGAAACCGCTTTTTTAACACAAGGTCTGATTTGCGTCAAAGAATATTTTAAAAATGGAAGTGCCCCTGAAAAGGTATTGGCCCAACAAGCTGACGAACTTTGGAAAGGAGTAGAATGGGATTGGTATACCCAAAATAAAAATGCGTTGTACTGGCATTGGAGCCCAAATTTTGGGTTTCAAATCAATCTTGAGCTTAAAGGTTACAATGAGGTATTGATTGCCTATGTTTTGGCAGCAGCTTCTCCTGATTACAGTATTGAAAAAGAAGTGTATACCAATGGCTGGGCATCTAATGGCGGAATTACCTACCCCAACAATAAGTACGGGTTCCCATTATTGGTAAGGCATGCCGGTGCCCTGGAATATGGTGGTCCTCTTTTTTGGGCTCATTATTCGTATCTCGGGCTCAATCCAAATGGCCTTTCCGATGAATATGTAAACTATTGGAACGTAAACGTCAACCATTCCAAAATAAACTACAACTACTGTGTGGAGAATCCTAATGGCTTTGAAGATTACGGTGAAGATTGTTGGGGGCTAACCGCTAGCTATTCTCGAAATGCTGGTGGTACAATAGGTTACAATGCACACCATCCCGCCAACGACACAGGGGTTATATCTCCTACAGCCGCCATCAGCTCGATTCCATACACCCCTAATGAGTCACTAAGTGCCATGCACTATTACTATAAGAACAAAGACAAACTTTTGGGTCCAGCAGGATTTTACGATGCTTTTAGTCCAGAGCACAACTTTTGGGTGGCCGAAGCTTATTTGGCCATTGACCAAGGTCCTCAAATTATTATGATAGAAAACCATAGAACTGGTCTTTTGTGGAATTTGTTCATGCAAAATGAAGATGTTCAAGTCGGCTTGGACAAACTCGGCTTTCAGTACAACAACTAGGTAATTGAATCAATATATAAACCCAAATTACTTAAACATGAATTCATCCCGACTTTTAGCCCTATTTGTCATCCAACTACTCGTGGTGAATTTGGCTTGGGGACAAAACAAATTTGCCATTCCAGAAGTAGAGGCTTTGCTTCAACAAATGACTCTTGAAGAAAAAATTGGGCAATTGAATCTACTCACTCCTGGTGGCGGTGTGGCAACAGGTTCCGTAGTTAGCGAAAATGTGGAAGCTAAAATTAAAGCAGGGCAAGTAGGTGGATTGTTTGGCGTAGCTGGCCCAGAAAGGGTGAGACAAGCACAAGACATTGCCCTAAAACATTCCCGCCTAAAAATTCCGTTGTTGATTGGTTCCGATGTAATCCATGGGTATAAAACAACTTATCCCATTCCGTTGGGCCTCTCCTCATCTTGGGATATGAATTTGATTCAAAAAGCAGCTCAGATGGCTGCCAAAGAGGCCACCGCCGATGGCATCATGTGGAATTTTTCACCGATGGTCGACATTGCTCGTGACCCCCGATGGGGGCGCATTGCCGAAGGTGCTGGAGAAGACCCTTATTTGGGAGCTAAAATTGCCGAAGCTATGGTCAAAGGGTATCAAGGTGATGATTTGACCGCTCCCCATACCATGCTGGCCTGTGTAAAACATTTTGCACTCTACGGAGCTAGTGAAGCAGGTAGGGATTACCATAGTGTGGACATGAGTAAAATCAAAATGTATAACCAGTACTTACCGCCTTATAAAGCCGCTGTTGATGCCGGTGTAGCAAGTATAATGACCTCCTTCAACGATATTGATGGTATTCCGGCAACTGGAAATCGATGGCTATTGACCAATTTACTTCGTGATGAATGGAAATTCAACGGTTTTGTTGTTTCCGATTATACTTCTCTCAACGAAATGATGGCCCATGGCCTTGGCAATTTGCAACAGGTTTCAACATTGGCCCTAAAAGCTGGATTAGATATGGACATGGTGGGTGAAGGCTTTCTGACCACACTTAAAAAATCCGTGGAAGAAGGTAAGGTTACTGAGAAAGAAATTACCCAAGCCTGTAGAAGAATCTTGGAAGCCAAATATAAGGCCGGCCTTTTTGAAGACCCATATCGTTATCTTAATGCCGATAGACCTAAAAAAGATATTTTAACAGAAGAAAATAGAGCTCTTGCAAGAGAATTGGCCACTCGTTCATTTGTATTGCTTAAAAACCATGATGAAATTCTTCCCATCAATAAAAAACAAAAAATAGCCTTAGTAGGACCATTGGCCCATAGCAGAAACAATATGCTGGGCACTTGGGCTCCCACCGGAGATACTAAATTGGCAGTTACCGTATTGGAAGGATTCAAAAATGTGGCCCCTGATGCCCAAATCAGCTATGCGAAGGGCTCCAACATTTCAAATGATAAAGAATTTGCAAAAAAAGTGAACGTTTTCGGGCCTAGAATATTAAAAGATAAGCGTTCCCCCGAAACCTTGCTCCATGAAGCCATAGCCATAGCGGAAAAAGCTGATATAGTTGTAGCTGTTGTGGGTGAAGCTACTGAAATGAGTGGTGAAGCTGCCAGCAGAACTGATTTATCCATTCCGGAAAGCCAAAAGAAATTGATAAAAGCTTTAGTGGAAACCAGAAAACCTGTGGCTTTGGTTTTGATGAGTGGCAGACCGCTGACAATCCCAGAAGAGTTTGAAATGCCTGTAGCCATGTTACAAGTATGGCACCCAGGTATAGAGGCCGGTAATGCCATAGCTGACGTAGTTTTTGGCGATTATGCCCCTTCAGGAAAGCTTACGGCCACTTGGCCAAGAAATGTTGGGCAAATCCCCATCTATCACAGTGTAAAAAATACAGGAAGACCGGCCCCAGAAAACACTTTTGAAAAATTCAAGTCCAACTATTTGGATGTATCCAATAGTCCTTTGCTTCCTTTTGGATATGGGTTGAGCTATACCAATTTTGAATATTCCAACCTAAATGTGAACAAATCAGAAATAAGTGAAGGTGAATCTGTTCAAGTAATGGTTACCGTAACCAATACTGGCAACTACGATGGAGAAGAAGTGGTGCAATTGTACCTCAGAGATGTTGTCCGAAGTATTACTCCCCCTACACGTCAATTGAAAGGTTTTCAAAAGGTTTTTTTAAAAAAAGGTGAAAGTCAAAAAATTACACTTACCTTAAAACCAGAAGACTTGAAATTTTACAACAGTACTTTACAGTTTGTTGCTGAACCGGGTGAATTTGAGGTGTTTGTTGGAACAGATTCCACTTGCGATCTTAAAACATCCTTTATCCTAAAATAACTTTACATATCCATAATATATGTAGATACGACCATAACTTGTCTTATTTTTATTTTTATGGCCAGTATGGTCTAGAGATTTGAAAAATTAGAAATACCAACCAAAATCAACCAATAATGAGCAAAAATCTTTACGTAATCCTATTGCTCGTTCTTTCTGTTTCCTGCAAACAGGAGAAGACCATACCAGAAGTTGAGCAAAAGCCCCTCAATATTGTTTTTATCATGTCGGATGACCATGCATCACAAGCTATTAGCGCATACGGCCATGAAATCAGCAAATTGGCACCCACTCCTAACATAGATCGTTTGGCTAAAAATGGTGCGATTTTTAAAAATAACTTCTGCACCAACTCCATCTGCGGTCCCAGCAGAGCTGTTATTTTAACAGGAAAACATAGTCACATCAACGGTTTTAGAATGAATGGGGAGCGATTTGATGGTAATCAGGCCACCTTGCCCAAACATCTAAAAAAACTTGGATATGAGACCGCCATTGTAGGTAAATGGCACTTGCATGGCGTTCCCACTGGTTTTGATTATTGGGAAATTTTGGATGGACAGGGAAAATACTATAACCCAGAATTCATCAAAGGAAATGATACGGTTTGGACAGAGGGCTACGCAACAGACCTCATCACAGAAAAAGGGCTGAATTGGCTCAAACAAAGAGATAGTGTTGAACAGCCTTTTTTATTGATGGTCCATCATAAAGCTCCCCATAGAAATTGGATGCCCGCTTTGCGACATGCCAACAAATACGATTCCATTACATTTCCCTTACCCGAAAACTATTTCCCTGAATTTTTAGATCAACAAGCTTCTGTGGAACAAGAACAAACCATTTATGTGGATATGTACGAGGGCCACGACTTAAAAATGACCAAAGCTTATGGGAGTCCTGAATTGGACCATAATCCTTGGCCCAGTGATTTTGAGCGCATGACCCCCGAACAATGGGATGCCTGGAACAAGGCCTATCTCCCTAAAAACAACGCCTTTCATGAAGCGAATTTAACCGGAAAGGAATTGGCCATCTGGAAAGGACAGCGTTATTTACAGGATTATCTGGCAACCGTTGCTTCTGTTGATGAAAGCGTTGGAAAGATTCTTGATTATTTAGAGGAAACCGGTTTAGATGAAAACACTTTAGTGGTGTATACCTCAGATCAAGGGTTCTATTTGGGTGAAAAAGGATGGTTCGACAAGCGTTTTATGTACGAACAATCCCTAAGAATGCCATTACTTATGCAACTCCCTGGGGTTATTGCTCCAGGTACTGAAATTGATGCCCTTACCCAAAATCTGGATTTTGCCCCGACTTTTTTGGACTTGGCTGGAGGTTTGGACTATGCTTCCCAAATGCAGGGAAAATCTTTTAAAGCCCTCTTGGATGGATCCACGGATGATTTTAAAGAAGCTATTTATTACCACTATTACGATTTTCCTGCCTTCCATATGGTAAAAAAACAGTACGGAGTGCGCACCAAGCGCTATAAGCTCATCCATTTTTATGATGATATTGACCAGTGGGAATTTTATGATTTGGAAAAAGACCCTCAAGAAATGTACAATGCCATCAAGGATGAAGCGTATGCGGATATCATTCCCATAATGCACAAAAAACTGGACAGCCTTCAAGAGCTTTACAAAGTAACCGATAAAGAATTTGAAAATGCTCCGAAGGAGGAAGTTGAAAAAGCACATCAATTTTTTGAAGGACTACTTAAAAAGAACCAATCATGAAACAAACATTTTGGGCAATACTACTTTTAATAGGCATGTATGGACAAGCACAATCCATCAGTGTATTGTCTTACAACATCCGTTATGACAATCCCGAAGACGGTGAGAACAACTGGAAATACAGAAAAGAATTTCTCATTTCTCAGCTTAAATTCTTTGGTCCAGATGTTTTTGGAACACAAGAAGGCTTGATCAATCAATTAAAGGATTTAGATACTGGTCTTCAAGAATACAGCTACTTTGGTATTGGTCGGGATCATGGTGATGACCGTGGCGAGTTTACAGCTATTTTTTACAATCACAATAAATTTGAAGTTGTGGAAGAAAGTACATTTTGGTTATCCACAACTCCAGATAAACCCTCTAAAGATTGGGACGCTGCCCTTCCCAGAATTTGCACATACGGACATTTTAAGTCCAAGAGCAATCCATCTGAATTCTTACTTTTCAATACCCATTTTGACCATAGAGGCAAGATTGCCAGAGAAAAAAGTGCCCAATTAATCCTTGAGAAAATAAAACAATTCAACCCTAAGAATCTACCTGTAATCTTGATGGGGGATTTTAACTTGGAAAGCGATTCCAAAGGCATTCAACTGATCACGGAACAAATGCTGGACACCCAAATTGCTGCTGGAAGTGATGCCCATGGCCCTAAAGGGACGTTCAATGGTTTCGATTTTACCAAACCCGTGAAGAACAGGATAGATTATATTTTCACATCCCCAGAAAATATTAAAATTATAAAAAGTGCAATTTTGAGCGATTCATTTGATTGTAGGTATCCCTCGGATCACTTGCCTGTTTATGCAGAATTACGACTGATGGCCCAATAAATTTATACTATGGTCAAATCTAGCGCAGTCGAGACCTAAATGAAATCTTGTTTGAAAGACTTCTCGACCGTGCTCGAAGTGACAAATTCAGTCATTTATTGTCCCAAGACCTGAACTTCAAAGGCTATCAGCTCTTGATGTTCAAATTTTGGGGAAACTTCAATAGGGTTACAGCAAATTTCGCAATCCTCAACATAAGTTTGTTGATGAACTGAAGTATCCAAAAGAAATGAGATCTCTTCCCAACAATAAGGACATTGAAAGAAATGCTCCAGCATTTTACATCACTTTAAAAATCAATATTGAGCAGCTCTCCACTGATTTGAAGCATTTGTAACTCGGCCAATTTTGCATTGTACTTGGCTTGACTTTGCGCCAATTCAGCATTTAACAGGTTCAACTGAGCTTGTCTAAACTCAATTGAAGTAATCTGTCCCAATTTATAACGCTCATCTGTACGATTGAAATTATTCTGATTGGTTTGTAGATTTTTCTCCTGCACTTGCAGAACATATAAGGCATTGGTATAGCTGTCCCATGCATTTTGAATATCTCGCTCTACTTCCAGTTCTATCTGCTTTTTGAGCAACTCCTGGTTCTCATATCCAATCTTTGCATTTTGAATACCTGTAATGGAACTACCTCCATCAAAAAGGTTCCATGTTAAATTTACCCCTCCCGAGACTCCTGTGGAAGTATTTTGTATCGTAAATGCCAAAGGACTGTTATTACTGGACTCATTCCAGCCATAACTTCCCGTAAGGCCAATGGTAGGTAAAAAGGCGCTTCTGGCCACTTTAATGTTATAATTATTGATATTGATATCCTTTTCAGCAATCTGCAATTGAATGTTATTCAGCTTTGCCTCGTTGTGCATATTCTCCATTTGAAGATTGGGCACAAAAGTCACTGTTGTATCTGCAGCAAATTGAGTAGAGAGCTCCCTATTCAGAATTAGGTTTAAATCTCTCATTGTGTTACGAAGCTGTTGTCTGGAATTCAATAAATTGATGCTATCCGTATTGATGTCCACCTCAGCATTCAGTACATCAAGTCCTGTGTTTTGACCATATTCGAACTGATACTGTGCACGTTTTAATCTATCCTTAGAAATTTGAAGGGCTTCTTCCAAATTTTTGGTGTTTTCCGTTAATCGAGCCACTTCGTAGTACACAGAGAACAGTTGTAAAATGGTATTTTCAATGGTCTGCCTTACCTCCAATTCAGATTGTTCGTTGCGTTCTTGAAAACTTTTGTAGTTATAATATCGGCCTAAACCATCAAACAATGTGTAATTGACATTTAAAGATGCATTATAACGACGGGTTTCAGCCCCGTCGGCATTTCTGGTTTCCCCATTGGCCAAAACTCCTTCGGTATTTTGACGATCTATACTCCCGCCTGCAAGAGCCGAAACTGTTGGCAAATATCCAGAATTGAGGATTCCTGCATTATTCTCATCAATCTCTTTGAGATTACGAGCTACCTTTATGCCCAAATTGTTATTCAAAACGAGCTCAACAGCCTCTTGCTTGGAAAGCATAGGTTCTTGGGCCTTTGCTTGGTATCCATAAATCAGTAAAAAAAAGGATAACGTATAAAAAATACTTCTCATTATGTTGTCTCTTCTAGAACTTTTGAAGTTTCTTCTCCGGATTCACCTTGGTCATGTGCTCCATTCAGTTGGTGTTGGGTGACTTCATGCATATCTTCCTCTTCGTGTTGTTCTTTAATAGCTCTTTCCACTTCTTCTTTGGTGACTTTTTCGCCGGTCCATAACATTTTTGCCCATACTTTAACATTATTTCCAAATGACAGGAACAAAGGCAGCATTAAAAGTGTAAGAATGGTCGCAAAACCAATACCATATGCAATGGATATGGCCATAGGCTTTAAAAATTGGGCTTGTCTACTTTTTTCAAGAAGTAATGGTGCCAATCCAGCAATTGTTGTTACCGAGGTTAAGAAAATAGCTCTAAAACGAGATTTTCCAGCCTCATAGATGGCATCATCAAATTTCATCCCATTTCTCAGATTGATATTGAACTTGCCAATCAATACCAAACCATCATTAACCATGATCCCAATAAGCGCAATAATCCCCAACATGGACAATATATTAATAGGAAACCCATGAATCCAGTGGCCCCAGGCCACAGCGGTCAAACTAAATGGCACTAGAAGCAATAATAGCAGGGGTTGGCTAAAACTTCTAAAGGTGAACGCTATGGTTATGAATATGAGAAAAAGTGACGTAAGTCCTACAAAACGAAGAGAGCCTATAAGCTTATTGGCCTCTCTGTTCTGACCTTCAAAAGAAGGTGTTATTGAGGGATATTTTGATAGAATATCTGGCATTACATCATTACGAATCCAAGCCATTGCATCCGTTCCACTTGTAGTCTCTGGGTCTGTTAAATCAGACGACACCTGTATTTCACGTTGACCGTCCAAGTGATTTATGGCCACATCTCCCCGTTCAATGGAATACGTGGCAATTTCTTTGAGTGGAATTCGTTCTCCATTGGGTGCCAAAATCCGCATTTCATCCAAATCGTTGATGGACGATCTATTTGTTCTGTCATAACGCACCCATACCCGAATTTCATCTTGACCTCTTTGAAAGCGTTGTGCTTGGGCACCAAAAAAGCCCGACCTTACTTGACTCATCACTGTACGAAGGTCCAATCCCAATAAATAAGCATTTTCCTTTAATTGCAGCCTTATTTCCTTAATTCCAGCTGGGTCATTATCGGTAACATCCTTTAAAGTGACATTATTCAGCATTGCTGTTTTCAATTCCTCTTTGGCTGCTTTCAGTTCAACAATATCACTTCCCAATAGGGAAACAGAAACTGGATCACCTCCGAAATTACCCCCTGCTCCATAAATCAAGCTTTCCACTCCAACCACCGGACCAACCAATTTCCGAAGCCTTCCGGTCACCATATCTGATCTAATCTCATCTGGACGTTCTTCTCCTGGCAATAGATTAATGACCAAAGTTGCTGTTGATGAACCTGGCCCCACATTTTTGATCATGTTCTCAAAAAGCATCTTATCATACCCTTGTAAAAACTCTTCGGTAAGCTGTTGGTTTACTATATATGCCTTTTCCTGAATCAAACTAATGATGGAATCGGTGACTTTTTCATTGGTACCATTGGGCATTTGCAACTCTACCTGAATCTGGTCACTGGCTATTCTGGGAAAAAAAGATGTTCGGATAACTCCACCTCCAATGGTTCCAAGAGTCAACACCAGTGTCATAAAGAATATGGCGAAGGTCAATATTTTATAATCCAGTGCAAAACGAAGGGCGGGGCCATACCATTTATCCCGCATGTAGACCATAATCTTGTCACCTATCTTGTTGATGACACGTAATTCGGAAAAAATTTTGGCCAACCCTTTTTTGGGTCCTTTTTGCTGGGGTTGAAGTGCTTTTGAATGCGCCAAATGCGCTGGTAAAATAATTAAGGCCTCTACTAAGGAAACTACCAATGTGAGCATCACTATAACAGATACTTCACTAAAAAATTCTCCGATACGACCATCCAAAAACAAGAAAATGGAGAATGCCAGTATCGTTGTGATGATGGCCGAAACAATAGGCGGAATTACTTCTAAAGTACCATCTATGGCAGCTTGTACGGGCGACTTGCCTTTTTCATAATGCTGATAGATGTTTTCCGCTATCACAATACCATCATCCACCAAAATACCGATGACTATGATCATCCCAAAAAGGGACAACACATTGATGGTAACATTGAGCATTGGAGCAAAAACAAACATTCCCAAAAAAGCAATAGGCAGACCAAATGCCACCCAAAAAGCCAATCGTGTATTGAGGAACAGAGACAGAAACACCAATACCAGAATCATTCCCACTATAGCGTTTTCTGTAAGCAGTTCTGTACGCTGTGTCAAAGTTTTGGAGCGATCTTCAATGACTTCCAGTTGTACGTTGGTGTATTTTTGATTGAAATCCTCAATATATTCCTTGATGTTCTCTGCCGAACCAATCAAATCTTCTGTGTTGGTACTGGTAACGGTGAGATTTACGGATAGATTATCATTAAAATATGAAGCATTGGGTGTTTCAGAAAAACGGTCACGAATTTTTGCCACATCCTTTAACCGAATAGTACGGCCAGATTCATCTGCCCTAACCACCACATTGGATAGCTCATCCCCATAATAGGAACGATTGTTGGCCCTGATCAAATATTCTTCGGAGTTTGTCTTGATATTACCTCCCGTGACCAATAGATTGGCATTGGAAACTGCCTGTGCAACCTCATTGAAAGAAAGATTATATGCCAAAAGACTATTTTCATCTACCGCAATCTCAATTTCTTCGTCTGGATAACCGGCAATTTCAATTTGTGAAATCCCATCTATGGCCCTTAAATCATTCTCTATTTGACGTCCAATCTGTTTCAACGTAACCAAAGGCACCTCTTCTCCACTTATCGAGAAGCTTATGGTAGGCCTAACTGCCTCCAGTTTTGAAACAATCAACGGCTCCATATCTGCCGGGAAAGTAGGAACACGATCCACCGCATTCTTAACTTCCAAAAGCATAAAGTCAATATCTCTGCCTTTTTCAATTTCAACATTGATAGAACCGCTGTTTTCCCTTGAAGTAGATGTAACTCGTTCCACTCCCTCAAGCCCCTTAAGGTTATCCTCTATTTTAAGTACAATTCCTTCTTCAATCTCTTGGGGAGATGCTCCAGGATAAGTAATATTGATAAGGACGTTCTTGGAATCTGCTAGCGGAAAAAAGGAAGACTTTAAAGAAAGTGCGCCAACAATACCAAAAACAATGAACGCAACGATGATTACATTCACAGCTACGTGATATTTTATAAAATATGAGATTACCTTTTTCACGGATTGGTATTTTTTGGTTTACTACCATCAAATACTTTGACCAACATTCCAGCATAAGCCCCTGTAAGTGCCTTTGAAACCACTACTTCACCATCGGGAACATTTTTAAGCACCATTTTTTTATCGGTAAAATAAACTGGTGTAACATCAATACGGTCCAAAATGGAATCCCTGACCACAAAAATCTGATTGTTTTCCAACAACAGTGATCGATCCATCTCGACAGCTTCCTGTTCTTGTTTAGCTTGTAGGTTGGCCTCTAAATACTGCCCTTCTTTAAGTGCTTCATTTTTTACCTCAATATAAACCGTAACCGTTTGGGAATTTTGATCTACACTTGCATTTACTCGAGTTACTTCACCTGGATAGGTCTCTGTTTTTTCTAGATTTGACAACTCCACTTTTTTACCAACCTTGAGAAAATCACTATACGTTTTACTCACGGACACTTCCAGTTCATATACCCCTGTATTGATGAACTCTCCCAATTTTTGTCCAGAACGAATCAAAGTACCCTCAGTCACTAAGGCATCTGTGAGAACACCTTTGAAGGGAGCGGCAATGGTATATTTGGACAATCGTTGCTCTAGATTTTTAACATTGTAGTAGTTTGAAATAACTCCTCTACCTGTAATGAAGAATTTTTCCTTTTCTGATGACATTTTCGGTAATTCTGGAGTGGTTTTGTCAAGGTCAAACTTGTTCAAATATTCCTGCCATTTAGGATAAATTTCAGGATAATCCAGCCTTAAATCGGGCATAATGGAAGTCAATAAGTTGTATAGACTACTTTTGGCAGACTGAACACTGGCATAGTATTCATTGGCATCAATTCTAATCAAAGTTTGGCCTGCATTGTATTCTTGACCTGTTCGGAACAATTTACTCCCTTGCCTAAAAACTCCTTGCACCTCAGCAAAAAGTTCCAGTCTTTTTTTGGCCCTTAGGTTTCCATTAGCTGGAACCACAATTGGAACGATACCATTTTGTACGGTATCCACAAATACTGTTTTTATAACTTTCTGGGATGGAGGTCTTTTGTTGCTTTTGCTACCTGCAATAAGTCCTGCAAAATATAAAGACCCAAAAATGATGATGCCGCCCACAACGGCCGAAATTATAAGCTTTCGCATGTGCTGGGGAAATTAGTCTATGCAAAGCTATTCGCTACTTTCTTTTCAAAGGTTAAATATTTCATAAATTGTAGGGTAAAACATCATCCAAAAAAAAGGGGATACACGCCTGCATCCCCAAACCAAACAAACTAAAGTATAACTAACTACTCATTATCATCGTAATCTTCATCCTCAAATTTTGTATCCGCCATCCTAGAGCGTTTTAGCTGGATATCATTGAATTTGGGCTGTTCTGTTTTTTGATCACTGTCAAAAACCAAGAATTGATTAGCATCCATGGCTTTTAAACCTGTGTATGAATTGAATTTGTTATTCTGTAATTGTAAGATCTTTAAACTGGCCAACTGGCTAAATTCCACTGGAATTTCTCCACCCAATTGGTTATTGGCCAATACCAATTCCTTTAATTGAGCTAAATTCCCCATCTCTTCAGGAATGGATCCTACTAAATTGTTCTCAAATAGTCCCAGAGCTTCCAACTTGGTCAAATTTCCTATAGATCCAGGAATAATCCCTTTTAAATTATTGCTGGAAAGATTTAATTCTTTCAAGTTTTTTAGTTCTCCAAAAGTTGCTGGTATGGGGCCGCTCAAAAAATTATTGAACATAGAAAATATCTCGAGTTCTTGAAGTTGTCCAATAGTATCGGGCAACGAACCTTTTATCCTATTCATTTCCAGACGCAAAACCTTTAATTTCTTGAGCTTTACGATATCTTTTGGCAATACTCCGGTTATTCCATTGAATGCCAAATTAAGATGAGTCAAGTATTTTAGTTTACCTATGCTCTCTGGAAGTATTCCATTCAAATTGTTATGGAACAAATTAATTCCTACAATATGACCTTCTTTTAATTCTATTCCATTCCATGTACTCACAGGAGATTCCAGATTCCAACCAATATTCCATTGCTCCCCTTTTGTGCTATGATAAAGGTCCATCAAGACATCTTTTTCCTTTTGGGAAACTTCATCCATAGCCCATGTTTGCACATTGGTAAAAATCAATAACAATAAGAAAAACACTATTTTTTGCATCAATTACTGATTTAATAATAAAGAATTTACTTACAAATCTAATAAAAGAATAAGGTCAACCGCAAAATTGATCGGTAAAGTGTAGTTGAAATGTTGTGAAAGCCTAAAATCCTGTGGTTTGCAGATTTTATTGACTGGACTAATTCAGCAATTCCAGCTCATTGGACAGCTTTTCCCAGTCCTCCATCAAGGATTCCAAGAGTTTCTTTTTACCTTGATATTCATCAAAAAAGCCATTTTTGGCTATGGTATTATCGTAGTCCATCAATAAATCATGGTCTGCATCGGCGATGTCTTTTTCTAGTTGGGAAATCTTTTTCTCAACACCGCTCAATTTATTTTTAAGGGATTTTATCCTTTTTTGGGTTTCATAGTCATTCTTCTTAGGTGATTTTTTCTCCTCAGAAATCTTTTTTTCACCCTTTTCAATTTTTCTGAAATCTTCAGCTTTGCGTTGTTCTAGGTAAAAATCAATATCACCGAGGTACTCTTTGATACCTCCTTGTTTAAACTCGTAAACCCTATCTGTAAGTCCTTGTAGAAAATCTCTATCGTGCGAAACTAAAACCAAAGTCCCTTCAAAACTTTGCAATGCCTTTTTAAGCACATTCTTGGACTTTATATCCAAGTGGTTGGTGGGCTCATCCATTATCAGCACATTAAAGGGCTGTAAGAGCATTTTTGCCAAGGCCAAACGATTTCGTTCCCCTCCAGATAGTACTTTTACATGCTTTTCCACTTCATCACCTCGAAACAAAAACGAACCAAGAATATCCCTTACTTTACTTCTATTGCCTTCATTCGCCGCATCAATCATGGTATCCAAAATCGTTTTCTTGCCATCTAGGTATTCTGCCTGGTTCTGCGCGAAATACCCAATTTGTACATTGTGACCAATTTTTAGACTGCCTGTATGCTCCAATTCACCAACCATAATCTTTGCCAGAGTGGTTTTTCCTTGTCCATTTTGCCCCACAAAAGCCGTCTTACTGCCACGTTCCACCAGAAGATTAATGTCTTTCAACACTTCCTTCGAACCATAACTTTTAGAAAGACTTTCTAATTCTGCCACTACTTTTCCCGGAGTTACCGATACCGGAAATCTTACATTCATCACACTACTGTCCTCTTCATCTACTTCAATCCGCTCAATTTTGTCCAGCTTTTTGATCAAGGATTGCGCCATGGATGCCTTGGAGGCTTTTGCTCTGAACTTCTCAATCAACTTTTCGGTCTGTTGAATCTGCTTTTCCTGGTTCTTCTGAGCATTCATCTGTAGTTCCCGAATTTCTTTGCGCTGCTCTAGAAATTTTGAATATGGTTTGTTGTAATCGTAAATACGTCCCAAAGAAATTTCTATGGTTCTATTGGTGACATTGTCCAAGAACATTTTATCGTGGGATACAATCACGACTGCGCCTGAATAATTTTTCAGGAACTGCTCCAACCATATAATGGATTCAATATCCAAGTGGTTGGTGGGTTCATCCAAAAGCAGGACATCGTTATTTTGAAGCAGCAGTTTTGCCAGTTCAATTCGCATGCGCCATCCTCCAGAAAAAGTATCTGTAAGTTTATTGAAATCTTCTCTTTTAAAACCCAATCCCAACAGGACTTTTTCGGTATCTCCTTGGTAGTTATATCCGCCCAATATCTCATAACGATGGGTCACATCGGTTAGATCGACCATGAGTTGATGGTAGCCCTCACTTTCATAATCTGTACGTTCCGCCAAGGCTTTGTTGATTTCATCAAGTTTAAGCTCCAATGATTTTATTTCAGCAAAAGCTTGATAGGATTCATCTAAAACCGTTCTTCCCAGTTCAAAGTCGATGTCCTGTTTCAAAAAACCAATTTTGATATCCTTTTCCATGGCTATGGTCCCTGTATCGGGCTCCATTTCTTTAGAAAGCAATTTCAGCATGGTGGACTTTCCAGCTCCGTTCTTTCCAATTAGGCCAACACGGTCACCTCCATTCAAACGAAACGAAATCTCTTCAAACAAATATTCGCCTCCGAAGGCAACAGAAAGGTTGTGAATGTTTAACATTTTATGTGACCTGAATTACAAAACAAAATTGGGTGAATCCGTATTTTTGTACAAAATCGCTGCAAATGTTAAAAAAAGGAACCAAACTGTACAGTATTTTAACAGGAAGTTGCCCTAAGTGCCATGAGGAGAGTATGTATGTTAACCAAAATCCGTATGCGCTCAGCCAGATTTTTAAAATGCATGAACGATGCTCCCATTGTGATACCAAGTACAAAATTGAACCTTCGTTCTTTTACGGATCCATGTATGTGAGCTATGCAGTTGGAATTGCCTTTGCTGCTGCTGCTTTTATTATTTCCTTTTTGTTTATTGGAACATCCTTGGTAAATACTTTCATTGCTATTGTGGGCACATTGGTTGTCTTTATGCCGGTAATCATAAGATTATCCCGAAATATCTGGATCAATTTCTTTATCAAATATGACCCGCCAGTGGTTAAAAGTCAGTTAGAATAATATTTCTGGGTAAATCTGGCAATATTGATTTCGTCATCAAGCTCCTCTTCCATTTCAATTGAATCAAACAATTGCCGGGAAGCATAAGGGGCAATCATCACACCTCTTGAACCAAAACCGTTGAGTACATACATATTTGGGTGTTCTGGATGTTGTCCTACCAAAGGTCTTCTATCCACGACCGTAGGTCGAATTCCAGCTACATGATCCATCACTTCAAAATCACATACAAAAAAGGTTTTCAGCTTTTCCAAAAGTTCTGTTTTGGCTTCATCGGTAGGTGTATTGGTCTTGTCTTTCCATTTGTATGTGGCTCCCACCAAATAGAGATCATCCTTCATCGGAATGGTAAAAACAGAAGACTTGATTACGCTCCCCTCTTTGTATTTGGGTGCTTTAATGATAAGCAACTCTCCCTTGGTTCCGTTTAGTGGAAGGTAACCGAAATAAGGGTTTTTTTTAAGTCCGTAGCCTTCACAAAAAACAATTTGCTTGGCTTGGATGGTTTTATAAGAAATATGGCCAGAGAGGACTTTAAATTGATCAAAATCAAAAGATTCTCTATCCAAAACCTCCTTTTTTGATAAATAGTTTCGATAAGCAGTCAGCAAAGTTCGGGTATCCACTCTACCTGTATGCCTTACTCGGCCAAAACCATAAGGGGCATCCACTGCTTGATTTTTATTCTCCACTATTTGAGTGGATAGAAATCGATCCAATCCTGGTTTGTCCGTAGCTTCAAACCACATATTTTGTTCTTCAACAGAAGCAAACTTCCGTAATACCTTTAACTTGAAATCCAATTTTACTCCAAGTTTCTGTTCTAAATCAGCATAAAAAGGAATGGCCAGATCCAATTGTTGTTTGGCTTTCCATGCCATGGTGAACCTTTTTAAGATCACAGGGTTGTACAAACCTCCAGCCACTAGGGAAGATTGTTGGGAATCGTCAGAAATCACCCTGAAGGATTTGCCTTCTTTTTCAAGCACTTCACAAAATGAAATTCCAGCCAAACCAAGGCCAACCACTATATAATCCAACATGGAGCTAAGGTAATCATCTTGGTTCGGATTTTTAGGGAAAGCTTAAAATGACGGCACAAAAAAACACCGCACTAAAGTGCGGCGTTTGTCTGTATAGAATTGGAAAATTGGGGTTATGCCTAATAGGCCCACATATCCTGTTCTCTATCTCGAATGACCTCTTTTATTCTCTTGGCCTCCAATAATTGGAACAGTGCATTATCAAAAACGTAATCGTCTATCTCACGATCTCCGTGAACATTATCCTCTTTGTATATCACACCGTTGAAACGTCTTGCGTTCAACAACATGTCAAAAGATATAGGTCTTGCGGAGTTACGCTGGTTATAAACTTTGGCTTCATGCAGTATTTGTCTAGCTGCTGGATACCAAACCCAGAACAATTCAACTTTGTTCTCTCCCGGGTCTACAGACTCATCATCTATAAAGTTTACGTCAGGGGCAACAGGTGCTATTCCCAACAAACGATATTTAAGTTCACCTTGTCTCTTGTCAAAATACCAGATTCCTTTGATACGATATTCTTCAATATCAGCGGCAGTCAAATCCCTTTGGTTGATAAACTCCGGGGAAATTTGCTCACCAGCATTCAATTGTTCGTATCCCAAATCTGTGGTATCCACTTTGCTCAAGGTAGCTCCTAAATCTTCCAAAGTACGTTTTTCAGTAAAGTACGAATCTGTATACACTTCTGTCAATTTACCATTTCTGATGTTCTTCATCAAAACGTGGTACAAAGACCTTCTGTCCCCTCCAATACCTATGGTATCAGTTGGGTAATACAATGGAAAGTTTACACGCTCATCCAAGTCAATGGTCTCCCAGATGGTCTTGGACCATAGGATGTCCCTATCATCCACATAACCATACTCTAAAGGAGCGTCATTGTCCTGTTCTATTTGAGCTTCGGTCTTCTTACCTATATCATCTGGCAACTTGGCATTCAAAATATTTGCCTGGGCCATCATTGATACGGGCAGCAAACTTAAAGCTCCAATTACTAATGCATTTTTCCAATTCATGATAATTACTTCTATACTTTATTAGTTTGTAAGCTCAACCACAACAGGAGAAACTTTCTTCAACTTGTATGTTCTGTTGTTGGTAATGTAAGCGTTTATGTCAAAAATCTGAACAGCATCTCCTCTTTTTGCTCTTTTCAAAGCAGACTTGGCTTGAGCGTTCAATTTGTTACCATTTACAACTACAGTAGGTTGACCAGGAACTTTGAACTTAAATCCGTTAACAGCAAGGTTCAAGTCAAAATCAAAGTCTTCCAACATAGCGCCAACAGTAGAAATCTCTAGGTTTCTTCTTGGCATTTTAACGCTACCTGCCTCACCTCTTACAGTACCACCTGGTCTTGGAATATCTTTGATTCTAAACTCAGATTTTGTAGAGATTGGTTTTCCATCAGGCAATGTACCTGAAGCGGTAATGGTAACTGTTCTTCCTTTACCTGGGTTCATAACGTAGTTGCTTCCACTTCTCTTGGTTAAACCAGTTGCAGTTGCACGTACTTTGTTATCTGGAATACCAGGAATGGAAATGGTCATTGGGTTAGCAACACCACGATAAACCACATTCATTTTATCAGCAGAAATAACAGCAGCATTAGGCTTGGTGATTGTAGCAAAAACATTGTTTACTTCAACAGGCACTTCTTTTCCGTCCTGCATAAAGAACATTGTTCCGGCAATGGTATGGTCACCGGCAGCACCGGCACCAATCAACATTTTGATACCACCAGCTTCAAGAACATAGTCTGTACCTTCTGCCAATTTTCTGCCATCCAAAGTCAATTCTGCTTTTACAGGAGTGGAGGTTTTATCAGTTTTACTAACAATGACTTTACCATCGTACTTCTCACCTGTGTAGTATGCAGTCTTTGGAGCAGCCAAAGAACTTTGGAAATTTGTCAAGCTAACAGCAGCAGTCAAGTTACCTTCCAAAAGACTTTTTAGAATCTCTTGCTCGGTTGTTTTGATATCTGCCTGTAACTGCGTGATTTTAGTCAAGGAAGCTACTAAAGGAAATCCTTCGTAGTGGTAGTTGATCCAATCTTGACGGGTTCCGTCACGTTTCTCAACTTTACCGTTTTCATCACCTGTAGAGAATCTAGTCTTTACAGCTTCTTTGATTTCCTTGAACTTATCTTTAGGCAATGCATTTACAACGCCATCTCTATAAGATTCAATTTGCTTTACAAAATTCTGTCCTTCTGGCTTCAAGTTATCCCCTTGGAAAAATAGGTTATCCAAAAAGTCGGACTTATCCATGACCACATAATCTTTTGGATCTTCCAAGCCTTCGGTCATTCCTTTTTTCAATTCGTTCAAATAATTATAGTAACTATCTGAAAGTTCTTTGACCTTTTGGGCGTTTTGATATAGCTCACCATACTCTTCTGTGTTTTCAGAAGCTTTAGTAGCCAATCCTTCAAGAAACCCTTCGTTACTAGCGGTCATTTTTTCGTTTGAAGTCTCTAGCTTTTCATTCATTAAACCGAATGCAGCCAAAACCTCTTTACTCATATTAAGAGCCAACATCGCGATGAAGATCAAATACATTAGATTGATCATCTTCTGACGTGGTGTTTGTTTTCCTCCTGCCATGTTTTATCTAATTAGAATTAATAATTAATTTGATTTGGGTTTGGTATATCAATCAAATCCCTAATTAGTTCTTGCTCATTGCAGATAGCATACCTCCGTAAACCCCGTTCAAAGAAGAAAGGTTAGTTGCCAAAGATTCCATTTGCTCTTTCAATGCACCAGCATTTTGTACAACTTCTTCGTTGATAGAAGCTTGACGGCTAGCGCTTTCCAATTGTACTTTGTACAAGCTGTTCAAAGACTCCATTTGAGCAGCAGCGTGAGACAATTCTTCAGAGTATTTCTTAGTGTGTTGGATAGCATCTGTAGTAGGGGCAATGCTCTTAGCAGCTCCTTCAAAATTTTTGATGCTGTCACCCAAACTTGAAAAAAGCTCTGAATCGATGTTAGCTTCTTTAAGAAGGTCATCCAATTTTCTAGAAAGGATTCCTTCAGCTTCTTGAGCATCTTTAGCTTCTTGCTTTTTCTTGGAATCTTTTTGACCACCGGCCAATTCTGGGTAAACCAAAGACCAATCGTACTCATCATCTACTGGTTCAAATGCAGAGATAGCAAAAATCAATGCTTCAGTAATTAGTCCAACTGCAAGAAGAAGCCCACCTGTAAGTGGTCCAAACTCCCAGTGAAGGATCTTGAACAATGCACCAATAATTACTACCGATGCTCCAAGCCCGTAGGCCATGTTAAACAGTTTTTTTGTTGATTTTGACTGTGCCATAATTCTAGTTTTAATTAAGTTATATAAAATAAGTATTTGGTTACTACTCTTGTGAATTTATATAATGCTCTCTGTTTATATATTGTTTTTATAATCCACTACCGTTTGTGGAATCTTCTTCACCCATATAATCCTGTACCGTTCTGAAGCCGATGTAACTTCTGGCAGAATCTTGGTACTCGTAATCACGTGTACTTACTTGAAGGAAGTAAGCCACATCTTTCCATGAACCTCCACGAATTACTTTTCTCTTGTTTTGCCCTGAGCCAACATTTGGGTTCATAGTTGATAGGTATTCATAGGCTCCTTGATCAAAACTGGAGCTTGTCCATTCAGATACGTTACCAGCCATGTTATAAAGATTGTAATCATTTGGCTCAAAGGACTTAGCCTCAACAGTGTACAACGCAGCATCTGCAGCATAATCACCTCTCTGTGGCTTAAAATTGGCCATAAAACAACCTGTATCGCTAATTACGTAAGGACCACCCCATGGGTATGTTCCTCCTTCAATACCACCTCTAGCTGCATATTCCCATTCTGCCTCTGTAGGCAATCTAAATTGGTTCACAAATTGTTTACCACGACTTTTTTGATCATCGTTTTTAAACTTGGTTCTCCAATTACAAAATGCCTTGGCTTGCATCCAGTTAACTCCTACAACAGGATATTCACTGTAAGCATCGTGCCAGAAATAGTCATTATGCATGGGTTCGTTATACGAGTATTCAAAATCACGAATCCATACTGTAGTATCTGGATAGATTTCCAACTCTTCATGCTTGATGAAATCTTTTCTACTACCGGTTCTTGCCCTTGCAGCAGCTTCGATATCCATCCAACTGTACTTATATTTTAATTGGGTAACATCAATGGAACGCAATCCATTATAACTTTCCTCTTCCGGCAGATATAATGAATCCATTACTTCTGCGTAATACTCATCTGGATATTCCGATGTATCCCAAACCAAATCTACATCCGTATTTAAAGCTCTGCCTTCATAACCAGTCTCTCCAAGACCAGCATAATTGTCCAGCATATACTTTTCGTAAACGGATATTTTTGTGGTATCTGTGTCTTTAAAACCATACTCTCCAATACCTTCATCTTCAGGACCTAGTCCTAATTCATCAGCCAAGATGGCCAATTTTGTTCTGGCAATGGAATCCTTTACCCACTCCACGAACTGTCGATACTCGCTATTGGTGATTTCCGTATCGTCCATATAAAAGGAACGCACAGTAACTGTTCTTGTGGGAGCGTTCGATACTTTTGCCTGATCTTCCTCAGCCTTACCCATTACAAATGAGCCTCGGGGTATCAATTCCATTCCGTAGGGTTTTTCTGGATGCCACTTTTTTCCAGGGGCCCCAACAAGTTCACCTTTGGACTGCGATTTTGACCCGCAACTAGCAAGCAAAAAAACAAGTGCTATAGATGAATAGAATAGCTTTCTCATACTTTAGGTTAAATTTTCGATTTAAGATTACAAACTGTACAACACAAATTCATTACTCTCAAAACTGCATTTTGAATAATTTATTGTGCAAGAACAGTTAATGCCTAAAATTAATTTGTTCAGGTAAAGCCTTTCCTATAGGCTTTAAACCACCTCTCTGGAATGTTTTGGTTGCATGCATCCAAATAGTCCCCTTCGGTGCAAGGTAATAACGCAGGTGAATTTGTTTTAGTATGTTCCGGTAAAATTGATGGTACTTCTACCCACCAACGTTCGGTAACATGACTCTTGTAGAACACTAATTCTTCTGTATCCGTGGGAACGGTAAACTTGGTAAAATCCTCACTCTTGGAACTGGGGTATTCTTTTATCCTAAAACTCAATCCTTCTATAAAGTACCAGATAATCTGGGCAACCATCTGAAAGGCTTGAGGCGAATTCTCCCCCTCATAAATACCGAATAGGGATACTTTATCACTTATTCCTGCATAACGGGCTATGGCACATATTTCCCTCCCCGTAAATCCATTCGGAGAAAAATTTGGAGACATTCCCATTTCACCGGCCCTAATGGCACGAAGATCTAAACTTACAATATGGCTGCTTCTCAATATAGGTTCTGCCAATTCAATATTTGCAGCAATTTCTCCTAAACGGTAGGCATCAAAAAAGAGACGCTCCATCAAATCAATTTCCTCTTGGGCATTAAAATAACTTTGATAACCTATATTGGAAAAATTGAAAAGATTGTTTGGCTTGTCGGTTATGATCCTACTCATATAGGAATGTGAAGAAATCAACTCATCATCATCACCAAAATCAAAACGACTGTCAATGGACACTAAGTTGACCATTTCCTTTATTTTATCGAAAGCCCTATAGGTTGGAAAAGTAATATCTTGCGTTGCACCTATTATAATAGGTATAATATTTTCTTCGAGAAGACCTGCCGCAATTTCCTTGACCACAAAGTAGGTATCCTCAACGGTATCGCCTTCCTCTACATTGCCCAAATCAATGATGGTTGAATTCCAATTGCCCATCATTAAGCGGTACAATTGAATTCGAATCTCATCAACCTTTAATTTTTCAGGTTTTTTCTCGAAAGCGTTTCTGGATTCCAACACCCCGAAGATGGCCACCGTGGCATTGGCAAATACCGGAAGTCCGTCTTTTTTGGTGTGCATATGGATATTATTGCCCAGCGCTTGAGGTGGTAATAATTCTGAAAACGCCAGTACTTTGTCCTTAACAGGAACCAAAAAATCGAATGCCATATTATTTTTTAGCTTTTGCCTTGGCTTTGGTTTTCTTTTTAGGTGATTTCTTTTCGATTAGTGCCTTTGCTTCTTCCAAAGAGACTTTGGTGGCGTCAACATCTTTTGAAAGTTCAACTTTGACTCTACCCTTAATAATGTTATGCCTCCCCCATCTCGCTTTTTCTATCCGAATTTTTTCTTCAGGCCACTCCTGTACCAATTTTTCAGCTTCCTTGATTTTTTTGGCCTCGATAAGTTCTACAATATCGGATTGGGAAAGATTGTCAAAATCATACTTCTTGTTCACATTAATGAACATTCCATCCCATTTGATGAAAGGCCCAAACCTCCCTTTTCCTTTAGTTACCTCTTTTCCTTCATAGGTAGCAATTGGAGCATCGGCTTTTTGCTTTTCCTTGATCAAGACAATAGCCCTATCCAAATCTACATCAAAAGCGCTTTCACCTTGGGCCAGGGAAATGAACTTTTTTCCAAATCGAACATAAGGACCGTATCTTCCTACATTGGCCTCAATTTCTTCTCCTTCATAAACTCCTAATTTTCGTGGGAGCTCAAAAAGGTCCATGGCTTCTTCAAACGTAATGGTATTGATGGATTGGTCTGGCAATAAACTTGCAAACAATGGTTTCTCCTCTTCATCAACAGTTCCAATTTGAACCATAGGCCCAAAACGACCCAACCTTGCCGCTACTTGTCTACCTGATTTTGGATCAACTCCCAAAATACGTTCTCCACTTGCCCTTTCTGCATTTTCTTCAACTTCGATGACATTAGGATGAAAATCTTTGTAGAACGTTTTCATCATTTCCTGCCAATCCTCATCACCCGCAGCTATCTCATCAAAATCCTCTTCTACCTGAGCAGTGAAGTTATAATCCAAAATTCTGGTAAAGTGATTCACCAAAAAGTCGTTTACGATCATTCCGATATCGGTAGGCACCAACTTTCCTTTGTCCGAACCAATCATCTCAGAAAGTTTTTTCTCCAAAAGCTCACCGTTCTCAAGAACCAATTGAGCATATTTACGTTCCGTCCCCTCTACTGTTCCTTTTTCCACATATCCTCTATTTTGAATTGTGGAGATGGTAGGCGCATAGGTTGATGGTCTTCCAATGCCAAGCTCTTCCAACTTTTTGACCAGTGATGCCTCTGTATAACGATAGGGAGGCCTGGTGAAACGCTCCGTGGCAGTTATATATATATTGTGCAATGCTTCCCCAATCTGCATGGCCGGAAGCATCCCTTCTTGTTCTTCAGCCTTATCTTCTTCATCGGTGCCTTCCAAATATACCTTCAGAAATCCATCAAACTTTACCACTTCACCATTGGCAGTAAATTCTTCCTTGTGCGAACTGGCTTTAATTTTTACATTGGTGCGTTCCAGCTCGGCATCACTCATTTGTGAAGCCAAAGTACGCTTCCAGATAAGTTCGTACAATTTAGCCTGATCTCGTTCCAACGAAGGAGACTGTAACTTCATATCCGTAGGGCGAATAGCTTCGTGCGCTTCTTGTGCTCCTTTTGATTTTCCGGTATAGTTTCGAACTTGACTATACGATTCTCCATAATTTTGAACGATGGCATCTTTAGCAGCATTCAAAGCCTCATTGGAAAGATTGACGCTATCCGTTCTCATGTAGGTAATTAAACCGGCTTCGTACAAGCGTTGGGCCACCTGCATGGTACGGCTAACTGAAAAATATAATTTTCGTGAAGCCTCTTGCTGCAAAGTTGATGTGGTAAAAGGAGGTGCTGGAGATTTTTTTGCAGGTTTTTTGTCCAGTGTGGCGACTGAAAAATCAGCCCCAATATTTTGTTTGAGAAAAGCTTCGGCTGCTTCTTTGGTTGGAAAAGTCTTGTTCAGTTTTGCTGAAAAAGCACTCCCATTGGCTGTTTTGAATTCGGCCTTGATCCTGAATGAAGCTTCTGGAGTAAACCCTTCGATTTCCCTTTCTCGTTCAACAATCAATCGCACTGCAACAGATTGTACCCTACCCGCGGAAAGTCCAGGTTTGATTTTTTTCCAAAGCACAGGTGAAAGTTCATAGCCCACCAATCGGTCTAAAACCCTTCTGGCCTGCTGTGCGTTCACCAAATTATAGTTGATCTCCCGTGGGTTCTCAATCGCTTTTTGGATAGCAGATTTAGTGATGGAATTGAAAACTATTCGCTTGGTCTTGCTTTTATCCAATTTAAGCTCTTCGGCCAAATGCCATGAAATGGCTTCTCCTTCGCGGTCTTCATCACTGGCCAACCATATGGTCTCGGCTTTTTGGGCGAGTTCTCTTAGCTTTTTAACCAAAGCCTTTTTTTCTCGATCAACAGTATATTTTGGTTTAAAGTCATTCTCCACATCCACACCTAACTCTTTGGATGGAAGATCTACAATATGTCCAAAACTGGATTCAACTTGGTATTCCTTCCCTAAAAATCGTTCAATGGTCTTTGCCTTTGCCGGGGACTCAACAATTACTAAATTCTTTGGCATGCACTGGGTTTTGAGGTAACAAAAGTATACCAATTTTTCGATTTTGGATTTTTCTCAAAACCAATCACAAAAAAATATCCCGCTAAAAACGGGATATTTCACTCAATTATTGCACCTTTTTTAATCCAACCCAATTTGGCTGATAAGCTTTATTTCGTCGTCCAAGTATTCGTATTGGTAGAGCACATCGTCCCCAACCATAATCAAATGGCTTTCCAACGGAATGACATCAAACGTAACAATATCTTTAAAATGGTTTAACTCAACCAAATTTTCAATATCAGTTTTATCGTATACTTTAAGTCCAGAACTTCCGTCACAGACAAATAGCTTTTCATCCCTAATACCAAGCCCGTACGGTTCGTCCATAGGATAATCTATGGCCAACTCTGGCTTGGTAATATCAGATATATCAACAATGAAAAGACCACTTTCCAAAGCGCCACAGTTATTTCCGCCTCTAAGCGTCACATAAGCATGGTCTCCGTCCACAACAACAGGATCGCAGGCCGTACCGTGTTCAAATTCTGAGACAAAAGTTGGAGTGGCCGGGTTGGTAATGTCATAAATATACATCCCTCTCATACTGCCCAAGAACAAATGATTACCCCGATTAAAAATTGTTTCAATATCAAAACCTGCATATACATCTTCTAAATCCTGTGGGTTTTCCAAATTGGAAATGTTGAACACATTAATATTGTGACTATCTACAGCATAGAGATAATCGGCAACTATTTTGAAGCGAGCCAGAGAACCTCCTTCTCCGGTACCTCCGTCTGCGGACTCGGCAAGAGCCATATCATCAAAAAAGATTCCTCCTCCGTTTCGCCCATCTACTTCAGATATCAATCTTCTTTCTGTAGTTGTTTCCCACCCAACTAAAATTTCATTTTCATAATCGTAGCCTTCATTTTCAATAATGTCCGCCTCCAATGGCCAAAAAATGTTGTTGTACAATACATTCTCCAAACGGTTTACCTGTTTGATATTGTTGATGTCAGATATATCAATGACCACTAAGTCCATAAGACTATCCGCATATAGGTAATCATCCTTTACAGAGATATCCACATTGCCCGGAATTTTTATAAAAGCAATCTTAACAGGTTGTTGGTTATTGCTGTTATCAATAACATGCACTCCTTGATACTTGTCGTTAATGAAAATATAATCTTGGTAAGTGTATACTTTTCCTGACTCATCAATAGGTCTTGGCGCAACGATGTCCACACTGTCAGCAAATTCCGCCTTAGTGATGACCAAAGGTCTTGCCACCAAATATTCGGCATATTTATCATCACTGTTGTCATCATCACAGGAAACGAACAGTAAAATAGCAAGCGGCAATAACAATAAGATTTTCTTTTTCATAGTTGTTTAAGTTTTTTGATGGAATTACAGCCTTTAGATAAAAACCCTTAAACAAAGTTGCGTTTAAATTTGGTTAAAATTTACCTGTCAAATTGTCACTAAAGTGGAATAAGCACTATCTTTGCTGCCCATTAAATCAAAATGATCAAGGACGAAGGCATAGAGAAAATTATAGACGAGAGTCAACAGGGAAGCACCTTAGAGCTAGAGAAAAATGAAAAGAACACCCGCAAGCTTTATATAGAAAGTTACGGCTGTCAGATGAATTTTTCCGATAGCGAAATCGTAGCTTCCATCTTGGCCAAAGAAGGTTTCAATACCACCCAGGAACTTGAAGAGGCAGACTTGGTACTGGTCAATACTTGTTCCATTCGCGAAAAGGCTGAGCAGACCGTTAGAAAGCGTTTGGAGAAATTCAACGCCGTAAAGAAAACAAACCCGGGAATGAAGGTGGGTGTACTGGGCTGTATGGCAGAGCGACTCAAAAGTAAGTTCCTAGAAGAAGAAAAAATAGTGGACATGGTCGTGGGGCCAGATGCCTATAAGGACCTCCCCAACCTTATCCAAGAAATTGATGAGGGCAGAAATGCCGTAAATGTTATCCTTTCCAAGGATGAAACCTATGGTGATGTTGCCCCAGTTCGACTCAATTCCAACGGAGTAACAGCATTCGTGTCCATCACCCGTGGATGTGATAATATGTGTACTTTTTGCGTGGTGCCCTTTACCCGCGGAAGAGAGCGAAGCAGAGACCCACAATCCATATTGAAAGAGGTAAATGACCTATGGGAAAGAGGGTTTAAAGAGATTACCTTATTGGGACAAAATGTGGATAGTTATCTCTGGTACGGCGGCGGTTTGAAGAAAGACTTTGAGAAGGCTTCTGAAATGCAAAAAGCCACTTCGGTAAACTTTGCCAAACTGTTGGAATTGGTGGCACAGGCACAGCCGAAAATGAGAATTCGTTTTTCTACCTCAAATCCTCAGGACATGACCTTGGATGTTATTGAGACCATGGCCCAATATGAGAATATTTGCAACTACATTCATTTGCCTGTCCAAAGTGGAAGCAATCGTATCTTGAAGGCCATGAACCGTCTGCATACACGCGAGGAATACTTTGAACTCATTGATAACATTCGAAAAATTATTCCAGATTGCGCCATCAGCCAAGATATGATCGCTGGCTTTCCTACGGAGACCGAAGAGGACCATCAAGATACTTTAAGTCTTATGGAATACGTGAAATATGATTTTGGTTTCATGTTTGCCTATTCCGAAAGACCGGGCACATTGGCGGCCAGAAAATTGGAAGATGACATTCCTGAAGACACCAAAAAAAGACGTCTACGGGAGATTATAGAACTGCAGCAACAACATGGACTCCTCCGCACACAACAACATGTTGGCAAAACTGAAGAAGTCCTGATTGAAGGCTCTTCAAAAAAATCTGACGCCCACTGGATGGGTCGTAATTCTCAAAACACCGTTGTGGTCTTTCCAAAGGAAAATTACAAAATAGGTGATTTTGTCGACGTAAAAATCAATGATTGTACCTCAGCCACCCTTATCGGGGAAGCAGTGGAATATTCAAAGAACAACTAATATGGAGAACATTCAATCCATAAAACAACGGTTCGAGCTTATCGGAAATGACATCAAGCTCAACCGTGCTCTTGAAAAGGCAATCCAGGTGGCACCAACCGACATTTCCGTTTTGGTTACTGGGGAAAGCGGAGTTGGAAAAGAATCGATTCCTAAAATTATACATTCCCTATCCCACCGAAAGCACGCAAAATATATTGCCGTAAACTGTGGAGCCATTCCCGAAGGCACTATTGACAGTGAGCTTTTTGGTCACGAAAAAGGAGCCTTTACCGGAGCAACACAAACCCGTAACGGTTATTTTGAAGTAGCTGATGGTGGAACCATTTTTTTGGATGAAGTGGGGGAATTGCCCTTGACCACCCAGGTTAGGTTATTAAGGGTTTTAGAGAACGGCGAATTCCTAAAAGTAGGGTCTTCCAATGTTCAAAAGACAGATGTTCGTATAGTTGCGGCCACTAATATCAATATGTTTGAGGCCATTAAAAAAGAAAAATTCAGGGAGGATCTGTACTATCGCTTAAGCACGGTTGAAATCAATATTCCTCCGCTACGTGAACGTCAGGCAGATATTCATTTATTGTTCAGAAAATTTGCATCGGATTTTGGTCAGAAATATAAAATGCCCACCATCCGGTTGGACGATGATGCCATACAACTATTGCTAAAATACCGTTGGCCCGGAAATATTCGTCAGTTACGAAATATCGCAGAGCAGATTTCAGTACTTGAAGAACACAGAAATATTTCGGCATCCACCCTAAACGGCTATCTCCCCAATGCTGGAAACACTAATCTGCCAGCCGTGGTGGGAGAAACTAAAAAAGAAAGTGATTTCAGTAATGAAAGAGAGATTCTTTACAAGGTGTTGTTTGATATGAAGAGTGACCTCAACGACTTGAAAAAACTCACTCTGGAGCTTCTAAAAAATAATGATTCAGAAAAAGTGCAAGAGGAAAACGAAACCTTGATCCAGAAAATCTACGGAAACAAAGAAGAAGCTGCCACCCATGAAGAAAGCCCCATGACCGAGGTTCTCCATTTACCGGAACCAGTTATGGAAACAGCCGTGCCCATTGTTCAGTCGCAAGAAGACCGTTACCATTTTGCCGAAGAGATCCAAGAAGAAGAAACCTTATCTTTACAGGAAAAGGAAATAGAACTTATTAAAAAATCGTTGGAACGGAATAGAGGTAAAAGAAAAGCGGCAGCTGCAGAACTTGGTATTTCTGAACGGACACTCTATCGAAAAATAAAACAATACGACCTATAATCAGCCGAACCTACTAAAAGAAACAACATTGATGAAAAGATTTGGTGCAAAAATTGGAATTATAGGATTTACCCTTTGGCTATACAGCTGTGGCGCTTATAATTTTTCAGGTGCTGATGTGGGTACTGCTGAAAGTTTTCAAGTGAACTTTTTCCGGAACTATGCAGACCAAACCCCAGGATCCACAATTGTTCCTGGTTTGGATCGGGATTTTACCCAGGCCCTCCAGGATATGATCAACAACCTTACCAGCCTGTCTCTTACCGGAAGCAACGGTGATTTATTATACGAAGGTGAAATTGTGGAATACAAAGTTGTGCCAATGACCGCAACTGCCGATCAATTGACGGCACAAAACAGGCTTACCATGAGTGTGAATGTTCGTTTTTTCAACAACACAAAGGAGGATTCAGATTTTGAGCGAAGATTTTCATTTTTCTATGACTTTGATGCCGCTGCTTCCTTAACATCTGTGCAAGCTGCCGCCCATGAAGAAATCTTTGAGCGATTGACACAGGATATTTTTAATGCCTCCTTAGGAAATTGGTAATTGCATGAACGTATCGGATTTTCTACATATTCTCCAAAAATCGAATATCATCCTGTCTCCCCAACAGACAAGGGAACTGGAGGATATTATTGAAGAATATCCATACTTTCAAGCAGCTCGAGCCATACATTTAAAGGGACTCAAAAACTTAGACAGTTACAAATACAACAATACACTAAAGGTCACGGCGGCACATACTGCAGATAGAGATGTATTGTTTGACTATATCACTTCAAAAGAATTTTCGCAGAATCCCATTGCAGATGCCATAGCGGGAAGAGGAGCTACGCTTGAGGAACAAAAAGCGGTATCAGAAGAAATAGAGCCCAATCCAGAAATGACAACTATTCTTGGAGATTCAGAAGAAGCATTGCCTCAAAACATTGAAGATGCAGAACAGATATTGGACCCAGCGCTTTTCAAATCCAAACAAACAGAAGAAGAACTTCCTCCAGAAGAGTCAACTCCGGAAACTGACCTGCAATTGGGCAAACCTCTTTCGTTTACCAAAAAAGAAAAACATTCCTTTACAGAGTGGTTGCAATTGACCTCTAATCCATCCGAAGAAGCTATACAGGATGAAACCTCTGTCATTCTGGACAAAAAGCAAAAGTTTGATTTACTGGACAAATTCATTGAAAACAACCCAAAAATTGTCCCCAAAGAAGACTCCAAAGTAAAAGTGAACATTAAAGAGTCAACCAAGATCGACAAAAATGAGTTAATGACAGAGACTCTTGCCAAGGTATATCTAGAGCAAAAGAAGTACAAAAAGGCTATTCAAGCCTATAAAATATTGAGCTTGAAATATCCAGAAAAAAGTGGTTTCTTTGCAGACCAAATTCGGGCGGTGAAGAAGCTGCAGAAAGAAAAAGAATGAGATTACAATGAGTACGTTTACAATTTTTTTGATACTTATCATCATAGTTTGCCTACTATTGGTTTTGGTCATTATGGTTCAAAACCCTAAAGGCGGCGGATTGTCCTCTTCATTTGGCGGAGGTGGAAACCAAGTTGTAGGAGGGGTCAAGAAAACAGGGGACTTTTTGGATAAGAGTACCTGGACCTTGGCAACTTTGTTGATTGTTCTTATTTTGCTTTCCAATATATCACTTAAGGGAAGCTATAGCCAATCAGATTCTAAATTGTTGCAAGGAGATGATACGGAAGCAACTATTCCAGAAACAGTTCCAGAGGAAGTTCCTGAACAACTTCCACCGTCCAATGAATCTAATCCTTTGGACACCATCAATTAATAATGCATACTAATAATATATCAAAATGCCAGCTTAAGTGACAAGCTGGCATTTTCATTTCCCATAATGTCAGTTTTTTTGGTAATGGCATAATTTCTGCCCAAAGTTTCGGGAATTTTTAAATCAAATACCTAAAAATTATAAATATGGCTAAAGTTAATATCAAACCATTGGCGGACAGGGTTCTTGTAGAACCAGCCCAAGCCGAAACCAAAACAGCCTCCGGCATCATCATTCCAGATACCGCAAAAGAAAAACCACAAAGAGGAAAAATAGTGGCCGTTGGACCAGGAACCAAAGATGAGCCAATGACCGTCAAGGATGGTGACATGGTACTGTACGGTAAATACGCAGGCACAGAACTAAAGCTTGACGGTGTAGATTACTTGATCATGAGAGAAAGTGACATTTTAGCAATTGTTTAATTCAGAAAAAATCAACTAAAAAATGGCAAAAGATATTAAGTTTGATATAGACGCACGTGACGGCCTAAAACGAGGTGTTGACAAATTGGCCGAAGCAGTAAAAGTAACGCTAGGCCCTAAAGGTAGAAACGTAATCATCAGTAAATCCTTTGGAGCTCCACAAGTGACCAAAGATGGGGTTTCCGTAGCCAAAGAAATTGAATTGGAAGACGCTCTTGAAGATATGGGTGCACAAATGGTGAAGGAAGTTGCTTCCAAAACCAACGACCAAGCGGGTGACGGTACCACAACAGCTACCGTTTTAGCCCAGGCTATTGTAAAAGAAGGTCTTAAAAATGTTGCTGCAGGTGCCAACCCAATGGATTTGAAACGTGGGATTGACAAAGCAGTAGAAGGTCTTGTGACTGATTTGGAAAAACAAGCCAAAAAAGTTGGCAGCGATTCTGACAAAATCAAACAAGTAGCCTCTATTTCTTCAAACAATGATGAAACCATTGGCGACCTTATCGCCACAGCTTTTGATAAAGTTGGCAAAGAAGGGGTCATCACTGTAGAGGAAGCAAAAGGAACAGATACTTATGTGGATGTTGTTGAAGGAATGCAGTTTGATAGAGGATATCTTTCTCCTTACTTTGTAACTGATACTGACAAAATGATTGCCGATTTGGAGAATCCTTACATTCTTCTTTTCGATAAAAAAATCTCTAATCTTCAGGAAATCCTTCCAATCCTTGAGCCAGTTGCTCAATCCGGAAGACCTCTTTTGATCATCGCCGAAGATGTTGAAGGACAAGCCCTTGCCACTTTAGTAGTGAACAAGCTTAGAGGTGGACTTAAAATTGCCGCTGTAAAAGCACCAGGTTTTGGAGATAGAAGAAAAGCAATGTTGGAAGATATTGCCATCCTTACTGGGGGTACTGTAATTTCTGAAGAAAGAGGTTTCTCCTTGGAAAATGCTTCTTTGGACATGTTGGGTACTGCCGAGACAGTGACCATCGACAAAGACAATACTACCATTGTGAATGGTTCTGGGAAAGCTGCTGACATTAAAGCCAGAGTAAACCAAATCAAATCGCAAATTGAAACCACAACTTCTGACTACGACAAGGAAAAACTTCAAGAGCGTTTGGCCAAATTGGCCGGAGGTGTTGCAGTTCTTTACGTAGGTGCCGCATCCGAAGTGGAAATGAAGGAGAAAAAAGACCGTGTAGACGATGCATTGCATGCAACACGTGCCGCTGTTGAAGAAGGTATTGTTGCCGGTGGTGGAGTTGCCTTGGTCAGAGCTAAAAAAGTACTTGAGAAATTGGAAACAGAGTCATTGGATGAAACTACAGGAGTTCAAATTGTAGCCAAAGCCATAGAAGCTCCTTTGCGCACTATTGTTGAAAACGCTGGCGGTGAAGGATCTGTAGTAATTGCTAAAGTACTTGAAGGCAAAAAGGATTTTGGATACGATGCCAAAAGCGATAAATATGTAGATATGCTTCAAGCTGGAATCATTGACCCTAAAAAAGTAACCCGCGTTGCTTTGGAAAATGCAGCCTCGGTTGCAGGTATGATTCTAACCACGGAATGTGCATTGACCGACATCAAAGAAGACACTCCTCCAATGCCTCCAATGGGTGGCGGTGGAATGCCCGGTATGATGTAATTTCTAAAAGAAATAACTGCAAAAAGCCCATGGAAATCCATGGGCTTTTTATTTATACTGTTGTCCGTACTTTTTCAACTGTCCTTGGTCTAAAAGTTTCTGTAAAAAACCTCAAATTGATTAATTTCTAAAATTCAACCACAACCCAGCAGAAAAACTACTTTTAATGAAGAGGAAGAATATTATATTTTTACTCTTGATGGAACTCTTAATAGTCTCATGTTCCAACGACCGAATCATACTGGTCAAAAATGGAAATACCGATTATGAAATTGTTTATTCTGACAACTCTTCTGAAAGTCAATATAAATCTGCTTTACAACTACAATCCTTTTTAGAAAAAATAAGTGCCGTAAAATTGGACTTGGTTGACGAAAGCTCTCACACCCCTGAAAAAAGCAAAATTTATATCGGCAACATAAAAGGGGAAAACATAGACCCACATCAGATTAAAATCAAAACCAAAAACGGCAATCTTTTCATTACTGGTGGTTCAGATAGTGCCATCAACAATGCAGTATTTGAATTTTTAGAGAGATACCTTAACTGTAAATGGTATACTCCCGATACTGAGAAAATTCCGTCGCTTACAACAATAAAACTGGACCCCATTGATTTTAGCTATACTCCAGAAATAACCACTAGGACGGTACACTCCAGACTTTTTTATGAAAATACCGATTTTTCAGACCAACTTAAGGTCACCTATGAAGCGTTTCCTACTTACGTGCCCTCAGCAGCGGTGCATACATTTCATAAGTTCGTGCCCGAAGAAGTTTTTTACGAATCCCATCCAGCATATTATGCTTTGCGAGATGGCAAACGGTTACCTACACAATTATGCTTGACCAATGAAAACGTCTTAGAGATTGTAAAAGATTCGGTCAGCTCGCTTTTTGAACAACACCCTGAAGCTTCGGTTATTTCCGTGAGCCAAGATGACAATCAACAATATTGCCAGTGCCCCAATTGTAGCAAGATTGATACTGAAGAGGGTAGTCCAGCCGGCACCATGATTCACTTTGTCAATGAAGTCGCCAAAGCTTTTCCAGAAAAGACCATTTCAACATTGGCTTACCAACATACCCGAAGGCCTCCAAAAATCAAACCAGAAAAGAATGTCCTGATTACACTCTGCTCCATTGAATGCGATAGAAGTGGCCCAATTTCAGAAAAATGCGCCGATTTTGCAGATGACCTTATAGGTTGGGGAAAATTGACAAACAATATTCGAATTTGGGATTACACAACTCAATTCACAAACTTTCTAGCCCCCTTTCCCAACATCCAGACGTTAAAACCCAATATTGAGTTGTTTCGTGACAACAATGCCAAATGGGTTTTTGAACAGCATAGTCACAACCCAAGTGAACTTTTTGAGCTACGTTCCTACATCACAGCAAAGTTATTATGGAATCCTGATTTGGACTTTGACACATTATTGGAAGAATTCACTAATGGGTATTATCAAGAAGCGGGACCATTTATTAAGAGTTATATTGATTTAATTCACTCCAAACTAAAAGAAGACAAAGAGTTTTTTCTCTTCTTGTATGGAGATCCTTCAGAAGCATTTGATTCTTATTTAAGCATTGAACTGCTTGATGAATATGCCAATCTTTTTGATCAAGCCGAACTGGCGGTTACTGATAGCCCTGAAATACTAAAAAGGGTTAAAGCGGCCCGCATGGGGATTGATTATGCCCAATTGGAAGCCAGCAGAAAAAATCTGTCCAGGAATTACAGCTTAACCTTGACCGATGAAAACGGGGTGGAATCCATCAATCCTAAAGTCGCCCAACTTTTGGACAACTTTAGCAATACGGCCAAAGAAAACAATATCACCCTAATGAACGAAATGGGTTTTACCATAAATGAGTATGGTTCCAACTATGTCTCTGCTCTGGAAATGGCCAAAAAACCGAATAAAGCCAAGGGAAAAAAGGTGACCTCGCTCACCAAACCAACAAAATATGCAGATGAAAACCCAATGGTTCTAACCGATGGTGCACTCGGAGGAAGTAGCTTTTATGCCAATTGGTTGGGATATGTTGGAACAGACATGGATGTTGTTGTGGATTTAGGAGAACTACAAACCATCAGTTCCATCTCCATGGCTTTTTTACAAGTTACAAATCATGTGGTCTTTCTTCCTACTTCGGTGACCTATTATGGCTCTGCCGACAATAAAAACTTTTTCCCTTTGGGTAGGGTGAAAAATCCAAAACCATTGACCAAAACCAGTAAAATCAATGAAATCCATTATTTTGACCATAACTTCGACACTAAAGAAGTCCGTTATGTGAAAGTTTTGGCGAAAGCTGCCGAAACCCCCTATTGGCATCACTATGCCGGATTACCTTCATGGGTTTTTGCTGATGAAATCATTATTGACTAACACCTTATAATACAACTAGATAATTTCCAAAAACTGATACTACGAATGAAAAGAAAAATGAAGAGGATTCTTTCAATTGGCTTACTATTAAGTTCATTATTTATTTTCAAAATAGCTCAAGGCCAAACCTACCCTTATCAAAACAGTACTTTGGATGTAGAAGAAAGAGTTGCCGACCTATTGTCCAGAATGTCCTTGGAAGAAAAAGTTCGACAAATGGACATGTACAAGGGTGATCTTTTTAAGACTGATGAAAAATTCGACAAACAAAAAACTTCAAGCACTATAGAAGAACTTGGGGTTGGTGCTATTCATGATATTTACCCCAAGTCTGAAAAAATGATCAATGATCTGCAAAAATTTGTGATCAAAAACAACAGATGGGGCATTCCGGCGCTCATTATGGCCGAAGCCTTACACGGCTATGTGGACGATGGCAACACGGCCTTCCCCATGAACATAGGTTTGGGGGCCACTTGGGACACCGACCTTATGCACAAAGTTGGAAAAACCATTGGCACCGAAGCCCGGGGACACGGAGTGCATTATGCACTGGGCCCCGTACTTGGAATAGGTCGTGAACCGCGTTGGGGAAGAGTGGCAGAGACATTTGGGGAAGATACTTATTTGGCCAGCGAGTTGGGGTTGGCAATGGTCAAAGGAATGCAGGGAGATACCCTCTCCGCTCCCGATGCAATTATTTCAGAACCCAAACACTTTGCTGTACATAGTTATCCGCAAGCTGGCGGCAATTCGTCACCTGTAATTGTTGGGGAAAGAACCGCGCGTGAAGACTTTTTACCGGTTTTTGAAAAGGCATACATCCAAGGCGGAGCTCTTGGTGCCATGTGTGCTTATTCAGAGCTGGACGGTGTTCCCTGCATCGTCAACAGTTGGCTGCTCACAGATGTCCTACGGAAAGAATGGGGATTCAAAGGAATTGTCATTTCAGATTTGGGAGCCATTAAATACGGCCAAACCGTGCATTTTGTGTCAGATTCCCCTAAAGAAGCCATCAGGCAAGCCGTTGCTGCAGGTGTAGATATGCAGTTTTATGATTTTTCAAATGAATTTTGGCAAGAAACCATCATCAAATTGGTCAAAGAGGGCAAACTGGACATGAGGGCAATTGACCGTGCCGCCGGAGGGGTCCTACGGTTGAAGTTCCTTTTAGGGCTTTTCGAAAATCCTTATATTGAAAAAGGTTCCATTGCTTCCAGTAAAAACACTCCAGAACATCAGCAATGGGCATTGGAAGCCGCCAGAAAATCCATCTGCCTTTTAAAAAACAATAACGATGTCCTTCCACTTCAAAAAAATATAGGTCGCATTGCAGTAATTGGCCCAAATGCCAATGCCAGTCGTTTAGGAGGTTATTCGGTTAGAAATAAAAAGGCAATGACCGTTTTAGAAGGCATTCAAAACTTGGTGGGAGATACATCCGAAGTGAACTACGAAGAAGGCGTTCCATTGATCAATTTTGGTCAAATAATCCCATCTAAATATTTGTTGACTCCGGATGGAAAACAAAACGGATTGCAAGGGGAATATTTCAACAACAGAAACTTGGAAGGGGAGTCCGTTTTGGAACGAATCGATCCCGAGCTGGAATTTGACTGGCCATGGTTTCCGGGGCCCGGGGTCAATGACGACCATTTTTCCATACGCTGGACAGGCTACTTGCAGCCCGATGTTGATTTTGACGGTTGGTTGGGCCTAAGTTCCGATGACGGTATCCGCATGTGGCTGGACGATCAATTGGTAATCGATAATTGGACCAAGGGATCAACAAACATTGTTACTTATCCAGTTAACTTAAAGGCCAACAAAAAATATAAACTCCGTATTGAAATGTGGGAAGGAGGCTGGGGAGCCCGGGCCCACCTTCGTTGGAATTTGAAAAAATTGGACATGACACCGGCCATTGAGCTTGCCAAAAATTCGGACGTGGCCATTGTGGTGGTAGGAGAATCCACCCAGTTGGTAGAAGAAAATAGAGATGTGGCCACTTTAGATTTATATGGCGCACAAAAAGAGCTGATTCAAGCTATCGTGGAGACCGGAACCCCGGTTATCTGTGTTCTTCTCAACGGAAGACCTTTGTCCATCAATTGGACCAATAACAATGTAGATGGAATTTTGGAGGCTTGGTTTCCTGGGGAACTTGGCGGGAAAGCGGTTGCAGAGGTCCTTTTTGGAGATTATAATCCAGCTGGAAGACTTCCTATTACCTTTCCAAAATCAGCTGGACAGCTACCCATATATTACAATCAAAAACCTTCAGCAATACATAGGTATGTAACAGAAAGCGAGGATCCCCTTTATTCCTTCGGATATGGTCTTAGCTATACCACATTCAACTATTCCAACCTAAAAATAAATCAAGAGCAAATCGCACCCAATGAAAAAGTAAAGATTACCGTAGATGTTGAAAACACAGGAAATAGAGCTGGAGAGGAAGTAGTTCAACTTTATATAAACGATTTAGTCAGCAGCGTGACCACTCCACGAAAAACCCTAAAGGGTTTTAAACGCATACATCTTGAAAAAGATGAAAAAACTACCGTTACATTTGAACTTGGCCCAGAAGAATTGGCCATTTGGGATCGTCAAATGCAAAGAACCGTGGAACCTGGTAAATTTGAAATATGGGTAGGCGGCAATTTTGATGCTTCCTTATCCACACGTTTTACTGTAACCGAACCACAAGGAAAATGACAATGAAGACTAACAAGAAAATTAAAATGAAGAAATTCCCGAAAAAATATGGCATAACCTTACTCTTGTTTCTGACAGCAGGTTATGGAGCATTGAATGCACAAGCAATTTATGAAGATGAACGATATGTTCCAGAAACAGACCCGTTGGTATTAGAAAAATTGGAGCAATGGCAAGATTTAAAATTTGGACTATTGATGCACTGGGGAGCATACAGTCAATGGGGAATTGTAGAATCTTGGTCCCTCTGTCCAGAGGAATATGGCTGGTGTGAGCGCAAAAAAGGAGAAAATCCTGATAATTATTTTGCCTATAAAAAGGAATATGAGGATTTACAAAAAACCTTCAACCCAACAAAGTTTGACCCAGATAAATGGGCAAAGGCCGCCAAATATGCCGGAATGAAATATGTGGTTTTCACTACAAAGCACCATGATGGGTTCTCCATGTTCGATTCCAAATACACCGATTATAAAATAACAGATTCCAAAACACCTTTCTCAACACATCCAAAGGCAAATGTTACCAAAGAAATCTTTGATTCTTTTAGAAATGAAGGTTTTTGGGCCGGTGCTTATTTTTCCAAACCAGACTGGCACGTGCCTTCCTATTGGGACCCGTACTACCCGCCACGAGACAGAAACGTGAACTATGAACCAGAGGCATATCCCAAAAAATGGCAGAAATATGTGGATTTCACCCATAACCAGATTTTGGAACTGCTCACAGACTACGGGAAGGTGGATATTCTATGGTTAGATGGTGGCTGGGTGTCCAAAAAGCCAAAATCTGCCATTACAAGTTGGTACGACCATCAACTTAAGGACAATGACAATGGGTATCTGAAACATCGAATTATCAACCAAGACATTAAAATGGATGAGTTGGTTGTTAAGGCAAGACAGAAGCAACCTGGACTGATTGTTGTGGACAGGGCGGTCCATGGAAAAAACCAGAACTATCTCACCCCGGAGAACCGGGTTCCTGAAAAACCACTGCCCTACCCTTGGGAATCGTGCATTATTTCAGGGGGTGGATGGTCCTACTCCTTCAATGCCAACTATATGTCTAGCCATGAGGCCATACATACTTTGGTGGACATTGTGGCCAAAGGAGGAAACCTGCTCTTGAACATTGCTCCTAGCCCTGATGGGGAATGGGATGAAGGTGCTTATCAATTATTGGAAAGTATTGGAGACTGGATGAAGGTAAACAGCGAAGCCATTTATGGCACAAAGGCCATTGCCCCTTATAAGTTCGACAACATCTGCCTTACTTCAAAAGATGACGGTTCTATCTATCTAATTTATCTAGTTAAAGAAGGTCAAGAAACCTTACCACCTGAAATCAAGTTTCCATTGGCCGAAGGTCAGAAAAAAATGCGAGCAAAACTATTGGGGACCAACAGCACTCTTAAAACCAAAAAGGTTGGGAATGAACTTATCATAACCCTTCCTGAGAGCAGAAAAGCACAGTTATTGAATACCGAAGCATTTGTAGTTAAATTGAGATAGGTTGCAAAAAGCCCCTTTTACATCAGTTTCAATAGAAGAAGGGGCTTTTATCTCTTTTAAACCATCAACATCCATAATGCCATTATCAACATAATGGCATTTTCTATAAATGTTGCTTCCGTCATGGGCAATTTAAGGGTCGTGCCCAAACACGCACACCGAATCGATTTTTTATCCATGAGGGTCTTGGTGACCCCAAAGGTGGTGATTCCCAAAATCACTATGGTTGCGATCAATGCAAATTGAATCTGTACCCGCATCAGAAAAAGCAGTCCCAATCCCAATTCAATAAATGGATATACCCAACCATAAGCTGGAACTAATCTGGCCAATGGATCGTACATTCCAAAACTTGCAGGGAAACCCCTTAAATCCAAAAGCTTAAAAAAGCTGAAGACAATATAAAAAAGCCCCATAAAGTCCAACATGCCCCCTGAAACACTCCGGTCTTTGAAATTTAAAAGAAACGCGGCCACGAACAAATAGGCAAAAATCAAAAACAAGGGGCGCAATTGAACCCATTTCGATTTTTCTTCGGAAGGCGACATCTCCATCACATGATTTCCCTTTTCAGAAATCGTGTACTTTTCTGATAACGCCGACTGGAGTTTTTGAAGCGGAACATGCTTTTCCATTGAAATTGTGGCCTCTTTTTTCTCCAAATCAACCTCAACCTCTTTCACATTGCCAACTGAATATAATTTTTCAGTCACCGAAGCAACACAGCCCTGGCATGTCATTCCCGTTACCGTATATGTATGCTTCATTTAGTGTTTATTGCTATCATCCGTATTGTCCTCCCGATATTTACAGCAGGGATGAATGTTGTCGTAAGCTTCCTGGGTGGCCTTCAATTCTTTGGTATCATGTCCCACCTGTGCAATAGCGGTCTTTATTTTCATGGCATCGGTTTTGCGCTCATCAACGATCAAGGACAATTGATGCGTGGGTACATCCCAAAGGGCGTACTTTACTCCAGTAACATTGAGTGCGGCCTTTTCTATGCGCATTTTGCACATTTCGCACCTACCATCTACCTCAAAGCTCATTTTCTTGTTCTTCTCCTGAGCGATTCCGGTCAAGGAAATCAACATACAGGCTAAAATTATTATTCGGATTTTCATATTGATATGTATTTATTTGTTATGATTTAAATCTAAAACCCATATAGAGCATTCTACCAAAAATTGGCGCATACACAATGGTCGTGTCAAAATTTGTTCCAAAGGGGTCATCCGCTCCCAACACGGCATTGTCCTGTTTAAAATTGGTCAGGTTTTCCCCACCGAGATATACTTCAAATTTTTTGGAGAACACTTTGGTCACTTGGGCGTTCATCAAACTATAACCATCGACAAAGTCCCCCAATTGGTACACTACAGGATTTGATGATGTATCGGGCAATCGCTGTTCCCCAATACGATTTAGGGTATAGTCAAATCGCCATTGCGAACCATTCTCCTTAGCGACCGTATTGTATCCTAAATTAGTAAAAAACCGATGTTGGGCCTGCAAAGGTTTTTGCAACAGCCCCGTTTGGTAATCCGTTTTTACATCATAAAATTTGTATGCGGTACGCAATTCAAAACCAGGTAGCACCTCATGGTTCAATTCTATTTGAAGACTATTTGCATAGCTCTTACCTTCCAGATTTGAGAATCTCACTTCTTGCGGGTTTTCCCAATCCACAACTATTTGATTGTCAAAATCCGTTCTATAAAAGTCAACAGAGAAATCTCCAGGACGTTCAAAAAGATTAAATCTTTGAATAAAACCAAAACCATAGTTTACTGCTTTCTCGGGGTCAAACCCATAAATATTGCCACCATTTCCCGCTAGTTGAATAGTTCTGGATGAAGCAAACATTCGCTGGTTTTCCGCAAAAATATTGGCAGCCCTTCTTCCCAATCCAAAAGAACCTCTTATGCTTGCTTTTTCCCACGGTGTATACCGCACATGCAACCGTGGTGTAAAAAATGTCCCCAGGAGATTGTGGGTATCCACACGAGCTCCGGCAGTTAAACTCAACTTCTCCAAATTGGTATAACTGTATTCAAAGAACACCCCGGCCGATCTATCTGATCTACTAAAAGATTCCCCATTGACCAATTCATCATAACCATCATAGGCAAATGAAAGACCCGTTTTGAACTTATGTTTGGTGTTCCCCAATATTGAATTGAAAATTAGGTTGGAGTACATACTTTCATGTTCAATGTTATAGGTGTTGAAGCCATAGTACGAATCTTGGCCATGATGACTATAGGATGCTTGAAATCCAAAACTTTGAAAGGGCAGTTCAGGAAACACATACCCCAATTTCAAAGACCCATCAAACCGTTCCGTATCTATTTCACTTCCCCAAGCGTTGGTGGTAAATCTGTCCGTATCTGGATTGAAATCTGCTTCACCAACCTGTTTTTCATCATTCAAATACCTTAGATTGAAAAAACTCACCCAACCCTTCTGTGGATTCTGGTACTGCCATCGGTTCATAATATTAATTTGATTCGCCAAAGGCGTATCCAAAAATCCATCATCATTATTATCCACTTCAATATCCCTTCTATTGCCATGTAGATATAGTCCCGTACTCCATTTATCGGATAGCTTCGTGTTCCAATGGGTATTCAGTTCCAATCGTCCATTAAGATTGGCATAACCGTTAACAAAAAGAGGAACATCGGTCAATGGTTTTTGCAATTCGGTATTGATTTGCCCCGAAATACTCTCATAACCATTCACAACACTTCCGGCACCTTTGGTAATTTGAATACTTTCTACCCAAGTCCCAGGTGTAAATGTGAGTCCATATACTTGGGAAGCACCTCTTACCATGGGAATATTTTCTTGGGTAATCAATAAATATGGACTGGTAAGTCCCAACATCTGTATTTGCTTTGTACCTGTAAGCGCATCGTTAAAATTGACATCTATGGCCGGATTGGTTTCAAAGCTTTCCGATAGATTACAGCAAGCTGCCTTTAATAATTCGGCACTATTGATAGTGACCAAATTTTGCGAGGAAAAAATAGTTTTTTGAACCGCTTCACGTTCTTGTTCCACCACCACTTCATCCAATTGGTTTGAAGGCACCAACCAATGGTGTACCATTTTGGGTTCATCAATAGTGAGGGTATCCGTCGTAAATCCCACAAAACTTATGATAAGTTTGTCATACTCCTTTGAATAGGGAATACTAAAGGTCCCGTCATCTTTGGTGATGGTTCCAATGGGAGAATTTTGCCAGTATACGTTGGCCCCGGCTAGGCCTATGTGTTTATTTTCGGTATTGGCCTCCATAACCATCCCATCAATTTTATCTTGGGCGGTCATCAGCATTGGAAGCCAAAAAAATAATGTTATAAAATGTTTCATTACTATATTGTATTAAATTAATAATCCTTAGCCCGAATCAAAAATGAGACGGGTAAACAGTATAAATTCAATACATCAAATCAAGAAGACTTGATCCAAGACCTGTATGTCCTTGACTAAATTGGGAGGTGGGTATTGCTCGTTGGGAACTGGAAGTTCTTCCAAAGGAAGATATAATTCCAAATAGGATTTAGTGAATGACACCAAAAAGACTTGATGCTTCAAATCCAAATCATCCCAAGAAAGTTTCAGGTCATCTTGACCTACAATTGTGAAAGATTCATCGTCACAGCATGGGATTTCCAGCGATTCCCCCATGGCTTCAGCAACCTCTTCCATTCCACAATCATCAGCATGCGTAAAAAAGGAAATATCCATTACCCGGCCCATACAAAGGTGCTTGTCCACCGTCCAAGAGATTGTGGAAAGCAGCACAAGGGCAGCCAGAAAAACAGAAGTTATATGATGAAAAAACTTTTTCACTAGCGCAAAATTACGATTTATTTCAATTTTGAGGTTTTTAAAGTATTTTCCTTAACTAAACTTTAAGGTCACTGAGATAATGTTTTATAGGCATTTCCGACCTATTCTTAAATGAAATACATTTGCAAAAATTGATTCTATGCTGGCATCTTTAAGACCAAAAATACTGGCCATTTTACAAGACGAAGACAAAACTACCGATACGCGTCTTGGTGAAATCTGCGAATTATTACAAAACAACATTCCCTATTACGATTGGGTAGGATTCTATTTTAAAAATGGTGACAAAGAGGAATTAAAATTAGGCCCTTATGCCGGAGAACCTACCGACCACACCATTATTCCTTTTGGCAAGGGAATTTGCGGACAAGTTGCGGTAAGCAATGAAAATTTTGTGGTCCCCGATGTTGCTGCCCAAGATAACTATATTGCATGCAGCATAACTGTTAAAGCTGAAATTGTGGTGCCACTTTTTGTCAATGGGGAAAATATTGGCCAAATTGATATTGATTCCAATACGCCAGACCCATTTACGGAAGAGGACGAGCGCTTTTTGGAATTCATCAATGCTGAAGTAGCCAAAATTCTGTAAAACTTATGCTATTTTGTTGATAACCCATCCTACATTTTAGTAACAAAAAATTTACTTTTGTGTGCTTAAGAATTTGATTTTAAGACACCAAATGAACACTGTCAAAAAGGCCTCCGCAGCACTTATTTCCGTATTTCACAAAGATGGTTTGGAGCCCATCGTAAAAAAATTGGATGAACTCGGCGTAACCCTCTATTCCACTGGGGGAACCGAAAAGTTTATCCGTGACCTCGGCATCAACGTGGTTCCCGTAGAAGATGTTACCAGTTATCCCTCCATTTTGGGCGGACGTGTAAAAACATTACACCCCAAAGTATTTGGCGGCATATTGAACAGACAAGACAATGAGAGTGATGTAGCCCAAATGCAAGAATTTGATATTCCACAGTTGGATGTTGTCATCGTAGATCTCTACCCTTTTGAAAAAACTGTGGCCAGTGGTGCTTCAGAGCAGGACATCATTGAAAAAATCGATATCGGTGGCATTTCCTTGATCCGTGCTGCTGCAAAAAACTATAAGGATGTGCTTTGTGTTTCCTCAATGGAGGATTACGAGGACTTTCTAAATGTTATTTCCGAAGGAAACGGCTCAACTTCTCTAGAAGACCGAAAACGATTTGCCGGTAAGGCCTTCAATGTTTCATCACATTACGATACGGCCATTTTCAATTATTTCAACCAAAATAATGGGGAAACCGCACTCAAAATCAGTGAGACCAAAGGACAAGTACTCCGCTATGGGGAAAATCCACATCAAAAAGGGGTTTTCTTTGGAGATTTTGATGCCATGTTCACGAAACTGCATGGCAAAGAGCTATCCTACAACAACTTGCTGGATGTGGATGCGGCCGTCAACTTGATGGAAGAATTTAAAAAAGATGAGCCTACCTTCGCCATCCTAAAACATAACAATGCTTGTGGCCTAGCTACCAGAAACACCATAAAGCAAGCTTATGTGGATGCCTTGGCAGGTGACCCTGTTTCCGCATTTGGGGGAATTTTGATTTCCAATGTTGAGATTGACCAAGAAACTGCCGAAGAAATCCATAAACTGTTTTGTGAAGTGGTCATTGCACCAAGCTATACTGATGATGCCCTAGAAACCCTAAAAGGAAAAAAGAACAGGATCATCTTGATACAAAATGAAGTGGAATTACCACAAACATTGGTTAGAACCTGCTTGAATGGTGTTCTGGTTCAAGATAAAGACCTTAAAACAGATACTTCTGATGACTTAAATCCAGCCACGGATAATAAACCTTCAGCTGAAGAAATTGAGGATCTGATCTTTGCATCCAAATTATGTAAGCATACCAAGAGCAACACCATTGTTTTGGCCAAGAACAAACAATTATGTGCTAGCGGTACCGGGCAAACCTCTAGAGTAGATGCATTGAACCAAGCTATTCACAAAGCCAAATCTTTCAATTTTGATTTGGAAGGTGCCGTAATGGCCAGTGATGCTTTTTTCCCTTTCCCAGATTGTGTGGAAATAGCACATAAAGCTGGAATTAAGAGTGTTATTCAACCTGGCGGATCTATTAAAGATCAGTTGAGCATTGATTATTGTAACGAAAATGGTTTGGCCATGGTAATGACTGGCACTAGGCATTTTAAGCATTAATTTTAGTACATTAGCCGATAATTTTTTCGGTAACCCAAAAACTAAGAGCATTCTATGGGATTTTTTGATTTTATGACGGAGGAAATTGCAATTGACCTCGGTACCGCCAACACTTTGATCATTCATTTAGACAAAGTTGTGGTGGATAGTCCTTCCATTGTTGCAAGAGACCGTGTTACAGGCAAAATCATTGCTGTTGGTAGGGAAGCCAATATGATGCAAGGGAAAACCCATGAGAACATTAAGACCATTAGACCACTTAAAGATGGTGTAATAGCGGATTTTGATGCGTCGGAAAAAATGATCAACATGTTCATCAAGAACATTCCGGCACTAAAGAAAAAATGGTTTCCTCCCGCTCTTAGAATGGTTATTTGTATTCCATCGGGGATTACCGAAGTGGAAATGCGAGCTGTAAGAGAATCCGCGGAGAGAGTAAACGGCAAAGAAGTCTACCTTATTCATGAGCCTATGGCCGCTGCCATTGGTATTGGTCTGGACATTATGCAGCCCAAAGGGAACATGATCGTTGACATAGGTGGGGGAACCACAGAGATTGCCGTTATTGCATTGGGTGGAATTGTTTGCGACAAGTCCGTGAAAATTGCAGGGGATGTGTTCACCAACGATATTATTTATTACATGCGTACCCAACACAACCTTTACGTTGGCGAAAGTACCGCTGAAGCCATAAAAATTGAAATTGGGTCTGCCACGGAGGATTTGAAATCTCCTCCAGAGGACAAATCCATTCAAGGAAGAGACTTATTGACAGGTAAACCGAAACAGGTTCAGGTTTCGTATAGAGAGATTGCCAAGGCATTGGACAAAAGTATCCTACGAGTTGAAGATGCTGTAATGGAGACCCTATCGCAGACCCCTCCCGAACTTGCCGCAGATATTTACAATACGGGCATTTACCTTGCCGGAGGAGGGTCTATGCTAAGAGGATTGGATCGAAGATTATCGCAAAAAACGGATTTACCTGTTTATATTGCAGAAGATCCTTTAAGGGCTGTAGTACGCGGTACAGGAATAGCACTTAAAAATTTAGAACGCTACAAGAGTATTCTGATTAAATAAGATAGTGAACCGTACCTGAGCAGTTTAAGGGCGTTCAAACTTTCAACCATACAGATGGCATGCAACGCATCATCAATTTTATCCTCCGCTACAGAAATGCTTTCCTTTACGGCTTTCTTACGCTTATTTCTTTGGTGATGACGGTTAGGTCACATTCCTATCATCAATCCAAATTCTTTAACTCATCCAAATGGCTTTCTGGAAATATTTACAATACAGGATCCAATATTTCCTCATATTTTGGACTGCGCAAAGAAAATGAAAGGCTTGTCAAGGAAAATAGACAACTGCGCAAAATGCTTTTTAACCTAAAGCCTTCCGATCAAGTTGTTGATACCTCATCTGTAAACTACGAAATAATGAGCGCTACGCTTATTAAAAATAGTTTTGCATCCCCCAGAAACTACTTGACCATCAATAAAGGGGAAAAACATGGTGTTGCCCAAGACATGGGAGTCATTACCACCAAAGGTATTCTTGGGATTGTTGAAAATGTTTCCAACAATTTTGCCACCGTGCAAAGTGTGCTCAACACAAAATCCAACATCAATGCCAAAATTAAGAACACCAATTTCTTTGGATCATTAGTTTGGAATGCAGAGGACTACACCACGGTTCAATTGGTAGATATTCCAAGACTTGTTCCTCTGGTTGTGGGCGACACAATAGTTACTGGAGCCATGTCAAGTATTTTCCCTGAAAACATTCCCATTGGGGTCATCAAAAAATATGACCTCAATACTTCAAAGAGTTTTTACAATATTGATGTTGAGCTTTTCAATGATATGACCAACATCAAAAACATATATTTAATCACCAACAAGCAAAGAGAGGAAATCAAATCTCTGGAAGAAACAACCTTAAATGAATAGCGCTCTATTTTTAAATAGTCTTCGATTTGTGCTGTTGGTCCTAACCCAAGTGCTGATTTTCAACACCCTTAATTTTTTGGGTTTCATCAATCCTTTGGTTTATGTTATCTTCTTCTACTGGTACCCTATCAAAGGAAATAGAGCTTTGTTTCTGATCGCATCCTTTTTATTGGGCTTTATTATTGATGTTTTTTCCGATACATTGGCCATCCATACCATTGCATCTTTGACTATTGCTTATGTAAGACCTGTACTGATGCGTTTCTGTTTTGGGGTAAATTATGAATTTCAAAATTTTAGTTTTAAAAACACCACCAAAATCCAAAGGCTTACTTTTTTGGCGCTTTTAATCCTAGTACACCAAGTTATTTTTTTCTCTTTGGAAGTTTTAAGCATATCCCACTTCGTGTTGATTTTAAAAAAGGTTTTTACCACAGGTATTGTAACTTTGATGTTATGCGCACTTTTTAGTTCATTGTTTAGTCCCAAAAACGAATAAAAAAGTTGTTATTTCGTTGGAATAAATATAGTTGGAAGGCATTATGAAAAAACTGCTCTTATCCTCCATTATCGTTATCATAGGATTCACCTTCATTGGAAGGTTATCCTACTTGCAGCTTTTTCGCTTCTCTCCTGATCAAACCTTGGAAGACCCAGCCATCAAAGCTATTTATGATTACCCTGAAAGAGGATATATTTATGACCGGAATGGGAAACTTTTGGTGGGAAATCAACCTGCATACGATGTCATGGTCATTCCTCGTGAAGTAAATCCCTTGGATACTTTGGAGTTTTGTGGGCTTTTGGGCATAGACAAAATTGCATTTATTGAAAAAATGACCAAGGCACGAAGATATTCGCCCAGACTTCCATCCGTTTTGGTGCCGCAGTTGTCCAAAGAAGATTATGCGCGTCTTCAGGAAAAAATGAGGCATTTTGATGGTTTTTACATCCAAAAAAGGTCGTTAAGATATTATGCAACCAACAGTGCTGCCAATGTACTGGGCTATATTAGTGAAGTAGGGGAATGGGAACTGAAAAAAAATCCCTACTACCGTGCCGGTGAATTAAAGGGACATACGGGCATTGAAAAACAATACGAAGAAGTCCTCAGAGGTAGAAAAGGGGTTCAATTTGTTCAAAAGGACCGTTTTAATCGCGATATAGGCCCTTATAAAGGTGGAAAGCTGGATACCCTTCCAGAACAGGGAAAGGAAATCCTGATTACTCTGGACAAGACCTTGCAAGAGTACGGCGAAAAATTGATGCATGGCAAGCGGGGTGGCATCGTTGCCATTGAACCTAAATCAGGTGAAATTTTGGCCATGATCTCCGGTCCTACGTACGACCCCTCCCTTTTGGTCGGCAGGGAACGCTCCAAGAATTATTCAAAACTACATTACGATACCATTTCCAAACCCACATGGGACCGTTCTATTTTGGCACATCCCTCGCCCGGATCCCCTTTTAAGATTCTTAATGCCCTGGTAGCCTTGCAAGAAGGGGTCATAGACACCGATACAAAATTCCGATGCTATAATGGTTTTTATGTGGGCAATACTTTGAGAGGATGTCATTGCGGAGGAGGTGTACGTAATATGAACTCGGGAATCTACCATTCCTGCAATGCCTACTTTGCCGGAACCTTTAGAAAGATCTATGGCAAATACCCCACCACTGACGAGGGTATGGATGTCTGGGAAAAACATATGAGAAGCTTTGGCCTGGGAGACTATTTGGGAACGGACCTACCAACCGGAAGTCCTGGTCGAATTCCCAATAAGGCCTATTATGACCGTGCCTATGGCGATAATAGATGGTCCTCTTCGTATATTATCTCCAATTCCATTGGGCAAGGAGAGGTAGCGGCCACGCCCCTACAACTGGCCAACATGACCGCCGCCATAGCCAATCGAGGTTATTTCTACACTCCCCATGTGCTAAAAAGCATCGGAACTACCGGATCTATTGACCCCAGATACACTGAACCCCACTATACCACCATAGACCGCAAACATTTTGAACCTGTTATTGAAGGCATGGCCAATGTTTATAAATATGGTACTGCCCGATGGATCCAGGTTCCTGGAATTGAAATTGCCGGAAAAACAGGTACGGTTGAAAATTTCATCCGGGTAAATGGGGAACGTATGCAACTTACGGACCATTCCATTTTTGTGGCCTTCGCCCCTATAGAGAATCCCAAGATTGCCCTGGCAGTGTACATTGAAAATGGATATTATGGCGGACGATATGCAGGTCATATTGCATCACTATTGATTGAAAAATATATAAAAGGTGAAATCACAAGAAAAGATTTGGAAAAACGCATGTTGGAAAAAACCTTGGAACATGAATATGCCAAACCTTATAGTGGAGAACCTTTTAAGATAAACGAATATGTCTGGTAAAGGGCTCTTTGGAAGAATAGATTGGCTTACTGTTTTTCTCTATGCACTTTTAGTCCTCATAGGGTGGGTCAATATTTATTCTACCACATTGACCGGCCCAGAAGCTTCAATTTTTGATTTTTCCACATTATATGGCAAACAGCTCTTTTTCATCGGATTGGCTTTTTGGGGAATTATCTTGGTGCTATTTGTCGAAGCTAACCTTTTTGAACGGTTTGCATCCATTTTTTATATTGTCTCCATTATACTATTGCTTGGTCTTTTTCTCTTCGGAAAAACAATAGCAGGAGCAACCTCTTGGTATGATTTAGGCTTCTTTAACCTTCAGCCATCAGAATTGGCCAAGGTTACGACCGCTTTGGCACTCGCCAAGTTTTTGAGTGATATACAAACCGATTTAAAAACAGGAAAACACCAACTATTTGCTGTCATAATCATTCTGATTCCTGCACTCTTAATACTCCCTCAACCTGATCCAGGAAGTGCTCTAATCTACTTTTCCCTGTTTTTTGTGCTCTTTAGAGAAGGATTCCCATTGTTTTACCTTGGAATATTATTGTTCATGGTAGTGTTGTTTACCACCACCTTGATGTTCGGAACTGTATGGGTGGCCATTGGCTTGGTAATTCTCACAATTTTGATGTATACATTCAAGAAAGCATCTTTAAAAATCCCTTTCATTCCGGTAATTGGCACCATCATACTTTCCGTTCTTTTCTCCTTATCGGTTGATTTTGTCTACGACAATGTTTTTGAACAGCGCCACAGGGATCGTTTTGCTTTGTGGTTAAGCTTGGAAAAGGATGAAAGTAAGTTGGAGGAAATTCGGAAAACCATTGGCTATAATACCTATCAATCTGAAAAAGCCATTGAATCCGGAGGTTTTTTTGGAAAAGGTTTTCTGGAAGGAACACGTACAAAAGGGGATTTTGTACCAGAACAACATACGGATTATATTTTTAGTTCTGTGGGTGAAGAATGGGGCTTTTTGGGAACGGTTTCTGTAATCCTACTTTTCTCTATTTTCTTTTTGAGACTGATACAACTTGCAGAAAGGCAAAAGAGCGACTTCAACCGAATGTACGGTTATGGTGTCATTTCCATTTTAGTGTTCCATTATTTTATCAATATAGGGATGGTGATAGGTCTATTACCCACCATTGGGGTTCCTCTACCGTTTTTTAGCTATGGTGGTTCTGGATTAATATTTTTCACCATGCTCTTGTTCATTTTCTTAAAGCTCGATTCGAACAGATTGAAAGATGGTATTTAAAATTTCCAACCAGATTTTTGTATTTGTCCCTCAACTTTTTCCTGCCAATCTTTAGATTGCTTTTCAAAAAAATCAATCCCGGTAATGTTTTCAACTTGATCTATGGAAACCAAAAAGTGCTGTATGGATTGCCCTGATGGTTCATTGGGTATCAAAAAAGCCAACGCGCTAGATGAATCATCATTATTTCTAAGTATTATTTTGTAAAAATGGTCCGGGACATCCACATCCTCTGTTCCAATCTCCTCCAGTCCATCTTCCAAGACACCTCCAGTAACAACAATCAAATCCCCATACTTTTTGCACCAAAAGCGTACTTGTTGTTCCAATCGGTTCCAAACACCTGCATTAAATTCCCTGTCCTGAGGGCTGATGTTACTGGTATAAAACGTTTCATTATAGGCGTATTCCGAAAATCTTCTGTCTCCTGCCGGGCATAAGTGCCCCCTGTCATATCCAGAACCTCTATAATTTTTCCAGTCTGCGGACTTGCTTTTTACTTTTGGGTCTTCAATAAAGTAGGGTCTTTCTCGATCATCATAGGTTAGGTGTTCTTTCTTTAGTTGATAGGCCACCCACTCTGCCTGTTCATGTGGTTCACTATAAGACAAGACAAAATGCTCGTGTTGCACAATCATTCCGGTTGTAGATCTAGGCAACCAATCTTTATCCATACCATTGTGAGCATCAGCTTTAGGGTTGGAATATTTGGCAGGGGTGTAGAAATTTTCAAATAGCCAAAAGCCAACGATACAGATTATTAAAAGTAGGGTGTATATGGTTTTATTTTTCAAACCTAAAGATTTGGTGCAAAACTAAACATCTCTTCAATAAAAAAGCCAACCGAAATGGCTGGCTAATATTTTTCAGAGACAATTGAATTATCCCTTTACACTAGCTAACTTACGCTCAGTGCTCTTGATATTGTTCAATTGAAGGTCTTTCAACACATTTACCGCTTCTTCAACATAAATATCTTTAGCTAAATTTTTGTGCCATCTGTCCCTTTTCTCACGAAGCACTGAATCTTGGGTAAACAATTCCGTTTCGTATTTTAGAGATTGGAAGGTAAGCTTAGAGTCATAATCCCTTAAGCTATTGAATTTCTCTGAACGCTTTTTGGCTTCGTCTCCCTTCTTAACGTAAGAATCATAGCTCAGGGAAATAATTGTTTCATCCTGTTGCTCTTTCAACCATTTAGCATTCTCCTCAATCAATTTGATCTGAGCATTGTTGGCCATCCTTTTCTTGCTATTGGACACGGTGGTTTCAAAATCGATATAACCATCCCAAGCTTCATAATCCGCCGGAGTAATTTTATCCCACCCCAGTGGGTTTTCTTGATCACGCTCACCCAAATCGATATAGCTGTATTTGTCCGGAACAACAATGTCGCTCTTTACACCTTCCAACTGGGTTGAACCCCCATTGATCCTGTAAAATTTCTGAGTGGTCAGTTTTATGGCTCCCAAGTCACCATGCTCATTGCTTCGCACGATATTATCCAAAGGAATTACATTTTGTACGGTTCCTTTTCCAAAAGTTTGCTTACTTCCAATGACTACGGCTCTTTTATAATCCTGCATAGCAGCAGCCAAAATTTCCGAGGCAGAGGCAGAAAGTTCGTTCACCAATATTACCAAGGGACCATCCCACTGAATGCGTTCATCCTTGTCTTCATGCACTTCTTTACGCTGACCTGATGAGCGTACCTGCACAATTGGCCCATCTTTGATGAACAACCCGGCCATTTCCACAACAGTTTTTAGGGAACCTCCTCCATTATCTCTTAAATCAAGTACAATTCCTTCAACGCCTTCTTCTTTTAAACGCTCTACTTCTTTGGCAACATCGGTGGCTGCATTTCTTTCAGTATAATCCTCAAAATCTACATAAAACTTGGGTAGATTGATCAAACCAAATTTATTGTCATCTTTTTCAATGGTTGCCGATTTGGCGTAAGATTCCTCCAACTCCACAACATCGCGCGTAATTGAAACCTCCTCAATGGTACCATCAACCTTTCTAACGGTAAGGTCCACAATGGTTCCTTTAGGGCCTTTTATCAATTTGATGGCATCGTCCAATCGCATACCAACAATGTCTGTTGGTTCATCTCCATCTTGGCCCACTTTTAATATTTCATCGCCTACTTCAAGGCTTTGCTCTCTCCATACGGGACCTCCAGAGATGATTTCAACTATTTTGGCTCCTTCTGGTTTTTTCTGCAAACGAGCTCCAATCCCCTCAAATTTACCAGACATTCCGATGTCAAATTTTTCTTTGTCGTCAGGAGCAAAATAGAAAGTGTGGGGATCAAACTCTTCAACTATGGTATTAATGTATTGCACAAACCAATCTTGACGATCTAAATCGTCAATGAAATCGAAAAATTCATTCAAGGTATTCTTGGTATTTTCCCTAGCCTCTTCTTCCGTCAACTGTTTATTAACTTTCATGGGAATTGCACTGAACGAATAGGATTGTGAAGCAATTTCATCACCTACAGACTGCTGAATTTCCACTATTTTGTTTTCCACCTTGTTTTCAAAAACAGCCAATGTATTGTATTTCAGCTGTTTTCTCCAGCGTTCTTTCAATTGTTTTTTATTAGCCGCAAACTCTTGGTTTTTGTAATCAATATTGATGGTCTCATCAATGGTATAATCAAAAGGTTTGGTCAAGACTTCAGTATAAATCTCTTTTGCCTCATCCATACGCTTCATTAAACGTTGATACACTACATTGAAGAATGTAATATCCGTATTACGAATTTCATCATCAATCATGAATCTGTATTTCTCAAATTCACGAATATCACTTTGCAAAAAATATCTTTTTGTAGGATCAAGGATATCAATAAAATCATCAAAAACATTGGAGCTGAAATTGTCATTCAAATCCTTAGGTTCATAATGTCCACGTTCCAATACGTAGGTAATCAGATCCAACAACAATTTATCCTTGTCGTCGTTTTCAAAAGATTTGTTGGTAAAACTGCAGGACGCCACTGCTACAAGTATTATTAATAGCGCCAATATGAAGTTCTTTTTCATAAATTTTTCTTTGTGGGAGCGAATTTATCTGACCATATACTGCCAAATCTTCATTACGTCATCCGTAGTTTCTAGTTATATGGATTCCCTAAGATACTGAAAAAACCGTGCCAGTCCTGTAGATACCATTTAATTTTTTGTTAAACGGCCTAGGCTCCATATCCTTATGAAAAACGTATTTTTACGCCATTAATTATACAACATGGAAAAACCACTCATTCTGGTTACCAATGATGATGGAATCACAGCTCCTGGACTTAGGGCTCTGATCAAGATTATGAAAGAGATTGGGGATGTCGTTGTAGTGGCACCAGATAGTCCGCAATCTGGAATGGGGCACGCTATTACTGTTGATAGCACCTTGTTTTCCAAAAAAGTGGTCATTGACCAAAATGAAGGAGCCCCAACGGAATATAGCTGCAGTGGAACTCCAGCGGATTGCGTAAAATTGGCGCTACGCGTCATTTTGGACAGAAAACCTGACATCTGCGTGAGTGGAATCAATCATGGAGCCAATTCTTCTATCAATGTTATTTACTCTGGCACCATGAGCGCTGCCATTGAAGCTGGAATTGAGGGAATACCCGCTATTGGTTTTTCTTTATGCGATTATTCTTGGGAAGCCAATTTTGAGCCTGCCCTGTCCTCTATCAAAAAAATAGTTTTGGAAGCTCTAAACAATGGCATTCCCAAAGGGACCGTACTAAACGTAAACATTCCAAGAACTTCTGATAAGCCCAAGGGCGTTAAAGTTTGTAGACAGGCCAGAGGTAATTGGAAAGAGCAATTTGACGAACGTACAAGTCCATCTGGTAAAAACTATTATTGGCTGACCGGCGAATTTGAACTTTTAGATAAGGGCGAGGACACAGACGAATGGGCATTGGCACAAGACTACATTTCGGTAGTTCCAACACAGTTTGACCTTACTGCGCACCATGCCATACATCAAATAAATAACTGGAATTTAGAATGAACAACAGAAAAGAAATATTGATTGGTTTTTTGGTAGGTATTATTGCGAACACCTTCGGAACCCTAATTTACATTCTTCTTTTTTCAGATTTAGGTATTTTGGAGACTTTCCAAGCTGCCAAAAGCCAAGGGTATTTGGGTAGTTTGCTTGCGTTGGGAGCCATATTGAATCTTTTGGCATTCTTTGGTTTCCTTCGAATAAAAAGGGAACACAGGGCAAGAGGAGTAATGATTGCAACCTTGTTGACCGCTTTGATTATTTTGTTCTATAAAGTATTTGGATAAACCTGCCATCAGCAAATAGCCCATGAAGTACTACATCATAGCCGGTGAAGCCTCTGGAGACCTGCATGGTTCCAACCTCATCAAAGCTCTTATAAAAGAGGATGAAGAGGCGCAAATTCGTTGTTGGGGTGGTGATTTAATGCAAAATGCTGGAGGACAATTGGCCAAACACTATAAAGAAATGGCCTTTATGGGGTTTTTGGAGGTCATCAAGAACATCCCAACCATTTTTAAAAACATTGCATTTTGTAAAGAAGACATTCAAAAGTTTAATCCGGATATCGTCATTTTTATTGATTTTTCAGGATTTAACCTTCGCATTGCCAAATGGGCCAAGAAACAGGGCTTTAAAACCAATTACTACATCTCTCCACAAATATGGGCGTCACGGGAGGGTAGAATCAAAAAAATCAAAAGGGATATTGACAGCATGTACGTGATCCTTCCTTTTGAAAAAGAGTTTTATGAAAAAAAACATGGTTACCCCGTAAATTTTGTAGGCCATCCATTGATTGATGCCATAGAGAATACTGAACTTGCAGACGAAGCTACCTTCCGAAGTGAAAACAATCTTGACCCACAAAAACCAATCATTGCATTACTTCCTGGTAGCAGACGACAAGAAGTACAAAAGATGTTGTCGATAATGCTCTCCGTACAAAAGGATTTTGCCGATTATCAATTTGTAATCGCCGGCGCCCCGAGCCTTCCAGATGTTTTTTACACTTCTTTTTTGAACGGAAATGTAAGTTTTGTATCCAACCAGACCTATTCATTATTGAAACATTCGCATGCTGCATTGGTCACCAGCGGAACCGCGACTTTGGAAACAGCTCTTTTTGAAATCCCTCAAGTGGTGTGCTACAAAGGAAATTGGATTTCTTATCAAATTGCCAAGCGAATCATTACATTGGATTTCATTTCACTGGTGAATTTAATTATGGGCAAAGAAGTTGTCAAAGAATTGATTCAAAATGAATTAACTTCCAAAAACCTAAAGGTTGAACTATCAAAAATAATTGAAGGAGAAAACAGGAAACGCATCTTGACCGACTACAAAACACTAAAGAAAAAATTGGGCGGAAAAGGCGCCAGTCAATTGGCGGCCCAATTAATCGTCAAAAATGCTTAGATTTAGCTTCCGAGAATGTAAAACTATTTCTTGGATGCTTAAAAAAACCCTTTTCTTACTATTGTTTTTTGCCGTAGTGGCCTGTGGGCCGGGCAAAAGAAAACGTACCTACAGCAAGACCCGAACCGTTTCGGTAGAGGGGTCCACCGAAGACACATCTTCCCGAAAATCCAGAAAGGAAGAACGAAAAAACAACAAGGCAGAGGCCATTATTTCCACGGCCATGACTTTTTCCGGAACGCGATACAAATATGGGGGCACTACCAAAAGAGGTATGGATTGCTCTGGATTGATCTATGTTGCATTACAGGAAAATGACATTGCATTTCCCCGAACTTCTTACCTCATGGCCCGCGAAGGACAACCCATAAAAGTGAGGCAAGTTCAAAAAGGAGATCTTCTCTTTTTCAAGACCAGCAAAAGTGGAAACCGTATCAACCATGTAGGATTAGTGGTAGATGTAAAAGGTGACGATGTAAAATTTATTCACGCCACAACCTCCAGAGGCGTTTTGGTGTCTTCCCTACGGGAAGGGTATTGGAACTATGCTTTTGTTAAAGCCATGCGTATTCTTTAATGCGCGTTTTTGATTTTGTGTCAATTCGATTGACGCTATACCTTATTGTAGGTATTCTGCTGGGCTTTTATTTTGAAATAACCCCACAAATCTCTGTCATTACCCTATTGGTTTTGCTGCTGGTTTTCTATGGATTGAAAGTCAAACAATCACGAGAAGGATTTCCTTATTTTGAAAATCACCACCGCACTAATAACCGTACTTGTTGGCGTTTTTGTGGTAGGTATACAGATTTCTACAGGGTTAAAAAATCATTATTCCCATCATGATTTGAGCAAGAAAAGTTCATGGCACTTAAAAGTGCGGGAAGTCATGAAGTCCAATTCTTTTTCCCAACGTTATGTGGCACAAGTAATCGCAAAGGATAATCAAAAATGCCATGGAAAGCTGATTTTAAGTGTTCCTATTGATGCAATGCAATCAAAGTACCATGTGGATGAAGAATTGTACGTATCCTCCAATGTGGAAGACATCAAACCACCACTGAATCCACATCAATTCAATTATAAAGATTATCTGAAGAAACTGGGCATTTTTCATCAAATCCAGACAGATAAAAAGTCAATTTTGGTTCTGGATAATCCCTCTTGGACTTTGTTGGGCATAGCCACAAATGCTAGGGAACATATCATTTCAAAATTAAAGCAAGAATCGTTCGGAAAAGATGAACTTGGTGTAATTCAAGCATTGTTGTTAGGAGAAAGAGATGATATTTCTGAAAGCACTTATAACAATTACACCAACGCTGGAGCAGTGCATATTTTGGCGGTATCGGGACTGCATGTGGGCATCTTGCTCTTGATTTTACAATTTGTTTTGTCCCCTTTAGAACGATTACCTAAAGGTAAAACTCTCAAATTATTGCTTATTGTACTATTGTTATGGGGGTACGCTTTTATAGCTGGACTTTCTCCTTCCATTGTACGAGCAGTGACCATGTTCACTTTTCTGGCCTACGCACTATACCTGAACCGGCCTACCAATTCGTTCAACATTGTGGCCTTGTCCATGTTTTTCATTCTTTTGATACAGCCCTTGATGCTTTTTCAGGTTGGATTTCAAATGAGTTATGCCGCGGTTTTGTCCATCGTCTGGATATATCCCAAACTGCAACGGTTCTGGTTCCCCGATAATTTTGTCATCAGAAAAGCTTGGCAGTTACTTTCGGTAAGCATTGCAGCACAGTTAGGCGTTCTACCTATTAGCCTGTTTTATTTTCATCAATTTCCTGCACTGTTCTTTGTTTCCAATCTTCTCGTCATTCCCTTTTTGGGTTTGATTTTGGGAATGGGCATTCTTACCATTACATTGGCTCTGTTCAATTTGCTACCCTCTTTTTTAGTTCAAGGTTACAACTGGGTCATCAAAACAATGAATACTATAATTGGTTGGGTGGCACAGCAAGAGGGTTTTATCATAAAAGATATCCCTTTTGATGGCTTTCAATTGATTTTGGGTTATTTGACGCTTATCGCATTGGTCGTTTTCCTATCCAAACCCAGATGGAAAACTGCCTTAGTACTTTCAATTGGAATCATTGCACTTCAAACTTGGGCCGTTTGGGAACAATATCAACTTAGTCAAAAAGAAAATCTTATTCTTCTCCACCAAACTAAAAACACGGTTTTACTACATCAAACAGGTCAAAATTTAAATATTCATGCCCATGACACTTCAAATCTTAATCGTATTACAACCAATTATTCCATTGCAGAGCGAATCCAATCTTCTTCTTCCCATACACTAAAAAACAACTATACAATTCAAGGTAAAATACTATACATTATGGATAGTCTGGGGATTTATCCTGAAACCCAACAATTGGATTATGTACTCTTGACCCAATCCCCAAAAATCAACTTGGAGCGTTTGTTGGATTCCATTCAACCTAAAATGGTCCTTGTTGATGGCAGTAATTATAAAAGTTATGTCTCCCGCTGGAAAAAGACCTGTGTTGAAAAAGAAATCCCCTTTCACGATACACGCGAAAAGGGATTTTATATTTTCGAGATGAGCAAAAATCAATGAACGTTGCCCATCAATTTTTTCATAAGAGGTCCAAAAACCAAAACAACTATACCAGCTACCAAAGCGTATTTTGCAATAAGACTGAAGCCATCTAAATAGACATGCAAGGTATCAAAACCACCAACATTACTGTCATCACTTTCTATAGCCAACTGTTTAGAGATAAACCCTACTATTTGAAAAGCGTAGGCCGAAGAAAGGAACCAAACTCCCATCATAAAGGCCACGATACGTTTCGGAGACAAGTCCGTTATTTTGGAAAGCCCAACGGGCGACATGAATAATTCTCCAACAGAAATCAAGAAATAAAGCATTAACAAATACGAAAAAGGCACCATTCCATTTTCATCAGCACTTGCTCCACTTAAAGAAACCACATAAAAAGCTAATCCAGCCCATACCAAGCCCATACCAAATTTATAAGGGGTTCTAGGGTTTAATTTCATCTTTGCCAACTTGGTCCACATGATAGATATAGGAATGGAGAGAATAACAATGAACATGGAGTTCAAAGCGTTGGTTTGGCTAGCGTTAATAAGCGAAAGATTCACATTTCGTGCCGCAAATAAAGTAATTACACTTCCATGCAATTCATGAAATCCCCAAAAAATGGTCATGAAAAAGGTGATCAACAAAGCCATAAAAAGCTTTTTCCGTTCATCAGCTGTAGCTTTGATCATAATGGTTGCCATGTAAACAATCACAGCAATACCAATTAAATAAAACAGCAGATTAACAATATTGATATCTCCAAATGCAGTACCTTCTTCTCCAAGTGACTTATATGAATAGAGCAAAAAGGCAACCAACGGAGCGGATAAAAAAGCCAATAGCTTAACCAAATTATGTTGTGGCAAACCTAAAACCTTTTTTTGGTATACTTCCATACTAGGTGGTTTACCTCCTTCTCCAAATACATTCTTTTTAATTCCACTCCAGAAGAACAGAAGTCCGGTCAACATACCAATACCGGCCAAACCAAAACCGTAGTGCCATCCATAGGCCTGACCCAACCAACCACAAAGCAATGGAGAGATAAACCCTCCTATATTGATTCCCATATAAAATATGGTGAACCCAGAGTCTTTTCTAGGGTCCCCATCCTTGTATAGCGTCCCTACAAATGTGGATATGTTAGGTTTGAAAAAACCATTGCCTACAATTATAAAAGCCAGAGCCAAAAAGAAAGCCATATTGTTTTCAATAGCTAGCACAAAATGACCTAAAGCCATTAAAATACCTCCCAAGAATATGGAGGAACGCATTCCTAAAATAGAGTCTGATATTTTTCCGCCAATTACCGTAGAGGCATATACCATGGAGCCATAGGAAGCATATACTGCCGCCGCCGCGTAATCTCTTGTAGATAAAGCTTCAAATATAACATTGACCATGTAGAGCGTGAGCAAAGCACGCATTCCGTAGAAACTGAAGCGTTCCCACAATTCGGCAAAAAAGAGGTAAAAGAGGCCTTGCGGGTGACCCAAAAGGGTCTTTTCATGGGCTGGTTTTACAATATCTGACATATATTTTTAAAGTTTGGTTACAAATTTTCTTTGATGAAGTTGGTCATCTTGGTGAACAAGTGCAATCTTGTGTTGCCACCATAAATACCATGATTTTTGTCGGGGTAAATGGCCCAGTCAAATTGCTTGTTGGCCTGCACCAATGCTTCAACCATGCGCATGGTATTCTGTACATGAACATTATCATCCCCAGAACCGTGTACCAACAAATACTTGCCTTTCAATAGTTCTGGATAGTTGAATGGAGACTCATTGTCATATCCTTCTGGGTTCTCCTGCGGAGTTCTCATAAACCTTTCGGTGTAAATGGTATCGTAAAACCTCCATGAAGTAACCGGAGCAACGGCAATAGCCATTTCAAACGTATCGTTGCCTTTCAATATGCAGTTGGTACTCATATGTCCGCCAAAGCTCCATCCCCAAATTCCTGTCCTATTTTCATCCACATAGGGCAGTTCGCTTAATTTTTTGGCAGCAGCAATCTGATCTTCCGTTTCATATTTCACCAAATTAAGGTAGGTTACTTTTTTAAAGTCACGCCCCTTATAACCGGTTCCCCTTCCATCCACACATACTACAATATATCCTTCAGAAGCCAACATTTCATGCCAGTAATCATTACTGCCCATCCATCTATTAGCCACTTGTTGAGAGCCAGGACCGCTATATTGGAACATTAACAACGGATATTTCTTGTTGGGATCAAAATCCTTTGGCTTCAGCATCCACATGTTCAGGTCGTTTCCATTAATGTTAATGGTGGAAAATTCTTTGGGAACCATCTCATAACCTTTCAACTTGCTAAATAGAGCGGCATTGTCTTTTATCAATCTTCCTTTGGAAACCAATTCGTTGTTTGTTTTAGCATCCTTTATTTTCTTCCCTTCTGCCACCTTGTGCAAAGTAAACTCGTAAGGTGTGGTGGCGCTGGAGAACGTGTTGATATAGTAGGTATAATCTGTACTAAAAGCTGCTGAATTTGTTCCTTCTTTACTACTCAACCTTTTTTTATGTTTCCCAGAGCTTGAAATACTATACACATCTCGATTAATAGAACCATTTTCAACAGATTGATAGTAGATTTTATCATTGGTTTCATCGTATCCGTAGTATGAAGTTACCTCCCATGGACCTGTTGTGATTTGGTTCTTGAGCTTACCATCTTTTTTGTGTAAGTATAGATGATTGTATCCATCCACTTCACTCGTCCAAATAAAACTGTCATCGTCCAAGAAGGTTAAATCATCATCGATATCCACATAAGCTTTGTCCTTTTCTTCCAATAATAATGATACGGTGTTATCCTTGGCGTTTACCGAATGTAGTTTTAAATGATTCTGATGCCTGTTGATGGTCTGCACACTTAAATGATCAGGATTGTTCATCCATTTGATCCTTGGAATGTAATAAGCATTCCCTAAATCCACATTAGAAATGTTCCCCGATTGTACATCAAGCATGTGTAAGGTCACTTTGGAATTTTCCTCACCAGCTTTGGGATACTTAAACTCATATTGAAAGGGATATAGACCCGTTCCGTAAAAATCCATTGAAAAATTGGGCACATTGGTTTCATCAAAACGTAAAAAAGCGATTTTGGTACCATCACTGTTCCATTCAAATGCTCGTACAAATGCAAACTCTTCTTCATAAACCCAGTCCGTAACCCCATTAATAATGGTTCCTTTGCTGCCATCTTTGGTTAGTTGTTGGGTTGATTCGGATGCGATATCGAAAATGTAAAGATTATTGTCCAATACATAGGCCACCTTTGTACCATCAGGAGAAAGTGAAGGTTCTTGTATTTTGACATCAGAAATTTTAACCAGAGCTTTGGAGTCCACATCGTATACATAATAAATCCCAAGACGTGAATGTCTAAATATGGGTTCAATCTCAGTGGCTAAAATCACCTTTGATTCATCATCACTAAACGTGTAAGATGTAAAAAACGGAATGTCATCCGAAGAAGTTACAATGGTTTCCACTTTTGCAAGAGATTCATAATCGTATTTATCCAAACTACTTGATTGTGATGAACGATTGAAATTTAGAATGGTGTACTGCTTGCCATTTTTCATGGAACGAAGTACATCCATGTATTCTGTTCTAAATTCTCCTCTCCAGATTTCCTCGAGGGTGATTTTTTTCTGTTGAGCAGTTGCAAGCGTTAAAAATCCAAAAATGGATAAGAACAGGAGGAACTGTTTATTCATGAAGTCAAAAATTGATTAAAAACTGTCAAGTTTACTAATATTTATCCAAAAAATAAACTTTAGTGTTACAATTGTAACACTAATTAAGCCATAAATCTGAAGAAAATTCTTCAAGCTTTGGGGGATTGAGACCAAAGTGCCATTATCCGTATATTTGAATCCTTTAACCAAGCACTATGGATACTCCCGTTGAAGGGTTTTCAAGACTTTCCAAAGCAGAAAAAATAGATTGGATAGCCAATAACTGCACCAAGGATGCCAAAGCCACAAAACAGCTATTGGAACGGTATTGGAATACCGACTTCGAGGTTCAGAAACTGCATGATGAGTTTATAGAAAATACGCTTTCCAACTACTATTTGCCATTTGCAATAGCTCCTAATTTTTTAATCAACAACAAGTTATATGCCATTCCCATGGCCATTGAAGAGAGCTCTGTGGTGGCCGCAGCCAGTAAGGCAGCAAAATATTGGTTAACACGCGGCGGATTCAAAACAGAAATTCTTGGTACAGAAAAGGTAGGTCAAGTACATTTTATGTATCATGGTGATGCACAAAAACTCAACCGATTCTTTGATGACCTAAAACCAACACTTCTAGCAAGTACCTCATCTATCACCAAAAACATGGAAAAACGTGGTGGGGGCATCAAAACTGTTGAACTTAGAAATCAAACTGATAAAATCAACAACTACTATCAATTGCACTGCACTTTTGAGACGTTGGATGCCATGGGTGCCAATTTCATCAATTCATGTTTGGAGCAATTCGCCAAAACACTTAAAGAAAAAGCAAGTGTTCACGAAAATTTTACGGCAGAAGAAAAGGATATTGAGGTGGTCATGAGCATTTTGTCCAATTATGTCCCCAATTGTTTGGTAAAGGCCGAGGTCAGTTGTCCCGTTTCAGATTTGAAAGAGCAAGATATTTCATCAGAAGAATTTGCTGAAAAAATGGTACAGGCGGTACATATCGCCAAAGTGGAACCGTTTAGAGCTGTAACCCATAACAAAGGGGTGATGAACGGCATTGATGCCGTAGTTCTTGCCACTGGTAATGATTTCAGGGCCATTGAAGCCGGTGTTCACGCCTATGCAGCCAAGGAAGGAACCTATTCCAGCTTGACCCATGCAGCCATTGAAGATGGTGTTTTTAAATTTTGGATTGAAGTTCCTTTAGCACTGGGTACTGTAGGTGGACTAACCTCTTTACATCCCATGGTGAAGTTGGCTTTGGAAATTCTTCAAAATCCTTCGGCAAAAGAATTGATGCAAATTGTGGCAGTGGCCGGACTTGCACAGAACTTTGCTGCGCTTCGTTCTTTGGTGACCACCGGAATCCAAAAAGGGCACATGAAAATGCATTTACTGAACATGCTCAACCAAATGGGTGCTTCGGAGCATGAAAAGAAACAGTTGGTGGAGTACTTCAAAGACCAAACCGTGACCAATGCAGCCGTAAAGGAAGCCTTGGAAAAGATGCAATCCAACTAATGAAGAAAGAGTTTTACAGCAATGGCAAATTGTTGCTCTCTGGGGAGTATGCCATCTTAGATGGTGCCATGGGACTTGCCATACCCACAAAATACGGACAATCCCTTAAAATCACTTCAAATAACATCAAAGCATTACACTGGAAAAGTCTTAATGAAAAAAACGAAATCTGGTTTCAAGCTGAGTTTGATTTGAAGCATTTTGAGGTAATTTCATCTTCGGATAAAGAAGCATCAAAAACCTTGTCGGGATTACTCTTGGAAGCCAAACGACAAAATCCCGATTTTCTTCTGGGCTCACTTGGAGTACAAGTGGAGACTAAACTAGATTTTCCAAGAGATTGGGGACTGGGAACCTCTTCTACCCTCATCAATAATTTGGCGCAATGGGCAGAAGTGGATGCCTATCAATTATTATGGAATGCCTTTGGTGGAAGTGGTTATGACATTGCCTGTGCCCAGCACAACACTCCTATTACCTACCAACTAAGAGAAGGCACGCCCCATGTGGCAAAAGTGAACTTTGAGCCCTCCTTTAAAGAGTCTCTTTATTTTATTTATCTCAATCAAAAGCAGAGCAGCAAAAAGGCCATTGCCAGTTATAAAACAAAAGAGTTTAACAAAGAAAGATTGATTCAAGATGTTTCTTTGATCACCCAACAAATGATTTCGGCTTCTTCTTTAGAAGAATTTGAAGATTTAATGGAAAAACACGAGATATTGTTATCTAAAATCTTAGGTGTTCCTACTATAAAGTCCAAGTTATTTAGTGATTATCCCGGAGCAATTAAAAGTTTGGGTGCTTGGGGCGGGGATTTTATCATGGTTACGGGAAATGAAAAAACTTTGAGCTATTTTTATGACAAGGGATATAGAACTCATATTTTATTCTCCAAAATGCTCTTATCATCAACATGAAAAAATCCATTATTTTAGGATGCTGTCTATTCACTTTTTTGAACTGCAAAACCTCCGGAAATCTAATTAGCCACGAAAGCGAAACCTTTAATATCACACAGCTTTCCCCTCAAACTTTTCAACATATAACCTATCTAGAAACTGATACTTGGGGCAAGGTAGGCTGTAACGGTCTGGTTGTAATTGACCACGGTGAAGCCATTATTTTTGATACCGCAATTGACGACCCCATCTCGAATGATTTAATCCATTGGATTGAAAAGGAGTTAAAATCCAAGGTAAAAGCTATTGTTGCCACTCACTTCCATGATGATTGTTTGGGAGGTTTGAGCGCATTTCATGCCAAAAATATTCCTTCCTATGCCAACGAAAAGACAATCGCATTAGTTTCCGAAAAAAACGGAGAGTTACCTCAAAATGGGTTTAAAAACTCATTGGAAATCCAAATTGGAAAGGAAAAAATCATATTGGATTATTTGGGCGAGGGACATACTGCGGACAATATTATTGGCTATTTTCCCAAAGATCAAGTTCTTTTTGGAGGTTGTTTGATGAAGTCCTTGGGAGCCGGAAAAGGAAACTTGGCCGATGCCAATACGGCTGAATGGTCTCAAACTGTCTCCAAGGTTAAATCCAAATATCCAGAAGCTCGGATAGTAGTACCTGGACACGGTAAAACAGGAGGCAGGGAACTTCTTGATTTTACCATAGAACTTTTTCAAGAAAACTAAAAAAGCCCCTTAAAGGGGCTTTTTTGCTCTATATCTTTACTACTTTCTAGTAAAAAGTAGCACGCATATCTTCTATGTCAGCATCGTCTTTAAGTGCGTTGTAAACCGCTGTATTCACTCTATTGGCCGCACTACTTTTTAAGTTGTTGGCATAGGTGCTGAAATTATCCAATTTAGGACCTTCGGTTTTTCTGGTGGTCTTGATCATGAACACACCTGTCTCTCCTTCAATTAAACCAGAAGTTTGATCCTTATCCAAGGCAAAAGCCGTCCCCACAACCAATGGTTCTCTACCAGCACCAGGAATAGTAGGGGATTTTATGCCCACAGAAGTCGCACTACTTAAGCTAATATTGTTATCTGAAGCAATAGCTTCCATGGTCTTACCTTGATTTGCGGCAATAATCTGCTCTGCTTTAAGTTCCTTTCTGATTTTAGGCAAAGCTGTCGCGGAAGCATCCTCTGGAGACATTAATCCTTTCTTGTATTTTTTGGTAAGCTGCACAATGGCGTAACCATTATTTACATTGAAACGTTTGATATCTCCCACCTTAGTATCTTCGTTGAAAGCCCACTGAACAACCCCACGTTGTGAATCAAGACCAGGAAGGTTCTCATCCATTTCCTTGATTTTGTTAACTGGTCTTACAGAAAAGCCCTCTTCTTTTGCAATAGTCCCAAAAGCATCTGCATCTGCATCCAAAGCCGACATTTCAAATTTTGTAGCATCTGTAAACAGTGTGTTGATAGTTTCTTCTGAAGGAGCGATTTCTCTAGCAAGTGTAGCAACTTGAACGATATCCTGCTTGTCATCAATCTTAATGACATGGAAACCGTATTTAGTTTCGACAAGGTCTATATTATCCTTAGCATTTTCATTTAAGAATTTAGTATATTCATCTACAAGAGGCCTACTCACACCTTCCTGATAGTACCCTATATCACCACCTCTTTGGGCAGTTTGTAAATCATCTGAATTTTCTTTAGCAAGCACTGCAAATATAGTTTCCTCTTTTTTAGCTTCAGCCAAAATCTCCTTGGCTTTTGCCTCAGCTTCCTCTTTGGTTCTTTTAATAGCTGTATTGCCTTCAAGGGATCCTTCGTATGCAATCAGAATATGACTGGATTTAACTGTCCCATTTGCTTTTTTCCCCATAATTTTGGAAACCTTGAAGGAATCTCCATCACGGTAAGGACCGTAAACATCTCCAACATTCAATGCCAATAAAGTATCTGCCACAATAGATGGCAAATCTTTTTTGGCTTTGTAGATAGTATCAAATTTCTCATCAGAATTTCTGTCCAAGAAAGCAGCCATATCAGTGGTGTTTCTAAAACCAGAAATGGTATCCGTAGTATTTCTTTCCTGAATATATTCAACAGAATCGCTCAATAAAGCCACCACTGCATCTTCTACATTTTTCTCGTCTTCAGCTGAAGGCTTCTCTTCAAAGTATACAAATCTGATATCTCTAGCTTTTTCTTGTTCAAATTCTTTTTGGTGATTGCTCACATAAGATTGAATTTGAGTTTTGGATACTTGTATGGTACTATCAGCGATAGTGCTGTACGGTACACGCACATACTGAATATCCACCTTGTCATTAGTCAACTTATAGTCGAACTCACCTTCTGTCAATGTAGCTCCCGCGCCACCTTTGATCAAATTGAAATACAGGCGTTCTTTGGCTGATTGGATAATGGCTTTTTCATCTTGCAACCAAGCATCATAACGCAAAGGATCATTAACCTTCCAGTCTGCAATGGCACTTTTAAATACCTCTTCATTAAAAATTCCGTTTTCATCCTGAAAATCTGGAATCTGAGCATACCCAGAAGTTCTTACAAATTCTACAATTTGGTCACTCTCTACTTCAATTCCCAAATCTTCAAATTGCTGATCCAAGATTGTTTTTCTTATTTCTTGGTCATACACAGTGTTTACCAACTGCATGGAAGAAAAATTGGGACCATACCTTCTGGAAGCAGTCTCCACCTCTTTTCTAAAGTCATCAATGGAAATATTCTCCCCATTTACCTCTGCCACCGAGGAACCCACTTTTGCACCGCCAAAATCGTTACTGGTGAAGACCCCGGATATTACAAATGCGAACAACGCCAAACCGATAATCAGTATCAGTACTGTTGTTCGTTTTCTAATATTCTCTAATATTGCCATTTTACTGCTTGTTTTCTATAATTTCAGTGGGCGAAAATACCATTTTCTTTTCAAATAGGAAAGCTTAAAAAGCACTGGAAATTGTTAATCCTCAGGATGAACCCGTAAGCTTACCAAATCAATTTTTGTATTGGAAACCTCCAAAATATGGAAGGTAAAATTATCCAGTTTCACTTCTGAATCCTGTTCTGGAATATCTCCTGTTTCATTTACGATCAACCCTCCAAGGGTTTCGTATTCTTCACTTTCGGGAAGTTCCAGTTTATAGTTCTCGTTGATGTAGTCCACTTCCAAACGGGCAGAAAACTTGTATACGTTCTCACTGAGCTGTTCTTCATGCAGATCTGTGGAATCGTGCTCATCTTCAATTTCGCCAAATAATTCCTCAACAATGTCCTCTACGGTCAAAATCCCCGAGGTTCCCCCATATTCATCCAAAACCACGGCCATACTCTTCCTTTTTTTGGTGAGCACGTTAAGAATATCCTGAATCATCATGGTTTCGGGAACAAATTCCACCGGCAATAGAATGCTCTTTATGGTCTTTGGTTTTTTAAAGAGTTCGTAGGAATGCACATAACCAATAATTTCATCTATGGTTTCCTTATACACCAAAATTTTGGAGTACCCAGTTTCAGTAAAGAGTTTGGTCAGATTTTTTGGGGTCTCGCCAATATCCACAGCGGTAATCTCCGTGCGGGGCACCATTACCTCCCGGGCCTTTACCGTGGAAAACTCCAATGCATTCTGAAATATTTGAATTTCAGAGTCCACCTCATCCTCTTCTTCCACCGTTTCCATTTGTTCGGTAATATAATCACCCAATTCGAGCTTAGTGAAAGCCAATTGCACCTCGTCTCCTTCAGTTTTGAAAAATACACGAAGGATAAAGTCAGAAACCTTGATGACAAACCACGAAATGAAGGAAAACAGAATATAGAAGAAATAGGCTGGAACCGCCAATACCTTCAATAGGGTGTTGGAATAAATCTGAAATAGGACCTTGGGCAGAAACTCCGCCGTAAGCAAAATAATTAAAGTGGAAATGATAGTCTGCGACAACAAACTAAAATCCGTAAGCATTGAATTTAGAAACTCTGAATTTGTAGGAACCAACCCTTGGAACCAATTCATGAGCACATCACCCATGAAAAGCCCGTAAATCACCAGCGCAATATTGTTGCCAATAAGCATGGTGGCTATAAACTTGGAGGGTTTCTCTGTAAGCCAAGTCAATACTTTGGCCAAAAGCCCTTCTTGCTTTTTTTCTATCTCAATATGGATCTTGTTGGCGGAAACAAAGGCTATTTCCATTCCAGAAAAAAAAGCTGAGAACAGTAAAGAAAGTACAATTATTAACAGCGCGGAATCCAATGCTATTGTTGATTATCCTTTTGTCGTTGTTCAAACCGTTTGCGATATCTTCTTCTGAAGGCAAACATGGCGATTGAAACTACCGCAAAGAAAATAAAGATATAGGTTTCCTTGGGATCCACACTCCAAAGGGCTGCAATTTTATATATGGAAACGGCAGCCACTGCCAAGTATAGGTATTCTGTGTATCGTAAAATTTTGATCATGCTATTCTTCTTCTTTGATGGTCATTAAACCATAGGTTTTATGGGCCTTAAAAAAACTGAAGTCTTTGTTGAAATCCATCCCCTCTCCATCCATGACAGTACCATCTTCAGGATTTGTATAGGTAAAAGTTTCTTCTGTAAAAATCCAGTTGTTCTTTCGATCATAGAACAATTGAGGAGTTTCCAGTTTTTTACCATCATGACTTTCAATGACCACATTGCCCTGCAAATCTATCAAGTTGGTCTGTGAATACACAATACCGTAATCTGCTGTAATGACACTTTTTTGATTTTTCTCATCAAAAAAATCCACTTTAAGCCCTTCTGGAAAGGTACGAAACTTGAAGCTAAGGTTATCATAGTCTTCTGTAATGGGACTTGTAAGCACTGCAATCACTCTAGAGCCGGATGAGTCTTGTGTGCTGAGCTCCTTTATGGTTTCTGTATAAGTAAGTGTAAAGTTTTGGGCCACTCCTTGCGGAAAAACCGGTTTTACGGCTTCTTCCCCAACTCGCTGATAATTATCTCCACAGGACATAAAAAGCATTGCCACGGTAAAAACCGTGGCAAAACACTTTAAACTATTTTTGGATATCCGCTTCACCTTATAGACTAGGCACTTTAACGCTACCTCCTACCCAGCAACTGAAAGTTACAGATTTTCCTGCCATACCAGAGCTGAAAATCATCTCTTTAGTTGGGGCTTTTGCATTATAACTTGCCGCAGATTTATTGGCTCTACTACTTAGGGATGGATCTACCCTTCCTGCTTTTCTAGCCATTTCGGCAGCTTTCCAGTAAATTGCTCTCTTTTCAAAAGGAGTACTTCCACAAGCATTTGCACTGGTAGCATATAAATTGGCAATTAACAAATATGCTTTTCCGTTGGATGGATTGGCATTGATTGCCTTTTGTGCATAGTTTCTAGCTTGGGCCTTACTACTTCTTCTAACTGTTGTGGCAATTTTGTATAGGATATTGGATTTTCTGTACGGATCGGTTTCCAATTCCACAGCTTTGTTAAAGTCAGCAACAGCTCCTTTGCTATCCCCAGCTTTTTGTTTTAGGGTACCTCCATACACATAAGCATCCGCAGAAGGATCTAAAGCCAATTGTGCTTCAAACAATTTTCTGAACATAGGATCATCTGTACATTCTTTGGAGAACATTCTACCTACGGCACGCTTCACCCAATTCACATCTCCTTTTTTCTCTTCATAACTCTTTTCGTATAAAGGAATTAGGTTGTCACAATCAGCCAAAGCTCCCAATTTAGAATCTATACTGGCCGCGATTTGACCGTAAGACTTGGAATTGGTCTCGTATACTTTCTTATACTTTTTTTCTTTGGAAGTCAAAGCTGTTCCAGCATCTTCCTTTTCCAAAAGTTTTTGAAGTGCAGATGTAAGTTTTTTATTTTCAGCCTCTACTTTTTCAGTTACATCATCATATACATCAAACACTTCTTGAAGGTCTTTTTTACCCGCCTCATGCAAATCAACCAAGCTTGAGAAGTACAGGTATAGTGCTTTTGGATTTTTGAAGTTCGCTTTATCTTCCTTAAAAGCTTTGCCCAACATATCATATAGTTGCTCATCAGAAGACATTTTATTGTCATAAGATAAAAGGGCTTTATCTATGGCAACACCAGCTTTTGAGAATTTGTTTGGAAAATACTTCAAGCTATTGTCAAACAAAGACATTAAATCTTGGATATAACCGTCCTTATCCGCACCAGAAGAATTTTTAATCTTGTGCTTCAATATTTTCTCTCCATAAGAGAAATTGGCCTTGTTGATATCCGGGCAGCTTTCATATACCATTTTCCATGGTTCATAAGCTGCATCGTAATTTTTTACTTTTGCGTGTTCTGCGTAAATGGAAAGATTGGTCATGCACTCAGGGTTTTGTGCTTGGGCCATACTTAATCCAACCGACATAAAGACCGCTATCATCGTTAAGTAGTGTTTCTTCTTCATCTTACTAATTTTAAAGTGGTTAATGTACAAATTTTCATTAAAAAAACATCTTAAAGAAAATTATATGAGTGGTTATTTATGATTATTCAAAAAAACTGCCATCAATTTATTTTTCTTTTAATAAACCATCTGTCATTTAAGGATAAGCCTACGTTAAATTTAAAATAGCTCTCCTCAACTAGGTTTGCTGCGGTAGTTCCTCTTCTTCCCAATTCGAATCCTAGGTTTAGATTGGAGAAAGAATTACCCAACGGCAAACCAAATCCAAAAGTTATGCCAAAGTTGTTTATTTCTTTGTTGTTCACCTCCACTCCGCTTACCTCATAACGCAATCCGGCCCTATAGGTAATCCTTTTAAAATAACTTGATAGCGAGCGATAATCTGGAATGTAATACCCCCCAAATGCCATTGTACTTGCATCATTATAGGTTACATTTTCTATCCCTAAAAAATCATTTTTGAAATCACTGAATTGCTGAAAACTATATTCTCCACCCAAAAACCATTTTTTGTTTTCGCCAAAACCTAAACCCACTGTTGTTCTGGTAGGAATTTTCAACTCTGTATTTCTAAGGTTCGTGGCGTCCAAATCAACATTGACCACTTCTATGTCCTGGCCAGTCACCAAAGAAAAGGAACCTAATACCTCAGAATTTTTGGAAACGAGATTACCTTGTGTATTCACCAAAATAGAGGTGTAGAGGGTGTATTTATTTTTAAATGTAGGCGTATAGTTCAAAGCGTAGTTGAAATCGTAACCGTTGACCCTGGATTCACGCCGGTCCACAGTTCCCAATTGCACATCTTCTACACTCTGGATTCTCTCATATTCCAGAGTCCCAAAGTTAAAATTGGCAGTGACCCCTAAACTAAGGTTTTTAATAGGCTCAAATCCTATGGAAGCATAAAGTCTGTTCAACCCACCATCACCATTGAAAATATTGATGACCTCTGCATCATCGCTATTGGTGTTATCATTGCGGAGATTATAACCCACAGAGGACAAAGGCATAATCCCAATCCCAACTCCTACTTTTTTAGCCAATGGAAAACCAATGGACAAATAGTCAAGATTGGTAGATGCAACATTTTGTTGTTCTGTAAAGTCTTTAAGCCTGTACTCCGTATGGGAAAGTCCTGCAGTATACGTTGTAAGCTTAAGTTTGGAATAAGCGGCTGGATTGCTCAGGTTAATATGAATGCTATCGGCATACATACTAATCCCCCCCATCATTTGGTTGTCTACGGTTCCATTATTTCTCAAGTCTCCCACTCCAAAATAAGAATATGGTGATATTGTACCGTTTTGCGCAAAAAGGCCATGCGCGGCCACGCAAAAAATAGCAATCAAAAATTTCCTAACCATCTAACGTTTGTTGTATTCCAGCAAGCAATTAAGCCCCTTCAGCAGGAATTTAGAATTCGCAAATATGGTGTTTTTTAGCTTTTTGGCAAAAAAATGGGAGTCTCCGCCTGTTAAAATAACTGTTAAATCTTGAAAGCGAGATCGGTATTGGTCAATTATGCCATCCACTTCTTGGGAAACGCCATTGATTACGCCGCTGTGCATACTGGTATTTGTGGAGTTACCAATGAAATCCAAAACCTCTTCTGGTTGAAGCAATGGTAAGCCCGCAGTTTGATTGTGCATAGCTTTATAACGCATATGGACTCCTGGTGAAATGGCACCTCCGATATATTCCCCTGCATCGTTCACCATATCATACGTAATACATGTCCCTGCATCTATCACCAAAGTATTACCTCTAGGATTTTCATAAAAAGCGGCCGTGGCCAGAGCTACCCTGTCCATTCCCAAAGTATGAGGTGTAGCATAGCTATTTTTAAAAGGAACTTTGGACTCATGCGTCAACACATGCACTTTACAAAAGAGCGAGACAATATCCCTTTCTTTATGTTCCAAACTGCCTACTGAAGAAATGAGGGCATGTTCTATTTTGGGGAATTGTTCAAAAAGTTCCTTGACCTTGGATAGAAAGAGTCCAGATTCTGAGCTTTGATACAAAAGCAGTGTATGGTTTTCAAAAACCGCATACTTTATTAAGGTATTGCCGATGTCTATCACCAAGTTCATGCTACAAAGATGGAGAATTAAAAAAAACCCGTGCCTTTTTTCTGGTTTTTGTTTGTATATCCTAATTTTGAAATTATATTTGCACCCGCTTTATTTAAGCATGGTACCTTAGCTCAGTTGGTAGAGCAACGGACTGAAAATCCGTGTGTCCCTGGTTCGATTCCTGGAGGTACCACAAACAAACCCAGCAGAAAAGCTGGGTTTTTTGTTTTATCTCATTTGCCAAGAATCTTCTCAAACAAATAGTAACTTATTCATTTACTGTTTTTCGAACCAAGCATTCCGTACCCTTCCATTGGAAATTAGAATTCCTGAAACCTCTCCTTTTGGATTTCTTTTAATCTGAACGGTTCCAATGGGCCAGTCTCCTGATAACGTATCCAGAAACAACACCTTCAAAGGAATACTGCCATGTCTTGGATGATACATTTCAATCTCGCCATCTTTTACAGAAATGGTATATGCAGTTTCCACCTCCGTGCTATAATAAGCCCCTACATATTCCTTTAACGCTTCATTATCGACTTCAACAAACTTCACCATATCAAAAATTGATGGGGACTCTTCCCCTACGGATACCATCATTTGCTCTCCGTTTTTTTTGGAATCAAACACAACCGAAACATCTGCCCCAACATCATACATTTTAAAGGCATTTCTCTTCACGGGAATGATCGGTGTTTCATCTATTTCTGACCGTGAATATCTGAGGGTATCGTTTTTCAAATAAATTTTACGGGCATACTTTTCTCTGTCGTTCCAATAAGTCCCTTCAAAATCCCGTAGTTTATCATTGGTCAATTTTACCGACTGTATCTCAGCATTGGGAGTCCCCTCCGATTTACTGTCCCCAAAAATAATTGCCGCTATTTTATCCGCATTCCCGGCTGGATTTCCAGAAGAAAAATTTGTCAACACTGCAATGTCCAGCTTTTCACCTGGATAAGAAGCTATATAAGCTCGAAATCCGCCTATTGAACCCCCATGTTTAATTCGCTTTCTCCCCAAGTGTTGGTCTAGAATGACTCCAAAAGCATAGTTGTTCTTACTCCCATCATTGAATGGATCCAAAGTCTGCATTTTTTGAAAAGATGACTCCCAACCTTTTTTGGGGGCATGAAAATTGGAAAGCCACTTTAGCAAATCTGCAGTTGTTGCATGCATGTTTCCAGACCCTACATAGCCCCAATATTCCACAGCCCTTTCAAAATTGCCTTTCCCGTAGTACGAAGTGGCATTGTTGGGCACAACCCTACTATATAAATCTTCCACATAGGTTTGCGGCATATCCAACTCATCAAAAATATGTTGCTTCATCCAATCCTTAAAAGGCTCATTAGTGATGTTCTCAATGATATTGGCCATGAGCATGTATCCTGTATTGCAGTACAGGTATTCAGAGCCTGGTTTAAAATTGAGGCCCTTTTGATTTAAAATAATCCTATCTAAATCTGCATTGGTGCGTGAATCATCCCTTCTCCATCCCGCCAGTGCAAAAAGTGCGTGTAGACTTCTGAGTCCGCTGGTATGATGAAGCATCTGTCTTATGGTTATGGTCTCCCCAAAGTTGGGCAACTCAGGAACATATGTATGAATATCATCATCAAACGACAGTTTACCCTGTTCCTCCAAGCGCACTATTCCCATAGCGGTGAACTGTTTGGACACAGAACCCGTATTAAAAATTGTTCCCGGTGCATTGGGCACCAAATATTCCAAAGAGGCCAAGCCATAGGCTCGCGAAAAAACAGTCTTTCCATCTTTGGCAATAGCAATGGCTCCACCAGGGTGGTTTGGCTCATTCCATAACCTAAAGAGTCTATCTATTTTTTGGGCCTGCCCATCGTCCAGTTGGGCTTTGGACTGAAAGGAACATAGCATTGCAAAAAATAGGAGGAAAAATGATACGTGCTTTGTCATTAAGGGCTATTTTTTCTCAAGATAGCGCAAGCACATAGAACGTACAATTTTTGCTGTAGAAATGATTCGAGAAGTAAGCATATTGAAGCTGTATCATTTAATCTGTCCAATAAAAACAGACAATCAAACACTTTGAATGGCGCGTCTGCAAGAACCGTGGAAGCAGAAGAACAAGCAATTACTTATAGCTATTTTTGTTATGCTCAGCTTTTATCTCTTTAAATATCCAAATTCCAATAGCAATCCTAACAATTGGCTGTAGATAGGAATAGACCCATTCATAAGCCCAATTTACAGGTTTATTCAAAAAAGTAACTCCCAGATAATATCTTATAAATGAACAAAGACTTAGTATTCCAATAAATAAAAGAGAAGCACCTATCCATCTTGCAAGTCCATTTTCCTGAATGAGTGCGGTACCAAATAACAACGAACCCAACCCAAAACCATAAATGACCAAGAAATACTTGCTGTCAGAAATTCCGTTTGCCGCATTGATCAATGACTTGAACATATTTTTGGCAATCTCACCTTCAGCATCTACATAGTTAGGTCTCCATATTTGATTTAACGTGTCTATCAATAAGGATTGTTGAGACATTTCAGTATAGGCCCAGACCAACAAGAATAAGCTACCTATTATCATTTGTGCAGGGTATTTTCTTAAAAGAAGATAAGCAATTCCTAAACTTGCAATTATGTTTACCTGGGGATGGATAAATAATATCCAAAGTTTGGTCAAATACAATTTGTTCTCAAAAAGCAAAGTTTGAGATTCAAAATCTGAAGCTACTGGATTTGGCAGGAATATCAATAAACTGGTGGTTACCGCTCCAAGAACAGAACAAATTCCAGCGATTTTTAGAAAGGATTTATATCTGGTGTTATTCATTTTTTATACAAATTTAGCACAATGACCCTGTGTATGTGCAGTAGAGAAATTTTTGCAGCTACTTTTCAGATAGACAATATAATTTATTTGACTGGAAAAGCGGTTCACATAGGCACTCAAAACACTGTTATATAAAAACCTTGTGCATTTCGTTATTTCTTATCCAGTCTTTTAAATCCATAATACATCAGACTGCAACAAATAAATAGTCCAACTATCGCTGGAATTAAAATTGATTTTGCTGATTTAACTGCATTTTCAGTACTCCATACCATTTTTCCCGTAGCCATTAGAACCATCACGCCAATTCCCATTATCAAACTCCGTTTCCAAAAGGCCAATCCCAGTGCCACAAATGAAACTGGAATCGTCAGGATCAGTAATTGTTTGCTCAAATTCTAAAAAATCTTTCACATTTTCACTTACAATTTCGGGTTTGGGAAACCAAAACATACTTGTAAATAAGGCGAATACGGAAATCATCATTCCAGTGAAGTTTTTTTATACGCATAATAGCAAAATGGAAGTAAAAACAATGGCCTTAAATACCAACTCCATTGATTATGATGTCGTTCAAAAACCCAATCAAAGAAAGACTTATTGGTCATTGCTATTACAATGAAGGTGATTGTAAGCATAAAAAAGACACCTCCAACCTTCAAATCTATATTCCTTTTTTTCATCTGGTTTGTTTCATGAATGC
>NZ_JABFNN010000018.1 GCF_013090115.1 Flagellimonas amphidinii
AACCTCTTTATATTTGCACCCGCTTAGCTGATAAGGCTGGGTGTTGACGGAGGGGATATTTGGTCATGAGGGCCAATTTTTTTTCTGTTTTATTGAAGAAGTTCATTTGACATATTGTATAGACAGCGTAAAGAGAATAAAGAACCATTTTGACGTCAAGGGCTCAAGGATTGTTCGGTTTGTTTATAAATTATATAAAGACTGACAATGAAGAGTTTGATCCTGGCTCAGGATGAACGCTAGCGGCAGGCCTAACACATGCAAGTCGAGGGGCATCACGGATTGCTTGCAATCTGGTGGCGACCGGCGCACGGGTGCGGAACGCGTATGGAACCTGCCCCTGTCAGGGGAATAGCCCAGAGAAATTTGGATTAATGCCCCATGGTATCCATGTACTGCATGGTATATGGATTAAAGATTTATCGGACAGGGATGGCCATGCGTACCATTAGCTGGTTGGTGGGGTAACGGCTTACCAAGGCAACGATGGTTAGGGGCCCTGAGAGGGGGATCCCCCACACTGGTACTGAGACACGGACCAGACTCCTACGGGAGGCAGCAGTGAGGAATATTGGACAATGGTCGGAAGACTGATCCAGCCATGCCGCGTGCAGGATGACTGCCCTATGGGTTGTAAACTGCTTTTATACGGGAAGAAACCTACCTTCGTGAAGGTAGCTGACGGTACCGTAAGAATAAGGACCGGCTAACTCCGTGCCAGCAGCCGCGGTAATACGGAGGGTCCGAGCGTTATCCGGAATCATTGGGTTTAAAGGGTCCGTAGGCGGGCCTATAAGTCAGGGGTGAAAGGCCACGGCTCAACCGTGGGACTGCCTTTGATACTGTAGGTCTTGAGTCGTTGTGGGGTTGCCGGAACATGTGGTGTAGCGGTGAAATGCATAGATATCACATAGAACACCGATCGCGAAGGCAGGTGACCAACAACGTACTGACGCTGATGGACGAAAGCGTGGGTAGCGAACGGGATTAGATACCCCGGTAGTCCACGCCGTAAACGATGGACACTAGCTGTGGGGACTTCGGTCTCCGTGGCCAAGCGAAAGTGATAAGTGTCCCACCTGGGGAGTACGTTCGCAAGAATGAAACTCAAAGGAATTGACGGGGGCCCGCACAAGCGGTGGAGCATGTGGTTTAATTCGATGATACGCGAGGAACCTTACCAGGGCTTAAATGCAGGCTGCATAGAGTAGAGATATTCTTTTCTTCGGACTGCCTGCAAGGTGCTGCATGGTTGTCGTCAGCTCGTGCCGTGAGGTGTCAGGTTAAGTCCTATAACGAGCGCAACCCCTGCCGTTAGTTGCCAGCATGTAAAGATGGGGACTCTAACGGGACTGCCGGTGCAAACCGTGAGGAAGGTGGGGATGACGTCAAATCATCACGGCCCTTACGTCCTGGGCCACACACGTGCTACAATGGCCGGTACAGAGGGAAGCCACCCCGCAAGGGGGCGCGGATCTATAAAACCGGTCACAGTTCGGATCGGGGTCTGCAACTCGACCCCGTGAAGCTGGAATCGCTAGTAATCGGATATCAGCCATGATCCGGTGAATACGTTCCCGGGCCTTGTACACACCGCCCGTCAAGCCATGGAAGCCGGGAGTGCCTGAAGTCCGTCACCGCAAGGAGCGGCCTAGGGCAAAATCGGTAACTAGGGCTAAGTCGTAACAAGGTAGCCGTACCGGAAGGTGCGGCTGGAACACCTCCTTTCTAGAGATGGACGGCCGGATTTTCCCGGTCCTTGGTCTGGTGGTCTCTTTTTCCTTTATGCTGTCTTATGATATGTTTTCCAATACTGGCAACAACAGGCCAAACAGTCTCATAGCTCAGCTGGTTAGAGCGCTACACTGATAATGTAGAGGTCGGCAGTTCGAGTCTGCCTGAGACTACTGTTTCGAGCTGTGCTCGAAAATTTTGAAGCTGTGGGTTTTCTTGCGCTTTGAAAAGTTCATTGAATATTGAAAGGAAAATCTAGAAGTTGAGAAGGTAGTTCAGTGTTTTCTAACTACAGGCTGCTATGTACCAACTACTGGTATATGGGGAATTAGCTCAGCTGGCTAGAGCGCCTGCCTTGCACGCAGGAGGTCACCGGTTCGACTCCGGTATTCTCCACTACGGCACAGAGCTGTCCACGGCGATTTTTTTTGCTGTTGGCTGCCCGCCACAGGTTCATTGACATATTGGGACGGAGCGTGATGGATTTTATCCATCATGGCGAAGTCAAAGAAGAAACACGAAGTAGAATAGAATACAAGGATTACGAGGGCATTTGTGCGATATGCACAGGTGCTGACAAGCAAGAGAAGGGCGTATGGGGGATGCCTAGGCTCTCAGAGGCGACGAAGGACGTGATAAGCTGCGAAAATCCACGGGGAGCTGCACATGAGCATTGATCCGTGGGTGTCCGAATGGGGCAACCCGGCAGGTTGAAGGCCTGTCACCCGCAAGGGGGCTAACCCGCTGAACTGAAACATCTAAGTAGGCGGAGGAAGAGAAAACAAAAGTGATTCCGAGAGTAGTGGCGAGCGAAATCGGATTAGTCCAAACCAATGTTGTTCCGGCAATGTTGGGGTTGTAGGACCACGTGATTCGGTGCGCGATGAACTGGAACCCTTTGGAAAGAGGGGCCGTAGACGGTGATAGCCCGGTACAGGCAAAGAGCGTTACCGATAGTGGTATCCTGAGTAGCGCGGGGCACGTGAAACCCTGTGTGAATCCGGCGGGACCATCCGCCAAGACTAAATACTCCTGAGAGACCGATAGTGGACCAGTACCGTGAGGGAAAGGTGAAAAGAACCCTGAACAAGGGAGTGAAAAAGACCCTGAAACCATACGCCTACAAGCGGTCGGAGCCCATTAGGGTGACGGCGTGCCTTTTGCATAATGAGCCTACGAGTTACTTTTACTGGCAAGGTTAAGCACCTCAGGTGCGCAGCCGTAGCGAAAGCGAGTCTGAACAGGGCGCCCATAGTCAGTAGTAGTAGACGCGAAACCGTGCGATCTACCCATGGGCAGGTTGAAGCTGTGGTAACACATAGTGGAGGACCGAACCCGTTGACGTTGAAAAGTCTTGGGATGACCTGTGGGTAGGGGTGAAAGGCCAATCAAGCTCGGAAATAGCTCGTACTCCCCGAAATGCATTTAGGTGCAGCGTTGTGTCAAGTTATATAGAGGTAGAGCTACTGATTGGGTGCGGGGGCTTCACCGCCTACCAATCCCTGACAAACTCCGAATGCTATATAATGTTTCACAGCAGTGAGGGCATGGGTGCTAAGGTCCATGTCCGAGAGGGAAAGAACCCGGACCATCGGCTAAGGTCCCCAAATATGTGCTAAGTTGACAAAACGCGGTGGAACTGCACAGACAGCCAGGATGTTGGCTTGGAAGCAGCCATTCATTTAAAGAGTGCGTAACAGCTCACTGGTCGAGCGGTTCCGCATGGATAATGATCGGGCATAAGCACATTACCGAAGCCATGGCATCGAAAGATGGGTAGGGGAGCATTCCATTCTGCGTTGAAGCGGGCCTGCGAGGTCCCGTGGAGCGTATGGAAACGAAAATGTAGGCATAAGTAACGATAATGCGGGCGAGAAACCCGCACGCCGAAAGACCAAGGTTTCCCCGGCCATGCTAATCAGCCGGGGGTCAGTCGGGACCTAACACGAACCCGGAAGGGGCAGTGGATGGACAAGCGGTTAATATTCCGCTACCCGCAATGCGACAAAAGTGACGGGGCACCGGAGTTGGTGCGCACAGACGGAATAGTGCGTTGAACCTTCGGGGATAGTACACCAAGGCCACGGCCGCGGTGATAATCCAGCGTAGGTGCCTCCAAGAAAAGCGAGCATTGCGGCCCGTACCGTAAACCGACACAGGTGGTTGGGATGAGAATTCTAAGGCGCTCGAGAGATTCATGGTCAAGGAACTAGGCAAAATGGACCCGTAACTTCGGGAGAAGGGTCGCTCCCCTTTGGGGAGCCGCAGTGAATAGGTCCAGGCGACTGTTTATCAAAAACACAGGGCTCTGCCAAATCGAAAGATGACGTATAGGGCCTGACACCTGCCCGGTGCCGGAAGGTTAAAGGGAGATGTTATCCGCAAGGTGAAGCATTGAACTGAAGCCCCGGTAAACGGCGGCCGTAACTATAACGGTCCTAAGGTAGCGAAATTCCTTGTCGGGTAAGTTCCGACCTG
>NZ_JABFNN010000019.1 GCF_013090115.1 Flagellimonas amphidinii
CGTCACGAATCACCTCACTATTGACTGGTATTGATAAGAAGGATTACTTACCAAACCAACCTTCAACTTGCTTTATGAGGTTGTCATCACTCGACCATATATGCTCAAACTCATTGGTCTTACAATTATATCGGTACTCTTTTTCCCAGTCGGTGATATTTTCGACCACTTGCTCGATGGCGTTACAAATAAAATGCAACTCTTCATTGGTCGTCACCGGATGGAGTGACAATCTCACCCAACCGGGCTTTTCGGTAAGGTTTTTATTGGCTATGCCCTGGGTGATGGTTTCCGATTTTTTCCGGTCAATGTCAAAAAGGTGGTGCCCATAAGTACTGGCGCATGACCAGCCACCGCGTACCTGTATACCGAACCTATCGTTCAGCAAGCGCACCATTAGGTTGTAATGGATGCCTTGTACACCGAAGGATACGCAACCGATTCGTTTTTCGTCGGTACTGCCCAAAATGAAAAGTCCCGGTATGCTTTGGAGTTCGGAAAAACAGAGGTTCAACAATTCCTTTTCACGTTGTTCTATGTTATCGGTTCCCATCTTCTCTTTCAGTCGAATCGCCATGGCTGCCCGCATGACCTGTAGGAATCCCGGGGTTCCCCCGTCTTCCTTGGTTTCTATATCGTCACAATAGGCGTATTCGCCCCAAGGATTGGTCCATTTTACGTTGCCCCCACCTGGAACATCCGGAATTTCGGCCTTGTATAGGGCCTTGTTAAAGACGAGTACCCCACAGCTTCCGGGGCCGCCCAAGAACTTATGGGGAGAGAACAGGATCGCATCCAAATGCCCGGCTTCCTCTTCGGGGTGCATATCTATGTCGACGTAAGGGGCGGAGGCCGCAAAATCGATTACGCAATAGCCGTTGTGTTTATGCATTACCTTGGCGAGCTCATGGTAAGGGGCAATAATGCCCGTTACATTGGAACAGGCCGTAAACGCCCCTATTTTCAGGGTTCTATCACTATATTTCTCCAGTTCTTTTTCGAGATTGTCCGGACATACCAATTGCTCGCCGTTACAGGGTACCACAACAACATCGGCTATGGTCTCCATCCAAGAGACTTGATTGGAGTGGTGTTCCATATGGCTTATGAAGACCACGGGACGTTCTTTTTCCGGAATCTTGCCTTTTTGGTCTGCATCGCTGGAAATGCGTAGGCCCATGATCCGTTGCAATTTGGCCAACAACGATGTCATACCGGTTCCGGTAGCGATCAATACATCATCTTCAGTGGCGTTCACATGCTGTTTAATGATTTTTCTGGCGTGGTGATAGGCATAGGTGGATGCTTTTCCCGTTTCACTGGAAAACGAATGGGTATTGGCCACCATAGGGCCTATGGTCTTTGTAATGGTATCTTCAATAGGGCGGTATAGCCTTCCGCTTGCCACCCAATCGG
>NZ_JABFNN010000020.1 GCF_013090115.1 Flagellimonas amphidinii
AACGCATCCCTATTATTATGGATAAAATTTCCAAAATACTTAACGCATAGAGTTTTTTAGTCCATTTTGCTCCATACTATTACAAAATTTAGCTTTGCATAAATAGAAAGTCACCTATTCGGTGAGCACCAAAAATGTAAGTATTGTAAAGCCAGTAATCACCTCTATTCCAGAATTAGGTTCTGGTCTTTATACTCTCCACTGGAAATCTATCAAATTTTATTAAACCCAGTAATTATACGATTTGCGTTTTTTTTACTTTCAATTCTTATGATGTATCCTAATCATTGGAATATCCCTCCCAAGTATCATTTCATCATATTTTCAACGACTTACAAATAATCACTTTTATAAAAAGGGGCTTAAGGGTTAATTTGCCTTAAATCAAAGCAATAAAATTAATGCAGGACTGCTTCACCAATTGCCTGAATAAACCAATCCTTTGGTCAAAATCATTATTTGTACCAACAGTACTCTTATTTTTCAGTTGTCACCTTTTGATAGGTCAAAGTTTTGAAACCATGGAAAATGATTTATTAAAAATCATAAAACGCCATAAGGTGCCAGGTATCGCTTATTGTATTGTAACACCAGAAACCACCTTAAGCGGCGGAATAGGAAAAGTCAGTAATTCAATCACTGATAAAGTGGGAGGAAATACAAGATTCCGTGTTGGGTCCCTTACCAAAAGTTTTATAGCCATTGGACTATTACAACTTCAAGAAAAGGGCCTTCTCTCTTTAGGTGATTATTTAAAGGATATTATTCCAGAAATAAAAATTGATAATGAATGGATGGATTCCCCAATTTCCATTCGGCATCTACTGGAGCACACGAGTGGTTTAGGGGATATAAGCTTTAACGAAATTTATAGTAATGACAAAAACCTTACCGCACATGATGTGGTAAACAGAACACATACAGCCAAGAAAGTGGAGGTAGAGCCAGGCAACTATTTTAAATACTCCAATTCTGGATACCTCCTTGCTGGGTATATTCTTGAAAAATATTCAAAAGTGCCTTTTGAAACCTATTTGGAAGAGAATGTCCTAAGGCCATTGGACATGAAAAGTTCAACATTCTATTCTTCTTATTTAGATGGCCCACAGCCTAAACATCATTTTTATGTTAATGGAACTATAAGAAATAGTCCCAATAAAGAAATCATGAATAGATGGGCAGGTAGTATGTCCACTACATCAGAAGATATGGCAAAATTCATACAGTTTCTTTCCCATCGTGAAGAAAGCTTAGGGGTTTTGTCAAAAAAATCGTTTAATGAATTTGAAACCCCAACCACATCCATTGCTGCAAAAAATGGTATAAAGACCGGATATGCCCTGGGAGTTATGAAAAACACAGCCTTTAATCAGATAGTTATGGGCAATAGAGGAGGAACCCATGACCTACATGCCAGATACCTTTATTCACCAGAAACAAAAAGAGGTTTTTTCTTTTCAATGAACATTTCAAACGGAGCTTGCGCTCGAGAATTGAACCAGTATTTATCTGAGTTCGTTTTTCCTGTAAACGCATCTAATACAGGTTTAGAAAATCATCCCTTGACGGCAGAAAGACTAGGTGAGATTGAAGGTTTTTATCAATCAAAAAGTTCCAGAATAAAGATACTTGAGGGGGTGGATAAACTACTGACAGGAATTAAAGTATTTATGACAAATGACTCTTTATTTATAGAAGAAAACGGAAGGTTCAAATCCATATTCTCTGCGGATGGTGAAAAATTCCACACGTCTGGAAGCAGTACATCACACATATTGATGGGACAAAAGAATGGTTCCAAATATTTGATTGACACCAATGATGGGGGTAATTTCTATTACAAGACCAGTTATTTCATTTATCGATTACGGCAATTTTTGGTTTTTGGAGCTATGGTAATTTCTTTTATTTCAGGAATGTTCTTTCTCTTAAAAATTATCATAGGGAGCATAAAAAGAGATGTTAAGCACCTAAAAAAATATTGGCCCTACGCTCTTATGCCTATGCTTTTGGCCGTACTTTTTTTAGTTCCAACTTCTGTTGGACTCCACGAAATTGAAAAATTGGGCATGTTAAATGCAGTCACAGTCACCCTCTTTTTAATCAGCATGCTATATCCGCTTTTATCTATTTTGACCGTTTTCAAGGTTCTTGTCCAATACAAAAACAAGAGTTGGCCAAAACACAAATTGATGATTTGTCTGAACTGTGCCGGGGCATTGATCATAACCGGTTTTATTGTGACTTATGGGTATTTTGGCTTAAAACTGTGGTAGTTTCCTATAAAACCCTTTCACTTATTGGGGTTGAATAAAATTCCGGTTCATTCATAAAAAAGATTTGAAACCATCTTTCAAATAAAATAATATTTAGACTAGGACCTCTTTGTAAAAACCTTTTAACCCAAAAGAAGCAGTTGGTCACATTATAATCCTTATAAGGCTTATATAAACTAGCTTCAATTCAAGATATTTTTGAAATAAAACTATGGAGCTATCACATTCATTTATTCTGGCATTGGCCTTGCAATCTATATTCATTGCAGTACTTTTTATTTTTCGAAAATCACATACTAGATACGCAAACATTCTTTTGGCCTTCTTTTTGTTCGCTACGGCGTGGATGTTAATTTTTACAGTAGTATTTTGGAGTCAATTGTTGTATACTCCGCAGTACGTTCATTCATTCTTCACCTATTACATACCGCTTTCAACCTTTGCTCCATTGTTCTTTTTTTATATCAGAAAAATTGTCACGGATAAATCGATTAGTTTAAACAAGGATTTCTGGCATTTCATCCCTCTATTGTATGTAATTATAGGTATAGTTCCTTTTTTCTTTCTTTCAAGGGAAAGTAAGATGGATTTGGTTTTATTGGGGCAATCACGAGAATATGCGTACTTATTATTTCCATATGGCTATTTGGATGCAGCCTTGATTTTGATAATGATTGCTTATGGAGTAACGATTTTTTACAAATATTGGAAAGTTTACAAGGGAAATCGAGATTTAAGAATTTGGACCCGAGCAATTATCTTGGCATTTTTAGGCTGTGTTCTTAGTTTTACATTGAACCTTACCTTTTATTTTTTAGGCCTTGTTTCTCCCGAACAAGATTTTGTTGTCATAGTGTTCCTGTCAGCTTTTTCATTGGTCATTTCATATTTTGCTTTCAATTATAGTGCAATTTTTAATGGTACCCCTATTGAAGACGTGCTTCCGTTCGTGAAATATAAGAAAACAGGACTTTCAAAAAATTACTCCCTTGAACTAAAGAGTAAATTGGAAAATTTGATGACAAATGATAAGCCCTACCTCAATAGTGAATTGAGACTGGACAATCTTGCTGAACTTTTAGGAATCAGCAGGCATCATGCGTCCCAAATTATAAATGAATACTTCAAATCCAACTATTTTGATTTTATCAACTCGTATAGAGTTGTTGAAGCTATAGAACTTTTGGAAGTTAAGAAAAAAGAAATTACACTATCCGAGGTTGGTTATCTTTCCGGGTTTAATAATACGGTATCCTTCAACAAGGCTTTTAAAAAGAATACCGGGATGACTCCTTCAAAATTTCGCGAACTTCTTTTAGACGCCGATAAAACCTATAAGTAACATCGGCAAAAACCAAAACGTTTATAAGGCTTTGCATTAATGGCTTCCCATTTATGTTGTTTTACCTCGCAATTGTAAAGGTAGGGCGGTAAGAGGCCTTGCCAATGAAGAATATACATTATCTATGTTTTGTTCTCATTTTTTGATTATTTGAATTAGCCTTTAGTTTTCAAATTCTTCCGCTCGCCTTTCTCAGTTGCAAAAAAAAATCTAACTAAAACTCAAATTTTATGAAACAAAAGATTGGATTTCTCTCCATGGTTTTTGTCTTGCTGTTAAGTGGGCAAATGTTTGGACAGGAAAAATCAATTACCGGCACGGTAACAGACTCAGAAAATGTTCCCTTACCAGGTGTAAACATTGTTGTTGAAGGCACTTCAAACGGAACACAGACAGATTTTGACGGTAATTATACCATTGGTGCAAGTGAAGGGAACACCCTTTTATTTACCTATATAGGGCAAAAAGATGTGCGTCTTGTGGTTGGGACAGATCGTGTCATCAATGTTCAAATGGAAGAAGATGCGCAAGCCTTGGAAGAGGTTGTGGTTACTGCGCAAGGTGTAAAACAGGAAAAAAAGGCACTTGGATATTCTGTTGCTTCTGTTTCCAGTGATGAAATAGAATCCAGAGCAGATACGGATATTGGGAAGATACTTCGCGGAAAAGCTGCAGGTGTTCGAATTACTGGGACAGGTGGAGTATCGGGAAGTGGGTCTAACATCATTATTAGAGGAGCTTCTTCAATAACCGGAAACAACCAACCATTGTTTGTGGTAGACGGTATTCCTTTTGATGCTTCTTCAAATGTTGCAAACCAAGGTACGGCCACTGGAAATACATCTGGCGCATTTCAATCAGGTAATGTGGCAAGTAGATTTGCGGATTTGGATCCTAACAACATTGAAAGTGTAAGTATCTTAAAGGGATTAAGTGCTACCGCTATTTATGGTAGTGCTGGGCGTAACGGGGTAATCTTGATTACAACCAAAAGTGGTGCCGGTGGCAGTAATAAAAAGTTTGAAGTAACTATCAATCAATCCTTTTTTTTCAACAATATTGTATTGCCCAAGTACCAAAACACATGGGGTAATGGATTTCAAAATGTTTATGGAGCCTTTTTTAGCAACTGGGGAGCTCGATTTGACAGCCAAGCAACCATAGATAACGGTTTTAGGACATCTATCCTCAATAATTTTGGGGTTGAACCATCTGCACTTTTTCCAGGGCGTACAGATTTGGATAATCCAAATGTTGTCTACAGGCCTTATGATTCTCAAAGAGCATTTTTCAAAACAGGAAGCATTAATACTACATCCATAAATGCTTCGGGAAGCTTTGAAAAAGGAAATTTTGGCGTTTCGTTTGCCAATACCGAAGATGATGGATTCATTCCCAACAATAGACTTATACGTAATAACCTTTCTGTAGGTGGCTCATATAAGTTTGACAATAAACTTCAAGTCACTGCAAAGTTAAATTATGCAAGAACAGATATTAAATCTCCTTTTACTGATGCGTCTACTGGTAGTGATGTAACGTCTTCAACTGCAGGGACAGGGGGAATAGCTTCTGTTTGGAACATATTATACTTACCTAGAAGTGTTGATATAACCCAACCATTTCAACATCCCATAACAGGAGAAAGTATTTGGTACAGAGCAGGTAATGACAGGACCAATCCGGCTTGGGTGCTCGAAAACACCAAAGACGCCAATAATACACATAGGGTTTTTGGAAATTTCAATTTGAACTATCAAGCTACCGATTGGTTAAATTTAACATGGCGTACTACAATAGACAATTCCACTACCAATACAGAAAGGTCTATTAATAAGGGATCAAATGATGGGCTACATCCTAACGGATATTTACAAACTACAGCCCAAAGAAACACTATTTGGGACCACACACTTTTTGCTGCTGTAGACAAAACTTTGAGCAAAAAACTTAGCCTGGTCAGTACAATTGGAGCAACGACTAGAAGAATTGAGTTTGAAAGATCCGGAAATGAAAGTAGGGATCAGATTGTTTTCGGATTACAGAACCATGGTAATTATGTTAATCACAGTCCTATCTTGGAAGGCACTGTATTTCCATCAAATACGGTAACGTACCAAAGGTACTCGGAAAGTAATAACCCTGCGATATATGCAACGGCTACATTAGATTACGACGGTTATTTTTTCCTAACTGGTAACGCCAGAAACGACTGGTTTTCCGGACTTGAAAAGAACAATCGTTCCCAGTTTTCATGGGGTACCGCCATTTCTTTCATTCCCACGTTGGCATTTCCAGGTATACGTTCTGAAAAAGGGTTGAACTACATGAAGATTAGGGCTTCATTTGGTTCCGCCCCCGGTTTTCCAGGATTGTACAGAACAAGAAATATCTTGAACTTGAATCCAGCACAATTTCAGTCCCTGGGAGGAACTACGACTACCACAACAAGTGTAGACAACCTTTTGGCTAACTCAGATTTGAAACCTGAACTTTCCAAAGAATATGAAGTTGGAATTGAGGCCAGGTTTTTTAACAGTAGGCTAGGTTTTGACTTTACTTACTATGACAGAGAAACCAAAGATCAAATTATTGACCGCCCATTGCCTCCAGAATCTGGATTCACTGGAACTACAGTCAACGTGGGGAATGTGTCCAATAAGGGCATAGAACTTTCCTTTGATGGAATCCCATTGCAAACTGAGGACTTTACATGGTCCATCAACGGGAACTACACTATTAATGAGAGTTTGGTTTCTGGATTGCAAGAAGGTGAACAAATTTTTGTTGGTGGTTTATTCGCAACTCCGTCCAATCAAGCTATTAATGGTATGCCACTTGGGGTAATCTTGGGGAGTGCAATCTTAAGGGATGATGAAGGGAATAAATTAATAAACGAAAATGGATATTGGATTCAAGACCCTGTAAATCAAATAATAGGAGATCCGAACCCTGACTGGTTCATGACTTTGGGCAGTACCATTAGATACAAAGATTTTAGTCTAGGTATGCAATGGGAATACCAGCATGGAGGGGATATCCTTGCCACAACAGTTGCTTCAATAGTAGGTAGGGGATTGGTTGAGGATACTGATTTTGATAGAACCCAAGGAATTATTTTACCTGGTATACGGCAGTCTACAGGTCTTCCCAATGACATTCAGTTAACAGCTACAGAAGCATATTTCAACAATATTGGTTTTGGCACAGATGAACCTACAGTTTATGATGCAACTCACTTGAGACTAAGAGAAGCATCACTGGCCTATTCCATGCCATCAAAATTCTTGGACAAAACACCTTTTGGCAGTGTAATTATTTCATTGGTCGGACAAAACCTATGGGTAAAATCATTTAACACTCCTTCAAGTGTTCGCTACGATCCAGAGTTGAACAGTTTAGGTGTAGGGAATTCACAAGGGTTGGATTATCTGACATCTTGGAATTCAAGAAGGTATGGGTTGAATTTAAAACTAACATTCTAAAAAAATGATGATGAAGAAAAATATCAATAAACTATTTTTAATCTTCCTTTTGCTGGCTGTATTCTGGTCATGTGAAACGACAGAATTGGATTTGACAGTAGATCCCAACAGTCCAAATCCCGAAAACTTGGATACGGATTTCACCTTGAACAGAATTCAGCTCGATTTTGCTGAAATTTTTGAAGAAGCTACCGAAGCTGGCGCTGAGGCAGTTAGGTTAGAATATATGTTTGGTGAATATGATGTAAGTTATAACAGCACCAATGCAAATACTACAAGGCTATGGAGGGTTGCCTACGCAGATGTACTTGAAGACATAGAAGCACTTTTGCCTACTGCTGAAGCTTCTGAACTCTTTGTGCATGCCGGAATAGCTAGAGTTATGAAAGCGTACACATTGATGACTTTGGTTGATTTTTTCGGTGATATTCCTTTTTCAACTGCAAATAAAGGTGACGAAGGTGAATTATTTCCAACTGTGGATAATGGGGAAGATGTTTATGCAGTGGCATTAGAGGAACTTAATAATGCCTTGGCGGATTTTGACAAAACTTCAACTGCCACACCAACCAATGATTTATATTATGGAGGCGATGTGGATAAATGGATTGAGTTTACCAACACACTAAAGTTCAAATATTATCTGAATCTGCGCTTATCTGATACTGCAGAAGCTTCAAGCGGCATCAATGCGCTTTTGAACCAGAATCTTATTGATGATTCAGACTCCAATTTTATTTTTCAGTTTGGCACAGCCGATTTACCACAGAGTAAGCATCATTATTATGTTGAGGAGTATGAGGCAGCTACCCCAGGAGAGTACATTACCAATTTCTTGATGTGGTCCTTGGCTGTAGAAAAAGGTTTTGATGACCCGCGTTTACGTTACTATGTATATCGTCAAGTAGGGGAATTTCCAACAGATCCTGCAGTCCTTAACAATGAAATCAGTTGCTGGAACAACTCTAGACCACCAACTTTTGCACCGATTGATGCTGTAATTCCTGTCCCATTGCCTTTTTGCTCTCTTTTTGATAGAGGAGATGGCTATTGGGGAAGAGATCATGCCAATAGCCAGGGTATTCCACCTGATAATTCAAAAAGATCAACATTTGGACCATATCCAGTAGGAGGAAGATACGATGCTAATGACTTTGACCCAATTAGCTCGGGAGACGGTCTTGATGGAGCAGGTATTTGGCCAATAATGATGAACTCTTTCGTTTACTTTATGAGAGCCGAAGCAGCCTTGACCTTAGGCACCGTAGATGACCCAGCAGTGATGTTAGAACAAGCGGTTAGGTCATCTATTGCAGATGTTCAAGCGCTTGGGGGATCCTATGTCGCTGGTTTAGATCAATCTTTTGTTCCTACTTCAGATGATGTGGACAATTATGTGGCCTATGTAATGAACCAATTCAATGCAGCAACTACTGATGATGCAAGAATGGCCATTATTGGAAAAGAATATTGGATTGCATCTTTTGGAAATGGTGTTGAAGCATACAATCTCTATAGAAGAACAGGAACTCCAATAAATATGACCCCAACCCTTTTGGGAACCAGTGACTTTCCAAGGACCTTTTTATATCCAGCCGAATCGGTTGATAGAAACTTCAACATTGACCAAAAAACCTTAACCGTCAAAACTTTTTGGGATACCAACGCAGATGGATTTATTTACTAAAAAAAGAAAGATGAAAAGAAATTTAATTTTTTGCAAAAAACAATGGGCATTCATTTTGTCAAGTGCCTGTCTATTAGGCTTTATATCATGTACGCAAGAAGAAAAATCACCAGTAGATTTTGATGCGTTAGAAGTTAGTGGCGGGGCATTTGCCACAGAACTAAGCACGGATGGAAGTACCGATATCAATAAAGTTGACCCATCTTCTTCCTCCTTTTCTAAAACCTACCAGTTATTTTCACTTGAAGACGGCAAAGATGTTTCCAAGGTAGACCTTTACGTCAGTTTTAATGGCTCACTTACCAATGCAAATGAAGTGTTGTTCTCTACTACCACTTCAGACGCTTTTGATTCAGATGGCAATGTTACCCTATCAATTAATGGAGATTTGTTATTAAGTAGTTTGGGGTTGACCGCATCTGATCTTGATGGTGGTGATACATTTAATTACCGGCTGGCACTAACGACTCCCAAAGGAGTCTTCTCAGCGGTAAGTGCCAACTTTGACAACCAATCCGCAGACCATGCATTTTCATCAACAGTTGTATGTTTATTGTCAACTGTTCCAGCAGGGGATTGGATTGTTCAAATGGGAGACACTTTTGGAGATGGTTGGCAAACTGACAATGGCAATGGTGGTCCAGGAATTACAGCTACTTTAAGTAATGGTGATGTTTTTGAAGTAGGATTATGCTCTCCTTATGAAACGCCTTCTTATGATTGCGTGAACGATGCAAGCAGCGGAGAGGCCATTATCACAATTCCAGCAGGGATATCTTCTGCCGAATGGTATTTTCCTGGTGATTTCTATGGTGAAATTTCATTTAAGATCATAAGCCCAAGTGGTAACGTAGTGGCTTCATATGACCCTGGAGAAGCTTCTGGAATAGTTCCTTTGAATTTATGTAACGAATAAAATTTGATACAAGGCCGGAAGGTTTTCCGACATCCGGTCTTGTTCAACTATTTTTTTGAAAATTTGTCTTTTTCATTGTATAAAACAACATCATGAAGTTCTCTTTAGTTTTTACTCTGTTACTTTTTGTACAGATAGCTGCCAAAGCCCAAATAGTGGCGGGCGAACCAAGCAATTTTGAAAGCACATCCCAAATCTTGGATGTCATAGAGGATAAACTTAACAAAGACAAGGTGATAAACTATGACCTAAAAGATGTTGTGGGAAGTCCGTATTTACTGCATGAATTTTTACCCGGTACAATGTATTTGGGGAAGAAGAATTATGGAGAGTTTTTATTTAGGTACAACATTTATAGGGATGAAGTTGAACTGAAGGCAAGTTTAACGGATCCAATAGAGTCAATTAAAAAAATTAATGGGGTCTCTATTGAATTGGAGAACGGAACCTTATTAGAAGTGGCAAATGTTAAAAACGAGAATACCATTGAGCGTAAATTCTTGATTCAACTTAGTGCAGACGGAAAGTATAAGCTAGCCAAAAATGTTTATGTAGAATTTGACATACCAAAAGAAGCAGACACTCCATTATCCAGTAATAAGCGAGCAAAGTTTATAAAGTATGAAGACTATTATATTTTTAACACAAAAATCAATTCTTTCATAAAGGTGGGCAAAAAAAAGAAAGAAATATTAAAATTGTTTCCAAACAATGTAGATGCAATAGAAGGTTTTATTGCCAACAATAAGTTGAATCTTAAAAGTGAGAAGGATTTAATTTCTTTATTTGATTTTTTAAACACTAGCATATAAAGTTCACAACATACGTTCTTTGATTGATGAATACCCACTAATTGTAACCAAGGACATATGTCCTTGGTTTTTTTGTTCTTGTAGGCACAAGGGTTAAATTGGATTCCAACCATCATAAACATTTTAATTACAAGAGTGCGCTTATCAAAAGTGATAAGCCTACTAGAAAATGAAAATATGAAGCTTTTAAAGAATAAGGGCTTCCTTTCGGCAGCCCCATTGAGAATTACTGTCAAAACTGACAGGTATATGAAATTACGCATAGTTTTTACATACCCTTATCCAAACTCTCTTTGACCAATTCGGTCAATGCCTTTGTTTTGATTTCAGAAGCTTTAGTAAGTTTATATGTTCTCGCCTTGGCTCCACTACCCTCCAAAATACCATGGAAATCGGTCAATGAAGTCCCTTCCATGAACAATAAGGTGACGTGTGCTTTTGCAACGCGAAAACCACAAATATTCTTTTTATTGAAAAATGCGATGCTGCTCCATTTTATAACTTCTTGCATTCGGTCATCAGCAGAAAGTACAGCATCACGAATAGCAAGGACCAGTTCTCTTTGCAAATCGGTCAGACCGGTTACGTAATCTTCAATCTCCTTAGTTTGAAAAGGCACCATAACTATTTCTTTTTTTTGGTTACTAAAAACAATACTAATCCCAAAATCCCGCCTATGGTCAGATGCGCCAAGGTGTTCGCTAGAAAAATTGCATCAAAATTCACTTGCCAAATACTGCGTACCACCAATCCAGTTGGGATAAACATAATACCTGACAACACCACTCCATACCAAAGGGCATTGCCCATTGTATTTCTTTCTTTTATAAAAGATGGGAATAGGTAGACAAAGCCCAATACAAAAACCAAATGGTTCAGTATTAATCCCAAATAGTTTGTTTCGCTCCGTCTAAACGGTACATAATTGGCATCGTCCGTGACCATGTACCATACTGTGGTCAACACATTGCTCAAGATAAATAGGAGCAATACCGACAAGACTGATTTTTTAACTGTCATAATGTTCTTTTGTGTTTTATTCCTTTCAAAACTAAGAGAGTAGGGTTATCTTAGATAGACATTTTGTGCCATCTTTAATTCATGTATTTTTCATCAAAAATCATTACCGATTTTATTTTATTTGCCCATTCCAATGGAGCTAACCGCAAAGTTTTGGAGCAAGAATTCCCCATTGTCCAAGGTCAAAAATATGTGACCTATGAAGAGGTCGTAAGACTACTGAACCATATAGGACAGGAATTGGATGACGACCTTCTCGGATTGCACATTGGGGAGCAAATGGCACTTAATGCCACCAAGTACGTGGACGAGATCATGCGACACAGTCTAACCTTAGAAATGGCCTTTGACAATGCTGTGCACTATTCAAAACTGATCAGTGATGCATTGGAATGCAAGATGATAAAAAACAATAACTGCTATTCGGTGATATTTGAAGAAAATCCCAACTGGGCCATACAGCAACAATTTTCCAAAAGACAAATACTGGATCTGACTTTGCTCTCTTGTTTAAAGTCCTTAATTGCCTATACGGGAAAGACCTACTACCCTATCCAGGTGTCTTTTTTGAGAACTTTTTTGAAAACAACTTTGAAGAAATGTCTTTCCACTTACATCCAGAGTTGGCAAAAAGAGGAATTTCCAAAAAAAGAGGGGTAGAAGAATACCACTTTGAAAATCTATCCATGGAAAAGCTCAAAAAATGCTGGCCTCCAAAAAAGCACTGTCAAAGCAGAATCAAATCAATGAAGTTGAAATTTTGGATGTCTTTAGAAACACCGCAAGCGTAAAGTTGACAACCGGATATCCAGAGCGAATGAAATGGATTGAATATATCCATTTGGTCAAAGTGGAAGGAGAATGGAAAATAGCCAATATTGTTTGGGACTATTTCCCCATGAAATCCAAAAATCGAAAAAAATAAGAAAACTATCCATGGTACATTTCGTCCGTACAATACTGCTTTTTCTGTTCATTGTTCACAATTTGAACGGTCAAATAAGGAACAACAGAAGATCTTATGAGCCATACGAGAATTGGAATGATGCAGAGCAATGCATTTCTACGTTAGCTAAAAAGGACCATTTTTCAGGTGCCCTACTGGTTTCCAACCTAGTCGACAAAAAGGTTTATTTGGAGAACATTCATGGTTTTGCCAATAAAAAAAGTAAAATTGAAAATACGATTGACACTAGATTCAATATAGGTTCCATCAACAAGGTCTTCACTGCAATAGGCATCTTACAACTGGTTCAATCGGGAAAGCTACGCCTAAGCGATAAGTTGGTCCAATATGTGCCGGAACTTACCGAAGAGGGGGTAAATAAAATCACCTTAAAACATCTACTACAAATGCGCTCCGGTTATGGGTCATATTTCAGTTCGGAAAAGTTCCTGTCCAATATGAAGAATCTCCGGAATATGGAAGACTATCTGCCCATAATACAAGAGTTTGAATTGGATTTTGAACCAGGTACTTCAAGAGCCTATAGCAATATTGGTTTTGAGCTTTTGGGCATAGTACTTCAAAGAGTTGCAAAAAGTAATTACTACGATTACATACAGACAAATATCTATGACAAAGCTGGAATGGAAAATTCAGGTTCTTTTGAACGTGATAAACCTTCAGAAAACTTGGCGATCGGTTATTCCCAATATGGCCCCGATGATGCATTTGGAACAGAGCTAAGGGATTCCCGCAAAAATAACTACCAATACAACAGCAATGATCGTTTGGCTATAAAGGGAACAGCCGCAGGAGGTGGTTATTCAACTATTGAAGATTTAAAAAAGTTCTTGCTCGCCATTAAAGTATATAAGTTATTGGATGAAAAACATACTGACCTATTGATCAACAGGTATGAGCAAGACAAGGAAAAACGAAAGACTTTTGGATTTGCTGGCGGAGCTATGGGTGTGAGTGCCCATTTTTGGTGGGACTTGCAAACCAACGATTTTATCATTGCTCTTTCAAACTATGACCCTACTAATACATCACAAGTTTTTGGAAGGCTACGAAAAACGTTAGAGAATTTGTAGACCTGTTTTCCTTCAATATGGAAATCTAAAATATGTACTATCTTATTGGTCTAAGTCATCCAATAAAGAAATTACATTCTTTTTATATGATCTTCCTGACATTAGAAAATCCTTTGTCTTAAGTAGTATTTTGTATTCAGAATTTCCTTTATACGCTACTCGATCCACAAACTTTTTGTTTACCATTATAGATCTATGCACTCTTACAAAAGAGGTATTGGAAAGCTCGGCATCCACTTTTTGCATCGTCGACCTGTAAAGAAACTTCTGATCAACCGTTTTTAAAACCAAATAATTTCCATCTGCGTGAATTGATACAATATCCTCCGTAGGCACCGTAAGCACCCTGCCGTTTTTCTTTATTTCAAACTGAAAATCTTGGCTTCCTTTTTCGAGCGCGTTATGGGCTTTTATGATAGTACTGATTTTATCGCTCAACTTTGCTGCATCTTCTTTTTGCAAAATATCTTGCATTCGCTCCAAAGACAAATCCATTCTTTCCTGATCAAATGGTTTTAAGAGATAATCAACCGCATTGATTTCAAAGGCCTTTAAGGCAAAATTATCATAAGCCGTAGTAAAAATGACATAAGGAATTTTGTCCAACTTCTTCAAAACAGAAAACCCGTCCCAGTCTGGCATCTCTATATCCAAGAAAATGAAATCAGGGGTCCTAAGCTTGATTTCTTCAACAGCCTCTTTCCCGTTCTTACATTCAGCCAGTACCAAAATATTTTTATGGTTTTCTAACAGCTTAACTATTCGTTTTCTGGCCAAAAATTCATCGTCTACTATAATACAACTAAACTTCATAAATCAACTATTTATCGGTAAACAAATTTTGGTGACATACAGATTATCCGTTTTATAGGAAGAGCTAAAAAAATACTGGGGCCCATAATATCCCTCCAACCTTTTCTTAATATTCTTTAAGCCAACTCCGGTTCCCTTAGCCTTTTCTGATACTTCCCTGTTTTCAGCAGTATTTGAAACTTCAAAGGCTAAAAAATTTGATTTATCCCCATCTTTTTGTCTACTGATTCTAACATCAATAATGCATTTGTCAATGGCACTTGCCACGCCAAATTTGATTACATTTTCAACTATGGGCTGCAACAACATATTGGGTATTTTCTCTTTTAAGATCGCTTTTGCAACATTATAGTTCACAACCATTTTATCCGAATATCGAATCTGTTCGAGTTCCAAATACCCTTCAATAAAGTCCAGTTCCTGTTCAATAGTAATCATTTGTTCCAAATCATTTTCCAACATCGTCCGCATTAAGTCTCCAATTTTGGTCAGCATTTTTTGGGCCATTTTAGAATCGATATCTATCATGGAGGAAATGGAATGCAAGGTGTTGAACAAAAAATGGGGATGAAGTTGCATTTGCAAAGAACTCAATTGCGCGGCAATAAGCTCTTTTTGATTTTTAAGGTAGCGACGTTGGTAATCTATTCCAAAAAATATGGCCATAATGACCAATAATTCGATAAGACTTGAGAAGCTGCCAACTACGAGTCCTATGATATTGTTTTGCCCAAAAAAGTCTTTCATATAGCCGGTACTAAAAAAGAAAACGACATCATAAAGCCTACCTGAGATTAGATTGTGGACTACTGCAATCAGGAGAATCGAAACAACAAACAATATAATCTGTAAAAGGGTTCTGGTTTGAACTTGCAGTCTTCTTACCAAAACATGTGCCAAGGGCAACATCAAAAACCATATGGAATAGTTCAAAACTATCCGTATGCCAATGTAAAACCAACTAAATTGAAAGTTATATTGATTCACCAAGTAATCGGTATACTCTTTTGCCATAAAAAAGAGGCAGGTAATCGCAAATGCCATACCTATTTTACCTATGGAAATGGGCAATTTTTTATAACTTTGAAAGACTCTTTTCAACATGTCTTAAAACCCTTTTTTAAGCTGAATTGCTCGACAATAAATACTTAGTACTAAAATCTACAAAATTTCGCCATGAACGTTAAAATTTTTATTGGCTTTGTATTACTTTGCCTTTTGACGAATTCCTGTAAGAACAAAAGTGATAATGTTAATTCCGAAACGGGCGTCGCAGGGAACCAAGAAGTCAAGAATATCAGTGAACTTACTTTTCGGGACATTCTTTTTTTGCTTCATAAAGAAAATGAATTTGGTGCTGATTATCATGGGGAATCTTTTGGACAAGAGGCATTAGGTGATATTGTTTTAGAAGCAATGACCAAAACAGATTGTGGTGAGGAGATGGCATTAGTAAATACTTCTTCCGAATGGCAAATTCAAACAGCGGTAATGGCAACCTTTGACTTCCCCAACAATCCGGTAAAGGAAATTGCTATGGTACATATGATTGCTCCGGGAGATACACTGCCCGTTGGCCGCAATATACTTTGTTACAATGGTGAAAGGTATATGATTACCAGAAAAGTACTTTCTGCCGGATATGTAACGGAAAACTAAGGACATTAGTAACTCCTTGGGGTCAAAGTGTTCCATTCTTCAAAAACGGGTCTTTAGTTTTTTACAACGGGTCTAAATGAAGGTAGCCCATCATGCAGTTTGTTCTTGGTTATTTGTCGCAGGGATTTTCCGTCTTTTGAGATAATGAATATTTCCCTGCTATGTGAGGTATTGGCACTGAAAGCTATCCATTTTCCATCAGTTGAAAACGAGGCCCTATATTGAAGACTATGATTCCAACCCTCATCCAACTTTAAAAACTTTCCCCTTTGAATACCATTTCTTTTAAGTGTTTCATTGGAAACCAACCTCCTGACGTTAGAACCATTTGCCCCCATTATAAACAGTTCAAAACCACCTTCCCTATCTGAATAGAACAAAATTTCAGTTGCATCAGGGGACCAAACCGGTGCCAGGTCTGCATGCCGTTTACTCGTCAATATTGTTTCCTTACCATTTTTTAAATTCTTCTTGATAATATTGGAGCCGCTTTCGTCACCAGACACGTATATTACTTCATCATGGATAGAAACATCCGGTTGGGATTCATATTTGTTATCAGTTTTAACCAATAGTTCCGTTTTGCCCGACTTTACATTTACACGGTACAAATCACCTCTTCGGCTATAGACCACATGTGATCCATCCGCATCAAATACCGGATCAAATTCGTAATCCCGGCCAACATTATCCAATCTCCGGGCATTTGAACCGTCTGGATCTGTAATCCAAATGCGCCATCCTCCTCTTCGATAGGACTCAAAAGTTATTTTTTTTCCATCCTTTGACCAATTAGGATAGTAATCTGGACGAATGCCAGACTGACCAATTTGCTTTGGTGATGAGCCATCTGGGTTCATTAAGAAGATGTTTCCCTTGGACCCCTCTTTATTGGCTTGAAAAAATGCAATTTCGTTGGTTTGCCCGATACCATTGTATTGGAAAAGTCCAAAAACGAATAGCAACTGCAAACCCTGGTATCTCAATAATGTTTTCATACTAATTTGAATTTGATGTAGCAAAATTAGTAGGGTCCGAGCAGCCTAATTATAGAAATGTGATAGCAACTACTTTTTAGGGACAAAAGGTTTTGTCCAACTTTCTATTTATCACAAGACCAAGATTTAATCACATCCTACTTCTCTAAAGTAATTTTTCAAGGCAATTTGTTTTTTGGTTTAAATGACAAAAGATGAATAAACAATGGATTGTAGTAGTCGCTCTTTATTTGGTAATCCTAGGGGCTTGTAAAGGTAATCATGAGACAAAACCTAATTCGTTGCAAAATACTGGGAAGAGCACTCTGAAAACAAATAACAGCAATCAGAAAAATATAATGGAGCTATCTTTTCCAAGTACCAATAACTCTGGAATTTCCAGTTTTGCGAAAGAACCAATACATCAAGAGAAGATTGTATTACCCAATACAAAGAAAGGTAATCTTAGCTTTAAATATTCTGATGTTCTTAAAAGTTTTACCATTACAAAAAGGTTATTCGATCCATTACTGAATATATTTTACTGCAATACTAGGCTCAAAGAAGAGTTTATTTCCAAGAATCATACCTTGCAACTACTGCACACCGCAGGAGGAGCGACCACTTTTATATTAAAGGATGAAGAAGGGAGGGTATTGAAAGATATTGGCGCCGTACCCTATAAGGAAATCATGTTTCCGATGGTAGACAAAAACCTTCAGTATGTTGCTTATACCACCAGTTTAAATGATGGCGCTGAAATCCAGTTTTTGGAATTGGCCACTGGAAATTTAATTGAAATCACTAAGAACTAGCCAGGGGTTACTGACTTGAAAAGGAAAACCTTATTTAATCACTTTTTTAACTGCCCAACACATCATTGGATCCCACAGGATCATTGAAACATAGTTTTGACATACAGCATAAAAAAGATACCAATGAAGACATCCTTATTAAAAATCAGTTCAATTCTTTTATTCGCATTATTCTTCATGTTCTCATGCAAGAACAAAGAAGTGACGCAAAGTAACGAATCCATAAGTGATTTGAACTCGGACTCCAGTAATGTTGATTCCTCGGAAAATGAAGACCAACTACCTGTTTCCGGTTTAGGGGCAAATTTTTCGCCGGACGAAAGTAAAATTGCCTTTTATTCCTATATCGAAGAAGGCAAGGGGGTCATCTTTACGATGAATTCGGATGGAACCAACAAAAAAGTCGTTTCATCCAGCGCACCTGAGGGATTTCATACAGAACCTGTATGGTCTCCTGATGGTTCTAAAATTGCATTTTCCAATTTTGTTCAGGGGGAGGGCGCCAAATTAATGCAAGTCAATAGCGATGGTAACAATGTCAAAGTACTGGCTAGTGTATCTGAAAATGGATATCATATGTTTGGGGCCTGGGACCCATCAGGGGATGGTTATTTCTTCTTCCATTGGCCGGAAGGGGGATTTGCTCCCAACGTATATCATTGCAGTAAAGAAGAACAAATTACCCAAATCACTACGGACAACATTAGTTGTAGGCCAGAAATAGATGCAAATGGATCCCTCTACATCAACAAAATAGTAGATGTTGAAAAAAACATATATGATAAGTATAAAGTTAAGCGGACTTCTGACCAAGGGTTTTCTATTCGTAAAATTGAATCCTTAGAAGGGGTGATCATAGGGGAAAATGCCATTAAGACCGTAGAAAATGATAGTACCACAACCATTGTACTTGAAAGTCTTGATGGGGAGGATTTACGGGAAATTGCCAATGTAACCTATAAGGGCATTATGTTTCCTAGATATGATAAAAAAATGGAGCGTCTAATCTACAACACAGGGTTTCCAGATGGTTCAGAAATACATATGTTGCACTTGGCAACTGGAAAAGTTACCAAATTAGTTGCTGATCAGTAACGATATCCTTTCGTTAAAAATTACAATGTATAGCTAGGGAACTCAATCTATTTTTAGATGTTGGAGACCACAGTTCAGCCTATTATCAATCCACATTATTCGTTCAAATAAAATATGGTTAGGATCGTCATTTCGAGTCCATATCAATCTCCATTTTTAAATAGTTTAGTCTTTGACCTTACTGCATCTGATTCAATTTTCAGTAAAGTTTTTGATTATGGTGATTGTCAGATTTTGTCACGAGAACATCGGTTCATCACAATGTTTTCAAATAGCGCTGACTTTCAACATAGTTTCGGCAAGAACTTAATTAGAAAAAAATGAATGTAAAAAATTACATGGCCATTGTAATGTTGGTATTATCCCTCATAGCTTGTCAACAGGGCCCAAATAAAACCGGGAATACAACCGAACAGGCCTCTCAAGAAAATATGGATGAAGCTTCCATGGAAGGTAATGGAGAAGAAGATAGTGAAAAGGGTACTGCCGATCTAGGGCCTAATTTTAATCCCGTTGGTCCTGAAGTAGCTTATTACTCCTACGTTAGCGAAAATCCCCCAGTGGCCCGAATTTTTATTTCCAATTTAGACGGTAGTAATACCCGACAAGTGTCCCATTTGGATTCCATTGGCTTTCATGTAGAACCTAAATGGTCAAGGGATGGGAAGAAAATAGTGTATACCAGCTTTTTGGAGGTAGGTTCGAGAATGATGGCTGTAGATGCCGATGGAGAAAACCCTACGGAACTGGCTACGGTCTCTGATGACGGTTTTCACATGTTCACCTCTTGGGACCTGTCTGGAGATGGTTATTTTTTCTTTCACTGGCCAAAAGAAGAATTTACGCCAGATGCCTATTATGCCAAAGGTGGCAAAGTTGAGCGATTGACCGAAAACGGAAAGACCAACAGACCTCAAATTACTGAAGATGGTGTGCTTTACATCAATCGAGTTGAGAGCGAAAATCCCTACGTGGCTACCAAACAATTGTATGATTTGGAAAACAAGAAGGTGGTAAAAGATGTACCTGAACTTGAGGGTGAGTTCATCGTAGGAGGACATAGTGTTAAAGGTGTTGAAAATGAGGATTCCACCACCTTCGTTTTAGAAGATTTACAAGGGAATGATTTAAAAGAACTAGGAACAGTGCCTTACAAAAAAGTTATGTTCACTACAATAGACAAAAACCTAGAGTACGTGGCCTACAACACGGATTTTGCAGATGGTGCCGAGATTCAACTATTGAAAATATCCACTGGTGAAATTATCAAGGTCACAGAAAACTAAAAAGATTGAAATGAAGTTAACATATAAACTTACCGGCCTATTCCTACTAATTGTGGTTACCGTTCGCGCGCAAAGCAACGTCATTACTCTCGACTATAGAGGAAAAAAAATCCCTGTCAGGATCATTAAGCCCGAAGGATATACTTCAAATAAAACCTATCCTGTATTGATTGGGCCAGGTCTGGATAATGGAAATCTTGATGTGGGGTGTCGATATTTTGGACCAAACCCGGGGCAACACGGTTGGATTTTAGTGGAAAGTTCCATTCATATGGAGAATAGGAAAGCTGTGGCCTTACTTCTAAATCATTTAGAATCAAATTACCAAACAAGCAAAGTATACATTCTGGGTTTCTCAGCAAATAGCGTTGACGCCTTTACGATTGCTTCCATATACAATAACAGAATTCATGGAATAATTGGAATGCCGGGAAATCCCAATTCCCAAAATATAGATAGCCATAAAGGTCAACAGATTTTAATGATTGCGGGAGAACGAGATACCTATTGGAAAAACAGAGCGGAACGGGCAAAGGTAAAACTAGATGAAAAGGGATACCAAAATGAACTGGTAATCATTCCAAAAGGAGGGCATATTCTGGACGAGTTGACAGGAAAACCCCTGTTCGCCATCTTGAATAGGAAATTATTGAAGTAAGAAATATCGCAGGGCCTAGTATTAACAATTTCAATGACCTTATTCAGTGTTGCGTTTAATTAGCGAACTAAATTGATAGGTTATTGTAGACCCCGCCACCTGTTTTTGAGGTTGATGAATGGTTAGGTGGTGGGGTTTAAACTTAAAAAGACATGAAACAATTATTTATGACTGTTCTGCTATTGGTCACGGTCTCCATTAGTATGAAATCTCAAACGGACTATTCACCTGGTTTTGAAGCAGGAAAACCTGAAGAAATGAACAAGTTGGCATTTTTAAAAGGGAAATGGAACATTAATTTGAAATGGACTAATGATGTTACCCAACCCAAAGACAAATGGCTTTCGGCCGGAATGTCTAAATCAGAGTTTTTGGATTACTATGAAGGGACCTTTCTTCAAGAAAAGTCACTGGGGTTCCCGCTTGGTAAAACTGGCCATGAAGGGTTCACAAATTGGGAATATAACAGTGTCTTTTCATACGACCGGTTTCAAAAAAAATACCGCTGTATTGCATTCGACAATATCATGGGACTTACTGATATCTATGAAGGAAATTTTAACGGAGAAAATCTTGTTCTTACCAATGCAAAAACTTCTACTTACAATAACCAAGGAACCAACGGCGGCAATCAAAAAAATAGAATGACCTTAATCCCAATTTCAGACAATCGTTTTGAGGTTATTTGGGAAAATATTGACGAAATTCAACTGAACCCAAATGATATTCACAGTTCGGAATGGAACTTTGTCATTTTAATGATTTACAAGAAAATAGAATAATATAAAATATTTAAAAATGTCCATCAATCTCAAAATCACCAAACCGTTAAAACATCTATTTATTTGGTCTCTATTTTTATTCATTGGCTTCCATAGCAATGCCCAAAAAAAATTGACAAACGAAGATTGGATAGAAGATTTAAGATTTCTCCAATCAACAATTCACGAAGAATACTCTTTTCTATTCAAAAAAATTTCACCTCGCAAATTCGACTCCATCGTTTCCGATTTTAGTAAAGAAATACCCTACTTACAGGATCATGAAATTGTTGTTGGTTTTGCTCGTGTTATAGCTTCTATTGGCTATGGACATACCGAAATAGCTTGGTGGGAAAATAAGGTGCCAATGCACAATCTCCCTCTGACCTTCTACCAATTTGAAGATGGCTTTTTTGTACAAGGTGCCCATAAAGATTACAGTGATATCGTTGGGGCAAAAGTTCTTGGAATTGAAGGAAAAGAAATAGAAAAGGCACTTTCGTTGATAGCCCCAGCAATTCCTGTTGAAAACGAACAATATTTAAAAAACTATGGCCCTAGATATTTGACCTTCCCAGAGTTTCTTCATGCACAGGGAATAATGGAAAGCTATAAAAAGGATGTGAAATTAGCATTGGAGTTGGATGGGAAAGTCTTTGAAAAAAGTGTTAGGGCAGTCCCACTTAACTTCTTTTTTGCAGAAAACTACGATATGGTGCCAAACAATAACGATTGGATAGATGCAAGGGACCGAACAATGACACCTCTCTACTTGAAAGACCTGCACAAGAACTATTATTACGAAAAAATCCAAGGTGATGCTTTATACGTAAGACATAGCCTTCTCATTGATGACCAAGAGAAAAACATTGAAGAATTTTACGAAGAAGTATTCAATTACATTGAACATAACAATATAAAAAAGCTCATTTTAGACCTTAGACTGAATCAAGGTGGCGATCAATATAAAAACAAGCCTATTATAACCAAGATACTAGGTTCTGAAAACATCAATAAAGTTGGCAATCTAATGGTAATCATAGGTAGAAAAACGTTTTCTGCCTGTATGAACTTGGTCAATGACCTACATTCATATTCGAACGCCGTTTTTGTAGGAGAACCAACTGGTGAGAATATAAATTTTTATGGAGACAACAGAACGGTTATAATGCCCAATAGTGGCCTTGGTGCGAGTCTATCATTTGCTTGGTGGCAAGACAAACCGCAATGGGAAAACAAAAAGTGGTTAGCTCCCCATATTTCCGTAGACATGACATTTGCCGAGTATAAAAGTAATCAAGATCCGATCTTACAAGCTGCCATTGATTTTTCAGATAAGGATTTTATAATCAACCCTATCGGTCACTTGGTTGGCCTTTATTTTAAAAATGAAACGGAGACCTTAATTCAAGAAGCTCAAAAAATCATTGAAAACCCCAATTATGACTTTGTGGATATTGAAGACGAATTCAATGTGATAGCCAACAGGTTTGCCAAAAACGGGCAATTTGAATATGCCATTGCGTTTCATCAAATCAACGATAACCTATTTCCAAATTCCATAAATACACTATTCGACTTAGGTGAGGTTCATCTAGGGAGTGGTGAATATTCAAAGGCCAAAGTCTTGTATCAAAAAGTAATCTCATTAAATACCAGCGACAAGATACGGTCAAAAGCAAAACTACGATTGAAAGAGTTGGAATTAAAGGCAGCTTCAAATTAGAAATTAGTGTTTCCAATGAACTTGTAGAAATGGGTTTACTAAAAGAAAAATGGCTTACCGCATACTTTAATCCAAAAAATTTAAGGAGGAATCCACTCAATTATATGTAAAAGGTATATAACGAAACAGATTCAGAAAAACTATTTAATTCCAAACAATATTGGAAGAAGATTCTCTCCTCCTTTTGATCTTCGTCAGTATAAATTCCAATGATTCCTTTCATAAACGCCCCAGGAAATACGCCTTCATGTTTTTCTTGGCCGAAAGGACAACAAATTACTGTTTTTTCTACACCTTGTTACTTGGCCACAAAATTTGAGGCCTACAACGATCGTGGTACGGATTATAGAACCAGCCATGATTTTGAG
>NZ_JABFNN010000021.1 GCF_013090115.1 Flagellimonas amphidinii
CTCTGACAGGGGACGGGAGCATAACATCATCCGACCTTACGGTGACCGGAGGGGCAAACGCGACCCTGAACAACGTAGCACTCGAAATCGCTGCCGGAGTAATTACAAATGCTGATATATCAGCCACAGCCGCTATAGATGGGAGTAAAATAAACCCAGTTTTTGTGGCCGATGTGACTACCACGGGGGATTTTATAGATTTAACCCCTGACTTTGTCTTTGAGAAATATTATAATGGTTTTTCCGACCTCAATAATGACTACATATTTAAAAGTTTAGAAGAGGTTGAATCATTTCTAAAAAAACATCACCATCTTCCAGGAATAAGATCAGCATATGATATAAAAGCTTCAGGGGTATACCGTTTAACCGAATCCTCATTGGGTCAACTTGAAAAAATTGAAGAATTATTTCTACATACCATTGAACAAGAAAAGAAAATAGAAAAGCTAGCCACTGAAAATGAAAAACTTTCTAACGAGCTTAATTTATTAAAGGTAGAAATGGAAAACATTAAGACAATGTTACTTCAAAAAGCACAAGAATAACCCTTGAAAAACCTCCTCTACATAACATTCCTTTTTACCCTAACCGTTCAAGCACAAAGCGGACTGTATAACGGCAGCGGTGCCATCCGAATTCATAATAATGGCAACATAGGGTTTCATACCGATTTGATCAACGATGCAAACTTTGACCAAAATGATGGCTTGGCAGGTTTTTATGGAGACAATATCTTATCAGTGTCCGGCAGCATCCCCCCTACTTTTAGCGATATTGAAATTATGGCTCCTGGCAACGTTCTATTGGAGAACACTGTAAACGTGGAAAACAATGTAAATTTTATAGATGGGGATTTCCTCAGCACTACCAGTGACCAAACCGTATTTTTAAACTTTATGGATACCGGTTTCTTCTCTGGGGAAAGCAATGCATCTAAAGTAACTGGTTTTGCCGCTATCACTAACCGAAGTTTTTTTTCGTTCCCAGTTGGTGATGAAGATTTGTTAAGGCCTTTGCTATTAAATTCTGAAAGCAACACCTCTTTGGCAGTTTGTGCCTATTTTTTTGAAAACCCTTCCAATCCAACTTCTATTTCAGACAGTTTTAATGTGAATAAAAAAACACGTGAAATAGGTTTTGTGTCGGACACAGAATTCTGGATTATTCAGAGTGACGTTCCCGCACAGGTGACCATCAATTGGAATCAACGAAGTGCACTGGCCACCATACCCAATGCCACTTTTGAGTCTATTTTAGTGGTAGGATGGAGTAAAACTACAAACCAATGGGAAATCATTGGGAATTCAGGTCAAGGTGGGGACCTTGAAAGAGGTTTTATTAATTCGCTGACCTTTGTGCCAAGCGATTACGCAGCTATAACTTTTGGCACAGTTCCTTTGCCAAAGGATACTTTTGCCGTAAACAACCCCACTTTGGGCAACTATTTTTTAAGTCCCAACGGAGATGGCATCAATGATTTCTTAGTGATTGAGGGAATGTCCGAATCTCCAAATAACACTCTTCTACTTTTCAACCGATTTGGCCAAAAAGTTTTTCAAAAAACCAACTATGTGAACGAGTTCACTGGTGTTACAAATACGGGGAGCTTTATTATGAGCCAAGATATTGGTTTACCTGAAGGCATTTATTATTATTTGGTCACTCTGGATGATTTAGAACTAGAGTACACCGGTTTTGTATTTTTGGACAGATAAAATAGTATCCCTCAGGGTTATCACAAGTATATTACTCCAATATTTTTAGTATTTTTGCAAGCATACTTGCACGCTGCTTACATTTTTACCTCAATAAGTAGCTTACCTCATCTAAACATATTTAAGTCAAAGTCCCAAAACTTAAATCATTCTTTGGATGAAAAACTTTTTTTTGTTACTCACCTTTTTTGGTCCCTTTTTCGCTTTGTCGCAAGTTAAGATTGGTTCCAACCCGCAAACAATAGATCCAACTTCAATACTTGAGCTGGAAAGCTCCAACAAAGTATTGGTCCTGAGCAGACTTTCGCTTCAACAAATGCAAAGTATAACACCGTTGCATGGAGCATTTGTGTACAATACGGATGCCATGTGTCCATTCTATTTTGATGGCAACCAATGGATCAACCTTTGTAATCCCATTAATGCCATGGGATTTTCTTTTACCGACAATGGCGATGGAACAATTACCCTATTTGATGGTGAGGAAAATGAACTCAGCTTTGATGGTGCTCCTGAAACCATCACTACCTTGGTGAACAACTTGGATGGAACTTATACCTATACCAATGAATCTGGCACACAAACTTTAATTAATGTAACGGATTCTGATGACCAAACCCTGAGCACTGATGGAACTGCTGGAAATATTCAAATCTCTAATGGCAACACTATTGCACTGAATGTTGATGATGCGGATGCCGACCATCAAAATGAAATTCAAAACCTTGAATTTACCAATGGGGTTATTTCATTGACCTTAGATCCCGGCAATACCACCATAGACCTGAGCAATTACGACAGTGATACAACAGACGACTTTAATGGAGAATGGACTTCAATCAATAATATACCTGCTGATATTTTGGACGGAGATGCTAACACTGTGACCAATTTGGTCCAAGACAATTCAACCGGGGTCATTACTTATACCAATGAAAATGCAACAGACCAAACCGCCAATGTAATTGCCACAGACATCAATAATAGCATAAGTGTGGGCAGTAACGGGGGTGTATTTTACGAAAGTCCCATAAAAGCATTTGGAAAAATTGCCCAAGATGGAACAGCAATTCGTGTTACAGCAGGGATTATGATTACTAAACTCCCGGGTTCTGGACACTACCAGATTACCCTTCCACTTGGTTTGGTGAATGATTCAGACTATATCATTCAACTAGCCCAACCCAGTAGAGAGGGTGCGGGCAGTGACGACCCGGGAATCTCATATTTGAATCAAACAAGTACTGGTTTTGAAGTAATTGTTGGTGACAACGATAATGGCGGTACAGATAGAAGTCGATTTGATTCAGAATTTATGTTCACCATACTTGATTTGTAATGCCATGAAAACTATCAGTTTACATACAAAATCATATAAAAGCTTCTTACTGTTATTTATTACAATCGCCAATAGTACAATTGCCCAAGAGGCCATACATAATTTCGGTAATTTACAATTTCATGAATCCGCACAAGTAGGTTTTCATTTGAACTTGATAAATGATGGAATCTTCGACAAAAACGCAGGGTTAACAGGTTTTTACAGCAATGGTCAACTAACAGTATCTGGCTCATCAACACCCATTTTCAGTGATATTGAAATCATGATAGAAAACAATTTGTTCCTAGAAACCCCAATAGGTGTCAGTAGCAATGCAAATTTTATATTGGGAAATGTTGAAACAAATAAGAATTCATCAAACAATTACCTAGATTTCATAAATGACGCTTTTTATTTTGGAGCTGAAAATACTTCACACGTGAACGGATATGCAGCCGCCAGTAACAAAGAGCTCATAACATTTCCTATAGGTGATGGCACTCGTTTGAGAAGTCTGACTATAACATCAAATTTGGCCAATAAAATAGCCAAAAGTGCTTATTTTAATGAGAATCCCAATTATCCAAGCTCATTGGCGCAAAATTTTTACACTTCGGAAAAAGCCGATGAAAATCTACAAATCAGTGCTATTGAATTTTGGCGATTGGAAAGTGGACAACCGTCTGCTGTAACATTAACATGGAATACAGAAAGCTATATAGAATTACTTGCGGATGCTATACCCAATTTAGTGGTGACAGGTTGGAGCAAAACAAAAAAACAATGGGAAAGTTTGGGAAACATGGCAATTACGGGGAATATCGAAAAAGGTAGTATTACCTCAGAAATTTTCGTGCCCAATGATTATGAAATAATCACCCTAGGAGGCAACAAGGATACATTGGAACCTTTTATTGTTAAGTCTGAAAACTATCTATTAACACCTAATAATGATGGCATCAATGATGTTTTGGTTATTGATGCTCTCGAAAACAAACCGGACAACCTCCTAAACATTTATAATCGCCATGGACTACTAGTATATTCCAAACTAAACTATTTCGATGAATTCAATGGAAGGTCAAACAGAAAAATTGTGCTCAACAGAAGTTCTGGATTGCCCTCTGGTGTCTATTTCTATTTAGCATCTGTCAACGCAACAAAAGAAAGATTTCAGGGTTACATCTATATTGACAACTGAATTCTATTGTAGCTTGTAAGACAATTGACTAAAAAATACTTCTTAACTTGGTCTAAAATTCAATTCAATGAAAAGAAGGACCTTTCTAAAACAAACATCGGCCTCTGGATTGGCATGCACAATTCCAGGGATGTTCAGTGCTTTCAACACTACAGATTACTCCACTGAAGAATTGATAGGAAAGGCAGATATTGATCTCTTTGGGGAAGGTATTAACTTAAGGGAAGAAGCCTATAACTCCTTCGTAGAAATGAAAAAAGCTGCCTACTCAGATGGCTTTGATATTAAAATGGTCTCCAGTTTCAGAGATTTCTACAGACAACGAAGTATTTGGGAGCGAAAATATACCCGTTACACAGAGCAAGATGATATGGATCCATTCTCTGCCATTGATAAAATCATTGAATATTCCACGATACCAGGTACAAGTAGACACCATTGGGGTACAGACATAGATATTATAGATGGCTACGCAAAAACTTCTGGAGATGTATTGGTTCCTGAAAAATTTGAAGCTGGGGGGCCTTTTCAGGATTTCAAAATATGGTTGGACGAAAATTCAGAAAAATATGGATTCTATTTGGTCTACACCGATAATCCCAAACGTAGAGGTTTTAAATATGAACCTTGGCATTATAGCTATGCTCCCATATCCATACCTATGTTAACCGCTTATAGAAAACTAAATATTGCACGTTTAATAAGGCATGAAGATTTTTTAGGTTGTGAATACTTCACCACAGGTTTCCTGAAAACCTACATTCAAGACAATGTTTTGGACATAAATCCAGCCCTCTTATAGCTCATTTTTTGTATCTTGGATTCGCTATAAACACTAACACATTATGAGAAGAGGTAGTTGGAAAATTCGCATTCTGATTGGCTTGGCCATTGTGGCTTTTGCCTTCATCCGTAGATGCAACAACAAACAAGAAAATCCCTATACAGGACGAATCCAAAATATAGACATGACCGCTGAGCAAGAAATTGCCATTGGCCTGCAAAGCGCTCCTGAAATGGCACAGCAACATGGGGGACTCTATCCAGACGAACGTATGCAGGCTTTTGTGGATGCCGTTGGACAAAAACTGGTAAAAAACAGTATTGCCCGGGAAACACCCTATCAATACGATTTTCATTTATTGGCAGATGACCGAACCATTAATGCCTTTGCACTTCCTGGCGGACAGTGCTTCATAACCTATGCGTTGTTCTCCCAATTAAACGAAGCCCAGCTGGCCGGAGTAATGGGACACGAAATCGCTCATGTTATCGGCAGGCATTCGGCGGAACGAATTGCAGAAAGTTCTTTTTGGCAAACCTTGGCCACTGGAGCATCTGTGGGTGGCGACATGGGTGGATTGGTCAGTGGAATTGGACAGAATACTTTACTAAAAAATGGTCGTGGAGATGAATTGGAAAGTGATGAACTTGGAGTTCTTCTTATGATTCAGTCCGGTTATGACCCCTATGAAATGATCAAAGTGATGGAAATATTGAAAGCTGCTGCTGGTCCCAACAGAGTTCCTGAATTTCAAAGTACACATCCAGACCCTGAAAACCGTATAGAAAAGATAAAAGAAGCTATTCAAAAATATTCAAATCGATAGATTTGGCATGTTCGTCGATTAAACAATGTCATTCCCTAGATTTGACTACCTTTGATTAACCCCAAATTGCGACCTCTCCCTTACCCTTTTGTGCTATTCTAAAGAGAAGAACACATGGGAACACTAGTACATTTTAAACACCTCTATAATGAGGCTTTTGACGATTGTAGACCGAGCTATGTAGTTGTTTTTCTTAAAGGATATGCTATATTCTGCGCTGTTTTGTTATTAATGGCTGTATATGCATTTCTTTTTAGGGCATTCACAGGTTTTGATTTTTAAACCAGCACGGCATACTCTTTTACTGGAACACTAAGACGTAAAATGAGAGAATAAAAAAGCCCATCCTTTGGATGGGCTTTTTTGCGTTTGGATGAATAAACTCACTTTTCTATTTTTTCATAGCAGTTTCCAAAACTTCCAAAGCTTCAGTTGCATTGGACATTTCAGCATATTTTTTTGCAGTATATCCTTTATCGGAACGTTTCTTCACATTGGCACCATTTTCAATAAGCAGCTTCAAAATATCTGCTTGATTGTATCGCGCAGCAAAGTGAAGAGGAGTCATCCCAAGGGATTTTCGGTTCACATCCTCTCCTAAATCAATCAATTTTTTAACGGTTTCAATGTCACCTTTCATGATTGCTTTACAGAAAGTGTTTGGCTCATAAGCAACTGCAGTAATTTCAGAGTTGTCATTTGATACTGATTCGTTGGCAGAAACGCCGCTAACCGCAAGTGTGAACACAGCGGCTAATGTTAGGATTGTTTTTTTCATGATGAATAATTTTGATTTATAGATTTATCTAACACAAAAATAGACTCCCTCTAAGGTCAAATGTTACAGCATTAACAGTTAAATAACCAAATTTTAACAACTCAACATTTTCACCCCTTAAGAATTCACAAATATTCAATCAGAAAATCTTGAAAAATCTAGGGGTTACAACAAGATCACCCTATTTTTGAGGTACAATTTTATGTCATGAACAAGAAGGTAATTCTAATGATTTTGGATGGTTGGGGAAAGTCTCCAGATCCTAAAGTTTCAGCTATTGAACAAGCCAACACTCCTTTTGTTGATTCACTTTATGGGACTTATGCTGATGCCAACTTGCTGACCGATGGAATGAATGTTGGTCTTCCTGAAGGACAAATGGGAAACAGCGAAGTAGGTCACATGAATTTGGGCGCCGGACGAATTGTGTATCAAGATTTAGCCAAAATAAATAAGGCCGTAAAAGAGAATACCTTGAAGAATGAAAAAGCATTGGAAGATGCTTTTGCTTATGCAAAATCCAACAACAAAGCTGTTCATTTTTTGGGATTGGTCAGTAACGGAGGGGTTCACAGTCATATTGACCATTTAAAAGCACTTATTCAAGCATCCGAAGACAGTGGCGTACAAGAATCCTATGTACATGCCTTTACTGATGGTCGTGATGTTGACCCCAAAAGCGGCAAAGGATTTCTTGAAGATATTGTCAACTTCAATTCTGATAAAAACACCAAATTGGCCACTGTTATCGGAAGATACTATGCCATGGATAGGGATAAAAGATGGGAACGGGTAAAACTTGCCTATGATGTTATGGTCAATGCTGAAGGGGAATATATCCAAAACATTGGTGACGCCATGGCTAAAAGTTACGAAGAAGGTGTAACCGATGAATTCATAAAACCTTTGGTATTAACAGAAGCTGATGGTACTCCTACAGCTAAAATAACTGAAGGGGATGTTATTATTTTCTTCAATTTTAGGACTGATCGCGGAAGAGAACTTACCCAGGCACTTAGCCAACAAGATTTCCATGAGCAAAACATGCACAAACTGGATCTTTACTACGTTACCATGACCAATTATGATGATACCTTTGAAGGTATTCATGTGGTTTATGACAAAGAAAACATTAAAGATACTTTGGGGGAAGTTCTTGCAAGGCATGGCAAGAAGCAAATACGTATTGCAGAAACTGAAAAATATCCACACGTTACCTTTTTCTTCAATGGAGGAAGAGAAGAACCTTTTGAAGGTGAGCAGAGAATTCTATGCCCATCACCCAAAGTGGCTACCTACGATTTACAACCCGAAATGAGCGCTTACGAAATCAGAGATGCCATCGTAACAGAATTGAAAAAAGCTGAAACAGACTTTGTATGTCTCAACTTTGCAAATCCAGACATGGTTGGGCATACTGGCGTTATGGAAGCTGCCATCAAAGCTTGTGAAACAGTTGACAAATGCGCCAAAGCTGTAGTTACTGCTGGATTGGAAAATGGTTATTCTAGCATCATTATAGCTGATCATGGTAACTGTGACACTATGGTAAATCCAGATGGAACACCCAATACGGCACATACCACCAATCCTGTTCCATTAATTTTGGTCGATGATGATATCAACGAAATTAAAGATGGAGTATTAGGGGATATTGCTCCCACTATTTTAAAATTAATGGGCATTCCTCAACCAGAATTGATGACTCAAAAACCGCTGGTTTAAATTTACTTCAAGCCTTAATCGGCAAAAGCTAATTGAACAAGCTAATTTCCCTAAAATATATTTTGGGGAAATCCATGTATCTTTGCACCCATGGTAAAAATTAAGACCGCAGAGCAAATAGAATTGATGCGTGAAAGTGCATTAGTGGTTTCACGAACGCTAGGTATGCTCGCTTCAGAAATAAAACCCGGTGCCAATCCCTTACAATTGGATAAAATGGCCGAGGAATTTATACGGGATCAAGGTGCAGAACCTGGTTTTTTGGGTATGTATGATTTTCCGAACACCCTTAACTGGAGTCCAAATGCACAAGTGGTACATGGCATCCCCAACAATGAAGTTCTTAAGGAGGGTGATATTATTTCTGTGGATTGCGGCGCTCTTAAAAATGGCTATTATGGAGATCATGCCTACACTTTTGAAGTAGGTGAAGTTGCCGAGGAGTCCAAAAAACTGCTCAAGGTCACCAAAGAATCCCTCTATATCGGAATTCGGGAATTTAAAGAAGGGAACCGTGTGGGAGATGTGGGCCATGCCATCCAAAAATATTGCGAAGATCATGGTTATGGTGTTGTTCGCGAATTGGTAGGGCATGGACTTGGCACAGAATTGCATGAAGACCCACAAATGCCAAACTATGGCAAACGTGGACGCGGAAAGAAATTTGCAAACGGTATGGTTGTGGCCATTGAACCCATGATCAATATGGGAACTCGTCGTATTAAACAACTTAAGGATGGGTGGACCATTTTAACTGCTGATGGTAAGCCAAGTGCCCATTTTGAACACAATGTGGCGATTGTTAATGGTAAGCCAGAACTTCTATCCACCTTTCAATATATTTATGATGCCTTGGGAATTGTAAGCGATGAGGAAAATGAATTTAGAAGCAAGAAATTGGTGCTATAGCAGTCAAGTTCGACACTAATTTCACTAATAACTCAAATAAATGTCCCAAATCATTTATAAAGATGAGTCTTATTTTGTCATTGGTCTATGCATGGATGTCCATAACGAACTAGGCAAAGGATTTAATGAAGTTGTTTACGGAGACGCCTTGGAAATTGAACTAAAATCGAATGGTGTACCGTACCAAAGAGAGGCCAAGTTCAATATCAACTATAAAGGAGAAATTTTAAAACATCAATATTTTGCTGATTTTGTGATGGACAGCAAAATAATTTTAGAATTAAAAGCGGTGGAAAAAATAACCTCTGGGCATGTAAAACAAACATTGAACTATTTGGCTGTATCTAAATTAAAACTCGGAATAATCGTAAACTTTGGTGAAGATCAACTTACCTATAAAAGAGTAATACTTTAAGTAATTGGTGAAAATTCGTGTCAAAAATATTTAAATATTTACTTAATCTTTTTCCACGACCTTGGCTTATAAGAGCTAGTTACTGGATACGACCTATAATTTCTTTTTCCCTAAAGGGAAACAACTTCACAGACCCCATTGATGGAAAAATTTTTAAAACATTTTTGCCATATGGTTATGAAAACCCTAGAGAAAATGTGCTGTCACCATCAACACTATCTCTTGAAAGGCATCGATTATTGTGGTTATACCTGAAACAGGAAACCAATTTTTTCACCAATAAGCTCAATGTTTTGCATTTCGCCCCAGAACAGGCATTTTATAAACGTTTTAGGAATTTAGCCAATATTCAATATACTACTACAGACCTTAATTCGCCTCTGGCAGATGTAAAGGCGGATATCTGCGATCTTCCTTTTGAAGACAATACTTTTGATGTAATCCTTTGCAATCATGTTTTAGAGCACATTCCAAATGACACAAAAGCCATGCAGGAATTATTTCGCGTTATGAAACCCGGCGGATGGGGTATTTTCCAAATCCCTCAAGATTTAAAACGGAAAAAAACCTTTGAAGACGATTCCATTACCGATAAAAAAGAGCGGGCTAAAATTTTTGGTCAATACGATCATGTCCGCATTTATGGTCGCGACTATTTTAACAAGCTGAGAAGCACGGGCTTTACAGTTGAAGAAGTTGATTACACTTCTCAACTATCTTCAGAAGAAGTTGAAAAATACAGATTGGCTATAGGTGAAATTATTCCCTTAGTGAAAAAGTGATTATCGTTGTATTAAAGCTTCAAAACCCGTGGTCATAAATTCCTTGGTTTCCCCTTCTTCATTTAGAAAGATGATATAAGCCTCCAATGCATCATTCTCTTTTAATATTGCTTTGGATTCCTCCAAATCCATCGCCATAAATGCAGTTGCATAAGCATCGGCTTCTGCACAAGTATTAGTAACCACACTCGCAGCCAACACATAAGAATTCTTGGTATACCCAGTTTTAGGGTTGATGGTATGCACGTACTTTTCTCCAGTCTCTGGATCTATCCTGAACTTTCTATAATTCCCGGAAGAGGCCATAGCTTTATCCTTTATGGAAACTATCAACTTTAACTGACGACCTGCTTCAACTTGCGGGTCATCAATTCCCACAGTCCATTGTTTTTGGGAAATTAAATTTTGGCCTTTGGCCAATATCTCCCCTCCTACTTCAACCAAATAGTTTTCAATACCCTTGGCATCCAATAGAGCTCCTAAACGGTCGATAGCATACCCTTTGGCCACCGCATTAAAATCAAAACGAATAGCTGGGTGGCTCTTTGTAATGGTATTATTACTGTTGAGCTGTACTTTGTCCCATCCCACATAGCTCAACAAACTATCCACCTTTAGACTGTCCAACTGAATTTGTTCCCCTGGTCCAAAACCCCAAGCATTGACCAAAACCCCAATGGTTGGGTCAAAATAACCTTTGGAAACCTCATAAACCTCATTGGAAACCTCATAAACTTCTTTAAACATTGCGTCAACCACCACCGTAGAATCTCCATCGTTGATTCGTGAAATATCTGAAGAAGGTATATAAGTAGACAGCGATTGGTTCAACACCTGAAATGTTGAATCAATTTCTTTTTGAAAATCCAGCTCGGCATCAGCAATGTAAATAATGGAATAGGTTGTACCCAAAGCATTTCCAACGTTCTGATTTTTTATCCATGTTTTGGGAGCGCATCCCAATACTAAAACACCACCTACTAAGGCAACAATTTTTCTCAACATTATATTTCAATTAGTCCTTGGTAATCCACAATATAGGCTTCATTTAAATAAACAGGAAGCTCTTGATCGGAAGCATTGGAAAGGCCAACTCCAGCAAAATAGGTCTTAGCCTCAAACTTTTCAGCATGATTTTTCACCTTTTGCATAAGCTCCAAATCATATTTTCTAGGGTTTTGGGGAAACTCAACATTCCGCACTACAATAAAATGAAGTATTTTTTCTTTAAGACAAACATATTGCGGGTTCTTCTTCAGCTTACTGTTTATCGCCATAAACTCAAAACCATCGGCTTCCAGTTCTTTGCCCACTATATTCATGGCCAAGTTATGCAATTCCTGTTCTGTTAATGCTTTTCCCATTAATAAAAAAACCGATGCTATCGCATCGGTTGGTTTATATTACCTCTCGACTGCGCTTGAGGTTATACTGTTTTAACTTTTATCCTCCAAAATCATCGAATCTGATATTCTCATCTGGAATACCAAAGTCTTCACCCATTTTTTGAACAGCTTTGTTCATCAAAGGAGGCCCACAGAAGTAAAGCTCTATATCCTCAGGGGAGTCGTGATGATTCAAGTAATTATCAATAACACAGTTGTGGATAAATCCTACGAAACCATCACCAGGGGCGTCTATATTTTCCTTTACTTTCCAGTTGTCCTCTTCCAAGGGTTCTGAAAGCGCCATATAGAATTTGAAATTAGGAAAATCCTTTTCCAACTGTTTAAAATGGTCTATGTAGAATAATTCCCTTTTAGAACGACCTCCGTACCAATAGGTTACCTTTCTATCTGTTTTAAGGGTTTTGAAAAGGTGGTATAAATGCGATCGCATTGGCGCCATACCAGCTCCACCTCCCACATACAGCATTTCTGCCTCGGACTCATTGATGAAAAATTCACCAAACGGTCCGGAGATGGTAACTGGGTCACCTGGTTTTAAACCAAAAATATAAGAGGAAGCGACCCCTGGGTTGACATCCATCCACCCATTTTTGGAACGGTCCCATGGTGGAGTGGCAATACGTACGTTGAGCATGATCTCGCGTCCTTCTGCCGGATAAGAAGCCATGGAATAGGCACGCTCCACAGTTTCAGTATTCTTCATGACCAACGGCCACAGATTAAATTTATCCCACTCATTTTTAAATTTATCCGGAGTTTCGTGCTCTTCAGGGTGAGCCGTAATATCAATGTCAGCGTATTTTACTTCGCAAGGAGGAATTTCAATTTGAATGTATCCCCCAGCCTTGTAATTCATTTCCTCAGGAATCTCAACAACAAATTCCTTGATAAATGAAGCTACGTTATAGTTTCTCACTACTGTGGCTTCCCATTTTTTGATGCCGAATACTTCCTCTGGTATTGCAATTTCCATGTCTTGCTTTACCTTCACTTGGCAAGCCAATCTAGCACCATGTTGTAATTCTTTTCTTGAAAAATGGGGAGTTTCCGTTGGAAGCGCTTCTCCACCTCCTGAAAGCACATGACATTCACATTGAATACAGGTACCACCTCCTCCACAGGCAGAGGGCAAAAACACTTTTTGGTTACCTAAGGTTGAAAGCAGTGAACTACCTGAAGGAACTTCAATTTTCTTTTCGCCATTAATGGTAATGGTCACAGGACCCGATGGCGATAGTTTTTCCTTGGTAAACAGCAATAGGGCCACCAAGAGCAACAATAAAACAAGAAATGCAACTACTGTAATTAAAATTGTACCTCCGGTACTTGCGGCTAAAATCATTTCTATTTGTTTATGACTTCGTTATAAGAGACTGCTTTTTCTTCATCTTCAATCTCTTTTTTAATTTCTTTTTCTTCAGTGGTTTTTACCGTAGTGGTTTCAGTTGATTCTGGCGGTTCGTTATCACCAGTCAACATACCACCAAAGCTTTGAAAACCAATTCCCATTAGACCAGTGATGATAAAGGTAATCCCCAGTCCACGTAATGGTGCAGGAACATTTGAATATCTGATTTTCTCACGAATAGCGGCAATTGCCAAAATGGCCAAGAACCATCCAATTCCAGAGCTAATTCCATAGTTAAACGCCAATCCCAAAGAAGGAATTTCCCTTGCCTGCATAAACAATGACCCTCCTAAAATCGCGCAATTTACCGCAATTAAGGGCAAGAAAATACCTAAAGAATTATACAATGAAGGTGAGAATTTTTCCACCACAATCTCCACCAATTGTACCATGGTGGCAATCGTTGCGATAAATAAGATGAATGAAAGAAAACTCAAATTATAATCTGCATATTCAGGACCCAACCATACTAAGGCACCATCTCTTAAAAGATATTGGTCCAAAAGCCAGTTCAAAGGAACCGTCACGGCCAATACAAAGATTACTGCAGCTCCCAGACCAACAGCTGTGGACACTTTTTTGGATACGGCCAAATAGGAACACATTCCTAGAAAGACCGCAAAAACCATATTATCTATGAAGATCGACTTAAAAAATAACTCTAAATGCTCTAACATGCTCCTTTATTTTATGCTTCTTCAATTAATGTTCTGTTTCTGGAACGTTGCACCCAGATAATAATACCGACTACAATCAATGCTGCAGGTGGGATAATCATGAATCCATTATTCTCGTATCCAATGGAATATAGACCTGTTTTAGCAATAGGATCGCCCAATACCGGAATACCGAATAAGGTTCCTGAACCCAATAATTCACGGAAAAAACCAACGATTACCAAGATAACCCCATATCCCAAGGCATTTCCGATACCATCCAAAAATGATTTCCATGGGCCATTTCCAAGGGCAAAGGCTTCAAATCGTCCCATGATGATACAATTGGTGATGATCAATCCAACAAATACCGCCAAGGTCTTGCTCAATTCATAAGCAAAAGCCTTTAGGACTTGATCCACTATAATCACTAAAGTAGCTACAACAATCAATTGTACGATAATTCGGATTTTAGATGGGATGATATTACGCATCAGCGAAATAACAACGTTACCTACCCCTAGCACGAACAATACAGAAAGTGCCATTACTACAGATGCCTTAAGTTCTGCAGTAATTGCTAATGCGGAACAGATACCCAAAACCTGAATTGTAATTGGGTTATTATCCGCTAATGGATCTAATATTAGATTTGCATCTTTTTTTGAAAGTAGCCCCATATTATTTGGTTCTAATAGTTTCTAAATAAGGTTTGTAAAGTTTAAGTGTCTCTTTGATCATCGCAGTAACACCATTACCTGTAATAGTTGCTCCCGCCAATGCATCAACTTCATTGTCACTTTTATCATTGTTCAGAGGGTCATTGTTTCCTTTGACCACTGAAATACCTGCGTAACTGTTCCCATCCAAAATGGACTCCCCGGTAAAATCGTCCATAAAAAAGCGAAGCTTTATGTTAGCTCCCAATCCCGGAGTTTCTCCTTTGTGATCAAAAACCACACCTTGGACCACCATATTTTTGTCTAGTGAAATATAACCCCAAATAGCATCCCAAAGTCCTTTTCCGTACATGGGAATGATGTAAAATTCCTTCCCATCTTTTTCTCCAATAAACAATGGTAGTTCAGCAGCATCACCATTTTTGATGATATTTAGCTGTTTTTTCATATCGATGAGATAGGATTCTTCCTTTTCCTTGGCTTCCGAACCTACGACGACCAATTGTTTTTTGATGTATTTGGAAAATTCTTCTTCAACAATGTTTGTAGGAATGAAATTGACGCTACCTGCATCTTCATTTTGACTCACTCCCATTGCATACAGAATATTCTGTTGTTTTTCAAAACGTTCGTTCTCATCAATTCTTGGTCTTAAGGCTGATGCCAAAAAAGCTAGAATAGATCCTACCAAGACCACCATGACGGCAGCAAAAATTACGGTATATGAATTTTTTTCAGTATTCAAAGCCATGATTAAACAGTTTCGGTTTTGAGTTCTTCAACCTCTCCGGATACTTTTGGAAGTATGGTTGCATTCTTCAATCGTTTCATTCTTCGTTTTACGTTTCCACGAATCACATAGTGATCAATGGTCGGTGCAAATACATTCATCAATAGGATAGCCAAGAAGACACCTTCTGGATATCCTGGGTTGAATACACGAATCATCACTGACATGAATCCAATCAAGAACCCGTAAATCCATTTTCCTTTATTGGTTTGCGAACCAGTTACTGGGTCTGTAGCCATAAAAACAATACCAAAGGCCAATCCTCCCACCAACAAATGCTGCCAGAATTCAAAGTTCATCAAAGTATAGAATTTACTGTACTCAGGAATCCATCCAGCAGTAACCACTCCATTAAAAATCAATCCCATGGCCAACGCGCCTATTACAGCACTAAGCATAATTCGCCATGAGGCTATTTTGGAGAAAATCAAGAATAATCCCCCCAACAGTATCAACAATGTTGATGTTTCTCCGACAGAACCCGGTATGAATCCATAGAACATATCTGAAAGGGAATAGCCTGCGTCTGAACCTTGGGCAAGCGAACCTAAAATGGTTTCACCTGAAATGGCATCCGTAGAACCAGCTTTTGTAACCCCATCGACTGCTCCATGCACCCAAACTTTATCTCCACTCATCCAAGTAGGGTAAGCGAAGAACAAAAAGGCACGAATGGTCAAGGCAGGATTTAGAATATTCATTCCTGTACCTCCAAAAACTTCTTTTCCAATTACTACACCAAAAGCAACAGCAATGGCCAACATCCATAGTGGTGTATCTACTGGCACAATCAAAGGAACCAACATTCCTGTTACCAGATAGCCCTCTTCTACTTCGTGTCCTTTTATTACTGCAAAAAGGAACTCAATGGCCAATCCTACACCATAGGAAACTACAACAATAGGGAGAACTGTAATTGCGCCTAACCAAAAATTATCCCAAGTTAAAAAGTCTTCGAACAAAGAGAAGTTTTCTGGAAAACCATTGATGGCCGAGTAATGTTGATATCCTGCATTGAATATCCCGAACAACAAACAGGGAACCAAAGAAAGGATTACCGTATTCATAGTTCTTTTTAAATCATCCGCCGCACGAACGTGTCCACCAGAATGTGTGGTTTCATCTGGCGTATACAAAAAAGTATGAAGTGCATTGAAGGCAGGAGCCATTTTTTTGCCCTTATACTTTAGCTTGATCTGATGTAATTTATCTTTCATACCCATATTATCCAAGTTCTTGTTGCAACAGATCCAATCCTTCCCTGATAATCTGCTGGTGTGGTTGTTTTGAAATACATATGAACTCTGTCAATGAAAAATCCTCCGGTGCTACTTCATATAGCCCCAGTTGTTCCATTTCATCCAAATCTTTTACCATACAAGCCTTAAGCAATTGCAAGGGGTAAATGTCCATTGGAAATACTTTCTCGTACTGACCTGTTACCACAAAAGCTCTATGCTCTCCATTGGTGTTGGTATCCAAATCATATTTTTTATTGGGTTGCAACCAAGAGAAGGTCAACGCTCTTGTAGCTGATATTTTGTTGAAAATTGGCTTGTTCCAGCCAAAAAAATCATAATCATCACCTTCTGGAATGGCCGTAACAGTATTGTTGTAGAATCCAAGGTAACCTTCTGGAGTGGTTTTGGAACCTGTCAATACATCACCATTGATCAATCGGAACTTATCTTGATTTACACCACTACCATATAAAAAGGTAGAAATTTCTGCTCCAATTTTTGTAGTATAATATTTTGGGTTTTTAACTACCGATCCAGCCAAAGCAATGGTGCGTTCCGCATTAAACTTTCCTGTAAGCAAAAGCTCCCCCAAGATTATCAAGTCCTGTGGTGCTATGGTCCAAACCACTTCACCTTTATTTATAGGGTCGATTTTGTTGATTTGGGTCCCCACCAATCCTGAAGGGTGTGGCCCACTTATTTTATGAAGTGTTACACCGCTAAGCTCTTCCAAAACAGAATTGTTGGATTTGCCCACGGTAACATGTATTTTTCCTGGCGTTAATTTACTTAGCGCAGTTATCGCTGCTTGAATCTCAGTCAACTTACCATCCAATACATAATCTGCATCAGCAGCCAATGGAGCTGTGGCATACCCAGAAATGAATATCGCCTTTGGCGTAACATCTGGATTGGCTATAACATCATAAGGACGCTGCTTAATGAAAGGCCATCCTCCCGAATGAAGCAAGAAAGTCTTAATTTCAGCAGCATCTGCCAAATCAAGATTTAGCACCTTACTGGTCGCGTATTGTTGTTCTTTGTCTGCCAGGACTTTCAATGTTAAAATCTTCCTTCTGGCTCCCCGCACAATTTCCACTAATTCACCGCTTACTGGAGACACAAAGTGCATGTCCTCACGGTTCTTGTTGTAGAAAAGTGCTTCCCCAGCTTTGACTTCTTCACCTTGCTTAACCAGCATTTTAGGCGTTATTCCATGAAAATCGTCTAGGTTTAGGGCATACACGTTACTTAAAACGGCTTTGGAAGTAGTCTGTTCTGCTGCCCCGACGAGATTGATATTCAACCCCTTTCTAATCCGGATGTCTTTAGACATATTGTTGTAGACCTTTTGTTATCAAAATTGCGGCAAATTTAGCACTTAAAGGATAGTTTTCATAATTATTATCCATAAAAATAGGGATTACATCGAGCTAAATTTTAAGGGCATACTTTTTGTTTACCTTTACCTAAATTATAAGCCCTAAATGCGCACTTTGATCAAACAAATGTTCTTGTGCTTTTTTGCCTCGAGTATTTTTGCACAGGTTCAGGAAGAGATAAATCCACCTTCAAACATAAAAACTGTAATCTTCAAGGGCCCTACGGAAGATCAGTTCCCTGTTATTCAATTGGGTGAATCCATGACTTTGGAGTTTGATGACCTCACCGCCAATGAACAGGACTACTATTATAAAATAGTACATTGCGATTATGATTGGACTCCTTCGCAATTACTAAAATCGCAATATTTGGTTGGTACGGACAATCAAAGAATCATCGACTACGAAAATAGTTACACCACCCTGCAACCCTACTCCAATTACCGCTTAACAATTCCAAATTCCAATGTTAGGTTAAAAGTAAGTGGAAATTACATCCTTGAAATCTATAACAGTTATGGCGATATGCAGTTTTCCAGACGTTTTGTGGTTTATCGCGATGCAGTTTCTGTGGCTGGGGTGGTCAAACGTTCCCGAGACTTCAATTTCCTCAATGAAAAACAGGTAGTGCAATTCAATATCAACACTGCAGGATTTCCAGTTGTCAATCCAAAAAGAGAGGTCAAGGTCGCTATCATACAAAACTATTTTTGGCCCACAGCACTATATAATGTAAAGCCCCAGTTTACGATAGGCACAGAATTGGTGTACAAATATGACCAAGAAACCAGTTTTTACGGAGGTAATGAATTTTTGAATTTTGACACCAAAGATTTGCGCTCCCCAACTTTTGCGATTTCTAAAATAGATTTTAAAGAACTCTACCATCATTATTTGTTTCCCAACGAATATAGATACAATCAGCCTTACACTTACTTCCCTGATATCAATGGGGATTTTGTGGTCCGCACACTACAAGGAGAAGATGTTTCTAGGGAAGCAGAATATTCCAAAGTACATTTTAGCCTCCCTTATACCAACGAGATTGGTTTGGACAACATATATGTAGTTGGAAAATTCAACAACTTTGCACTTGAAGATGAGAACAAAATGGCCTTTAACCCCGAAAGTGCCAATATGGAAGTTGTACTGCCCATTAAACAAGGCTTCTACAATTATAAATATGTAGTGGAAAGACAAGATGGCACGGTTGAACCAAGTTATATTAGTGGAAATTTCCATTTCACCGAAAACAATTATCTTATTTTGGTATACTACAGAGATTTTGGAGATATGTATGACAGCATTATAGGTATAGGATCGGTCAACTCCAGAACTATCAGCAATTAATTATCTTTAGTCCCAAATCCTTCATGGAATGGGAAAAAAACCAACCTTAATAACCAAAGGTCGATACGAGCTCAAATTCAGGGGCACTGAATGTCAAAACTGCGGTTACATTTTAGACATAGAGGACAAATACTGCCCAAAATGCTCCCAAGCCAACAGCACAAAAAAATTAGTGCTCAAAGATTTTTTTGATGAGTTTTTCTCCAGTTTGATCAATTATGACTCAAAGCTCCTGAAAACCCTGTACACCCTTTTGATAAAGCCCGGCACCATTACTAGGGATTACATTAATGGAAAAAGGGTATCCTACACCAATCCCTTTCGATTTTTGTTGAGCTTGGCTTTTCTATATTTCCTAATGGTCACTTACAACAACAATTTCTCCAATTTAGATGAACTTGGCCTGAAAGATAAAATCGAAAAGACCGGCCCTCTAAGCTATAGTTATGGTGAGTCAGATAGCACGGACACCAAAAAACGAAGAGAGGAAGCAATTGGACATTTGGATTCGTTAAAAAATTTGGAAAAAATCCCAATTCCAGGGATGCAAAATATAGACTCATTGGGATCGATCATAAACCAAGGAATTAAAGAAGAAGCCAGAAAGGATTCCTTGATGTTGGCCAACCCAAGAAAGTACTTTAAAGAACTCCAACATAAGAATTCGGGCAGTTTTTTAGCGCGAATGGAATTTTTCTTCACCTTTTTGCAAAAAGATTCCCTAAAAACTTTTGAAGAAGCACAGGAAAAATATGGAGTACGCGAAACATGGAAAAACAAATTAGCCTTCAATGGATCCAAGAGTTCTTTAAAAGCAATGGATCAACCTGGTACTTATTTAAGCGACACCATAGCCAAGTTGCCTTTGGTTATTTTCTTGTTTCTCCCCATGTTCACCGTTTTCATTTGGTTGGCGTACATCAGAAATAATTACACCTACACCGATCATCTTATCTTTAGCTTTCACAACCAATCATTATTATTTATCTTGCTCATCCTTAGCTTGATTCTAGATACCATTTTAAATATTTCAAGCGCAGGTATATTTATAACTATTTTCAGTATTTATCTATACCTTGCCATGAAACGGTTCTACAGGCAGGGAACATTTAAAACGATTGTCAAATACCTCTTTCTGAACACAATTTTCACCTTTTTGGCCGTACTGGCGGTAATCGTGTTGTTTACAGGAAGTGTTTTTACGTATTAGGAATATGTTCACTCAGGTTACAAAAGGGATAAAAGTATCCGTACAAACTACTTTTGAAGGCACATTTTTTAAGAATTATAAAATGCACTACGCCTTTGGATATACCATCACCATTGAAAACTTGAGCAAAGATACCGTGCAATTGACTTCAAGGCACTGGGATATTTTTGATGCCCTTAAAGAAATGGAGACCATTGACGGTGAAGGAGTGATTGGTAGAAAACCGGTCATAAAACCGGGAAAATCCCACACCTACAGTTCTGGATGCCTGTTGGCCTCACCAATTGGAGCAATGCGTGGTTATTACAACATGGTAAACTTTACCACTTCAGAGGAGTTTGATGTGGATATCCCCACTTTCAAATTTGCTGCACCTTTTGCTATAAACTAGCAAAGATCATTTCCAATTCGATTTGGGTTTCATTACCTTTGGTAGAATTTTTAAACGTTAAAAAGCATCACCATGGGAAAAGGATTTTTTCAAGTTCCATCAGTATTTAATGAACCGGTAAAAAGCTATGCTCCCGGCACCCCAGAACGTGAAGAAGTACTGGAACAATACAACACCTATTATAATGGAAATATTGAAGTTCCGCTTTATATAGGATCTTCCGAAATAAAAACAGGAAACACAAAACCAATGTCCCCTCCGCACGAGCATAAACATGTGGTTGGAAAATATCATTTGGCCGAGAAAAAGCATGTGGAAGAAGCCATTTCCAACTGTTTGGAAAGTAGGACAGCATGGGCCAATTTACCATGGGAACAACGTGCCGCAATATTTTTAAAAGCTGCTGAGTTGATTGCCGGGCCATACAGGGCAAAAATCAATGCCGCTACAATGATGGCACAATCCAAAACAATCCATCAAGCGGAAATAGATGCAGCCTGTGAATTCATTGATTTTTTACGATTCAATGTGGAATTCATGTCTCAAATCTATGCAGAACAACCAGAATCATCTGAAGGTATTTGGAACCGCGTGGAATACAGACCTCTTGAGGGCTTCATCTATGCCATTACGCCATTCAACTTTACGGCCATCGCAGGAAATTTACCAGCTAGCGCTGCAATGATGGGGAATGTAGTGATATGGAAACCAAGTGACAGTCAGGTTTTCTCCGCCAAAGTCATTATTGATGTGTTCAAAGAAGCCGGTCTGCCTGATGGTGTCATCAACGTGGTTTTTGGAGATCCTGTCATGATTACAGAAACTGTGCTTGCCAGTCCAGATTTTTCTGGATTGCACTTTACGGGCTCTACCTTTGTTTTCAAAGAGCTTTGGAAACAAATAGGAACCAATATCCACACCTATAAAACATATCCAAGAATAGTTGGAGAAACAGGAGGAAAAGACTTTATCATTGCCCACCCTTCTGCAAAACCAAAACAAGTTGCAACTGCCATTACCAGAGGTGCTTTTGAGCTGCAAGGACAAAAATGCAGTGCTGCTTCCAGAGTCTATTTGCCAAAATCCATCGCCAATGAAGTTTTGGATTTGGTAAAAACAGATATAGCTTCCTTCAATAAACCAGGTTCACCAGCTGATATGAGCAACTTTATCACAGCTGTTATCCATGAAGGTTCCTTTGATAAATTGGCCAAATATATTGATCAAGCCAAAAAAGATGATGGAGTTGAAATCATTGCGGGAGGAGGTTACGACAAATCAGTAGGTTATTTTATAGAACCAACAGTTATCTTGACCCAAGACCCTAAATACACGACCATGTATACTGAGCTATTCGGGCCTGTAGTCACTGTATATGTTTATGAAGACGAGGATTGGACAGCAACTTTGGAATTGGTCGATGGCACTTCAGAATATGCCTTGACCGGCGCTGTTTTATCCACAGATCGTTATGCCATTGAAGAGGCAACCAAGGCTCTACAGAATTGCGCAGGTAACTTTTATGTGAATGACAAGCCGACAGGAGCTGTTGTAGGGCAACAACCTTTTGGTGGCGCAAGAGCATCGGGAACAAATGATAAGGCAGGTTCCGCACAAAACTTGCTACGTTGGGTCTCCCCACGTTTGATTAAAGAAACTTTTGTAAGTCCAGAAAATTATCGTTACCCGTTTTTGGGGTAAAATCTTCTAAAAAGATAAAGTTTAAATAGCCGTTATCCCTTCAGTATGGAATAACGGCTATTTTTATAGAACAAACAGACTTATATATCATGATAGTTATGACACATTTTCTGATGTAGGCGGAGAACCTATCTTCTTCAAAAGAAACAATACCGGTAAGATTATTGGCTACACATTGAAAAAAAATGGCACAATATTGAACAAGAAGTGATGTGTTTAAAGGTTAATTTAATGTTATGTAATTGTAAAATTAAAGTAAAAATATATATCTTTGTATGCTAAACTTGGATACAATGAAGAAGAAATTAAATGTTTGGTACAAGTCAATTGTTAAGAAATTTACCCATTTTTGGGCATATCTTAAAACCTATTCCAGAAAATGTAGAGGGGTATATTACAGGGTTTTGAACACCTAATTAGCAACCCTAACTGCTACTTTTCTTTAAAAAAAATCTTTCGCAACATTATTAGGTGGTCGAGCAACTTTATCCTTTAAACTTTTGAGGTAAGTAGACCACCTTTTTGGTTTCATAGAATTCTTCCTCAAAAAAATCTTTCAAATCAAAGATTTGGACAGTCGCATAATCTTTCAATTCTTCAGTAAGGTCTCCCCCTTTTAGATAGAGTATACCGTTCTTCCGTTCATGGGCAGAATCTTTCTTGATTTTGCCTTTGGTCCAATGCACAAAAGTAGGCATGGCTGCTACAGCCCGACTAACAATAAAATCAAACTGCCCATCAATATCCTCCACACGGGAATGTACGGCAGTAACGTTCTCCAACCCCAAACCATCCACTACTTCTTGCACTACTTTTATTTTTTTCCCTATTGCATCTACTAAAGTAAAATCAACCTCTGGAAATAAAATGGCCAAAGGAATTCCAGGAAACCCACCACCGGTACCTACATCCAAGACCCTTGCACCTTCATTAAATCTTTGAATCTTGGCTATTCCCAATGAATGTAGTACATGACGAAGGTAAAGTTCATCTATGTCCTTCCTGGAAACCACGTTGATTTTCTTATTCCAATCCTGATACAAGGCCCCTAAACCTAAAAAATGCTGTTTTTGAATCTCGGTGAGTGTCGTAAAATATCTGAAAATCAATTCAGCGCCCATATCCTTATCGTTATTTTTGGCAAAACTAATACTTTTCATGACCTTAACACCGTTCTAACATGTAGGTACTGGGATTGGAAAATCAATAATAGTTACCTTTGCTAAAATTTTTTTTATGGACAAGAACCCCATCCGGTTTTCAAGAAAGGATTCCGCACAATTCTTTAGGACATTGAATAAGCGAGTAAATCAATACTTCAATGAAAACAAAATAAAAAAGACCGGTAACTGGAAACTTCACTTAAAAACAATAGTGATGTTTGCCATTTTTTTGACTCCCTATTTTTTGATTTTAACCCTAAATCTTCCTTTTTGGGCCTATATGCTACTTTCAATTACCATGGGCGTTGGAATGGCCGGTGTAGGTATGAATGTAATGCATGATGGAAATCATGGGGCATACTCCAACAAAAAATGGGTGAACAAACTCATGGGGAGCAGTATTTATATTTTGGCCGGAAATGTCTACAATTGGCAAGTACAACATAACGTACTGCACCACACCTATACCAATATCCATGAACATGATGAGGATATGGAAGCTGGACGTATTTTGAGGTTTTCAAAACATGCTGAATGGCAGAAACATCATAAGTTCCAACATTATTATTCTATATTTCTTTATGGTCTGTTGACTTTCAATTGGGCTTTGACCACGGATTTTCAGCAGATGTATCGCTATATGAAGCGAAAACTTTCTTATGGAAAGTTACCCAATCCAGTAATCAATTGGAGTACTTTGGTGGTCACCAAAATGATTTACATTACAATTTGGATAGTTCTACCTTTAATTTTCGCAAATATTGCTTGGTGGCAAGTATTATTGGGCTTCTTTATTATGCATTATGTGGCTGGGGTAATTTTAAGTGTTGTATTTCAACTGGCCCATATCGTGGACCATGCCGAAACACCCTTACCAGATAATGAAGGCAACATGAAGAATACATGGGCTATTCATCAATTGTTTACTACCGTTAATTTTGGGACTAAAAACAGGATTATTAATTGGTTTACAGGAGGCCTAAACCATCAAGTGGAGCATCATATCTTTCCTAACATCAGTCATATTCACTACACAAAAATCTCCAAAATTGTGAAACAGACCGCCAAGGAATTTAATTTACCCTACAACGAATATAAAACTACTAGAAAAGCTATAATTTCGCACTTCAAACACTTGAAGGAGCTGGGCAAAAATCCGGCTTTACAGTACCAGTAAAATATTTGGAATTATGAGCAACCAACTTTCCGACAGGATTAACAATTTAGTTCCTTCGGCAACTTTAGAAATGGCTGCAAAGGCAAGAGAGCTTAGAGCAGAGGGAAAAGATATCATTGGACTTAGTTTAGGTGAACCAGATTTTAAAACTCCCGATTATATTAGGGAAGCTGCGATTCAAGCTATTAATGATGGTTACAATTCCTATACTCCTGTAGATGGATATGTTGAATTAAAAGATGCCATCATCACTAAATTCAAACGAGATAATGGCATTGATTATGATCCTTCTCAAATTGTTGTTTCCACTGGCGCAAAACAAGCACTCTACAATGTAGCCCAAGCTTGCCTGAACAAAGGTGATGAGGTTATTTTGCCATGCCCCTATTGGGTCAGCTATAGCGATATTGTAAAATTAGCTGATGGTATACCTGTTGAAGTTGCAACTTCCATCGAAAACGATTTTAAAATGACTCCCGAGCAATTGGAAGCTGCCATTACTCCAAAGACTAAAATGCTTTGGTACAGTTCTCCATGCAATCCCAGTGGGTCAATTTATAGTAAAGAAGAGCTCAGAGCATTGGCTGACGTACTTCAAAAATATCCTCAAATTGTTGTTGTAAGCGACGAAATATACGAGCACATTAATTATGGGGTAACTGCACATGCTTCCATGGCTGCATTTGAAGATATGTACGACCGTACAGTTACTGTTAATGGAGTTGCCAAAGCATTCGCCATGACGGGCTGGAGAATCGGCTATATTGGAGCCCCAAAATATATTGCAAGAGCCTGTAATAAGCTTCAAGGACAAGTTACCAGTGGAGCCAATTGTATTGCACAACGTGCAGTTATAACAGCCCTTATGGAATCTCCAAGCCGCGTGCAGTATATGGTGGATGAATTCCAAAACAGAAGAAAACTTATTCTAGAACTACTCAACAACATTCCTGGTTTTAAATGCAATGAACCCCAAGGGGCTTTTTATGTTTACCCAGATATCAGTGCATTCTTCGGAAAAACATTGAAAGGAAAACAAATCAATAATGCATCCGATTTTGCTATGTACTTGTTGGAAGAAGCCAATGTTGCAACCGTAACTGGTGATGCCTTCGGAAATGGCAACAGCATCAGAATTTCCTATGCTGCCAGTGTAGATGAGATCAAAGAAGCAATATCGAGAATAAAAGACGTGGTTTAGAGCACAAAAAATAAGACACAAACAAAGCCTCCATGAACTTGATTTTTGGAGGTTTTTTTATGTTTTTTTCCAGAAATAAGGGACAAATAAAATCAGGACGGTAAAAAGTTCCAGTCTTCCTAAAAGCATCAAAAATCCGCACCACCATTTACCAAAAGCGGGTAAGGCATTAAAATTGACCACAGGATTGAGATCCCCTAAAGCCGGCCCTACGTTTCCTAATGAAGAAGCTGCTCCGCCAATAGCTGACTCAAAATCCAGCCCTAAATATCCCAAAACCAATGCTCCAATAATAAAAAGCAGCATGTAAAGCACAAAGAAAGCAATAACGTTGTACACAATATGCTCGTCAACTGTTTTTTGGTTATAACGTACTGGAATAATCGCATTGGTATGTAGTGTACGCTTAAACTCCAAAATACCGTTTTTAATAATCAGTAAATGCCGCATCACCTTAATTCCCCCAGCTGTGGAACCAGCAGAGCCTCCCAAAAACATTAGCCCAAAAAAGAAAACGGTTAAAAATGGGGTCCAGTTGGTAAAATCAGCAGATACAAAACCAGTAGTGGTAACAATAGCAAGTACTTGAAAAAGGCCATGCCTAAAGGAACTCTCAGCAGCTCCCAATACTTGTGGATGGTAATCAGAAACAGGCACATTTGCTTCAAAATAGATAATTAATCCCGCTACAATGGTAAAAATGGCCACTAAAATAGAGTACACCTTAAACTCTTCATCCCGTAATACCCGCTGTACCTTACCCGTAAAAGCAAAATAGCTCAACACAAAATTGGTTCCTGCCAAAAACATAAATACGATAATGATGTATTGAATAAGCGGCGCATCATTCCAATAAGCCACACTTGCATTCTTGGTTGAAAATCCTCCGGTAGAAAGTGTAGAGAGCGCATGATTGATAGCATCAAAAAAAGACATTCCAGCCAACTTCAACAGCAACGTCTCAGCCATGGTATATCCAAAATAGATAAACCATAAACGCTTTGCTGTGTCCGTAATCCTTGGATGTAGTTTATCTCCTCCAGGCCCTGGGGCTTCAGCAGCAAATAACTGCATACCGCCAATTCCCAAAAGTGGAAGGATTGCGATAGCCAGAACAATGATTCCCATACCGCCAATCCAATGGGTTAAACTCCGCCAAAGTAAAATACCTTCGGGCAAAGATTCTATATCATTTAAAATGGAAGCACCGGTTGTTGTATATCCCGATATAGTTTCAAAAAAAGCATCGGTAACTGAAGGAATGGCTCCAGAAAAAAGGTAAGGCAACATCCCTGACAAAGACATAATAACCCAACCGAAGGTGACCACCATATAGCCTTCCCTACGTTTTACTTCTTTCTTATGACCGCGGGTGTAGAACATCGCCATGACACCAAACAACATGGTAACAATGGCCGCGAGCATAATATCCAGCGTGGCTCCATCCTTAAAAATACCGCTTGCAAAAGCTGCCAATAACATGAACGAGCCATTGCACAAAAGCAATAACCCCATGATGTGCACGATTATTCGAGCATTCAATCTCATTACAGGAACAACTTTTCTATTCTGGAAATAGCCTTGGGCAAGCAACAGACCACTACTCTATCACCTTCTAAGATTTTAAAGTCCCCAAGTGCAATAATGCCTTCGTTATTTCGTATGACCCCACCAATACTGGCCTCTCTTGGAAAATTCAACTCACGGATAATTTCACCATTGACCAAAGAAGTGGCTTTCACCTCAAATTCTAGAATTTCGGCATTCAAATTATTTAAACGGGTCAAGGCCAAAACCTCACCTCTTCGGATATATCTAAAAATACTATTGGCCGCCAATAATTTTTTATTGATTAAGGTGTCCACGCCAATGGATTGCGAAAGCTGGAAGTAATCCATATTCTCCACCATGGCAATGGTCTTCTTTATCTTTTTGGATTTAGCCACCAAACAAGACATGATATTGGTCTCCGAGTTTCCAGTAACAGCAATAAAGGCATCCATAGATTCTAAGCTCTCCTCATCCAAAAGCTCTACATTTCTACCATCTCCATTAATGACCAAAGCATGGGGTAAATCGTCAGCAATATCCAATGCCTTATCCTTGTTTTTTTCAATCAGCTTTACATTGAATTTTTTAGTACAGAGATCTCTGGCGGTTTTAAATCCTACTTTACTACCACCCAAGATCATTACATTCTTGATTTCTTTCTTTTGCATCCCTGTGAGCTTGTATAGCTCATCAACACCCTGATCGGAGGTAATAAAATATACCTGGTCACCTTCCTTAAATACTGTATCTCCTCTAGGAATCAAGGTATATTGAGTGCCCATTCGCTGAAGGGCAATAGGCATAAAATGCAATTCTGGAAAGATTCTCGCAGCTTCTTTTACCATTTTACCCACAAAAGGGGCATTTTTGGGGAGAATAACCCCAAACATGGTCAGCAAACCATCTTCAAACTCATAAGTATCATTAAAAGCGGATTGGTTGAGCATTAATTGAATTTCCATAGCTGCCAAACGTTCTGGCGAAATCAATTCATCAATTCCCAGCTCATCAAACCTTATGAGTCCACGGTTATCCATAAACTCTGTATTGGAAATTCTTGCAATGGTGCGCTTACAGCCCAATTGTTTGGCCAAAAAGCAAAGGGTAATATTGGTGGTTTCTGAAGCGGTAACAGCTATAACCAACTCCGAACTGTCAACTCGGGCTTCCCTTAAAACTTCAATAGAGGTAGCATCCCCACGGAGCACCCTAATATCTAAATGGCTATCGGCATACGCCAAACTTTCTTTGTCGGTATCTATCAATGTGATATCCTGTGCTTCATATGACAACAGTTTCGCCAAATGAAAGCCTACCTCACCAGCTCCCGCAATTATTATCTTCATTGATTGGAATAAGATATGTTCCTAAATAAATTCAATCTGTACCCACAAACGGTTAAAAAAGAAAAGGGTACACGGTCTTTAAGACGGATTCTCAACATAATATGGAAAAGTTTTCCATTGTGCGGAGCAAAATTACACAAATATTTTTGTCCCTCTTCCATATCCCAAATTGTATATTTGCCTGCAAATTAAATCAATGTCTGAAAAAGTAAAACCTTATAAGGATTCTGAGCTGGGAAAAAAGGAACAGGTACGGCAAATGTTCGATACCATTTCTGACGATTATGATGGACTGAACCGTGTGATTTCTTTTGGCATTGATATAAAATGGAGAAAGCGTGTTGTAGCGTTATTGAAAAAAAAAGCCCCAAAAACGATTCTGGATATAGCTACCGGAACAGGTGATCTAGCCATAGCAATGACAAATACCGGTGCAGATAGAATTGTAGGGTTGGATTTATCTCCAAAAATGTTGGAGGTAGGGAAAACTAAGATTCAAGATAAAAATTTGCAAGACCGGATAGAAATGGTGGTAGGCGATAGTGAAAACTTACCCTTTGAGGATGCAACTTTTGATGCAGTAACCGTTGCTTTTGGTGTAAGAAATTTTGAAAACTTGGAAAAAGGTCTTCAGGAAATAAAACGAGTATTGAAATCTGGAGGCAGTTTGGTCATACTTGAAACTTCTGTGCCCAGTAAAACACCATATAAACAAGGATACCGTTTCTACACCAAATTTATTCTGCCCAGTATAGGAAAAATATTTTCAAAAGACCGCTCAGCATACGCTTATTTGAGCGAATCTGCATCTGTTTTTCCACATGGGCAGGCATTCAACAATATTTTGCACAAAATTGGGTTTATAGGTATAGAGAACAGACCCCAGACATTTGGGGTGGCATCCATATATGTCGCTACAAAATAATTAGATGAAAAAAACCCTCATCCTCCTTGGCCTACTCTTTTTGGTCGGCCACTATTCCATAGCCCAATTTAGGAAAGACCCTATCCTAAATCTTCAGAACGAAGACAAAAGATTATTGAACTGGGGATATTACCTCGGTTTTAACCAATATGATTTTCAATTTGATTATAAAAATGAAATTGGACAAGATGTTTTGGTCGATAAAAGCTTGGGGTTCAATGTAGGTTTGATCGGGGAAATAAGAATCAACGAATTTTTGGATGCCCGTTTTGAGCCCGGACTGTTGTATACGGGCAGAACTTTAGGATTTCCAGGTTTTACCACCCAACAAGATGCTATTAGAGAAGTAAAATCAACTTACATTAGATTTCCTTTGCTCATTAAGGCCAGCGCCAGAAGGTTTGGCAATTGGAAGCCCTATATCACAGCGGGGGTATATACCTCCTTGAATCTAGGAAGTAAAGAAGATAGCCTTGATGACAACAGTAGTGGCGAATTTAGAATGAAAAAGAATGTCTATGGCTACGAATTGGGCTTTGGTATTGATATTTACACCGAATATTTTAAGTTTTCGCCTTCTATACGTGGGGTATTTGCCCTTACTGATGAGCTAGTTCGTGATAACGACCCGAACAGTCCTTGGACCGGAAACATAGATGCGATGCGAACCAGGGGCTTATTTATCAATTTTACTTTTGAGTAATTTTCGGCCTACCCTCTTCTTATCTCATTTAGAAGGATAGCCGTTGCAGTGGCTACATTTAAACTTTCTGTAGTAGCGCTCCCAAATTGAGGGATAGATAATCGTTTGGTAATTAATGCACTTACTGCATCTGAAATTCCGTTGGCTTCGTTGCCCATAACCAAAACACCTTTTTGAGAAAGTTTTTCTTCGTAAACCGTTTCTCCGTCCATGTAGGCGCCATAAATAGGAAGTTCTGTGCTTTTTAGATAGTTCAACAAATCAACATAGGCAACATTTACCCGTGCTATAGACCCCATTGTAGCTTGCAACACTTTAGGGTTATAACAATCAACAGTATCCGAAGAACAAATCAAGTGTTCTATCCCAAACCAATCACATAAACGAATTATGGTTCCCAAATTTCCAGGATCCCGAACTGCATCAACCGCAACAATCCAATCCTCAACTTCAATAGCTTTAGCTTCAGGAATGTAAAAAACTCCTAAAATACCACTAGGGTTGGTCTGTGAACTCATCAATTTTAGTTCTGATCGAGAAACAGTTTCAAAATCATCATCTTGTTGATTCTCCGTAAGTAGCAAAAAAGGTTTAAATCCAGCTTCCAAAAGCTCATTTACCGTCTTCTTACCCTCTACCACAAACAACCCGTGTTTAGTTCGGTACTTTTTTTGCTGTAGGCTTGTTACTAGTTTAATTTGGTTTTTCGTAACCATCTAAATCGTGTATTTTTGGCGTCTATGAGGGGTTCTTTAAGTCTAATGTGCAACTGGGCAAAAATAGGATTATTGTTGCTTATGTTAACCACAACCGGTTGCAACACCCTAAAAAAGGTTGGTGATGATGAATTACTGTTAACCAAAAACAGTATTTATGCCGATGAGGAAAAGATTACGGACAGTGACATTAGAAGTCTGATTGTCCAAAAACCCAATAGTAGTGTATTGGGGTATCCCCTGCGTTTAAACTTTTACAATTTGGCCAAGGAAAATCCAGACTCTTCCTTTCAAAATTGGTTGCACAGAAAAGAAAAACGTAAAAAAAGATTGAACAACCTACTTTCTCAAAAGCAGGTGAATCGTCTTAAAGAATCTTTTGTGGTCAGTGGCGCCAGCGAATTTTTAAAACGAATTGGAGAACCTCCTGTTGTCATAGACACTTCGCTGACCCAAAAAACTGTGGACAGGCTTGAGGCTTATTACAATAGTAAGGGATATTTCAACAATTCAGGTTCTTATGAGATTATTAATGGGAAAAGGAAAAAAAGAGCTGAAATAGCTTATAAAATTGCATTGCGAAACCCATTTATAATAGATACTGTTCAAAAAAACATCACCTCTCCAGAATTGGATTCCATTTATAATGGCACCGCCAGCGAATCCTATGTTAAATCTGGAGATCAGTTTGATTTGGCAAAATTCAATTTGGAACGGGAGCGCCTAACTACACTTTTTCGCAATTCAGGGGTTTATAACTTTCAGGAAAGCTCCATTAATTATGATATTCTTAGGGATACTTCACAAGTTGCCAATGACCAATTGATGGATGTGCAACTAAACGTTCAGCTACCTCGAAGTGCCAACGACTCTGCATCTGTTGGCGATGTCTATCGCATCCATCGCTTCAAAAAAATAAATGTCTATGCAGATTACTTGATTGGAGGAAGTTTGGATTCCTTGAAATCAATCGACTATGAAAACTACACCATTTTTTATGATGGTGAACTAAATTATCGTCCCAAAGCACTTACTGACGCTATTTTCTTTGAAAAAGACAGTATTTATAGGGATTTGGACAGAATACGCACCTATAGGCAAATTACCAACCTGAACACTTTTAAATATCCCAATATTGAGTTTATTCCGGATTCAACGCACACACAACTGGTTTCCAATATTTATTTGGCCCCTCGGCCCAAGTTTTCTTTGAATTTGGATTTGGACGTTACCCACTCCAATATTCAACAAGTGGGTACCGCTCTTAGTGCAACGGTGATTACCAGAAATGTCTTCGGGGGAGCTGAGACTTTAAATGTTTCCGCTAGGAGTTCAATTGGCCTTTTAAGCGATGCTTCTCTGTCAGACGAAACTTTTACTTCAGAAATAGGAGGTGACATCAATATTACCTTTCCCAGAATCTGGTTCCCTTTAAATACTGAGAAAATTATTCCCTACTATATGTTGCCGCAAAGTAGGTTTTTGGTAGGTACAAACTTTCAACGGAACATTGGTCTGGACAAACAATCGCTCAATACCGTTTTATCATACAATTGGTCACCGACCACCAAAATAAAAAACGAAATTGAGCTGCTAAATGTCGAATTTGTCCGAAATGTAAATCCTGATAATTTTTTCAACGTATATCGAAATACCTACAGAAGTTTGGATGATATCGCGGACGATTTCCAAGATGACCCCCAGTACGCATCTTTCTTTGAAGAGACCAATAGTATAGTGGACCCTTTGCGTTTATCCATTCCTGATGGCACCACAGGCTTCACACAAGCTGTTTTGAGCAATGAAATTCAAGTATCCAGTGAAGATCTTGATCAAGTCAATAGCGTTGAAGAACGTCGCCAACGTTTAACAGAGAACAACTTGATTTTTGCATCCAACTATACTTTTTCCAAAAACAACAAAGGAGATATTAATGATAGAGATTTTTATCAATACCAAATTAAATTGGAAAGTGCAGGTAACCTCCTTGCAATGCTGGAAAGTGTGATTCCTTATAATAAAAATGACAATGACCAACTTTTGGTGTTTAGCGTTCCCTTTTCACAATACCTTAAAACTGAGTTTGATTTTATTAGACATTGGGGAGTAGGCAATTCCAGTGTAATTGCCTTTAGAAGCTTTATGGGCATGGCAGTTCCCTACGGAAATTCTGAAAGCATCCCTTTTGTTCGAAGTTATTTTGCTGGTGGCTCCAATGACAACAGAGCTTGGAATGCTTATGAACTTGGACCTGGAAAAACCAATAATATCAATGATTTTAACGAAGCCAATTTAAAACTTGCCTTCAATTTGGAATATCGCTTTCCCATAGCAGGTGATGTAAAAGGTGCCTTCTTTGCCGATGCCGGGAATATTTGGAATGTATTTGATAGTGAGGACAATCCAGATGCCATTTTTACAGGTTTTGATTCTTTAAATGATATTGCTCTAGGAACCGGACTCGGTTTGCGTTATGATTTTACGTACTTTGTCTTTAGGCTCGATGTGGGATTCAAAACATATAACCCTGCGGAGGAAGAAGGAAATCGTTGGTTCAAAGGTTACAACCTTAGAAATGCGGTTTTTAATATCGGAATCAATTATCCTTTCTAGACTAAATAATTTATTACTTTTGTGGCCTAATTTAATCCGAAACCAACTAAGTATGTCCCACAACATTAAGCCGGGAGTTGCTACTGGCGATGAAGTTCAAGCTATTTTTAATCACGCAAAAGAAAACGGCTATGCATTGCCCGCCGTAAACGTAATAGGATCCAACACTATAAATTCTGTTCTGGAAACCGCGGCCTCATTGAATTCCCCCGTTATTATCCAATTTTCAAATGGAGGAGCACAATTCAACGCAGGAAAAGGCCTTTCCAACGAAGATCAAAAAGCGGCCGTTCTTGGAGCTGTTGCAGGTGCCAAACATGTGCATCAACTTGCAGAAGCTTACGGAGCTACTGTAATTTTACATACCGATCACTGTGCCAAAAAATTATTACCATGGATTGATGGTCTATTGGATGCCAGTGAAGAGCATTTTGCAGCAACTGGAAAGTCCCTGTTCAGTTCGCACATGATTGATCTATCCGAAGAACCTCTTGAAGAAAACATGGAAATCTGCAAGAGTTATTTGGAGCGCATGAGCAAAATGGACATGACCTTGGAAATTGAATTGGGAATCACTGGAGGTGAAGAAGATGGTGTGGACAACACAGATGTTGATGATTCCAAGTTATACACCCAGCCTGAAGAGGTTGCTTACGCTTATGAAGAACTTTCCAAAGTAAGCCACAGATTTACTGTTGCTGCTGCTTTCGGTAATGTACATGGGGTATACAAACCTGGAAACGTAAAGCTTACACCTAAAATCTTGAAAAATTCCCAAGAATTCATCACAGAGAAATATGGTGTGGAACACAATCATATAGATTTCGTATTCCACGGTGGATCTGGTTCTACAGTGGAAGAAATTCGGGAAGCTATCGGTTACGGTGTCATCAAAATGAACATTGATACCGATTTACAATATGCCTTCCTAACAGGAATAAGGGATTACATGGGAGGTAAAGCAGAATATCTAAAATCCCAAATTGGCAATCCCGAAGGAGATGACCAACCCAATAAAAAGTTCTACGACCCACGTGTTTGGTTACGCGAAGGCGAAAAAACATTTGTGGAGCGCTTAAAAAAGGCCTTTGAAGACCTCAACAATGTAAACTCTTTGTAGCTTATAGGCCCCGTTTAACTTAATTTTGATTGCATGTCGTCTTGGTTTAAGAGAAAGGAAAAAGGAATACAAACTGCCACCGAGGAAAAAAAAGATACCCCCAAGGGGTTATGGTATAAGTCTCCCACTGGAAAAATTGTGGAATCCGAGGATTTGGCAAAAAACTTTTATGTTAGCCCTGAGGACGATTATCACGTTCGTATTGGAAGCAAGGAATATTTTGAAATTCTTTTTGATGACAATAAGTTCAAGGAATTGGATGATAAGTTATCCTCCAAGGATCCCTTGAAGTTTGTGGATACCAAAAAATATTCTGAACGTTTAAAAGCTGCCCAACAAAAAACAGGTTTGAAAGATGCTGTGAGAACAGCCGTTGGAAAATCTATGGGCAAAGACTTGGTGATTGCCTGTATGGACTTTAGTTTCATTGGGGGTTCCATGGGAAGTGTGGTTGGAGAAAAGATATCCAGAGCCATTGACGTGGCCAAAAGAAAGAAGGTACCCTTTGTAATGATTTCAAAATCAGGAGGAGCCCGTATGATGGAAGCAGCGCTTTCACTTATGCAATTGGCAAAAACCTCCGCAAAGTTGGCCCAGTTGGCCGAAGCCAAGATCCCATACATTTCACTATGTACCGATCCAACTACAGGTGGAACCACAGCTTCTTATGCCATGTTGGGTGACATCAATATTGCTGAACCTGGTGCGCTTATTGGTTTTGCCGGGCCTCGTGTAGTAAAAGATACTACTGGCAAGGACCTGCCTGATGGATTCCAGACCTCAGAATTTTTAAAAGAACACGGCTTTTTGGATTTTATCTCCCACAGAAGGGATTTAAAAAGGAAAATCAATCTATATATAGATTTGATTACCAACCAACCGGTTAGATTATAAAAAAAGCCTGCAATTGCAGGCTTTTCCTTTTGCTACCAAAGGGCTATTTCAAAAAACGTCTTAAAAAGATTTCCTCCTCAGACCCATCAGGATAAGTCAATGTTCCTTTGGCGTCACAACTGCCGTCTCCAAAATCCAAACTGACGGTGTTATCATTTCTTGAGATTTCCAAAACCCCACTTACAATAAATCTGCAGGACAGCTCTCTTCGCAATGGAGTAGTTACTTCTTTTACAAATACATTGCCCAACCTACCGGTATAAGTCCTTTTTCCTGTGATAAGAAATACATTATCACCCCAAAATCCGCTTCCATAGCCCTCAATCCATTCACGGGTTCGCGTTCCAGTGAATGATGCAGTATCACCTTCTGGCCATGTAGCGGTGAATGTTGCATTGGAAGTTCCCTGTGGATTTCCATTTTCATTGGAACGAACCCGTAAAATATCAGCAGAACCTTCAACAGCAACACCATTAAAGGTAAAATTCTCCAAAGTCAAGGCTATGGTTTTGGAAGCGGCCTCCATATCCAAAGCATAATTCAAATAGATAATTCCAGCAAGAACATTTCCGTTGGGCATTTCACATCCTTCTCCAAAGTCAATCGTAACATCCTTGGTCGTATCCGTAATCACTTTGGTAACGGTAACACATTCTGGCAAATAATCAAATTCATAATTTTTAGAGGTTATAGCAATTTCATCTGCCACATACACATCTTCCGCAATGACAGTTATCTCTTCTGAAATCATTTCAGTTTCATCACTATATTTTAATTCTGTAGCGGAAATTACTTCCGTGCTCGATAATTCTTCTGTGTCGGATTCTTCATTACTACAGGAAACAGCGGTTAACAATGCCACTCCCAAAAGTATTGGGGACAATAAGTTCATTTGTTTGAGACTCTTTTTCATAATGATTGAATTTAAAGGTTTGCCTCTAAGACCAACTCAAAAACAAAAGGTTTAATTTCATGTTAAAATTTTTCATTTTAAAAAAAGGCTTATCTTTGCACGCTGATTGAGAGACAATCAGGTACATAAAAATCATTTAAATAAATATTGGAATGTATTTAACAAAAGAAGTAAAGTCCGAGATTTTCAAAAAACACGGCGGCTCTGAGAGCAACACCGGTTCTACGGAAGGACAAATTGCATTGTTCACACATCGTATCAACCATTTGACACAACACCTTAAAAAGAACCACAAAGATTATAACACTGAACGTTCTTTGGTGAAATTGGTAGGTAAAAGACGTAGTCTTTTGGATTACCTAAAGAAAAAAGATATTGAAAAGTACCGTGCTCTAATTAAAGAGTTGGGTATCAGAAAATAAAAATAACGGGGAGGCTTTGGCTTCCCCTTTGTTTTAGTTGGAAAAGCTCCAACTGCCAAAGTCCCGGTTTTAGGATTGGGCAAACACAAAAAGCTTCATATAGTTTTTCATTGGTCCGTGCCGAAAGGCAAACACAACAACAACACAACCCGGCCGTCCGGATGGCGGTAGACCAAATGTTTAACGACCTGTAACAATTGTACAGGTAAGACGAATTTTTATGATTCCAAAAACTTTTAAAGAGGTCATTGACCTTGGTGACGGTAGGGAAATTTCTATCGAAACTGGAAAATTGGCCAAACAGGCCCACGGATCCGTAGTGGTACAATCTGGAAAGTGCATGTTATTGTGTACAGTTGTTTCCAACTATCAAGCTGCTGATGTGGATTTTTTACCACTGACCGTGGACTACAGAGAAAAATTTGCAGCAGCAGGACGTTATCCTGGTGGCTTTTTCAAAAGAGAAGCAAGACCCAGTGATGGCGAAGTATTGACCATGCGCTTGGTAGACAGGGTACTTCGACCTTTGTTCCCAAAAGATTATCACTCTGAAACCCAGGTGATGATTCAATTGATGTCGCATGATGAAACGGTAATGCCAGACGCCATGGCCGGATTGGCAGCCTCAGCAGCTATTCAATTATCGGATCTACCTTTTGAATGCCCAATTTCTGAAGTACGCGTTGGACGTGTAAACGGGGAATTGATCATCAACCCAACTTTTGCCCAACTAAAAGAGTCTGACATTGACATGGTCATTGGTGCTTCCGAAGACTCTGTAATGATGGTTGAGGGTGAAATGTCCGAGATTTCAGAAGAAGAAATGGTGGAGGCCATCAAATTTGCACATGAAGCCATTAAAGCACAGTGCGCTGCTCAGGTAAAACTGGCTGAAGCCTTCGGCAAAAAAGAAACAAGGGAATACGAGCCCGAAGCAGAGGATGAAGAGCTTCAAAAGAAGATTCATGACATGGCCTATGACAAGGTTTATGAAATTGCCAAGGCCGGTTCTTCCAAAAAAGAACGTGGAGAGGCTTTCTTCAATATTAAGGAAGAAATCAAAGCATCTTTTTCTGAAGAGGAATTGGAAGAAATGGGTGGCTTGGTATCCAAATACTACCACAAGGCAGAAAAAGAAGCTGTTCGAAACCTTACTTTGGATGAAGGTCTTCGATTGGATGGACGTAAAACGGATGAAATTAGACCTATTTGGTGTGAAACCGATTATTTACCTTCTGTTCACGGTTCTTCTATTTTTACCAGAGGTGAAACCCAAGCTTTGGCCACAGTGACCCTTGGTACTTCAAGGGAAGCCAACGTTATTGATATGCCATCGTATGAAGGCGAGGAAACCTTTTACTTGCACTATAACTTCCCTCCCTTCTCAACCGGTGAAGCAAGACCAATTAGAGGTACTTCACGAAGAGAAGTAGGTCATGGAAACTTGGCACAACGGGCATTGAAGCGAATGATTCCTGAAGATTGTCCATATACTGTTCGTGTAGTTTCCGAAGTATTGGAATCCAATGGTTCCTCCTCCATGGCCACTGTTTGTTCTGGGACCATGGCATTGATGGATGCCGGGGTACAATTGAAAAAACCAGTTTCTGGTATCGCTATGGGATTGATTACCGATACCGATACTGGAAAATATGCAGTTCTTTCAGATATATTGGGAGATGAAGACCACTTGGGAGACATGGACTTTAAGGTAACGGGTACCGAAGATGGTATCACTGCTTGCCAAATGGACATTAAAGTAAAAGGACTTTCCTATGAAATTTTGGTAAAAGCGTTGATGCAAGCTAAGGATGGTAGAATGCATATCCTTGGAAAACTAACGGACACCATAGACACTCCAAGGCCAGAAGTTAAATCTTACGCACCAAAAATTGTGACCAAGGTAATTCCAGGTGAATATATTGGTGCTGTTATTGGTTCTGGTGGTAAAGTGATTCAAGAATTGCAAAAAGAAACCAATACCACTATCGTAATCAACGAAGATCCAGATACAGAAGAAGGTATTGTGGAAATCTTAGGTACTGATCAAGCTGGTATTGATGCTGTTATTGCCAAGATTGATGCAGTGATGTTCAAACCCGAAGTAGGTAGCGTTTACGAAGTAAAAGTTATCAAAATGTTGGATTTTGGAGCTGTAGTGGAATACATGGAAGCTCCGGGCAACGAAGTTTTGCTTCACGTATCTGAGCTGGCATGGGAACGTACCGAAAATGTTTCTGATGTTGTTAATATGGGTGATGTTTTTGATGTAAAATACTTTGGATTGGATCCAAGAACCCGAAAAGAAAAGGTTTCCAGAAAGGCTTTATTGCCAAAACCAGAGGGTTACAAAGAAAGACCTCCAAGAAACGACCGAAACGATCGCAACAAAGGTGGTGACCGTAGAGGTGGCAACAGAGATAGAAAGCCGAGAAGGGACTAAATCTTCTCAAGATAATGTAAAAAGAAACCCTGGGAACTTTCCCGGGGTTTGTTGTTTTAGGGAAAAAAATTCAAATAAATTTTACCAAATTGTAACTTTTTGCGTTTTCCTACGTATAATTTAATGAGTCCATACTCAAAAAAACTTAATAGAAGGGAAAATTTAGATGAGACAGTTAAAAATTACAAAACAGGTTACCAATAGGGAAACCGCATCGTTGGATAAATACCTACAGGAAATCGGGAAGGTGGATTTGATCACTGCCGATGAAGAAGTGGAATTGGCCCAGCGTATTAAAGCGGGAGATCAGGTAGCCTTGGAAAAATTAACTAAAGCCAACCTCAGATTCGTGGTTTCTGTTGCCAAGCAATACCAAAACCAAGGATTGACCCTTCCTGATTTGATCAATGAAGGAAACTTGGGATTGATCAAAGCGGCACAACGTTTTGATGAAACTCGAGGATTTAAATTTATATCGTACGCCGTTTGGTGGATTCGCCAGTCTATTCTACAAGCTTTGGCCGAACAATCTCGTATTGTTCGTCTTCCTTTGAACAAAATTGGCTCCATTAACAAGATCAATAAGACCTTTGCTTTCTTGGAGCAAGCCCACGAGCGTGTTCCTTCTGCCGAGGAAATTGCCAAGGAATTGGATATGACCGTTGAGGATGTAAAACAATCCTTGAAAAACTCAGGTCGTCACGTATCCATGGATGCTCCATTGATTGATGGCGAAGATTCCAATCTTTACGACGTATTGCGAAGTGGTGAATCACCAAATCCAGATAAAGAATTGTTGCATGAATCTTTGCGTACAGAAATTGAGCGTGCTTTGGAGACCTTGACCCCAAGAGAAGCGGATGTGATCCGTTTGTATTTTGGTTTGGCTGGTCAACATTCCATGACTTTGGAAGAAATTGGTGAAACTTTTGATTTGACCAGAGAGCGTGTTCGTCAGATAAAGGAAAAAGCAATCAGACGATTGAAGCACACTTCTAGAAGTAAGATTTTAAAGACATATTTGGGATAATTTGAACTATTATCCTTACAAATTACAGTTAAATTAGTCTTAAATTGTTTTTTTGGCAGGAAAGTTGTAATTTGGAATCCTACAACAGTTTATCATGACTGTTCGTTTTTTGATTGATGAATAAACTCCGGCTGATTACCGGAGTTTTTTCATTTATACAGTCTGTTTTTATCTTTTTTGTTCTCCATTTACCGTCCGCATGATGCCCAACGGATTATCCTTTTTTAGTTCATCAGGCAATAAAAAGTCTGGGAAGTTCTGGTAACATACTTGTCTGGCGAAACGTTCTATAGCCTTTGTACCTACAGAAGTCGATTTAGAGTCAGTAGTTGCAGGATAAGGTCCCCCATGAACCATGGCATAACATACCTCAACCCCAGTTGGAAATCCATTAATCAATAAACGTCCTACTTTTTCTTCCAAAACTTCAATAAGTGCTGTATTTGCTTTTAAATCTTCCTCGGTACCGTGAATGGTCGCCGTTAGATGCCCATGTAAATTTTTTGCAATTTGGAGCATTTCATTTGCATTGCTGGTATTTACCAATAAAGTAGAAGGTCCAAAAACTTCTTCTTCCAGTAAATCATTGGTCAAAAAGCTTTGACCATCTGTAGAGAAAACACTCGCATTACCTTGATTGATCCCTTTCTTTTCTGCCTTCGCCAAAGTTGCAACACCCTCTTGAGAAGATAGGTTTCTAGCTCCACTATCAAAGGCATTGTGGATGCCTTCAGTAAGCATGGTTTCAGAATTGGAATTAGCTGTTAGATTGGAAAGCATTCGTTCGAAAAGTTTTGTTTCATCTGAATTTTGCGCAAAAACAAGACCTGGATTCGTACAAAATTGACCAACACCCAAGGTAAACGAGTCATGCAATTGTTTACTGATATCCTCTCCCCTTTCCTGCATAGCATTGGGCAAAATAAATACGGGGTTTGTACTGCCCATTTCAGCGTAAACAGGTATCGGTTCGGGTCTTCTTGAAGCGATATCAAACAAAGCCTTCCCTCCTCTCAATGAACCTGTAAAACCTACCGCCTTTATAGCGCTATGTTCCACTAAAGTTCCTCCAACCTCGTGAGAAATACCATGGATCATCGAAAACACCCCATCAGGCATTCCCGTTTTTTTAGCTGCGGAAATAATAGCTCCTGCCACCAATTCTGAAGTACCGGGGTGTGCTGGATGCGCTTTTACAACCACAGGACATCCTGCAGCCAAAGCACTTGCCGTATCGCCACCAGCTACAGAAAAAGCCAAAGGAAAATTACTCGCCCCAAATACGGCAACTGGTCCCAATGGTCGCAACATACTGCGAATGTCCACCCTAGGGAAAGGTTGTCTATCAGGAATGGCTTCATCTACTCGTGCATCTACCCACGAACCTTCACGCAAAACGGTAGCAAATAACTTCATCTGCCCCATCGTTCTACCGCGTTCTCCTACAATTCTGCCTTCAGGTAAAGCAGTTTCAGCGCAAGCTCTCTGGATCAAAGCATCTCCCAATGCTAAAATTTCGTCTGCAATGGCATCCAAGAAAAGCGCTTTTTCAGCGCTCGATTTGTTCTTATATTCCTTAAATGCTTCTTCTGCCTTTGTAACCGCCGTATTTATTTCATCAGCCGTGACTTCTGTAAAGGCAGTTTCAAGATTTTCTCCTGTAGCGGGATCAATACCATAAAAAGTTGTCGACCCCATATTAGATTGCTCATTTCCCAAATAATTCTTTCCGTGTAATTGCATTTTTGGATGTGGTTTTATCCGATTGTATTTGTTAATGTTCCTATATGATCTATAGTAATGTTGATTTCATCACCTTGCATTAAGGTAAAGCTAGCTTCTGGCACAATACCCGTTCACGTCATTAGAAAACTGCTATCAGGAAAAGTTGTATGCCGGTATAGGTACACTACAATGTCCTCAAAATTTCTAACAATTTGGTTCACCCCTATTTTCCCTTCAAAAACTTTAGCACCTTCCCTAACGATATTCAAATATATCTTAGATTCTTGAGGAAATGGCACTTCCGTTACAAAAATGCAAGTCCCAATAGCAGCACTTCTGTCATAATTTTTGGCTTGTGGCAGATACAAAGGATTTTCACCCTCGATACTCCTACTGCTCATATCATTCCCGATAGTATGCCCAACTATTTTTTCTGAAGACGTGATGTATAAGATTGGTTGAGACCATGTATTGCAAATTCCAATTACAGGTTTACCTCTGAACATATCATCAGGATACCGGTTCCGTAACCATGAGCGATGTACAAAGCCCATTTAATCATTACTTCCGAACCATTCCTTACTTCGAAGGTCATGTTTGTTGTTTTTCACTGCGACGTTTGTTTAGTTGGTCAAATACACACAATCGATTACATAAAACTATATAGAAACTATAAACACTAGAAAATCATTGGTTTTAGTTAAGAAAACCATATAACTGATTATATATTATAGTGACAATGTCCAAATAGGATGAAACCGACATTCGGCTAGCAAAAGCTGTTATCTAACTGTTTTACACCTATGGCTTTATCCTATTTTGTAATTTCAACCTTTACAACTATTGCTGAATACCATGATCAATAAAATACTTGATCGAAAAAATCGAATATTCAATCATATCCTCTTTTGGTTGGCGTACACACTGTTTTTTACAGTAACGTGGGGCAGTTATGATGATAATTATTGGGTAGAATTTCAAGAATTGGTTTTTCTATTGCCATGGAAGTTGATTCCCACCTACATTACGTTATATTATTTAATGCCCAAATATCTATATCCCAAGAAAATGGGGATGTATGTACTGCTAACGGTAATCCTTGCCATTACCATGGCCATGATTGACAGATATATGAACTGGCAGTACCTTTACAGATGGTTTCATTACGAGGAAGGCTATTGGAAAACCCCTCTTTGGCATTTCCCTAAAGTTCTAAATTCAGTACTTAGGGTCTATACCCCTGTTTTTGTGGCCATGGCCATCAAGTTGCAACGTTTTTACTATCAGAAAGATCAAATCAATAAAACCTTGGAAAAGGAGAAAGTTGAAACTGAGCTTAAATTTTTAAAGGCTCAGATTCATCCACATTTCTTATTCAACACACTAAATAGCATTTATTCTTTAAGTCTGGAAAAATCCCAAAAAACACCTGATGCCGTACTGGGACTTTCAAAGTTTTTGGACTACATGTTATATGAGTGCAACGATAAATTGATCACTGTAGAAAAAGAATGGGAACAACTTATGAACTTAATTGCTTTGGAGCAATTGCGCTATGGGGACAAACTATCAATTACCACCTCCATTAAAGATGACAATCAAGAAACACTTATTCCTCCCCTTTTACTATTGCCCTTTGTTGAAAATGCCTTTAAACATGGAGCGGACAATCTCATTTCTGATTCTTGGATCAATATAGAACTAGAGTTGGAAAATCAACAGCTACAGTTCATGGTAGAAAACAGCAAAGCTTCTTCGGAACCCAATGAAAATCTGGATAGTGATAAAAATATTGGCCTTAAAAATGTACGCCGTCGATTGGATCTCTTCTTCCCAGAAAAACATGAATTAAAAATACTGGAAGAAACAGATAGTTTTTTGGTTAAACTTGAAATTGACCTTAGTGGTTTAAGTTCTTAAATTCACAAGGATTATGACAAAAAAAATTAAATGCATTATTGTTGATGATGAGCCTTTGGCCAGAAATGTCTTGGTAAAACATGCAAAACAAATTCATCAATTAGAGGTAGTAGCTGTGTGTGCCAATGCGGTAGAAGCTTTTGGGTACTTGCAGAACAAAGACATCGACGTTGTCTTTTTAGATATTAAAATGCCCAAAATAAACGGCATGGAACTTTTGGAGTCTCTTGATACCCTTCCTTTAATTGTTTTCACTACAGCTTACAGAGAATTTGCCATACGAGCTTTTGAACTGGATGCTATTGATTATCTGCTGAAGCCCATTTCATTGGGAAGATTTATGAAAACAATATCAAAAATCAACAAATATCTTTCGAATTCCCCTGATATTAATCTAACTGATACACATCACCCACAAGAAACCGTAATTGAAACAGAAGTAAAAAATCCAGACGTTCTGTACATTAAATCACAACGGAAAATCTTGAAACTGGATCTAAAGGATATTAAATATTTGGAAAGTCTAAATGATAAAGTCATTATACATACTTGTGATAGCGGTGATATTTCCACTACACAACGTATTGGTTATTTAGCTGAAAAATTACCCAAAAAACAGTTTTTAAGAATACATAGATCTTTTATTGTAGCCATTGAAAAAGTAAATGCTTTTAACAGTATTATGGTAGAGATAAATGCAAAAGAACTTCCCATTGGACGTAACTACCGCTCCCATGCATTGGATATCCTCCGAAGTCATTCCAATTAAATCGGTTCTTTTCAAATATCAAATCTTGTTAAGCATTCCTTAAATCCAATCTCAATGCTCCTTTAAAAGCATTTTCGACATGATTCTAGACGTTTTCGGCACAAAACTGCATCTAAACGCCATTATCATTGTTTTAGATAGCATACCCAAAAATCATTTGTTGCCAGCTGTAAAGTAGTTGTTCTTTGAGTATCATCAAAAAACGAACAGCTCATGAGAATTGTGTGCTCTGTCTTCTTATTGTTTACATTTTTAGTTGGATTTAGTCAAAACGGAGGAGGAGATACAAGAACCCTTTTCAAGTATCATATCAAAAAAGCGATTTCACCTGTAAAAGTGGACGCAGTAATTAGCGAAAAGGAATGGGATGCTCATGAGCTCGCCACAAGTTTCTTCAATCACTGGCCCAATGACACAGGCCAAGCTCAAAATCAGACAGAAGTGAGAATGACCTATGACAACCAAAATCTCTATGTTCTTGCCAAATGTTATGACAAAGGACAACGCATTGTGCAATCACTAGTTCGTGACAACGACGATGACTATTGGGGAAGCGATAATTTTTCTGTTGTTCTTGACCCGGTCAATACTAAACAAAGTGGTTTCATGTTTGGGGTGACTGCAGGGGGGGCTGAATTGGAAGGCAGCCTAACCATTGAAGGAGCCCAAACTTGGCTTTCAGAAAATTGGGATAATAAATGGTCCTCCAAAACCGCTCAATATCAAGGATTTTGGGTTGTGGAAATAGCTATTCCCTTTAAAACCTTACGATACAATGCAAATCAGTATGATTGGGGGATTAACTTTATTCGAGGGGACAAACAGAACAATGCATACACCACCTGGACACAGTTTCCCGTAAATTTCAATGGGGTAAGCATGAACTACATGGGAAGTTTGGAATGGGATCAAAGTCCTGAAAAAGCCAAAGGAACCTTCATTTTAAACCCATACGTTACTTCATCATCCTTAAGGGATTATGAAGATACCGAACAACAAGAAGCACAATTGAAGAGTGACTTGGGCGGAGAGGTGAAAGTAGCCCTAACGAGCAGTCTTAATCTTGACCTCACACTGTTTCCAGACTTTTCCAATGCTGATGTGGACCAACAAGTTACCAACATTACACGCTTCAACATTTTCTTACCGGAACAGCGTAACTTCTTTCTTGAAAACAATGATATTTTTTCCAATTTCGGAACCTACGATATCAAACCTTTTTTCTCTCGAAGAATCGGCATCATGGATGGGGAAGCCATTCCCATAGATTTTGGCGCCAGGCTCACGGGGAATGTTTCTCCTAACCTACGTATAGGTGCCATGAACATTCAAACACGAAGTACCGACGAATTCGCTGCCCAAAACTATAGTGTTGCGGCATTTCAGCAAAAGGTATTGAAACGATCGGTGGTGAAAGGTTTGTTTATGAATCGAATAGCAACCAGCAACACCCAAGAACTGGAATATTCCAGAAATGCTGGATTGGAATTCAGTTATGTTTCTGAAAGTGGTAGGTTGAACAATACCTTTATGTACCACACTTCGCTCACTTCTGAAAATTATGAGAATACCCATTTTTATGGGTTTGAAGGATATTATTCTTCCAAACGTTTTAGAACTGGTTGGACTTTGAACGTAGTCGGTGAAAACTTCATCACTGAGCTGGGCATTAATCCCAGATTAGAAAATTATAATGCGGAAACGGAGGAAACTGTCCGTGTTGGCTATACCCTGATTAATCCATGGGTACGTTATCTAACCTTTGTGGAAGGCGAAAACAAAAAACTAAACTATCATGGACTTAGAACCTGGCACAATCTATACTTGAATTCTGATGGAACTTTTAATGAAAGTCAGAACAATTTAGGGTATGATTTTGAGTACAAGAATACAAGTAGAATGACTCTTTTGGCCAGATACCGTAAAGTTGACCTATTGTTTCCTACTTCCTTATTGGGAGATGATTTTACCCCAATCCCATCAGCAGACTATTCATTTTTATGGTCTGAGCTCAGATTTAGCTCCGATGTTCGAAAAACTTTTGTTTGGAATACCAATTTAGCGTACGGACAGTTTTTCAACGGAAACCGATTAGGAGCTTTGGTCCAGGGATCATTTCGATTAAGACCATGGGGCAGCTTTGGTCTCACCTACGATTACAATAATATTCAATTGAGTGATGGGTTTGGAAAGGATGATTTACACCTTATGCGATTTAATGGGAATATTAGTTTTTCCAACAAATTGTTTATGAGCAATGTACTACAATACAATTCCCAAGGTGATAATTTCAGTGTCTTTTCCCGTTTGCAATGGCGGTACAGTCCTATGTCCGATATCTTTTTAATCTTCAATGAAAATTATGACACCGTAGGGTCGGGAATTAAAAATAGATCCATTGTTCTTAAAGTAACCTATTGGTTATAGCTTATACTTCAGATTATATTTACGGTCAACTGTACTTAAAGTAATAACACAAAGTATTGCCTTAACATTTCACTACCTTTGTAGTAAATCATTATGGTTCTTAAATGAGCAAGAAAATCATTGCACCATCTCTTTTGGCATCTGATTTTGCCAATTTACAGCGCGATATAGAAATGGTAAACAACAGTGCCGCCGATTGGTTCCATTTGGATATCATGGACGGGGTATTTGTTCCCAATATTTCCTTTGGAATGCCCGTGGTGAAAGCCATTGCCAAACATGCAAAAAAAGTATTGGACGTTCATTTGATGATTGTTGACCCAGACAGGTACATTACAACTTTTGCTGAACTGGGCGCTCATAACCTATGTGTCCATTATGAAGCCTGCACCCATTTGCACAGGACCATACAAACCATCAAAATGCAAGGTATGAAAGCCGGGGTTGCCTTAAACCCGCATACACCTATTAGTTTATTGGAAGATATTATTAAAGATGTAGATCTGGTAAATCTGATGAGTGTAAATCCAGGTTTTGGTGGACAATCTCTCATTGAAAACACTTACGAAAAGGTCAGGGATTTAAAAAGTCTCATCGAACATAAAAATTCCAATGCTTTGATTGAAATTGATGGCGGGGTCAATGCATCCAACGCAAAAAAACTAATTGAAGCTGGAACTGATATATTGGTAGCTGGCAGCTTTGTGTTTAAAAGTGAAAATCCAACTGAGACCATCAAAAACTTAAAAGAAGAAATTGCCTAATGCAGGAGTTTGATGTTGTAATTGTAGGAGGAGGTCCCATAGGAATTGCCTGCGGTCTGGAGGCTAAAAAAAATGGACTTTCCTATATTATTTTTGAAAAAGGCACCATTGTAAATTCCTTGTTCAATTACCCAATCAATATGCAATTTTTCTCCTCTTCGGAAAAGTTGGAAATTGACGAAATTCCATTTATCAGTAAAGAGGCCAAGCCCAAACGCAACGAAGCGTTGGAGTATTACCGCAGAATTGTCACTTCCAATCAGCTGAACATTCATTTGTTTGAAAAAGTCATAGAGGTCCAAAAGAAAATAAATCAATTTCACATACAGACCGATAAAAACCAGTACATGGCCAAGAATGTTATTGTGGCCACAGGCTTTTATGACCTTCCTAATACCATAAATGTTCCTGGTGAGGACCTCCCCAAAGTTTCACACTACTATAAAGACCCTCATTTTTATGCCAATCAAAAATTAGCTGTAGTTGGAGCCAGTAATTCAGCCATTGATGCAGCTTTGGAATGTTGGAGGAAGGGTGCAGAGGTCACTTTGATCATTCGCGGTCCAGAAGTTGGCAAAAGAGTAAAATATTGGGTACGTCCAGATATCATCAATCGTATTGAGGAAGGCAGTATTAAGGCTTATTACAATTCTGAAGTAATCGAAATCAAGGAAAATGAGATTCTTTTACAAACGCCAGAAGGTGAAATTTCCCTTGCTAATGACTTTGTATTGGCCCTTACTGGGTACAAGCCCAATTTTGAGTTTTTAGAACATTTGGGCATCACACTCTCCCAAGATCAAAAAAGACTGCCCACCTATGATCCTGAAACCATGGAAACCAATATACCTGGGTTATTTTTAGCGGGTGTGATCTGCGGAGGAATGGAAACCCATAAATGGTTCATTGAAAACTCAAGAATCCATGCTCCAATTATCATTAAAAGCATTAAGCACAAGATGCAGCCCACGGCAAAGGATTCCTAAAAACCGCTTAAAATTTCGTATTTTCAAGTGGACTCTTTTTGGACACTATGGAAATAATCAAACAACTACATTTGGCTGCCCAATATTTAGCTGCAGCTGGAAAAAGCTTTTTGGAACACAAGTCGGATGACAGTCATACCAATTTGGAATTCTCCATTGCAGAAAAGAGTTTGTTAACTTGGCCTTTGGGTGACAGCAATACCCAATTAAGTTTGAATTATGAGACCTTTTCTCTGGAGTGGAAGTCCAGTTCTTCTGAATCTTTTTCCCTAAAGGGAAAAACTCAACAAGAAGTAGTGACCTGGATTACTAAAAGAGCAGAAAACTTTAAGTTCATCAAACCCTATACCTACAACTTGCATTATACTTTACCTTACTCCATGAGTAATGAAGAGAAATTTGCCACAATAGATACTCACGAAATCAATGAACTGATTCGTTTACGAACACTGGCCCAAAATGTGATTTCTAAGTTTTTAGAAGCCGAAAAACTGGAATCCGACATTAGGATTTGGCCACATCATTTTGACACAGGTGCTTTTGCCCATTTGCATGATGGGTCTGGAAAGTCTGTGGGATTGGGAATGGCCATCCCAGATACCTTATGCAATGACTTCTATTTTTACATTAGTGGGTATAGGGGGCATGATAGTCTAAACACATGGGCATTTCCTACACTTTCCAATGGTAAATGGATTAATGATGGATTTAAAGGAGCCATTTTACCTGCTTCCAATGTTGATGACATTATTGCTGTTCAATTCTTTAGAGAGGCTCTTAGAAATTACAAAAAAGACACCTTTTAGGCCTTAAAATGCCATAAAAGACAATAAAGGACTGAGCTACATCATTGGCCCTAACCTTAAGAGCAAACTATATTTGTGATAACCGCATTACTTTGAGCAATGCTTCTTGTTACTGCCATAACAATCTATATTCTTATTGCCCTGAGCATGGTCATTAGCCTGCTTTTAAACGGTGTACGCCCCAGCAAGACATTAGCTTGGCTTTTGGCCATTTTCACTATCCCTGTTGGAGGCTTTTTGTTGTACATCATGTTGGGAAGAAACCGACGAAAAAACAAGCTTTTTCCCTTACAACATGAATTCTACACCAACAGCCATGACTCTAAAAATAATGAGGTAGATATTCCAAAAAAATATCACAAACTCGCAAAACTAATCCATACAACCTCAAAATGTCCTGTAACCAATCTTAATCAACTTACTCTTTTACAAGATGGCAAAAACACTTTTGAGAGTATTTTTAACGCCCTTGAAAATGCCCAAGAACACATACACCTTCAATATTACATTTTTGAGGATGGAATTTTAGCTGAAAAACTTCTGGGTATTTTTGAAAGAAAGATTGCGAAAAATGTTACCGTTAGATTGCTGTATGATGGAATTGGTAGCTATTCCTTGAGCCAAAGCTATTTGCGCAAACTTCAAAAGATTGGGGTTGAGGTAGCCCAATTTCTTCCCTTCCGGTTTGGTAGATTCCTATCTTCTCTGAATTACAGGAACCACCGTAAAATCATTGTAGTGGATAACAAAATAGGTTTTACTGGGGGAATCAATATTTCTGATAAATATCTCAAGGGTGACCCTTCGGTGGGTAAATGGCATGATACGCATTTAAGAATTGATGGTGAAGCAGCTGCTTTTTTAAATAGAATTTTTGTGGCTGATTGGTTTCTGGCCAGTAATAAAAAAGTAGCTATGGATTCCTTCAAAACAGCAAATACAGTAGAGCAAAATGTTTCATTGCAGATTGTGCCCAGTAGTCCAGATGATGATTTTGCCATTATGGAACAGGTATATTTTTCAATCATCAATAACGCCAAGGATTATTTGTATATCATCAATCCATACATTATACCCAATCATGCCATCTTACAAAGCTTGCAAACTGCTGCATTAAGTGGAGTTGATGTTCGATTATTGATGTCTGCCAGCACTGATATCAAAGTGGTGGACTGGTGTGTGCGGGCCTATTTTGAATCTTACCTTAAAGCCGGCATCAAAATTTATCTGTATCCTGATGGGATTTTACATAGTAAGGTCATCATTGCCGATGATTCAATTGCCAGTGTGGGAACTGCCAATTTGGACAACCGAAGCCTTCAGCAAAACTATGAGGCCAATGCCATTGTTTATAATGCTGCACTGAGCAAACAATTGAAAACAGATTTTTTACAAGATTGTTCCAGATCCATCAAACTAGAAGACCATCAAGCTTTCAGTAAAAGACCATGGATGAACAAATTGATTGAAGGCAGTGCCAAATTGCTAAGTCCATTATTATGAAACTGCGGTCTCAAAGCCCAACTCGTTTTTACAAGTTCTCCCCTCTTCCCAACAATCAATATTATAAAGTGTAATTTCAGCAATGCGCCTGACCGCCTCTTTGGTTGCAAACGCCTGATGTGGTGTTAGTAAAACATGAGGTAGCGATATAAGCTCTTTGAGCTGTTCATCCTTAATTCCATTAGTGCTGTTGTCCTTAAAAAATACTCCTCTTTCATTTTCGTAGACATCGGTAGCATATCCGCCAATAGTCCCTTTTTTTAATGCATTGATAAGATCAATGGTTTTGACAACAGCTCCTCTGGCTGTGTTGACCAGCACTACATCATTTTTCATGATATTGAACAAGGAGGCATTGAATATATGGTGTGTATCATACGTAAGTGGCACATTGATACTAATGATATCCGATTTTTTGCAAAGTTCTTCCAGACCCACATATTCCAAATCATATTGGTTTTCCAAGAAATGGTTTTTCTTCAAATCAGTGCCAATAACCTTGCACCCAAAAGCATGCATAAGTTTTACCACAATGGCCCCAATTCTACCAGTCCCATATACCCCAACGGTCTTGCCCACAAGGTCAAATCCTATCAAATCCTTCAATAGAAAATTATATTGATGTACCTGTTCATTGGCTTGAATCAATTTTCGGTTCAAAGCTAGCAATAGACAAATGGCATGTTCTGCAATAGCGTGTGGGGAATATTCTGGTGCATAAGCAATCCTAAAACCTAGTCGTTTGGCTGATTTAACACTCACATTATTGAACCCTGTAGATCTAAGTGCAATATACTTCACCCCCATTTCCTTCAATATTTCCAAAACCACCAAAGAAGCATCATCACTGGAAAAAATGGAAATGGCATCAAAACCCGCAGCTAAAACTGCAGTGGACGTATCCAAAGATTCAGACACAAATTTCATTCTGTGTCTTCCTTGATTGACTTTTTTAATGTTTTCAATCTCAAAATCCTTGGCACTATAAATGAGTACTTTCATTTTTAGAATAATACAACTGGTCTAAAAACATATTTCTTAGCCCAGTAATCTTTTTTGTTTTTTTCTCTTGATGACTTTGGATACAATGTCAAACATCTGGGTTTTGTCTTCCCTATACTTCTCAAAATAATCATCAACCTCTTTGTGAAGGTCAGAATGTGTGTCCAAATAAGCATTCTCCATTTTTTTCTGATCTACATCATCCACCATAATCCGCAATTGATTTTCGTGCAGCACTATTTTTCCAAGAAGTATTTCCAGACTATTTTCCAATTCACTTAAGGATTCCACTAAAGGTTTTATAACATTGAACATATCTGTATCAATAATATCCAGGGTATAATCCTTAACCATATTATTCAAAAACCGTTGTTCATCTTGAGTAAACTTCATTTCAGAAATCCACTTTTTGGACTCTTCATGTAACTCATCGGCACTAAACCACTCTCGAAAAGATTTCCTTGTAATTTTTGATTCCATAGCTCTGATTTTTTCTCGGCAAATTGAACGTCATTCACCATATATTTAAGTTATAACTTAAAATGGCAACTCATTTTAAGGCTTTCTTTTCTTCAGTACAGAACCCGCATACTGGTATAACTCCGTTTTAAGCTTCAAATAGTCATCAAAATATTGTAGTACTCTATCCTGAAGTTTATGATGCCTTTCATAAAAAGCTTCATCACAAATCTTTTGGGTGCATTCAAAAATGCCTCCCAAGTTACGTTCCTGCCTAATGATCAACTTTGTAAGCCGTTCTTGTTCTTTTTTGGATTGCTGTAGATCTTCTTTATACAGCACCAATTTTTCGAATAAGTTGGGGGTTTTGGGTTCAAACACATAAGAATTGAGCAATTTTTCAATAAAGGTCATTTCATCTTTGATGAATTGTAGATGTGACATCCATCTTTGCAATTGAGTATGCAACGCCTCTATTTTTTTCTCTTTGACCATAAACCACTATATCCATAAAAAATTGGATGATCATGAATGTAGGGTTTGATCAATTACTGCACAATGATTTAAATCAATTTGGAGAAAAATTAATACTCATCCCTCATGAGCATCAACATTAAAAGAACGTTTGACCAACGCTTTAAATTGATTCTGGGTCATACTATCTGTTTTTTGATTGACCTTGATTTTTGAAGCTACGTTAAGATGGTTTTGCTCTAACTCCTTTGTGAATTTTTCCCGGGCTTCAGCTGGGCCGAATATGACCAGTTCATCAATGTCTTCAAGGGTTTTAACAATTTTGGCAAAGTATCTCTTTAACTGATGCTTTTCTGCTTCCATATATTTGCTATCCTGAACTACATCTTGTGGACCCCATCTTGTTTTTGAACGTGAGCCTCCTTTGGGGTTATAAAAATCCAATTCCGAAGGAATAGTGAAAAAACGTTCTTCACCATTTTCCAAAACCAAAATGAGTGCCTCCTGTTTATCTAGCCAAATTCCAATTTGTTTCATAGTTCTATTTTTCAATTATCATTGAGTTCTAAAATGGGAATCTTAGGGTCATAACCTATTTCTTTAACCAAAGGATTGGAGAGGATGCTTCCAAAAAACAGATGCTTCCGATTTAAAAAGGCAATCATATCGCAATCTTCACTTTCTACAAATTGGTCAATGCCCTTTCCTATTTTTATGGCGGACAGAAAATGTATTTCATAATCAATTCCATGCAAAATATCCTCCAACAACTCCTTATTGGTCTGTTCTGACGCACTCAACTTGCCGTCTTTATTTTTGTCTATATGCACTACATTCACTTTTGCATCATGCAGTTTGGCAATTTCAATTAAATGCCCAATTTCTCTTTTTTTATAATCTGTCCTGTAATCCGTAGGAAAAACAATTGTTCTGAGCGGAGCATAAGCATAATCATTGGGTACAGCAATAACGGGGCATTCCTTTATTTTTTCCATAACAGCGACTGTATTGGTTCCAAAAACTCGTGCTTTTGAAGCTGTTATACCTTTAGTTCCCATTATAATGATATCAATGTCTTTTATAGCAATGACATTATTAATGGCTTCAACAAGACTATTGAAAGTGGATATGGTTTGGAACCTATGTTTGGGATTCTCAGGGTGTAGCTTCAATATTTCCAATAAACGCTCCATTCCTTCTTCAGAAGCTCTTTTAGCGGTTTCATAAAAGCGTTCTCCAGGCTCGGGAACCATCATACTGTCCAGAGTATAGCCCGACACTTGAAAAGCATTCAAAATGTAAAAATCGCATTGAACGTCCTTATAAAGTTCCATTGCATATCTTATGGCATTCAAAGCATTTTTAGAAAAATCTGTTGGAAGTAACACTCTCTTATCCATGACATTCTTGGTTTTTATTAAAACTACTATGCCCAGACCAACTACGCCATGATGCAGGTCAATTTGCCTGATTGGGCAAAATCAAAAAGGGAACCTCCAATTTTGTGTTCAACTCTTTAATAATTCCCTTACCGATGAACTCTAAGAAAAAATGATGGGGATAATACACCATGCAAAGCATATCAATACTCCACAAGTCCACAAACTCCAAAATAGTTTTGGCTTTATTTTCAAGAACTGGCATTTCTATTTCTTTGGCAAGGTCATTTGCAAATGCCGTAAAAAAGCTGGACTTGTTTTCTGCCACTTCCTTGTTCTCTTTTGTTTCCTCTATGCTCATCGGTACTAAAGTGCTTTCCGTGATGGATTTGATAAATTCCAAGGTTTTGATATTTTCTTTTGCTATAGGATTGGTATAATTGGATATGAAGGCCATACGGGATACTTGACCAAAATCCACTTCCAAAGGAACAATCAGTATTGAACATTTAGTAACCTCCCGCACTAATTGCATCGCATTGTTACCAAATAAAATATCCTTGACCTCATCTCTTGCCTTATTTCCGATAACCATAAAATCTACCTTTTGTTGGCTCATCAATTGGCTCACCCCTTCAATTAAATTTCCATAAACCGAGACTTTTCTTAGTTCGTGTTTGCTGTTTTTATCAATATCCAATATTAATCGGTGGGCAATGGCATCAAGACCTTCCTCTGATTTAGCTTTGGCCGATGGAACCTTTTCATTATAAACATTTAAAATATGAAAGGTACATTCCTTGTTTTCAAACAAACGGGCCGCATAAAACAAAGCATTATAAGAGTTATTTGAAAAATCTGTGGGTGCTAGAATTTGTAGCATAGCTTAAGATTTAGAGTTATATGGAAGCACCAAAAAGGGCACATTGGTATGCAATCCAACGTTTCGTATTATCGGTTCAATAAAAAGTCGTTCTAAAAAAGAATGTTTGTTTTTGACCATGGCCAATAAGTCAACCGTTGTTTCCATTTGAAAACTGTTGATGGCCTCTACCAGCTCTTGGTCAGGCAGGTCATATATTTTAAAAGATTGATCATTGATAAGCTTTCCCAAAGCTTTTTTGTTCTTCTCCTGTTCGGAAGTCAATCCATTTGAAGATGTAACATGCAGAACATTCAACTTGGCACTCCACAATTTTGCCATCCAAAATAGCGTCTCAATACTGGAGTTGCTATAATTCACCTCATAATCTGTAGGAAACAGAATTTCTTTTGGCAGATTGAATTTATAGGAAGATGGTATTGCCAAAACCGGCACAGTGGATTTTCTGAAAATATGCACTGTATTGGAGCCAAATAAGATTTCCCGAGCACCGGTGGCACCTTGGGTCCCCATAACAACTAAATCAATATTTTCATTTTTGACCACACTGGCCATCTCATCTTCTAAAGAGTTAAAGGCCGCATGGGTCACAAAAGTATGCTTGGGATTGGTGTATTTCTTTTTTATACGTTTTCTGATTTTTTCCAAAGTAGTTTCAGCTTGGTGTTGATGGTCATCTGGCAATCCAAATTGTCCCGGACTACCCAATGCATAATCCACCCGATAGAGAGCAGGCGTATAGGAATGGACCAAATAGAAGATGCATGTGGCATTTTCCAATAACTCAACAGCATAGCAAATGGCATTGAAAGCGTTTTCAGAAAAATCGGTGGGCAATACTATTTTTTTCATAACTTTTTTATTAAAGTTTACCGATGCAGGTTCTGCATCACCAAAAAAGGCACTTTCACTTTCAATCCTAGTAAATCAACAGTAGAACGGTAAAGCATATCTTCAAAAAATGAATGCCTGGAGTTGACCATGACCAGCATGCCCACTTCCTTTTCCCAGATATACTCCATGATGACTTCCGCTTTATTTTTTACAGCGGTTGTTTCAAAAAACACATAGGCTCTGTTTAGAGTTCTCTCCAAGAACAATTTATTGTCCTGCTGTCTTGGGCTCAGCATATCAAAATCGGTAATATAAAGACAGTGAATCTTGGACTTAAAATCTCCGGCTAAATCCCCTAAAAGTTTTAACTCCCTGCGTTTGTATGGAAGCATATAATCTGTTGGGAACAATATATTTTTGGGCTGTTTGAACTCAAAATCCTCAGGAATTGCCAAAACTGGGCATTTTACATACTTAAAAACTTCAATTGTGTAACTGCCAAAAGTGGTTTTATGATTACTGGTCTCCCCTTTTGTACCCATGATGACCATGTCAATATTCTTTTCATTGACAAAATCATTGATACCATCGACCAAACTATCAAAAGAGGCAATGGTCTCAAAACTATGTAATGGATTTGGTGGGGTTCCGATTACTTCCTTAACTAAATCTTCCAGCTTTTTTGCAACCTGTTCTCTTTTTGTTGCTTCTACTTTTTTGATTTTTTCTGGTGGAGTGGTCTTATATTCTCCATAAACTTCATCTGCAAAGGCGTGAAGGATATAAAAACAAGTACGCTTACACTTATACAATTCTTGCGCATATCGCAGTGCGTGTAGCGCATTTATTGAAAAATCTGTTGGAATCAGTACGGTACGCATAACCTCTCTTTTTTCAAAGGTAACCGCCGGCTTATTGTTAAAAAATGATTTTGGTCAATCCCAATTAACCCTTCAAAACCCTATTCATGAATTACATAAAATGGAATTTTTGTGTGAAAACTGATTTGTTCCACAATGGGATCGAATAAAATTTGTTGGATAAAGTTTAGGTTTTTAGCCACCATGATAATCATTTCCACATCCCTACTTTCCACAAAACATTGGATGGCAGATTTTACACTTTTGTTGGTCACCGTATGAAAGCTGAATCTTTGATCAAAACTTTCTTTCATAAAATCTAGCAGGTATTCCTTGTTGATTTCCTGTTCTTGGCTCAACTGATTGCCACTTTTAATCACATTCATTATTCTTAACCTTCCTTCGCCCAGTTGCAACATTTCTTCAATGGAACTGAGAATATGATGGGCATAAAATATATTGTAATCCGTAGGAAAAGCTACTTCAACGGGCTGGGTATACTCCACTTCCTTTGGAATTACCAAAGTATTGCACTGCACTTTGGTGATAACATCCCCGGCATTGCTGCCCACTACTTTTTCCTTAAGGCCAGTAGCACCTTTAGTTCCCATTACAATAAGGTGAATGTTCTTTTCTTCCAGTTGTCTCTTTACTGTAGGTATAAAAAAACCATATTCCAGAACCGGATAAAAAAAGTGGTCTTTATTGGTGTTATTTTTCTTGAAGTCTTCCACCCACTCCATTAGCTTTTCTCGAGTATTCTCTTTTGATGGACCATTGTTCACCTTGGGCACTATTCCAAAAGATTCCGTTTGGGAATCCATAAGTGTCCCTACAAACAGTAAATAAAAATTACATTCCTGGGAATTGAACAATACTTGAGCATACGAAAGTGCATTCCTTGAGTTTTCTGAAAAATCCGTTGGGACCAAAATATTTTTCATGCAAAGACCAAATGAAAGCCCAAGTTTATCATTCCAAAAAAAATATGGAATGACCTAAATCAGTTTATGTTCCCAAAAGTTTTTAAAGCACTGATTAGTGGACGTATTCCAACGCCTCTTTGTCCAAAACTCGAATATTTCGGTTTTCTATGGCGATAAGACCTTCATTTTTGAAGTCAGACAAGGTTCTAATAAGACTTTCAGTTGCAATACCTGCCACACCCGCAAGGTCACTTCGGGCAATTTTTAAGACCTCGTCCTTTCCCTTGTTAATTGCGTTGGAGTACATTAAAAGGGTCTGTGCTGTTTTTTTGCGCACAGAACTATAGGCCATTTGCAATAATTGTTGTTTGATACGGGCTAAATCTTCCGCCATAATGTCCATAATTTCTAAAGAAACATTTTGGTTCTCCTCTAAAATGGATTTTATCCTTGCCTTTGGAACCCCAGAAATTTCAACATCTTCAATGGCAATAGCATATTCTTGGTAGGGCATATTTTCTGTAAGTGAGGTAAAACCCAAGAAATCATCAGCTGCATATACTGTAGTTATGAGTTCCTTACCCTCTTCATCCAATCGGCAACATTTTACCAGACCCTTTAGAATTAGATAGACCATATTGGAATGATCACCTACATTATAAATAGTATCATCCTTTTTATGGGAAAACACCTGACCGTGATCATCAAAAAAGTTCTTTAACTCATGTAAAGACCTAATGTCATCTTTTTTTTGTGAGGATTTGTTGCGTTCCAAAAACGCATTTTCCATTTGCTTGGCCTTTTCTAAACGGGCATTTATGGTATTTATGAGTTCTTCTTCTTCAAAAGGTTTGGTCAAATAATCATCCGCTCCCATATCCATACCCTTTCTTACATCGTGGCGTTCAGTTTTGGCAGAAACAAAAATGAACGGAATATTTCGGGTAGCCTCAAAAGATGATAATTCCTCAAGCACCTCATAGCCATCCATTTCGGGCATCATGATATCGCAAAGCACAAGATCCGGATGTTCTTTTTGGGCCACCTCAATGGCTACCTTACCATTAGGAGCCGTAAAAACTCTAAAACCGTTTAAATCTAGAAGTTCTTCTATATTTTCCCGCAAGGATGCATCATCCTCGACCAGTAGAATCTTTTTCATCTTCTTTATGCGTTGTGGGAATGGTCAATGTAAATGTTGAACCTTCTCCCTGTTTACTTTTAAAACAAATATCCCCACCTAAATTGAACATATGCCTTCTCACAATATTCAACCCTATTCCGGTTCCTTGGGTGGTCAGCACATTGCTGGCCCTAAAATAACGGTCAAAAATAAAGCCTTGGTCCTCGTCAGGAATACCATTGCCTTTATCAATTACATCAATCCTTAAACTAGCATTTTCCTTCAAAACTTTTAATTTAATCTGTGTTCCTTCGGGCGAGTATTTGATGGCATTGTGGATTAAATTGGATAGGGCCAATACCAAAATTTTTTCATCAAATTTTATAACAATATCGTCTATGTCCTTTGGATAATGGATGCGTTGGCCCTCCTTTAAAAGGGTATTAGAATCGTAGATTACCTCATTCACCAATTTGCTCAAAGGAAAATTGGTCAGGTTATATTTAACTTTTCCAGCATCCAAACGTTCCACGGAAAGAAAATCACTAAGAATGTTGTCCAGATACTTTACTTTGGATTTGATGGTCCCAATATGCTTATCCCTTTTTTCCTGCTGATGCCCCTCTTTGTATTTTGCAAGTAAGGAAGTAGAAGTCAGTATACTGGTCAATGGGGTTTTGAATTCATGTGAAACCAACGACAGGAACTTGGTTTTGAGTTCGTTCAATTGTTTTTCAGCCAGCAGTGCTTCACTCAATTGCTGAGTCCGCTCTTCAACCGTCTTCTCAAGTCTTTGGGTATAGTTTTTTCTTTCTGTGATATCCAAAACTATGGCCACACACACCTCTTTTTTTGCTATTTCTGATAATTGAAGGTGTACCTCAACAGGGTATTGGCTGCCATCTTTACGCTGAAACTCGCTCTCAAAATTGATTTTTTCCTTACCCTCATCTTGAAGAGACCGAACAAGTTCTTTAAAGCTCCCCTCGTTTAATCTTGGTGCAATATTCAGAATGGTCATCCCATCCAAATCTTGTACGTCATATCCAAGATTCAACTGCGCCCCTCTATTTACATTCAAAAATCCTAGAGAAGAGGTATCAAGAACATAAATTTCATTAAGCGATTCATCAAATATTCGAAACCAATGGTTAATGGCCTGCTCTGCTTTCTTACGCTCGGTAATATCCACCACAATGGCCATTACATATCGCTTGCTCAATAACGTGAACGGGTTTAAACTAATTTCCAAAGGAAATTCAGTTCCGTCATGTCGAATTCCAACCAAATCCAGTTCTTTCCCCATTCTTCGTTTCTCCCCTTTTTTGATAAAGCTACCTGCATATGATTTATGATCTCTCCTAGCATTTTGGGGAATCAATATTTCCAAGGGTTTTCCATAAAGTCCCTCTTTCGGATAACCAAACATATCATTGGCCATACTGTTGCTTGCAGAAATCGTCTGTCGTTCATCAACAATTAGAATTCCCTCGAAAACAACCTCCGACAGGATTTTAAAAACATCTTTTTCTTCAAATAGTTTCACAAACTAAAAATACTGATTTAGGTCATGGGGGGAGGGAATTTCCATGACTATATTTATTTCTGAGATTCAGAAATTAAAGAAAATGTTGGATACAAAGAAAAAACTCGGAAAAGATTTTTATCAAAACTTAGGAAAACTCTTCTATGCTGTAGCTATGGCCGACCATAGCATTCATGTTAACGAAATTGAGCGACTCAAAGAAATTGTTCGTGAACATTGGTTGGATGTAGATGAAATAAAAGACGAATATGGAAATGATGCCGGTTTTCAAATTGAGCATATTTTTAATCAATTATTGGAATACGAAACCAAAGCTGATACCATTTACGAAGAGTTCGAAGCTTTTTATACGGATAACACAGCCCTTTTCCCAGACAACATAAAACGATTGGCGATGTCTACTGCAAGGGCAATCGCCGCGGCATTTGCCGGAAGTAACAAATCGGAGCTTATTATACTTGGACGCCTTGAACTATTGTTCAGAAATTAATCAAAGTCTAACCGTAAGCACAGGCAATTTGGCATGATTGGCCAAATCCTCCGCCTTACTACCTTTCAAAAAATGGGCGATTCCTTTTTTACCATGTGTGGGAACAGCCAAAAGATCTGCTTCGTTTTCAAAGCAGAAGTTAAAGATACCTTTTTCCACATTCTGATAATTATAGACTTTGATCAAGGGCCTTTCACCCAGGGCATTGTTAAAGGTCTTTATCTTATTCTCAATATCAGAAAATCCCATAAAATTAGCACCAGAAGTATTTACATATAAAATTTCGATTGAAGCAGCAAAAAGCTCTGCAAAGGCAACAACTTTTTTATATGCAGGTATATTTTCCTTTTTTAAATCACATGCAAATACTATTTTTTTGATTGAAAAGCTTTCATGAGGTCTTTTAATCACTAAAACCGGTACAGTAGCAGACCTGACCACTTTTTCTGCATTGGAGCCCACAAAAATTTCTTTAAAACCGGTGGTTCCATGAGAGCCTATTACTATTAAATCGCAACCTTGCTCTTCTGCAACATGATTCACTTCTTCAAAGTCCTTATAATTTTGAATAACAGCTTCCAAAGGAACATTTTTCAAAAACTTTTTATCAGTGAATTTTTTGATTCTGTCTTTGGCCAAATCCAAATAGTACTTTGCTTCTTGTCTTTCTTCCATTTCAGATTTCGCCATTACTGATTCTGAAAGACCCAGCATATGCAAAATAATAATACCTGCTTGCTGTTGCCTTGCAATTTGTGATGCAACTTCCAGTGCATGACCAGAATGTTCTGAAAAATCAACAGGCACCAATATTTTTTTCATCGAGTTCATATTTGATTTTAAAAGTCCATGGTTTTTCCAATGGAAAGAGAATACAGCATTTACCATATTAATTCCTTCGGCAGATTCCATTTTATTGCAATTTGATTCAAAAATAGATTGATAAATAGCATGTTTCCATGACCTAGGTCATTTCACAAAAAACGTTAGTCTTGCCTGTTAAGTTGTCGGTCGAAATTTTTATCGAATTCCCAATGAAAAAATTAATTTAATTTCAACTAGCTAAAATTTTATGAAGAATCTTATCTATTTACCACCAAAAAGGCTCCTTATTTTCTTCATTGCAATCTGCTTCACCTTTAGTTGTAAAGAGAAAAAATCAGACTATGTTTTGGCATCTACTGCCATGGAAATGGAACAAGTACCGGATAGTATTGATTTTTCACTTCATATTAAACCCATCCTTTCAGATAGATGTTTTGCTTGCCATGGCCCAGATAAAAATGCCATAGAAGGTGGACTTTCTTTGAACAAGCCCGAAGATGCTTATGCCGCTTTAGGTGAAAACAAAGACAGATATGCCATAGTTCCTGGCAATATTGAAAAAAGTGAATTGGTCAAAAGGATTTTCATTGAAGATCAAAACCTTATCATGCCCCCTCCAGAATCCAACCTTGTACTTTCAGAATATGAGAAGCAACTATTAAAAAAATGGGTGGAACAAGGAGCTGTATACAAAAAGCATTGGGCATTTATTCCTCCTGTAGCACCACAAATCCCACATATTGAAAACGACAAATGGAGTCAAAATGACATTGACAAGTTCGTTTTGCAAAAAATTCAATCCAAAGGATTCAATCCTTCCAAAAAAGCAGAAAAGGAACAGCTTATCCGTAGAGTGTTCTTTAGTATTGCTGGACTGCCCCCATCAGTGGAACAAGTAAACGACTTTGTGCAAAACGACGCCCCAAATGCTTATGAAAAGGTAGTGGATTCTTTATTGAACACCATGGCTTATGCAGAAAATATGGCTGCAGATTGGATGGAAGTGGCGCGCTATGCAGACACACATGGATACCAAGACGATTTTGAGCGCACCATGTGGCCTTGGCGGGATTGGGTCATTCATGCCTTCAACAAAAATCTGCCTTACGATGAATTTGTAACCTATCAATTGGCTGGCGATATGATTCCAAATTCCACTAAAGAGACTTTGTTGGCCACCGGTTTTAATCGTAATCATAAAATTACAGCCGAAGGTGGGGTCATTCCTGAAGAATATCGCATTGAATATGTAGAAGACCGTACCAATACTTTTAGTACGGCATTTTTGGGAATGACCATGGAATGCGCACGGTGTCATGACCACAAATATGACCCTTTAAGCCAGAAAGATCATTTTCAGTTGTTCAGTTTCTTCAATAATATCAACGAAAAGGGATTGATGGCCAATGCCCAAGAAATTCCAGAACCTTACATTAATGTAACCAAAGCTGATGCTGAAGGTGTGTTGGATTTTGTTAATATGACCAACTCACCCAAGGACAAAATTGAAGTCATGGTAATGCAAGATATGGAACAACCCAGAGAAACTTTTATTCTGAATCGGGGGGTGTATGACCAACCCTCAGAACAGGTTTTCCCAGCAACTCCGCAAGCAATATTGCCCTTCCCGGATAACTTTCCAAAAAACCGACTGGGATTGGCACAATGGCTTTTCCACGAAAAAAATCCTTTAACTGCAAGGGTTGTTGTAAATCGAATTTGGCAAAAAATGTACGGTAAAGGCCTTGTGGAAAGTTCTTATGATTTTGGCAACCAAGGAGCTTTGCCATCACATCCAGAATTACTCGATTTTTTGGCCCTAAAATTCCAAAAAATGGATTGGGACCTCAAGGAATTGATCAAGTACATGGCCCTATCGGCAACGTATCAGCAAAGCACGGAGATATCAGACCAAATGAAAGAACTTGACCCAGAGAACACGTATTTGGCTAGAGCGAGCAGATTACGCTTAAGTGCCGAAATGATTCGCGACCAGGCTTTAAAAATTAGCGGTCTTTTAAATGCGGAAGTAGGAGGTCCAAGTGTGAAACCCTATCAACCTGAAGGCATTTGGGAGGAAACTACAGGTGGTGGTGGTGGAAGTACTTCAACTTATGTACAAAGTGAGGGGGAAGATTTATATCGAAAAAGCATTTATACCTTTTGGAAACGAACAGTTCCTCCTCCCAGTATGATGACATTTGATACCTCATCAAGGGATTTATGCAATGTAAAACGTCAGGAGACCAATACACCCTTACAAGCGCTTGTGCTATTAAACGACCCTCAATTGATTGAAGCAGCCAGAGCATTGGCAGCAAATACTGCTAAAATGCAATCAGAACCCAAGGATAGAATACAATACATGTTCAAGAGTGCAACCTCCAGATCTCCTTCGGTAGAGGAACTGGATATGCTGTTGACTTTTTATAATGAATCCATTGCTAAAGTTACCAATAGCGAAGTGATCCCTGAAGAATATTTAACCATTGGAGAGTTTACGGCTGCATCTAATTTACCATCAGACCAGTTGACAGCATTGGCACTTACCGCACAAACCATATTGAATTTGGACGAAACCATATCAAGAGGATAACCATGGGAGAAAAGAAAATCATAGCAGATAATGCAATAAATCTAAACCGAAGGGCTTTTTTGGGAAAGTCCGCACTGGGTATTGGAGGAGTAGCTCTAGGCTCTTTGCTGGGCTGTAATTTCTACAGAAAGGAAGGGCAGCTCATTACCAAAACTGATAACCCAATGGGAGTTAAGGGAATTTTGAGTTCCCCCCATTTTCCTGCCAAAGTAAAAAGGGTGATTTATCTATTCCAAAGTGGAGGTCCCTCACAATTAGAGCTTTTTGACTACAAACCTCTGCTCAACCAAAGAAGAGGAGAAGATCTTCCAGAATCCATTCGAAATGGACAACGACTTACTGGAATGACCTCTGGTCAGGATAAATTTCCTTTGGTGGGTTCCAATTTTGGATTCAAACAGTATGGAAAAAATGGAACTTGGATTAGTGACCTCTTGCCTTATACTGCCAAAATGGTGGATGACCTTTGTATTATCAAATCGATGTACACCGAAGCCATCAACCACGATCCAGCAGTCACCTTCTTTCAAACCGGCTCCCAGCAACCTGGTAGGCCGAGCATAGGTTCCTGGTTGAGCTATGGTTTGGGAAGTGAAAATGAAAATCTCCCAGCTTTCACAGTATTACTGTCCAGAGGAACAGGAAGACCCAATGGACAACCTCTGTACACACGTTTATGGGGCAATGGTTTTTTGCATTCCCTACACCAAGGGGTACAATTTAGGGCCGCCAAAGATCCAGTACTTTATTTGAATGACCCAAAAGGCATTTCAAAAGAAACCAAGCGAACCATTTTGGATAATTTGGCGGCTCTTAATGAAAAACAGTACCAAGAATTCGGGGATGATGAAATCCAAAGTAGGATAGCCCAATATGAAATGGCCTATCGTATGCAAACTTCAGTTCCAGAGGTAATGGACACGCAGAACGAACCCGATTACATTTATAAAATGTACGGTGCAGATGCCAAAATACCTGGCACATATGCAGCAAATTGCCTTTTGGCCAGAAGGTTGGCAGAAAAAGATGTCCGTTTCATACAATTGTACCATATGGGTTGGGACCAACATGACAATCTTCCCTCAGCCATAGAAAAACAGGCTAAGGATGTAGATCAAGCTTCTGCAGCACTTGTTGCTGACTTGAAACAAAGAGGCATGTTGGAAGACACCTTGGTAATTTGGGGCGGTGAATTTGGAAGAACCAATTATTCCCAAGGTATTTTAACCGACACCAGTTATGGTAGGGACCACCATCCTAGATGTTTTACCATGTGGATGGCCGGCGGTGGTATAAAACCTGGTGTGGTTTATGGCGAAACTGACGATTTTGGCTATAATATTGTGGACAAACCTGTACATGTACACGACTTTCAGGCAACAATGCTTCACTTACTGGGAATTGATCACGAACGGCTAACGTACAAGTACCAAGGTCGAAGATTTAGACTCACCGATGTTGAAGGGCATGTGGTAAAAGACCTGTTAGCCTAGTGAAAAGACGGAAATTCATCAAAAATAGTACTTGGGCCACCCTTGGTATAGCTTCTATGGGCAATCATCTGTTGGCAACCAAGTTGGACAAAGATGCTATCATTGGACACGGTACCCATCGCTATAAAGTTGATTTGGAATGGGGCAAACTCAATAGCAAACACTTTCCGGTAAAAGACTGCCATGAAATGGCCCAGGATGCCAAAGGAAGAATTTTCTTGTTGACCAATCACACCAAAAACAACATTTTAATATACGATCGTTCAGGTAAATTATTGGATTCTTGGGGACATGAATTTCCTGGGGCGCATGGCTTAACGCTTCATGATGAAAATGGCACCGAGTTTTTATATATCTGTGACAACGAAAGACATGAAGTCATAAAAACCTCTTTAGACGGTAAAGTAATCCAAGTATTTCCTTTCCCAAAAGAAAGTGGGAAGTACCAAAAAAAGGAGGAATACATTCCAACAGAAACAGCTATAGCCGATAATGGAGATATCTATGTTGCTGATGGATATGGTGCTCAATATATCACCCATTATGATGCGAAAGGAAACATCAAAAATGTGTTTGGGGGATTAGGAGACGAGGCACATTTATTCAACAACGCACATGGAATCTGCATTGACGATAGAAATCCCAACAACCCAACGCTACTTATAACCGCACGGCAGCAAAATAAACTCAAAAGATTCGATTTGGCAGGCAACTATTTAGATGCCATAGATTTGCCTGGAGCTTATATTTGCCGCCCTGTTATCCACAATAAGCATGTTTATTTGGCAACCATTTGGTCGGGTGACGGTTCGGAAGGCACCGGTTTTATATCTATTTTGAATGAAAACAACAAACTCATATCTGCTCCCGGCGGCAGTACTCCTAGGTATGTGAATGAAGCATTAACCCCAATGCACCAAGCCTTGACGGTTTTTAGACATCCCCATGATGTCTGTATTGATGCTGATGAAAATATATATGTCGCCCAATGGAACTCTTGGGGCACTTATCCCATAAAATTATACCGTGTATGAAGCGTAAGTTCCAAAATACCGTTTTCACCAAGAACTTATCGGATGTTAAATCTGCCGCATTGTTGGCATTTCTTTTTGTTGCAATGGGTAATTTTGGTCTTGGTCAATCCTTTTTAACGGTTGACGAAATACAGCTTTCACCTCCTATTGTAGAAGTAGATAGTTTACTCTTTGCCTCACAAGCTTTCGTAAAAATGTATACCGCAGAAGGAGCCAGCGTTCATTACACCTTAGACGGCTCAGAGGTTTCAAAAAATTCACAGAAATATACATCTCCAATAGTCATTACCTCAACAGCACACATACGAGCAAAGGCTTTTCATGAAGACTATAAATCGAGTAATGAACAAGAATTGCAACTTAGAAAAATTAAAACATTCCTTGAATCTGCCCGAATCCATATAACCCCAAATGCAAATACAAATTACCAAGGTAATGGCCCAAAAACCTTAATTGACAATAAAAAGGGGAGTCTCAATTTTAGAAAAGGACGAAATTGGTTAGGGTTTCAAGACAAAACGGTACAAGTTCAGTTAGCATTTGATGTACCTATAACCATCGAAAAAATAATTATCAGTACACTTCAAGATCAGGGGTCATGGATCTTTGCACCTAAGGAAATAGCTATTCTTAATGGAACATCCAAAATTGGAGCAAAAACCCTCGAGAACAGCAACAAGGAAGAAAACAAAAAAATGAGTTTTATTGAGGTTCCTGTTCAAAAAGGAATGTACAATCATCTTCTAATACAAATATCCGCTTTGGAACAAATTCCAGATTGGCATCCAGGTAAAGGCACCTTGCCATGGCTGTTCCTAGATGAGATTTTGATAGAATAACAATATTTAAATATGCAGCTCGGTAACTTACACCCTCTTATTGTCCATTTACCTATAGGTATTTTACTCCTGGCATTTCTTATGGAGCTTCATTATTTAAAAAAAGCATCTATAAAGGACAATGGCATTGTACTATTTACTTTGGGAATTGGGGCATTAAGTGCTTTGTTTTCTGTGGCAACTGGATGGTTGCTTGGTGACCATGGTGGTTATGACGAAGTACTATTAACTCGACATAAATGGATTGCCGTCGCCTTTTTAGTGGGATGTATTCTCCTCTTTTTCCTGAAGAAATCAAACAATAAAAAGACAAAAAAAATCTATCTACCCTTCTTTACTGTTGTTTTAATCCTGTTGGTATTAACTGGACATTATGGTGGCAGCCTTACCCACGGTGAAGATTTTTTATTTCAAAAAGCCTATGAGGACCCTATTATAGAAAATGTAGAAGAAGCTAAAGTCTATGCTGAAATTGTTCAACCCATTCTTCAACAAAAATGTGTGAGTTGTCATAATAGCGGCAAGGCCAAAGGCGGTTTGCTACTTACTTCACCAAAGGAACTTTTGGCAGGGGGAGATTCAGGTTCGTTATTGGATTCTTTGGAACAAGAACAACCATCATTGTTGCTGCATCGCATACATCTTCCTTTAGAAGAAAAGGAACATATGCCCCCTAAAGGCAAAGTCCAACTTACCCCTGAAGAAATCATCTTATTGGAATGGTGGATGAAAAATGAAAATTGTTTTGATTGTGTGACCAAAGATTTGCCGGCAAGTGACCGAGTGAGCACTGTGCTGGCTTCTTTGGAAAAGGACACCTCCATAAGGGCGCAAATTGCCGAAAAATTGGAGCCAGTTCCTTCGGAATATTTGAAAGCATTAAATCAAAATAGGCTTTCCGCCCAAACACTTGCAGAAGATTCGCCATTACTGCTAGTGAATTTTACACAGCGGAAAGACCTCACCGAAAATGATTTTGAACTCCTTTACAAATACAAAAAGAACATCGTTGAGATGAATTTGGCATATACAAACATTGATGATGAGTTGGCCAAAACATTAAAAGAGTTTAAAAACCTTACTAAACTGCACCTCCAACAAACACAAATAACCAATATTGGTCTTGAAAAGTTAAAAAATTTGAACAACTTGGAGACCTTGAATCTCTTTGGCACCCAAGTGAATGATGATGCCCTCACTGTTCTATCCAATTTATCCAATCTAAAACAGCTCTATGTTTGGCAGACCCAAATGACCAGAGAAGGTCTTTTGACTTTTAAGAAAAGTACCAAAACTATTACTATTCAAGGACAGATAGCTGATAGTGTTTTCGCGGTCAGTAGTCTTGGTCCGCCCACAATTTTGGCTGACCGAGAAATTTTTCAAGATTCCTTACTGATTTCCCTAGAACAATATATTGATGGAGCCAAAATTCACTATGCCATCAATGATACCCTTCCACAAGAGTACTCGGGGCCATTTTATCTCAAAAAAACATCCAAATTAAGTGCTTTTGTCACCATGGAAGGTTGGGAACCCAGCACTTCAATTACCAAAAGCTTTCTTCAAAGTAAAATTGGAATCAAACGTATTGCTTTACAAAAATCTCCCCATCCTAAATACGTTGGAAAAAAAGGGTTAACGTTAATGGACCAAAAACGAGGCACATCCAATTTTGTTGATGGCAACTGGGTTGGATATGAAGGGCAACACATGGTAGCCACCATTGAGTTCGATAAAAAATCCACCATCACCAATGTTTCGGTTGGAAGTTTATCCATTCCCAATAATTGGATTTTTGCTCCGGTCGGATATACTGTATGGGGTTCTGAAGACGGTATTAATTACTCCAAACTCAAATCCATAAAACTACCTAAACCGCAACCTCCAGAAAATGCCATTGAACGCTCTGTTTATACCATTGATTTTAATCCTGTTCAGGTAAAAAAAGCCAAGATTTTGGTTGAAAGCACTTTAAAAAATCCCGATTGGCACGCTGTACCAGGTGGAAACAGTTTTATTTTTTTGGATGAAGTAATATTCAATTAATCTTGGTTGAACTTAGTTTTGGCTCGACATGAAGTTTCGTATATGTTCTATAATTTCATCCTTACTTGGGTTTTTGAGCACAACCAACCTTGAATGAGCGGATAGCATATCGCCACTAGTTAAATCATTTCCAAATAGAGACATGTAGTTGGAAAAGTGTTTTTCTTTACCATAAGGTGTAAAAACCCCAAAACAACTCTCCATATCTGTCATGCAAAGCACGGTAAGACCATTTTTGGGATTTCTTCGAATGGCTACCGGCCAATAGAATTTTGGCATTATTTCCCATTTCAATGGATGGGGCTCTAATTCCCAACGTCCATCCCCAATTATTGAAGTTGCTTCATCATCCCTAGGAAAAGCCAACCATTCGCCCAAACTTCTTTTAGCTTCAATAAACTTAAGATTACCTGCTTTATCAGCAACCAATACTTCTGATTCAATAAAATCAGCACTGAAATAAGACGCCAAAAAGGCTTCAAAATCTTGAAGTTCAGTGAATGCCCTTACCACTGTTGTAACATCAATTGTGTTTTGTGAAACCAACTGGTAGGTCGCTCTTAACTCAAAAGGTCTTTTTTCTTGTGCAGCCCAAAAAACCTCCACCGAACCATTAGGTAAAAGTTTGGTCGTACTTGACCACCTTCTTGCTCCATACCCATATCGTTTGCCATGTGAAAAAACTCGATAATGATTGAACAGTCCCTCGCCTTTTGTGATGGAAATAGTATCAGAAGACACATATATTGGATTCAGGCCCGTTGACCTTTCCTTTAAACGCAAGACCCCCTCCAGCTTATCTGTTTTAAACACAAATCCCCCATTTGGTCCCTTTTCAAAGCGAAACATGGTGATTTCATTGCCATTTTGGCCAAAAACAAAACAAATTCCCAAAAAGAAAAAAATGAAGGATATCCTAAAAATCATAAGTGATGTACTTAGTAATGACCTCAAATGTTTATTTTCCAAAGTCCAGTATACAAAATACGTTAAATTAGAGGTAAGACTAAATTTTGCATATGCTTTTGAAATATCAAGAGCAAAAATGATTCTACTTGATGAAAAAATCCACCAACATTATCAAGATTTCCCATGATACATTGTTCGAAACATTGCTCCAACTTTTCGCAAAATATGGTTGTAGTGATGAAAAAAGCAAACTCTTGGCTGAAACCTATACCGAAAGTACCTTAGTTGGTGTCAACTCCCATGGTGTGAACCGTGTTCCTGCTTTTATTGAATATATTGAAAAAGGTCTTGTGAAAATTGAAAAAGAAGCCCAAATCATTTCTTCTTTCGGAACTATTGAACGTTGGGATGGCAACTTCGGACCAGGTATCATCAATGCCACAAAATGTACCGAAAGAGCTATTACATTGGCCAAGAAACATGGAATAGGTATTGTTGCTCTTAAAAATACCAATCATTGGATGCGTGGTGGCACTTATGCTCATCAGGCAGCGAACCAAGGCTGTATCTCTATATTATTTACCAATACTATTCCCAATATGCCACCTTGGGGAGGCAAGGACAGTAGAATTGGCAACAATCCTTTCGTGGTGTCCATCCCCAGAAAAGAAGGACACGTTGTCTTGGACATGGCCATATCCCAATTTGCCTTCGGAAAAATTAACGATTACAGATTACGGGGAGAACAGCTACCTTATTATGGCGGATGGGATCAAAATGATGAACTTTCCAAAGATCCTGAGAAAATCTTGGTTAAACAAAGGGGTTTACCCATTGGTTATTGGAAAGGTTCTGCCTTGGCAATGGTTCTGGATATGTTGGCAACTGTATTATCTGCGGGGGATTCATCGTATAAAATAAGTCAACGAGAGTCTGAAACTGGCATTTCGCAAATCTACCTCTGTATGTATCCGGAAATTTTTGGTGATAGTCAATATCAGGAAAAATTACTCAATGAAATCATTGATTACACCCATGATGTTGAACCTATAAAGCCTGGTGAAAGAACCTACTACCCTGGGGAGAGGAGCGCAGCGACCCGAGTTAAAAACCTAAAGGAAGGTATTCCTGTAAGTGTAAGCGTTTGGGAAAAAATTTTACATTTAAAAAGTTAAGATTCCTCTGAAATTGTGCTGGTTAAAGTAACTTTAGTATATTAGTGTAATCGATTACGCAAAATATATATCATGAAATTACCTGAATTGACTTCAGTTTATCGCACAACACTATGTGTTTCAATTTTTCTGACCATTTTTTCTTGTAAAGAAGTAAAAACAGAAGCAAAAAAGGTTGATGATCTGGCATCTGCTTTTGCTCAAGCAGATGCCATAATCAAAACCATAACCGTACCCACATTTCCAGATAAAACTTTCAATATAACTGATTTTGGGGCTATAGCAGATGGAGTAACCAATAATTCAGAAGCCATCAAAAAAGCAATTGAAAACTGTCATAAAGCTGGCGGTGGCAAAGTAAATGTGCCAGCTGGAAAATTTCTAACCGGATCCATTCACTTAAAAAGCAATGTCAACCTTCATTTGGAAGAAGGTGCGGAAATCCTTTTTTCAAAAAATAAGGAAGATTACTTACCCGTAGTGCATACTTCGTATGAAGGCGTTGAACTCATGAACTACTCTCCTTTGGTTTATGCATATAAACAAAAAAATATTGCCCTTACCGGAAAAGGCACCTTCAATGGACAGGCAGGCAAAACCAATTGGTGGCCTTGGTGCGGTGCAGAACGCTACGGCCATAAAGATGGAGAACCGCAACAAAGGGATGGCCATAACTTACCATCACTTCGCAAAATGAATGAAGATGCCACTCCGGTAGCTCAGCGAGTTTTTGGTGAAGGGCATCAGTTACGCCCCTTGTTTTTTGAACCTTTTGAATGTGAAAATGTATTAGTACAGGGAGTTACCTTCATCAATTCCCCTTTTTGGATAATGCACCCAATAAAAAGTACCAATGTCACTGTTGATGGTGTTACAGCAAGCAGTCACGGACCCAACAATGATGGCTGTAATCCGGAGTATTCCAAAAATGTCCACATAAAAAACTGTGTTTTTGATACTGGTGATGATTGCATTGCCATCAAATCTGGTAGAAATGATGAAGGTAGGCGAGTAAATATCCCCAGTGAGAACATTATTGTGGAAAATTGCCAAATGAAAGATGGTCATGGCGGAGTGGTCATGGGAAGTGAAATATCCGCAGGTGTACGAAATGTCTTTATCAGAAACTGTAACATGGACAGTCCAGAATTGGAGCGTGCCATACGAATCAAAACCAATACGCTTAGAGGTGGCTTTGTAGAAAATGTTTATGTCAAGGACATTAAAGTTGGTCAGGTCAAGGAAGCCGTTCTAAAAATCAATACCCACTACGGTATTTATGCCAATCAAGAAGGTGAGCATATTCCTTCCATTAAAAATATTCATTTGGAAAATATTGATGTTGAAAATGGTGGTGAATATGGCATTTTAATCAATGGAAGAGAAGAAAACCCTGTTAAAAATGTGACCCTCAAAAATGTACATATAAAAGGTGCGAAAGACCCAATGTCAGTGAAATTTTCTGACCCGATTCAATTTGAAAATACTACCATCAATGGGGCTTCCTATTAATAAAAGCATCAACATGACAACAAAAAGCAAAGTATCCCGAAGAAAATTCATTAAATCTGCAAGTGCCTCTGCTGCCGGTGCCCTATTGGTTTCCCCTGCCTTAGGAAATACGCTCCTACATACCAAACAAAAGAAAAAAGTTGCACTGGTGGGCACAGGTATTCGTGGAATCTCATTCTGGGGCAAGTTTTTGAACGACAATTATGGGGATGTGGTTGAATTTGTTGGATTGTGCGATATCAACCCAGGGCGGGTGGCATATGCACAAAAACATATTGGTGTTAATTGCCCAACCTTTACAGATTTTGATGCCATGCTCGAAGAGACGGAGGTGGAACTTTTAATAGTTACAACCGTAGACTCTGAACACGACACTTTTATCATCAAAGGACTTGAAAAAAACTTGATTGTCGTGAGTGAAAAACCAATGACCACAGATGAATTCAAGTGTCAAAAAATTATTGATGCCCAAAGAAAATCAAACGGTAAACTCATCAATGCATTCAATTATAGGTATGGTCAACTATTTACCAAGATTAAAGAGTTAATTCGAGACAACGAAATAGGTGATTTGGTATCCATAGATCTCAATTGGTATCTCAACACCTATCATGGTGCTTCCTATTTTCGCAGATGGCATGGTTTACGTGACAAAAGTGGTACACTTTTGCTACATAAATCGGCTCATCATTTTGACCTTTTAAATTGGTTTATTGGTTCAGACCCTGTTGAAGTACATGCATACGGAGCATTGGAAAAATATGGCAAAAACAACCCGTTTAGAGGGGATAATTGCAGAACATGTCCACATAAAGATTCTTGTCAATTTTATTGGGACATTACCACAAATGAAACGTACATGAATCTTTATGTAGCCAATGAAAAATATGACGGATATATTAGGGACAACTGCTTGTTTCGAGAAGAAATTGACATTTTTGACAAAATGGTCGTGCAGATTACCTATGCCAACAATGTACAGGTAAGTTATTCTTTGACCACCTACTCCCCTTTTGAAGGTTTTCGCTTCGGAATCAATGGAAAAAATGGGAGGATAGAGACCCATGAGGGTATTCCATGGCGCAATTCTATACAAGAAGACCAGTCCACTTTACATGATAAGGAAATGGACCAATCCGCTCATACTAAAGTTGAATTGAAGTACCATGAAATTGCTGTTCAACGAAACTTTGAAGATTTCAACTTCATTAAATTTCCATATGCACGAAAGGGGCATTGGGGAGGCGACAAAATCATGTTCAATGAAATCTTTAAAGGGCAAATAGAAAAACCAACAATGAAACATGCCGCAGATGTACGGGATGGAGCTATGGCCATTTTAATTGGCATCGCTGCTAGAAAAAGTATTGATGAGCAACGTCCGGTGAAAATTGAACACCTCACAGATTTGACCCCTCGAGTAAAAAAATGGGGATGAATCAAAACTAAAACATACTTAAACAATAACTATTTAAATCCTTGACTGTCCAAAAAATCCAGGATATAATTAAGCGTAGGCTCAAACCATGGGTGCAGCAGCCAAAAAGAATGAGGACTATCCTTTAAGGTATGCACTTGATTGTAAATTCCTTTTTCGTTTAGTATTTGAATCATATCATCACGACCTGCATGAAAACGTTTCCTTGAGCTATTGATAAAGAGAATCGGGGGCGCATTGGAATCAACATATTGTAAAGGCGAAGCTTCTTTCCAGTTTTTAGGGTTGGTTTCTCGGGTCCCATTTAACCAAATACTGGCCGATTTCCCCTCTTGATGTGCTTCGGGATGTACAAAAGAGACAATACCATCAATATTTATAATGGCCTGTACTTCATCAGAAATATTAGGATCAAAACCATACACTTTCGAATTAGGGGTGACTCCAACCAAAGTAGCTAACTGTGCTCCGGCAGAAGTGCCCAGAATCACAATTCTTTTGGAATCAATGTGATAGGTTTCGGCATGGGCACGTAACCATCTAACGGCATCTTTTAAATCGATAACGGCACTAGGATAAGGTTCTTCATGACCCAAGGTATAATTTATAGTCATTGCAACATACCCATGTTCTGCCAAATGCTGGGCCATTACAGTTTGATTTTCTTTGCTCCCGGTCAACCATCCTCCACCATGAACCAAAAGTATGGCTGTCATTCTCAATTTTTTGGGCATTCGTGGCATATAAATATCACCTACTAAATCCCCTTTTTCAGAACTTTTGTAAGCGATATTCGGATAACTGATTATTTTATCAGATTCCAACGGCTCAATCATCTTAACAAAAGGAAAGTCCTTTTTAAGTTTTTTATACGTAGTAACAATGGAATAAGGTTGTGGACTATTTTGTCCTCTCAACCACGTTTGAAACAGGGTACAAAAACATAAACTAAGCACATAGATTAAATTACAAGTTGGTACAGCCAACTGAAATTTAAACACTTTTAATTCTCCACGCAATTTCCAAATATTTTATATTATTTTTATATGCAATCGATTACTCATTAATTATTTTCTATCATTCAATGCCATTTTTAAATTTACCAATAATAAAAAATCAAATTAAGTTTTCAACTATACTTGAAGGAGAATGTGATGGACAGAAAAAAAGTCTTCAAAGTATCAAGTTTTGTAAATCTTATATTCTTTTACCCAAAAAACTATTCCATCAAACCTTAATCATCATGGTTTTGGCATTTTTGTTAGTAGGATGTACAGATCATACCGTTAAAGTTGAAAAACCGAGAGTTTTGATCAGTAGTGACATTGGGGGCACTGACCCTGATGACTTTCAATCCATGATACATTTGTTAATGTATGCAGACATGGTTCATATTGAAGGATTGGTCTCATCCCCTTATGGCAAAGGTAGAAAAAAGGACTTTCTAGATATCATTGATTTGTATGAAAAGGATCTTCCAAAACTATCTGCACATTCCAATGAATTTCCAAATCCCGATGCATTGCGGAGCATTTGCAAGCAAGGCGCAACCAATTTAGCTCCCTTTAAAGGCTATAGAGAGGCTACAAAAGGCTCTAATTGGATAATTTCTTGTGCGAAAGAGAAAAGTGACCAACCTTTATGGATACTGGTCTGGGGTGGGCTGGAAGATGTTGCTCAAGCTTTACATGATGCTCCTGAAATCAAACAGAACATTAAAGTCTATTGGATTGGAGGTCCAAATAAAAAATGGAGTGTTAACGCATATACCTATATAGCCGAACATCATCCAGACCTATGGATGATTGAAGCTAATGCCACGTACCGTGGATGGTTCATGGATGAAGGTTCTCCTGAAAAACTCGCCAGCACAAAATATTATTCTAATTTTATTGAAGGGCATGGTTATATGGGCAAAGACTTCAAAAATTATTACAATGGTGAAATTAAAATGGGAGATACACCTTCTTTAGCTTATATTCTGAATGGTGACCCCAATAACCCTTCAGGAAAAAGCTGGGGTGGTAGTTTTGTCAAAATAGATAGAAGTTCGAGAAGTATTTTTCAACAACAAAGTACCAGAGAGGATACTATAGCGGCCTATGATGTTATTGAATGGCGGTTTGAAGGCCCCATAAAGGATATTCCACAAGATTCCACTTGTTTTTCCATGAAAATTTCCGGTCAAACTTGGGATGGATATTATTTGGGAAAAGGCATCTATGGAGTACGGTATTCTTCTAAGAAGCCTGAAACAGGAACTTATACGACCTTCAGTAGCATTCCCGAATTAGATGGCCTAACCGGACAATATACCAGTGTTACACCTTGGCCTGGAAAAGCTTCCAATAATGATTATCCTTTAGGAGATCAATGGTATGGCGATACTCCAGAACCTGAACAGTTCCTTGGAGTTCAGCAAGGAGCTAAAACAGTTGCTGAACATAGGGAAACCTTTTTAATGGATTGGGCAGAAAGATGGAGTTGGTTGAAGTGATCAATACCACTACTTTATAATAATAGCAGCAGGCTATTGAATCATCACATTTTCAACATCCTTTTCAACCAACCATTTTCTGGCATCTGGGGTATCAGCGGAAAAATTGCTATTCGTAAACTCAACCTTGTATACCTGACGAACATAGAACACAAAGGCATTGGTATCTCCAAATTTGCTTCCTTCTAGATATTCCCATCATATTCCAATAGCTTTTGATCGGTAATGGTAATACATCCCTTTAATTGAAAGTCAAAGTTTTTAAAGGTCACATTTTAAATGTTATACTCAAGAATGCCTGTAATTATAGAAGGATACTACCAGTTGTCACATACGATACCGAGGTATTGGGAAGACTATTTTCTTGAGCATTACCGAAAATGGCCTATCCAAAAATTAAAACAAATGCGATATTGGAACCTAAAAATTTCGCTTCTATCTATTTAATCTAGTTTTAAGATATACTTTTCCAAACCAACTTTTTTCATTTTAAGTTGACTCAATGCCAGTCTGGCAATTTCAGTAGCCCCAAAAACTGACAAATGGGTGTTATCCTCTTTTCCTTCAGGATAAAATGAATGTGCTTTCGGTGCAAAATGCAAATGCAGTTGTTTTGAACCTTCCACCCCATATTTTTCTTCCATTTGTTCCGTCAATAATTGTAAATCAACAAATGGCACCTTTAGATCTTTTGCTACCATTCGAGTCACTATTGGATATTCACCATGGGTATCGATTAAAGTTCCATATTCGTTAAAGTTTCTCCGTACTATGGATGAAAATAATATCGGAATAGCCCCTTTTTCTCTAGTTTCCAGTACAAATCGCTCTAAATTGTTCCGGTAAGCCGTAAATGGATTGGTATACCGTTTTGGGTCTTTATACTTTTGATCATTATGCCCAAACTGAATGAACACATAATCTCCTGGCTGTAAAGTCTTCAATATGGAATCCCATCTTTTTTCTGCAATAAAACTTCGAGTACTTCGCCCGTTTACAGCACGATTCTCAATCTTAACTTCATCCACAAAGAATTTTGGTAACATTTGAGCCCAACCCCGCTCTGGATTAACATCGGGATTGGGCTTGTCTGCCATGGTTGAATCACCAATGGTGTAAATAGTCAATGTTTGTGAATGCATCCAAGTTCCCCATAATAAAATTAATGGGATTAAAATTTTTCTAACGCTCATACCAAGGATTTTTAGAATCTTCTTTCTGCAAAAGAATATTTTCCTTTGAATACTCTTGTATCTCACTTTTTGTCAATTGATGTGACCATAAAACTCTTTTATCAGGATTTGCACCTGTACCTTGCGAATTGTATTCAGCATAGAACCCCTTGGTCTCAGCATCAACATTGGACCAGTTACCCCAACCCTTTGGGTTGATATGCACATCCATTTCACAATTCATAAAAACGGTTTTGGCAAAGGTCCGCCATGGCCTTCCCAAATAGGCATCATTCACTTTGCCGTCTGCCACAAGTCGACAGTTTTTAAACACATAACCAAAGGATTGATGCTCTGGAGTGGAAGCCGCCGTAATATATGAGTTTGCCTTACTAAGCAAATCACAGTTTTCAAACAAAACAGTGGCATTTCCGAAGATAAAATCTGTTGTGCCCTCTATATGGCAATTCTTAAAATACTGCACAAAACCCTCTCCAGATGTATAAACAGTATCTTGATTGCCCAAAAAATTACAATTCTCAAACTTGGCTCGATTGGCATTTACTCCTAATGCCAGCGCTTGACCAACCGGCCCAGCACTATTTTTAACAGTCAGATTTTTAGCGATAAAATCGTCGCCATCAACCTGCAAGGTAGCTGTATGGAATGTGCTATTTCTACCAAGATTGATTTTATCAAAATAATCATCATAAATGATGATGGTGCTATCCTTATCCTCTCCAAAAAAAGAAACCTTTGGGTTCCAAGCATACACATGAACCTTCTCCCTATAAATTCCTTTTTTGATTTGAATGATTACCCTCTCATAAGGAAATGCCTTTGTACTATTCAAGGCATCTTGTACGGTTGAAAAGTGTCCTGACCCATCTTGAGCAACGACAATTTTATACAAATCACTTTTGGGATGCTGTCGCTGTGCCCCCACTCTTTCTTTCCATTTTGGATATGCATCAATAATCCTTTGCGGTCTATCTGTATACCACCGGTAACCTAATCTTCGCTCCTCGCCTATATCGTAAAGGCTTTCTTTTTTAATGCCATCCCTATCGCAGAAAAAGGGAGTATTGTCGTCAAGCTCCATAAATCTTCCCCAAATAGGTGGAGCGTCTTTGTCTTGGGATACTATTTTTGCGGTGAGTTTTCCATTTGCATCGTAACGCCGTTCCACCCTAGTGCCTTTGAGCTGGGCATCTTTGAACCAATTTATGCCAGCTTCAATTGATTTTACGATTCTAGGCGTTGGTTTTTCGATATCCATCAGCAATTCCAATAAACTTGCTGATTCCATGCCGCTTAAACTTGGAAGTTCATAAGATCTGGCCTTGGCTGGAAGTAAAGTTTTCACGTCGTGTTGTGCACACCAACCTGTCAACTGCCCATCCTGTTTATATTGTGTGTTCAAAATGCAATTGATTCCTTTTTGAAAAGCCGCCGCCACTTTGCCTTTTCTCTCTAGATCTAAATCCAAATTATTATAAGGAAATTCCTCTTTCATAATGGAATACAGCAATTTCATCACATTGGGCATTGCGTCATCATTATAGGTGATATGGCTGTAGTAACCATTTCTTAGAGGATAGAACTGTGGCCAACCTCCATTGACATATTGTGCTTCCAATATATAATTCAATCCTTTTACAAATGCATTTCTGTATTTTTTGTTGGGTTGAAAGGAATTCAATTTGGCCAAAAAATACATTTCTAATGTGGTAGCCCCGTTATCGATTGTAGCACCCAATGCTTTGGATTTTTCCTCCGTCAATTTTTGCGCCTGCTTTTCAGTCAGAGGCCGATGCATACTCTTGTTTTTGGGCCATCCACCAATATTCCTTTGGTATAACAGCACATTTTTTGCTATTTGTGTTGCCTGATCACTTTGATACCATTCTGGACTACTTCCTTCAACAACATTTTCCCATGAATGGTCCAATAACTGGCCTTGTGCATAAAAACTGAACAGCGTAAAACATATAATCCATTTGTATATTTTCATCACTACAAGTCAATTAAACCGAATATAATCTATGTCTAAACTCCCCGAATCGTTGGTAATTCCATCTCGCATAGCGAAAAAACCTATTTTGGCACCTATCCATTTACCCTCCCTTGCCATGAACATGTCACCTACTTGCTGGTATTTTTTTCCATTTGAACTGATATGAAAAGTACACTTACCTCCAGAAGCAACTTTTATTCTTAAGTACTGTTCCTCTTTTGAAATTTTAACCTTCTCACCTACCACCTCTTTTCCACCTTGGTCAGCATTTTTACAGACAACTAAAGCTGCATACAAATCGTCCACAGTTTTTTCAATCTGAAGATAGGCGTAGTCGCGACCCATAACCAAAAACCCTATTTTTTCTCCTTCTTCCTTAGCGGAGAATTTGATTTTTGATGTGGCAACAAAGGATTCAGATGGCCATTTTTGCAACAATAAATGTGGAGTGTCCCAAAGGCTAATATGTTCCTCAGGTTTTGGTTTGCAGTACAATCTAAAGTAGCCATTAGGCGTTGGAAAACCCCAATACAAACTGGGGTTGGCATGCCATTGCCATTGCAATCCCAATTTTGTTGTGTTGAATTCATCACTGTCCAAAGGCGTGGTAACTGGATATGCTTTACCCACATTTGGTTTTTTATGGGTCTCTACAGGCACTCCAATCGAATTTCCTTGGTCCTTACCAATAATGGGCCAATCATTTTTCCAAATCATAGGTTGTAGATGTACAATTCTACCGTAAGCGCCTTTATCCTGAAAGTGTACAAACCAATCTTCTCCTGTAACTGTATCTACCCAAGCTCCTTGATGGGGGCCATTAATTGGGGTACTACCCTGTTCCATTACCGTTTTGGATTCATAGGGGCCCCATACATTTTTGGAGCGCAGAACTTGTTGCCACCCTGTTGACACACCACCAGCTGGAGCAAATAGGTAATAGTATCCATTTCGTTTGTAAAACTTAGGCCCTTCAATGGTGGGTTGGCTGCCATGACCGTCAAAAACCATCACATCATCATTAAAGGTTTGAGTTGCATCCGAAGCCATGGAACAAACCATTAAAATACTTTTTATTTGGGCTCTACTCCCTGCAAATGCATAAGCTAAATATGCTTTACCATCGTCATCCCATAGCGGAGTTGGGTCAATCAACCCTTTTCCTGCTTTAATCAGAATTGGTTTTGACCAATCTGCCCTCGGATTCTTGGTTTTAATCATATAGATACCGAAATCTGGGTCGGGATAGAAAATATAATATTCATCTTGATGAAAACGAATACAGGGAGCCCAAACCCCATTCCCGTGCTGGGGTTTATCAAACACTTCTTCAGGCACTTGTCGTTGCAACGCATAATTTACCAGTCGCCAATTGACCAAATCCTTGGAGTGTAAAATGGGTAACCCAGGGACACAATTGAACGAAGAAGCAGTCATAAAATAGTCTTCCCCTGCTCGAACCACATCTGGGTCGGAAAAATCCGAATGTATGATGGGATTGGTGTAAGTGCCATCACCATTATCTGCTTGCCAAACTTCCGACACAAAGGCTTTTTGAGGAAATGCAATAGAAATCGACAAAAAACAAAAGCATATAGATTGGCAAATCCAACGTTTCGATATCATCTTACAGCAAGGTTTGTGCTTTTTCTATCATTTTTTTCAACTCTGCTTTTTCCGTTTTGGATGGCATTTCCAAGGGGGCACGGACATCTCCTGCAGGTTTTCCAATGATTTCTGCCCCAGCTTTTATCAAGCTTACGGCATAACCTGATTTTTTGCTTCTCAACCTTACAAACGGTATGAAGAAATCTGAGATAATTTGATTTACCTTTTCTTGATTGCCCGCCCTTAAAGCTTCGTAATAGGCAATTGCCATTTCTGGCACAAAATTGAAAACCGCCGAAGAATAGGTATTGACCCCAATGGACAAGTATGCTTCTGATATAATTTCTGCGGTGGGCACACCTCCGATATAAACCAAACGATCACCTACTGTTTTGATGGTTTCATTTAAATCCTGCATGTTTCCAGTTCCATCTTTTAGTGCAATGAGATTAGGGCAAACATCAGCCAATTCTTTAATCTCATCGGCACCAAGAATTCCATTTGCACGATTGTAATAGATGACGGGTAACCGAGTACTTTGCATAATTGCTTTGGCATAGCTCACAACTCCACTTTTGGGACATCCTGTTAAATAAGGCGGCATTAATAATAGACCATCAATTCCAGATTCTTCAGCCAATTTTGCAAATTCAATGGCTTCTGGAATACTTCTACCAACACTTGAAATTACCGGTGCCTTACCCTCTACAGTTTTAGCTGCAATAGATATAATTTGCTGATACTCTCCTTTGGACAAGGAAAAAAACTCGCCTGTACCACCAGCAACAAATAGCGCGGATATTTGATGCTCTAAAAACCAATTTACCCTGTCTTCAAAAGTCGAAGGATTAAAATTTCCTTTATCATCCATATCAGTGATTGGAAATGATAATAATCCATCACCTAATGCTTGTTTAATTTTTTCAAATTCCATATGCTTTGATTGATTTAATTTAAGTTAAAGGACCAGGATTGAACAATACCAAATCATTGTGAATCCCTAGTTTATCACATGCCACTTTAGTTTTTCCACTGGCCACATCCAAAATATGATGGAAAAGATCCCATCCTCGTTCTTCTATACTTTTATCCCCTGTTGCAATTACTCCTGCATCAAAATCGATTAAATCGTGCCAACGTTCACTAATTGCAGTATTGGAGCTGACTTTAATTACGGGCACTATCGAAAGTCCGTAGGGTGTTCCCCTTCCGGTCATAAAAACATGTACATTCATTCCCGCTGCCAATTGAAGGGTACCACAAACAAAATCGCCAGCGGGCGTAGCTGCAAAATTGAGGCCCTTCATTTTCAGTTTGCCCCCGGGAGGTATAACATCCACAATGGGACTTGTTCCCGATTTAACAACAGAACCAAGGGACTTCTCCACAATGGTGCTCAGACCTCCTCTTTTGTTACCAGGGGTTGTATTTGCGCTACGGTCAACATTTCCATTGGCCAAATAGTCATCATACCATTTCATTTCATTTAGCAAAGCATGGGCAACTTCAGGAGAACCGGTTCTGGGCACCAACAAATGAACAGCATCACGCACCTCAGTTACTTCTGAGAACATAACACTACCCCCTGCCCTCACTATAAGGTCTGATGCAAAACCAGCCACAGGATTGGCTGTTATTCCAGAAAAAGCATCACTTCCGCCACATTGCATGCCCACTACTAAATCTGAAGCAGGACATACTTCCCTTTTTCGGGCATTAAGTTTTTTCAGGTGACCTTCGGCCATTTGCAATACGTTGCCAACCATGTCCGAAAAACCATGATTTTCTTCATCCTGCATGTAGAAAATATCATTGGAATTCTGCTTGTCACCAATAAGTTTTTCAGGTCTTAACTTTTCACAACCCAGTCCCAAAACCATAATTTCGCCTCCAAAATTTGGATTTTGCGCTATATTTTGAATGGTTCTTATGGGAATAATTGCAGCTGGCGCATCAATGGCCACACCACAACCATAAGAATGTGTAAGCCCGACCACATCATCCACATTAGGGTAGTTGGGCAACAATTCTTCTCTGATTTTTTTCACCACATATTCGGTAAGCCCAGCCACACATTGAACACTTGTGGTTATTCCGAGGACATTTTTTGTTCCTACGGAACCATCTTCATTTCTATAACCCAAAAATGTATAGCCCTCCAACTTTTCCATTGATGGAAATGAATTTTGTTTTATGGGAATTGAGTCCAGGTTTGGAGGTTCTACCAGTTCAATGCTCAACTCATTGACCCATTCACCTATCTGAATGTCTTTTTGTGCATTCCCTATGGGTTGCCCATATCTAATAATACCTTCCCCTTTTTTTATAGGTTTTAAGGCAACCTTATGTCCCATGGGAATATTTTCCTGCAGTACAATTCCTTTTATTACTTCCGAGCCTTTTTTAAGCCCTTGGACATCTACGACCACAGCAACATTATCTTTTGGATTGGATTGTATGACAATATTCTTTTTCATAGACTCTAAACAAAAGGGAACAAACTGGATAATATCATCACCGCAATTAAACCGGAAACACCCATTACCATCAACAGAAAGGAAAAATGCTTGATTGTCTCCTTTTCTTGCATACCACTCATTTTTGTAATGATCCAAAAAGCACTATCATTCATCCAAGCAAAAATTTTGGAACCACAACCAATGGCCAATGCCAAATACACCGGATGAAAGGATAAATTGGCTTCTGCCAATCCACTCATCACCCCTATGGCAGTAACCATAGCCACTGTTGCCGAGCCTTGTGCTGTTCGTACAACCGCAGTAATGATAAAGGCCAACGGCAAAACTGCCATTTGATAATTTGATGCCAATTCGCCCACACGAATTCCAATGCCAGTTTGTTGTAACATTTGCCCAAATGCACCTCCCGCAGAGGTAATCAGGATAATCATTCCTGCACTGCTCAAGGCTTCAAAAATGAATTTTTTGAATTGGTCCGAATCCTTCAATCTAGACCATAATAAAATCATGGCCAATATGCTTGAAATCACCAAAGCCATATTGGCATCTCCGAAGGTTGAGAAGAACTTACCCACCTGAAGCTGAAAATCTGAAGGAGTCCCTGTGTCTTTCAACCACATAGTACTAAATGTATTCCCGGTTATCAGCAAAAGTGGAAGTATTACAGGAAGCAGGGAAAAACCCAATGAAGGTAATTGTGTTTTTTTCTTATCTGAAAATTGTTGCAAGTCCTTAATGGAAATATCTGGGGTATCCCGCATGGGCAAATCCCACCTTTTATTGGCCCAAAGGGCATAGAGATAGCCACAGCATACCGTTATGGAACCTACCACTAATCCCCCAACGATCATAGCCCCTAAATCAATTCCTAATTCTTCTCCTACAAACAAAGGTCCAGGCGTGGGCGGAATCAGGGAATGGGCCATGACACCACCTGCAATGACCGTCATTAAATACAATCCGAATTTTCTGGGGCTACGGACCCCTATCGATTTCACCAAAGGAATCATCAAGTAGAAAACTGTATCAAAAAAAACAGGGATTGCCAGTGTAAAGCTTCCTGATAATAAGGCCAGGGAAGAACCTTTTTTTCCAAACAAACCCAACAACGCCCGAATGATACGTTCTGCACCACCGCTTCGCATTAGTGCGGTTCCTATTATGGAAGCCAATGCAATTAGAATACCCACCTTTGCACTTGTGCTACCAAAAGCTGCCGCCAGTCGCTTACCCAAACTCATATTAATCATGGCCTGCGTCTCCTCTGCACCCATGCCCTTGTGCTCCGCATAAGCGGCTATCAATTCCGGTGATGTTAAAAGTGCCGTTACCAATGCCGCAAAAAGTAAGGAGACAGCTGCATGGAGCTTTAATCTAATGATGCAGAACAGTACCGTGACAGTACCTATTAAAATGATGATTAAAGGGTCCATGTTAAACTACTTTAATTAGGTCCATTTTTTTCTTTGACTTTGGTAATTCGCAAAGCGATAAAAGGAGTGTAAGGCAACAAAACCCTTTTCATCTCTTTGTCAACCATCTGATATCGACCGGCCGATTTAGTTTCGAACTGACCTGGCACTTCGGTGATGGTCATGTTCCAGGCATCTATTATTTCTACTTTGAATTGCTCTCCCTCTTTCAATTTTTTGAGGTCGCCATTCTTTTTGGGCAAGGAAAAAGTCCATTCTTCCTGTAGCTTCTCCCCAAAATAGATAAGGTAATATCCATTTCCTGCCGAAGCGGTAACCAAATCCCGACTGATATCCGACATAAATAAAGGTCCTTGTCCTGCTTCCATTAGTTCCTTTAAAAACTTGATGCGCTTCCAGCTTTCTCCAACAAGTGTTCCTCCGTTTGACCAGACCACATTATCTTCCTTACCATGGTCGTATACTTCTCCATGCGTCACATAACCTCCGGCAATTATTCCATTCCAAAATAAATGGGTCAATTTCTGCGGACTCAATCTGCCCCATCTTGAGGAAAGGTTACCTTCATACCCTACCTCATCCAAAAGAATAGGTTTTTTGTAGATATTTCTTAAGGTTGCAGCACCAAAAGAAGTCAGCACCGGTGCTTCATCCTGGATACTGACATGGGTTAATTCTGGCATCATGTAATTGTAATAGACCGCGGTTGGCCCATGTATGGAACATAAATGACCATATGGGTCATTTTTAACTGTGGTGCGAATCAAATCATCCCAATCGGCCACACTTTTTTCTTTCAAATATCCCCATTCGTTGGCCAAGGACCACCATACATTTTTGAAAGATGAAATACGGGCCGTTACATATTCCAGATAGCGTACATCCATGTCATGCGGCATTTCATCAAACCCCCATCTGTTTTCGTCATAGGGGTGAAATAGAATTAAGTCTGCCTGCGTTCCAATGGAATCCAATTCATATATTCTTTGCTCTAAATTTTGAAAGAACGTTGGATTGAACTCTTCAAAATCCCATTCGTAGCGTTCTTTTCCTGCTTTGTTCGAATGCATCTTTTTTAATTTAAAAGGATACATTACTGGTTCTTTTATTGTGCTTCCATAGGCCTTGGGCAATACACACATACGAACCTTGTTGAAACCCGCTTTTTGGATATTCTCCAACGTCAACTTTCGAAGTTTCTCATCCATATGTGTCCACGCATATAATGTGGTTCCAAATGGGTAATAGTAATCGCCATTTTCATATTTAAAATGGTACGTATCGGCAACTTTTAGCATTCCTTGGTTTTTTCCAGAAGCAGCGACACAGATAAAATTGCCTTGCTGGTTATCCATTTCAGGAATATTACTGGTGGTTTTATAAGTCCAGATACCTTCCCATTGGGGCATAAACCTTATTTTGAAATTGGAATCTCCATCATAAAAACCATGTACCGTAAATGTTGTGTCTGGATTGGTAAAAGTTGCTGTAAGTTTTATATCGGTGAATGGATTCACCTTAGGGTTATACTGAAAAGTTTTTTCAAAACGATGCCATTTTTGAACCTGCACCTGCGAAATTAGCACTCCCAGATTGGTCAATAGCAATGCAAAAAATATCCAAATCCTCATCTTCATAAATCCACTATCCTTCTTTCTTCTTTACTTTTATAGGCGGCTTCAATTATTGTGATGATGTTCTTAGCTTCCTCAGCTAAAACCGGTAAAGAACCATTGTTTCTGATGGCTTCATAGATTCCATCATAATAGGCCATGTAGTTCCCCGATTCTGAAGGAATGTGTTTTCTAAAAACTGCTCCATTCAACTCAGTATGTAATAGTCCTTGCTCCTTTTTGGGTTCAATACCATAAGACAAATCATTGGGTAAAATCCCTTTTTGTAGTTGACCTTCTTGCACGTCTGCCCTACTTTTCAAAAAAGAGCCTTTGGTGCCATGTAAAATAAAGCCTGGCAAGGCTTCTCTTACGTAGTAACTTGATTTTAGGGCAACCCTGAATGATCCATAAAACAGTTTCACATCAAAAAAATCCATGACTTTTGAGGTCGGCCGATACATATCAGTATCGGCAAAAACAGCTTTGGGCATACCGAACAATTGTATGGCTTGATCAATAATATGTGATCCCAAATCATAAAGACTGCCAACAGCTGGGGTTGGAATCTCTTTATGAACCTTGTAGCTCAACGATGTATCATAACGGTCGTAATGTAGCTCAACATCCCTGATTTCACCCAGCAATCCTTCTTCCAAAACGTTTTTCACCGTCTTAAAGTCGCTATCCCATCTTCTGTTATGAAAAACAGAAAGCTTTAGATTCTTTTCATTGGCCAAATCAATCAACTCTTGAGCTTCAGCCGTAGTAGCTGTAAAAGGTTTTTCAACTACAAGATGTTTACCAGCTTCAATTACTTTTTTTGCAAAATCATAGTGGGTAACGCTTGGTGTATTTACCACTACCAGCTCAATGTTGTCATCCTCCAGCAATTCTTCCAGAGTCCTAAAAGTCTTAACCGATGGATATTTTTTAACCGCTTCATTTTTTGTCCGTTCCCATACCCCATAAAAGGAAAAATTGGGGTTGAGTTCCAAAAAGGGAGCATGGAAGACATAACCGCTCATTCCATAAGAACATAAAGCTGTTTTAATTGGTTTCATTCCAGATTTTGATTGATTTAAATTCCTTATCTATCCAATTCCAAAGCTGTAAACATAAAGGGCCCAGTACCTTTTGGATCGTTGGATCTTATTATCTCATTGATATAATAATCAAAACTACCATCCCGATATGGGTTTCCACCCAAACCTGCAACTCCACAACAACGATTTAGATTTACAACTCCGTTCTCCTCAACAGTTACAAACTGCTCCAGAATACCATTGAAACCTTTTTTGGCGTAATCCATGTATGCTTCGGATAAATAACCTTTATTCACGCCTTTGGCCAAAGTATAGGTGAACATACATGTCCCTGTGGCCTCAAGGTAATTCCCTTCTCGTTCTGGGAGGTTCAAGACCTGGTACCATGCACCAGTTTCATCTTGATATTTCACAATAGCTTCTGCATATCCCTGTAAATAGCCTATGATACGTTCACGACCAGGATGATTTTCAGGAAAATAATCCAAAATATCCACAAGAGCCATTCCGTACCAGCCCATTCCTCTTGACCAAAAATTAGAGGATAGCCCGGTCTCTTTGTTTGCCCATCGCTGTTCCCTGCTTTCATCCCATCCATGGTAATAAAGTCCGGTCTTTGGGTCTCTATTGTATTTCTGAATAAGGTCATATTGTAAGACGATTTTATCCAATACTTTTTGTTGTTCCTCGCCCTCCATAAACTCCAAAGCATATTTGGTGTGAAATGGCTCTGCCATAAAAACTCCATCCAACCACATTTGATAGGGATATCTTTTTTTGTGCCAGTATCCACCTTCCGAAGTGGTTGGTTGTCCCTCTAGCTGCAAATGCAAGCTATCCATTGCCGCTTTAAAGCGCGGTTCTTTGGTTTTTTGATAGAGATAAAGGGTTGCATCACCTGATTTTATCATATCAAGATTATACGTCTTGAGTCTATATGTATTGATGGAACCATCTTGATTGATCATTCTGTTGCCATAATCATAGATATAATCGTACAGTTTTTGGTTGTTGGTTTGATTGTAAATCCTTGACATGGCCTGCAAGACTAAACCATTGGTGTAGCTCCATCCCGGTTCTTTTCGAAAATCAAGCAATGTAGGATCAGGAAATCGATGGATTTCCGATAGCGCCATGCGTTCTGACCATTTTAAGTCTGTTGGTACAACAACGGGGTCAACATTTGCTTCTTTCGTTGCCTCTTTTTTGGTTTGTTTGCAACTGAACAAGATCGTAAAAAGCAATGAGAAACTTAGAATTACACTATATGAAGGTTTCATTTTGTTTGTTTTTTAATTCTTCATTATTTGTTCAATTGATTGGCCGCAAGAATGAAAGGCCCCAATCCATGTAAATTATCGGTTACAATCGGTTCGCTGATGTAATATTCAAAAGAGCCATCTCGATATGGATTTCCTCCCAAACCTGCACTTTTACACACTTGGGTTATATGGACTTCTCCATTCGCATCAACCTTGATCAAATGTTCCACAAGACCATTGAAGATTTTTTCGGCATGAGCCAAATACTCCTCTGGCAAGTATCCTTTTGAAGTACCTTTGGCAAAACCGTAGGCAAACATGCTAGAACCTGAAGATTCCAAATAATTCCCTTCTTTTTCTGGCATATTTGGAACTTGATACCACAAACCTGTTTCATCCTGATGTTCGAGCAAAGCCTCTGATAATCTATTCAATTGCTCTACCAAAACCTCTCTCTTTGGGTGCTCTGCCGGAAAAAAGTCCAACACATCTACCAAGGCCATTACATACCAACCCATGGACCTAGACCAGAAATTAGGTGATTTACCGTTTTCCTTATTGGCCCAATCCATTTGTTTGCTTTCATCCCAGGCATGATAAAGCAGTCCGGTTTCATCGTCAAAGGTGTGTTTCCATATCAATTCAAATTGATGCGCAATGTCATCCAACTTATCCCCATTTTCAAAACGGGTATTGTACTCGGCATAAAATGGAGTTCCCATGTAAAGTCCATCCAACCACATTTGATAAGGATATATTTTTTTGTGCCAAAAACCATGGGAATTGGTTCTGGGATGTCCATCCAATTGCTTTCTGAGTTCGATAAGAGCTTTGTGATATTTTGGGTCTTGTGTTTCATCGTACAACCAAAACAACATTTTCCCTGAATTGATCATATCAATATTATACTCTTCCAAATTATATCCGGTGATAACACCTTCGTCATTTATAATGACATCTGTGTAATCCTTAACATAGTTAAGGAATCTTTCATCTAGTGTTCTTTTATACAATTGTTGAAAAGCCGTACAGAGCAAACCGATCTTGTAATTCCACTTGGGAATGGAGTCGTTTTCTGTTTGCCAGGCTTTTGGGTCTCTTTCCATTATGGACAGTGCCATCCGCTCAGACCATGGTAAACTGTCTGATACAACAACTGTTTGATTTTCATTACCATCCTTTACTTCTTTTTTCTCTGTTTTACAGCCAGTAAAAAACAATAGCAGAACCATTGATCCTGCTATTGACCTAGATATTCTTAGGTAAACTTTCTTGTTCAAAATCATATTACCTTATAATTTTTCTTCTGGGTATTTTTTGATTACCAAATATTTTAAAGTCGTGTCCCCTACGTTGCTAATGCCGTGCATTGACCATGAAGGGCAATACAGGCTAGTGTATGGTTCAACTACGACCGTTTCTCCATCCAAATAAAACTCTGCGGTACCTTCCAGCACAAAGAAAAATTCGTCTTCAAGATGTTTATGGGGTGCATGGGTTGATTTGCCCTGCTCCACCACACTCATTTTTAATGTACGCCCATCTATGAAATCCTTGTCAGCAAACCAATATTGATATCCTACCTTGGTTTGGACAGTGTCTTCCATTTTAAATGAATTGACACAGTTCTTGATGTCATATTTTTTTTCTTGAGCAATACACATCGCACCAAATACACCCAATAACATGAAAAAGAGCAAAACTTTATGTCGAGTACTCAGAGTTTCCATGGTGGTTATTTTAATGTTTCAAGTTGGGAGTTTAGATATGCAATGAATTCTTCCTTGGTCTTTATCCCATCTTTTTCACCTTCCCAAGCTGCAGCAAAATGGTAGGTAATTGGTTCGTTAGTTGATTTAAAAACCACCAAGTGGTCAAAATTTCCATCTTCAATACTTGCAACCTGCTCTTTTTTGTAGAAAATGGCCATTCCAAGCCTATCCGGCACCAATGTTTGTTCACCATATGTGGCCACATAGCCCCATTCAGCTTCACTGTCATCACTTTGCAACAATTCTGCGGCATCAGACTTTACAATACCAGTTGCCAACCCCTCAACTGGTTCAGAGGTCTTCAAAACTGCTTTAGTTGCTCTAGAATCTGGAGCTATGGAAAGGTTGGAGACCAAATCTGTAGTGACTCCTGCAGATTCCCATCCATAATAATTAATGGTAACTGAAGAATGGTTCTCAGTATTATCAATCTTGACAAAAGTGGAATCCAAATTTTGAAAATGATATACACTATCGGCAACCATTCTTCCATAGGAACCCAAACCAAGGGCCTTACCAACTTTTAATATATCCTGACCCCAGTTTTGTTTTTCGTGATACGAATCAAAACCATCCTGGCCCACTTGGTTCAAAATCATGCTGTCTGTGGTTTTTCCAAAAATGTCTATGGCATTGCGCCAATCGATATATAATCTATAACCTACTTTGTTACTCTCCCACCCCGGACCTTCATATCTAACATACCAAGAATGATCCGTATGACTTTCCGGCACCCTTAATTCTTCAACATTTTTAAAGGAAGTTCCATTTTCATAAACTCTATCCTTCCATTCCCCTCCTTGGCCTATAGAGATTTCAGCATAGGTTTTTGGAAGTATTGGCTCGTTTGCCACTTGTTGTTCTTCCTTGACTTCATCTTTTTTCTTTTCCTTACATCCAAATGAGATGGATAACGTGATGAGCGCAATCCAAATTAATTTTCCAGTGTTCATAATTGTGGTTTATCGGTGTTTCTCCTTCAATTTAAGATAAAAAGAGGCTTGAATACCAAACCTCTTTTTTAACTAACTCAAACTAACTTTATATTGATTACAAAACTTAAAGTTCATTTTAAAAAAACCATTAATCGTAAGCTGGGTTTTGAGGAAAATCCTTGTTGGCATTCAAGTCCAAGGCCGATTGTGGAATTGGTCTCAAAATTTTAAGGTTTCCACCAGATCCTGCGAAATTAGCCTCTTGAACCAACGGATGGTGCAATGATGCTCTTTCCACTAATTTCCCTGTACGTTTTAAATCGAACCAACGATGGTATTCTCCGAAGAGCTCTCGACCTCTTTCATCTAGAATGTAGTCGATATCAAATTCTGCTAAAGTAGCATCCGCAACACCAGCTCTAGCTCTTACAACATTTAATCGTTGTAGACCTGTTGCAGGATCACCTGCTTGAAGGTAAGCTTCAGCAGCCAATAAATAGGTATCTCCCAATCTGGATAGGATAATATCCTTGGTACTTGAACCTTCTTCAGAGCTCTCACCAAAAGGTGCCGTAGGATCATCAAACTTTTTAGCCGGAATGGTCTCCCAATCCCCACTAACAATTTGAGCGTACGTTGTCTCATATGGATGATATTCAAAATCTGCGTTCAAAATAGCATTGTCCACATAATCCGTGCTATCCGCAGGAGTAAACCAATATGGTTCATAGAACTCGCTCACACCAAGTCCACTTGTATCATCAACTTCGTGATAATCAAAATATCTTTCAAAAACTTGCGTCATAAAGGTTCCTTCATAACGCTCATCTTCTGGTGTAAACAAGCGAAGTGCAAAATCAGTGGCCAGCAAAGTATAGCTTCTTCGCGGCGCATCCCCTGCAACCTCATTTCCTCCCATGTATGGGCCAAAATATAGAGATTGTTGACTACCAAGTTCCGTTGGATCAGCACTTACAGACCCAGAACTGTACTGTACAGAAAACAATACTTCTTCATTCATTTCATTGCCAAAACTCCATACTTCTTCAAAGGATAGGCTTAACCCTTGCCCACCGATTGCTTGATCAGCAAAACTGGCAGCACTTGTAAAATCAGCTCCTGTACCAAAAGATTCATAACCTCTGGTCAAGTGAACTTTTGCCAATAGATGCAATACTGCTCTACGGTTCACGCGACCATTAAAATTTCCTGTTTCAACTCGATCTAAAGCATCATTCAAATCCTCTAGAATCAAATTATAGACTTCTTCGGCTGAATTTCTATCAAATTCTGTGACAGGGCTATCAATCAAATCTGTCACTATAGGAACTCCCCCATACGATTGCACCAACAAAAAATAAGCATTGGCTCGTAAATATTTCACTTCGCCTATTCGGTTAGAAACACTTGATGTTTGTTCTGTAATATCTGCATAATAAAGGGCTGTATTTGCTGTTAGGATTGCCCTATATGCTGTATTGTAAATATGATCAACATCCGAAGATGACGGATTTAGCTGTGTATATTGGCTAAGACCCTCTGGCTCTGCTGCCCTACCACTACCTTCTGCGTAAAGGTCTGTTCCTGCACAGAACATGTATGGAGAATTACCATAAATTTCCCGCAATCTTGAATAATTTGCGTTAATCAAACTTTCATAACCATCCGCTGTAACATAGAATTCCTCAGCGGTACCAAATGATCTGTTATCCACTTCCAAAACATCATCACAAGATGAGAAGATAACCATCACGATAACTAAGAGTATATAATTTCTTTTCATGATATTCACAGCAATTTATAGTTTAACATTCAATCCTAATTGGTACGTAACAGTGGCAACCCGGCCTACACCCAATGATGCACTTGCCGTTTCTGGGTCATATCCCATATAGTCGGTAAAGACAAACGGGTTCAATACATTGGCATAGACTCTGAGTCCCTTCAATTTGAACTTATCCAATACGCTGTTCTTGAAGTTATAACCTACTGCAATGTTTTTGACTTTTACAAAATCAACATCCGCATAATATCCCACTTCGTCATTTCTCCAGTATTGTCCTTGATTCCTAGGTTGCGGATATTCGTTGGAGAATTGAGCAGGCAAACCGGCGCCATTTTCTGGAACATACCACGATATGTCTGCCTTTTGGCGACCTCTATCACGAGTATCGGTAAAGTTATCCAACCAAGGGCTGCGTGTAAACACCCCAAAAGTTCCAATAACCGAAGCAGAAACGTCAAAATTACCGACTCTCAACCTTGTAAAAAGACTACCTGTCCAATCTGGATCTACAGACCCAAGGATAACTCTATCATCATCTGGATCAATTACTCCATCGCCATTAATGTCTTTAACTTTCGCTTGCCCTTCCGTTTGTCCAAATGAAGCGGCTTCATCTCTTTCATCAGCTTGCCAAATACCATCAAAAACATAGTTATAGTTGGAACGGTTTCCATTTTCACCTCTTACCCCGATGGATTCTCCAATGAAGAGACCATTACCAATGTCATCAATCTCCGTCTGTCCATTGATGGACTCAATGGTATTGGTATTATTGGTATAGGTCATTGTAACGTCCCATGATACCATATCAGTATCAACGATTCTTGTATTAAGGACTGCTTCAATTCCTTTATTTCTTACTGAACTTGCATTATCCAAAATACCACCGTCCACACCTACTTCTACGGGAAGTTCTCTTCCGAAGATAACGTCTTCAGATAGACGATTGTAGACATCAACACTACCGTTGACCCTATTATTGAACAATCCAAAATCCAAACCAACATTCCATTCTTTGGTCTTTTCCCATGTTAAACCAGAATTAGCCAAAGCAGATGGAACGAATCCTGAAACCGCTCCATCCAAATCATAGAACAATTGATTATTTAAAATATTAAGTGTTGGATAAGGAAAATCATCCCTATCAAAGGCATTGTTTCCCGTAAAACCATAACTAGCTCTTAGCTTAAGATTAGAGATGGCGCTATTATCCCCTATGAAATCTTCGCTTGAAATTCTCCACGCAACAGCGGCCGATGGAAAGGAATCCCATTTGTTACCATCACTAAATAGTGAATAACCATCCCATCTGTTGGACAAGGTCAAGAAATACTTTCCTTTGTAATCATAGTTCAATCTTAGTGCGTAAGAAGACAATGTTTCCTCCAAGAAAGCCGAATTCACCTGAAAAGTGGATTGTGCCCCAGAACCTAGATTATAAAATTCGCTTTCAAAGGAAAGGTTACGCGCTGATTCAAAGCTGGATTCAATTCGTTCTGAGAAAATACTTTGAAGAATCAAAAACTTAAAGTTATGGTCATCATTGAATGTCTTCGTAATATCTATTTGATTGTCCCAAGTGTAATTAAACGTGTTTGTTTTTTCTAAATCCGCAAGAGGCTGGTTATCATTGCTGATTCCTTCATTGGTCATGGCTCCCCAAGACCTACCTCTTCTCCTGTTATCAAACCCTGAAGACAACGTAGTCTTAAAAGATAACCAATCCAAGAAATTGTATTGCATGAATACATTGCCCACTACATTGAATCTTCTGATTTCGTCTGAAGAATTTGCAATTTGCAGCAATGGGTTATAAGTACTCGTCTTGTTGATGGCAAAATCACCGGATGTTGGAAATACCAATTTACCTGGCTGCTCAAATAATTCATCCGTTTCATTGCCAGCGTCGTCAACTGCATATGGACTTAAAAATGGATTTAATCGGAATGCATCTCGCATTGCCTGACTACTTCCTCTTTCATTGATTGTTTGGGTAACGGTTATATTTGCTCCAAAAGAGAACTTGTCATTTACATTGTGACTTAACCCTGTCTTCAATGTATACTTGTCCAATTCTTCATTGAGCACATTACCTGTTTCATGTTGATAGCCCAATCCTAAGTTATAAGCCACTCCATTTTCAGACCTTCCATTAATGTTCAAATAATTGTTTTGCTGAATAGCACTTCGCAATACAGCATCATACCAATCAAAAGTTTGGTTTGCATCAAATCGTCTTCTAAGCACCGAGTTGGCACTACCGATTACTGTACCTTCCAATTGTGCGGCATCGATATCCAGTGGGTCTCCACCTATTGTAGCAAAATAAGCAGACTCATGATAATACTGCCATGTAGGACCATCCATTAACTCTGGCAATCTGGCAACTTCTTTTATACCAACAAAGGAATCAAAGTTCACGTTGAACCCTCCTTTAGCGGTGGCACCACTCTTTGTTGTTACAATTACCACCCCGTTAGCACCCCTTGAACCATAAATAGCAGTTGAAGAAGCATCCTTTAAGATATCTATCTGAGCAATATCTTGAGGGTTTAGAAAATCAATGTCATTAACAGGCGCTCCATCTACCACGAACAAAGGGCTACCACTATCCAAAAATGAGGACTGCCCCCTTATCTGAATATCAAAGCCATCTCCGACCCTTCCCGTGCTGTTCGAAATTTGGACACCAGCAATGTTACCTTGCACTGATTCCAATGGATTGGTGAAATTACGTTCTGTCAACGACTCAGAATCAACACTTGCTATCGCTCCTGTTAAATCCGATTTTTTTACAGCTCCATAACCTACAATTACCACTTCATCAAGACTTTGCGCATCTTCCTGAAGAGTGGCGTTTACCTGTGTTTGCCCTCCTACGGGCACCTCTAAAGTGGAAAATCCGATGTAACTTACTATCAGAGTCGCATTGTCTGTAGTCAGTGTCAAGGTGTAGTTTCCGTCAAAATCTGTTTGAGTTCCATTAGTGGTACCTTTTTCTACAATATTGGCTCCTGGTAGTGGATTGTTGAGCGCTCCATCATAAATAGTACCCGTCACTGTTGAGCCTTGTTGGCCAAAAACATTCCCTGTGACTAACAGGCAGAATGCCAAAACCAACAGACATACCCATTTTAAGGGTATTGGCTCCATTAATCTAGTTTTAATCATAATTCTGAATTGCATTAGGTTTAGTTAATTTGTGCATTTAGTTTATCTGACATTTTTCATTTGTCCAGTGCTATTATAACCACCGACTAAAGGGAAAGTTCATTTATATCTAATTGACCTTTTAAATTCACCAATAAGTTTCGCGCATCTCTTTTACGGATAGGCACTCAAAATTCGCTAGGTCTGCATTTATGATTTCACGCTTGTTGTCAGCAATTATATCGAAAACAAAGGTGTTGAGCTGAAAATAGACATAGATCACCAATACAATGTAATCGATTACGCAATGATATGAATAAAATAAATCATTAGAAAATTTTTTTAGAAAAAAAATGGTATTTTAACAAAAAAAGAGCTGATAATATATCTATTTCAAAAAACATGCTATTTTATATTAGCAAATCACCAAGTAAAGGCACTCTTTTAATCTTTAATTAGATAAATATGTAATCGATAACACAAAATGATTATATTGTGTACTTTATGCCTATTTGGCTTAATTTTAGACCATGAAGAAAAAAACCACCATCTACGATATTGCCAAAAAACTCAATATAACAGCTGCAACAGTATCAAGAGCTCTTAATAATAATGCCAGGATAGGAAAAGCTACTAAAGAGCTAGTACTTAAAACGGCACGGGAAATGGATTATGAGCCCAATAAATTGGCTCAGGCCTTGAAAATTGGCAAGAGCAATATCATAGGTGTAATAGTCCCCTATATCAATAGAAACTTCTTCTCAAATGTTATTCGGGGAATTGAGGATGAACTCTACCCCAAAGGGTATCATGTCATTATTTGTCAAACTCACGATACCGAGGAGAGAGAAGTGGATACCATATTAAATTTGCTTAACGCACAGGTAGAAGGAATACTAATTTCTCTTGCTCGTTTCACAAAGACCAATAAGCACTTTGAGCAAGTTTTGAAAAAAAATATTCCCTTGATTTTCTTTGATAGAAAAAAGGAGCTCAAAGGTGTAAGTTCTGTTACCATAGATGACTTTCAGGGTGCTTACGAAGCTACACAACATCTTGTCGACCAAGGTTCCAAGCGGATTGCGCATTTAACAGTTGAAGGTTCTATCGGAATCTATATTCAGAGATTGGCTGGTTACAAACAAGCATTGCTTGAGAACAATCTTGCTTATGATGAAAATCTGGTTATAGCTCTCAAAAGTGATATTGAAGAAGGGAAACAAGCTGCACAAACATTGATGACACTGGATAATCCACCCGATGCTATATTTTCATCAACAGACCATGCGGCTCTAGGAGTATTCAAATGGTTGAGTCAAGAAGGGTACGATATTCCAAAAGATGTAAGTCTTGTCGGTTTTAGTAACGAACCTTTTACTCAGTTTATGCAACCATCTATCTCTTCCATAGACCAAGCGCCAAGGGAAATGGGAAAAATGGCAGCCAGGGTGTTTTTAGAGCAAGTGAGCGATACTTCTAAAATGAGAATAGAGAAAAATGTAATTCTTTCCCCTACTCTGCTGACCAGAGATTCTTCATCTCGATTGACGACAAAACAAAAAAAGGTGAAATCTTAGAGAGAGACTCCACGTTTCCAAGGAATAAAATCATCTTGTTGCAAGAGGTCTGCCTTTGCGATCAGCTCCCCGCTCGCCACTTTTATCAAATACTCCAATAATTCATTGCCCATCTCTTCAATTGATTTTTCACCACGAATTACCGATCCTGTATCCACATCTATGATATCTGGCATTTTTTCTGCCAAAGCCGTATTGGAACTTACTTTGATCACTGGGGCAATCGGGTTTCCGGTAGGGGTTCCCAATCCGGTTGTAAAAACAACCATATTTGCCCCAGAACCTACCATTCCGGTCGTGCTTTCAACGTCATTTCCCGGGGTACACAAAAGATTGAGGCCCGGCTTGGAAACATATTCCGCATAGTCCAGAACATCGACCACCGGTGATGTTCCTCCCTTTTTTGCAGCTCCTGCAGATTTCATGGCATCCGTGATCAGTCCATCCTTGATGTTTCCCGGGGATGGGTTCATATCGAACCCAGAACCTGCATCCACCACTGATTTTTCATAGGCCTGCATCAAGTGTAGAAATTTCTCCGCTTTTTCATTTTCCACACATCGATTGACCAATTCTTGTTCCACCCCGCAAAGCTCAGGAAACTCCGACAAGATCGGCGAACCACCAAGAGCCGTCAGGACATCGGAGACATGACCCAAAGTTGGATTGGCCGAAATACCAGAAAAACCATCAGAACCACCACATTCCAATCCCAATTTTATTTTGGATAAAGGTGCCGGTGCCCTCTTGATCTCATTAGCTTCCTTGATGGCCAAAAACGAATCCTTGATGACGGTGTTCAGCATGTTCTCCACCGTACCCATTTGCTGTTGCTCATAGATCAGCACAGGTTTTGTATCGTTCGGGTTGATGCTTTCAAGGGCTTCTTTAAAAATATTAATCTGGAGGTTCTGGCATCCCAAACTCAAGACCGTGGCCCCTGCAACATTGGGGTTGTTCACATAACCTGCCAACAACTTGGCCAGCAATTCAGAGTCTTGCCGAATGCCACCGCACCCTCCCTGATGGGTAATGAACTTCACCTTAACATTTTCAAAGATGGATTTTTTGGGTTGTTTTTCCTGAACCTCAGTAGCATTCCCAATCAATCCCCTGAGCAATTGTCGCTGTTCACTGATTTCTTCTATGTAAAGCTCTTTTTCAAAAACTTCCTTGAGCCTTTCTATGTTTTTGTTTTCGCAAAATACCAGTGGAAAGAACAACCAAATATTTTCTGTCCCCACTTGTCCGTCCGCCCTATGATATCCAAGAAAAGTTCTATCCTTCCATTTGGAAACATTTGGAGGTGACCAATTAAACTCCGATGTTTTATGTGTGGTCTTGGAGCTTTGGTGCTTCATGTTTTCCACGGTCAACAATCCGCCCCTATCAACTTTGGAAGTTGTTTTGCCCACAAGCACTCCGTACATCATAATTTTGTCGCCCTCGGAAAGGTCTGCCAAACTTATCTTATGTTTTGCTTTTGTATCCGACAAGGGTACAATGGTCTCTCCTTCAAAAAGAATTTCCTCACCTTTGGCCAAATCGGTCAGTGCAACAGCAACATTATCGTCTGGATGTACTTTTATCAACTTTCTCATTTCCTAAACAAATAGACCTGTCTGGTATGCTTCAAATCCTTTTTCAATTCCTTTTTCTTCAATGAGTCCAAGGGCTTTGGCCACTGTATTTTCCAATCCGGCAACCTTGGTCAAATCTGCATCCCAGAACTTTTCATTGGAAAGCACTTCGGACACAACTCCATCAACATTTTTTTTCGACCATACTTTATTAAAATATTCCATTATGGACGGGTCATCATTTACCGGAAGCTGAACATTGTTCCATTCTCCCCGGTAAAATCGAATCAAACATGCTAAAGCAAAGGTCAAACGTAACGGCAACATTCCCTTTTCCTTTTGATATTGCAATAAACTTGGTAATACACGCACCTTGAACTTTGAAATGGAATTCAGGGCAATACTTGTCAGTTTATGTTTTATAAATGGGTTTCGGAACCTGTCCAAAATGGCATGGGCAAAGTCTTCCAACTCTTGTCTATCCAACTCCAAAGTGGGTATGATTTCTTCAAAAATGGCATCGGACACAAATTTTCCAGTAAAACCATTGTCGACCGTTTGCTTTACTGTTTCATTGCCAAAGAGCATAGAAAAAGGGACCATACTGGTATGCGCCCCATTTAGGATGCGTACCTTCCTTGTTCGATAGGGTTGCATGTCCTCGACGATCTTGACATCTAGATCGGTCTTATGAAAGGGCAGTTTTATTTTTAGCGCCTCATCACCTTCTATCACCCAAAGGAAGAAAACCTCAGATGTAACGATAAGGTTATCCTTGTAATCCAATTGGGCATTGTAGGCTTCTATTTCATCCTTGGGATAACCTGGAACAATACGATCTACCAATGTGTTGTGAAAACTATTGGCAGTATCCACCCATTCTGTAAATTCATTTCCCAAATTCCAGAGTTGGGCATATTTTAAAATAATAGATCTTAAAGTATCCGCATTGTAATTGATCAATTCACAGGGAATAATGGTCAACCCTTTATCATGGGCTCCTTTAAAGTAACGGAAGCGCTCATAAAGCAGTACTGTCAGCTTAGCCGGGAACGAATTTGGAGGTTGCATGGTCACTGTGTCATTTTCATCAAATGCGATACCTGCCTCAGTGGTATTTGAGATGATAAATTCAAGCTCTTCCTCCTTTGCCAATGCCATATAATCATCAAATCCAGCATAGGGGTCGATTCCTTTCACAATGGTATCCACCAAGTGTTTTTCGATGATTTCCTCACCATCCATGACACCTTTTGAAAACAGGGTGTACAATCCATCCTGTTCATTCAGCATGGACACCAGACCACGGTCTATGGGCTGTATCACTGCTATTCCAGCATTAAGATCACTTTTTGCGTTCAATTCATAAAATGCATAATCCACAAATGCCCGAAGAAAATTCCCTTCCCCAAACTGTACGATCTTGATAGGTCGCTTTGTCGGTAATGTTTGCGTACTTCTATTTAGCAAATCCATAAAAGATGTGTATTAAACTCCAAAAACTTTAGGTAACCAAAGGGTCAGTTGCGGAAAATAGGTGACCAGGAACAATGCCACGATCATCGCCAAAAACAAGGGCACCAATGGTTTTACCACCTTTTCTATGGTAGTATTGGCAATTCCCACCCCAACGAACAGCACCGATCCCACCGGTGGTGTGCACAGTCCAATGCATAGATTGAGCACCATCACTATTCCAAAATGGATGGGGTCCATGCCAAGGGCGGTCACAATGGGCAAAAATATGGGGGTAAAGATTAAAACTGCCGGTGTCATATCCATAAATATCCCCACAAATAACAGCAATAGATTAATAATCAATAAAATGATGATGGGATTATCGCTCAGGGCCAACAGTGTCGTGCTGATATCCTGGGGGATGTTTTCGTAAGACATGACCCAGGACATGCTCATGGAAGCTCCAATCAACAGCATTACAATGGCCGTGGTGGCCGAAGAATCCAATAAAATCCCTGGTAGGTTCTTCCATTTGATCTCCCTGTAGATAAAACCGAGCACCAAACAGTACAAAACCGCGATTGCCGAAGCCTCAGTGGCCGTGAAAATCCCAGACACGATTCCCCCGATGACCACAACCAATAACAATAAGCTTGGAACAGCATCCACAAATGTCTTTCCCACCTCTCCAAGGCTACTTCGCTTTCCAGTCTTATAGTTTTTCTTTTTGGCCCATATCATGGCCACGATCATCAAAAATAAACCTGTAATGATTCCTGGGATATAACCTGCCAAAAACAATGCGGCAATGGATACCCCTCCACTGGCCAACGAATATACGATGAGTACATTGCTCGGGGGTATGATCAGACCTGTGGTACTGGAGGTGATATTGACGGCCGCACCAAACTCTTTTGAATAACCTTCTTTTTCCATTTCCGGTCCAAGAATACTGCCCATGGCGGAGGCAGATGCCATTGCGGAGCCCGCTATGGCTCCCATCAACATAGCAGCTATTACATTGATCAAAGCCAGACCTCCCGGTAGGGCACCTACTAAGGTTTTGGCAAAGGCTATGAGCCGATGGGCAACCCCTCCCTTGTTCATCAATTGTCCCGATAATACGAAAAAGGGTATCGCCAAGAGCGCAAAACTGTCAAGCCCTGTGGCCATTCTTTGCGAGACCGTGGTCAAGGCCGGTAAAACAGGAATGCTCACCAACATCGTCAACAATGAAGAAAGGGCAATGCTCCAGGCCACAGGCGTACCAATGGAAAGGAAGAACACAAAGCTTATTACCAATACCAATACCGGAATATAATCGACCATATCAGCTTTTTAAAAAATCGTTCAACTTGTAATAGATTATCAACAGCCCACTCAAGGGAATCACAATATAGACCAACGCTAGAGGTATCTGTAGTGCAGGGGACCTTTGTCCCAATAGATAACTTATATATACCAACCTGCTGCCCCCAACCACCATGGCAAAAAGGGCAAAAAGTATAATCAACAGATATACGATCCTTTTCATCCTTCGCTGGGTCTTTTTACCAGATCGGGTCTGGAACACATCTATGGCCACGTGCATCTGTCTTCCCGAAACATAGGCCGCTCCCAAAACACCTACCCAGATCATCAGGTATCTTGCCAGTTCATCTGTAAAAGAGCTGGGTTCTCCAACCAGGTATCGGCTGCCCACCTGCCATAGCACATTGACCACCATAACCCCCATGATTATGGCCAACACTTTTCCTAGAATAAGATCTATTCGTTTTCTCACCTTTTTTTATTTGGTGTTTCTTATTTGTTGGATGATTTTGTACAGCTCCGGCTCACTTTCCCTATACTCTCCATAAATCCCATCTACCTTCTCCATAAACTCTTCCTTACTGGGTCTGATTACCTCCACACCTGCTTCGATTACCGCATCCAATGCCTCTTTTTCGGATTCAGCCCATAGCTTTCTCTGGTAGACCACCGAGAGATCCACCGCTTCTTTGAGCCATTTCTGCTCTTGTTCCGATAGAATATCCCATGTCTGGGTTCCCATTACCAGCACATCTGGCAAAGTGGTATGTTCATCCAAGGCATAATATTTACAGACTTCGTAGTGTCTTGACAGATAAAAACTTGGCGGATTGTTTTCGGCACCGTCAACAACTCCTTGCTGCAATGATGTATAGAGCTCTCCCCATGAAATAGGGGTGGGCGAACCGCCTAGGCTTCTGACCATGTCCATTGCTGTTACACTCTCCATCACCCTAATCTTCATTCCCTCTAAATCCGAAGGACTTTCAATAGGTTTCTGCTTGGTATAAAAACTTCTGCTCCCAGCATCATAGTATGCCAGTCCCTTTAACCAATACTGTCGTCCCCCGTCCAAAAGTTGTTGACCAATTTCACTGTCCAATACATCGAATGAATGCTGTCTGTCCCTAAAAATAAAGGGAAGTCCCAAGACTTTCATTTTCGGGGCAAAGTTTTCCATCACCCCGACAGAAACCTTGGTCATATCCAAACTTCCTATCTGTAACAGTTCCAGACATTCCCGTTCAGTGCCCAATTGCTGGCTCGGGTAGACCTCAACGGTCATCTTTCCACCGGAAATACGTTCCAGGTCCTCACCCATTTTCACCATGGCCTTGTGCACGGAATGGTTGACGTCCAGTCCATGGGCCAATTTTAAGACCTTTACCTCTTCTTGGCCACAACCCAACAATAGGAGAATTGGAAACAAATATGTGAACAGTCTATACCTCATTTAGGGTTTTCGGATATTTTTTATAAGAGACAAGGTTTCCTGTACCTTGTCCTGGAGGCCTTTATAGTCCTTATTGGCCAATATATCTTTTGATATCAATTTAGAGCCCATGCCAACGCAGGTCACCCCGGCATCGAACCAAGCCCTTAAGTTGTTTTCCTCTGTACTTACACCGCCTGTCGGCATAATGCTCGTCCAAGGCTGTGGCCCTTTGATGGCCTTCACAAAACCTGGCCCATACGTTGAACCTGGGAACAATTTTATGACCTCCACGCCCAGCTCCTCTGCCCTGTTGATCTCTGTAAGACTTCCACAGCCAGGGGAATACATAATCTTTCTACGATTGCATGTGACCGCAATATCTTCACGTAGTGAAGGGGTGACAATGAAGTTGGCTCCCATTTGGATAAAGAGAGAAGCGGCAGCGGCATCCGTTATGGATCCAACGCCCATGATCATTCCGTCCAATTCCGATGTGGCATATTTGTTCAGCTGTGAGAAAACCTCAAAGGCAAAATCGCCCCGGGCCGTAAACTCCAACAATCTTGCTCCGCCATCGTAACATGCCTTGAGCACTTTTTTCCCCAATTCCACATCGGGATGGTAGAACAAGGGCACCATTCCGGTCTCCTGCATGGTATGTGCCACTTCCAATCTTGAATACTTTGCCATAGTGCTTATTATCTTGATACTCTTCCTGAGGCGTCCCCTCCCATTAATTTTTCAACTTCTGGAACAGTGACCAGATTGGCATCGCCCTTAATGGTATGTTTCAGGCATGATGCCGCTACGGCAAAATCCAATGCCATTTGGTCATCATCGCCCCATGTCAGCAGTCCATAGATCAAACCTCCCATAAAGGAATCACCGCCACCGACACGGTCCACGATGTGCGTAATCTGATATTCCCTGGACTTGAACATGGTCTCCCCATCATAAAGGACTCCTGCCCATGTATTGTGTGAAGCGGAAAGGGAACCGCGCAGAGTGGTGATCACCTTTTTCGCATTGGGGAATTTTTTCATCATCTGTTTGCATACGGATAAAAACGCCTCGGCCTTCACATGTTCTCCCTGTGTGGTGATGTCCAGACCTTCTGGTTTTATGCCAAAGTGTTTCTCTGCATCTTCCTCATTGCCCAAAATAATGTCGCAGTATGAGGTAAGCTCCGTCATGATGGCCTCCCTATCACCACCGTATTTCCATAATTTTGCCCTATAATTCAAGTCTGTTGATATGGTAACGCCCATTTTTCTGGCAACCTTGACCGCTTCTATACATGCATCCGCAGCCCCTTGCGAAATGGCAGGGGTGATTCCGGTCCAATGGAACCATTCCACTCCCTGAAAAACTTTTTCCCAATCGACCATGCCAGGTTTTATCTCGGCCATGGCCGAACCGGCCCTATCGTACACCACCTTACTGCCCCTACTGACCGCACCGGTCTCCAAAAAGTAGATACCAAGTCGGTCCCCACCAAAGACAATGTGTCCTGTGCCCACATTTCTTTTGCGCATCTCCATCAGTGCACATTGACCGATATCATTGTTGGGCAAACGGGTCACAAAGTCCACGTCCAGGCCATAGTTGGCCAACGATACCGCTACGTTGGACTCGCCTCCCCCATAGACCACATCAAAACTGTTGGCCTGCGAAAATCTCAAAAATCCCGGGGGAGCCAATCTCAACATAATCTCCCCAAAGGTCACTACTTTTTTCATTGAAGTTATTTGATTTATTTAAAATTCAAAATATTCCTTTGCATTGTTGTAGCAGATGTTCGCTACCATATTTCCCACGAGTTCCATATCATTGGGCAGCTCGCCATTCTTCATTTCCTCCCCCAACAGATTGCACAATACCCTCCTAAAGTATTCGTGTCTTGGGTAGGACAGAAAACTCCTGGAATCCGTTAACATTCCGACAAAACAACTTAATAGGCCCATGTTCGACAGGGCGTTCAATTGTTTAATGATACCATCTTTCTGGTCCAGAAACCACCAACCAGAGCCAAACTGCATCTTGCCCTTGACAGACCCATCATTGAAATTGCCGATCATAGAGGCCAAAAGCTCATTATCTGCTGGATTTAAATTGTACAATATGGTTTTGGCCAGTTGATTATTGTTATCCAAGGCATCCAAATATTTTGATAATGACTCGGCTTGTTTAAAATCTCCCATGGAATCCCACCCTGTATCCGGTCCAAGTATGCGATTCATTCTGGTATTATTGTTACGAAGGGCCCCCAAATGGAATTGCTGTACCCATCCGTGTTCGTTATACTGCGCTCCCAAAAACAATAGGACAGCTGTTTGGAACTGTTCCTCATCCATTTGTGACAGTTCTTTCCCTGCTAAACGCTTTGAAAAAATAGCCTCAATTTCTTCCGAAGTTGCAGGAACAAATGGGATATAATTCAGCCCGTGATCTGAAAGCCTGCAATCGGTTGCGTGAAAGTATGAAATTCTTTTGGAAAGTGCTTCACACAATGTTTGAAACGAACTGATCTCCACACCACTTACATCGGATAATTTTTCCAAATAAGATGTATATCCATCATTTCCAATAAGAATGGCCTTATCTGGCCTAAAAGCTGTACTGATGGTAACACCAAACCCATTTGCTTTAAGGGCTTTATGATGTTCCAATGTATCTGTAGGATCCTCGGTAGTACACACTACCTCAACATTCATATTCTTTATCAAATGTTGACAACTAAAATCTGGTCGTCTCAATTTAGTGGATGCTTCTTCGTAAACTTCTTCTGCAGTGTTACTGTTCAACAGCTCATCAATATCGAAGTAACGCTTCAGCTCTAAATGTGTCCAATGGTACAACGGATTTCGCAGCGTATGTGGAACCGTTCCCGCCCACGCCTTGAACTTTTCTTTGTCACTGGCATCGCCTGTAATCAAGCTTTCGTCCACACCCATGGTTCTCATGGCACGCCATTTATAATGATCCCCATAAATCCAGACTTGGGTCAGGTTATCGAAAACATGATTTTTAGCTATCTGCTCTGGAGGCAAATGACAGTGATAATCAATAATGGGACAATTGGCAGCATACTCATGGTATAGTTGCTCTGCAAATTGGTTGTTGAGTAAAAAATTCTCGGAAATGAAACTGGTTTTTGTCATGATCATAAATGGTTATCGACCCATCCAACCTCCGTCTACAGTTAAAATGGATCCGCTCATATAATTACTTGCTTTTGAGGCTAAAAATACGATTGGCCCTTTAAAATCTTCCGGTTTTCCCCATCTTCCTGCAGGAATTCTAGATAAAATTGAAGCACTACGGTTTTCATCTTCGCGTAGAGCCTGTGTATTATCTGTTGCGATATAACCCGGAGCAATAGCATTTACCTGTACTCCTTTTGATGCCCATTCGTTGGATAATGCCATGGTCAATTGTCCAATAGCCCCTTTTGATGCAGCATAACCAGGTACGGTTATTCCGCCTTGAAAAGTCAGTAATGAAGCAGTAAATATGATTTTTCCACTTCCACGTTCCACCATTTTCTTTCCCAATTCACGACTAAGCACAAACTGGGCATTTAAATTTACTTCTATTACCTTATCCCAATATTCATCTGGATGTTCAACGGCCGGTTTTCGCAAAATGGTTCCTGCATTGTTTACCAAAATGTCGATGGTTGGATGTTCTTTTCCTACCAAATCTAAAAAAGAATATAGAGATTTCCGATTTGAAAAATCGCATTGATATGCAGAAAACTTTTTCCCAATTTCCAATACTCTTTTTTCAATATTGGATTCTTTGGACTCCAATGAAGCAGAAACTCCAATAATATCAGCACCTGCCTCTGCTAAAGCTTCTGCCATTGCAAAACCAATACCTCTTTTACAACCAGTAACCAACGCTGTTTTTCCAGCTAAGCTAAATTGCTCTTGCATACTATCTAAGTTTATTGGGAGGACACACATCCATGTCGCCATAGTCTAGATTTTCACCCGCCATGCCCCAAATAAAGGAATAATTGCTAGTTCCTGCTCCAGAGTGAATAGACCATTCCGGTGAAAGCACTGCTTGGTCATTTTCCAAGAAAATATGTCTAGTGTGCTGAGGCTGCCCCATAAAATGACAAACGGTCTGGCCTTCTTCCAAATCAAAATAAAAATAGGCCTCCATTCTTCGTTCGTGTGTATGAGCCGGCATAGTGTTCCATACATTTCCACTAACCAATTCTGTGATACCCATCTGCAATTGACAGGTTTCAACAATACTATTCACAATAAGTTTATTCAGTATTCTCTTGTTTGCATATTTTTCATCACCGAGCTCAATAATTTCAGCATTTTCCTTACCAACTTTTTTGGTTGGAAAACTTTGATGGGCAGGAGCAGAATTGATGTAAAATTTAGCACCGCCTCCTGCTTTAAAAATAACCTCTTTTACTCCTCTACCTATATATAGTGCCTCCTTTTTATCTAGTTCATAAATAGTTCCATCGATAGAAATTGACCCCTTTCCTCCCACATTGACAATACCCATTTCTCTGCGATCCAAAAAGTTTTCCGATTTTAAATAAGGAATGGTTTCCAACTTTAAATCTTTGCCCACAGGCTTGGCGCCTCCAACAATATATCTATCATACATGGAATACGTTAAATTGACTTTATCATCCTCAAAAAGGGTGTTCAATAAAAAGTGTTTCCTTAATTCTTCCGTTCCATAAGCCTTGGCATCTTCTGGATGTGAAGCGTATCTAAATTCGTGTTTTATCATCTTGGGATTGTATTTGCGTAATCGATTACACAAATATAGTGTTATTATGAAGATTGCCAAAAAAATTTATCAAAATGACAACATTTTTATGGTCAGATTACTATTTTCCTAACTTTTGAAAGGATAACTATTAAAGAACTTGGGTAAAACTTTCAAACAAGACTCTACAGGTTTAAAATCATTAATCATAAAAAAACATGTACCCTAATGTTCCTACTTTGACTTGTAATGCACCTCTTCTAAGTTTCTTAAAGTTTCAGCAGCTAATTCTGCAGTAATATCTCGTTGCGGGCTGGCAAACATCTCATAGCCTACCATAAACTTTTTTACAGTAGCAGATCGGAGCAATGGCGGATAGAAAGACATGTGGAAATGCCACTCGGGATGTTGTTTACCATCGGTTGGTCTTTGGTGAATTCCAGAAGAATAAGGAAAAGATGTTTGAAAGAGATTATCGTACTTAGTTGTTACCGTTTTAATCATTTGTGCAAAACCTCTCCGCTCTGAATTATTCAACTGGGCTATGTCATTATAATGTGTTTTGGGCAAAATCATAACTTCATACGGCCAAACTGCCCAAAAGGGTACCAAAGACACAAAATCATCATTTTCGGAAATTATTCGCTCACCAGTTTCCAATTCTTGCTTTAAATAATCACTCAAAAGACTTCTTTGATGTAGCTCCCAATGTTCTTTTTGATGGTTGGTTTTCCTCACTACTTCTTGTGGTATTGAACTTTGTGCCCAAATTTGTCCATGCGGATGCGGATTACTACACCCCATTATATCTCCCTTATTTTCAAAAATCTGAACATGGTTGATTTCCTCCTTATTGCCAAGGAACCGGTATTCTTCTTGCCATAGTGAAACAACTTTTTCAATGGCACTTACCTCCATCAACGGCAAGGTCAGGGAATGATTGGGTGAAAAGCAAACAACTTTGCAAATTCCCTTTTCAGCTTCTGCCCGCAACAACCCCTCGTTGTAACTCTCCATAGGTGTGGTCTCTAAAAGGGCGGAAAAGTCGTTCACAAAGCTATAGACATCTTCATATTTTGGATTGGTCACCCCGCTTGCCCTTGTGTTTCCAGGACATAAATAGCAGTCCTTGTCATACGATGGCTTTATCTGGGGCGTCACTTTTTCCTGTTTACCTTGCCATGGTCTTTTGGTACGGTGTGGGGAAACCAAGATCCATTCCCCGGTCAATATATTATACCTTCTATGTGGAATGTTCCTTAATTCTTTGCCCATGCTTCTTCTATTTTTGTGGTCCCCTGACTGGGAACGGTTTGAAAAGACGATAGTTCAATGAGGAATTTCTTTTTATAGGCCTCCCCAATCTGTTCCACATAGTCATCAACTGCTTCTTTGTGAACAATGTTCAATGTACAACCTCCAAATCCCCCTCCCATCATACGAGATCCAAGTACTTCTTTCCACTGTTTTGAAAAATCCACCAAAAAGTCCAATTCAGGACAACTGACTTCATATTTTTGGCTCAATCCTTCATGGGTTTTGTACAATAATTGGCCAAATGCTTCCAAATCAGTTCTTCGTATTGCTTGGACTGCTTCCAGAACCCTTGAATTCTCTTCAACAACATATGAACATCTGTTGTAGATTGTTTGGCCCATTTCTGCCCTGCAATGTTCGATCATCTCTTGGGTCACATTCCTGAAAGTCCCTACCTGAAAATGTTTTTGGACGATGGACAGACCTTCTTTGCACTGACTTCTTCGGATATTATACTCTCCCGTGGCCAGATTGTGGGTGACATTGGTATTCAGCAGCAAGATCAGATAGGGCTCAATATCCAAAGGAATGTATTCAAAATCCAAAGTTTTACAATCCAGCAGTATGGCATTGTCCTTTTTCCCCATTACCGAGGCAAACTGGTCCATGATGCCACATTTGGTCCCTACAAATTCATGCTCTGCCTTCTGGGAGAGTTTTATGATCTCCCATTTATTCAAACCGAGTCCAAAAAGCTCATTCAATCCAAATGCGAGCCCACATTCCAAGGCCGCCGAAGAGCTCACCCCAGAACCTATGGGAAGGTGGCTTTCAATGATACAATCAAAGCCCCTGAGTTTATCAGTTTTCTGTAATAATCCATCAAGTACACCAAGAATATAATTTTTCCATCCGCTAGGTCCCTTGGAAATTGAATCCAAATCTATTTGGAACATTTCCCCAAAACCTTTGCTACGAACCCTACACTGCTTGTCCAATCCATTAACACTCATTTTAAAGGTTATGTACTTGTCTATTGCCGCGGGAAGAACATAACCATCATTGTAATCTATATGTTCCCCTATTAAATTGATCCTTCCGGGGGAAGTGATCACTAAGTCTGTTTTAAATTCTTGCACTATGTAATAATTCTATTATCATAAACCCGTGAAATGACATTTATCACCTGTCCGACGAAGGTTCTATCTGTTCTGGCCGTATACTAAATGTATAGGCTGCATTGGACACATTTAGTTTATATTCATCATTTGCGAGGCCGTTCATACTCCAGCTATCATCTCCCCCAACTCCAGTCTGTCCATAGTCAATATGAAGATATACCGATTTCTTGGGTTTAATGTCGGTAGTATGGCGCTGTTCCTTTTTATCGGAGCCCGAATCAAAATCTGACATTGGATTATGATGGGCTGAAAATGAAAAAGTGGAATTTTGGGAGGCAAAGTTCAAACCTGTTCCAATTTCATTGGTAAAAGAAGCGTAACGCACATCTGTACGATTACCATTTTCTTGAGGTCTTATATAAGGAACATAAAAGTCTTTTACTTTTGATTTGTACTGCCCAACAAATGCCGCAGTTTTTCTATCAACATAGTTTTCTATCGGCCCGCGACCATAATACTTGACATTCTGGTATTGGTCATCCAATACAAAGACCATCCCATACCGGGGCATGTACTTTAGTTTTTCTGGATTTTCTGCGGACAACTTACATGAAACCTTCAAACTTCCGTTTTTGGAAACCGTGTAGACAATGGTATTTTTTGCCTCTAATTTTTTGTAATTGAATTGGTACGTAAATGTATGGCTGCCGTTCTTGTTCTTACTGTGCTCGAAACCGATCAGTTCTTTATCATCAGCTGCAGTTCTGTATCCAAAATAGTCCACCTCTTCTTTTTCTTGGTTCTCCGAGTTCCATGCACCAAAATCGTTGTCAATGGGTGCCCGCCAAAAGGTCATTTTAGCAGGTTCCAACATGATATTCTCACCATCTTTTTTCATCATATCCAATCCAAAACCATCTTGGCCAAACACATAGGTGTAACTTCCAACTTCCACAGTATACCTCTTTTTATCCTTGGAGGCTTTTGCCCTTACTTTGAACTCTTCGGCAAGGAAGTCTTCAAAAGTTGTTTTACCGCCTTTCAATTGAAATTGCTCCATTGCCATTACCTCTCCCTTTGGGAGCAAGGGTTGGTCGCTATTGCCAATGGCAAATAGATTGATAAAATACTCTTTGGATGGATCCAATGAATATTCAAAATCAATGGTTACGGTTTCTGTTTGTTGAGGGGCTATGAAGGGCACCTTCAATTTTAGGTCCGCCACTTTCACTCCATTTTCCAATAGGGTTGCGGTAAAATCGTATCGCTCTGTGGTAGTAAAGAAATTCTCGTTGAAAATTTCATACGTGCTATCATTTATTTTTGAAAACAACACATTTTGATACACTTTTTTCACCTCAAATAGGCCTGGATGCGGAGTAAGGTCGGAAGCCATTAGGCCATTGGCACAAAAGTTTTCATCATTGTGGACATTTTCCGGTTCAAAATCACCGCCATAGGCATAGTACTTTTCGCCATCTTCCGAGGTTTTTTCCAATCCTTGGTCCATCCAGTCCCAAATAAATCCACCCTGGGCCCTGGGTTGGCTTCGTATCCAGCTCCAATAATCCTTAAAGTTTCCATTACTGTTGCCCATAGCATGACTGTACTCACACCAAATAAAGGGGCGTTGCTCATTTAAAGGTCTTTTGTTGTCCTGTTCAATAAAACTTTTTGTCACTCCGTCTTGATGATGGTACATCCAACTGATCACATCGGTAATCCTCCCCTTATAATGGATGCTATCACCTGCCCTGCCCGCTCGCTCATAGTGTACCGGCCTACTTGCATCATTTTTATGTATCCATTTATATGGAATCACAAAATTGTTCCCACTTCCCGCTTCGTTCCCCATAGACCACAAGATAATGGACGGATGATTGATATCTCTTTTTACCATTCGTTGTATCCTATCTAAATGCATTTCTTCAAATTGAGGGTCTTGCGCCAAAGTTTCCCCTTTGCCATATCCGTAGCCATGTGATTCTATATTTGCCTCATCAATTACATAAATGCCATATTGATCACAAAGTGAATACCATAGCGGATCGTTAGGATAATGCGAAGTACGAACCGCATTGATGTTGTATTTTTTAAAGCTTTGGATATCAGCCAACATGGTTTCTTTGGTAACTACATGGCCATTGACTGGATCATGTTCGTGTCTGTTAACACCTTTTAATAATACCGGCTTTCCATTTACTAAAAGTTGACCATTTTTCACTTCACTAGTTCGAAAACCTATTTTGATTTTAGTTGCATCCCATTGTTTACCCTTTTCATCCTTTAAAACCACATGCAAATCATACAATTTTGGTATTTCTGCAGACCAAGGCGTAATATTCAAACCTGTTGTCTCCAACAGTAGATTTGAAATCTCCGCTCCATTTTTCTGTAATTTTCCTTCAAGGGAGGTAATTTCTTCGTCCCCATCCAGAACTTTGGCCAAAACCGTTAGATCTTGCTTTACTAATAGAGTTTTCACCGAGACTGCCAAACTTAGTTTTCCTTTAGCGTAAGATGGTGTTTCCAACGTAGCAGTGGAGCGAACATCCTTGAATCCAATTTTATTGGTTGCGTACAAGACAACATCACGTTCTATACCGCTTAGACGCCAAAAATCCTGATCTTCAAGATAGGATCCATCACACCAGCGATATACTTCAACCGCTATGCTATTTTTTCCTTCTTTCACAAATTTTGAAATGTCAAATTCCGCAGGGGTTTTAGACCCTTCACTATAGCCCGCTTTTTTTCCATTTACCCATAGATAAAATGCAGAATTGACTCCTTTAAAGTGCACATAAACTTGTTTGGAAATCCACTCTTTATCCAAATTGAAACTTCGTTTATAACTCCCGACCGGATTATTGTCGTGAGGTATGTATGGAGCATTTTTTGGAAAAGGATAATCCATATTTGTATAAATTGGATACCCATATCCCCGCATCTGCCAGTCCGATGGTACATCTATATTGTCCCATTTTGATACATCATAGGCTTCTTCATAAAAATTTTCAGGTCTATCGGACGGTTTGGGGGCCCAATAAAATTTCCATGTTCCGTTCAATAATTTATAATGGGGCAGATCTTTTTGCTGAGTTTCCAAAGAGCTTTCATTATAATGCAAAAAAGTAGCATGTGGTTCTTCTGTATTTATTGCTATAACCTTAGGGTTTTCCCAATCTGGTAAATTTTGTGCATTTAAAATGAAGCTTGATAGAACGGTCAGTAAAGCTATAAGTTGTTTTTTGTCCCCCATTTTTTGTTTGTTGAATTATTCAATCCTTTTTAAAGTGAATTTCTTCTAATAAGATTTGATGGAATTATCATCCTTGTTTCTGTTCCATTTTTAACATGATTCGCAGCTATTTTTGCCATTTCCTTAAAATCGATGGACATGGTTGTAATACCTCCCAAAATGATTTCTTTTAATACATTGTCATCGTATGAAACCACTCCCAAATCCTTGCCAAGCACATATTTTTTACGCGTACAGTCCTTCAGGAATTTCCAGAGAGTAGAGTCACTTTTAACAAAATATAAGGTATCGGTTTGTAGCGTTCCAAGAGCATATTTCTCTTCCACACAACCTTTTACCCCATGGGCTTCAATGAACTTTTCGAATGCGTTTCTAACCTCTATTGGAGAATAGTCTGTTTTTGGATTAAACAGCAATATCATCTGCTTATATTTCTTGACCTCTGGCAAAAGCTTCACCAAAAACCCATATGTGGAGTTCTCAAATTCTTGAGCTATGTAGGAATAATCACTCCCCAAATCCAAATATCTATCAACCAACAATAACTTATTAGATGGAATAGTCTGTAGTAAGGGCTTAAGTCGATCATCCTGTATTGGAGCAATTACATACATTCCATATTTACCCTTCAAATTGGAAATCATGGTCTCAAAAATTGAAATATTATTATGATGGAAAAACACATCAACTTGAAACTTTTCTCCTAACTCATTCCTGAAAGTATTATAAAAATCCTCCTGAAAACTTTGAAAAGCAAAAAGAAGCAGTGCTACCCTCAAAACAACACCTGTTTCCTGGCTTACTATAAAATAGCCCTGTTTATCCTTAGATTCAACCAGACCTCTAACCTTTAGTTCTTCGTATGCCCTAACTATGGTTTTTCTGGCATAACCAACTTCTTTGACCATAGTGTTTATTGAAGGAAGTCTATCTCCCACCAACAACTCCTCATCCCCTATGGTTTCTACTATTCCTTGAACAAGTATTTCGTGTTTGGACAGAGAATGACTGTCCTGTAAATTCTGTATTCTATCTAGTAATGGCATATAAACATTAATCGGTAAAGACATAAGTCCCGCTAATTTGAAATGGGCTTATTCAAAAAAAATCTTCAAAGTTAAACCTATCAATATTAAATTATTTAATAACTATTGCGCTTATCCCACAAATTTTAGAGCCAATATTTGCCATATCATCAAAAAAAAGTGCTCAGAATTTTTGACAAATCAAATTTAACATTATTTTCGCATAGTAGCACAATGTATCATAGATTTTGTTATAATGAATTCTTAATCTTGAATACTGCTATTTGCATCTAACTAATTAACTAACATTAACTGTATGAACAACTTTCTGTTTTTAAACAAGAAGTGCGCAATTTATAATCGCGTCTTTTTGACCTTTATCTTGCTTATGGGTGGAGTACTGTTTTCCACCGCGCAAGCCCAAGGTATCACTGTATCAGGAACAGTAACTGCCACCTCAGATGGCCAACCTTTACCTGGTGTCTCCATAGTGGATACCAACGACCCGACCAAGGGTACCATTACAGATTTTGACGGAAACTATTCTATTCAAGGAGTTGAAGGTTCAACTTCATTGAGATTTAGTTACGTTGGATTTAAAAGTGTTGTGGTTTCCGTGAACAACAAAACCACTTTAAATGTGGCCATGGATCAAGATTTTTCAACTTTGGATGAAGTTGTAGTTGTAGGTTATGGAACTCAGAAAAAAGCGACCGTGACCGGTGCTGTTGCCGCTGTTAAGGGTGCTGTTTTAGAGGAATCACCAACTATTAGTGTATCCAACTCACTTGCTGGACGTTTACCCGGTCTTGTAGTCATTCAAACCAGTGGAGAACCTGGAAGTGATGCTGCGAGTATAAGTATTCGGGGAACCAACACCTTAGGGAACAGCAGTCCATTGATTGTAATTGATGGTATTCCTGACCGTGATGGCGGTATTGGAAGACTAAATGGCGCCGATATTGAAAACATATCGGTTCTTAAAGATGCTTCGGCAGCCATCTATGGTGCACGTGCTGCAAACGGTGCTATTATTGTAACAACCAAACAAGGAACAATAGGCAAACCGGAGGTTACATATACCGCAGATTTTGGATTGGCGCAACCGACAAAAATACCGGATATGGCCAATGCCAGTGAGTATGCCAATATTATGAACGAGATTACAATATTCAACAGCAACATTCCAGTTAATGAATGGGGAAGTGCGCTGACTTCATTTAATAACTCTGGAAGCTATACTATTCCAAGTTCCAGTGAAACTGTTAATGCTGCGTTCTCTCCCGAAGCTTTGCAAGGTTACGCACAAGCATCTGACCCCTGGATATACCCTAATACAGACTGGTTTGATGCCACTTTTAAAGATTGGTCATACCAAAGTCGACATAACATTTCGATAAGAGGTGGCAGTGAAAAAGTAAAATACTTTTCATCAATTGGTTATTTTGACCAAGATGCCTACTATAAGAATTCATCCACTAGGTATCAACAATACAACTTTAGAATTAATAGCGATATTGAAGTGAGTGAGCACATCAACGCCAAATTAGGTTTTGCATATCGTAAAGAGGATAGACGCTACCCAACTGAAGGGGCTGGAGCTATTTTCAGGATGCTTATGCGTGGTCGCCCTACCGATCCGGCCATATGGCCTACCGGTGAACCAGGACCTGATATTGAAAATGGTCAACAACCAGTTGTTATCACTACAAATGCCACCGGATATGACAGCCAACCCACAGATTTTTTACAGTTTACTGGGTCGGTTGACATTACACAACCATGGATTGAGGGTTTAAAATTGACCCTGTTAACAGGTATTGACCAAAGCCATAGAAGAAGAAAATTATGGCAAGTGCCTTGGGAGCTCTATTCACTAGATCGAGATACTTATTTGGCGACTGGAGAACCAATCCTTGAAGCTGCAATTCGTTCCAGCTTCACAGATCCAAGGTTAACACAACTTTCTGCCAACAATCTAAATGTGAATCTTACCGCCTTAGTAAATTATGATCGTGTTTTTGCGGATGACCATACCGTAAACATCATGGCCGGTGTTACCAAGGAACGTTTTCAAGGTGAGTTCTTTTCAGCATTTGGAAGAAACTTCATTTCTTCCTCAATAGACCAACTCTTTTTTGCAGGATCTGATGGTACTGTTGTGGATGGTAGTGCTTTCAATAGAACACGTTTAGGGTACTATGGTCGTGTACAATACGATTACAAACAAAAATACTTGGCGGAATTTATATGGAGATATGATGGTTCGTACATCTTTCCAGAATCTGACAGATTTGGATTTTTTCCAGGTTTTTTGGCCGGTTGGAATGTATCCAATGAAGATTGGTTCAATGTAAAATTTATTGATTATCTTAAGCTAAGAGGCTCTTATGGACAAATGGGTAATGATCAGGTAACTTTCGATGGGACCCTTCAAGAATATGCCTATTTATCCACATACGCCCCAAACCAATTTCCTATAAATGGAGCTGTGGCGAATACTCTTGAAGAAGCACTTTTAGCAAACCCCAACTTTACGTGGGAAAGAGCTAACAACTATAACTTAGGTTTGGATGCTTATCTCTTTGATAATAAGTTAAGTGTAGGTTTTGAGTATTTTTACAATAGAAGAGATCAGATTTTGATACAAGAAACAGGATCTACGCCAGGTTCATCTGGTATTGCATCCCTATTACCACCAGTAAACGCTGGAAAAGTAGATAACAAGGGATTTGAGTTTGCCTTGAACTACTACGGAGGCAGTGAAGATGGCTTTAAATGGGATGTAGGGTTTAATGGAGGCTATGCCAAAAACGAAGTAGTCTTTATGGATGAAGTCCCAGGAGCACCAGATTATCAACTGCAGGAAGGGAAACCAATTGGAGCGTATTTGGTGTATGAATACGATGGCGTATTTAGGGATGAAGCAGATATTGCATCAAATACTTTGGATTATAGTGAGGTAACACCAACTTTACGACCAGGTGACATGAAATTCAAAGACGTGAACAACGATGGAGTAATCAATGGGGACGACCAAGTTAGACTTGAGGAAAATATTGTTCCCAAGTTTAACTTCGGGGTCACTTTTAATGCTGAGTACAAGAATTTTAAACTTGCAGTATTGTTCCAAGGGGCCACGGGAGCTTCATTGCCCATTCAAACAGAATCTGGAGATATTGGAAATTATCTGAAATATTCTTTCGACAACCGTTGGAGCATTACCAATCCCAGCAGTGTTCACCCAAGGTTGGCTACTAGGGGAGATACGTATTATACTGGAGGAAGCTTTGGCAACAATACCTATTACTTGTTCAGTAAAGATTATATCAGATTAAAAAACATTCAATTAGCTTATGATTTTTCAGAAAAACTTTTAGAACCTTTTGGTTTAGCAGGATTTAGCATTTATGTAAGTGCGAACAACGTTCTTACATGGGCCAAAAGTGATATATATGATCCGGAATCCACTGTAAACAGTGGACAGTTTTATCCGCAAGCCAGAGTTATCAACACTGGATTTACTTTAAAATTTTAAACTAGCTGTTATGAAAAGAATTAAGAATTGTATCATTTTGGTTGCAATATTGGGAATAATCCCAATATCGTGTTCCGAAGATTATCTGGAAACCAAACCGCTCGATAAGGTGTCCTCAGATACCACTTGGGGAGATGGCTCCCTATCAGAAGCATTTGTGTTCGGTATTTACTCCAACTTAAATTATGGAGGTTTTGAAGAAGAAGGACTGGCTTCTCTAACAGATGAAGCTATGTTCACCCACTCTGGAAGAGGGTTAAACGTAATCACAGAAGGTACGCTATCCCCAACCGGAACAGGAAACGACCGTGTTATTCCACAGTGGGATGAACTATTTTCAGCAATTAGGCAAGCCAATATTGCTATACAAGAGCTTCCAGAAGCCACTTTTTCTGATACGGATTTAAGAGATAAACTTTTAGGAGAATCCCTTTTCTTGAGAGCATATTATTACCATCAGGTGGTTCGTTACTATGGAGGAGCCCCCATTATTGATGCTCCCTATGGATTAGGTGAAGACTATACCATTGCCAGAAATACTTATGAAGAATGCATTAGTTTTATTTTGGGTGATTTAGATCAAGCCATCTCTTTGCTTTCAGAGACCAATGATCCTGGAAGAGCTTCAAGATTAAGTGCCATGGGGCTTAAATCTAGAGTTTTATTGTATGCCGCAAGTGATTGGAGAGATGGAACTACGGTTTCTGGCCAGTCATCAGCACATGCTTCCTATTCAAATTTAGATTTGGTAGCCTATACATCTGGCGATCAAGCTTCTCGTTGGACTGCGGCAAAGACAGCTGCTAAAGCACTATTGGACGCTACCTCTGGCTATAAACTGGACCTTAATGCTCCCGTTTCCGCTGAAGAGGGAACAGAAAATTATATAGCACTTTCCATGGGTGGAGGAAGTGGTGCCGCTGATGCAGCCGCTCATGTGGAACTGCTTTTTGAAAGAACACATTCTCCTTTGTTCACACAGGAAAGCAATTGGCCTCTTGGAGGAATCCATCAAGGGATAAACAATGGCCCTAATGGTTATCACAATTGGGCTGGTAACACTCCTATTCAACAATTGGTTGATGATTATGAAATGATGGATGGTTCCAAATTTGATTGGGAAAACCCCGATCATGCTGCAGCTCCTTATGAAAATCGAGACCCAAGATTCTATGCCACCATCCTTTATGATGGAGCAGATTGGAAACCCCGTCCAAGCGACGTAGTATCCATCGATCCTTATGATCAAATTCAAACGGGATCTTATGACAATGGTGGTACGGATCCCATTCCAGGTGTTGACACGCGCAGCTCGTCCATAGAAAACTGGAATGGCTCCAGAACAGGATATTATGTTCGTAAGTTCATTGACCCAGACCCATCAGTAGTAGATAATATGTCCAGTGCCCAAGTGGTGCCATGGCCATTTATCAGATATACTGAAATTGTGCTGAATTACGTTGAAGCTTGTTTAGAAACAGGTGATGAAGCTGAAGCTACCGCATGGCTCAATAAAATCAGATATAGAGCAGGTATGCCCGCAATATCGGCAACAGGTAGTGAGTTGGTGGATCTTTATCATAATGAACGTAGAGTTGAACTTGCTTATGAGGAACATCGCTATTTTGATGCACGAAGGTGGTTAATCGCCCCAGAAACTTTGGGCAGAGGTATAAAAGTAATGAGACCAGTTGCCACGTTAAAAACAGGAGCTACTCCTCATGTACCATACAGATATGACCCAGAAGTATACGACTATATCTATAACGTAGTTGATAATACCGAAAATGAAACCCGAAGTTGGGATGATAAAATGTACTTTATGCCCATAAGCAGAGATGAAATCAATCGTAATGAATTATTGATTCAAAACCCTGGTTATTAATCCATAATTTTTGAGCCAAATAAGGCATTTTGAGTTTGTTAGTTTTAATACCTTTGGAATCCTACCCTCTTGGGGTAGGATTCTTTCTTTATAACCTTACACCAAAACTATCCTTTATATGAGGTATTTGCCAATATATCTATTAGTGATTACTGTTCTTTTGGGTTGTAAAAAAGATGGCGCCACAACTACTTCAGAAGAAACAAAAGTTGAGCCCACCATCTTTGTATCCATTCCTGCTGATGTTTCAGGAGTATATTTTCAAAACACAATTGAAGAAGGGCCAAACCTCAATGTTTTAATGTATGAATATCTTTACAATGGTGGTGGGGTCGCTACAGCTGATTTAAATGGAGATGATTTAATTGATCTATATTTTACTTCCAATGCAGGAGAGAATAAGTGTTTTCTGAATTTGGGAGGTATGAAATTTAAAGATATTACCCAAAAAGCCAACGTCGGGGGCAGAACTGGGCCATGGAAAACAGGGATTACAGCAGCAGATGTAAACGGTGATGGCAGATTGGACCTATATCTTTGCTATTCTGGTGCGTTGCCCCCTGGAAAAAGAACCAATCAACTCTTTATCAATTTGGGAAACGACCCAGATGGGATTCCAATATTTGAAGAACAAGCAAAGAACTACGGTTTAGATAGCAATGCATTCAGTAATCAGGGATATTTTTTTGATTACGATAGAGATGGTGACCTTGACATGATATTACTCAACCACAATCCAAAATCCTTGCCCGTACTCAATGTGGCCAACACAAAAAAGTTTTTAGCCATCGATGATCCTTTACAGGGAATAAGACTTTTTAAGCAAGAGAATAATCATTTTACCGATGTTACAGTAAGTGCAGGCATTAGCGGCTCTGCCCTAACCTATGGTTTAGGAATCGGTATTGGTGATTTTAACAATGATGGTTGGCAAGATTTTTACGTTTCCAACGATTATGCTGTTCCAGATTACTTGTACATCAACCAAAAAAATGGAACTTTTTTAAACGACCTCGATCAACAACTCTGCCATACCAGTCATTTTTCAATGGGGAACGATATTGCCGATGTCAATAACGATGGCCTTCAAGACATTTTTACTTTGGATATGCTCCCAGAGGACAACCGCAGACAAAAGTTATTAATGTCCCCAGACAATTATGACAAGTTTGATTTAAATGTTAGAAGTGGTTTTCATTACCAGTATATGAGAAATATGCTTCAACTCAATAATGGAAATGGAAGTTTTAGCGAAATTGGCCAACTGGCCGGAATATCCAATACTGATTGGAGTTGGGCTGCCCTTTGGGCAGATTATGACAACAACGGTTGGAAAGACCTTTATATCACCAATGGGTACCTTAGGGATTATACCAATCTCGATTTTATTGATTATATGGATAACTATGTACAATCAAAAGGGCGTCTAGTACGTCAAGATGTATTGGAACTGATCAAAAAAATGCCATCATCAGATCTCAGCAATTACCTCTTCACCTATAATGGTGACAATTCTTACATCAACAACACTAAAAAATATGGTCTTGACCAACCGGCCAATAGCAATGGTGCCGCCTACGCAGACCTTGATAATGATGGGGATTTGGATCTTGTGGTGAACAACATCAACAAACCAGCATCAATCTATCAAAATAATACACAGACCGAGAAATCACATTTTCTAAAAGTAAAATTGGAAGGCAATAAAGGAAACACCCAAGGAATAGGGGCAATGGTTACCATCTATCAGGACTCCTTGCAGCAGACCCTCTCACAAATGCCTACACGAGGTTACCTTTCCACAGTTTCACCTATTCTTCACTTTGGCCTGGGAAATAAGTCTACTATCAGCTCAATTTCAATACGTTGGAATAGAGGTGCAGAACAAACGATAACCAATATAACTTCCAATCAACAAATCATACTAAAAGAAAAGGAAGCATCACAAGGAAATTCCTCAGAATCTGCCAATTCGGTATATTTTAAGGAGGTTCCATCTCCAATCAAATATGTGGACAAGCCCACACAGATTAATGACTTTAAAAGACAATCCTTGTTGATCTCCCAATTTTCGCACAATAGTCCTTGCATGGCAAAGGCAGATTTCAACAGAGATGGTTTAGAAGATATTTTTATCGGGGGGGCAAAAGGAAATCCAGGACAAATCTTTCTACAACAACCAAACGGAAGTTTTTCAGAATATCCCCAAGCTTCATTGATAGTGGATAAAGACTACCATGATTCAAGCTTGGGGATATTTGATGCCAATGGAGATGGAAATCTAGATCTTTATGTAGCAAGTGGTGGATACCACAATTTTGAGCCCAAAGACAAAATTTTACAAGACCGTCTATATCTGGGTAACGGAAATGGTAATTTCACAAGAAACACAAACGCACTGCCCCAAATGTTTACAAGTAGTGGTTCCGTTGCCATAGCTGATATCGATAATGATGGAGATAACGATATTTTTGTTGGAGGCAGGGTAATTCCTGGACGATATCCAGAAAATCCCAAAAGTTATGTATTGGAAAACGATGGCAAAGGAAATTTTAAAGATGCTACCGATAAATTTATTCCTGCAGCCAATGAAATTGGAATGGTTACCGATGCCATATGGACAGACCTAAACAATGACGCTTCACAAGACTTGATAATAGTCGGCGAATGGATGCCGATTACCATATTTGTAAATCAATCAGGAAAACTGAAAAACCAGACCGAAGCATTTTTGGATAAAGATTATAATGGTCTTTGGAATTCTATAGATTCTGGTGATTTTAATGACGATGGCAAAGCAGATTTTATTATTGGAAATTTGGGAATAAACTCTCAGCTTAAGGCATCTTTTGATGAGCCAGCAACAATGTACTACGACGATTTTGACAACAATGGTTCTGTTGACCCTATTTTGAATTTTTATATACAAGGCAAAACATATCCATACGTTACCCGAAACGAACTTTTGGGTCAACTGGCTTATTTGAGGCCGAAATTCACTACGTATGACAGCTATGCAGATGCATCAATGCGCGATATATTCACTGAACAAGAATTGAAAAAAGCTAAAAAACTATCTGCAAATTACTTACAGACTACTATGCTTTTAAGTAGTCCTGATGGAAAATACGAAACTATTCCATTACCTGAGCAAGCCCAATATTCTTGTATCCATCAATCGGTAATCCATGATTTTAACGGTGATGGCAATGAGGATTTGCTTCTTCTTGGCAACAATGAGTTCTTCAAACTCAGATTAGGAAAATTTGATGCCAACCATGGGGCTTTGTTTTTAGGAAATGGCAAGGGAGATTTCTCCTATGTGTCTCAATTTAAATCTGGATTACAACTAAAAGGCGATGTAAGAAGTGTAATGAGAATTGAGGACACCTTTTTCTTCGGAATCTCTGGAGAGAAAGTAAAAGCAATTAAAATCAACAAGGAATAAGTATTTGTGATGAGAAAAATGTACATACCAAAAATTTTAGGTGGTGCTACAATGCTGTTCATCTTGGCATTGGCAGGTTGCAACTTGAATAAAAAACCAATCTCCGAAACAGAAGCTGCAATCAAATGGGCAGAAATGACAAACTATATTACCCAATTCACCCCTTCCAATTCGCCAACATTTGCTTCCAGGGCATACGCCTATATTGCCCTCACCATGTATGAATCCGTGGTTCATGGTTCTCCTGAATATAATTCCATGGCTGGGCAATTAAATGACTTGGAAAAACTACCAAAACCTACTCCTAACAAAGAATATAGTTGGGTATTGGCCATGAACGCAGCACAAGCACAAATTACCAAATCAATCTATCAACAGACTTCAGATGAAAACAAGCAGAAGATTGATTCCTTGGAAAAATCACTCTTTGAACATTTTTCGGATACTATTTCAAAAGAAGTCGCCAATCGTTCCCTACAATATGGCAAAAAGGTGGCCAATGCAATTTTTGAATGGTCAAAAACTGATGGTGGACACAGAGGATATTTGGATAATTTTGATAAAAATCTAGTGCATCCTGATTTTCCAGGGTCATGGAAACCCCCACTTTATGCACAATCTTTCAGTCATCATCCCTTGCATCCACATTGGGGAAAGAATAGGACTTTCGTAAAAGCAAATCGCGAAATTCCCACTCCCTACATGATTCCTTATGATACCATTCCGGGTTCTCCGTATTACAAACAATTTTTAGCCGTTTATAAAAAGGAAAGAGAACTTACCCAAGAAGAAAAAGAAGCTGCCATTTGGTGGGGAGATGATCCAGATGTAACTTTCACCCCGCCGGGACATTCGTATTACATCGCCACAATTGTAATCAATAAAAAGAAACCTGACTTGATACATACTGCAGAAGCCTATGCTAAAACCGCACTAGCAGTTGCAGACTCTTTTATAAAGTGTTGGGAATGGAAATTCCATTTCTTTTCTGAACGCCCAAACACTTATGTTCCAAAATTTATAGATCCAGAATGGGAATCATTCTGGCCAGACCCTCCTTTTCCGGCTTTTCCATCTGGACATGCGATTCAAGCAGCAGCTTCGGCAACTATTTTGGAAGACACATTTGGAAAGCAATTCACTTTTGTCGACAGAGCCCACGAAGGTCGGGAAAGAGATGAAGTACGGGATACCGATTTTGTTGTACGAACCTTTGATTCTTTTTGGGAATTTGCCCAAGAAACTGCTGACTCCAGATTTTATGGAGGCATACATACGTTTCAGGATAATGACATTGGGCTTGTTAATGGGGCTCTAATCGCAAAAAATGTAATTGCTCTTGATTGGAAAAAGTTATAGACCAAGTATAATGAGACATGCAAAAAAAATAGGATTATTCCTAGCTGCCATTTTCATAATCCCTGTAGCATCTGGGCAAACAATTTTCACAGATGTTACCCAAGAAACGGGCATTGATCATGTCTTCAAGGTGTTTGAAGGCACTTTTGGTGGAGGAGCCACTATTTTCGATATGAACAATGATGGTTTTGAGGACGTTTTTATCACTGGGGGAATGGCTGAAGACGTTTTGTACCTCAATAATGGTGATGGTACCTTTAAAAATGTATATCCAGACTCAGGATTACAAATAAGTAGTCAATATGTAACACAAGGTGCTGTAAGCGCAGATGTTGATCGCGATGGATATCGAGACTTATTCATTACAACTATAAACACCTCTGATGGCAGTCAAAAAATTCCACGTGCAAAAAATCTACTGTTTTTGAATAATGGTGATTTAACTTTTCGCGATGTTACCAAAGCATATGGATTGGATGACCTGAATTCTTTTAGCACTGGCCCTAGTTTTGGAGATTTTAATGCGGATGGCTACCCAGATTTATATGTGGGCAACTATTTTCAAAATTTTGAAGGTAAGCTGGGTATCATCAAAGATGCTACCATTGTAAGCGCCAATCAAACTGCCAAAGGATACCTTTTGATCAATCGTGAAGGCAAAAAATTTGAAAATGTCTACGAAGATTATGGTTTTGACCACAAAGGTTTTGGATTTGGAGGGGTATTCACCGATTTTGATAATGATGGAGACCAAGACCTTCTTGTGAACCAGGATTTTGGCTACAAAGCTGTTCCAAATCTATTGTACGAAAATAGACATCCGCGTAAAAAGTTTCGTGACGTTGGTGAAGCAATGGGAATGAACCTTAAAATCAATGCCATGGGCTCAGCCGTAGGAGATTTTGACAATAATGGGTTGATGGATTATTATGTCACCAATATCAAGTTCAATTGGCTTATGGTAAACCAAGGTTTGGAAAAGCCTTTTATTAATCGGTCAAAAGAACTTGGCACCTACTCCCTTGCCATAAGTTGGGGCGCTAATTTTGCAGATTTTGATTTGGATGGAGATTTGGATCTTTATGTTTCCAATGGAGATTTAAACCCAAATTGTGTTCCCATGGGCAATTTTTATTTTGAGAATAATGAAGGTTCATTTTTAGAAAAAGGCAGGGCGACCCACTCAAATGATTATGGTGTGGGAAGAGGATCTGTTGTATTTGATTATGATCATGATGGCGATTTGGATATTCTTGTCGTCAATCAAGAGCCTATTTATCAATATCCAGTAAAATCGCACACAAAACTGTTCAGAAACGATACCCCAAAAGGCAATTGGCTTGAAGTTGAACTTAAAGGAATCCAGTCTGAATCCAACGGTATCGGGTCTAGAATTACTGTTGCTCTAAATGGAGGAAGAATGATCCGTGAAATAGATGGAGGTGGTTCAAGTCATTTATCCCAGAATTCAACGATTGCTCATTTTGGATTAGGTAAAAATAACAAAGTGGACACATTGATGGTTACATGGACTGGTGGAAAAAAACAAATTTTACTGAATCCTTCCATCAATACGTTAATCACAGTTGAAGAAAGACCCGATGACCCTAGTTTCATACCTTATATGCTAGTAATAGCAGGTATTCTAACCATTGCCATCGGGGCTATTTTTTATCTAAGAAAAAGAAAAACTTCTTGACAAGTTGAAGCTGTTTTCATCAATTCCCATTGAACCAAATCATCACGTAGACCACAATGGCCACAATAACCAATGAAATGGTAATATCTTTCCAGTTGTAACTGTTTTTATTTTTAGCCCTATCATCGTCTGTCAAAGTAGCATAGGTCAAATTCTTTATTTGCTCTTCTGATGGGGCCTTGGTTGTATAACTGACCACTAAAATAAGTATCACACAGAAGAGGAAAAACCATGATGAGAAAGTCAAAAAGTTCACATCACCCAATGTATGCCAGATACTGCCTGGTTCCAATGAATCCTTAACTAGTTCCAGAATGATACGCAAGGCACCCACAATGAAACCAACAATCAAGGTAACGTAAGCTCCTTGTGCGTTGATACGTTTATGAAAAATACCCAATAAAAATACTGCGGTTATTGGTGGTGCTATATAGGATTGTACACTTTGAAGGTATTCATACAAAACTCCAGATATATTGGACATGATTGGAATCCAAATAATTCCAATAACAACAACTATCATAGTAGCGATTTGTCCTGTTCTCACCAATTTTTTTTCTGGTGTATTAGGTCTAAGCTTTTTATAGATATCTACAGTAAAGAGTGTGGAAACTGAATTAAATACAGAAGCCAAGGAACTCATAAGCGCTGCCAATAGACCCGCAGCCACTAATCCTCTAAGGCCCGAAGGCAATAAATTGCTCATCAAGACTGGAAAAGCCTCATCTGGACTTTCCCATTCAAGTTCGCCTCTCATTTTCAAAGTAAGCGCAATGACTCCCGGAATAAGGAACAAAAAGACCGGCATCAGCTTTAAGAGTGCACCAAAAATAGTTCCTCTCCTTCCTTCCTTGATGTTCTTAGCCGTTAATGCTCTTTGTACAATATATTGATCCGTACACCAATACCAAACCCCTGCTATGGTACTTGTAATCAATAATGGAGGCCAAGGAAAATCAGGATCGGAAGCAGATCGCCACATATTAAGATATTCCGGGGTAACAGTTTCCTTCATACTTTGCCATCCCCCTACTTCATCCAAACCAATAATGGTAAGGGCAGCAGCCCCTATGACCAATATAATGGCCTGCAAGGTTTCTGTATAGACAACAGCGCGCATTCCTCCCAATACCGTATAGATTCCTGTTAGCACAACAGTAGCTATTGCTCCTGTCCAAAAATCAATTCCCAATAAGGCCGATACTACAATACCACCGGCATAAATGGTTACGGAAATTTTGGTCAATACATAGGCAACAATTGAAAATACAGAAAGTATCCATCTAGATCGGGCATCAAAACGTTTTTCCAAGAACTCTGGCATGGTAAAAACCCCTGCTCTTGCATAAAAAGGTAGAAAAACCCATCCCAGAATCAATACAACCCAAGCTTGGATTTCATAGATTAACATAGGCAAACGATCTCCTGCACCCGCACCTGCCAATCCAACAACATGCTCTGAACCTATATTTGAGGCAAAAATTGAAGCTCCAACGACAAACCATCCTACATTTCTTCCTGCCAAAAAGTAATCTTCGGTATTTTCTTTCTTTTTGCGAATTACCCAAACGGCAATTCCCAAAAGAACCAAGAAATAAAAGGATATGGTAATCCAGTCAAAAGTATCTAACATTTTCATAAGGTCGGTTTATTTAGTTAAAAGTTTGTATGCAGTACGAGAAGTATACGTTTCTCCAGGATCTAATCTAACGGAAGGGAAAGCATCCTGGTTTGGAGAATCTGGATAGTGCTGAGTCTCTAAGCAAAAACCTGAACGTTGTCCGTAGGTTCCATTATTTTTTGATGGCAATGTACTATCGAGAAAGTTACCTGAATAGAATTGAATTCCAGGTTCATTCGTATATACTTCCAATACGCGTCCAGTTTTGGGTTCGTATGCCGTTGACACTTTTCGGAATCCTTTATCTTGACCATTTAGCACCCAACAATGATCAAAGCCTCCTCCCAATTTTATCTGTAAATTATCTGAAGTAATATCTTTCCCTATCAATTTTGATTCTTTAAAATCAAATGGTGTACCCTCAATAGAGGCAAATTCACCGGTAGGGATCAAACCGTCATCCACTGGAAGATAATTATCAGCATCAATCTGTAATTCATGGTCCAAAATATCCTTGGTGAAATCTGCAGAAAGATTGAAATAAGTATGTTGGGTTAAATTTACGATGGTAGGTTTATCGGTTGTTGCTTCATAAGCAATGTCGAGCTCATTATCAGCTGTAAGGGTATATGTCACTTTTACATCTAAGGTACCGGGGTATCCTTCCTCTCCATCAGCACTCCTATAAGTAAGCTCTAAAATGGCCCCATCAGCTGTACTTTCGCCTTTGGCATTCCAAACAACCTTATCAAAACCTTTATCTCCACCATGCAGGTGATTTTCTCCGTTGTTAGTGATCAAGGTATAGGACTTTCCATCAAGGTCGAACTTTCCTTTGGCAATTCGGTTTCCATACCGACCGATCAATGCCCCGAAATAGGGATTTTCACTTAAATAAGATTCCAAATCATTGAACCCAAGCACCACATCTTGAAAATTTCCATTTCTATCTGGAGCGGTCCATCGAGTGATAATTCCCCCATAAGTAATTACATCAACCTCCATCCCAGCATCATTACTTAAAGTATATTTATCAATCATCTTACCATCAGGCATCTCTCCAAAGGAGCTTTTTTCCAAATGATTCTTCTCTATTTGGGAAGTTGTGGTGTCCATTTCTGTTGGCTTTTCTTTTTTAGTTTGTTTACAACCAAAATTTGGTGCTATTAAAAGAAAAGCAAAATACATTAAATAAGGGAATGCTGTGCGCATGATTTGTTGTTTAGTTATTTTCTTAGCTTTTTACATCATATGATGTTGAAATAAATGATAATATGCTTCATTGGCATGTAGTTGGTCTTTAAAGTTACGGATTCGCGTATCTGAATCTATTACTAAAATCTCAATTCCAAATATATCCGCAAAATCTTCCATATATTCTGTTGACAATGCTTGGGTATATACCGTGTGATGGGCTCCTCCTGCCAAAATCCATGCAGTAGCTGCCACATCTAAATTGGGCTTTGGCTCCCAAAGTACCCTAGCTACGGGAAGTTTAGGCAAATCTGCCATAGGATTTACAGCCTCCACCTCATTCACAATCAATCTAAATCTATTGCCCATATCTACCATGGAAGCATTCAATGCATTTCCTGCTGGGGCATTGAAAACCAATCTTACGGGATCTTCTTTTCCTCCAATGCCTAAAGGATGTACCTCACAAGAAGGTTTTCCTGCTGCAATTGAAGGACATATTTCCAACATGTGTGATCCCAGCACATATCCTTTTTCAGGGGTGAAGTGATACGTATAATCTTCCATGAACGAAGTACCCCCTTCCAACCCTTCAGCCATTACTTTCATAGCACGGACCATAGCAGCAGTTTTCCAATCACCTTCGCCACCAAAACCATAGCCATCCGCCATAAGGCGCTGTACAGGGATACCAGGCAATTGTTTTAATGCTCCCAAATTTTCAAAAGTATCGGTAAATGCTTTGAAATTTCCTTGCTCCAGAAAACTGCGCATTCCCAACTCAATTTTGGCAGCTTCAGTTAGGGAGCTACGTTGTGATCCATTTTTCTGCAATGAAGTGGTCAAGGAGTAAGTTGCTTCGTATTCTTCTACCAATTGATCAATAGCCTTCTGATCAATTTCTTTCATCGCATTGGTAATGTCAGAGGAATCATAACCGTTTACCGCCACGCCAAACCGCATTTGTGCTGCCACTTTATCTCCATCGGTAACGGCTACTTCCCGCATGTTATCACCAAATCTGGCCACCTTCATGTTTCGTAATTCATCACACCCTAACGCCACTCTCGACCATATGGACAGTTTCTCTTGAACATGTCCACTTTTCCAATGACCTACAATTACTTTTCGGTTTTTCCGCATGCGCGACATCATAAATCCAAATTCTCGGTCGCCATGGGCCGACTGATTAAGATTCATGAAATCCATATCTATGGTACTCCAAGGAATTTCAGCATTAAATTGTGTATGCAAGTGACAAAGTGGTTTGCTAAGTGAGTTTAAACCCGCAATCCACATTTTTGCCGGTGAAAAGGTGTGCATCCAGGTAACAATACCAATGCAATCGGAATCGTTGTTTGCTTGCTGGCAAACCGCCACTATTTCTTCAGAAGTAGTTACAATAGGTTTATGAATAAGTGTAATGGGTAGTTTACCCAAATCGTTAAGTCCATCCACAATACTTTTGGAATTGGATGCGACCTGTTGCAATGTCTCTGGGCCATACAAATGTTGACTTCCAGTTACGAACCAAATTTCTTTAGAAGATATTTTCATTTATTATAATTATACTAAATCACTGACCGTAATAGGCATTTTTGCCATGTTTACGGTCATAATGTTTTTTTATTAGAGAATCTTTTAATCTTGGAGCATTCGGATTTATCTGTAGTGTTAAATAGGCCATTTGTGCCACTGTCTCCAATACTTTGGTATTGTATACCGCTTTGGCTGCATTTTTACCCCAGGCAAATGGACCATGATTTCCAATGAGCACCATTTCAACTTCGTTATAATCTAGTTTCCTATCCTTGAAACAGTCCAAAATTTGAATCCCAGTGTTATGCTCATAATTGCCTTCAATCAAATCATCTGCCATTGGTGGAGCACATGGAATATCTTGGGTAAGATGATCGGCATGAGTGGTCCCGAAAATCGGAATATCTTTTTGAGCTTGTGCCCACGAAACAGAGTACATGGCATGTGTATGTGCCACTCCTCCAATATTTTCCCAATTTTTATAAAGATAGCTGTGGGTTTTGGTGTCAGAAGAAGGTCGCAAGCTCCCTTCAACTACATTATTTTCATAATCCAAGACCACCATATCCTCTGGTTTCAGATCTTGGTATGGAACTCCACTTGGTTTAATGGCGAAAACTCCTTTATCCCTATCCACTGAACTAACATTGCCAAAAGTATAGATTACCAACCCTAGAGCATTGAGTTCCATATTGGCTTCATAACATTCTTCTTTTAACGTTTTAAAGGATGACATAGTTACTTATTATTTGTTATTTGCTCAATAAACCCACCCAATCCTTGATAGGCTTCCATTAACTCAATAAAGCTTTCTACTTTTTCTGGTTGTGGATTGTATTCTGCTTCAAAATCGCTGCCCATTACTTTACTTGCATCAATAACACTGTCATAGATACCAGCTGCCGTTGCTGCATAAATTGCTGCTCCCAACGCTGGAGCTTGGTCAGACTTGGCTACTTTTATTGGCATATTAAGAACATTGGCAAGTGTTTGCATAATAAAGGGTGATTTACGGGCCACACCACCAATACCTATTACTGAGTCTATTTTTACTCCTTCCTCTTCAAAACGGTCAACTATCACCTTAGAACCAAAGCAAATGGCATTTACTAAAGCTTTGAACATATGGGGTGCCTTGGTTCCCAAAGAAATACCTGAAAACGCGCTCTTGAGTTCTTGATTGGCATCAGGAGTACGTCTACCATTTACCCAATCCAGTGCTATGGGAACAGCTTCTGAAAGTGAAAGATTTTCGGCTTGTTCTGCTAATACTTGTATGAAATTCGCATCAATTTCTTGTTGCAACTTTTCTTTCTGTACTTCGGAAAGGATATCCGATTTCATTACCAAATTATCAATAGGCCATTCCAACACACTTTTAAACCACGCCAATACATCTCCAAAAGCGGATTGTCCCGCTTCCAAACCTATCATGCCGGGAATGATGGAACCATTCACTTGTCCACAAATACCTTTTACGGCCTTGTCAGCAAGAGCTTCTTTACTAGCCACCATCATATCACAAGTTGAAGTACCCATGACGCGAATCAATGCTCTTTCTCCAATCTTGGCCCCTACCGCCCCAGCATGGGCATCAAACGTACCAACAGCAATTACCGTGTTGGTAGTTAATCCGAGTTTCTGGGCCCATTCAGGATTTAAATGACCTACAATTTCATCGGATGTATAGGTTTCTTCATATAGGTTATCCCGAAGGAATCCCAAATAGGAATCCAACTGTGAAAGAAATTCACTAGGAGGCAATCCGCCCCAGCTTTCGTGCCACATGGCCTTATGGCCTGCCGCACATCGACTACGCTTAAACGTTGCCAGATTTTTATGATCTGCTAATAGATAGGTGATGTAATCGCAATGTTCCATCCAAGTATGGGTAGCATCGACAACACCTTTATCCTCTCGAGACACATGCAAGATTTTGGCCCAGAACCATTCTGAAGAATAAATACCTCCTTCATATTTAGTATAATCTTCTCCTCCCCAGGTTCTAGCAAGCTCATTGATTTCATCGGCCTCCTTCACAGCTGTATGATCTTTCCAAAGGACCATCATGGCATTGGGATTTTCCTCAAAACCCTCGGTCATCGCCAAGGGAACGCCCGCTTGGGTCAAGGGCAAAGGCGAGGATCCCGTAGTATCGATACAGATGCCCACCACACTTTCCGGTGGAACACCGCTTTGAGACACCACAGATTTTATGGTATGCTCCAATCCCTCGATATGATCCAAAGGATGCTGACGAAATTGGTTGATTGAGGCATCGCAATACTTTTGTGCCTTCCATCGGGGATATTCAAAAACCGATGCCGCCAATTCCGTGCCGTCTTGGGTATCGATCAATACCGCGCGAACCGAATCAGAACCATAATCCAATCCTATTACTTTTTTTCTCATTTACTATCGTATATACATGTTGAATTAGCTGCCTTTATGTAATAACTTTTATAGTTTTTGGCCTTGGGGTCCATACAACCGCACAAATCCAAAACTTCTATATTTTTAAAATCGATGGGATGACTCTCAGCTTGTAAAGCAATGTAACCTTCTGTGAGTACTTCACCTTCTTTCTGGAGCCATTCTGCCTTATCGGAAACACCAAAAAGGTCTAGCTCTGCATCAAAATCACTACTGCCCAATTGAGGTTTTTGATAAACCAAAACTGTATCGTTTTCCACGATATGGGTAACGGATTCACCCCCCAAGACAATGGCCTCCACATGCACCCATTGGTCCCCAAAATAAGTTTTTGAGGAAGAATTGATGCAATGGTCATAGGTAACGTCACCATTCATTTCCACGGCAGTCATTGGGGTACATAAATTAGCCGTTGGCCGTTCCTTACCATCTTCGAGTCCACCCAAAAGCTGTATTTCTATGGATGTAGGAAATTCTTGGTTGAAACCATTACTGGCAGCAGATTGCGAGTGAATCATTACTCCGCTGTTGCGAACGTTCCATGTAGCACCTCCAGTGGTTTGATTGCCTGTAAAACGGTAATCGAACCGTATTTTGTAATAGGAAAATGGTTGCTTATAATATAGATGGGCATAATATTCATCAAAAATTTCATAATCATCATATACCACCCGAATCATGCCATCGGCCACTTGAAATGTATTTTTATAATTTACTCCCAGGGGTTCTTTGTTAAACTTGATGTCCCAATCCTTTAAATCCTTTCCATTAAAAAGAGAAATCCATTCTTCCTTATCAGCATCCGTATTTTTCTTTGCGTCACCACATCCTATCAAAAAAGTGATGACAGCAACAAAAAGAAACGTTATTCTTATTCTTTTATAGTAATATATATCTGAGCTCTTCATCTTCATTTTATTCCGATTTTGGCAACCAGACCTTCATCTTGCCCACGCCCCTATTCGACCAAACATAATAGGGAATGGCCGTAAAACTTCCGTTGGAAATCGTATTTACCCCTCCCAACAAGTTCGGACGTTCCTTAATTTCAAAGGTTTCGTTGTCTTGCAGGTGAATGTCATCAAAGTTGTTTTTATTGTCAATCTCTTCTACGGCATACACAATGGGACCGTATTCCAAGGCACGTTTGCCCCGGTCTTCTTCGACATTGTCGTTGGCCTTGACCGTTCGCACCTGCATGGGAAAATTGATTTCCAATGCATCGTTGGGCTTCCATGTTTTTTCAAGAGTGATATAGCCGTTTTCAATAACCACATCCTGTGCTTCCCCATTAATTTTTAGGGTAACGGCATTATCCATGACATCCTCATAGTTGTATAGGTCACTAGGTAAAACTTCATTACGCTCCCAACCCGGCACCCTAAGCTTTACGATAAACTCCGTAGACCCTTCCATATTCAATTTAAGGTTGATATCGCCTTTCCATGGGTAGGCCGTTTCTTGGGTAAAAACAACCTTCTGTCCCGCAACCTCCAAATGGGCATCGCTAGCGGCATAAAGGTTCACATAGACCACATCCTTTTGTTGGGAATACATCAAACTAGGGATGGAGGGTATAAATCGAATCAGGTTGGAAGGACAGCAGGAGCAATCGAACCATGCCTTACGGGTACAAGACCCTTGGTTGAATTTATACACCCCGTCAGATTCCAAAGCATTGGGGTAGAAAAACTTCTTCCCATCCAGCGAAAGCCCAGAAATTAAGCCATTATATAGTGTACGTTCGATTACGTCAAAATATTTGACCTCCCCGGTGAGATTGTGCAACCTGTGGTTCCAATACACATCGCCAATGGAAGCACAGGTTTCGTTATAGGCTGTAAGGTTGGGCAGTTCGTAATTCTCACCAAAGGCTTCTCCTTCGTGCCTTGCCCCGATGCCTCCAGTAAGGTACATTTTTTTAGACACCATATTATTCCAAAGGTCGTCCACCGCCTTTCGGTACAGGCTGTCATTCATCAGGGCGGCCACATCAGTCATGGCGGCGTACATGTACACAGCCCTAACGGCATGGCCCACCACCTCATCCTGTTGGGTCACAGGCAGGTGGTCTTGGGCATAGGCCCCGAACATTTTTCGTCCATTCTCGATACCTCTTTGATCCAAAAAGAACTTAGCGAGATCTTTATAGGATTCCTTACCCGTAAGTTGATACAATTTCAGCAGTCCCGTTTCTATAATCTGGTGGCCCGGCACGGTCTCTATTTTACCCTCACCACTGCCAAAAGTCTGCACCATTAAATCGGCATTTTTTAGGGCGATGTTCAAAAAGTTGCGCTTGCCCGTAGCTTGAAAATGTACAGCAGCAGCTTCGAACAAATGCCCCGCATTGTAGAGTTCATGGCTCATCTCCAAGGATTCCCAACGTTTGCCCTCCTTCACGTTTACCCAAGTAGCAGGGGGTTTGGCCGGATTTATGGTACGCCATGTGGTTAAATACCCATCTTTTTCCTGCCCTTTACCCACAATGGTGACCAAGGAATTCAACAGTTGCTCCAACTGGGGATTGGGTGCGCTAATTAAGGAATTGGATGCCCCTTCTATAATCTTGTACACATCGGTATCGTCAAAGGGCATGGCACCACGCACCTCTCCTTCAAGCTCGCCCCCAGCAATCAAAAAGTTCTCGAAACGACCTTCTTCCTCACATTTTTCGAGGGCAAAATCGATGGTTTCCTCCTGCACCCTTTTGATGATGGGCAACCAAAATTTATCGTGCAATTTCACCTGCTGGATGTTCACCGAAGTAATGGGATAATGTACCGTTTCATGAGGATTTCCTGTATCCACAATAGTTTCACCCTTTTTTTCGACCTGTTTACATGAAAACAGCAACAGGACAACGCAACTTATCGCTACATGCTTCATACCCTATTATTTTAGTTCAAAGACCACTACGGAATGTTTCGGGATGGCAAAGGAGAGCTTCCCTTTTTTAAACTTAAAATCTTTAAACTCCACTGGGTTTATTTTGTTGGGATTCTCAAAGGAATTGTAGTCCTGCAGTTTTTTTGAAGTGAGAAGTTGAGCCATTGCCTTTTTTAGGTCGAATTTATTCAAATCCAAAACCACTTCATGTGCTTTTGTCGCATCAATATTCGTTAAAGAAACATGTACAGATTCTACGCTTTTTGAAGCCGAAATGGAAATGGCTGGCAGGGTTTCCCCATTTAATTCATATTGAGGGGAATCAAAGTCCACTTGCAGCAACTCGGCATCCTGGTGCATCTTATACATATTCATCACGTGGTAGGTAGGAGTTAACAGCATTTTTTTGCCCTCAGTCAAGATTACCGCCTGCAATACGTTCACCGTCTGCGCCAAATTGGCCATTTTTACCCGTTGGGCGTGGTTGTTGAAAATGTTCAAGACCATCCCGGCAATCATAGCATCGCGAATGGTGTTCTGCTGGTAGAGAAACCCAGGGTTGGTATTTGGCATCACATCGTACCAACCTCCCCACTCGTCCACGACCAGATCTACTTTGCCCTTGGGATCGTATTTGTCCATGATTTCGGTATGCTTGGTGATGAGTTCCTCCATCTGCCAAGATCGTTGCATGGTGGTAAAATATTGTTCCTCGGTAAAATCATAAGAAGAGCTCTTGTTATTCCAATCGATTACAGAATAGTGGTGCAGAGCCACCCCTTGCAACATCCAATGCGGAATGTTTTTCATCAATACCTCTGTCCAATTGTAATCTGCATCACTTGCTCCGGAAGCCACCCGATAAATTCCACCCTTGCCCTCAAGTCCGGAACTCGACATAAAAGTGGCATATTTTCGATATTCATCGGCATAGTATTCAGGTCTCATATGCCCTCCACAACCCCATGCTTCATTACCTATACCCCAATATTTAACCCCCCAAGGTTTTTCTTGGCCATTTTTTTTTCTAAGATTTGACATGGGACTAATACCGCTAAAATTGGCATACTGCACCCAGTCAGCAAGCTCTTGCACCGTACCACTCCCCACATTTCCGGAAATATAGGGTTCAGTATCCAATTCCTTACATAAATTCAAAAAATCGTGAGTACCAAAACTGTTATCTTCAGTCACCCCTCCCCACCAAGTGTTCACAATTGTCGGACGTTCTTCCTTGGGACCTATTCCATCCTTCCAATGGTATGTATCCGCAAAACACCCTCCAGGCCAACGTAAATTTGGAATGTTCAGCTCTTTTAAAGCTAAAATGATATCGTTTCTCACTCCAGCTGTATTGGGTATCGCACTGGTATCTCCCACAAAAAAACCATCATAAATGCAACGACCCAAATGCTCAGCAAAATGACCATATATATGTTTACTAATTTGAACGGAGTCCACAGGTTGCTTCAAAGTAATCTCAACCTTTTGTTGGGCATAAGTAGCCGTAGATAAAATAAGGGCAGATAATGCCACAGTGTGCTTGAAATAGTTGTTTAGATTTTTCATGTTGGTAAGTTTTAAGGGCATGGAAAATTCATGTCCCAAACGAACAGCTTAATTTAGTACCATAATGATTTTCAGCTGTTTCTTAAAGTGTGAAATTTACACTAGTAAAGAAAAAAAAGAAAATTATATTTCCCAAATAATTATCAAAAAAAATTAAATTTAACCTCTTTGCAACAAGAACACTAGCTAATTCAAACTTATTAAATGGAAAAAAGAAACGGCCAAAAGGTCTTCGCAAATATTGACAAGCAACTGAATTATTACCAAAAGGAAGATCAAGTACTCCTTGCGGTGGATTGCATCATTTTTGGATTTGACAAAGAAAGTCTCAAGTTGTTGCTCATCAAACGGAATTTTGAGCCTGAAATGGGAAAATGGTCCTTGATTGGAGGGTTTTTAAAAAAGAATGAAAATTTAGATCAAGCTGCAGTCAGGGTTCTTAATGCACTTACTGGCCTTAATGATATTTACATGGAACAGTTGTATACTCACAGTAAGGTTGACAGGGATCCAGGACAGCGGACCATATCTGTTTCCTATTATGCCTTAATTGATATTGATTCCCATCAATTTGAGGGCATCCAGATTGAATCAGCCAGTTGGTTTGATTTAAAGGAAGCTCCAGATTTGATTTTTGACCACAATGAAATGGTTAGAAAGGCCATTTCTCGACTAAAGCGCAGGGCACTCACAAAACCTATTGGTTTTGAATTGCTACCAGAAAAGTTCACTATGCCCAAACTGCAAAAATTATATGAATCTATTTTGGACAAAAAACTTGACAAACGCAATTTTGTCAACAAAATCAACTCCCTTGACCTTCTTATAAAACTAGATGAAAAGGATATGTCGGAATCTAGAAAAGGGGCTTTTCTTTATATTTTTGATAAGGAAAAATATGAGAAAAAAGTCAAGGAAGGATTCCTCTTCAAAATATAACCTTTTTCCATTCCCTGTTGTTGAAAAATCAGTGCCGTTGACCAAGTAACATTCATATAGCAAGGTGTATTGGACCATGGAAAATATTTTCGTCACCTGTCCAGTTTCAATAATGAAATGGCCTGTCTCCTTGGTGAAATCCACTTTTTATTTTAACTGGTGCCTCTTTAATTTTTTTGGGACCCTAACTATACCATTCGGAAAAGGCACAAGTACCGCTATTCTTCTTGAACTCGTTTAAACTTTTTATTCCGTAGCAAAACAGTTGTGATCAAAAGGTCTCGATACCATTTCCCTGAAAGATTTTCGAATCCAGGAAAAACTGTACCGGGAATCAATTTTTCAAAAAGTTAAATCCCTTCCTTGTGCAAAACCTTTTAATATCATGGCTTACTTCAAAAATTCAATCTCGTAAATACCGGAATATTTTTGGGGTACGTGCTCCATAACGACCCTGATTTTATTGGTATTTATTCTTTTGAACGTAACGATATTCATAGCATTTCCCAAAAGGGTTTCGGGCTTGGTGTTTTGTTTCTTTGCATTTTTCCATGACGAACCGTTCCAATACTGTACGGTCAATTTTTTGGGTGGAACAATATTGTAATTATCCGTTTCCAAATACCTGCTTTCCTTTTCATCATAGAAATAAATGTAGGCCTTGCTTATTTCCCGCTGCTTCGGAAAATCGAACCGTACCCAGTCCAATCTGTTCGGGGACTTATACGCCGACCAACGTTCTCCCATATCGATTTTACCATCGATTATGTTATTCACATTATCATGTTCCGACGTGTAGGAAGCACTAACCATAGCTCCTTCAAAACCTGTTCCATCAATGGGTTTGCTCGGTATATGTATCGGAAAATTAGGTTTTCCCCAAGTTTCGATCTCACTGATTCCCACTTCATTTTCATCCTTTTCAGTCAGTAAAAGGCGTATTTTAGAGGTGCTGACTTCAGGGAAGCGAATTGTATTCCCCCTTCTGGCCATAGGCTTGGCATATTGCCGTTCTTGACCCCTAATTTCCTTCCAAGCATGCCCATCCCAATATTGCAAAAGATAGCTTTCGGGTGCCTTTAATCCCTTCTCATCTTCAGCAAAGTATACGACCACTTTTTCAATAGGGCGTTCCGTACCAAAATCGATTCCCGCCCAATCCTGTTTATTTTCGGAATATGCCGTGCTCCACTGGTTCGGATATCGGTCAAAATACCAAAACTGCCCATCGTTCATTTTGGCCACGGGGTTCCCCACACCCGGAAAGGAAGCTATAGCCCGCGGATAGTACGATTTTGAGTTGTTCACGGCATAGTTCACCTTCCTTGGGGATTCCTTCGTTATTTCCGTTTTGGGAATATGTGCTTTCAATTCGGTCACCGTTTCCGAAGCAGCGATAATTTTTCCATCCAAGAGCAATTTAAACCCTTTTCCCTGACCATATTTCTTGCCCGTTTTGTCCCAAACCACGGAAATGTTATGTCCGTGATACGGCACATCCTCCAAAATAAAATAGTCCCATTCCTTGGGCGTCAACGGTCGGATTACAATGGAATCGTTGGCTTGGGGTTTGATGCCTATAAGGTCGGCGATTACCAAATCTACATAGGAAGAATGATAGTAATGTTCGCTATGGCCCTTCATATCATGCCCTTCCCAAGAGCCCGTAAAGGGATGCAAATCCTCTGCTATGTAAGGTTTCCCATTCTTCTGATGGGTATGCGCGAATACCTTCATCATCTTATAGAAATCCTTTTTGGAAATGGACTCCACATTTTTATAATTGTTCAATGCGTTCGACATGGCCTTAATGGTCTGTGTGGTAGCAAAAGGCCACGAATTACCACTCCACACACAACATTTGTCCGAGATTTTGAACAATGGATCATGCCGTTCTACCGTAGTGGGGCCATATTCGGCATAAAAATAATTTGGATCCATTAAGAATTGCCAGGCTTGCCCGAACTCCTTTTTATCGTCAATCATGTTAAAATACCAAGGCACATAGGCCATCAACTCCCTACCGTGTTCGTTTCCGGCAAAAGGGCCATCCTCATATGTGAGTGTATTGGCCTTGATGGTATCGTTTTTATCCGCTGTAAGCTCATTATTTTGAAATCGGTGAAAGAAAAATTTCCGTTTTGGATCCCAGCATTTGGCCTGTAGGTTGGTCTTAATGGTCGCGGCCTTTTCCTTAAACTCCCGAACCGTTTCATCATCATGGATTATCTCGGCGATATGGGTAATGGCATTGGCCGCCGCCCACATATAAGCGTTAAAGGTAGGGCGGTATCCCGGTGCCCCGTTGAACCATTGGGGTGTTTGCCGACTGTTGATGTTGGTCTCCATTCCATCGTGCATACCATCCCAAGCGAACATGCCTTCCTCTTCGACCCAGAACTTCTTTTCCCAAGTGTAATAATCGGTTTTTAGGTCGTTCAGCAGATTGGTCGTAAAAGTGAAATCGCCATTTACCTTATAGCCTTCCCATACCGCATCGGTAATCCAATTGGTATAGTTTTGTGTTTGGGCTCCGGGGGTTTTAAACCAAAATCGGGCATAGTCCTTAAAGAATTGTTGGTTTCTAAGCCATCGCCAATCGTACAATTGGTGTCCGGCCGGACAACTAATGGTGCCAAATGCCCCCGACCACCAAGGCCGGTTGATAAATTCGGTGGTGGCATAGCCACTTTCAGGCGACCCGTACACCAAATGCATGGTAACGACCTCCCACCGGTAATAGTAGATTTTATCGATTTCCGTATCGGGTGTTTCCAGAAAGGGGATATTCTCCTTATACCATTCCCAATCCTGATTGCCCCAAAACGAAAATTTGTCCAACATTTTTTGCTTATCCAAAATGCTTTTTTGCGCAGTGATTTCATAAAGTGACCCCCATGCCATCAACATGAATAGAACTCCTATTTTAGTCGCCTTCATTGATTTGCTATATTGTTATGAATTTATTTTGATTTGATTACCGCCCCTCCTTCTGAAAGGAGCTTTATTTTGATTTTCCCTTTTTTATTGACCATGACTTCTTTAAAACCAGCCGTTCTATCTGCCTTGTCATAAATTAAGGAAGCTTTCTTCCCTTTTAGCATCGGTAGATCCAATTCTAATCGTTTATCGATTTTCTCGCCGTTTACTAAAGCGACGTACCATGACTTACCACTGCGTCTTGCAACAGCGCAATGAGTCCCCGGTTCACCATCAATATATACCGTTTCATCCCAAACCGTTGGAACCTTTCGTATAAAATCAAGAACGTAATCAGGCTGTTCTTGTAAGTTATTAGGTGTAATGCCAAAGTGTTGGACGGGAGATAGAAACAACACCGAGGTGGCTACTTCAAAAGCATCAGTGGTCCTACGGTAGCTACCAGTGTTCTGATCCCTGCTCAATCTCCTATTAAAAAAGACAGGGGCAAAATCCATGGCACCGACAGCATTTCTCGTGAAGGGGAAAATGGTCGAATTTTGGGCATAACGATCCGAATAATCTTGATGAAAATAGAGCATTTCGGAAGCCTTGACAGCTTCCGAGGTTACGTAATTTGGGTACATAATCTCCCAACCACGGGGCAAGGTGCAACCATGAAAGGTAATGGTCAATCCATAGCGATTTGCATCAGTTAAAATGTCCTCGTACAATTTCATGGTCATCTGCTTATCTCCACCAAAGAAATCCACTTTAAGCCCTTTTACCCCTATTTTCTGTAACCATGCCATCTCTTTTTGGCGAGCAGGTGCCGTATTCATCCTGTCCTGCGGCGTCTGGGGAGCATCGTTCCAATAGCCGTTGGAATTGTACCAAAGTAAGACATCCACACCTTTGGAGTTCGCATATTTGACCAATTCCTCCATTCTTTCCCTGCCGATATTTTTATCCCACCAATTATCGATTAATACATACTCAAAACCTAATGAATTCGCTAGGTCTATGTATTTTACCTGATTATCATAATTGATACTAGCATCCTGCCAAACGATCCAGCTCCAAGTGGCACGCCCCATTTTATAATCCCTACTCGGTTCGTATAAGGGGTCTACCAAATCATAAGTCACGGTCGATTCGACAATGTTTTTTAAGGTTTTCCCTAAGGTGAGTGTTCGCCAAGGTGTTTGAGCCGGCATGGCCTGTGCCACATAGGTAGCTCCCATTCCATTATTTTCGCCTTCCTGGGGAAACTCAAGCGGATATACGCCCTCTTTGGTTCCTTCACCCAAACGAGACCCCGCATAGCGGCTATCGACTCCAGTTTCTGAAATCAGCACCCAGCCCTCATTACTTATTTTAAACAATGCAGGAAAGGTATAGCCTACGCCGTATATAGAGGGTGTGCCTATCGGCTCATTTAGGGTATAATCCTCTTCATAGGAGGGTTTTGTCTGCTCCCATCCGGACATCGGCGGTGCTTGTGGAGTGATATATGTGGTCGCATCATCGGGCAAATTGAATGCCGTAGCTTCTTTAAAAATCTTCACTTTGGTATATCGTTCTTTTGTCGTCAATCGATACGAAAAAGCCACATCGCGATCACTAGCTCTAAAGATAACATGCAAAGTGTCCTGATTTTGATTGGTGAGCTTCACGATCAATTCATTGGCTTCGTAGATGATATCTCTGGTCTTTCCTTTTTTTAAGACATAGGATTTATGAACGGCTTGTGTTTGGTGGGATACATAGACCAAGTCTTTAGTGAAATTTCCTATTGAAGTTTCCAACCCTAATGGTGATTCTTCAACCATAACCTCATGAGCGAATTCAATCTGATAAATTGGCTTACCCTCCTTTAGGTAGAGCTGAACCTCAATTTGATTATCGGGCCCCTTTAAGTGCAAGGGCATTTGTTGTGAAAATGCGCCTTGCTGCGCCAATAAAAGAAACAATACAAAGAGGGTACGTTTATTCATATTTATATTCATTTTTTACAATCCGTAAATCGGAAATGTCCTTGACATTACACTCTTTTTTCAATTATGGGCCGAACAACTTCCTGTTGTGCATACATCCTATGGGAAGGCTGTATCATAAAAAGAAAGAGGCCGATACACGATAAAAAGGTTGGTTTTTTCATGGATTGTTATTCATACTATGATTTCAATAATTTCATACCGAAGCCCGGAGCATCGGACACCTGAATAAAACCTTCTTTGATAGGATAGTTGCCAAAATCGATATCCTCTGATAGACAGGTTACCCCTTCAATTGTTTCAATACTGCCCAAGCCCGTGGCCATGTGGGCCGTATAATTTGTTTTAACCCCTTGGCCCCAAGTATGTGGACTGGCAGTAGCACCTACTTTGGCCAATCGGGGCATAATCTTCATCCAATTGGTAAACCCAATGGCATGTATATCATTCAAATACGTATTTATCATACCCGATTCTATCTGTTCCAAGACCACATCTGGCTTGTTCGGGTCGACCCAAATCCATTCCCCATCGGCATAACGTGTATTTTCAAAGCCGTTATCGTCCATCCAATTCCTCAATCGTTTGACATCCATTTTGTTTTCTTCTGGAAAAGGCTCTTCGAACCAGTACAGCGGTATATCACCAATACCTTCTAAAAATGCAATGGTATCATCATAATCGTAAGCATTGTTGGCATCCACGAGAATATCCACTCCTTTGTCCTTGTACTCCTCATAAATCATTTTGGTCACCTTGATATCCATATCCATTCCCTCTTTCTTGGAAGGATACCATTTATGTCCACGGCCTATTTTTAATTTAAATTGACGATAGCCATAGTCATAGTCCCAAGCACAATTTTCCATTAGAACATCCAATCCACCTTGATGACCAAATTTTTCGGCAGGCAGTTCATCCATATAGATCATTCCACTATACACCTTATGCTCTTTACCGCCTTTGCCGCCCAAAATTTCATGTATAGGTTTATTCAAGACCATGCCCATAAGGTCGAACAAAGGCACATCGAAATAGTGTACATTAAGTCCGTCAGCTATTCCTGATTCCGGCGAAATAAGTTCCGATAGCTTTTTGCCATTAAGGATATCGAGCTCCTTTTTTACGTCCCAATTGGTGATTCCCCAGCCCATCGCCCCTTGGTCCGTATATATTTTGAGAATCGGCCTTCGCTGCTTTTGCCCATGCACATCGGAAACTCCATTTTTCCCCACCAATCTAGGCCATTCGTAATGTACCTCAGCCAACTCAACTTTGTCAATGGTATGCAATGACAGTTCATCTTTCGAAGACTTACATGAAGTGGTAAATAAAGGAACTCCACTAAACAAAAGTCCAGTAGAACCCAAGGTGGTGTTTTGAATGAATTTTCTTCGTTTCATGGAAATTATTTTTAACGTACCTGTTAATTTTATTAATCAATCCTCGACCACCGGAAACTGTGAAATACGTAGGGTGGTACAACCATAGGGAATCAATTCGATTTCTTCCAATTCGGTCTCCAACATTCTCGGCGGCCAAGTCGCTACGGGAATTTTACCCGTACTGCCATTGTATTCCTTCCAATAGGGTACTTGTTTCGCTTTCGTAAAAATCGATATGGGCGCATTTTCCAGATTCCAGGGCATGGCAGCGACGGCATCCTTTTCGACCACGTTAAAATCGTTGTCGTTCAAGGTTTTATTCAGGAATCCATAATTCCAAGGGGATTTCGGCACTACTTCGTAATAGGTGTTCTCCCATCGTTCCCGTGTTTTTTCCTGCCATTCCTCCTTGATTTTCAAGGCATAGAGCAAAGGGCCGCGTTCTACCGCTACCGACTTTTCGAACCATCTGGAGGTCTTTATTTTCATGGGCAGTTGCAGACTGACCTCATCGCCCTTCTTCCACTTACGGTTTATTTTCAAAATCCCTTTATCCGCCATGACATCCAACGCATTACCGTTGACCATTACTTTTGGGCTATCGCACCACTGGGGTACCCGAAGTTCAAAGGTAAAATCCACCGATTTTTCAGGGTTTACGGCAAATCGGATTTTGTCCTCAAAAGGATAATCGGTGGTTTCGTTTACCTTCACATCCACCCCATTTGCCACTTTGATAGTAGCTTCGGATGGACCGTAGACCAATGCCGCGATACCATTATCGGCCGTGGCATAAAACAGGTTCTGTACATATTTTGGCCAGCCTTGGTGCATGTTCGACACACAACAGGGGTAGCCCGTCAAAACCCCATAGACGTTGGCACTACCGTGATACTCGCAATCGAAATTCCGATGTTCATGAGTGACCTTTATCTGGTTGGCCTGTTGAAAATATTGCTTTCTTGTAAAATCATCGTTATGCTGGGTGGGCAGGACGTTGAAAGCGACCTTCTCCAAATAATCGCCGTAATATACATTTCCCGTAATCGGCAGCATACTTTCCAAGGAGTACATCAGCTCAACCGCCGAACACAATTCGGAACCTTGGGTGGGGTCGTTGCCGTGCAACAACTCATCGCCCCCGTACATACCATTGGCAAAACCATGGCCCTGTTTTAAGGTCTCCAATCCCTGATAAGGTGCTTTCAGAAAGAGCGAATCTTTACTTTGTTGGTAATAAATGGCCGGTTCCTTAAGGCCTTGGGCCACATTTACGCAGTGCAACTGCGCGTAGGGGTTTGCCTGCATCAACTCATTGCCCGAAAAAACATTCGTCCAGTCGAAAGTCTGTTCATGCAATAACTCACCCAATTCCAAAAGGTAGGGCTCCTTGGTGATGTTGTAGAGCCAATACACGATTTGAAGGTTATCGCCTCCGCGACGGCCTGCCCAATAGGTTACCTTATCGAGCCGCATTTCAGGGAGTTTTTTTAGCTGATACCTAAAATACCTGTCCATAAGCCCCAAAACACGCTTGTCTTCCGTTGCCGTATAATACTGTTGCAAGACTTTGAGCATGACCATTTTGGGCCACCAATCCTCGCTCAGTTTTTGTTGGGTGCCTTTGATGATTGGTGTTCCTTCTTTGTATGGATAAGGCCCGAAATAGCCGTTGTCCCGTTGGTTTTCAATGCTCCAATCCACCCATTTTTTTACCTTGGCCTTTAATTTTTCATCATCCAATAAATAAGCCAAGGGTGTTAATCCATCCAACCAATAAGGCCCACGTTCCCAACTATCGCCGGTACCTCCCAGCCATCCGTTATTGGCCCCGGCGACCACGGCATAGACCGAATCGAGATTCCCCGTAAGACCTTTAGCTTGTATTTTGAGCATCTCGTACAACCATCCCCTGGCCTTGATAGACCCCAAAGGCAACTGGGCATAGGGTTGTGCAATCAAGGGTTCCTGATTGGTAATGTAATGGTCATTTCTTTTTGATTGGGAATAACCCCATGACCATGAAACGCAAACGATGAGCAATGCTATTTTAAATTTCATATGTTTTATTTTGGATCGGTTTCCTGCAACAACCGATGGATTTCCTGTTGCCCCAAGGCATAATCGTACATTCGTAATGAAGCCATATAACCGCTATAATTTTCCCTTGTATCGGAGGCCCCGATGCGCATTTTTGCCTTTTCCACCTGAGAGGCCAAGGTCATGTTCTGGGAATTGTCGAGCTTTCCATCCACATAGACTTTCAAATTGATTCCATCAAAAGTCAGCACGATATGGTGCCATGTATTTTGAGAGGGTACGTTGGTATACGGCATATCGTAATGCCCTTCCAAATGCCCCGTGGCCCCATAATGGCCGCTATTGTAAAACAGGGCGGTAAAGGAAGCGGCCAAATTGTTCTTAAAGCGATCACACCATGAAAACAGGCATTCGTCCTTGGAATCCACTTCAGGATTTTTCACCCAAGTAGCTACCGTAAAGGCTCCGTTCCATTCCAATTGTCGGGGAACCGGTCTGTTGAGTACCAAGGCCCCTTGTTCAAACATAAGGGCATTTATCCCCGATTCGTCTTTCCCCAATGTTACCTTTCCTTCCTTTTCGAAAAATCCGCCCAAACTTCCCGTATTCAAAAACTGCCCTTCCTTGCTGCTTTTGGCATCTATGGCAACAAGCATGCTATGTGTGCTGGCAGTACCCGGTTTTTTGGCCAAGGGTTTGTTTTTCAATGGTAGTGGAAGTGGAAATTGTTCCCCATACACCTTGATGTTCCAAACAGCGGCATAGACCCCGGTTTTTTCACAGCCGGTAATCGTTAACCGGATGTAACGGGCCTTGGCCTTGGCATCATCGATCATAGGACTACCGGGGGTCTTGTTCCGGGTTCGATCCACATAGGTTTTCCACGAAGTACCGTCTTTGGAATATTCGATTTTGTATTGATAGTAATGGGTTGGGAATTCAAATTCGGTGGCAATCCGCCTTACCTTTTTCACCGCTCCCAAATCAAGGGTCAACGATTGGGGAAACGTATTATCACCTGCTTTCCACAGTGTAGCGTTATTGTTATCAACGGCATAAGAAGGCTTGTATTCGTAATCGTATTGGGTGGATTTCAAATGATAGAAGGACGAAGCCGTTGCTTTTTTTCCGAACGCCAAATCGGTGGGGACTTTCGAGGGCAGATTAAAGTGAACGCCCTTGCTGGTCGGAACTACCTTGGCAATGGTGGAATCGTTTTCGAACACCATGTTATCCAAACATACTTGCCTTGAAAGTCCGCCTGCAGTAAACGGATAATCGTGCTTGTGGTATATGATGTAGTATTCACCCCCTTTTTGCAAGACCGAATGGTGGCCCGGGCCATGCGTCGTTTGCACTTTGTTGGTACTCAATATAGGGTTGTTCTCGCCTTCGGTAAACGGCCCATACGGACTATCGGCATAGGAATAGCGCACATTATAGGTTTCATCATGACAAGAAGCCCCCGAATACATCAAAATGTATTTATCCCCCTTTTTCATCATATACACCGCCTCAAAAGGTTCCGGCGTCTGTTCCAAAGGAATATTCTTGGAATTCAACATATCGGCCATGGTATCCCCATTCAGTTGTCCTACGGCGTATCCGCCATTGTAATGCACCCAAGTACCCCAATAGCCATAGATTTTGCCATCGGTATCCCTAAAAAACTGCGCGTCAAGTGAAGGAAAGTCCTTTCTTGGGTATCCACTGGGGATTACGGCCGTATCATCCTCGAACAACTTGGTCCACGGCCCGATCGGAGTATCGGAAACATAGCCATAAATATTACAACCGATCTCACAATTGCCAAAATAGAGGTAATACTTTCCGTCATCGCCTTTTACGATATCAGGTGCCCAAAAATTGGTAATGGGCTTGGCCGTAAAGGGCGGAATATCCATAATATAGTTGTACCAATGCGTTAAATCATCGCTGTACCAAACCGTGGGCGCGCCCGAACCCAACATCTCGTTATCGGTAGTGGCGTAGATATAATAAGTATCCCCGAACTTTGTAATGGTAGGGTCGGCAAAATAACCCGGTAAAATCGGATTGCCCGCATTGGGGGCATTCACGGCTATGTCTTGTTGGGCATACATGCCGACCACGAAGACGAACATAAAAAGTGGTACTATTTTATACCTATACATTATCCTTACCATTGAAGCTGAACACTACTCTTGTTCAACGGAATCCTATACGCCCCCCTGATCTTTTCGTAGGGAAGGTTTATTTCCTTGTTCACCCGTAAAAAGGCATTCGGGGTATATTCTGTTTTGCCGTTTAATGTTAGTTCCACCGTACCCGTTTTGGTATTATAAACTACTTTTTCGAAGGTTCCAGCATCTAAAGTGAGCCACAGCTTTTGGGGTGCAATAAATAGTCTGGATCGGCCCGCCGTGGTCGGTTCGACTTCAATGATATCCCCTTGCTGTGAAAGATTCCCTCCAAAGGCCAACCATCCCAAATCGTCATTTTGGGTCAAATAGGTGGCCTCGTTCATGGCATAGCCAAAAAAGCCCGGGCCATTATCCCCCGAAACGTAATCGATGCGCAAAGTAGAGGGATAGGAATGGAAGGCCGCTGGCATAAAGCCATTCTGGGTGATGTTGGAAATGGCGCCCAAGGCACCGCCATAGCCTACCCTAAGCAGATACAAATCGGGGTTTTTCCGATAGGCCTTCAAAACCGGAATGGCATTCATTCCACTCCCGTAATGATGGATCTGGCGTTCTACCCTTGAGGTTTTTCCGGCCTGCCCCCCATACAGGAAATCCCAATACCTACGGGCATTGCCGTTGTAGCCCCAATGGGGTATAGAAGGCATATAGGCCAAGATGGCATCCAGGGTTACGCGCGCCTTATGGTCAAAACCAAAATAATCGCACCAGGTATATACTTCTTCCTGTCCGGTGGAGTCCCAAGGCATTTCACTACCAAAGGGATAGTCCAGTTCCTTCCACCGAGAGGCACGCTCCTTCGTGGTATTTTCCATGGTCCGGGCCATATCGGTCATGCCCTCTCGTTGTAGATCCAACAGGATTTCAAGGAAAACGGAACCTTCCATATTGCCGAACTGTGCATAGTAAGGGGCCAGCTCTACCATGGCGATTGACGTATGATAGGCCTTTTCCAAATACCATTTCCAATCGTGATTTTCCACCAAACCTTCATGATATCTGGCCAAACGGTACATTACCCAATAGGCCGCCGCCGCATGGGGATAATTGAACGATCGCCCAGGGTCGTTGGCGTGTTCTTGGTTCCAGGCACCCCATGTGTTATAGTTCAAAGTATCGCTATAGGTTCCCTTAGGCATTTTTTCAGGCTCGTAATAGAACATGCTCTTTTTTACGCCATACTTCTTGTCCCCCGAACTGTATTGCAGTCCGCCCCAAAGTGCACTGTCTATAAACTGTTCAAACTTTTTTACCTCCGATTTTTTAGGTCGAAGGAATTGTTTCATAATGGCGGCGACCCAGCTTCCCGATCCGGCCTCGTCGCTTAATCCGGCAAACCATACGCGGCCATCTTGAGTTAGTTGTCTTTTGGCCTGATAATCATAGGTGATTACGGAATAAGTTCGCCCAAAAGGGTCATTGGGGTCATCGAACCATTGCTCGTTGAACAAGAATTCCCCTAAATTTTCTACCACTTTTTCCCGGGATTCGATAACCTTGTAATTGATGCTCTGTTTGATACCATCGGCATAAGTAATTATGGCACATGACCTGCCCCATTGCTTTCCTTCCACTTGATATTCCACTGCACCCGAAGCGACCTTCCCTACTTTTTTAAACTGAAGGGCTTTCTTGGGTCGTACCTCAATAGAGATCACTTCATTGGTATATTTGAGGAACAACTTCGCCTTGTCCCCTTTCGGCAATACATAGCCGGGAACCCCTATGGCAACAGGACGATTTTCCTTTTCAAGGGTTTTCTGGATATTCCTAACATCCTCGGCAAGTACCAGTTTCAAGGAAAAGTTCCGGGTTTCATCAGCTTGCAAAAAGAGGGAGGTAGGTTGGTTCCACTGCTCCACGCCCTTCCATTCGTTCTCGGCATAGGCCTTGGAATGGGGCATCCATTCATGAAAACCTTCAAAAACAATACTTCTGGGAGTGGGGTCGTCCAATAATGGCCTATAGGCTTCAAAAGCCATATTCGCTTCGGGCAATACCAAAAGGGCCTGGCCATTTCCGTTTAATCGTTTTACCTCCAAATATCCAGCATCCAACCCTATATAAGGGTCATAAAAGACATTCTGCTTATGGGTCTCCTCCAGTGACTTGCCCTCCAAAATATTGTTGAAGACCATGGGAATGCCCAATGCTCCTATCTCTACTTTTTCCGAGGTCTTATTGGTGATGGAAAAACGCAATACCAACTGGTCATTGTGCAGTTCATAGTATCGTTTTATGGATACAGGAATGTCATTGGGCAAGGTATTGGCCAAGTCCGCTGCGGCTAGGACGGTACCCGTAGCTTCCAAAGGGGTAACGGCCTTGCGATGCGTTGCAGTGGAATAACTTTTCCATTGATCCTGTCCGGTCCTTATTCTAAGGTTGATGTCTCCCAAATGGTACAGCCCATCCTTATCACGGATTTCCAAGCGGTCGCTCGGGGTAAAATCGAAGTTGGGGTCACTTTTGGGTCTAAGAGCAGCGACCGTTTGGGAAGCGCGCACCAATTTTAATTGGAAATCAGGAGTGTCGAATTTCTGATAGACGTCGGCAATACCCAGTGTGGATTCTTTGTCCTGGATTTCACTCCAATACCCTTTACGTTGGGCATTTATGGTTGTGATACCAGTTAAAAATATAGTAGAAAGCACCCAATATTTTATGTTCATCTTTAGCATATTAGTTTGAGAAATTTTGCAATAATCTATAGTGCAAGTGATTTTGTATAGTTTTTTGATTTCTATTTAAAAGCTGTAGAAAATTTCCACTTGGTTTTATAATTTTTATTCAGAGGCAGGCCTTGCATCAGGCTCCGTAATAATTCAACAGGCATTCTACCTTCTTTCATTACCCTATCATGAAACTGTTTTTCAGTCCATCCTTTTGCCAGCATTTCATTTCGAAGTGCGTAGAACTGTAATCCCCCCATCATATAGGCCAATTGATATAAAGGCGGATAATTGGTTGTAAAGGAGCGACGTACCTCAGCTTCGGCATTGGCGTACTCATGCCCAACCTCGTCCACCAATAAATCTATACACTCCTGAGGGGTCATTTCACCCAAATGAAACTTCAATGAAAATATGATTCGGGCACAACGGTGTATCCTCCAGAATAACATCCCTAATTTTTGCTCTGGGGTTTGCGGAAAATCCTTGTTCCACAAAAGAATTTCCCAGTACAACGCCCATCCTTCTGTCCAAAAAGGTGTAAAAAAAGGATCTCGGTAACTTTTATGCCTGCTTGTCATGAAGTATTGCAGGTTATGACCTGGCAAAAGCTCATGCTGTACGGTTGGGAACGAAAAATTAGGGTTATTACCGCGCATGCTCATGAGCTTGTCATCATGATCCATGTCTTGTGTAGGGTAGGAAATACTGATATCTCTTCCCCCTGTAAAAAATGGATTGACCTTCTGACGTTCTGGGGTCATCATGATCATGCCCCAAGTTTCTTTGGCCAAATCCGGTAGGGTGATCAAATCTTTTTCTTCCACAAATTTTACCGAATGTGTGTACAAATCCATGATTGCCTGTGGTTGATCACCCGGTGGCACATATGTATTTTTGACATGATCCAATGCAGCTTTCCAATCATCTCCATAACCCAATTCGCGGGAAGCTTTAATCATTTCATGCTTACACCATGCAAATTGTTCCTCAGCAGTTTTTATTAAGTCTTTGGGTTTATATGGAATAAATTCCATGGCCAAACTTTCATTTAAAGCATCCTCACCTATGGGTTTCCCTATAATTCCACTGCCATCATCCTTAACACTATCTTGAGAATAATTCGTTTTCAAAAACGCTGCATAAGCGGTCAACCGTTCATTGAGCTTTTTGAAGGGTTGTTCTACCCACCAAGTAAAATCAGGGTCGTAAGAATAGTAGAAACTATAGGCTTCATCTACTCCTTTTTGAAACGAGAGTACTGCATTGGATGCTTTGTCCGCAGTTTGCCAATCCTTAAATGGCTTTGATTTTCTTACTTCCATTTCAGCTTCGATATCTTTCGATACATCTTGCATCAACTGAGCCAACGCTTTGGAATCTGGTTTTTTACCTCTTCTCCTAGCTTTGATGAAAGGCAAAATACTTTCACCAAAATTTACGACACTGGAAACTTCTTTAAAAGCACTATAATCCTGATTCAGGAAATAATCACCTTTGGTGATTAGATTTTTCAATAAGATGTAATCCACTTTTTCTTGTTGAATGAGTGAATTGAAATCAATTGCCGCTATTTTTTCCTCCCAAGCGTCATAAAAAGAAGAAAATCTTTTATAATATTCCTGGGATTCTTTCATGATGTAAGTACGATTCAATGCTTTTCTATCTGCTTCAAATTCAGTGACAACATCGGCCAATTTGCTAGTTTGTCCAATTCCAATTGAAGTGATGCATAAAAACATCCATAACACCGTTTTTCTAAAACCCATATTTTTCAAATTATGCTTCATTTACTTGTTGCTTTCTTACACCTATTCCAAAGTCACATCCAAATACACTGAATGGCGGCCGTAGGTTTCATAAAAGGGCTTGAAAACAATTCCATCGACAGTGAACTCCAATTCTTTAGGGTCGCCCTGTATCGTTTTGCCCAAATCATCCTTATTTAAGGTCACTTTTCGCCACGCTGTTCTAGGCTCTGACTCTTGAGCAACCATTAAAATTGGGCCATAAAATAAGCTGGCAATGTTTTGTTGGTCCATTACTGGATCCAAGTGAAACTGAAAAGGCATTTGAACATCGATCACATCTCCATTTTTCCATGTACGACTGAGGATTGCATAGCTTCCTGGTTCAGCTTTGATTTCTTGTTTTTCACCATTGATTTCAACCAAAAACCCTTTGGTGGCCCACTCTGGAACCCTAATGTTAAGATTAAACTTTCCACTACCTTTAACAGTCAACTGCGTATTATCTTCCTTTGGAAAAGCAGTTTTTTGTTCTATAGTGATATTTTTCTCGGTCCATTCTAAAGTGGAAGGGACAAAAAGATTTACATAAAGTGCTTTGTTGTCCTTGCTCCTCAAATAAATGGTATTCTGAAGTTTGGTGCTGCTCTCCAAAGCTGTTCCATTGCAGCATGTAAAGCCTTTCATATTTGGATTGCCAAAGTGTTTTACCGAACCGGGTCTTAGTGGCACGTGATAAGTATTCGCGGGACTATCTTCCGCCACTGATGCAAGAATGTGGTTATAAAGCCCTCGCTCATAATAATCCATCAATTCAGTTCGCTGGTCAAAAAGAAACAGGTTTCTGGTTAGTTTGAGCATATTATATGTAGCGCAAGTTTCATTTTGCCCACCTGATGAAAATCCGTTTTCGTAAAGTGTTGCTGGCTGGCTGATAAAACATTCAGCATTGGTCGGATTTCTTGCTCCGGCCACACCTCCAATACTGTACATATAATCGTTCACCGTTTTATACCAAAAATTATCGGCCACGTGATAATATGCTGCTGCATTGGAGTCGCGATAAGTCTCTAAAGCGCCTACAATCTGGGGTATATGCTGATTGGCATGCAAGCCGCGGTAAGTGTCTACGTTTTTTGCCAATCCATGGGAATGTTCAGCGTCTCCGTAGAACATTTTAATATTGTCAAACAGCTTTGCTGCTTCCAAATATTTGGATTCACCGGTAAGCCTATATAATCTTGCCATAGCTTCGTTCATTCCCCCATATTCACCAGCTATGTATCTGTTCCACATGCTGATAAGGGTTTCCGTGGACAATTGGCTCAAACGTGCATGCACCCAATCTCCCATACCTTTGGTAATTTCAAGGGCTTTTTCGTTACCGCTGATTTCATAAACATCCATCAAACCTGCAAGAATTTTATGAAGTGTGTAGTAAGGTGCCCAAATTTGTGTTTTTTTGGTGCCATAGGTAGCTCCACTTTCCAACATGATAAATTGATCTGGAGGATAAGCACTGATAAATCCTTTGCCCCAGTTCCAATAATCTGTGCGAATACTATCTACACTTAACTGAGAATCATAAGCTAGTCTTCCTGGCCCTGGTGGCACGGCGGTTGGGTCAGCTACAAACTCACCCCCAGTTGTTTTGGGTTCACCGGACATTTGTGATAATTCATACAAGGTATTGACCATGTATTCCATTTTGTCCCCAAAACTTGCTTGCAACTTTTTATCATACCCCGTACTTGCATAAGCTTGTACTATTGCAGTTAGATAATGGCCAGTGGCATGTCCGCGCAGCTTGGTTTCCTGACTATCCCATACTCCCAATGGTTCTGCTCCTTCAGGTTGTTCTTGTCCAAAAGCATCACGAAACATGTACAAAAATGCGTCTGGATTGGTCTTGGAAAGCGTACTTATAAATTTATCTCGGTTTTCAATAAACTTTGTAACGTTTCCGTGTGTATCAGAATTCAGGGTTACCTGACCCAAGGTGAAAGCTTCAAGAGTTCTTTCTGGCATGGCTGATTTATCTGCTTCAACCACTGTTACAATAGCTTTTGGTTTTAAATCCGTTCCAGAAATACTGCCTGTAATGGTATACTCACCTGTTTCAAGCACATCTGAATTATCGGTTGGAGCAGGCCAAAGCACCCTAACTTTTGGTCCTTTGATTCCATTGCTATAGGTTCCTTCCACAAAACGAGGCAATCTGGGAAGGTGTCCCAAAACGGTCTCTACCTTTACATCAGAAACATGGGTCAAATATTCCGTATATAATTGGGGAGTATCCTTGGAAAATTTAGGAAAATCTTCTTCTTTATTTTGTCTTTCATTTACCGTGACCTCTTCACCCTTCAAAGCATTGTAACGGATTCTATTTACCTGTTTGGTGCTCAATGGGATTCGGTAAATACGAAAGTCATGCAATTTGGCATTAAGAAAAGTTTTGTTGGAATTTATTGATTTTCCAATGTTCAACAGATTTTTCTTTGGAGTATCATTATCGAACAACTCATCCAACTCCAATTCAACATTATTGGCTTCTCCAACTAGTTTTCCATCTACATATGTGCTCAGGGATTTTGAAGGAGTATTAAGTACAATAGCCAAATGATGCCACTTGCCAACTTCTAAATTTGAAGAACTTGTTTGATATTTTTTTTGTTTCCCTAAGTTGATTTCAACTTGGCAACCCTCTTCAATTTTTGTTCCTGTTGGGGCAACAAAAAAGTGGGATTTGGAATTTTGACCAAAATCAAAAAAATACTGATTCTTGCGTATCGCATTTACATAAATCCAACCCGTAATACTCAGCGACTCTTCACCTATAATAGCATCTCCCGGAATGGAAACAAAAGTTGTATTGCTTTCGGATAAGGAAAGGACTTTGCCAAATTGTTCATCCTCTATAAAATTGGCCTTTGCTCCTTGTACTTTTCCATGTAAATTATTACGTGACCAATCTTTGACACTCCCATCAAAAATATAACGGGCTATCAATCCAGTTTCCCCAATTCCATCCAATATTTGATTGCCACTTTGAGCTGATATGGTGTTTACGCCCAAAAAAACCATCAAAGCGGATACTAGCCATTTGTATTGTTTCATAATCCTATTTCCAAATCCAATATTCATCACTTCTCTTACTATTATCATTTATGTGATTTTATGCTTACTCAATCGTAAATCTCCTCCCAAGAGAGTGGATCAACTTTTAATAGGTGTTTCACAAAAAATCCTTGCACTTACGTTCACCATATTCACCTCCAGAAGAATGTCCCATTCCTGGAATGGTGACCAATTCAAAGTTTTTGTCGGCCTTTATCAATGCATTCGCAAATTGCAATGTGGAAGCTGGATCGACATTTTCATCAACCTCTCCTAAAATAAGCATAAGATTCACTGGTTTTAAATAATCCCTAAATCGTAATGTGGGTTGAAACTGTTCCGAAGGACTGGATTCCACAAAATAAATCTTGCGATTATCACTTGGCCTTACTTTATAGGCAATTATTTTTTCTCCGTCCGGTGACCATTTTAAATATGACGAGTAGAAAAATCCTGGGAATCCGGCGTAGCATAGTTGGCTTTCTTCTTGGGTGGAATTGTTCTTGATATATATATTGGTGTTTTTAATATAAGCGGTCGATAAGGAATCTGGGGAAACCACCGGGGGATTAGTGGTTTCATCAAATATGTTTCCCCAATATCCCCAATCTCTGCGCTTTTTTGTTTCAATTTTTTCAACAATCTTTAGAACGTTGCTTGCTGGTCTATAGGATAGTTTTACTGTATCATAAATGAACTTATCCTTAAATAGGGAATCTATGGCAATAGCCTGTTTATACTCTTTTAAAATTCCTTGCCCAAAAGCGGCAAACGAATTTATAAGTATAAAAAACACACTTATTTTTTTGAAAAAAAAATCCATCATTAGAATATCATTAAAGCTATTGATTATACCTCAGCCCACCTCGGTTCATATTAACCAATACTGATAATATATTAACATTAACACAGGAAAAACCGCCAAAAAGGTGCGATTATTAACCAAATACAAAAAAATGGGTACTGTTGTGAATCATCAGCAACAATACCCAAGTTTTGTATAACCTAATAAAACTAATCTTTAAGGGAGTTAGGCAATAAAGCCTCTGGAAAAGATTGATAACATACTGGTCTTACCCATCTTTTAATAGCATGTGTACCTACTGCTGTAAATCTGGAATCCGTAGATGCAGGATAAGGTCCTCCGTGTTGCATAGAGGCACAAACCTCTACCCCTGTAGGCACACCATTGTAGATAATTCTACCCACCCTATTGACAAGGGCATCCATGATTTCATCCAAATTGAGACTATCGTTCTCCTCTGCAATCAAAGTTCCTGTCAACTGACCTTCAAGGCCTTCGATAACCGCAACAAGTTCTGCTTCGTCCTTACAACGCACTACCAAGGAAAAAGGTCCAAAAACCTCTTGATGCGTTTCAGGATTCATCAAAAAATCTTCTCCTGAAATAGTTGCAACCTGGGATGCGGCATAATTGTCCTCAACCTCCGTTGTAATCCTAGCAACACTTTCAACCCCTTGTTGCGCAATAATATTGGCACCATTTGTATCAAATCCCTTTTTAATATTGGGGTGAAGCATACATTGCGATGTGATGGCAGTAGTTTTAATTCCCAAATCATCTATGAAAGATTGAGTTCCTTCACTATCAATCGTCAACAAAAGTCCTGGATTGGTACAAAATTGACCGGTCCCCAAAGTAATAGATGCAGCATACGTATCTGCAATTTCACTTGCTCTTTTTGAAATAGCATCAGGGGTAATTACGACTGGGTTTATGCTTCCCATCTCGGCAAAAACCGGAATAGGTTCCTTTCGCTGGGCAGCCAAATCAAAAAGGGCACGCCCTCCTCTTATACTTCCAGTAAAACCTACGCCTTTTACTTTGGGGTGTTTCACCAAGGTAATTCCGGGCTCAACCCCTCCATTAACACTTGAAAAAACTCCGTTGGGCATACCAGTTGCTTTGGCTGCTTTAATGATAGCTGAAGCCACCAATTCTGAAGTACCGGCATGCATTGGATGTGATTTTAATATAACTGGACAACCAGCGGCCAACGCACTTGCAGTATCGCCTCCAGCAGTGGAATAAGCCAAAGGAAAGTTACTTGCCCCAAAAACAGCGATTGGGCCTAAAGGAATTACAGTTTTTCTATGGTCAAATTTGGGGAATGGCTCTCTTTTAAGGTCAGCTTCATCAATTGTATTGCCTCTCCAATCTTCATTGGAAATTAGCTCAGCAAAAGACCTTAATTGAAAGACGGTTCTTCCCCTTTCTCCTTTAGCTCTGCCTTCTGGGAGTCCAGATTCTGACATATACATCTCCACCAGCTCTTGGTTCAGTTCCATAATACCATCGGCAATGGCATTTAAGAATGCCGCTCTTTGCGTTCCAGAAACTCGTCTAAACTTCTTAAAAGCCTCCCAAGCCAACTCTGCGGCTTCCTCCACTTCATCATTTGTGGCCTCAAAAAAAGATATTGGGTTTTCTATATTCAGCTTTGGGTTTATTGTTTTAAAAACAACATCACCCTTTGCACTAGCTGTTTCTCCAATAAAGTTCTTTCCAGTTATCATTGTCTTTTATATGTTTTCGTAGTAAGCTATATTAAGTCCAAAACTTCAAGCCTTTCTTTTGCTAGTACATATCTTGCTCGAACATCAACAATTTGCTCCTGCGTTAATTTTTTACCATAAGTACGTAGCCCTCCATCTGTATCATTATGATGAATGCCCATAGCAAACTTAAGGTATTCCATAAGCAGTGGTTGAGCATCAAGGTATGCTATAGAATTCATAGCCTGGGAAATTTTGTTTGCCTCAGCCCATTCCCCTTTTAAAACATACTCCTGCATAGTAATACTAGCTTTTGGGAAGATAGTACCTACACCTGTAATCCCGCCACATGCTCCAGCAAGTCCTGCATGTACAGTGACACTGTCAACACCTGCTAAAACTTTTAAATCTTTGTTCTCTATCATCAGCGTTTCAATAGTTGAAACATCTGTAGTCGATATTTTAAGGGCAGTTACTTCAGGTAGAGCAGCAAGTCTTATAAGTAGATCTGTTGAGAGCGCATGATATCCGGCTGCATCAGGGTTGTTATAAGGCATAATTGTTACGCCTGCCTCTTTTGCGGTGGCTGCAGCAAGCTCATAGTACGCATACATTCCTTCATCTGAAGGCACCTCCTTCGTTTTTGGTGGCATGACCATGACTGTATCAACTCCAACCTTTGCTAGTCCTTCAATGATTTTGGCAAGCTCTTCCTTAGTTTCTGCTGCAGCTCCACTGATTAATGGTACATTATATTCCTTAGCAACCCCAGAAAGGGATTTTAGTAAAGAGATACGTTGTTCGTTACTCAGGTATCTATTCTCACCCAGAGTACCAGAAGCGACAAGTCCGCCCATTCTGCTTCCACCCTTACCCTGAGCATTTAAAACAGATGCGGCTAGTTTTTGTGTTATATCAAAGTCAATTTCAAGAGCGCCGGATTCCGACTCTTTTAGCCATGTGAAAACGGCTGGCATAACGACTTCCCATTTTATCATATTATATAAATTTTAAACAAAAATAAATGTCATATAGACTTCCCATTATCTAATTATTAGCGTGTTATTATACTTTATTACCATATAAAGGAGATTTTAGCTGTTTTTTTTATTAATTTATAAGAAAAAAGCATTGAAGGTTCTCCCGTTTAAAATTCCAAAACCTAAGAATGAAGCCTTAGTCTACCAAGTAGATATGGAAAAGGCTTTTTATGATCAGCTCCATCAACATGCTGAAATTCAAATAAGCTACATTTTAAAGGGCGAAGGATCTTTAATTGTAGGTGATTCCATAAACGAATACAAGTCTGGTGATATTTTAGTGATTGGTGGTTACATTCCCCATGCCTTTAAAAGTGATGTGAATGCATTTCCTATTTCTGAAATGTATACGCTCTTTTTTGACATTAACTCTTTTGGCAAAGATTTTTTTCACATTACTGACCTTACCCTTACCAGAGAATTTTTCAAAAAATCTGAATATGGCATGAGAATACTCTCCAATAGAGAGGCAATCATAGAAGAATTCAATAAACTACCTGCGCAGAACAAAGTGGAGCAGATAGCCACTCTGCTCATGATCATGAGTCTTATCTCTAAATCCAAAACCGAAGCACTTTCTTCCTTTGTGTATAGAAAAACCTATTCTGATGACGAGGGAAAACGCATGAACGATGTCTACAAATATGCGATGGAAAAATACAACGAACCCATAAGTTTAGAAGAGGTTGCTGATATTGCCAATATGAGCAGAAATGCCTTCTGCAGGTATTTTAAAAAACGTACCAATAAGACTTTCTTTCAATTTTTGATTGAAATACGAATAGAAAGTGCCTGTAAACTAATTGTAAATAAGCCTGAACTTTCCATTTCCATGGTTTCGGATCAATGTGGATTCAATAATATTGCAAACTTCAATCGAAAATTCAAGGAGTTAAAAGGGTGCTCTCCAACGCAATATCGCTCACAATTTTAATCAACAAAGTATCAATAGTAAATTACACCAATTATTTTTTTGATAAAAACCTTATGATTGATGAACTGTTCTATTGCCCTAGGAACAAATAAAATATTTTCATTTATTCGTTTTAGTCAGTGACCTTTATGTACTGTAAATAATCATTGTTTTTTGCCACTACAACATAAGATTCCTCCCCCACTTCAATAGTTGCCATATCCTTAACATCCCCTGATGCAAAGAAGCCACTTTCATAAGCAGGAATCGAGACAAAACCTCCCAGCCCATCACCTTTAAGAAACAATCCATAACCTGCGTCATTTCGAGGCGTTTCCACCTCTGAGGCATGTAAATTTCCAGCAATCAGAAGGTCTAGATTCCCATCCTTGTTATAATCTTGCACCAAAAATTGGTTTATACTGGACATTTGTGCTTCAATAGGCAATTCATGACTTACAAATCTTCCATCCTTATTTTCCAGATATATGCTAGCAAAGGATTTTATCTTGTAGTGCATTGATTTTTCCAATTGGTCCTGTCCGTATACTTCCTGAAGGGTGGCCGTGGAAAAACTTTCATAGTTTTTGAACTTGTCTTTAATTCCTGGTATTTGTTGGGACGAGCACTCCCTTCCCCTCACAGGGTATTGCTCACCTTGGTTATAATAACCTAAAACAATATCCCCTTTTCCGTTTTCATCAAAATCGTTGAAATAAATATCAAAGGTCTCATCTTCCTTGGCCTTGTATTTATAGTTGAGACCATTGTTGCCCAACACATAATCCATATCTCCATCATTGTCAAAATCCCCTTGCTGTATACTCCACCACCAACCTCTGGTATCTTCGGTCAATCCCATACTTTCTGAAACCTCAACAAAGTCACCTTGATTATTTTTAAATACTCTAATAGGCATCCACTCCCCTGCTACAATGATATCCTTCCAACCATCACCATCAAAATCTGTAATCGATGCACTGGTTGCCATTCCCAAGTTTTCCAATAGGTGGATTGCATTCTCGGAATAATATTTAAACTTTGGTTTTCCTTTTTCTCCGACGTTTTTAAGCAGATAACTATTGGCTGAGTTCGGATAATTCCCTGGAATCTGTCTTCCCAACACCAATAGGTCTTGCTTACCATCTTTGTTAAAATCTTCAGCATAAACTTTAGAACCACTTGTCAACATATTCGGCAATACATGGCTGGTTGCTTTAACAAAAGTTCCTTTTCCTTGGTTGATGTACAACCTATCCTGAAGCAGTTTGGAAGTTGGTGAAAACTCATATCCGCCGCTTACAACATATAAATCATTATCACCATCCATGTCCGCATCAAAAATGACAGCACCTATATCTTCTGAGACTTTATCTTTTTCGAAAACGGATATATTTTGCTCCTTAAATCCCTTTCCTTCCTGAAAAAAAATGGTCGCAGTATGTCCTGATGAGCCACCTACAAAATAATCATCCATTCCATCTTCATTTAAATCGCCAACCGCTAATGCTGGGCCAAAGGTTGACATCTTATGGGGCAGCAGAACCTGGGTTAGAAAGTCGTCGTTATAGTTCTCTTGATGTTTAAAATTCGGAAATGGACCTTGTTGGTCAGAAATGAACATTTTGGAAGATGCTGACTTTTCAGTTTTAGTAGCTGCTTTTGCATCTGTTGCATGGATGACCAGCTTTTGATTGGCTTTAATATTCTTCAGCACCTGTTCCTTACCATTCCACCAAACCACCTTTAATTCATCTATACTTTCAGATTCACCCAATCCAAAATGCAACTCTGGTGCCACTGACGATTGAAAACCCCTAGAAAGGGTCATTTCTTGAAACTGGGTCTGGCCATCAGATTTTAGATAAACCTTATTGCCCAATCCAAATTTGTTGTTCTTTTCTCCCTCAAACTGAACGGTTAAATAATTATTGATGACCACACTTTTATTTCTAAAAATAGACGCCTTGTCATCCAAATTGTTGGTGATGATTTCTAAATCCCCGTCATTGTCCAAATCAGCATAAATGGCTCCGGTTGAAAAACCTTCAAATTTGATATCCCATTCGTCATTCATCTTTTCAAAGATCATATTACCATTGTTTCTGAACATGAAATTATCAATTCGCTCCGAAGGCATATTAACTGAGAGCCCTAAAAACTCATCACGCCTAACGCTTTTTAAATCTGAAAAATAATCATGGTTGCTCACCTCTCTTCTTGTACCATTGGATACAAAAAGGTCTTTATTACCATCATTATCAAAATCAGCAAAAACGCCTCCCCAAGTCCAATCTGTTGAAGAAACTCCAGCCATTCTAGCAATATTGCTAAAATGTGGGATGTTGTCTTCTAAATAACCTGCATTGATTTGTAGGCAATTATGCATGTACTGATAATGGAACCCTGATTGTACTGTACTCCAAAACAGCTCTGGGTCCATACTTACCATATTGGCTTTTTGCCTTCTATTAATGTGTGAATCCATATCTGGTTGGTAGATATCAAGGTAACCGTCATTGTTAATATCGGCTATATCTACACCCATACCATAAAAAGCAGTATGGAAAGTGCTCTCTCTCAGCACATTTTTAAATGTTCCATCTCCATTGTTCAAGTAGAGATAGTCCGGTGTGCTGAAGTCATTGGAAATATAAATATCTGGCCACCCATCATTGTTTAAATCTCCGACCGTAGTACCTAGGGTAAGTCCGTATTGCGCTATTCCAGATTCAACTGAAACATCCGTAAACTTCCCTCCATCGTTACGATATAGATGATCCACTTCATTATAGGTGTGATTCTTCATTTTGTGCAAATAGTAAACATTTGGCGAATTAAAGCGGGCAGGAGGGTAATTACCTACATACAAATCTAAATCTCCATCTTTATCATAATCAAAATAAGTAGACTGAATAGTGCTTCCTTTATCTGCAATTCCATATTCGGAAGCTTTTTCAGAAAAAGTGCCATCACCGTTATTTATGAAAAGTTGGTTGTCCCTTGGCAAAAATTTACCACTTACAGAACAATAAATATCCAAAAGACCATCGCTGTTTACATCAGCCATGGTGACACCCGTATACCATCTTCCATCACCACCAACACCTGCTTTCCTGGTTACGTCCTCAAATTGAAGGTTTCCTTTATTGAGATATAGCTTATTGGAAACCTGGTTTCCAGTGAAATAAATATCAATAAGTCCATCATTGTTGATATCCCCAGCAGCCACACCGCCACCCATATAGAGGTAAGAATAGGTAAAATAATTCAGGGCATGACTTTCAGTAAGGTCATTGGAAAATTCAATTCCCGTTACGGAGGAAGGCATTGCTTCAAAAACTTTATTATCAATAAGCTCCTCATCATTTGAACATGCAAAAAGCAGGGCCAAACATAAACCAAAAAATAAAAACTTCCTTTTATCCATCAAAACTCAATTTCAGAATATCCCATAGCCTAATTTATATAAAAATTAAAAAAGCCAAAGAATGTCGAGGTTATCGCTTCTTTGACTTTTTAACTAAACTTAAACTAACTCAAATAAAAATCTAATAACCAGGGTTTTGCGCTAGATTAGGGTTTTTGTCCAATTGACTCTGAGGTATTGGGAACACTGCCCTATAATCTCCATTAGGAGTATGCGACAGCCAAGATTTAGTGGTATACACACCAAATCGAATCAAATCTTGTCTCCTATGGTGTTCCCCAACAAATTCCCATGCTAATTCGTCTAAGAAACGGCCGTATTCAATATCATCTCCACCTTCTAGATTAGTAATTACCCCATCCTCTTGGATGCCGTACTGATAATTACTGCCTTGCATCAATTCAGCTCCTGTAACAACAGCCTTGCTCGGATTGGTGTCCTTAAATGCCCTTTGGCGTATTTGTGTAACGATAGTAGCAGCTTCATCTGCCCTTCCTGTTCTCAACAGACACTCTGCCTTAATCATTAATGCATCTGTCAATCTATAGAAGGGGACATCATTAGACGTTGTTCCTATATTACCAGCTCCTATTTCATAACGTACAAAGCGATAGCCGTCATTATTTTCAGCTTCATCTACATTTTTAAAATAGTTTTTATATACCAATTGCGAATCGGGGTCACTTGGATCAACAAGTAAAGGGGCACCTGAACTTGTATATTGAGGGCCACCCAACCAAGTATCTGTAAGTCTTTGGTCATCCTCATCATAAGTATCTATAAACTGAGGTATAGCGGCACTCCCCCCCCACGGAGAACCTGAAAGGTCAAAGGTTTGACTACTAATATTCAAAAGGGTCTTATATGCCAAATATGACCCCCCTGCATTTACATTATCAAAAGGAATGGCATAAATAGTTTCTGAAAGGTTTTCATTCTCTATGGCAAAAACATTGGAAAAATCTTCAGTTAATTCAAAACCTCCATTATCAATAATGTCATTTACCTGCTCCAAGGCTTCCGTCCAACGCTCAGTACCAACATATACTTCCGAATTAAGGTACATTTTGGCCAAAGTCATTTTTGCTGCCCAAGTCGTTACTCTTCCATAGGTTGCACCTACATTGCCTTTCTCTGAACTAAGCAGTGGCATTACCTCGTTCAGTTCTGCAATAATAAAATCATATGTTTCTTGACTTGAAGATTGTTCTGGTATAAAACCATCTGGCACATCAAATGTTGTTACTACAGGGATATTTCTATAGTTATCGTACAACAGATAGTAACAGATGGCCCTTAATGCTCTCATTTCTGCAATATAATTTTCCACGCCTTCAGCATCTGGTAATTGTTCCAACTGCAGAATAGCTTTATTAGCATTGGTTATTGCCCCATATGCCCTATCCCATAAAGCCTCTACATGACTTACATCAGGATTCCATGTATGCTTGTGCATTGTAAGGTAATACCCTCCCCATCCTATACCTATTCGATTGGGGGTCACAATCAAATCGGAAGATTCCTCATAGATATCAAAAAGTCCGTCCCACCACCAATAGATGTTCCTCATATTTGAATAAGGCGTGGCAATAATCAAATCCAAATCATCTTCAGTAAATTCAGTTTCCTCAGCGATGATATCGCTGTATACGGTTTCACTTAAATCTGTACAGCCCATGATGAACAGACCTAGGGCTACAACAACCATTTTTATTTTAACATCTTTCATATCAAAGCAATTTTAAAAATTTACATTAAGCCCTAGGGTAAACGTTCTTACCGTAGGATATTTATCTCTGCTATCCGTGCCTTGGGTTAATGCCCCACTAGCACCATTAACAAGTTCTGTAGTTCTAATAATTTCTGGATCTATACCCGAATAGTTGGTGAAAATGGCCAAATTATTACCGGTAGCGTATACCCGTAATGATTGAAGAAATTTCAATTTATCTACATTAAAATTATACCCCAAAGTAACGTTGTCCAATTTCACATAATCTCCATCCTCAACATAGTAACTCACAAATGTTTGTGGTGTGGCCAAGGCCACATCCTTTCCATAGATTGGATCGTAAGCAGAATCCAGCACATTATAAGTGACATTAGGGTTTTCATAAAAAACACGTTGCGCATTGATAATCTGAAAATCGAAAGCACCCCTAAGCAAAAAGCTCAAGTCAAAGTTTTTATAGCGGAAGGTATTAGTTATACCAGCAATATAACTAGGAAAACCATTACCTAAAATTTGTTTATTATCATCAGTATCCAATTCTGTACTCCAAGGCACTTGACTCCCATCAGGCAACTCTATAACCCATAAACCATCATCATCAATACCTACTGATTTTAGACCCCAAAAATTACCAATAGGCTGTCCTACTTCATTCCTATGGGTGACTTGAGATACGGGTTCACTCAAAGTAAAACCGGGAATGAAATTTCCGTCAATCTCATATAAATCATTGGAAAGGCTTAACAATTCATTTTTGTTATGCGACACCGTTATGTTCGTATCCCATGAAAAATCACCTGTTTGTATAGGGGCTACATTCAATAATACCTCAAAACCTTTGTTTTCCATTTCTCCAACATTTGCCAAAGTAGTACTAGCTAAATTCGGAGGTTCTGGAACTCCAAAATCCCACAACATTCCTTCGGTTTTTTTGCGATACAAATCAACACTACCACTAATTCGGTTATTGGCAAAGGCAAAATCAAGTCCTAAATTGACCTCCTTGGACACTTCCCATTGCAAATCAGGGTTGGGATTATAATTGGCATCCAAACCTTGTACCCAATCTCCATTGTTATAAAAAGTACCTGAGTACTGCAACAAAGTCAACGACCTATAGGAATCATTGGGCAACACTCCGGTTTCACCATACCCCACGCGCAGTTTAAGGTTGTTTACAAAATCTACATTCTCCAAAAAGGATTCATTGCTGAGTGTCCATCCAGCTGAGATAGCTGGGAAATTTCCCCATTTATTGTTTTCACCGAATTTTGAGGAACCTTCACGTCTAAAACTAGCCAAAAGGTTAAACCTTCCATCAAAACCATACGTAAACCTCCCAAAGAAACCAATCAATGTATTATCGGATTTCGAACTACTCATACCTCCAAGACCATTGTCTATACCCTGACCTGCTCCTAAATTATTATAGGTAAAAGCATCTGTGGGGAAATCCTGATTATTGGCCCAAAATCCTTCTGTTACAAAATACTGATAACTATACCCCCCTAAAACAGAAAAATTGTGCTTATCAAAATACTTACTGTATTTTGAGGTAATCTCCATTAAATCAGTCTTATTTTGTTCCGTTGAGCGAGAAGCAAAACCATTTCTTTGCTCTCCATTATACCCTAGATATTCTTTTTTCTCGGCATACCCCCTTAGGTTAGTGCTCTGCCTAGTTGCCACCATAATATTGTTTTCCCATCCTTCAAGAGGTGTAAGAGTCACATTCCCTGTCAACCGCATCCATTTATTTTTAATAATGCCGTCCGTCAATTCAATCATCCCCACAGGGTTCACATATTGTAAAATACTTGTGTTTTGAACGAAGGAATCATCATCGTTCCTTACCCTATCCGTAGGGTTTCTAATTAGAGCTTGCCTGTATATCAAATTGTTAAACGCAGAGCCATCACCAAGTGCTCCTAAGTTTTGGATACCATTCACTATATTGGCGTTTACCTTTAGCAAGCCATTAAACATGGTATGGTTTACATCGGCACTAATGCGAAATTCTTCATTGAATGATTTTTTAAATACCCCTTCTTGATCGATATAGTTCACATTCACAGCATAAGTAGATGTCTCATTACCCCCACTATAGTTTAAATTGTGGTTGTGTGCTACGGCCGTTCTGGAGATTTCATCCAACCAATCGGTAGCATACCCTAAATCGTCCCCAAAATTTGGCAATGTTTTTCCTTCTGCCAACAGCAGTCTAACATCATTGGCATCCAAAAAATCGGCAGTCCTCCCAAAAGAAGACATGGATGTATAATGCGAATACGTAAGTGTTGGAGCCATATTACCTTTACCCGATTTAGTGGTAATTAGAATCACACCATTAGCACCTCTAGTACCGTAAATCGCAGATGCCGATGCATCTTTCAACACATCAATACTTTCAATATCTTCCGGGGCCACACTGTTAAGATTACCTGGCAATCCATTAATCAATACCAATGGATCCGCATTTCCTTGAAGGGAAGATATACCTCTTAACGAAATAGAAGAAGTAGCCGAGGGGTCACCAGAACCATTACTGATGCTCAAACCAGCCACTTTCCCCCTAATTAAGTCAGCAGCATCTCTTACGAAGCCTGGATTAAAATCTTCTGGTTTAACCGTGGCAATTGCTGTGGTCACCTCTTCTCTATTTTGGGTACCGTAACCAATAACCACGACCTCACCTAGCCGTTCCAAATCTTCCTGTAACACAACATTGATGACAGATGTTGAGCCAACCGAAATCTCTTTGGTCTTAAAGCCTAAATAGGAAAAGACCAAAACACCATCAGGTGCCGCAGTTATTTCATAGTTCCCATCAAAATCTGAAACCGTACCGTTGTTGGTATTTTGCTCCACAACAGATGCTCCAACAACAGGAATTCCCTGCTGATCGGTAATTGTTCCTGTTACCCTTTGCTGCGCAAGGGCAAACTGCAAGAAAAACGAACAAAAAGCAAAAACCAAAAGTTGCTTTTTTGCAAAATTGGTTCCTAAAAATGTTCTTTTTAATAAGTTAGCCATTCTCATAATCTACTTTTTAGTTAGTTGGTTTTTTTACTTAAAACTCATTGTCCCAAACCTTTATAATTTATTAAAGATTAATAAGCGTAAAATTTACACTTGTAAATGTATGGCTATGCTTAAAAAAAAAGTGATGAAAGTTATCCTCTTCTTGTATTATATTAACCAATATTGGAATATTAGGACGATTTCCAAGAAAATTACTACCAATAATCTGCTATTACAATGGATTCTAGAGGAAGAAATCATAATGAGGAATGCTAAAACAATCCATCAATATGAATCCATTTTATTAAGGTGTTTTTTAAGTTAAAAAATGGTAAGCTTATTGAAAAACAATCCTAACGAAGTAGAACTTATGTCTATTTATCATTTGTATTTCAAAAATTGAATTGACTCATCATTTCGTGCAAAAACTACATATTTATCTCCCGAAGGCGTTTGAGCCATTTTTTGTGCCTTTTTTACATCTCCTTTTACAAACAGACCACTTTCATAAGGAAATAACGCTTTAAAAGTATTATCACCATTCCCCAACAGAACAATTCCGTAGCTTGCATCGTTTCTTGGAGTTTCCACCTCAGAGCCATATAGATTTCCCGCCATTATAGCATCCATGTTCCCATCTCCATTGTAATCATCCACTAAAATGCTGTTCACAGATGAAAATTGAACCGTGGGTGGTAGTTCTTTTACCTTGAATTCAAAATCCCCGAGATTTTCAATATAGACTGAGGAAAAGGTATTGGCTTTATAATGTAATGATGCGTTCAAGTTTTCAGTTCCATATACTTTAGCAAGGTCTGCTGCACCAAATTCATCATATGTTGAAAATTTCTTCTTTATAAAGGGCATTTGATCAGAACTGCATTGTCTACCGCGTAGTGGATAAACTTTTCCTTCCTCATGATATCCCAAAACAATATCCAAAGTCCCATTTTTATCAAAATCGTTGGCATAAATTTCAAAAGGCTCTTCATCAGAAGCTTTGTATTTATAATTTTCACCCAGATTCCCAGCCATTATATCAAGATCACCGTCATTGTCAAAATCTGCCAAAACAATACTATACCACCACCCTACATAATTGTTTAGTATGGTCTTCCCAGTATTATCAAAAAAATGACCATTTCTGTTCTCAATGACTTTAATGGGCATCCATTCTCCTGAAACAATGAGATCTAAATCGTTATCATTATCGATATCTGCCCATTGGGCATCTGACACCATGCCCAATTCCTTTAAAAAGGGAGCGACTTCATCCGAAGCATTCACAAAACCAATTTTACCGCTTTGAGTTTCATTTCTTAGTATTGTGCTTGATGGAGAAAAGGGATATTTACCTGGTACAGTTTTTCCGCCTACAAACAAATCCATATCCCCGTCATTGTCATAATCGGCCGCAGTTACACAAGCGCCACTTGTAGTTATGTTAGGTAATACTTTGGAAGTCTTAACAAATATGCCTTCCCCTTTATTTTCATAGAAACGATCTTGGTAATAAGTGCTTGATGCTTCTTTCTCATTTCCACCAGAAACGACATAAAGGTCTAGATCGCCATCATTATCAGCATCAAATAATTCGGCTGCACTATCTTCTTTATTCCTATCCTTTTCCCAGATGGTTACATTGGTTTCCCTAAAATCCCCATCTCTTCCTTGCAAAAAGAGAGAGGCTGCTTGTCCCAATGCTCCTCCAACAAAAAAATCATCAAGTCCATCATTATTTACATCCCCAACAGCCAACGCAGGGCCATTTTTGGAATATCTGTGAGGCAAAAGAATCTCTTTCTCAAAATCATCATATTCGTTTTCCCTGTGCACAAACAAATCCTCGAATTCTTCGGCACTTTTAAAAATAGGTTTATTAAGTTCTTTATTGTGATTTTTCTCTTCATGCACTACATTGACATAATCAACAAGCAAGGTCTGATTAGCATCAACTCCGTACATTATTTGTTGTTTTCCATCCGGCCATTGTACCCGTATTGAAGAAATACTATCCTCTTCTCCCACTCCAAAATGAAGGGTGTTACCCACCGAAGATTGAAATCCTCTCGAAACATAGAGCTCTTTGGTCTGTTTCACGTCATTTTCTTCAACCTCAACCTTACAACCTATTCCAAAAGTATTTCCCTGTGGTCCTTTAAACTTTATCTTTAGATAATTGCCTCCTTTTGATGATTCAACGGTATTATTCTGATAAATAGTGGCAGGCTCATTAATATTGTTTCCCACAATATCCAAATCACCATCATTGTCCAAATCCACATAAACGGCACCATTGGTTACTGAGGGCATATGTAAATTCCACTTTTTGCTCATCTCTTTGAAAGTGAAATCTGAATTGTTCAGATATAATAGATTGACTTCCTTTTTCTCTGGCATCCTCTTTAAAAGGTCATCATAATAGTCGGCTATGAGGGAATCTCTATTGGCATATTTCTTCATATCGTCATAGAGTTTGGACACTCTTTGACGTTTGTACAAAATAAAGTCGTTGTTTCTGAAGGACCTCACTACTCCATTGGAGACAAATAAATCTTGCCAACCATCATTGTCCATATCAAAAAAAAGCGGCGCCCAACTCCAATTTGTAGCAGCAAGACCAGAGAATTGTGCAATGTCAGAAAATGCAGGAATCAAACCTTTTCCCAGCATATTTCCTTGGTTAAGCTGAACCGTATTGAACATATATTGATGGTGTAGACCTTTATCCACCAAATTATAAAAGCGTTTCGGGTTCATACCGCTCATATTGGTCTTTAAATCGTAGTTGTTATTGGAGACCATATCAACAGTAATGAAATCCATGAGGCCATCATTATTGATATCAGCCACATCATTGCCCATGGAAAAGTTAGATATATGGTTGGTTGCTTCATTCATGACTTCTTTAAAAGTGCCATCCCCTAGATTTAAATACATATGATCCCGCTCCGAATAATCCATTCCAACAATTATATCGGGCCACTTATCATTATTGATATCACTAATGGACACCCCAAGGCCATAACCAATACCGTTGTTGACAATACCACTTTCTTTTGAGACATCGGTGAAGTGATTGTTGTCATTTCTAAATAGCTTGTTATTGCTGTAGCCCGACTCAGCATCCAATAAAGCATCAAGGTTTGCTTCTGTTTCGCCGGGGTCAGTGTTATGGTTGAGCAGAAACATATCTAAATCTCCATCTCTATCGTAGTCAAAAAAAGTAGCTTGTGTGGAATGGTCAGGAATATCCAAACCATATTTAGAAGCTTGTTCATCAAATACCGGAACGCCATCTGCATTAGTACCAGTATTGATGTACAATTCGTTCCGTCTTGATTCAGGATTGGGATATTTACCCGATTTGGAAATATAGATATCTAAAAGGCCATCTGAATTAATGTCTACCGTTGTAACCCCAGTTGAAAATCCTTTTTTACCTTGAGCATGCGCCTGTGCGGTTACCCGTTGAAATTTCAATCCTCCCTGGTTCAAGTAAAGGGCATTATCAGAAAGATTCGCTGTAAAATACAGATCGGCCAAACCATCATTATTAAAATCCCCAACTGCAATGCCTCCGCCATTATACAAGTATTCATAGACCACTCCATTAACACTTGGGCTTTCATTGATTCGATTTATAAAATCAAGTCCAGACTTCTCAACCGGAAGAAAACTGTAGCGTGCCTTTTCTTCAATATCATGTTCATTTTCACTATTGTCTTGCTTACGATCGCAACTAAAAAAAATCAGTGTTAGACCGAATAGAACCAATAGCTTTACTTTAATGGCCATGTTCTAATATTTTGATTATTCTTTGTACCCTCTTAATACGCTTAACTTACCTGATGGGGTATCTGTACGGGAGTGGTAACGTATTTCGTATCTTTCTTGGAACCCATCTGATTCAAAAATTGGCTTTTTGGGAATTTTAAGAACCAATTGCTTTTTGTCCAACGCTAAAATTTGTAGCCTAACTGTATCTTTTGCATTGTTGGTCGAGGAAAGAAAAAGGCTATCAGTGTCGCTAAAACTATAATAAAAACTACGGTAGGTTCCGTATTTGGATTCACGCATTATACTATCCTTGCTATACACGCAAATTCCCCAATCACCACCTTCTTTAGTTTTTGTGGATGAAAATCCGTTGTAGTACGTAAATGTGGAATCAACTTTCCATGCACCTAATAAATGGTCTTGTTTTAGATTTTTCTTATTACATTTTGTTAGGACAGCACAGCACAGCATAGCTATAGCCCATAATCTTAAATCTGATTTTTTGATATTGGTTTTCATGACCTAAAACTGAAAATAAGAAAACTATTTATTCTTTCCACAAGAACATTATATGGTATGTAATAGCAAGGGACAACTAAAAAAGCTGCCCCATTGCTCAATTAACTAATTATACAAAACTAACTCAATACCCGTCATTTTGCTCTATAACTCCATTTGAAAGATCAATTTCTCTCTGAGGAATAGCAAAATAATAATGCTTTGGTTTCGTAAAAGTCCGAGCAGGTTTAAACTGTCCTCGGTCAATTTGAAAATGTTGTACCAAATCAATGATTCCGGCTTTGTCCCATCTTTTTAAATCGGCAAAACGCTGATTTTCACCTGCTAGCTCAACACGGCGTTCATGGATCAATTCAGTCATACCTGCTCCAGAAATTGCAGCTCCAGCTCCCAAAGAACGTGTACGCACTGCATTCAATTCAGCATCACCTGCACCAGCACCATCTCTCCTGATTTTGGCTTCGGCCACAACCAAGTAGATATCAGAAGAGCGAAGAATAGGAATATTCTGACCTCCGTCCAAACCTCCACTCGATCTCCATGAGGCAAATTTTCTGAAGTGGTAGTTGGTCTGTGACAAGCCTTCCACATATTCGGTCACACCTGCATCACCTCCTAAATCAACCATATCGCCCAATTTGAACACGGTAGCTTCCAAACGGGGGTCGCCGGTTTCAAACTCGTCCACCAAATCTTGGATGGGTTCGTGAAAGTCCCACCCACCCCAAGGTCTTGGCGTCGTATAGATCCGATAATCCTGGGAGTTCCAGTTGTCCAAACATTGTACGGCAAACAATACTTCAGGATTGTTCTCCGTTGCTATGGCAAAGCTATCAGCAAAATCCCCTGCCAAGGCATAAGGTCCATTAATAACCTTCTCCCCTGCTGTAATGGCACCATTTAAGTCATCCATATACAAATAGAGCTTGGCCAAAAAACCATTGACCGTACCGCTGGTTGGACGCCCTATATCATCCCCTGAATAACTGGCGGGCAATAGGTCAACGGCTTTCAACCAATCGGCTTCAATGGCCGCTTGAAACTCGGCCACGGTTGGTTTAGGCTGGTTGAACTCATTATTGATGTAGTTCTCTTCGGTTACAATGGGTAAGGCCCCATAAATAACATGCTGTCTCCATCTGGCAAAACCCCGCATAAAATAGGCTTCACCCAAAACCCTATTTTTAAGGGTCTGATCCATTTCAATATCAGGGACGTTGATCAACACGGCATGGGCACGGTTGACAATCTCGTATTTGCGGCTATAGCTTGATCGCAATTGCGAATTGGCAGCATCAAACGTTAAATCTTCAATGGCTTGGTCTTCACCGTGGTCACCAGCCCTCCAAAAATCATCGCTGACAATTTCAAAGGTCTGTTCACTATGGCCGTAAAAATCCTCATCGTCCAAGGGTTCATAGAGCGCGTTGGCCGCAGCCACGGCATCATCGGCATTTCTCCAAAATTGATCGGATGTGGACTGACCAAAAGGTTCAGTATCTAAATAATCTTCTGAACATGCCATTGCAAATACCAAGGACACAATCAAGATATATTTACTATTTTTCATCTTTATAGCTTTTTTTGATTAAAATTTAATGGTGGTTCCTAAGGTAAAGGTGCGCGCCTGTGGGTATTGGGCGTAATCCACATTCTTTTGTAGATTTCCATATGTATTCTGGTTGATGTATCCCAATTCAGGATCCATTCCAGAATAATCGGTAATGGTAAACACGTTTTGACCAGTAACATAAATCCTGATTTTTTCAATACCTATAGGATTGAGAATTTCTGAAGGAAGGTTATACCCTATCGATAAGTTCTTCAACCTAAAGAAGCCTCCATTTTCCACAAAAAGATCAGAGGTCCGGTGGTTGAGGTTGTCTCTATTGGTGGTCATCCTGGGAATGCTATTACTCGTCCCTTCGCCATTCCAACGGTTGATGGCCTCTGCATACATATTAAAGGGATAGGTGGGATCCAAGCCCTGCATACGGTCGGCATTATAGATATCCACACCGGCCTCACCCAAGAAAAAGGCGTTAATATCAAAATTCTTGTAGTTCAACCCAAGATTAAGACCATAGGTAACGTCTGGGTTGGGATCGCCAATAACAACCCTATCCTGATCATCAATAATGCCATCGCCGGTCATATCCACAAAACGTACATCCCCTGGCTGTATAGACCCTGCCGCTCTTCGTGGATCATTGGTAATATTGGGATCATTGGCAACTTCCGAAGCATTTTGGTACAAACCATCGGTACGCCATCCATAAAATGTGCCAATGGGTTGACCAACAAATGTTCTGGTAATCTCTTGATTAGGCCTTCCATAAAATTGACTCTGTAAAAATTCATTCTCCCCTAAATCGAGTATTTCATTGTCGATGAATGAGGCATTGGCAGCAATACTGAAGGACAGATCATCTCCAAAAGTACCATTGTAGCTAAGTTCAATTTCTAGTCCTTTGTTTCGCAACGAACCTACATTTTGGTCGGGAATGTCAGCACGCCCCAATGAACTCAAGGATGCAGGGGCCAATAGCATATCTTCGGTTTCCTTAATGAAATAGCCAACCTTACCGTTTAACTTGTAGTCAAACAAATCGAATTCCACCCCAAAATCAGTCAATTCGGCAATTTCCCAGCCTATGTTGACATTCGGTATCCTTGAAAGACTTGCTCCAGTAATCTGTTCACCTCCAAAGGAATACCTTCTACTGGCATTGATCAACGCCAAATATTGGAAGGGGTCTACATTTTGATTGCCCAAACGTCCCCAACTACCGCTTAGTTTTATATTATCGATGGTATTGCTTTTGAACCAGTCTTCTTCAGAAACTCGCCAACCCGCAGAAAAAGCAGGAAAGTTGCCCCAACGGTTGTCCTCTGCAAAACGGGATGTACCATCCCTTCTGAATACGGCCGAGAATAGGTATTTGCCCTTATAGTCATAGTTCAATCGACCAAAATAAGAGGCCAAGCGAATTTTTTCCTTATTTCCGCTAATATCATCCAAGGTTTCACCCGATTCAGGTACGCGTTGTGTAGGGTCTTCATTGGAAAAACCATCGATTTCCGCAGAAAACCAATCCGTCTCAAATGCCTGAGTGGTATACCCTCCCACAAATTTCACATTATGGGCATCGGCAACGACCTTTTGATAGGTCAAATAATATTCGTTGAGCAAGGAATATTGTTCCTCATACCTACGATACAAATCGGCAATATCATTTTGCCGTGTTTGATCGGTAATCTGGGGTGAATACTCATCCCAATCCTTTAAGGTGGCATCCACCGCAAAATTGGCCCTGAACTTCAATCCTTCCATAAGGTTAAATTCGGTGTAGATATTGCCCAACAAACGGTTTCGGGTTTCTTCCTGATCAGTGATATCCACCATATAAACGGGGTTATTGATATCCCCAAATTCCGTACTGACCTGTGTAGAACTGTAGGAGCCATCTTCATTTCTTACCGGAAGCGCAGGATTGAAACGAATGGCACTCCATAAGTAACCACTTTGGGCAGAATTGGTATTCAAAAAATTGCCGCTTTGACGGGTCAACTGCATATTCTCACCAAAAGTCAGCCATTTAGTCAATTTATGATCGGAATTTATTCTAAAATTAATTCTCTTATAGAAAGAATTTTTTATCATCCCGTCCTCTTTAAAATACCCTCCTGAAATAGAATAGGCTGATTTTTCAGAACCTCCCGTAATGGTAAAATCAATGTTATTGGTGGAACCCGTACCCAGCAATTCGTCTTGCCAGTTGGTACGCTGCACGGCATAATAGGGATCGTCCCAAATGGCATTTCCTTCTATACCGTCATTAGTGTACCGTTCTTTTTTTAACGTTACCAAATCAGGAGCCTCCAACACATCGATCGTTTTAATGGCATTGGAAAATCCGGCATAGCCATTTATGGTAACCGATAATTTTTGGTTGCGACGGCCTTTTTTGGTGGTCACGAGCACTACCCCGTTAGCGGCCCGAAGCCCGTAAATAGCTGAAGTAGAAGCATCTTTCAATACTTCGATGGATTGAATATCATTGGGGTTGATATCGTCGATGCTTCCAGAGGGAACACCATCAATAACAACTAAAGGTGAAGCATTGTTCACCGTACCTGTACCCCGCACCCTAATCTGTCCTGCTTGACCTGGTGCACCACCGTTGCGCACCACATTTACCCCAGCCGCACGGCCTTGCAAGGCTTGAGAAGCTCCGGGAACGGGAACATTTTCAATAGCTTCACCGCCTACGGACGCCACAGAACCCGTTACTTTGGTCTTTTCTTGGGTTCCATAACCTACAACAACAACTTCATCTAGACCAGCAGCATCCTCAGCCATAGTAATCGACATCGCAGTTTGTACGTCAACAGGCACTTCCATTGTTCTAAATCCTAGATAAGAAATAACCAGGACAGCATTTTCGCCAGCCACATCTATGGAAAAATTTCCATCAAAATCTGTTAACGTACCATTGGTGGTTCCTTTTTCTAAAATATTGGCGCCAGCCAAGGGAATTCCATTGGAGTCCAAGACACTACCAGTTACTGAGTATTGTAATTTTTCTGGCTTATTGATAATATCCCAAGATTTTTCATCTCTTTTCTGAAAGAGTAAAATCTTCCTATTGTCCACTTCATAAGAAGTTTGGGTCCTGGAAAAAAGTTTATCTAAAACCCTATTGATTCTTTGTTTTCTTACAGTGAGGGAAATTTTTCGATTAAGATTTACCTCTTTAATATTAAAAAGAAACTTAAATTCTGTAGTTGCTTCAATTTCATCAATCACTTCAGCTACAGTAGCGTTCTGAATATCAAGCGAGACCCGCACGTTCTGGGAATATGAAGAATTGGCTCTTATCATGAACACCGTAGTGAAAAGAAAAAGAAACGAAAGCTTCATTTTTAGGTCTAGCTTAAACTCCCAAGGTCCAAGGAACCATGAGTTTATTGGTTTTTTCATAATTTTGAATGTTTAATAGTGGTTACTCGTTTTTTTGATCACTTAACATATCGGGGAATGTGCCAGCATTTCCCGATTTTTTGTTCAACTAATTTCCCCGTTGAACTTTAAGTATTAATTTGGTTTTATTTGATTTTTACTTCATTGATACTAGGATGATTTTTTAGTTAGTTAATTATTATTGTATCATTTGCAATTTTATATTCTATTTGATACACCTTGTTAAAATATCGTAAAATGTCATTTATGTTTTCGTTTTCAACCTCAAAACTGGCATTGAAAACCTCATTGTCAAGTTCCCTATTATTGTTAATTATTCTCACATTATAGAGACGTTCCAACCGCTTGGCAATATTTTGAAAACGGGCGTTTCTAAACACAACATCACCTTCCACCCAAGCCGTATATATTGAGGTATTTACTTTTTTCGTAGAAATAGTCTTTTCAACTTTGTTGAATGATCCTTTTGCGCCGGGTTTTAAAATCACATTTTCAACAGTCCCATTGTCACCAGGGTCAAGGTCTACAGACCCTTCTACAAGTACAACATCGGTGAACGTGTCCTCAGTGTAATTGGCCACATTAAATTTTGTACCCAATACTTGTACGCTCAACTCGTCAACATTCACTAAAAAGGGGTTTTCGGTATCCTTTACAACATCAAAGAATGCTTCTCCATTCAAGAATACCTCCCTATTTTGACCAGGAATAAACTGTACAGGAAATTTTAGAGACGTACCTGCATTCAAGAAGACATGGGTTCCATCAGAAAGGACAACATCAAAACGTTTACCATATGGAACTGTCAGTGTATTGTATACTAGTTCGTATGTTGCTGGAGCTGTATCATAAACAAGTTTAGAACCTTGTTGTTTCCCAAGAATATTACCTCTCCGATCCTTTACTTGTACTGAACCATTTTCCTCAATTACCCTTGTGGTGCCATCTTCCAATTGTAAGGTTATGACCTCTTCTTTTGGGACTATAAGTTGTTGGTCTGAATCGTTTTGGCCAAATTCATTATTGATAAAATATCCAGCCCCAACCATAAATAAGAGGATAGCGGCATATTTAAGAAAAAAATTGGTGGAAAGTATCCTTCTTTTTCGTTTTTCTTTGCGTATTTCTTCTAATAAACTAAATCGAATAGCGCTGGAATCCGGGTTGCTATTGGCCAGTGTAACAATGAAATGTGTCTTTACATACTCCTCAAAAACGGAATGGTTTTTTAGGTCTTTAATCCAAACTTCCAAAACCCTCAATTCCTCTACATTAGCAGATTTATTGACAAAATTTACTAGACATTTCTCAATTTCGGGGGACACCATATTCCTTTTATCTTATTTAAATACCAAGCAAATTTTTGACACCCCTATAAAATTTTCAAGTTTTTTTTTAACCATCACATTTTTTTTAACTTGTATTCATGAATCTTGATAAAAAGTTCCAGGATAACAAAATTTTGATTTCCGCATTAAAAAACGGAGATGAAAAGGCATATATGTTTTTACTGGACGAATACCATTCTAAATTACATGCATATGCATTGGGTCTTATCAATGATTTTTCAATGGCACAGGATATTGTTCAAACTGTTTTTTTAAAGACATGGCAATTTCGACAAAAACTGGACGCACGATTTTCAATCCAAGGATTTCTGTACAAATTGGTATACAATGAGTTCGTAAATACCTACCAAAAAAATCAATCTACACTATTATTGCAACGCAAATACATTGAATCCCTCAACAATGTTGTTGAAAAAACCGATAAGGAGGAAATGGCAACATTGGTGGCATTGGTCACAAAAGAAATCGCCAAACTGCCAGCCAGATGTCAACAAATATTTAATTTAAGTAAGAGTGAAGGCCTCACCAATATGGAAATAGCTGAACATTTGAATATTTCTGTTAAAACTGTTGAAAATCAAATCACCAAGGCCTACTCTATTCTGAGAAAACAGCTGAAAGACAAATTTGAAATGGTCATGTTTCTAGTTTTTGGTCAAAGCAACTATGAAATTCAATAAATCTGGAAAATACAACCTGCAGCGTTAAGAACATGCGCTCTTTAAACTAAAACTCTTTGGGTTGACAACTTAATTATTTGTCATTTGCATTATATATTTGTGATGTGCCAGCAAATTGATTCCAAAAAGAAATATCTCAAAATATTTTGGAATCCCTCCTAATTTTTACTAATCAAATACCTGGTTTTCCAATGCGTAAAATCATTAAAATGTATATTTCTGGCATTTCCTTTGTTTTGAGTTCATTTTTGACACTTGTCTTTCTTTTTGGATATAATTCAAACACATTTGCTCAAAACCCCTCTTTTTTAGATCAAGTAAACCTCTTTGTTGGAACAGCTATAAGCAAAGTTCCAACCAAATGGGGAAAAGAAGGTGGGACGTATCCTGGTGCGGTCGCCCCTTTTGGCTATATACAAATCTCCCCTGAAACTTCTGTTGCTCCACTTAAAGGATACTATTATTCAGACAAGGAACATATTTATTTTTTCAGTTGTATGGAACACTACAGTGGGTATCCAATGGGTTCCACCGGAAAAGTACAGTTAATGCCCGTTATATCTCCTGAAAATTTCCAACCCAATAGTACTACGCGCCCCTTTTCACATGACAAAGAGACTGCACATCCGGGTTATTACAAAGTAGAATTAACAGATAATGGCACATGGATTGAAACTACAGCAACTACCAGAAGTGGTATTTTCAGGATTCATTTTCCCGAAAACACCACTCCACATATTTACTTGGGAGATGTTGGAGAGATTGAACAGATAGACTCCATTACCATAAAAGGCAATTATAGAAATAGTTGGTTTCAAACCAATAGGCCAATAGTTAATTTGCTTCGCAAGAAAAAAGGAGTAATCCTAAATTTTGCTCCAGAGAAACAAGGATCAACCATTGTTGAAATTCGTCTTTCGAGCTCTACGGTAAGTCATGAAAACGCAGAATTAAATGTAAAAACTGAATTAGGGGACTCTACCTTTTCAAGTATAGTTGAAAAAACAGAAGATAGTTGGAAGGCTCAACTCCAGAAGATTACAATTGAAGACAACAACGAATCACACAAAAGAACATTTTATTCAGCATTGTACCATGCCTCTTTATTACCATGGGTGATATCCGATGTTGATGGTAGTTATCGCGAATCAGATGGTCGCATAACACCATTGAAAGGAGGGGTTCAATATGGTGGTTTTTCCACTTGGGATACCTACAGAACTCTTCATCCCTTGTTGATTTTGTTGGACAGCAAACGTCAAACGCAAATGGTAGCTTCCCTTTTGAGGACCTCAGAGCAAACTGGACTTTTTCCAGCACAAGCAATGACAGGAAACCATAGTGTTCCCGTAATTGTGGACAGCTATTTAAAAGGTATCCCAATGGATACTAAAACTGCTTACAACGCCCTTTTGAACAATATTGACCGTCCTCCCTTTCGTCATGAAGATTTGGAACGCTATCATGAAATAGGTTATGTGCCTGCCTCCATATCAGAATCTGTCACTAAAACGGTAGAATATGCCTATGATGATTGGAGTTTAGCTCAATTTTCTAAAGTTACAAATCATCAAGAAGATTATGAACGGTTCCTGCAACGAAGCAATGCTTACCAAAACCTATTTCATTCTGAAAAAATGCAGCTTTTACCAAGAGACAGGTCTAAATTTTGGACAGACCCCGGCAACTTCGGTTACAAGGAAGGTAACGCACAAATCTATTCCTATGCGGTTGCCCAACGCCCCTATGATTTGATCAACCTTATGGGAGGTAAAGATTTATTTGTTCAAAGATTGGATACTTTGTTACGTTCTGGTGAGATACTGTTCGATAATGAAACAATTTTTCACATCCCATGGCTGTTCAACTATGCCCAAGCACCCGAAAAAACTCAAGAATGGGTCCGTTCTATTCTAAATAATCGATTTTCTGATAGTCCAGGCGGTATTCCTGGTAATGACGATTTAGGCTCTATGTCGAGTTGGTATCTGTTCAGTGCTTCTGGCTTTTTCCCTACAGCACCGGGCAATCCAGTTTACGATTTAGCTGCTCCTTTGTTCAAAAAGATACATTTTGATTTACCTGAGGGCAAGACTTTGATTATAGAGAACGAGCATCCAGATTATCCATATATCAAATCAATAGAATGGAATAACAAACCCTTGGAACAGCTTTGGATTTCACATGAGAAAATTGCCAAAGGAGGTGTTTTGCGTTTCCATACAACCCAAGATGCTTCCCTTTGCATGGGGAAAAATCGTCCACATAAGGCTTCAGAAGATTTTGAGACCCCTGATTTCAGCTTGGAAACGAATGGAGTATCCGCTTCACAAACAGTTACTGATGAATTATTTTACATATACTATATTCTAAAAAATAAAGGTAGTTTAGGTACGCATATAGCTACTCTTTTTGTCGATGGAAAACCTTATTCCACTCAAAATAGAGTTGTATCAAAAGGTAAAGTCCTTATTGATTCAATTCCATGCCGACTTTACAAAACAGGCAAGGTAGCTGTTCAAATCAATGAATCAGTGCCACAAAGTATTACGGTCTCAAAGAGAAAAGGAAATCCAAAAGATCAATATAAGATTTCCAAATTATTGGCAAATCCCATGGTTCATTTGGGCGATTCCCTATTAGTAAGCTATTCGATACAAAATATTGGTTGGGAAAAGACTTCATTTAATATTCCTATTACCGTAGACGGAAAAGAAGTCTACAAAGACGAAGTTAGTCTTGAACCTGGTTCTCAATCCATTCGCTCGTTAAAATTATATGCTGGAAGCCGAGGTTTTCATAACCTAAAAATAAAGGCAGTGGAATCCACATTTAAAGTTTTCGATGAAGCTGATCAAACTATTTTACTGAATCTCTCTTTACGAAATAGGAAAAACGATACGATTTTGGATGCTTCTGGTTTTGAAAACCATGCCAAATTACAGACTACTGGCCCAACAATTAACAATCTAATTGAATATGGAGATAATACGCAAATCAAAATTCCCAAATCTCCCTCATTGGATAATTTGGAAAAATCCTTGACCATGATGGCCTGGGTCAAACCCAATGAAAATTCGGCAGCGGATATTCTGGCCAAAGGTGATCATCATGTACTTCAAGTAACTCTTGACAAAAAGCTCAATTTCTTTGCTGGAGGTTGGGGTCGTGGGGAATGCACTGTTCCTTTACCAAGTACTTGGAAAAATCACTGGCACCATATAGCCGGTGTATGTGATGGTTCAGGTCTAAAATTGTACATTGATGGGAAGCTTGTCGCCAAAACGAATCTAGATGATTCCAAAAATCTTATGGTAGCCGCACCTTGGTCTATTGGACGAAATTCGGAATTCCCAGGAGAACGTATCTTCAAAGGCAACATTGATCAAATACGTGTTTTTTCCGAAGCTCTGAATTCCGAAGAAATTCAAAGGCAACTTACTTTAACAAAAGTTCAGCTTTCTGAATAAGGGTTTTAGATAAATAAATCATTCCATTTACAATCCATTCACTAGAATTACTAACCTTTTTGGCATCGAGCTAAGTAAACGAAAAAAGCCTGAAAATGTATTATTTTCAGGCTTTTCAATGTATATGGTGACCGCGGAAGGATTCGAACCCTCAACCCTCAGAGCCGAAATCTGATATTCTATCCAGTTGAACTACGCGGCCTTAATTTTATGAGCTTAATTTGGCTTTTACAATTGCAGAAATCGTCTTTCCATCTGCTTGTCCTGCCAATTCTTTGGTGACCATCCCCATCACTTTCCCCATATCTTGCATACCTGTTGCTCCAATTTCTTCAATGGTAAGCACCACCACTTTTTCTATTTCTTCTTCTGTGAGCTGTTCTGGTAAAAACTTCTCAATAACTGCCACCTGGGCTAATTCGGGAGCAGCTAAATCATCCCTCCCTTGTTCTTTAAAAATAGCCGCACTATCCTTACGTTGCTTAACTAATTTTTGAACAAGTTTCACCTCATCTTCTTCAGAAAGTTCTCCGCCAGCCCCTTTATCTGTTTTTGCCAATAAAATTGCCGACTTAATTGCCCTCAACGATTCCAAGGCAACTGAATCCTTGGCTTTCATTGCAGCTTTCATTTCTGTCATAACCTTTTCCTGCAGACTCATTTACTCTGTATTTTGGGCAGCGAAGATAAAAAATAAACCCGAAAGTCTCTTAACTTTCGGGTTTGAAGCTTTCCATTTAGAATGGAACACAATCTAAACACTACTAATCAACATTATCGTGTAAAAAAGAGTTGTTGGAACGCAGTTGAAGATCATCATTACTGTCTTCGCTTAAAGTGGTTCTAGAGACCTTTTGCTCTTTTGGAACATCGTTCAAATCAACTCCTTGCCTTTTGTAGGCGGGTTGTTTTTCTATCTCGTCAATACTATTTCTATTGTTCTGGAACTTATAGTTGAAGTTTTTCAACTTTTTTCTACGCTCATCAGCACGCTCTTTTAACAAATCACTGATGGAACTATTGAAAGGATCATTGCCTCCTGATGACTTTTCATCACCTGTAGCGGCTTTGGTCTCCAATGTCTTTTTCTCAAATACCAATTCATCTTCTACCAATTTTGGCTCATGGGTCTCCGCCACTGAACGAGCACCAGTTAATTTGGTTTCCAACTCCATGTATTCTTCCAAATTGTAACGGGTCTCTCCTTCTTTTTTGTATTCCAAGACAGGTTTTACTTCTACATATTCATTAACATCAATATCTTTTACACCTTCATCTAGATTAAAGGTAATGGTGTGCTCTCTTTCATCTTCATCTTCTTCAATTTGATTGAGTGGCATATCAAAACTCAATGTAAATTGATCTTCTTCCTTAGCTTTTGGCGAAACCACTTCTGCATCAATCACTTCTATATCATTTAGAATATTCTTAGCCTCGATAATGATAAAGTCATCTTCTACATTTTCTGGCACTACCTCTTCGTAAAAAACATTAAAGTTTCTGATATAGCTGGTAGTTGGAATCAAATCCAAATCTTTTTGCGGAGCTTGTTCCACTTCTTCTTCCATTTCTAAAGTGTGCTTTACCATTGTTGGCTCTGACTTAACCGGCACTTTTTCAATCTTAACTTCTTGAACCGAAGTGGCCTCTGGGGTCAAGTCTTGCTCTGCGGTTTGTTCATCTTCCAAGGTATAGAACACTTTTTTGCTTTCTGTATTTACAATATGGTCCTGTTGGTCCACATTGAATCCTGTTGCAATAACCGTTACGGCAATGGCTTCTCCTAAATCATTATCCTCACCAACACCCATAATGATGTTGGCTCCGTGACCTGCTTCAATTTGGATGTAATCATTGATTTCCCCAATTTCATCAATTGTGATTTCCTGCGTACCTGAAACGATGAGCAACAGTACGTTTTTAGCCCCATTGATCTTATTGTCGTTCAATAATGGTGAATCCAAAGCTTTCATAATGGCCTCATTGGCTCTGGAGGATCCTGAAGCTGTAGCCGACCCCATAATTGCCGTTCCACTATTGGACAATACTGTCTTGGCATCCCTAAGGTCAATATTCTGAGTATAGTGGTGGGTTATTACCTCTGCAATACCCCTAGCGGCAGTGGCCAATACTTCATCTGCCTTAGAAAAACCGGCCTTAAACCCAAGATTACCATAAACTTCCCTAAGCTTATTATTATTGATAACAATCAACGAATCCACATTGGCACGTAGCTTTTCTATTCCCGCCTGCGCTTGTTTGTTTCGCATAGCTCCTTCAAACTGAAAAGGTATGGTTACAATACCCACGGTAAGCACATCCATTTCTCTAGCTACCTTGGCAATAACCGGAGCTGCTCCTGTTCCGGTACCTCCACCCATTCCTGCTGTAATAAAGGCCATTTTTGTAGTATGTTCCAACATCCCCTTTACATCCTCCATACTTTCCAATGCTGCCTGTTCTCCAATTTCTGGGTTAGCTCCGGCCCCTAATCCTTCTGTGAGCGAAACCCCTAATTGAATTTTATTCGGAACTGGACTATTCTGCAATGCTTGTGAATCTGTATTGCAGATGACAAAGTCCACTCCATTGATTCCTGCTTGGAACATGTGGTTTATGGCGTTTCCGCCACCACCGCCAACACCGATTACTTTTATTACGTTGCTTTTGTTCTTGGGCAAATCAAAAGCTATGTTATCAAATTCTCCGTTTTTACTCATGACAGTCGTGTTTCGTTTTTATAGGGGTTATCGTATTACTCTGCATTGTCCAAGAAGTCCTTCAACTTTTCGGACCATTTATCAAAAATGGATTTTCTTTCTTTTTGTACCATTTGGGAAGAACCGGCAATCTGTTCTTGACCTACCAATACCTCTTCTTCAAGTATCTTTTCTTCCTCAACATTCATATACTTTCTTTCAGATTCCAAAGCATTCATCAACAGTCCAACCGCAGTGGCATATAATGGACTTGCAATTTCCTCATCAGAATCTCCAGCTAAGTGTTCGTTGGGGTAGCCAATTCTGGTATCCATACCTGTGATGTATTCCACCAATTGTTTCAAATGTTTGAGTTGACTTCCTCCACCGGTCAAGACGATTCCAGCAATCAATTTTTTCTTTTGCTCTTCATGACCGTAATTCTTGATTTCCACATACACCTGTTCCACTATCTCTACCACCCTTGCATGGATGATTTTGGAAAGGTTTTTCAAAGTGATTTCCTTAGGTTCTCTCCCACGTAATCCAGGAATGGACACTATTTCATTGTCCTTGTTCTCCCCTGGCCATGCGGAGCCAAATTTTATCTTTAACAATTCTGCCTGCTTTTCAATAATTGAGCAGCCTTCTTTGATATCATCTGTAATAACATTGCCTCCAAAAGGAATTACGGAGGTATGACGGATGATTCCATCCTTAAAAATGGCCAAATCAGTTGTTCCACCACCTATATCAATCAATGCCACCCCTGCTTCTTTTTCCTCTTGACTTAAAACAGCTTCTGCTGATGCCAAGGGCTCCAATGTGATGTTTCCTAAATCCAATCCGGCACTTTTGATGCATCGACCAATGTTTTTGATGGATGAAACCTGCCCTACTACTACATGAAAATTGGCTTCCAAACGGCCTCCATACATACCTTTTGGCTCTTTTATTTCAGATTGGCCGTCAACTTTGTATTCTTGTGGTAATACATGGATAATCTCTTCGCCCGGAAGCATGACCAATTTGTACACTTGGTTGCACAATTTATCCAAATCATCATCATTGATAACCTCTTCAGAATTTGCTCTGGTAATGTAATCGCTATGCTGAAGACTTCTAATATGTTGCCCCGCTATACCAACTACAACAGAACCTATTTTGAGACCTGAATTGACCTCTGCCTGTTCTACAGCTTGCTGGATGGATGAAATGGTCTGCGTTATGTTGTTGACCACTCCTCGATGTACACCCAGACTTTTGGATTTTCCAGTGCCCAGTATCTCTATTTTTCCATATTCATTTTCCCTACCAATGATTGCCACTATCTTGGTAGTTCCAATATCCAAACCAACTGAATAATTACCCTGTTCCATACTTTATATTTTAGTGCAAACCACTTGATTATTGAATTCTAAACTTACTATTCCATAATCCTCCAAAGAATTATCCTTGGCGGCTTTGATATAGAAGGCCATAAAATTTTTGAATTTGGCATTTAGGTTATCAACCCCTCCCAAATTCACCACAAAGTTTTCCATTCGAAACTTTAACTGGTACTTACCTTCTTCTTCAATATGTATACCAATGACATTTTTCCTTAGAAAATCGTCTTGGTTGATATAATCCAAAATCACATAAGCATCCTCCAAGGTTTTTCCCGTTATTTCACCGGTAATAATGGGCACCCTTGCAGAATGATATTGGGACAATGGCATGCGCTGTCCTAAATCATCCAAATAAAATTTAGAGACTCCCTCTACTCTTCCAATTGGTTTACGCTGAACAATCTTAGAGATAAGTTCCCCGTTTACAGTAACATAGACCTGGGCGTTCTTTACCATATCGTCAGACAGAATTACCTCCTCTATGGTATTCAAAACTAATTGTTCTTTGGGCGTGTTTTTTACGCTGCCATAATTTTGTATTAACAATTTATTAACTGCATCCTCAGTCAAATACAAGTTATTGTCTCCCATAAACTTAACAGTAAAATCACCCACCATTTTCTTTTTGCTCCTATAATCCGCAAAACCATACAAAGCAATTACGGCCAAGCACAAAAAAGTTAATTTTATATACTCCCAGTTAACTCGCATAAGCCAATTCTTTTTTGATTTTTGGCACCTCCATTCCTATATCTCCGGCCCCCATAGCTACCAAAACTCCTGTATTACAATTACTTAACTCTTTTAAAAGTTCAGATTTAGAAATTAATTTCTTTTCTTTATTTTCAATTTTATCCAACAACCATGCTGATGTGATTCCTTCTATGGGCTCTTCCCTTGCCGGATAGATTTCCAACAATAAAATCATATCAAATTGAGACAAACTTGCAGCAAAATCATCTGCAAAATCCTTGGTTCTCGAAAACAAATGCGGCTGAAAAATTGCCGTTATCTTTTCGTTTGGATGCATTTCTTTTATAGCCTGAAAAACAGCGTTGATTTCTGTTGGATGATGGGCATAATCATCTATAAAAACAAAGTCTTTTTCTTTGATCTGGTATGAAAATCTTCGCTGCACTCCTTTGAAGGTTTCCAAAGCTTTGGCAAGGCGGTGTGGTGGGGAACCAGTTTGCACCGCCATCGCAAAAGCAGCTAATCCATTGAGCAAATTGTGCCTTCCAGGTTTGTTGAAACGAACTTGCCTCAACACCTCCGTAGGCGTTACGAGATCAAATATGTAGGTACCTTGTTCAATTTTAATATTTTCTATGCTATAATCAGAGTCATCCTCTATTCCGAAGGTCACTCCCTCCAATGGCAATCCTTTTCTAACAAAGAGTTTCCCATTAGGCTTAATTTTTTTCGTAAAATCTTTGAATGATCGTTGCAACTCATCGCTGGTTCCGTAGATATCCAGATGATCGGCATCCATTGAGGTAATGCAAGCTACGTCTGGTGAAAGTTGTAAAAAGGAACGATCAAACTCATCGGCCTCCACCACGGCATACTTTGTACCTGCCAACACAAAATTACTGTTGAAATCTTCTGAAATCCCACCTAAAAACGCAGTGAATGGGACATTACATTCTTTAAGCAAATGTGCCAAAATGCAAGAAGTAGTTGTTTTTCCATGCGTCCCAGCTACTGCAAAGCAAAAGGTATCCCTAGTGATGATTCCCAAAACTTCTGAGCGTTTTTTGATGGGATATGCATCATTTATAAAGTACTGTAACTCGGAATGCGAATCTGGCACCGCGGGAGTGTACACCACCAAAGTTCCTTGCCTTGCCAAGAAAGAAGTCGGGATTTTTTCCACATCATCTTCAAAATGAATTGAAATACCTTTTTCCTGCAAACCTTTGGTTATGGGAGTTGCCGTTCTATCGTACCCAGCAACCTCCTTGTCCAAATATTTAAAATAATGCGCCAAGGCAGACATACCAATACCTCCGATTCCAACAAAATAGACCCTATGGATGTCCTTCAAATTCACTTTAACAACTTTTCAATTTCATTTACTATATGTACTGTGGCCTTTGGCATGGCCAACTTCTTTATATTCTCCCCAAGTTTTTTCTGAGTTTCCTCTGAAGCCATCAATCCAGAGAAAGTTGATTCAAACGCTGTTTCCAATTCGCTTTCCTTGAGCATCAATGCCGCTTCTTTTTCCGTTAGTGCCTTCGCATTCTGGGTCTGATGATCCTCAGCAACATTCGGCGATGGGATAAAAAGTACTGGTTTGCCCACCAAGCACAATTCAGAAACTGAACCTGCTCCAGCTCTTGAAATAATCATATCGGCAGCGATATAGGCCAAATCCATCCTGTTCACAAAAGCCAAAACCTTTACCGAATCGGAATTGTACTTTTTGTATTCTTCATGGTAGAGCTTACCACATTGCCACAACACTTGTAAATTCATTTTTTCGAAGAACCCAAGTTCTTTTTCAATCAATTGATTGACTCTTCTTGCTCCTAAACTGCCTCCCAGAACTAGTACCGTTTTTTTCTGGGCATTCAGTTCAAAAAAATCAATAGCTTCATTTTTATCAATCTTCAAATCCACCAAATCCATCCGAATGGGATTACCGGTCTTTACAATTTTATCTTTCGGAAAAAACCGTTCCATACCGTCATAGGCAACACATATTTTTTTGGCTTTGCCCGCTAGTAATTTGTTGGTTATGCCCGCAAAAGAATTCTGCTCCTGTAAAACACATGGGATTCCTGACCTTGAAGCCACTTTTAATAATGGGCCACTAGCAAAACCACCTGTACCAATGGCCACATCTGGTTTAAATTGCTTTACTATTTTACGTGCTTCGAACAAACTACTTATTAGTTTAAATGGAAACATGAGATTTTTCAATGTCAGTTTCCGTTGTATACCACTTATCCACAAACCTTTTATTTGATACCCAGCTTGCGGTACTTTTTCCATTTCCATTTTGTCCTTTGCCCCAACAAACAAAAACTCCGCTTCAGGATGCCTTCTTTTAAGTTCGTTGGCAATGGCAATGGCCGGATAAATATGTCCCCCAGTACCTCCTCCAGAAAGTATAAACCTATATCTGCCCACTTAATACTTCTAAAGGATTGGTTTCATCTATGTCATAGGATTCCTCCTCCAAATTTTCTTTTTTATTGCTTGCGCTCAGTACAATTCCAATAGCCATACAGGTCATCCAAATGGAAGTTCCCCCCATGCTTATCAATGGCAATGGCTGGCCGGTTACCGGAAACAACTGCACCACAACAGCCATATTGATAAATGCCTGAAAAACAATAGGCAATCCCACCCCGATTACCAATAATTTTGAAAAAATCGTTTTGGCAGAGTTGGCCACCACCACAATCCGGAACAACAACAGGAGATAAAAGAACAGTAAAGCCCCTCCTCCCAATAGACCGTATTCCTCAATAATGATTGCAAAAATAAAATCTGACGTACTCTGCGAAAGCATATTCTTTATGACACTCTTTCCAGCTCCTTTTCCAACAATTCCTCCTTCAGCAATCGCAATTTTCGCCAGTGTCAATTGATGCAAGTCATCCTTGTCCGCCTTTTCAGGACTCCAAAACGTCTCGATTCTGGATTTCCATGTACCTGCGCGTTGGGGCAACACCTCCGGGGCCTTAAAGAGCACAAAAAGGAACATACTTGCCAGTACCAAACCCGTTGCCACTATTGCAAACAAATATTTTAAGGGATACCCTCCCAAAAAGCAAACTACCAAGACCAAAAAGGATACAATAGCCGCTGTGGAAAAGTTCTCAGGCAATATCAGCAAAACAACCAAGGCCGATGGCAACCATAATGGCAAAATACTTTCCTTAAATGTGATTTTTACATCCTTTATTTTGGTCAGATACCTTGCAATCCAAATCATCAAAACCACAGAAGCCAATGTTGAAGTCTGAAAATTAACTCCCACAAACGGTATTTTTATCCATCTGTTTGCCGTTACCCCTCCAATTTCTGTTTCAACCGTAAGCGTATACGCCAAAAGAATCAACACAATGGGCATTGCAATAATGGAAAGCCCTTTAAAATAGTGGGTAGGAATGCGATGTACCGCATAGATGATTCCAAAACCCAGAAATAACAGCACGGCATGCTTTACCAAGTGCCCTAAGGCAGTACCATCATCATTCACGTACACCAAATTGGTACTGGCACTATATACTGGTAAAAATGAGAAAAGTGCCAATAGGGCCACTACACCCCAAATAGCTTTATCACCTTTCAAATTTTTGAATACCGCACGCATGATCTACAATCTTTTTATGGCTTCTTTGAATTGATTCCCCCTGTCTTCATAGTTTTCAAAAAGGTCGAAACTGGCACAAGCTGGCGAAAGCAATACCGAATCTCCCCTTTCTGAAATTTTATAGGCCACTTTAATGGCTTCATCCATGGAATAGGTTTCCACCATAAGATCTATGACGTTGCCAAATGCATCCTTGAGTTTGGAATTATCCATGCCCAAACAAATAATGGCTTTGACTTTTTCCCGTACCAAAGGCATCAATTCTGAATAATCATTGCCCTTGTCCACGCCACCAGCTATCCAAACTATGGGTTTTTTAACTCCATCCAAGGCATAATACGTAGCGTTTACATTGGTTGCCTTAGAATCGTTGATATACTCCACGTGGTTTATTTTCAAAACTTTTTCCAATCTGTGAGGAACACCTTGAAAGGTCTGGATACTCTGACGGATAGCTTCTTTTCTAACATTGACCAATAAGGCCGCCAAACCAGCTGCCATGGTGTTTTTTACGTTGTGCTGACCTTCCAAGGCCAAAATATCTGTACTCATTTCCAAGATTTTATGTTCTACATTCATTTTAATTGTTCCATTTTCCAACCAAGCTCCTTCTTTCAACTTCTCTTTTAAAGAGAAGGGGATCAATTTGGATTGAACTGGGTGTTTTTTTAAGCCATCCTGAATCACTTTATCATCTGCATCATAAATCAGATAATCATTTTCATCTTGATTCATCGCTATGCGAAATTTTGAAGCGATATAATTTTCAAACTTGTAATCATATCGGTCCAAATGATCTGGTGTTATGTTGGTGATGATTGCAACTTTGGGTTTAAAATCCACTATGCCATCCAACTGAAAACTGCTGATTTCCAAAACATACTGATCATAATCCTTTTCAGCCACCATTTTGGCATAACTATCACCTATATTCCCTGCCATTCCCACGTGCAATCCACCTTCTTTAAAAAGATGGTGGGTAAGCATTGTGGTAGTCGTCTTACCATTGCTACCTGTAATTCCAATTAGCTTTGCATCGGTATATCTTGATGCAAACTCAATCTCTGAAATCACTGGAATTCCTTCTGCCACTAATTTCTGAACTAACGGCACCTTATCTGGAATACCAGGGCTTTTCATGACCACATCTGCATTTAGAATCTTAGATTCTGAATGTTCACCAGACTCCCATTCAATCTCAAAATGTTCAAGAACTTTTCTATATGCTTCTTTAATCTCTCCTTTGTCCGAGACAAAAACTTCAAATCCCTTTTGCTGTCCCAAAACAGCTGTTCCTACACCACTTTCTCCTCCTCCAAGCACGACCAACCGACCCATCTATCGAATTTTTAGGGTGACAATACTGATAATTGCCAGTAAAATTCCAATGATCCAAAACCGAGTGACTATTTTGCTTTCGTGGTATAATTTTTTTTGATAGTGGTGGTGCAAAGGCGCCATTAAAAACAACCTTTTGCCTTCACCATATTTCTTTTTGGTCCTTTTGAAATAGCTCACTTGCAGCATAACGGAAACCGTTTCGGCAAAGAAGATTCCACATAAAAAGGGAATCAAAAGTTCTTTCCTTACGATTATGGCAATTACAGCGATTACACCGCCAATGGTCAAACTACCGGTATCTCCCATAAAAACTTGGGCCGGGTAAGCATTGTACCATAAGAATCCGACCAAGGCCCCAACAAAAGCTGCTATGAAAACCAACAACTCTCCTACCCTTGGGATGTAAAAAATATCCAGATAGGCAGAAAACTCAATATTTCCAGACACCAAGGCAAAAATCCCTAGTGTCAAGGCTATAATTGCTGACGAACCTGCCGCAAGACCATCAATACCATCGGTAAGATTGGCACCATTGGATACCGCGGTGACAATGAGGATTACAATAGGTATAAAAATTATCCATGCATAATCACGCATTCCTTCACCCGTCCATGCAATCAAATCCGAATAATCCAATTCATTTCCTTTAAAAAAGGGAACATTGGTGGTCACAGCTTTGGATTCCTGTCCAAAGACTTTTTCTACCTTAAAGTTTTCGTTTATGCGAGTCGAGTCCTTTTCTTTGATGGTTACTTCTGGATGGAAATAGATAACAGCCCCTACAATCAAACCTAAAACGACCTGGCCCATTATTTTAAACCTTCCTTTAAGCCCCTTTTTATCTTTTTTGAAGATTTTGATGTAGTCATCCACAAAACCTATAATCCCCATCCAAATCATGGTCACGATCAAAAGGATGATATAAATGTTCTTGATATCCGCAAACAAAATTACCGGGAGCAATGTGGACATAATAATGATCAAACCTCCCATGGTAGGCGTTCCTGCTTTTTGTTGCTGCCCTTCTAGTCCCAAATCCCTAATGGTTTCTCCTATTTGCTTCTTTTGGAGAAAAAGAATGATACGCTTTCCGTAGACCATGGCAATCAAAAGAGAAAGCAATACGGCCATTCCAGCCCTAAAAGTCTGGTATTGGAACAGTGACGCCCCTGGCAGTTGATATTGTTTCTCTAAAAATTCAAATAAGTAATACAACATTGGTCTACTTTCTATTTATTTAGGTTGGACAAAGCCTCCTTTACTTCTTTAAAATCATCAAAATCCACACGTTTCCCGTTGGTCTCCTGATAAGTCTCGTGCCCTTTTCCGGCCACTAGTATAATATCATTGGCCAAAGCCAGTTTGCATGCCGTCTTAATGGCTTGCTTCCTATTTTCTATGGACAATACTTTTTTGGTGTTTTGCGGCTCTACCCCAGCTTCCATTTCCTCAATAATGGCCTCAGGTGATTCCGTTCTTGGGTTATCCGAAGTGAAAATGGCCTGATTGCTCATCTCTGATGCGATATGACCCATAACCGGACGCTTCGACTTGTCACGATCACCACCACACCCCACAACGGTGATGACGTTTTCATTTCCAGTCCTCAATGCATTGATCGTAATCAATACATTTTTAAGTGCATCCGGCGTATGGGCATAATCAACAATAGCAGTAATTTTCTCTTTCGAAATAAAATATTGAAATCTGCCATCCACTGTTTCCAACTCGCTGATCAATCGAAGGATTTCCATTTTCTCCAATCCCAAAATGTCAGCGGTGGCATAAATGGCCAGCATGTTGTATGCGTTAAAATCTCCTATGAGTTTGGACCAAACTTCATTGTCCTCAATCTTTAAAAGTTGTCCATTAAACTGCTTTTCCAATATTTGCGCCCTATAATCCGCATAAGATTTAAGTGCATAAGAATATTTTTTTGCTTTGGTGTTCTGCAACATCACCAAGCCATTTTTGTCATCAATATTCACCAATGCAAAGGCTGTTTTGGGCAAATCATCAAACAACTTTTTCTTGGTATCCCTATAGGCTGCAAATGTTTTGTGATAGTCCAAATGATCATGCGACAGATTGGTGAAAATAGCTCCTGTAAAGTGCAATCCTTCAGACCTTTTTTGATGTATGCCATGCGAACTCACCTCCATAAAGCAGAACTCCACTCCATCATCATTCATTTGAGAAAGATGGCCGTTTATCGTCATTGCATCTGGGGTGGTATGCGTAGTTTTATATTCCGCATCATTTACCATCACTTTTATGGTAGAAATCAATCCAACCTTATAGCCAGCTTTCTTGAACAGGTTATAGAGCAACGTACTTACAGTGGTCTTCCCATTGGTTCCAGTTATTCCAATCAGTTTTAAGTTCTTGGAAGGATTGTCATAAAAATTGGAAGCTATAATTGACAAAGCGGAATTACTGTTCTCCACCTTCAAATAGGTCACACCATTTACAATTAATTCCGGAAGTTCTTCACAAACAATTGCCTTTGCTCCTGATTCAACTGCTTTTTGAATATATTCATGCCCATCGGTAATTGTTCCCCGAACAGCCACAAAAACATCATCCATCTGCACTTTTCTAGAATCAAAATGTACTTGATTGACCATAACGTTTGTATCACCGCTAACAGCAGACAAACCAACTCCATATAAAATATCCTTCAACAGTTTCATGAAAGTTCCAACACTATTTTTTCAACTTGATTGATATCCGTTCCTTGTTTGATGGATTGTTTTTTCACCTTTCCATTACCCTTTACTTCTACTTGCAACCCTAAATTTTCGAGAAGAGAAACTGCATCCATACCACTCATTCCCTTTACATTGGGGACAGTATCATATTTCTGCTGCACTTGGGCATAATATTTTTGAAAATCTTTTTCCAAGGTATCCTCATCTATATCTTTTTCTTCCACCTCGTCCACCATAGGTGAAATGGCATGTATTTTCTGAGCCATGGATTTAAAAACCGGCCCCGATACATCAGCCCCATAATATCCTACGCTTTTATCTGGTTCATGAATGATCACTATACAAGAGTATTTTGGATCATCTGCAGGGAAATACCCAGCAAATGAGGAGATATAAGCTAATTTATCAGGGTCTTTGTGGACATAGTTTTTCTGGCAAGTCCCAGTTTTACCAGCCATGGAGAAATTTTTGGAATAAAGGGCATGACCTGTTCCATATTTTTTCTCGACCACATCTTTCATGAGTTGCCTCACCTTCTTTACGGTTTCTTGGGAACAGATAGAAGGGTTCAATACCTGCTTATCAAACTTCTTGATGATTTTACTGCCTTCCCTTACTTCTTTGATCAATCTTGGTTTTAAAAACTCGCCGTCATTGGCAATGGCATTATAAAACGCCAAAGTCTGCATCGGGGTTAGGGAAACTTCGTATCCATGAGACATCCATCCCAATGAAATACCAGACCAACCTTCATCCCCTGGATAACGAATAACTGGTTTTCCCTCACCGATAATGGGTAAATCCAACTTTTTGTGAAGCCCCATATTCATCAATCGATTGATATACTTTTCAGGTTTGTCCTTGTAGTTTTCATGGATAATCTTAGCAAAAGCTGTGTTGGAAGAGACAGCAAATGCTTCGGTAACAGAAATTTTGCCATAACCACCCCATTTGGAATCCTTTACCACCCTGTCATAAATTCCATACCTGCCCTTTCCTGTATCCACAACGGTACTCGTATCAATGACTTTATCTTCTAAAGCTGCCACCAAAGACATCAACTTAAAGGTGGAACCTGGCTCGTGGGACTCCCCAACGGCATAGTTCAGCTTTTCGTAATATTTTCCTTCTGATGTTCTTCCTAAATTGGAAATAGCCTTGATTTCTCCTGTCTTGGTCTCCATAACAACCACACAACCATGATCAGCTTTATATTTCTCCAATTGAGCCAATAATTCATGGTGGGCAATATCTTGAATGTTGATATCAATAGTAGAAACCACATCCAATCCATCTTGAGGCTCCACAATATTGTCCAATCCTACAGGCTTCCACTGACCTTTGGCTATTTTTTGCTTCAAACGCTTACCTTCTTTACCCCTTAAGTAAGGCTCTCCGAAGGCACCGTCCAATCCCACGCGAGTGTAGTATCCATTTTCATCCACACGTTCGTAACCAATACTACGCGCAGCCATTTTTCCTAAAGGATATTCACGAACCACACGATGGGTTTCAATAAAACCGCCTTTATATGGCCCCAACTCAAACAAGGGAAACTGTTTGATTCGCACATAATCCAAATAATCCACATCACGGGCCACCAGTTTATATCGATTTCCGTTGGCCCTGGCCATACGAAACAATTTTCTATAATAACTTGAAGGTTTATTGAAAAGAACCCCTAAAGAATCTGAAAGTGCAGCGACATTATTTTGAAAGTTTCCTTCGGAAACGGTTTTGGCATCAAATCGAATCTCATATTTAGGTACAGAAGCTGCCAAAAGGCTTCCATCATCAGAATAGAGATTACCCCGATTGGGCTCAATGGTGAACATTTTTTCTGTTTTGTTCAGCGCAAGCGCCTTGTAATCCTCTCCTTCTATCATTTGGATATTCACCAACTTGACAACCACGGCAACGGCAAAAACAAAAAGACCACCTGCAACGAGGTATAGTCTATTCATGATATTTTTTTCTGTGATTGCCACTACTTACTTGATTTAACTTTAATTTTTTGAGGAGGATTCTCTGATGGTCTTAGGCCACGGGATGCTATGGATTGTCGCAATGAAGATTCCAATTTCATTTGCTGAACCGTTGAACGACCTTCCACAAATTCACTGCGCAACTTTCTCACCTCTTCATTCAAAGCGGCAATCTCCAACACCTTTTTATCAGCATTGTGGCTGCTTGAAATCATAAGTGCGGCCAAAAAGGAAGCAAAAAGCAGAAACATCCAGTTTTTGGGAGCATCCCCACTCACCAAAAACTTTCCTTTTAATATGTCCAATAATCCTTTTTTCATTTTTTCTCTATATGCGTTCCGCTATCCGGAGTTTTGCACTGCGTGCTCTGTTATTTTTGACTATTTCCTCAGCTGACGGCACAATTAGACCTCCTACTCTCTTTAATGGAACATTTATGTTCCCGTAAAAATCCTTTTCAGGCTCTCCTTCAAATTTTCCCGCCCTTATAAATCGTTTTACCAATCTGTCCTCGAGCGAATGATAACTGATCAGACTTAATCGACCTCCTTCTTTCAAAACTTCTGGCACTTGCTGCAAAAATTCTTTGAGCACTTCAATTTCTTGATTGACCTCAATTCTAATTGCTTGATAAATCTGCGCCAAAATTTTGTTCTCCTTCATCTTGGGCAAAAAGGAACCTAACACCTTTTTGAGCTCCTCGGTAGTTTTCACAGGAGCATTTAATCGGGATTCCACAATTTTTTTAGCCATGGCCCTTGCATTGCGCAACTCGCCATATTGAAACAAAACTGTCGCTAAGTCTTCTTGGGAATATGAATTGACCACCTCATAGGCCGACAATTCACTCTTTCTGTTCATCCGCATGTCTAAATCCGCATCAAAACGAATGGAAAAACCACGCTCCGCTTCATCAAACTGATGGGAAGAAACCCCAAAATCCGCCAAGATTCCATCAACTTTCCGAATGCCATAGAACTTTAAATATTGTTTGAGGTACCGAAAGTTCTGATTGATCAATTGAAACCTATCATCCTCAATTGCATTGACCAAAGCATCTTCATCTTGATCAAATGCAAATAACTTTCCGTCACCACCCAGCCTTCTTAATATTTCCTTGGAGTGTCCGCCCCCACCAAAGGTGACATCCACATAAACACCATTTTCCTTTATGTCCAACCCATCCACCGACTCTTTCAGCAGTACTGGATCATGATACTGCCTAGTCATCGTCAGCAAAAATCTCTTCCGCTAAATCGGCATAATCTTTTTCACTCTCAGATAGGACTTTCTCATATTTGTCCTTGTTCCAAATCTCTATTTTATCAAAAACGGCATTGAGCACAACCTCCTTTTCAATTCCTGCGTAATCCACTAAATTCTTTGGGATTTGCAATCTCCCAGTATCCCCATCAATGGCCACTTCCTTCATTCCCGCCACAAAGTTTCTCACAAAAGCATCATACTTTCGGTTCATCCTGCTCTTCTTCAAGACTTTCTGCATAAGCACATCAAACTCTTGTTTGGGATACAACTCTAAACATTGCTGAAAAACCGATCTCTTAATCACAAACCCATCCTGCAAAACAGGCAACAACTGATTCTTCAAGGAAATAGGCAAAATCACCCTTCCTTTGGTATCAGCTTTGCAATCATGTTGTCCTATGATATGGGTCACTAGAAATCAATTAGTTACTTATAACAACTCAAATATATAGATTTTATTTCCACATTTATCCACTTAACTCCACTTTTGTTAATAAATAATCCACTTTTTGGATGAAAAAGGCTTTTTAGTAGATAAAAACATCACCCCTCCACCGTTCTCTGACAATCGGACAGATTCATTCCATTGTAAATTCTTTGGTTTTCCTGTTAAACAACTCCAAATCCGTGTGATTTGAATTGCCTATATTTGCGCTCTCAAGACCAACTAACTGTTAGATGGAAGAGCATATTATTGAGGAAGGCAAATACCGCTATATTGAGGTAGGAGAAGGCACACCTATGATTATCTTACATGGTCTCATGGGAGGATTGAGCAACTTCCAAGGAGTTTCCGAATACTTTCCATCCAAGGGCTATAGAGTATTGATTCCAGAGTTGCCAATTTATGATATGCCCATGCTCAAGACCACCGTAAAAAACTTTGCCAAATTCTTGGAAGAGTTTATCGAATTCAAGGAACTTGAAAATGTCATTCTTTTAGGGAATTCGCTTGGCGGACATATTGGCCTTCTACACACCAAAATGTATCCTGAAAAGGTAAAAGCTTTGGTCATAACAGGAAGTTCTGGGCTCTATGAAAGTGCAATGGGAGACGGCTACCCTAAGCGAGGCGACTATGAATTCATCAAAAAGAAAGCCCAAGATGTATTCTACGATCCTGAAGTGGCCACCAAAGAGATTGTGGATGAGGTTTTTGCCACAGTAAATGACCGGATGAAACTGGTAAAGACCCTCGCCATTGCCAAAAGCGCCATCAGACATAATATGTCCAAGGACCTACCCCACATGAATACTCCAACATGCATAATCTGGGGTGAAAATGATACGGTAACCCCACCCAATGTTGCTAAAGAATTTCATGAATTGTTGCCCGATGCTGATCTGTTCTGGATTCCAAAATGTGGGCATGCACCAATGATGGAGCACCCAGAGGAATTCAATGTTATTTTGGAAGCTTGGTTGGCGCAACGTAATTTCTAATTATGAAAATTACTTCGGCGGAATTTGTAATGAGCAATTCCAATGTGGCCCAATGCCCAAAAGAGCCACTGCCCGAATATGCTTTTATTGGACGTTCCAATGTTGGAAAGTCTTCTTTGATCAATATGTTAGTGGATCGCAAAGGTTTGGCCAAAACTTCGGGGCGACCAGGAAAAACACAGTTGATCAATCACTTTAAAATTAATAACAACTGGTTTTTGGTGGATTTGCCCGGATATGGTTATGCGAGGGTTTCCAAAAAAGAAAAAAGAACTTTTCAAAAATACATCAAGGAGTATTTTCAAAAACGCAAACAATTGGTCTGCGGTTTTGTATTGGTTGATATCCGCCACGATCCCCAACCCATTGATCTTGAGTTTATGGAATGGTTGGGCATGAACCAAATTCCTTTTGCGATTATCTTCACTAAATCTGATAAGCTAAAACCAGAAGCTATTAAGAAAAATACCCAAAACTATCTTCAAAAATTAATGGATGACGCTTGGGAAGAAGCCCCTCTCCATTTTGTCACTTCATCCTCAAATAGAACAGGTCGTGAAGAGCTTTTAAATTATATTGATGGCATTAACCAAGAAGTTTTTAAATCCTCGTCTTAATTAACTTAATCAATTCCTTCGTTGTTTGCATTGAATTTAATTCTTCTGCTGTAATCAAAACCTCCAACCCATACATATTTTCTGAAAGGACAATAGGAAAGGTAAATTTATGACCAAACTTGCTGGCATATTCTTTTTGAAATTCATCCTTATGCAAAAATACCATTGCAAGGTTGCTTTCCTTTCTGAACTTTTTCCACTTTCTATTTTCTGAAACCAGACCGTATGTAATATCACATAAATTGCATTGATACGTATTTGGACTAAATATCTTGTGCACACTGTCCAGAATGGCATTTCGGGTACCAGAATCGGCATTGTAAACAAATACTAGTTTTTGTATGGGCTCCGTACGCATTCCTTTCATTTAAATTTTAAGCAAGAACGAACTTCTTTGCTGAATTAAATATTCAATTTGTCGAATTTTTCTTTTTCTTTATACAGCGTACATTAATCAAATTTTATGGAACAATCAAAAAAGACCACGCCTTCTGCATTTATCAAAACACTATCTATGTTGCACATGGTACTTTTATCAAGTCCAATTATCATTGGAAGTATATTTTACTTTCTGGTTGAGGAAACTCGTTTAAGTTTTAATGATACCGAAGATATTTTTTTAATGGTGGTGCCCGTTTTAGCAATTGGAGGACTCTTTTTGAGTGATTTCATATTCAGGCAGTTCGTTAAAAAAATTCCGAGCAGGGAAAGTCTACGGCGAAAATTGTTCCATTATCAGTCTGCATCAATCATAAGGTATGGATTATTGGAAGGCCCAGCAATTTTTGGGGCAGTGGCATTTTATAGCACCCAAAACCTTGCCTATTTATTGATTGCATCTGTTTTGATACTCTATTTGGCACTACAATATCCCACCAAGGATAGAATTGAACGAAATTTGAATCTTCAAGGAGCAGAAAAAGCTCAATTCAATAGGTTAAACCAACCTTTGGAATAGTTAGAACTATTTTAGTTCCAGCTTTTCAGCGAAGTAATCGCAGAAATCCTTCATGGTAGCGGTCATTTTTTCGTCCTGAGTGGCTTTCATAAAAGTATCGGACATCGTCACTAAAGTCTGATGAAAGAAAATTTTCATTTCATCAACGGGCATATCCTTGGTCCAAAGGTCAATTTTCAAAGATTCTTTATGCTTACTATCCCAAACTGATAGCATCATCGCCTTGGCCTCCTCACTTTCAATTCCGCCATCCTGCGCCGTCCATGTCAATTCTTCGGGCACTCTGTTTTCATCAAGTCCAACTGTTAACTTTATCTCTGAAGTATGTGCTACAGCCATCTATTTTTTTGGTTTATAATTTGATTTTTTAAGTATTTCATCAGCAGGTACATCTAACAGTTCATGCAACGAAACTTTGTTCTTTTCCATAAATGCCCTTACAATCTGCCACCCCATATACCTCCCCAGCCTTCCAGGAGATTCATTGTCCAGCTCCAATTGAAACTTGGAAAAAGGAGCGGGATCCAAAAATCTTCTATCGAGTTGAGCATCTGTACTGTACAAAAGCTCCCGTTCTACAAAATACCTCCATATCTGCTCCTCGCTGGCAATCGCCCAATCCATTTGTCCTTCTGAATATCCAATTTTTTGTGCATCGGAAATGTTGGGAAGCAATTTATCCTTCAGGTAAAGTTCCTTGCCATAAAATACCATTCGGGACAAAAATGTACGGTTCCTCGGATATCGAAGTACTTTCTTGGCAAATGCACTGGCCACATCTGAGGTCAAATACTTTTCATCTAATCCCAACGCGATATACCTCTGGATACTTTGATAAAAATGATGATTTTTCCCTAAATAATTATCCAATCCCAATAGCAACAAAGAATCGGTAAGGATTACCCTATCTTGATATCTGACATCTGATGTAAGGGTAACCACTTTGGGCACAGTAATCCCTGGAAAATAATATTTGATATGTTGAAAAAGGGATTTCAACTCTTCCGATTCTTCACCAAAATCCCCAAAAGTCTTATCAACCTCCTCTGAAAGTTCCAATTGGATGGTATCAGTAAGCTTGGCTATCCAAATACTATCTGCAAATTGCTCGGGAAACAAATAAGGGTATTCCGATTTTAATTTCGGGATATCGTAAGGTTCAGCCTCAGCGAATTCACGATCAAACCGAGCCACGGTCATATCAATAGGTATTTTCGAGATTTGTTCAGCTGTTTTATCACTCTTTTTGCATCCAGAGTGTATGAACATCATCAAAAAAGTTAGGAAAGCCAGTACTTGAACAGGAAAGTATTTTATCAACCTCTTCATTTTTTAGGCAACAGCATTTAAATTTACAAACCACAAAGGTAATTTATTGAATCTAAAAAGATACGTATGCAAACAGAAAAGGTAATAGTACATATTGTTGAGTGGTTAAAAGATTATGCTACCAATGCAAAATGCAAGGGTTTTGTAATTGGAGTTTCTGGTGGAATAGATTCTGCTGTCACCTCTACCCTTTGTGCCAAAACTGGTCTTGATTTATTATGTGTTGAAATGCCCATTCACCAAGGAGACAATCAGGTAACACGCGCCGATAAGCATATTAATTGGTTAATGGATAATTTTCCCAATGTAAACCGGCAACCTGTAAACCTTACATCTGTTTTTGATAGCTTGGTAGCTTCATTCCCAAAAGTTGACAATGAAGAGGATAGATTTATGTCCCTTGCCAATACCCGAGCCAGATTGCGGATGACCACACTTTATTACTTTGCTGCCCTTAAAGGCTATTTGGTAGCTGGCACTGGAAATAAAGTTGAAGATTTCGGGATCGGTTTTTATACTAAATATGGTGATGGTGGCGTTGATTTAAGTCCCATTGCAGATTTGCTAAAAACCGAGGTTTACGAAATTGGTGCTGCTTTGGGAGTGAACCAAGATATTATGGATGCTGCTCCAACAGATGGACTTTGGGGAGATAGCCGTACAGATGAAGATCAAATAGGAGCATCCTATCCAGAATTGGAATGGGCCATGGAAATGGATAATCTAGGAAAGACATCAGATGACTTTTCAAGAAGGGAAAAAGAGGTTTTTGATATCTATAAAAAGTTTAATACTGCCAACAAGCATAAGATGATTCCTATACCAATTTGTGATATTCCCGCACACCTAAAATGACCTTTTGACCGAAAAACCCCAGTGTAAAACGAAAAAAACCCCAAAAAAACTGTGGTTTTAAGAAAAAAAATCGAGTTTTACGTCATCAATTTGTTATCTTGCCAGCTACTTGTGTAAGTAATTAAGTACTAAACAAAACTCAATCCTAATGATTAAAGTATTAATAGCCGACAACCATCCCATAGTTCGCCTTGGCATCAAAAATGTGCTCGAATCCAGTTCGAATCTTGAAATCATTGCAGATGTCTCAACTACTTCTGAACTATTTGAGGCTCTGGAAAAAGTTTCACCAGACGTGGTAATTCTTGAAATGGACATTCCAGAAATCAATGGGATAGCCACTTTGAGAAAATTGAAACAAGAATTCCCTAATGTTAAAACATTGATGTACAGTGGACAATCTGAAGATGTCTATGCATTAAGTACAATACGTGCAGGTGCATATGGATATTTGTCCAAAAGTGCCGATTTGGATTATGTAGTCAATGCTGTAAAAAAGGTTAGCGAAGGCAACATGTTCATCACCAATGAACTTGCTCAGCGACTTGCCTTTGATGAAGGCACTCAAAAACCTAGAAGGTTCTTTAGAAAGCTTTCCTCACGAGAGGTGGAAGTATTGAAACTTCTGGCCAGCGGAAAAAGAAATAAAGAGGTTGCCGAAGGCCTAAACCTTAATGAGAAAACCGTCAGCACCTACAAAGCTCGTTTGATGAAAAAATTGAACGTTGACAATTTGGTAGACCTTTTGCAACAGGCAAAAGCTTTAGAACTGTACTAAGATATCTTACACATTATAAAAAGTCCTGGGCTGTTTCCCGGGATTTTTTATTTTAGGAAAGTACCCTGTTCAATTTGGCGTTCAACAGTTTATTCAATTGAAGATAATTGACAATTTCCTCAAGAACTTCAGAGTTGTCCCCATTGTTGTCCTGGGTTCCCTCTTGTAATTTTTTAATTCGATTTTTAATCAAATTGCAACGAAGCGTCAAGATAGTCTCGCCTACCAATTGGGCTATGGTAATCTCTTTTTCTTTTGGATAAATATCTTTTCGCTCCCAATCATGGAGTTCGTATTGTTCATCTTCCATTAAAATGGAAGATACTTCAGGCACCATTTCTTGATCTAAACCCGATAAAAAAGTATTTACCGTAAACTCCTCATTTTCATTTAAATCTTCAATAAGTTTATAGTAAATAGTCCTAAACTGCTCATTGGAAAGCTCAATCTCATCTTCTTGTAGATCCAAAAATATTTTTTCATAAACCTTGGCTTCTACAACTTCAGGTTCCAGCACCAACTCCCCTTCTTCATTCTCTTTTAAGACCAAATCTTCAAATTCTTGTTTCTGGTCACCATATAACAACAACATTTCAATGATTTTCCTTTCCAGTACATATTGAACATCTATTTTCTCTACCGGTACATTTTTTACTACTTCAAAAGCTTTCTGCTCTTGCTTTTGCTTTTTTTGAGTTTCAGTAAGCAGTTTTTTATCGATTTGAGCTAAGGTATTGTAAAGTACCTCTTCTGAAATCTGCATGATCTTGGCACATTCCTGAATGTACACTTCCTTTTTGATCCGATCCGGAATTTTACTGATGCTGTTGACTATATCCCGAATAGTATCGGCCCGTTTTATGGGGTCATTGGCTGCCTCTTCAGCCAATAATGAAGTTTTAAATTGAATGAAATCCTTTGCATTTTCCTCTAAATAAAGCACCAGATCTTCATAGGTGTTGCTTTTGGCAAAACTGTCTGGATCCTCACCTTCTGGAAAGGTGCAAACCTTGACATTCATGCCTTGCTCCAGAATCAAGTCGATTCCGCGAAGCGATGCCCGCAAACCAGCTGCATCTCCATCAAAAAGTACGGTAATGTTTTTGGTGAGCCTATTGATCAATCGTATTTGTTCTGGTGTTAGGGCCGTACCACTAGAAGAAACCACATTTTCCACTCCCCGCTGATACATCTGGATGACATCGGTATAGCCTTCCACCAGATAACAGTTATCTTCTTTGGCAATGGACTGCTTGGCAAAATAGATTCCATAGAGCACTTTGCTCTTGTGGTAAATGTCACTTTCTGGAGAATTTAGATATTTGGCCGCCTTTTTATCATTGGTCAATATCCGTCCTCCGAAACCCAGTAAACGTCCACTCATAGATTGGATAGGGAACATGACACGTCCCTTAAATCGGTCAAACTTTCTGGTCTCGCCTCCAGCTTGTTCTTTTACTATGGTCAATCCCGTTTTTTCCAGAAACTCAAGTTGATATCCATTGTCCAGAGCAGCTTTGGTAAAAGCTTCCCATTCATCTAAACTATATCCGAGTCCAAACTTTTTAATGGTATCATCGGTAAAACCACGTTCCTTAAAATAGGTGAGACCAATGGCTTTTCCCGGTTCCGTTTCCCAAAGCGTATTTGAGAAATGTTTTTGCGCATACTCTGAAACCAAATACATACTTTCCCGCTCATTGGCCTGCTCCTTCTCTTCATCGGTCTGCTCGGTTTCTTCTATTTCTATGTTATATTTTTTTGCCAGATATCTTATGGCTTCGGGATATGTAAAATGCTCATGTTCCATCAAAAAAGCCACAATATTACCTCCTTTTCCGCTGCTAAAATCTTTCCAAATTTGTTTTACAGGAGATACCATAAAGCTAGGGGTACGCTCATCACTGAATGGGCTTAATCCTTTAAAATTGGAACCCGACTTTTTTAACTGGACAAAATCACCAATAACCTCCTCTACACGAGCGGTTTCATATACTTGGTCTATGGTAGTTTTTGAAATCAATGCAAGAAAACATTAAGCCTTTAAAGGTAAATAAAAACAAAATTTTGTCAAGAAACGAATATAAGTACCATTAAGATTTGGCATCTTTATTGTAATTCAAAAGAAAAATAACAACAAACCCTCGCCAGTTGTAAATTCAAACATCATGAAAAAATTACTCCTCACTTTTATTCTACTGGCGTTTATGCAATCCATAATGTCGCAACAAATATTCCCTGTTGATGCAGAGTACAGGGCTGACATCAAAATCTTTAAGGTAGATCGAGATTACCAAGCTGATCTTTTGGTGTATATGGTCAATAGAAATTATAGAGCGGATGGGAATACTGGACTTTGGTATTTTACTGATAAGGAATATAGGGCAGAAGTTAAAGTATTTTTTGTGAATCGAGACTACCAAGCTGACCTAAAAGTATATTTTGTAGACCGAGAATACATGGCAGGCTGGAGAGACACCTCAAAAAAACATATATTGGAAACTCTACTGAAAAAATGATGCAAACCAGTATTTTTATACTATAGTTGATTTTTATGATTCTATTCTTTGGAACAAGGCCCGGTAAAAAGGAAACCAAGAAACTGCTTGGAGCAACATGCCCACATTGTCATCAAAAAGATACCATGACAGCAGTTTCCCAGCCCAATTATGCCCATGTGTTCTGGATTCCTGTTTTCACCCTTAAAAATGTGAGCTATGCGGAATGTTCTTACTGCAAACGGGTTTATTATAAAGAGGAATTTACCCCAGAAATGGAGCGCGCGTTATAAATCGAACCGAAGACCCACGGAAATATTGTTTTGTTCTATTGCTGCATCTTTAAAGATGGGATTAAGGTCATATTTTATGTACAACGCTATCTCGTCAAAACCCATATAGGCACTTAACCCATAAATAAGTTCACTAGTATTATAATCTCTTTTGAGCTTATCCTTTATGTTTTCACCATTGCGCGAATACTTCAACTTCTGTCTAGCACCTAAATTGACTCCCCCATAGCCTCCAATTCCTAACCTAAATTGATTGCGTATGGAATACCGAATGCTTCTCTCATTTTCCCAATAGCGCGATGGTCCAAACTCAAAATAAATCGGAAACACTAAGTTATCCATACGCAATTTTGATTTATCCAGTTCAAATTCAAACTCCTCCAGTTGGGTCTGATTACCATTTTGGACGAAGTATTGGTTATTTTCCGGTTTTAACCCATTAAATTGAAATGAGAAGCCATAATGAAAACGCAACCAGTTGGAATTTCTAAAAACGCGGGTTCTCCATTGCCAGCCCATTTCAAAAAATCTACTTCCACCTATTTTGTAAGGAGAATCACTTAAAGACTGCCCTTCAATTAGGGCATTGTTCAATCCTATTGCAAAAACAATATCCGAATACGTCCTTCTATCATAAACAATAGGTCTATCCCAACGTCTTGTATTGAAAGAAAAAGCTCGTTTACCATCTATATCAATTCCAAATCGTACTCGGTCATCAGGAATAGTGTCCATTTCCGAAAGTGAAAGGGTATTGCCTTCATTTCTCTCCAAAAGGGCAATTTGATTATCTATAATGGCCACCCTATTTTCAATGTTCAAAGCCCTTTTTCTGGCCACTTCCTCTTTCAACAACTGAGCTTCATTCGCAGAAAGGTTACCTTTTCGTAAACGTTCATTGATATCTTTGATTTCTTGTTTTAGAGCTTCTTTTTCCTGTTCAATGATTCTTTCTTTTTGAACGCGGAGCGCCGCTATCCGACCTTCATAATCTTCTTGGGCATTACTGTTTTGACAAACAAGCAAAACCACTAATACCGCAAGATAAACTGTAATTATTTTCATGATTGTTTTGATTTTATACCTTCCCAACCTCTCCTTCACCTATTAAGGTGAGGAGAAGCTAAAAAGGGTTTCTTGATTGATGAATAATTTAATTGTTCCTGTCAGCCACCGCAGTGCGCAGTTTGAAGTAGCCTTCTTTAAGCGCATCAAAAATCTGATTCCTAAAAGACCCGTCCAGTTCATCCTCTACTTCGGTCAACAACGCCATGGCGTCCACACTTCCACTTTGGACAAATACCCTTTCTGAAAGAATCTGTTGTTCTGCAGCCCGAAGCAAAGAATCCACCTCAGCATCACTTACTTCTGGGTTTATGCTTTCCAAAAGCTGTACTTGTGCCACCACCTCTTGTACTTTTTGGGCAATCAAGTCATCTGATTCCTCAAGCAAAAGCTCATTGTGGTCTTGGTCAGTTTCAACTTGGACCACTTGCACGTCTTCAAAACTGTCATCCAGTCCTACATCTTCAATTATTTTCTTATCCGATTCTTCTTTTGATTGTGCTACGGCATTTTTTTCAGAAAGCTTTATTTCAGCATTTTTAATCTCTTTTTTCAATGTATCTGTTTGTTCCAGTTGTTCTTCGGTTTTTACAACTTCAATAGTTTCCTCTGTAGGATTATCCTCTTTAAAAAACAAGGCTGAAACCAATACCACTCCAACAAAAACTGCAGCCACCGCATACAAATACCTATTCTTTCTTGGGTTGTTGTCTTTGACATTTAGCTGAGCGGCCACTTTTTCCCATGAGTCAGCAGAAGGCTTGATCTCTCTTTTCTCCAAATTTTCTTTGATGTGCTTTTCCAACTTTTCCATACTACTACATTTTAATCCCTTGATTTTACCCTGGGAGACATACCTTTAAGTTCTAGGTTTTCCTTAAGCATTTTACGGGCCTTGAACAACTGGGATTTTGATGTACCTTCTGATATTTTCAACATGTCGGCTATTTCATGGTGCTTGTACCCTTCAATGGCATAGAGCAAAAACACCATTTTATATCCTTCAGGAAGTGAATCTATCAAGTATTGGGCATATTCCATATCCAACAAACTTTCCCGGTCATTTTGTTCCTTGTGCTGAGATTCATACACCTCATCATCATAGACCACAAATTGTTTTTTCCGTAAAAATGAAATGCATTCCCGTACCATGATCGTTCTTAACCATCCCTCAAAACTTCCTTTATGATTGAATGAATTCAATTTATTGAAAGCCTTGACAAATGCACTCACCATAACATCTTCTGCAAATTGAACGTCCCTGATATACTGTCTGCAAATGCTCAACATCTTGGGCGAAAACCTATCGTACAACATTTTCTGCGCCTGTTGATTGCCTCTAACAGACTTCTTGATCAAATCATTTTCGTTATAGTATACCGGTATAATTTTCAAAAGTGCTTTGGTATGTTTCTATTAGTATAGACGCTTCCAGAGAGAGAAACGTTGCCTAGAAACATTTTTATGAAGAAAATTTACCAAAAAACTGTCTACTTTTTCCGATCAACCACATAGTTGACCATCAGGATAAGTGAGTTTTTGTATGCAGAATTTGGGTAATCATCTAAAATGGCCAGTGCCTCGTCCTTAAATTCGAGCATTTTGGTCACGGCGTATTCCAGTCCCCCTTTTTCTTTTACGTAAGCGATAACCTCCTTGACCCTTTTCTTATTCTTATTGTGGTTTTTGATGGAATTGATCAACCAGCGTTTTTTCTCTTTGTCACTTTGATTTAGCGCATAGATCAATGGCAACGTCATTTTCTGCTCTTTGATATCAATTCCTGTAGGTTTACCAATTTTCTCGGCTCCATAATCAAAAAGGTCGTCCTTAATCTGAAAGGCCATTCCACAAAGTTCGCCAAACCTTCTGAAAGCTTCCACTTCTTTGGAGTCCGGTTTTACTGAGCAGGCTCCCATACTGCAACAGGCAGCAATTAAAGTGGCCGTTTTTTGTCGGATGATATCGTAATACACATCTTCTGTTATATCTAAAAGACGGGCTTTTTCAATTTGCAGGAGTTCGCCCTCGCTCATGTCCTTTACCGCATTGGAAATAATGTGCAAAAGGTCATAATCCTTGTTTTCCAGAGCCACCAAAACCCCTTTTGAGAAAAGAAAATCACCTACCAATACCGCAATCTTGTTCTTCCATAGCGCATTGATGGAAAAAAAGCCCCTGCGCTTATGGCTGTCATCCACTACATCATCATGCACCAAACTGGCCGTATGTATCAATTCAATAATGGACGCACCAGTATACGTTCTTTCGTTTACTTCCACATTCAGCAGCTTGGCAGTGAGAAACACGAACATGGGCCGCATCTGCTTGCCCTTTCTATTGACAATATAATAGGTTATTCTATTGAAAAGGGCCACTTTGGAAGACATGGATTTGTGGAACTTCTCTTCAAAAAGTTCCATTTCCTTTTCAATGGGCTCCCTAATCTGAGAAACTATTTTCAAAACGGGTTATAGCTATTTTGATTTAAAGCCTAAAAGTAGGGAAAATGGAAGAGTTGGTAATGCGATGAGCACAGTTTTAAGTTTGATGGCGAAAAGCTTCGGTAAATAACGAACAAATTCAATCTGGACCATTAACTTTTATTGGCCAATTGCCCGCAAGCAGCATCAATGTCCTTGCCTCTGGAGCGACGTACAGTTACCGTTATCCCATTTTTCTCCAAAACACTTTTGTACAACTCAACAGCTTCATCCGAGGCCTGTTGGAATTCTCCATCATCAATAGGATTGTATTCAATCAAATTTACCTTTGAAGGAGCAAACCTGCAGAATTTGACCAAGGCATCTACTGCCTCCTTGGAATCATTGATGCCTTTCCATACCACATATTCGTAGGTAATTCTATTTTTGGTCTTTTTGTACCAATACTCCAAGGCTTCTCTCAAATCTTTTAGAGGAAAAGTGGCATTGAAAGGCATAATAGAAGTCCGTACTTCATCAATAGCAGAATGCAATGATACTGCTAGTCCAAACTTTACCTCCTCATCTGCCATCTTTTTAATCATTTTTGGGACCCCAGAGGTAGATACCGTAATTCTTTTTGGGGACATTCCCAATCCTTCTGGGGAGGTAATCTTGTCTATGGCCTTTAGCACATTATTGTAGTTCATCAGGGGTTCGCCCATGCCCATAAATACAATGTTGCTCAAGGGCCGACCATAATACAATCGGCTCTCATTATCTATGACCACCACCTGATCGTAGATTTCATCCGCGTTCAGGTTTCGCATGCGCTTCATCCGTGCTGTGGCGCAAAACCTGCAATCTAAACTGCATCCCACTTGACTGGACACGCAAGCCGTTGTTCTGGTTTCGGTAGGAATCAAAACAGATTCTACCACCAAATCATCATATAACCTAACAGCATTTTTTATGGTTCCGTCATTGCTGCGCTGCATTTGGTCGACCTTTATGTGATTGATGACAAAGTTGTCTTCCAGCATTTTTCGGGTTTCCTTGGAAATATTGGTCATGGCCTCAAAGCTATGGGCAGACTTTTGCCAAAGCCATTCGTAGACTTGATTACCACGAAAGGCTTTATCGCCTTGGTTCACAAAGAAGCTACGAAGCTGTTCTTTGGTCAATGCACGTATGTCTTTCTTTTTGATTTCCACTGGAGGTAAAGATAATCAAGAAAAAATCCCGTCAATTCATGAATCAACGGGATTATTATCATTTAAAATTTTGTTCTTATAGAATCAGCATAGCATCACCATAGGAATAAAATCTGTATCCTTCCAAAATGGCCTGTTTATATGCTTTTTTCATCAAATCATGGCCCACAAATGCCGAAATCATCATCAAAAGAGTAGATTTTGGCAAGTGAAAATTGGTTACCATACAATTGGCAATACTAAAATCATAGGGAGGAAAGATAAATTTATTGGTCCACCCTTCAAAAGTATTTAACGTATGCCCGGAAGAGACGGCACTTTCCAAACCTCGCATAACAGTTGTACCCACTGCACACACTTTTCTTTTTTGTTGCTTGGCGTTGTTCACAATTTCCGTGGCTTTTTCATCTATCACCAACTCCTCACTGTCCATTTTGTGCTTGGAAAGATCTTCCACCTCAACTGGGTTAAAAGTTCCCAAACCAACATGCAGCGTTACTTCAGCAAAGTCAATTCCTTTAATTTCCAAGCGCTTCAACAAGTGTTTGGAGAAATGTAACCCTGCTGTTGGAGCAGCAACAGCTCCCTCGTGCTTGGCATAAATGGTCTGGTAACGCTCTTCATCCTCTGGCTCAACTCCTCTTTTTATATATTTTGGCAATGGAGTCTCCCCCAATTCACGCAGCTTCCTTCTAAAATCCGTATAAGAACCATCATACAAAAAACGAAGCGTTCTACCTCTTGATGTAGTATTGTCTATTACTTCTGCCACCAAGCTTTCATCATCACCAAAGTAAAGTTTGTTTCCAATTCTGATTTTTCTGGCTGGGTCTACTAAAACATCCCAAAGGCGTTGCTCTTGGTTCAATTCCCTCAACAAAAAGACCTCAATCCTTGCTCCGGTTTTTTCCTTGTTACCGTATAGTCTTGCAGGAAAAACTTTGGTATTGTTCAAAACCATCACATCTCCTTCATCAAAATAATCAATTAGGTCTTTGAACATTTTATGTTCAATTTTTCCAGTTTCCCTGTGAATGACCATAAGTTTGGATTCATCCCGATTTTCTGCAGGATATTCTGCCAATAACTCTTTTGGTAATTCAAAGTTGAAGTTAGATAGTTTCATGTAGATTTTTTTTGCATTTTTTTGAAAGTGGGCAAATATACAACCTCGGTATAGGGGATGTCAAGTAATTTGGTGATTAAATGCGAATTACATTTTGGCAATCTTAAAACCAAGGGTTTTAAGATCGTTCCAAAAATCTGGATAAGACTTGGAAACCACCCCAGCATCATTAATGATAATTGCGGTTTTTAATGCCAGTGGCGCAAATGCCATTGCCATTCTGTGGTCATTATAGGTATCAACAGCCACATTCTCAATAATTGCGGGAGCGGACTGCAACGTGAGACTCTCTGCATCAATAGCAACTTCTGCTCCCAATTTACCAAGCTCGGTTTGTAGTGCAGCCAAACGATCGGTCTCCTTGATTGGAAGCGTATGCAGTCCTGTAAGATGACAGCCTATTCCCAATCCCATGCATGTAACAGCTATGGTCTGGGCAGTATCTGGTGCATTGGATAAATCGTATTCAAAAAATTGGGATTTATTTTCGCTTGTTTTTTGCAATGTTATCTGGTTGTCTTGGAAAATGGTCTCAACGCCAAAATCCTTATAAATTTCTGCCAAGACACTATCACCCTGCAATGAATTTGCTTTGTAGGAGGACAACTGTATTTCGGTTCCAACTCCACAAAGGGCTGCGATACTATAAAAATAGCTGGCCGAACTCCAGTCAGACTCCACTACCAGCATGGTTTCCTGCACTTTTTCCTTTGGTTCCACCTTAATTTGATTTCCTTCAAATGAAGTTTCCACTCCAATTTGCTCCAACAGTGCCAATGTCATTTTAATGTATGGAACAGAGGTGATTTTGCCAATAAGTTCCAGTTCAATTCCATTAACCAAACTAGGGGCAATTAAAAGTAAGGCAGAAATGTACTGACTACTGATGTTTGCAGGCAAGGAAACTTCACTTTTGGTCAATTTACCACCCTTAATTTTTATAGGTGGGTAACCTTCATTTTTCTCATATTGAATTTCAGCACCAAGTTCACACAGGGCATCAACCAAAACTTTGATAGGGCGTTCTTGCATACGTTGGGAACCTGTTAGAACAACTTCCCTCCCTTCTTGGGAGGCAAAAAAGGCTGTTAGAAACCGCATGGCTGTTCCAGCGTGGTGGATATCCACCTCTCCAGAGAATTTTGCCAATCCTTTTTGCATTACCTCACCATCATCTGAATTGGAAAGATTTTGAATTTGAATATTAGGGAAAAGAGCCTGAAGCAACAACGAACGGTTCGTTTCGCTTTTGGAGCCCGTAATTTTAATCGAATTCTGTAAAATTTTCTCTTGCGGAGCGGAAAGTTGAAGTATCAAATGGTGCCTTGTTTGTTTGAAAGTTCAAAACTAGAAAAAACACCTCGAATGTCCCCTTAAGAGGACAACTTTATTGCAGCTTTTTGTTATTTTGATGGCGGTCGTGGTCCCGTTTTGCCTTTAAATCCAGTTTTTTATCAAAGGCCTCTTGCAAATCAATTCCTGTCTGATTGGCCAAACAAAGCACCACAAAGAGCACATCTGCAAGTTCCTCTCCCAAGTCCTTATTTTTATCCGATTCCTTTTCACTTTGTTCACCATACCTTCGGGCTATGATTCTTGCCACTTCACCCACTTCTTCAGTAAGCTGGGCCATATTGGTAAGTTCATTAAAATATCTGACCCCATGGTTTTTAATCCATTGGTCAACTGCTTCTTGGGCATTTTGTATATCCACTTTAATAAATTATTCAGGAGTCAAACCTAGTTTTATATACAAATTTAAGAACCATTGGTTCAATTCCTATATCTTCTCCAACACTAAGTAATTTTTATTTTGAATCGTCACTACATTTTCAAAAAATTCCTTAACATAACCATATCCCTCACTGGTATACTGAGTTGCCAATAATCTTAAATCAAAAAAAACAGTAATCACACCTTGTCCCTCCAACTCCTTACACTCAAACCTTAGCATTCCACTTTTTTCTGGTAAGGCCATGTGCATGGGCTTAGGTAGTTCCTTCACCTTGTAATTTTCAGGAATTTTTATACTGGCCATGTACCTGTAACTCCTTAGGTAACCAAAATCAATGGGATAGTATCTTTTTTCCACCTTAAATGGATTGCTCTTGAAAAACCGAACCAAAAAAGGGTTGAGGTAAACAGTTTGGTCAAAGTCAAAATCTTCCAATTTAAAGCCAAAATGCTCCACCACTTTTTTTTCGTCCGATAATTCTTTATCCAACTTATAAGAGACAATTAAAAAATCATCATCAATCTCGTTTTCAATCGCTGTAAGATACTCTTCCTCAGTGGCAGATGAAATTTCGTTTTTTTTGAACAACCCATCATAACCTATTGAAACTTCATCAAAATTTCCAATGGCAGTCTCATTTTTCAAATCAAGACTAAGACGAACAGTGACACTATTTTGCTTTTCGGGGGTTATCTTGTACCAATAACTTTCCCCGTCCAAATCCATCACCCTACCATAGTAATTAAGACAGCGATATGGTAGTATCCCGAAAGGAATTTCTTTTTCCGTGGCATCCAAAAGATAATCCACCCCATCTATATTGGTTTTGGCCACAACATAGTTAAAATCAGACATTACTGGATGGTTGCGCTTGGGAAGTCCATGCTGTCTTGTGGAAAGTAACATCAAATCTGTTTTTAGTCCCGCAGCATTTAAAAGGTTGATCAGCGTAATATTGATTTCCGCAACGTTACCTTTTTTCTCATCGAAGGCCTCTTTCACTCTATTGTTTCTGAAAATTCCAAATTTCCCGTTCCAAGTGTAATGCCCTTTAACAAATTGAAATATGTTTTTTGCTTTGGACAAATCATCATCACCTGCTGTGAGCAAATTCAATGAAACATTCTTCTCAAAAAAATTCTTCTTTCGAAGCTGTCCTCCAATATCCTTGTCTGTTCTAAATTCCTTGTCAACATCTTTCCATGTTTTAGTGAATTTATCCCAGTACCCATTCAACCTCATATACTCTGAAAGTTCAAATTGCAGTCTAGATCTATAATTCTTTGGTGCCAACATAAAGTCTTCATCCTCCTCAAATGCGGGAATATCTTTCATAATATAAGTCAAGACTTCACAATCTGCACTTTTAACGATGCCTGGTATGTGAAAACAATTACTTTTTACGGTAGCTTCATCTACATCCAAACTTAACTCCCCTATTAAAGAACGGTTGTAACGATAGTTCCCAGGAATCATAGCATGATACTCCGAGTATAACTTTGGTATATCTTCCTGAAACTCCCAACCTGTAAGGTTGTAGAAAAAAGGAGATTGAATTTCATAAGTGTATTCCAAAATTGACCCTTCCTGCACATTAGGAAAGGTAAACTTCTTTTGAGACCACCTGTCATTTACATCAACATTATAAATGTTTTCCTTGTTCACATAGGTCTTTATGTTTCCATTATGTGTAACAGCCTTTATTTTATTTACCCTCTCTCTATTTTTATCAGAATGATAATACGGAATTTCTATTTGTGCATGGTCAAAACCTTGTTTATCCAATATTTTCTTTTTGGCATGATATTTAGTAATCAACCATATATAATCCTTTCGTACTTCAAAATAGTTTTCTCCCTTTTCATACAAGTATACAGCATGGGCTGTAGTATCTTTTGAATAGGCAGTAAATTCTTTTTCTTGATGATTCAGCACCCCGAATTCCACCTTTTGCTGCGCGGACAACAACAGCCCAAACAAAAGCAAAGGGAATAAAATAGTCTTCTGCATTAGGATGGTATTCTTTTAAATTTTGGATAAAACCACTTTTTCGGATTCTTTGGACACCAAATTCTTATAATATTCTTTTAGCATTCCATAATATTCTGAAGGGAATATTGCAGATTTTAACATGGAAGAAACCATTATGCTTATCTGATTGCCTTGAGCGGCAATCTTATATGTAAAGCCCCCCATACCTTCCGGCATTTGTACAACAGCACTTTCTGGCAACACTTCAACTTGATATCCTTCTGGAATTGTTACACCAATCATATATTTTTTCTGTCTTGGAAAAGTAAAGTCTACAGGATACTCACGGTTATCCATCTTAAATGGATTTTGTTCTTGGGCCAAAAAAAGCATGGGCTCAAAGTAAATTTTTTCACCAATTATTTCGCATTGGTCATCCTTATTAAATTCGCACGTCTCTATTAAGGGTTTTGAGAATTTCTTTTTATTCTTAAAATCATATGAGATAATTTCCATATCTCCATATTGACTTTCAATATCATCTAAATAAGATTCTTCATCCTTATTGTCCAACCTATCTCTAACCATAAGTGCAAATTGGTCAAAGTACTGCGTCCTTGATTTACCATTTACGGAACCGTCAGGGTTAATTTTTGCCGTAACATGATGTATTTCCTTGGATAATTTGCTTGGGATAAGGTTTACTTGGGAAGAACTGCCATCTTTACGAACCAATCTGCCCATCCAATTGAGTGCCCTGTTAGGTAAAACATCAGGATAGCTATTTTTCTCTGTGGCATCAAAAAGTATAACATCGTCTTGGACTTCAATTCCTGAGATTACGTAGTTGAAACCATCCGTAGTAGGAAATAAAGGTATGCCATGAGATCTTGTACTTACCAGTATTGGATTTGCATTTAATCCCGCATGTCTGAACATTGATGTAAGCATCAGGTTTATTTCTGCAACGTTTCCACTTCCTTCTTTATAAGCCTTTTTAACCCCATCCGCACTACAGGTTACACCATAAAAATCATCCCATGTCATTTTTGATTTTACATGGTCAAAAATCAACATGGCTTTTTCCATTTTATCTGAAGTTCCAGCAATCAAATTATCTATATCTTCTTCAAAATACTTGGTCTTTTTTAGTTCAGTGCCAAAACCACTAAAATCATAAATAGACTTAGCAACCCCCTCCCATGTTAAGCTATAATTTTTATAAGCACTGTTGGGAAACTGCGTAGAAGCCAGCTCAAACTTAATTGCGGTTCGATAATTATCTATGTTATTGGTAAAAGCTTCCTCCTGTAAAGATGGAAGATTTGTTGCATTTACTTCATATACATTTTCAAAAAACTCTATAGAACCATTTCTACGAGATGTTCTTCCCAGTTGACCACTTTGATCTTCTGTTCTATATGACACGCTTATATTTCTATTCTCCTTATACTCATTAATCTGAATTGGGTAAAAACCTCTACTATATTTTTTAAAAACAAAATACTGAGGAATGTCCAAGCGAATATCAACATTGTTCACGGGAATTTTATACTGGAACCAAAAATCGTCCATGTGCCAATAAAGTGGAGACGTAATCTTATACTCAATATCAAGCACGCTTCCTTCTTTAGCTCCTGGCATAGCAATAGATGCCTTGTTTCTATATTTATTGACGCTTTCTATAAAAATTCCATCCTTTTTCAGTTTTTCCTCTGTAATTTTTTCATTTTCCAAATTAAATGTAATGCCCTTAACCCCAGATATTTTTTCTTCCTCACCATTTGATATATACAAAGGAACCTGTATGGTGGCCCAGTTGAGCCCTTCCTTGTTATAGATTTTAACCCTATAATGAACCTCTTTGGTCATGAACCAACCCTTATCATAGTTAAAATCATAAAACACTCTTTCCTTTTTGTATAGTATAGCTGCATCAGCATCGTTTTCCAAAGGATGTTGGGTTTGGGCAATCTCCTCTTTAGAAACCTTGCCAAATTTTACTTGATTTGAATAGCACCACATTTGCATGCTAATGAACAGAAAAAGTAATACACTGATTTTCATATTTATATTTTGGTTAGAATAATTCGTGAATTGTCATATTTTGCAACTTTTCTCTTAAAATCCCTATAGGAAACATAATCTTCTTTTGGGTATCTTCCTGATTTAACCAATAGACTTCTTTTGTAAACAAGAATGCCTGGCTCCAGTTGCTCCAATACAACATCATAACTGCCAAACTTTGTTTCTATATGAATTGGTTGAATCAACGCTTCCGGTTGGTAGTCTTGTGGTAGATGAATTATAAATTCATCCTCATCTAAATATCCTCTTGATATTTCCAAATCTCTCTGTCTATTCCTACTTCTATCTGGAACTGCAAGATTTCTATTGGCAATGTTTGGAGAAAACAACAACTTTTCGTCTGTTATTGACAAATAATTTTCTACAGAAACTTCAATTTCTTCAATAAACTCTATTTTTCTTTTGTCGTTTTTGAACTGAATCTCTCCTATAGACAAATTATTGACATAATCCCAGTAGTTCTTGTAAAATTCCTCTTGCTCCAATGTAGACTTGGAAGGCATTCTGAATTTTTGATTGTATTGGGTGCCTTTGGATAAAATGACAATCTTACCCTTGGCACTTCCATCAACATCTACAAAAAAATCTGCTTTAGTCTGTTGGTAATTTTCTTGATCTGAATACTTTTTGGTTCTCACTAACTCTCCTCCATCCGGTGTGATTTTTAACACATTGCGATTATCTGTAAATGTTCCTAAATGGTTTACGGGGGTTATCTGACTGGTACATTCTAACCATATATCCCCACTTTCCATCGGAATATTCAAAAAAGCATGGTTCCCCTGCATGGATGTAAAATCTGCATCCATATCTCTTCTTTGTCGTCCAGCATAAAGAACAGTATAATAAGAAGGTATTCCCACAGATTTTAACAAAGCCATAGTATAGTTTGTCAATCCTTTGCAATCACCATATTTAACCCGATCCACTTCATCGGCACTTATCGGCATCCACCCTCCAATCCCCAATTGCACGCTTATATAGCGCGTGTTATCCTGTACATATTCATAAACCTTCCTTATCTTTTCAAGAGGGTCAGAGACATCCTTTACCAAAGCACCTACCTCTTCTACCGTTGCAGGATTTAGTCGATCCCTACCAACTATTAGTTTGTCATATATCCATCTTCCAAATTCTTCCCAATTTTTTGCAGCACCATCTATGCCCTCTAAATGAAATTTATCCAAAGCTATTTTAACATTGGGTGCAAATTCAGATAAGCTTGGCGATAGAGGTTCATTTTTGAAGGCCAAAAGATGAGTCCCTATGTATTGGACCTTTGTAGAAGATAATTGCATTTCAATAGGAAAAGACTCAAAATTAGACTCTTTGTGCCTGAACGGAATTCCACATTTAACAGTAAATGAATATTCACTTTTTTCAACACTTACCCTATAACCATCAAAAAAATTCCAAGGTGGTGAAAAAGCTGTGTTTGGCGTACTGTATTCTTTAACAAACTCTACTGTATAAGGATACTCGGTTGGTGTGTATCTCATGTACATTACACGGGAATCTGAATATAAAGTTCCACCGCTGACAGCACTTTGGTCGAAAAATCCCTTCTTTTTAATTTTTTTTATTTCCTTTCCTTGTTTATCAAAAATCTTAGCCTCTAGGGTGTTTATTTTATTTTTCTTATCATAGAATGCATATGCATGGACATATTTATCCCCCTTTTCATTCATAACTGTAACCACTCTTTTTGAAGATACAACCATAAGGTTTTGAGCAGAAACCAATACATTCATCTGGTCTAATCTTACTACAGCATCTGCATTTTTAAGAAGTTCTTCAGGGATTGTATTGTAACTGTAATTCTGAGAAAAAGCAAAATGTAAGCTCAGAAAAAAAAAGAGCACTGTAAAAAATCGCATTAAAGGAAGTTGGTTTGTTAGGTTACGCTAAAAATGATCAAATTCTTACAAACGAAGAAAACAAATTCGACAAAAAGCGCTTATTCCCTTTTTTTGGTATCAATTAGAATGGTCACTGGACCGTCATTCAATAAATCAACCTTCATATCTGCTCCAAAGATTCCTGTACCCACTTTCTTTCCAAGACTATCTTCAAGGGTTTGTACAAATTCTTCATAAATGGGAATAGCAATTTCTGGTTTTGAAGCTTTAATATAAGAAGGTCGATTCCCTTTTTTGGTGAGCGCATGTAAAGTAAACTGACTTACCACAATGATATCCCCCTTCACATCCAATACGGAACGGTTCATAACTCCAGTTTCATCATTAAATATGCGAAGATTGACAACTTTTTTAGAAAGCCATTCCATATCTTCCTTACCATCGGCATCTTCAATTCCCAACAAAATCAACAGTCCTTGATCAATAGCTGATACTATCTTGCCTTCTACTGCTACACTTGCCCTAGATACTCTTTGAATAACTGCTTTCATTATCTTTCCCGATAAGTATTTTCTTCATCGCCGGTCACCATTTGCACATAACTACGATACCTGCTCCAAGCTATCTTATTTTCCTCCAAAGCTTCTTTTACGGCACATTTGGGTTCATCCAAATGCAAACAGTTGTTGAACTTACATTCTGATTTTAATTCAAAAAACTCTGGAAAATAGTCTCCTATCTCATCTTTTTCCATATCCACTATACCAAAGCCTTTTATACCGGGCGTGTCTATGATCTGTGCCCCAAAAGAAAGGTCGTACATTTCGGCAAATGTAGTGGTATGTTGTCCCTGTAGGTGCTGTTCAGAAATTTTTGCTGTTTTTAGAGCCATACCTGGTTCCAATGCATTCACCAAGGTAGATTTTCCAACACCGGAATGCCCAGAAAACATGCTGGTCTTTCCTACCATTATTTCTTTCACCAAATCCACATTTTTTCCTTCTTTGGCAGCAATTTCAATACAATGGTAGCCTATTTCTTTATAAAGATGCACCAAATAGTCGACCTCCACCATTTCATCCTCATCATAGATATCCATTTTATTGAACAAAAGCACCACGGGAATATCATAGGCTTCAGCGGTGACCAAAAATCGATCAATAAAACTTGTGAAAGTTGTTGGATTGTTTAGGGTGATCAATAAAAATACCTGATCCAAATTAGCAGCAATGATGTGGGTCTGCTTGGAAAGTTTCACCGACTTTCTAATAATATAGTTCTTTCTTTCCTCTATTTCCTTGATTACCCCAACAGACTCATCTCCATTCTGTTCCAAATCAAATACAACCCTATCTCCAACAGCAACGGGATTAGTGCTTTTAATTCCCTTTATACGAAATTTACCTTTTATGCGACATTCATAAAAGTCTCCTTCATCCGATTTAACGGTATACCAACTCCCCGTGGATTTATAAACAGTCCCTAGCACTAATTGTTCATATTTTCACTGCAAAGAAACAATAATCCTGCTTTTTGAGCGTCTATCTTTGTTATAGTATTAATTATTCAATTACATCAACAATTATGAAAAAAATTATTTTCATTGCGGTATTAGCATTAACCGCAACACTTACCACCAATGCCCAAGAGTTTAAAGTTGTAACCAGTGTGGAGTCCATTGTTCCTAATGGTTTGGGTAGATCTCGAATTATAAATGCTTTGGAAGACAAAGATTATAGAGAGTACACAAGCGTACAAACAGAGGAGGACAACACAAGAAACAAATCCAAAAGAGCTGACATCCGTGTAAAGAATTTTGAAGAAACCAAATTATTGAACTTCTTCAACTTGGGAGGAATCCGTTTTCAGAATATTGCTGCCAATGATGCATTAATCACATCCATGCTTAACGACATGTCTTCCCAAGGTTGGGAATTGGTCTTCGTAAGCAGTGCTGTAGAAAGTGAAGGTGGAAAAGGTGATGGACAAGGAATTTTTATTACCCGATACATATTCAAAAAATAAAATCTAACGATTTTATAATAATAAAGGGGGCTTTGAGTTATCAAAGTCCTTTTTTTTATTTCTATGCAACCCTTTCTTGGCTGAGATTGTCTTTGTGGTATAAAAGAAGAAATATCATGAAGAAAATTTTAATAGTTGCATTGTTTGCAAGTTTTGGCCTAAGCGCCCAAGAATACAAAGTGGTCACCAGTGTTGAGTCCATTGTTCCTAATGGTCTGGGTAGGTCAAGAATTGTAAATGCCCTAGAGGACAAAGACTACAGAGAGTATACAAGCGTTCAAACCGAAGAAGACAACACAAGGAATAAATCCAAAAGAGGTGATATCAGAGTGAAGAATTTCGAGGAAACCAAATTATTGAACTTCTTTAATTTGGGTGGTATCCGCTTTCAGAACATTGCTGCCAACGATGCTTTGATCACATCCATGCTCAATGACATGTCATCCCAAGGCTGGGAACTTGTTTTTGTGAGCAGTGCCGTTGAAAGTGAAGGTGGCAAGGGTGATGGTCAGGGAATTTTTATTACCCGCTATATTTTTAAAAAGTAGCAGGTAAAGTTGTGTCAGGTTGAAAAGCCCTTTGCTCGGTCAAAGGGCTTTTTCTTGTCAAATATATTAGTCCACTATATGGACACGTCCCCCAATAAAGGTTCTTTTATTCATGTGTTTAGGCCTACCATAAACGGTTACATCTCCGCCAGCTCTTAGGTTAATATCCACCTGTTCGGATGCAAAAACATCAGCTTCTCCTCCTGCCGAAATCTTAACATCTGTAATGGCGGTTCTTAGGTCACGGCCAGCAAAAATTCCACCGGTATTAAGGGTAATGGACTGATTTTTTGCCAAACCAGAAGCTTCTATGATACCTCCTGTAACTGCTCGAAATTCCGCATAATCCACATCCATTCCTATATGGATTTTTGCTCCTTCTTGTGCGCGTAGCTCAATTTTGCTTTTCTGGACCATTTCATTACAGGTAACCTGCGCGCCCTCATTGGCATCTATTACGTTTAAATTGGTATAATAAACTTCAATTAAAGTATTCTCCCCTTGAAATTTTTTATCCAGCTGCATCCGTAATTTCAATATGCCATTTCTATTGGTCCATTGAATATCATCAACATTCCAACCCTTGATCATAATTCTATTTTCATCAGATTGAATGAGGTTTACTTCTATCAAATCAAAAACCTTGATTTTATCAAAATCTCCTACCTCCGTATCAATTATTCTTTGGGAAAAAATGAAAAGTGGAAGTAAAAGGATGCCTAGTGTGTATATTTTTTTCATAATTGTGTGCCTTTGCACATAAAGAGGATACTTCTACCAAAATGTTACAGTCGGGCATAAAAAAACCATTCAAAAACCTGAAATTTAATTCCAGAATCCAAGAATGGTTTCTTTTTGTATTAGAAAATAGCTTAAGCCTTGATTATCTTCTCTTGGTGGTTTATAGATTCTTGGTGAATGGCTTTAAACATTCTCAAGACAAATTCCTCACTCAATCCTTTGGATTCTCCTTCCAGAATCATTCGTCCCAAAATCTCATTCCAACGATTGCTTTGCAATACAGCCACATTACGTTGTTTTTTAAGTTGGCCAATAGCATCGGACACTTGCATTCTGTTGCCCAATAAATCAATAAGTTCATTATCCAACTCATCTATTTGAGTACGAAGACCACTTATTTTCTTGTTGTATTCACTAGCCTCATCAGTTTCCTTTCTAATCTTCAAATCTTTCATCATTTGTACCAAACTCGCTGGGGTTACTTGTTGTGCAGCATCACTCCATGCGTTATCTGGATCGTGATGGGTTTCAATCATTAAACCATCATAGTTCAAATCCAAAGCTGTTTGCGAAATATCAAAAACCAAATCTCTCTTACCTGAAATATGGGAAGGATCGCAAATCAATGGCATATCTGGAAATCTGTTCTGAAATTCAATCGCCAACTGCCATTCTGGAATGTTACGGTATTTTGTTTTCTTATAGGTTGAAAACCCCCTGTGGATTGCTCCAAGTTTTGTGATTCCAGCTTTGTAAAGCCTTTCTATTCCACCCAACCATAGTGAAAGGTCTGGGTTGACTGGGTTCTTCACCAAAACAATTTTGTCCGTTCCTTCCAATGCATCTGCAATTTCTTGCATAATGAACGGGCTTACGGTTGATCTAGCTCCAATCCATAGAAGATCCACATCATGCTCCAAAGCTAGTTTTACGTGATTGGCATTGGCTACTTCGGTGGTTGTCTTAAGACCTGTCTCCTCTTTCACCTTTTGCAACCACTTAAGTCCCAAAGCACCTACACCTTCAAAATTACCTGGTCGTGTTCTGGGTTTCCATATACCTGCACGGTAGTAATTTACATCGGTATCCTTTAAATCGTGGGCAATTTTAAGTACCTGTTCTTCGGTTTCGGCACTGCAAGGGCCTGCAATTACCAATGGATGCGCTAGGTTCATGTCATCCAACCATTTCCTCATTTCCTTATTGTTTTCCATAGTTCTCTTCTACTTTTTTGTAAGTGGTATTCCTTTTAATATTTGTTTTATTCTATTGGTATTGTTCATTTCTTTATACACATTCTCAAAATCCTTTTCTACTAGTAATTTTTTAAATGTTTCGAGGTTTTGGATATACTCCTCTAAAGTCTCCACAACATTGTCCCTATTTTGCTCAAAAATGGGAGTCCACATCTCAGGAGAGCTTTTTGCCAAACGAACCGTACTTTCAAAACCACTGCCCGCAAGGTCAAAAATATCACGTTCATTTTTTTCTTTTTCAATTACCGTTTTTCCCAACATAAATGAACTGATATGTGATAAATGGGATACGTAGGCTATATGTTTGTCATGCGCATCAGGATTCATATAACGCATGTTCATTTTCATTTTTTGAAATATTTCCAAAGCTCTTTGCTGAAGTTTGAATGCGGTTTTTTCCACTTCACAGATAATATTGGTCTTGCCTGCGTACAAACCCTCCAAAGCTGCTGATGGTCCTGAAAATTCGGTTCCCGCAATGGGATGACAAGCCATAAAGTTTCTGCGCTTGGGATGATCACTGACCGATTTACAAATCAAACTTTTTGTAGAACCAGCATCCATTACAACAGTTTCATCCGCAACAGCATCAAGAATTTTAGGCAATTCCATCAAAAGCGCATTCACGGGAATACTCACAAACACTACATCTGCCTTGGCCAAAGATTCATAGCTTCCCTTTTCGTCAATAATATGTAGTTCCAAGGCCTCATCCAAGTGAGCTTCATTTTTATCAACCCCAACAATATGGGTGTCTGGATATAATTGTTTTACATCCTTGGCAAAAGAACCTCCTATCAATCCAATTCCAACAACAACTACATTCATTGCTTAAAATCTTTCAATGGCTTCTATTATTTTTTCTTCTTTCACACAAAGTGAAAATCTGATATACCCTTCTCCATTGCTCCCAAAAATGGTCCCTGGTGCAATAAAGATATTTTTATCATAAAGTACTTCATCAATAAATTCTTCTGATGGAGCAGAATTTAATGGAAGTTTACTCCAGACAAACATTCCAACCGCATTTTTATCATAGCTACACCCCAGCTTTTCCACCAATTGAAACATAAGTTCTCTTCTTGTGTTGTAAACCTCATCCAAAGCCTCAAACCATTCTGGTCCACTTTGTAAAGCAGCAACGGCACCTTTTTGAATACCATAAAACATTCCTGAGTCCATGTTACTCTTTACCTTGAGCACAGCATTGATATATTCCTTGTTTCCCAACAACATACCAACACGCCATCCGGCCATATTAAATGTTTTGCTAAGGCTATTGAGTTCCAGCGTAGATTCTTTTGCTCCTTCTATAGATAGAATGCTGGTTGGATTATTGGAAAGCACAAAACTGTAAGGATTATCATTGACCAATAAAATGTTATTTTCTTTGGCAAACTTCACCAAGGATTTAAGTTGCTCTTCTGTTGCCGTAGCTCCTGTAGGCATATGGGGGTAGCTCACCCACATCAACTTGACCTTGGACAAATCCAGTTGGGAAAGGGCATCCAAATCTGGAAACCATCCATTTTCAGCTTTGAGGTCATAATATAGGGGCACCCCACCAACCAATCTGGTGACGGAAGTATAGGTTGGATAACCCGGATTGGGCAACAAAACTTTGTCTCCTTCATTTAAAAAGGCCATACTGATGTGCATGATGCCTTCTTTAGATCCCATAAGTGGTAAAATCTCGTTTAAGGGATCCACACTAACCCTAAATTTGTTCAGGTAGAATGCAGCAATAGCATCGCGCAACTGTGGAAGTCCTTGATAACTTTGATATTGATGTGCTCCAGAATCCATTATTGCATCCCGCAACGTTTTGAGAACTTTTGGGGATGGCGCAAGATCAGGACTTCCTATACCCATATTGATAATGGGACGACCTTCATCAATAAGTCCCCTTACCTCTCTTAACTTTTTAGAGAAATAATATTCTTGAACGCTCTGTAATCTATCTGCCGTAATCATCTCAGCAATGCATTTTTATATTCGCCCAAGACCCTAAAGTCTTCAGACATAATTTCCAATAGTGACTTTGCCTTGGCAAAATTTTCATAGGCTTCAAAAGTGACATCCACAAAAAAGGCATATTTCCAAGGAGTTTCAATAACCGGTAGCGATTGTATCTTGGTCAAGTTCATGTTACAGTCGCTCATAACGTTCAAGACTGCGGCCAAGCTTCCTCGTTTATGATCGGTGATAAATCGTAAAGACGCTTTATTGATTTCTTTCAAAGGCAAAACCTTGTTCTTTTTCTTTAGAATTATAAAACGGGTCGCATTGTTCTTTATCGTCTGAATTTCAGCAGCAATGATATCTAAATTGTAGAGATTTGCAGCCATTTTTGGAGCAATTGCAGCAATATTGGTCAACTGACCTTCTTCAATACGTTTTGCCGTTTCTGCAGTATCCACACTTTCCACTAATTTGATGTGTGGATGCTTCTTTAAAAACTCTTTACACTGCAATAAGGCCATGGGGTGTGAATGCACCTCTCTAACATCTTCAATTGTGCTTCCTTTAAGTACCATTAAATTGTGATGAATACTCAAATAGTGTTCTCCAATAATGTGGATATTATTATGATACACTAAGTTATAGTTGGGAATAATGGAACCTGCTATTGAATTTTCTATGGCCATGATCCCTTTATCCGCAGAGCCATTGCACAGATTATCCATGATTTCATCAAACGAAAGACATTCCACCAAAGCTATATCATCACCAAAATATTCGTTGGCAACTTGGTGATGGTTAGATCCTTTGATTCCCTGTATTGCTACTTTTAAGTCCATTGCAAAAAAAAAGCCCCGATTTTATCGGGACTTTATATGTTTATATACTTTTATCGTATTCACAACAGCCCCTTACTTCCTTGGTAAAAGAAGTAAAAAAAGAAGTTGTTAAAGAAATACGTTTTTGTCATTTCACTATAAAATCAGGGCTAATATAGTTATTCGTATTAAAACAGGAACATATCTTATATTTTTTTTTGATTTTCGACAAAAAAGTTAGATTCGTTACACAATATTTCAAGGAAACGAACTTTTTTTAAGAATCTTTTTTCGTTATTAATTTTATGTTGATGTGCTTTGAAAGTCTAAAACTGTATTTTTGATTTCAAATTTGACCTAATGTCCATTACCGTTCAAAATATCTCCAAGACCTTTGGAACACAAAAAGCCCTCAATAATGTTTCTTTTTCCATTGAAAAAGGAGAAATCGTTGGCTTTTTAGGACCGAACGGTGCTGGAAAATCGACTATGATGCGCATTTTGACCACCTATTATAAAGCAGATTCGGGTGAGGCTTCGGTCAATGGTCATGATGTAAAAAATTCTGAACGAGAAGTACAACTTAGCATTGGGTATCTTCCTGAACACAATCCCCTTTATTTGGAAATGTACGTAAAGGAGTATTTGAATTTTAATGCCGAAGTATACAACGTCAACAAAAATCGTATTCCTGAAATTATTGAACAAACTGGGCTTACCCCAGAGATGCATAAAAAAATTGGTCAACTCTCCAAAGGGTATAGACAACGAGTGGGCCTTGCAGCTGCCTTGTTGCACAATCCAGAAGTTCTAATTTTGGATGAACCCACTACAGGTTTGGATCCCAATCAATTGGTGGAAATCAGAAAATTGATTCGGAACATTGGTAAAGAGAAAACCATTCTTTTATCAACCCACATTATGAAAGAAGTCGAAGCCGTTTGCGACCGTGTCATCATCATCAACAAAGGGGAATTGGTCGCTGATAAAAAACTGGAAGACTTGCGCGAAGCGGAAGAGCAAATCATTGAGGTGGAGTTTGATTATCGTGTGGAAGAGGTATTATTACAGAAACTTTCCCATGCTTCACAGGTGAAAAATACTGGCGGATTTGTTTATGAAATCACCTTTAACACTTCCAAAGACATGAGGCCGGCAGTTTTTGATTTTGCCCATGACAATAAGCTGAAGACCCTGCAATTGAGCAGAAAGAACAAAAATCTGGAGAGTCTGTTCACCGAGCTCACTTCATAAGCTGAAATCTTCCCCACCTTTTATTTCGGTTTGATCAAAAGTCAGTTTCTGACCGTTTCAAATATGGTATTTTTGTGTCCAGATTAAATCAACCGAATGAAAAAAAGACACGCTCGCTTGGAATTATCAAAAGAAGCCATGAAAACCTATGGTTATCAAATTGTGGATGCCATCGTGGAACATCACCATACCCAAAATGAGAAGTTGCCGGTAGCATTGGCCTCTAGGGCAGAAATGGATTCCATTTTTTTGGAAGAAGCCCCGGAGCTTGGAACAGAACCCTCTGAAGTTTTGGATTTTGTACTTGAAAATGTGATGACCAAGAGTGCCAATCTTTCCCACCCCAAATCCTTTTCATTTGTCCCAGGGCCCAGCAACTATATTAGCGTTATGGCAGATTCATTGGCAACGGGCTATAATATTTTTTCTGGGGGATGGGCAGTCTCCCCGGCAGCGGCCGAACTGGAAATAATAACTGTTCAATGGTTGCTCAAAATATTTGGGTTTCCGGCAAAAAAAGGTGGGGGAATCTTCACCAGTGGTGGATCTATGGCCAATTTGACCGCACTTACCACGGCCAGAAGAATCAAATGTGGGCAGGATTATTCAAAAGCGGTCATCTATCTTTCAGACCAAGCCCATTCATCCAACATAAAGGCCATAAGGGTCCTTGGTTTCAAAAAAGAACAGATTCGTATTATCCCTACGGACAGTGAATTTAAATTCTCCATCAACAAGCTTAAAAACTGTATTGCCAAAGACCGATTGGAGGGGTGTTTCCCTTTTTGTCTCATTGCCACCTCTGGCACCACCAATACAGGCACAGTGGATCCGTTGACAGAACTGGCAAAAATCTGTAAAAAGGAAGATATCTGGTTCCATATTGACGGTGCTTATGGTGCGGCGGGCATTTTGTCCCCCAAGGGAAAAAAATTGATGAAGGGCATTGAAAAGGCAGACTCGTTAACGGTGGATCCCCACAAATGGCTCTTTCAACCTTATGAAATGGGCTGCCTATTGGTAAGGAACCACAAATATTTAAGCCAGACCTTTACCGAAAAACCGGAATATTTAAGGGATGTGGAAGGAAATCCCTCAGAAATCAACTTTTACGATCACGGAATTCAGTTGACCCGAAGGTTCAGGGCACTTAAATTCTATATGTCGATAAAGACTTTTGGGCTCGGCGAATTTAGAAGTGCCATTTCCCATGGAATCGACCTTGCCGAGGAAGCGGAATCCCTTCTACGAAAAAGCAAGAATTGGGAGGTCATATTTCCGGCGACTTTGGCGGTCATCAACTTTAGATACCACCCCATTCAGAAAAAATACAGTGACAAGGAACTGGATGAGATCAACCAGTACATCTCTGAAAAAGTGGTGGCGTCCCGAAAAGCCCTATTGGTCACTACGGTCTTGAACGGCCAAGTGGTCCTGCGCATGTGCCTCATCAACCCAAGAACAACCATGGATGATGTTACCGACACTTTGAAACTTTGCAAAAGCTTTGCTTTGGAATGGGAACGGCAATTGCAAGTGCACTGAAATTGGACAACGCTATTTTATTCTATCCAGATTTTCATCAATGACCTTGTTCTTAAACTTCATGGATCGGTCTCCCCCAAATTTATATTTTACGGACAGGGCCACCTCCCTGGCATCCGCAAAGTAAACACCATTGGCCTCAACTCCGTTAACCGTGTAACTTTCTTCATAATTCATGGCCTTGGTAATATCATTAAATCTTAAGGAGCATTGTAGTTTTTCAAAAAAAGTTTTGGTCACGGAAGCATTCAAGACCACCATTGCATTTCTTTTATAAATACCTTCCTGCCTTTTGGTCAACAACCAACCCCCAGCAGCAACTATGGTATCCTTGGCCACCTTCAATTGATGGTTTGAATAGGCATACAGATACGGTTTAGCTTTGGCAATTGCAGTTGAAGGGTCCGTTATTTTATTATAATTGAGATTTATCGTATTTGTGGATGTCCATATTTTATGTGAAAATGGCAAGGTCATCCCTAAATAAAAACCCGTTTCTTTTTCAAAATTGGTTGGAGAAAAGATAGCCACGGTATCTGGTGGGGTATAACTGATCGTGTAGTAAATAGGGTTTTCGTTTCGGTAAAAGCCCATCGTAATATTCTTATCCTTTAAGCTGATGTTAGTAGAAACCTCATTGTTTACCGTAGGCAGCAAGTTTCTATTATTGGAACCTTCCAAAAAAGGATTGATGAACACAGTTATTGTACTCGTCCTTGAAAAATTTGGCCTACTGATCGATCTTGCATAATTAAAAGATACTGTTTTGGTAGAATCAAGTTCGAAATTTAATCCCGTTTTAGGGAAAAAACGCATATGCTGCCTATCCACCAAAGTTGAACCATCATTTTTAAGTGTCCCCGCAACAGTATTGTATTCAGCCCTTGCTCCAATAGTAAAGTTGAACCATCCATCCATATTTGATTTGAAATCAACATAAGTCGCGTAAAGACTTTCTTTATAGTCAAACTCTGTTATGGCTTCATTTAAAGAAGCTGGCTCTTCAATTCGGGTGTAGGCCGTGGCATTGGCCTCATTCCAACTTGCGCCAAACTCACTTTTTAAAGCAGCAGACAAATCGTATTCAAAATCAGTACGCATGGCCAACGAACCTATCTCATATTCTTGTTTTCTGATCTGATCCAATACAAATCCCTCATTGTTGTAGTTATTCATAATTTCTGAATCGAGTTTTTGTATGAAAGAAGAAAACTGTAACCCGGTAAAAAAAATCAACTTAGGTGAAAGTCTTTTGTTGAAATTAAAATTGCCGCTAAAATAATCTTTGCTATTATCGTTATTGGTATCTGTAAAAATTTGGTCTGTTTCAGTCCCATTTTGAAGAAAAGTATCCGTTACTATAGGTGCATCATCGGTTTGGAGTTTTAATGTTGTGTTGAAAGACACATAATCTTCATCATTTAAAGGAACGTATACGCCCAGTCCACCCTGAATTTGAGTTCTTATGTTATTGAGCACTATCACCAAATAGTCCGAAAATATATCTTGGGATGGCATACCAAACTTAAACGTATGACTCTCCCATTGCCCGATGTTATTATAATTGAGATTTGCCCGAAGATTCCATTTCTCATTAGAAAAACTTCCATTGGAACTGATATAATTATTCGTGTTCTGTCTAAAAGACAAGGTTTCATTAATGCTTAAATAAGCTCCCTTCTTTGTGTTTTTTGCAAGTTTGATCAAAATAACCGCCCGCCCTTCTGCTTCATATTTTGATGATGGATTATTGATCAGTTCTATACTTTCAATGGCATCTACCGAAAGTCCCGTAAATTCTTCTAAAGTGATTCTTTGATTTCCCAAATAGATTAAAGGATTGCCTTTGTTGATGACCGACATGGACTCTCCATCTGGACTAATTTGGATGTTGGGTAATTTTGAAAGCACCTCCATTGGATCAGCCATAGAAGAAAAAATAGGGTTCTTCACATTGATTTTCAGATTTCCATTGGTAGTAGTAATGGGATTTTGCAAAGCAACTACTTCAACATTTTCCAGTTGGGCAACTTGTTCTTGCAATTCAATCAAGATTTTAACGTCTTTTTGGAAATCTACTTCTTGAACATATCTTTCATAGCCCAAGGCCGATACTTCTAACCAATACTTTCCTTTAGAAATTTCATCCAACTCAAAGTGTCCATCCGCCAAAGTGGTGTACTCTATTAGATTGCTCTTTTCTTCATTTAAAAGAAGTATATCACCAATAGGAACTGATTCACCGTTTGAGTTAAGAACTCTTCCTTCTACCCTAATTTGTTCCTGTCCATAAACAAAGACACAACATACCTGCAATAACCATAGTGTATATTTCAAAATTTATTTTTGAAACAAAAGAAGTCGGGAAATGGGGTTACAAAAAGTTTTAAGGGTCTGAATTAGGTACTAGCACCCGTACTAATTCTGAGTAACTCCTGTCTATTGGAAACATTAAGCTTGCCATAAATATTGGTGATATGGCTCTTTACGGTACTTAGGCTTATAAAAAGTTCGCTTGCAATCTCTTTGTTACTTTTTCCTTGTAAAATAAGATTGCGCACCATGGTTTCCTGTTTGCTCAATTCAGGAATTGAGTGTTTTCTTTTTTTGCGACTTAACTTCAAAACCCAATAAGCTAAAATCACAACAACGCTAATTAGACCAATATTCAACCATCTGCTTCGCACCAATTCCTGATCAATAGTTTGCTGACTTAAATAAGCCAATTTTTCTTCTAAGAATCGATATTCCAAAGAGGGAATATCACTCTGCTGAAGTTTTACCAAGAGTGTATTGTAATATTCTGTGTTTTCTTGAATATCACGATTTAGTAAATTTTGTTCTTGCAAAACCTTAATGGCTACCAATTTCACTTTTAAAATTTGAAGTGAATCCCTAGCATAACCTCTTAGCTGATATTCCTTTTCTGTTTTGGAAAGTTCGGAAGACTGTAATTGGGCTTCAAAATATTTGAACTTTTTCCACTCTTTAGTGGTTAATGCATCTGCAAGGCTATCTTGGACTATGGAGTTTTTCCAACTGACATTCTCCTTGGCGGCAGCACTATCAGTAAAAAACAATGCAATCAACAGTAAGTGGATGTAAAGTAACCTCAAGACAATTCTAGTTTTGAATAAATTTCAATAAAAATCAGGAAGAAGACAAATCCAAAATAGCATTTAAAATCTCATCCAGAATTTCCTGCACTCTCGGTTTTGTGCAATTGATCAATATGGAAACGACTGTTTCTTCTTCGGGGTAGACAAAAAAATTGGTGTACGCACCAACACTATTCCCCACATGGCCCACAAAAGGTCTTGCTGCTTTATCCTGACTTACTTGAAATCCCAAACCATAGTAGGTAGACTTTCCATTGATGCGTTGTGAAGTAAATAATTTATCATAGGTCTCTTTTTTGAGCAATTTCCGCTCTAAAATAGCCTGCCCCAGCTTGGCAATATCATTGCTTGTGGACAAATAACCCCCTCCAGCTAACTTGTAATAATTATCAACCTCAATAGCTGTTTTAAATCCCGTTCTTATTCTTGTATAAAAATTTGCCAAATACCCTTTGAAGCTATTTTCATCTTTAGATGGAGCAAATGTTCCGTTCATATTCAAGGGATTAAGGATATTTTCTCTGACATAAACTCCAAAAGGCACCCCACTTGCCTCTTGCATGGCCAAGGAAAGCAACACAAAATCAAAACTATTGTACAGATAGCCTTTTCCTGGCTCAAAAAGAAGAGGATCTTCTTGAAATACTTTTATTCCATCCCTGATCGAATAGGGTAGATTAAGCGCAAATTCCTTTCCACGGTAGCCACGAACTCCAGCAGTATGACTTGCGAGTTGCCGTAAAGTAAAGTCATGTTTTTTTGTGGGGAAGTATGGTACGTAGTCGTATAAAGAAGTATCTAAATCCACTAAACCTTCATCTACCATTTTACCCAAGGCCATTCCAGTAATACATTTTGAAATGCTGGCAATCCTAAATACAGTTTTTCTTGGATGCACTCTATATCTCTTTTCCAAATCCGCATAACCATAACCCTTTTGAAGCACAACTTTGCCTTTTTTCAAAATGGTCACTGCCATACCAGGCACTTTTTTTGAGGCAATCAGATTATGAAATTGAACTTCTGCCCTTTCCAAACCTTTTAAGCCTTCAATCGATTTCACTTCTTGGTGAGCAGCAAATAAATTCTTGATATAGAAAAAAAAGGAGTTCAACAGCAAAAGTTTATAGTTCCGAATGTACTAAGAAATAGGGCTTATCGGATTGAAATTTAGTCCTTAAAAATCAAACGTCCATTAAAGATTTCCTCTACTTCCACCTCTGGTGGTCTGTTGCTGCTGACCACATCCCCTGTTCCTCGAATGACACCACTGATGCGCAACTGCGGATTTACAAAAACATCATTGGAACCCCTATGATTGATGGTCACATTATCAGCTAACAATTCTTCTGACTCTATCCTAGAATCTCCTGAAGCAACACTTACAACAAAATCTTCTGTACTCCCTCTTAGCTTGAAAAAAGCAATTCCGTTGACCACGATCCGTAAAGACTGGGTATCAACCTGTAAATCAAAAGATCCATCTGTAGTTTCGGTTTCTGGATTATTGAAACTTTCAGAAATCAATGCCAAACTTGGGTAACTCAGTACGCCATCGCTAGAAATCAACAAGCCTGTACTGCTACGTATTTCGGTAATATTGGGCGAAGTCACATAAAAAGTGGTCAAACCATAATCCCTTACAAAATTGCATCCGTTTTCATTTCTAAGAACCAGCCTACCATCTTCAACTTCAGCAGACACATCATTTCTGAGGAATTCTCCAGTTTCCACTTCTACCATTTGCTCATCCCCCTGCTTCACCACTAGATTGCTATTTTCAAAAACTGTAATTGTAGTAAACTCAGGAACTGTAACAACATCCCGAACCAAATCTCCAGCATTCTGAAAACAATCGGGTACACTATCACCATTACAGGCAACCAAAAGCAACATTGATACTATTGTAGTCCACTTTTTCATAAGCGCATTCCTATTCCAAATTCAACAGCCTCTGCCTTGGCAGCATGTGATTTTAAGGTAACTGCTCCAAAGAGCTTGTTACCAAAATAGCGTTTTAAACCAATCCGATTATACGTCTGCCCTTCAAAATCAAAAGGATAATATACATAATAGCCCAATTGGGTCTCAATACTCATTTTGTTGATGAAAAGTTCGTGACCAACAAATAATCCGACACGCTTATAATCAGCAGCTGGATCTACATTCAATTCAGGGAAGGAGGTCGACTGATAACGAATCAATTCTTTTAAAAAGTTGGAAAAGAACATATCCGTTCCCAACTGAATCGCACTTTTTCTTCCCAGACGTTTATCTGCATACGCAGAAACAATCCAAAAGCCATAGCGACCTGAATTGATAATATCACTTTCATTGATTCCTCCCCTAAGTGCTAAATTGATTCGGATTGGTTCAATGATTTTCTCACCTTTTTCAGGTTTTATGAATTCATAGGTCTCTCCACCATCCAAATCATAGGTCAGTCCCACGTTCAAAGCCATAGTATTTGTGGATGTATTGGGAGCCTTAAAGTTGGCGTTGGAGTAATGTATCAGTGAAATTCCGGCCTTTATGCCTAATCCCTCCACCAAATTCTCCTTTTGATAGTTCAACATTACCATCGTAGAACTCAACAAATGGCTACCGTAGGCATTGTTACGGAAGTTTTCGTTTTTATCATACGGGTTTGTATTGTATGCAACACCTTGCCCCAACCGAAATTGAAGGTTTCTTTTGAAAAAATAGAAATTGTAATGGGCATAAAGACTAAAATGCTCTCCTAGGGTAGGGTTCTTCATATCCTGATACACAAAAGAAAGACCAGTATCTGGATATCCAAAATCCGCTTCCCAGTCTTCATGGCCAAAACGTTTCCTGTTAAATCCTAGAATAATCCCTCCCGGATGCCCTTTGATTAAATGGGAAATGTCTGTATTGTGCAAAAGAATGGAACCATAAAATTGACTGGCATCCAGAACATATTTTTTAGGAATATCCTTTTGTTGGGAATATCCTAAAACACCATAGGTTAGCAGCATCAAATAAAGTAGGCGCTTCATGAGGCGCTAAAGTAGGAAAATTAAAAAACCTCTTGGACTATGGCCTTAATATTATCTGATTTTCCCATAGAATAATAATGCAATACGGGCACTCCCGCTTCCTTAAGTTCCTTGGATTGCTCAATGCACCATTCTACACCCACTTGCCTTACCTCTTTGTTGGTCTTGCAAGCTTCCACTGCATCTATCAAATCTTCGGGAATATCCACTCTAAAAACTTGAGGTAACAATTGTAAATGCCTTTTTACGGCTATAGGTTTAATTCCTGGTATAATAGGAACATCAATACCCATTTTACGTGCCTCATCTACAAATTCAAAGAATTTTTGATTATTGAAGAACATTTGGGTCACCACATAATCAGCTCCCAAATCCACCTTATGCTTTAATCGTTTTAAATCTGACTTAAGAGATGGAGCTTCCATGTGCTTTTCTGGATAACCGGCCACTCCAACACAAAAATTGGGGCAATTATTTGTTTCAATGACCTCATGCAGATAATTACCTTTGTTCAAATCTTCTATCTGGGCCACGAGATCCGAAGCATATTGGTGTCCTCCTTTTGTTGGAGCAAAATATTTTTCCTCCTTCATGGCATCACCACGTAAAGCCATCACATTGTTGATACCCAGATAATGACAGTCCACTAATAAGTACTCTGTTTCCTCTTTGGTAAAACCACCACACAGTACATGAGGTACGGTATCTACATCATATTTGTGTTTTATAGAGGCACAAATTCCCAAAGTACCGGGACGCATTCGGGTTAATTTCTTGTCCAAAAGACCATCTCGATCAATATACACATACTCTTCCCTAGAAGTGGTAACATCAATAAATGGAGGGTTGAACTCCATTAAAGGGTCAATATTATTATAGAGTTCCTGTATATTTTTTCCCTTTACCGGGGGAATAATTTCAAAACTGAATAGCGTTTCTCCTTTTGCTTTTTTGATGTGCTCGGTAACTTTCATTCTTTAAATTAAGTAGGTTTGTTGATGGTTTTTAGTTGATAGCTCAAATTATTTCAAACTACCGTACTTGATAAAACCATTCAGCAACCTTTTACAATTTTTAATCTGTTCGATAATCAATTGAAATTCTGAGTCAGAAACATAAGATTGATCCAATGCCAAAAAAATCTGAGTCTCCAACTCATATAGAGAACCTCTTGTTATATGCGAAAATTTAATAGTATCAACTGAAGTTCTTCGTCCACAACCTTTGGCTATATTGGAAGGAATAGAAATGCCTCTTCTTCTCATCTGGTTGGTCAAACCATAAACTTCATCTTTTGGAAAAGTAGTGGTCAAATCATAAGTGATTTTAACCAATCTTCTTGATTCTTTCCAAACATCCAAATCTGTGTATCCCATCTTAATGCTATTAACACTAAACCATCAACTATGAACCAATACAGGAGTCAACCACTTTTGTGCTTCTTCCTCTTTAATTTCTTTTCTTTTGGCAAAATCCTTCACTTGGTCCTGCTGTATTTTTCCCAATCCAAAATATTTTGCTTTGGGGTGCGCAAAATAGTACCCGCTGACACTAGCGGCTGGCCACATGGCCAAACTTTCGGTCAATTTTACCCCTATTTTTTCTTCAACTTGCAATAGTTCCCAAATGGCCAATTTCTCCAAATGGTCTGGACATGCCGGGTAACCAGGTGCAGGTCTAATGCCTCTGTACTTTTCATCAATCAGGTCGTTGTTTTCCAGATTCTCGTTTTTGGCATATCCCCAGTGTATGGTTCTAACTTCTCTATGCAAATGTTCTGCAAAGGCCTCTGCCAAACGATCTGCCAATGCTTTCACCATAATAGAGTTGTAATCGTCATGTTCCTCTTCATACTTTTGAGCCAATTCTTGGGTTCCAAAACCAGTTGTTACACAAAAACACCCCACATAATCTTGAATACCTGAATCTTTTGGAGCAATAAAGTCGGCAAGGGCAATATTTGGAACACCATCACGCTTCTTTAGTTGCTGCCGAAGTGTTCTGAAAACAACTTTATCCGTATTGTTCTCGACTGCACTCGAACTGACAAATGATTTACTTGAATTCTCATCTAGATTCGATTCGAAAGGTCTTACTGACAATTCAATATCATCATCATTCACTTGATTGGCAGGAAACAATCCAAAAATGCCCTTGGCTTTCAATAATTTTCCATTCAATATTTTTTGAAGCATCACTTGGGCGTCTTCAAAAAGTTCGGTGGCCTGAACACCCACTACTTCATCCTGCAAAATATTAGGGTATTTACCATGCAGGTCCCAACTTCTAAAGAAAGGTGTCCAATCAATGAAATCAACCAGTTTTTTCAAATCAAAATCATCACAAACCTGAATTCCCAAGCTATTTGGCTTTTTGATATCAGAAGCATCCCATTCAATTTTCAACTTGTTGCTCCTTGCCTCTTCCAAACTCAAATATTCTTTTTGCTTGGTTCTATTCAAAAACTTGTCCCTGAAGCTTTCGTAATCCAATTTGATGGATTTTTTATATGCACCAGACGTTTCTTTCTGTAATAAATCGCCCACAACTGTAACAGCTCGTGAAGCATCATTCACATGAACCACAGATTGACTGTATTGGGGATCTATTTTTACGGCGGTATGGGCCTTACTTGTAGTTGCGCCACCTATTAACAAGGGCACATCAAATTTTTGGCGTTCCATTTCTTTTGCCAAAAAGACCATTTCATCTAAAGAAGGTGTTATCAAACCACTCAAGCCAATAATGTCCACTTGTTCTTCCTTGGCTTTTTGTATAATGATTTCCGGAGGGACCATTACACCTAAATCCACAATTTCGTAATTATTACAGGCCAAGACCACGCTTACAATATTCTTTCCAATATCGTGGACATCTCCTTTTACTGTAGCCATTAATATTTTGCCCGCTGCTGAGGTATTGGTATCCTTAGATTCCTCAATATATGGGGTAAGATAGGCTACTGCTTTCTTCATAACACGGGCAGATTTTACCACCTGTGGCAGAAACATTTTCCCGCTACCGAACAAGTCCCCTACTACATTCATCCCCGTCATCAAATTGCCTTCAATAACCTCCAAAGGTTTGGAAGCCTGCTGACGTGCTTCTTCTACATCCTCAACAATATACTGGTCTATTCCTTTTACTAGTGCCCTTGTTATGCGATTTTGAAGTGGTTCTTCTCGCCATGACAAATCCACTTTGCTTTCCTTGGCTTTGCCCACGACCGTTTCTGCAAATTCCAACAGTCGCTCCGTGGCATCATCCCGTCTGTCCAAAATAACATCCTCCACATGCTCCAACAAATCCTTTGGAATATCATCATAAACTTCCAGCAAAGCTGGGTTTACAATCCCCATATTCATCCCCGCCTTAATGGCATAGTAAAGAAATACGGAATGCATTGCTTCACGTACTGGATTATTGCCCCTAAAAGAAAAAGAAACATTACTTACCCCACCACTAACGCTGCAATGCGGCAGGTTCTCCCTAACCCATCTGGTACCTTCTATAAAATCCAGGGCATTTTTTCGGTGCTCCTCCATGCCCGTGGCAACTGGAAAAATATTCAGGTCGAAAATGATATCTTCTGGGGCAAACTTTACTTTGTTGACCAAAACATTGTATGATCGTTCCGCAATTTCAATCCTTCTTTGGTAGTTATCAGCTTGTCCAACCTCATCAAAAGCCATTACAATTACGGCTGCTCCATAACGTTTGATCAATTTGGCCTGACGGATAAATTCCTCCTCCCCTTCTTTTAGGCTGATAGAGTTTACCACACATTTTCCCTGCACTACCTGAAGCGCAGCTTCAATGATTTCCCATTTGGAACTATCAACCATAATGGGCACCCGGGCAATATCTGGTTCGGCCACGATAAGGTTTAAAAACCTGACCATAGCCTGCTTTCCATCAATGAGCCCATCATCCATGTTAATATCAATGATTTGGGCCCCACCTTCAACCTGATGCCTCGCAACTTCCAAAGCCTCCTCGTATTTCTCTTCTTTAATCAAACGAAGAAATCTTTTGGAACCGGCCACGTTGGTCCGTTCCCCGACATTCACAAAATTGCTTTCTGGGGTAATGACCAAGGGCTCTAGACCACTCAGCTTTAAATATCTTTCTTCTTTAGCCATTGATTATACTAGGATGGTCATTTTTCTAGGTTGGTATTTCTTTACTAGATCGGCTATTTCTTTGATATGTTCCGGTGTTGTACCGCAACATCCGCCTACAATATTTACCAAGCCTTTTTCTACATATTCCTTGATTTGGGAAGCCATCTGTTCTGGGGTTTCGTCATATTCCCCAAAGGCATTTGGTAAGCCCGCGTTAGGGTGAGCTGATACTGCATAACCAGTTTTAGCAGAAACAACCTCCAAATGGGGCACCAATTGTTTTGCTCCTAAAGCACAATTGAAGCCTACGGAAAGTATGGGAATATGAGAAATGGAAATTAAAAACGCCTCCGCGGTTTGACCAGACAAAGTCCTGCCTGAAGCATCCGTAATAGTTCCACTTACCATGACAGGAATCTCAATATTTCTTTCTTCTTTTACTTCTTCAATGGCAAACAGGGCGGCTTTGGCATTTAACGTATCAAAAATGGTTTCTACCAATAGCAAATCTGAGCCCCCATCCAACAAGGCTTCTACCTGTTGTTTGTACGCCACTCGTAACTCATCAAAAGATACTGCTCTAAATCCAGGGTCATTCACATCTGGGGACATACTTGCAGTTTTATTGGTTGGGCCAATACTCCCCGCCACAAATCTTGGTTTATTTGGTTCTTTTGCCGTAAACTCTTCTGCTACTTTTTTGGCAATCTTGGCAGATTCATAATTGAGCTCATATACCAGATCTTCCATGTGGTAATCAGCCATGGCAATAGTGGTTCCAGAAAAGGTATTGGTTTCTACAATATCAGCACCTGCTTCAAAATATTTTCGATGGACTTCGGCAATGGCTTCAGGTTGGGTCAAGGATAATAAATCATTGTTCCCTTTGAGCGGATGTCCCCAATCCTTAAATCGTTCTCCTCTAAAATCTTCTTCTTCAAATTTGTAACGTTGCAACATGGTTCCCATGGCACCGTCCAAAACTAAAATCCGTTGTTGTAAAATATCTTTAATCTTCATAACATAGCTCCCTCATTTTATAAGGGCAATATCGTAATCAAGAAAAGTAGAAGATATACAGCCAAACTGTAGTTGTCCTTGTTATCCTTCCCTAGTCACGGATGGTAATATCCTCCATGAAATCCCAAATTAAATCTGGGATAGGGTAGAATGTAGCACCTTCTCGAAGTCGAGGGTTGCTAAGGTTTCATCGGGTCCAATCCCTCCACCTTTCTTGATAACTTTTCAATTTATAAATGAACTAAGGTGCAAAATAACCACTCTTTGACCTTAAAAGCAACTTAAATTCCCTTTTTATAACATTAAGACCTTCCCAAGTGAAAAACAAAGGAAGGTCTCATATATTGAATTTGTCTATAAAACTAGACTATACTTTGTACCACTTCTTTTTTGGCTTCTTTTTTGGAGCCGTCAAAACCTTGGATTCCTCCTACCGTAGTATACTTCATTACAAAGCGTTTATCTGGATTGATAATCTGGTAGGCAAACTGGCACATCACTGCAGCTTCATGAAAACCTGACAATATCAACTTAAGTTTTCCGGGGTAAGTATTTACATCTCCAATAGCGAAAACTCCTGGAATATTGGTCTGGTAATCCTTGGCATTGTTTACCTTGATGGCGTTCTTTTCTATTTCAAGACCCCAGTTTCCAATAGGTCCCAATTTTGGAGAAAGTCCAAATAGAGGAATGAAATGATCCGTTTCTAAATAAGTAGGCTCTTTAGCATCATCGTTGTGCTTTATCACTACCGCTTTCAATTCATCATCACCATGTAGTTCTTTCACCTCTGCTTCGGTATACAACTGAATCTTGCCGAGCTTGGCCAATTCAGATGCTTTTTCCACAGAATCCAAAGCTCCCCTAAACTCATTTCTTCTATGTACCAAAGAAACCTCCGAAGCTACATCGGCCAAATAAATAGCCCAATCCAAGGCTGAGTCACCACCTCCTGCAATGACCACTTTTTTATTGCGATACACCTCTGGATCCTTGATGATATAGGCGACTCCCTTATCTTCAAAATCCCCCAAATTGGAAATGAGTGGTTTTCTGGGTTCAAAAGAGCCAAGTCCACCCGCAATCACCACCACAGGTGCATGGTGTTGGGTTCCTTTATTAGTTGTTACGATAAAAGAACCATCTTCCAGCTTTTCCAATGAGTCGGCACGCTCCCCTAAAGTAAATCCCGGCTCAAAGGGTTTTATCTGTTCCATAAGCCTGTCTACCAAGTCACCTGCAAGAATCTCTGGATATGCCGGGATATCGTAGATGGGTTTTTTGGGGTAGATTTCAGAACATTGCCCACCTGGTTGTGGTAAAGCATCAATCAAATGACATTTAAGCTTCAACAAACCTGCCTCAAAAACTGTGAACAATCCCGTTGGACCTGCACCAACTATCAATATATCTGTTTTTATCATAACTCTTCTTTTTAGGCCAAACGTTGAGCCCATATTTTACTTGCTATCCAATAATTCCTTTTCCTTGTTTTTGAACTCTCTTTGAATCTTTAAAAGATGCTGACGATGATTGACCACATCTCCTATGATGATAATTGCAGGATTGGATAACTGCTGCTCCTTTGCCTTGTTCTCAATTGAAGCAACAGTACCAATTCCTATTTTTTCGTTTTCTTTTGTTCCATTTTGTATAATAGCCACTGGAATGTTCATTTTCCCTTCGGATTTGAACAATTCCATTATCTCTGGCAACTTTGACATTCCCATTAAAATGATTACAGTAGCATTTGATTTGGCAGCAAGGGCAACATCTGAGGATAATTTGTGTTCTTTGGTTGTTCCGGTAATCACCCAAAAACTTTCGGCTGAACCTCTTTTGGTAACAGGAATGTGCTGTGATGCTGGTACCGCAATTGATGAAGAAATCCCGGGAACAACAGCTGCATCCAATCCGTGCGATGCCGCAAATTCCATTTCTTCTGACCCCCTACCAAACACAAACGGATCTCCTCCTTTCAATCGAACCACATGCAAACCCTGTTCTGCTCTTTGAACAATTAAATCATTGATTTGATGCTGTTGGTATGCATAACAACCTTTCCGTTTACCGACAAATATTTTTTCCGCATCTGGAGCATAATTCAATAGCTCTGCATCTACCAGAGCATCGTACAGCACCACATCAGCTTTATGTAAAGTCTTGATTCCTTTTAGGGTAATCAAGTCCACATCTCCCGGACCAGCTCCAACTACTGTCAACTTTCCTCTAAGCATGTTCCAATTCTAGTTTTCTGTAGTTTTCCAAGCGTTCCAAAACTTGTTTTGCATCTTCCAAATAGTTTTGGGCAAATTCTTTTGAAGGCTCATTTTTGTTCAACTGCAACGTCAAGTTTTCAAAACCTCCTGGAAATGCTATTTTTCCAGATTCCACATATAACTCATTGAAATCTCTTATTATACTGGAGTGGGTATTGGTCTTTACTTTTTCGGCAGTTAATAACGCCTTGGCTGAGTTGACAATTGATTGGTAGGAGTAATAGATACTTGCCGGCCATTTTTGATTTTTGAGTGCTTCTTCAGCATTTTCAATTTTCTCTTGGCTTTCGTAGAAAAGTGTAGCTACCAAATCCACAATTACACCAGCGCATTCTCCTATTCCTATTTCCTTTTTATATTTTTCTTCATTTCCCCAATCGATAAAATCATCTTGGGTAAGGTTATCGATATCCGTTAATGGCTTCAAAAATTCGTAGAAATATTGTTCTCCTTTTTCCTGATAGTATTCAGCATAAGATGTTCCATTGCCATTGGTGTCGTAATCATCCAAAATGAGCTTAAGCGCCTGTGGTCCCCTTTTACTTGGAATTTTCACCACTTTATCAGCAAATTGCCCTTTACCATCACCAAAATTACCTCCTCCCAACAACACTTGTAGGGCAGGAGCCACCAATTTATCCTTAGTACGAATGGACATTCCTTGAAATCCTATATTGGCCATATTGTGTTGGCCACAAGCGTTCATGCAACCACTTATTTTAATGACCACATCTGGGTTATTGATGTACTGCGGGTAATCAGATTTAATAACACGTTCCAATTCTTCGGCAATTCCTGTACTACTGGCAATTCCCAAATTACATGTATCCGTGCCGGGACATGCTGTTATATCCAATGCTTTGTTATATCCGGCCTCTGCAAATCCCAGTTTCTTGAGTTCTGAATAGAAAAACGGAATCAATTCTTCTTTTACAAATGGAATAAGTATGTTCTGCCTTAGCGACAAACGAATCTCTCCGGCCGCATAATCTTGTACCAATTTTGCCAATTTTCTGGCTTTATCCGTATAAAAATCCCCAAGCAACACCTTGATTCCTATTGCAACGAATCCTTCTTGTTTTTGGGGCACCAAATTTGTGGATTTCCATTGTTCAAATTCGGATACGTTTTCAAGCTCCACGTTAGGCACTTCAACATTTGCCACTTTGGGCTCTGGATAGCTCAAAAAATCAATGGGATATGTCTGATGTGGAATTGCCAACTGCTCTTCTTCCAAAAGTTTTTTGAATCCGTCCAAACCAATATCTTTCAGCAGAAATTTCATTCTGGCTTTTGCCCTGCTCTTACGTTCACCATGTCTATCAAAAACACGGATAACGCCTTCCATTAAAGGTATGATTTGGTCAGTAGCCAAGAAATTATACAATTCATCAGCATGTCTGGGCTGTGAACCCAATCCGCCTCCAAGCATTACCTTAAAACCTCTTTCCCCATTCTTTACTTTTGCGATAAAGCCCAAATCATGCATATAAGACAAACCTGTGTCCTCATCACTGGATGAAAATGAAACTTTAAACTTTCTACCCATTTCCTGACCTATGGGATTCCTCAAAAAATATTCAAACACAGCTTGGGCAAAGGGAGAAACATCAAAAGGCTCGTTGATATCAATACCGGCCGTTTCACTTGCAGTTACATTTCTGACTGTATTTCCGCAGGCTTCTCGGAGCGTAACCTCATCTTTTTCCAATTGCGCCCACAACTCAGGAGTCCTTTCCAAATCCACGTAATGGATTTGAATGTCTTGACGAGTGGTTATATGGAGTCTTCCTCTAGAATATTCATCAGAAACATCACAAATACGCAACAACTGATTAGAGGTCACTTTTCCGTAGGGCAATTTGATTCTCACCATTTGAACCCCAGGCTGTCGCTGTCCATAAACTCCACGTGCCAAACGTAAACTACGGAATCTCTCCTCATCTATATTTCCTTCTTTAAAAAGACGAATCTTTTTCTCGAGTTCAATGATATCCTTCTCTACTATAGGGTTTTCTATTTCTGTTCTGAAGCTTTTCATATCCTATTTATCCTATGTTTTAAATAGATTTATAAAATATTTATTCCTACTGCTCTTAAAAGAATTAAAGCGATTATACTTTCCTATAAAATTCTATTGCAAATGAATTCCGCACTCTCTAGTTTCCAATGCCTTAACTGGATCAAAATAGGTGCTGTTCTTTGGCAAGTCATGTTCCTCTAAATAGGCATCCAAGTCATCATCGGTCCAATAATAAAAAGGGCTTACCTTTAAAATACCATCCTTACTGAAACTTAAAATATCTTTAGAACTTCTCAATGCCGTTTGACGTACTCTAATATTGGTAAACCAAACGTCTGGTTGATGTTCGGCCAAAGCTCTACGAAAAGGCTCCAACTTTACAATATCAGAAAATTCTGCGTGCTCAGGTTGGTCAACAGAAGGGAAACCCAAACGATGTTCCGTATAAGCTTTAGTTTCCTTAGGCACAAAAGTGTTCAATTTAAGGTTGAGTCTTTTGGTCAAATATGAGGCATGCTCATAAGTTTCCGGCAGGTTATAACCTGTATCACACCAAACAACATCAATACCTGGATTTATGCCTTGAAATGTATTTAATAAAACCGCTGAATATTTTCCAAAACTTGTTGTGATAATTCTTTTATTGGATAATTGCAGTGCCCAAGTTATAATTTCCTCTGGAGGTATACCCCTTAACTGTTTATTGTAATATTCTAAATCTATATCTAACCTCATAATATATTCTCTATAACTTTAATAGGATAATTCAAAAATAGAACTAATATTAGAACCAAATCGTTAAAAACAAGATAAAATTACTTTTACCCTATAGTTTTAATAGATTAATAGGGTTTCATCAATCCTTTTAAAAAATTCTTACTATATTTTTGTCTGAAGTGAAAATTTAGTACCCCTATATTAAGTCGGCCAGTGTATTATTCCGATAAACTTCTAAAGCACTGTCTCTTACCTGAAGCATTAATTTGTTGACTGCGCATTTGTTTTCATCCGGACAGTCATCACATTTTTCATAAAAATTAAGGCTTACACAAGGTACCATGGCAATAGGCCCCTCTAGGACACGCATTACAGAAGTCATCAAAATTTCATTAGGCTCTTTAATAAGGTAGTAGCCTCCTCCTTTTCCTTTCTTGGAACCTAAGAGACCATTTCGCCTAAGTGTCAACAAAATACTCTCCAAAAACTTTTGGGAGATATTTTCATGCTTTGCAATCTCTGCAATTTGAACCGGCTCCCTGCTCGATACGGAAGCAAGGTACGTTAATGCTTTAAGACCATATTTTGTTTTCTTGGAGAGCATCTCACGAATATAGGGAAATTTGCCAATGCTATCCAGAAACTGGAATTCTTTTAATATGGTTTATCCCAAAGCCTGTTCTATATCTGCAATGATATCCTGAATATGTTCCAATCCCACGGATACCCTAACCATTCCATTTGTAATACCTACCGCTTGTCTCTCCTCAACAGAAAGCTTACTATGTGTTGTGGATGCAGGGTGGGTTACAATACTTCTTGAATCTCCCAAATTAGCTGAAAGTGAAAGCAATTGAATATTATCGAAAAACTTACGCCCTGCCTCAAGACCTCCCTTTACTTCAAAAGCCACTACGCATCCTCCTGCTTTCATTTGCTTTTTAGCTATCTCATAATTGGGATGCGATTTAAGAAAGGGATACTTAACCCATGCTACTTTTTCATGGTTTTCCAAATATGTTGCCAATTCCAAAGCATTTGAACAATGCCTGTCAACCCGTATGGCCAAAGTTTCCAAACTTTTTGACAGTACCCACGCATTGAATGGTGATAATGCCGGACCCGTTATCCGTGAAAATCGATATACTTTATCCACTAAATCACGGCTACCAACAGTAATACCCGACAAAACTCTTCCTTGACCATCCATCAATTTGGTTCCTGAATGGATAACAAGGTCAGCACCAAACTTAATGGGCTGTTGCAAATAAGGAGAAGCAAAACAATTATCGATTATAAAAATAAGTTGATGTTTTTTTGCAATATTGCCCAAGGCTTCCAAATCCAATACATCTACCCCTGGATTCGTAGGCGATTCAGCATACAAAATCTTGGTTTTGGGTGTAATCAACCCTTCAATGGTTTCTAAGTTATTTGCATCAAAATAACTGGTTTCAATGCCCCATTTTGGTAAAAATTGGGTAAATAATGTATGAGTTGAGCCAAAAATACTTTTTGAAGAAAGAATATGATCTCCACTCTCCAATAAGGAGGCAAAGGTTGAAAATACCGCAGCCATTCCAGAAGCAAAAGCAAATCCGTCCTCTGCTCCTTCCATCTTGCATACTTTATCAATAAGCTCTGAAGAATTTGGATTGGAGTATCTGGAATAGATATTTCTTTCCTTTTCCTCTGCAAAAGAAGCTCTCATATCCTCAGCGTCTTCAAAAACAAAACTAGAAGTCAAATACATAGGACTGGAGTGCTCCAAAAATTGGGAACGCTCAACTTGAGTTCGAATTGCTTCTGTTTCAAACTGTTTTTTATGCTCTCTCATATTTTTTCCGCTATTCTTAATATATCACCAAATACACCCCTTGCCGTTACTTTGGCACCTGCTCCTGCACCTTGTATCACCAATGGGTTTTCACCATAGGACTTGGTATAAATTTCAATAATGGAGTCTGAACCACTCACTTGCCCCAAAGCACTTTGTTTGGGAACACTCACTAATTTCACATCCAAAATACCTTTATCCTTTTGCAAATCTCCATGTAAATCGCCAATGTATCGTAAGACGTAGCCTTCTTTTTGATTTTTCTTGATGTCATCAAACTTAATGTCCAAAGAACCAAGGTTATCCATAAATTCATCAAAACCTACCGACTGTAATTCCGAAGGAATAAGATTTTCCACAGTAATATCAGAAAATTCATTTTTAAGGTCCAGTTCCCTTGCCAAAATCAACAACTTTCTTCCCACATCATTTCCTGATAAATCTTCCCGAGGGTCTGGTTCTGTATATCCGTTGGCAACAGCTTCTTTAACTATGTCCGAAAATTTGGTGTCCTTTTCTGAAAAGGTATTGAAAATATAACTCAATGAACCTGAGAACACCCCTTTGATACGGGTAATGTTCTCTCCTGAAAGATGAAGCAATTTTATGGTGTCGATTAATGGCAAACCCGCACCCACATTGGTTTCATATAAATATTGCTTTTGATTTTCTGCCAAGTCTCTTCGAATGGACTTGTACTTTTCAAAACTTAGGGTATTTGCAATTTTATTGGAAGAAACCAAATCAAATCCATTTTTTATCAACACCCCATAATCTTCAACAAAATCCTTGTTTGCAGTATTGTCCACAGCAATTAGGTTTTCCAAATGATTATTTTTTGCAAAGGCAACAATATCATCAATCCCATATGCTCTCCCCTCATTTTTCAGTTTCTCTTTCCACTTTTTATCAATCCCTTTGGGATTGAACAAGACTTTTTTAGAGTTGGCAACGGCAAATATTCTCAAATCAATACCTTTTCGCTCCTCAATGTTTTTATGCGAATCGAGTATTTGCTCAATTAAAGTTCCTCCCACATTGCCATGACCGAAAAATGCAAGGTTCACCTTTTTGGCAATTCCAAAAATTTGCCCGTGCACCACATTGATGGCTTTATGCAAATCTTCTTTTTTCACCACCATGCTTACATTTTTTCCTGTAACGGTGTTATTGAACAGCAACGGAACCACTTGATTTTTCACCAACGCATTGAAAGGTTTGTGAAAACTGCTTAAATCCATCCCCACTATTGAGATAACCGAAACATCTTTTTCCAAAGTGATTTGGTTCACGTCTTGTGACGAGTAATCGGTTTCAAATTCTTGATCTAGTACTTTTTTAGCCTTGTCCGCTTTGGATGAATCAACTACCAATCCAATTCCTCTTTCAGATGAACCTTGGGAAATAATTCCCACACTGATATCATTAAGACTCATCGCCCTGAAGATTCTTGCATCAATCCCCACTTTTCCCAAAAGTCCACGTCCTTCTAAATTCACCAAGGCCATATTATCCAAAACAGAAAGTGACTTAATCCCACCATTTTCTGTCTTCGGGCCGATCAAAGTACCTTCATTATCAATATTGAAAGTATTACAAATCCGTAAAGGAATATTTTTTTCAATAAGTGGAATTATAGTTTTGGCATGCAGAATATTGGCCCCAAAATTGGCCAACTCATTGGCCTCGTCATAGGAAATTACATCAATGAGTTTGGCATCTGGAACCAAATCTGGATTTGCCGTAAAAATTCCATCCACATGGGTATAATTGATCAACTCCGATGCGTCCAAAAAGTTGGCCAATAAGGCCGCGGAGTAATTGGTCCCATTTCTTCCCAAAGTAGTTGTTGCCCCTTGTTTGGTTGAAGCAATAAAACCAGTAACTACCGGAATCGTCTGTGAGTCCAGTTCACGAAAACATCGAATTACATTCTCTTTGGAAAGTCTTTGGTCAACTTCCGCATTACTATGGGCATCATCGGTTTTAATAAGTTCTCTGGAATCTATCAATTGGGCATTTATACCAGATGCATTTAATAAAGTGGTCAGCACTTTACCCGAAATCAATTCGCCATAGGACAAAAGCTCATCCTTGGTTTTTAAGCTATAATCTCCGGTGAGTGAAACACCTTTTAAGATTTTGTGAATAGCTTTTAGATCAGCTTCAATATCCACATTCTCAAAATCATTTTTTTGGTACTTGGAGAATCCTTGTAAATCTTCTTCAAAATCTTGTTCTTTTGAAGCTTTTTCCAGCATACTTTCCAATTGGTCAGTAGCCTTGCCCCTAGCAGAAACCACAACGGCAAAATGTTCGTTCTCTGCCACTCTTTGAGCAATAATATCTTGAACCCTTTCTACTCCCTCTCCGTTCGCCAACGATTTTCCTCCGAATTTTAAAATTTTGATTCGGTCCAGCTTTCCATTCTTGTGAAAAACCGGCTTCAATAGTTTTTCCAACTGTTCAAATTCTATCAAAAAAGCATCGTGACCGTGCAGCGATTGTACTTCACCATAGGTAACATTGGTATTGGCCTGTGCCAACCTTCTAAAGGTCTCTTTATTCTCCTCAGCAGTAAAGAACAAATCGGAATTGACACCAATAATATGTATTTGGGTATCACTATCCTGCAATGTTTTAAAAGCCCCTTCTCCATCACGGGTAATATCGATGGTCTTCAGCAATTGGTTCATCAACTTATAGGCTGAAAGCTGGAAACGTTCCTGAAGCTTCTTCCCATGATGCATCAACCAGCTTTCCACATTAAAAACCTGAAGCTCCTCGTTAGTACTTCTCTTAAATCGCTCCTTGAAGGATTCTGGAGTTCTGTAGCACAACATGGCATGCATCCGCGCATCATGAACTGGCTGTTTGGAGTTCACCAAAAACTGCTCTTGAATTTGACAATTGGCAATCAACCAATCCGTAGACTTCCAATCTGAAGCCACAGGAATTAAGTGTTGGGTGATTTTTGGGTTTTGGGCTGCCATCTCCCATGCCACCCCTCCACCAAGAGAACCCCCGATTATGGCAAACAATTGCTCAACTTTTAACTGCTGCAGTCCCAAAAGAAAAATTTTGGCAACATCCCCAGCCACAAAATCTTTATATTCATCAATAACAAATCCATCGTATCCGTTTCCTGGAATATTGAAGGAAAGTACAGTATACTTTTGCGTATCGATACACTTTCCGTCACCAATCAAATCAGACCACCATCCTTGTTCTCCAGAAACGTTGGAATTTCCTGTGAGTGCATGGTTAACTAAAACAATAGGAGCTGAATGCAATGACCTACCAAAGAGCTGATAGGATAATTCAAGTTTTTGCTGATGTCCACTCAAAGTGGCAAACTCTTCTATTTCAATTTTATGGAGCACTATATATTATTTTATGATGTCAGCTCAAGCGCAGTCGAGAACTTTTTGTTGACATTTCGACTGCGCTCAATGTAATACTACTTATATTTTATCTATGGAGGCAAAGGCAGCTTCTAAATCCGCTTTTAAATCGGAAAGGTCCTCCAATCCCACCGATAGGCGAATCAAGTCTTGAGATACCCCGGTACTCAGTTGTTCTTCTTCAGACAGTTGTTGATGTGTGGTACTGGCCGGATGGATAATCAACGATTTGGTATCGCCAATGTTCGCCAATAAAGAAAATACTTTGGTCGCATCTGTTAATTGTTTGGCCGCTTCAAAACCCCCTTTTACACCGAAAGTAACCAAACCGCTTTGTCCCTTGGGAAGGTATTCATCGGCCAAAGCTTTGTACTTGCTGGATTTCAATCCCGGGTAATTCACCCATGCCACCTCATCCCTATCTTCCAACCATTGTGCCAAGGCCAAGGCGTTTTCGCTATGCTTTTTGATTCTAACATCCAACGTTTCGAGTCCTTGAATAATTTGAAAGGCATTGAAGGGGCTCAGCGCTCCTCCTAAATCACGTAACCCTTCCAAAATCAACTTAAAAGTAAAAGCTGCTGCTCCCAAAGCTTCGTGATACACCAATCCGTGATACCCTGCAGATGGTTCCGTAAACTCAGGGAACTTTCCATTTGCCCAATCAAAAGTTCCTGCATCGATAATGGCTCCCCCCAACGCAGTTCCATTTCCATTGATATATTTTGTTAAAGAATGGATTACAATATTGGCCCCATGTTCTATTGGATTCAATAGTCCAGGTGTGGCAACGGTATTATCAACAATAAAAGGAACTTTAGCAGCTTTTGCCTGTTCTGAAATGCCTTTTAAATCCAAAACGTCCAATTTTGGATTCCCCAAAGACTCCACAAAAATAGCACGGGTGTTTTCCTGTACTGCCTTTCCAAAGTTTTCAGGGTCTGACGGGTCAACAAAAGTTGTGGTAATGCCCAAACGCGGCAAGGTTACATTCAATAGATTGTACGTACCTCCATAAAGGCTGTTTGACGCCACGATATGGTCGCCAGCCTTCAACAAGGTCAGTAAACCTGTAGAAATAGCAGAAGTGCCCGAAGCAAATACAACGGCCCCGACCCCACCTTCTATTGCCGCCAAACGCTCTTGCAAAATTTGGTTGGTCGGATTGTTCAACCGGGTGTAAATAAAACCCAGTTCAGCCAAAGAAAAAAGATTGGCTGCATGGTCTGTGTTGTTAAAAACATAGGAAGTGGACTGAAAGATGGGCACGGCCCTGGTTCCACTAGTTTGACTTACATCATGCCCTGCGTGTAAGGCATTTGTTGCTTTTGAAAAATTTTGATCGCTCATGGTTTTAAATTTTTATTAAAAATTGATTTAAAAACACGAAACCCTCCCCAAAGGGAAAGCATAATCAAAAAGTTATAAGAAAGTGAAATGTCGAAGTGAATCGATTGTTTCATTGTTATCCTTCCCAACTTTTGAATTTTGCCGGGTAGAATTTAGCACCTTCTTGGTTCCAATAGGCATTGGAAGAATCCAAGGGTTGCTAAGGCTTCACAGGGTCTATTCCCTCCACCTTTCTTGATAACTATTCAATACGTGTTTGAACTTGCGGCACAAAGATACGGTTAGAAAATTCTAATATCCTAATGATTTTGAAAAAAAATCCTATCCACTTGTCTTGCCAACATCAAAACACCTTATATAAAGTTGTCTCCAATAGCCCACCATGTTTTGCATCAGCAAGACTCAACAATTGCTGCTCTCTTTCAATTTTAAAATTAAAAGGGGCAGCATGCACATCAACACCACTTTTCTTTTTTAAACGGGTTCCTTGGCCGGAAACAATATCCCTATTGGGAACAAAATCACCCAAAGGCAAATGTTCCGTCAAAATCACATATTGATATTTATAAAGTTTATCTACGATTTTTTTTACTTCGGTATTGGACAGATGCTGCAGCACCTGTCGTAAGATAGCACAATCAGCATTGGGCAATGGGTCCGTTGCAATATCCAAACATTGAAATTCTAAATTTGGTAATTGGAAACTATTTTGATTAAAGTCGATAAGTTCCTTAACAATATCAACCGCAATGTACTTTTCAGCATAAGTCATTAGTTGCCTGCCAACATTAAAATCACCGCAGCCTAGATCTGCAACGGAAATTGGGCTTTCAAAAGATTTCAAAAAAGATTGTACAGCTTTTACGTATGGTTCAACCAACTCCGAATTATGAGACCCGCTTCCGGAATAAAAAAGTGAGGTGTTTTTACCCCAAAGCCCTTGCTCATAAATTTGAGACATAGCGGCTTTGGTAGGCCACGGTTTTTTAGCTTTTGAGGCCAGATTTTTCATTATTGATGCACCCCTATTTTGAACTTAAATTATTTCCTGATTGACTCCTCACTTTTAGATTTCTCACATCCGTTCGAAATGACAGTTGAGCTCGTCTTGTCATTTCGAAATGAGTCTACCAAAGGTAGATGATTGAGAAATCTACATTTTAAAATCTATTTCATCACCGAAAACTCCACACTGGAATCTGTAAAAACAGTATGTGTTTGGGTCTTGAAATCGGATTCATCCGATTTAAAAATATTTTCCACGTAGGTCTGCGGATTCAAGTCAATCAATGGAAACCAAGTACTTTGTACCTGCACTTGAAGCTTATGCCCTTTCTTGATCGTATGAAATACATCCTGTAACTTTATGGTCACATCAGTTTTTTGGTTGGGTACAAAGGGTTCTGGATTGGAAAAACTATTTCTGAACCTTCCTCTCATTACCTCACTTCTTACCATTAAATGGTAATTCGCCATTCTTAAATGATCCTGCATCTCCTCATTGGTTTCGCTTTCATTAGGGTGAACATCAATTATCTTCACGACCCAGTCAGCTGCTGTACCCGTTGTAGCTACTTTCAATTTAGCCAAAATATCTCCTGCCAAGGTCATGTCTTCTTGCATTACCTCAGTTTCAAAAACCAATACATCAGACCTGCGGGCAGCAAACCGTTGGTCATCCGTCATATATTTTCTGGGTGTAAAAACCGATTTGACATCCTCCGAATAAGGCACTGGCTTTTTCACATCACTGATAAATTTCAGTGCTTTCACTTCTTTTTGATCTAAAGTCAATTCTTGATCAGAAGAAAGAAACATGGTTTGCTTTTGGGCTCCATCGGGCGGCCAACTATTCAACATGCTCCACTCTTTTTTCCCTGAATCAAACACATAAGCTTCTGGCAAGCCACTGTTTTTATCGCCATCACCCTTTAAAAAGTGGTCAAAAAACTTGGTCTCTATATTTTTCTGGTAAAACAGGGAAATGGAATCTCCAAAGTAATAGTTGCCCACAACATTACGAACTTTTTTTCTGGCCCAACCTCCATGATCCCATGGCCCAAAAACCATGGTATTGTAATTGTCCTTGTTGTATTTTTCAATGTTTTTGTAGGTTTCCAAAGGGCCGTACAAATCCTCAGCATCAAACCACCCTCCTACAATCATGGTGGCTACATGAGATTTCACATTTTTTAAATGTTGAATAATGCCCCTACTCTGCCAAAGCTCATCATAATTGGGATGATCTTTAAGTTCATTCCAAAAATAATCATCCGTTACACCCTCAGGTCTCATTGTTGGAGTGTCCGCTGTTTCATATTCGAAAAAGGAATTCAAGTTTTTTAAAGGGCCATTATCCAAAAAGAATTGATATTGGTCCTCTGTTTGAATGTCTGGTAAAACATACCATGCGGTGTCAATGGGTTGATCGTTATTGGGCCGCGGTGTACCAAACAGTGAAGTAGCCCTAAAATAGCTCAACAAATATGCCCCATTGTGATGAAAATCATCAAAAAAGAAATCCCCAATACACGCTTGCGGGGACGCAGCTTTTAAGGCCGGATGTGCATCCACAGTGGCATAAGTAGCGTAAAACCCTGGATAGGAGATTCCCCATACCCCTACTTTGCCATTGTTGTTTTCCACATTATTCACCAACCATTCAATAGTATCGTAAGTATCTGAACTTTCATCAACCTGATCGTTAGATGTTTTATTGGGAATATAAGCTCTCATATTTTCGTAATGTCCCTCACTCAACCAACGTCCACGTACATCTTGATAAACAACAATGTACCCATCTTTCATCAAGTGTTCATTGGGTCCTATTTTTTTTCTAAAATTGTCCTCTCCGTAGGGTCTGGAACTATAAGGGGTTCTTTGCATTAAAATAGGATACTCTTGGGAAGTATCTTTTGGCGAATAAATAGTGGTATACAATTTTACCCCATCCCGCATTGCAATGGCCACTTCTTGTTTGGTATAGTTTTCGGCCACATAATTTTCCGCTACAATTTCTTTTTTGATGGTTTTCTTACAGGATTGTACTGTCCATAAAAGTATTAGCAGGACTGAAACGCGAAGGAGCATTCTCATAAATTTATTCTTGATTGAAACCTAAAACTACAAAATATCGCCTATACCCTCCTCTTTTTTACTATCCTGAATTCGGTTAACTTCGTTTCCATAAGAAAAAGGGTAATTCTTGAGCATGGCAAAACAAAAGAGAAAATTCAATGATTTTGGTTTAGGCACAAAAAATGACACTGGTGGCTACAGGGCCCTAAACAAGGATGGTTCGTTCAACGTTAAAAAAATCAATGTGCCATTTTTTGAGCGCTTGAATTTTTTCCATTCGCTGATCACCATGTCCTGGCCTCGATTTTTTGCATTTATTCTTGCGGGCTACTTTATAATAAACACACTTTTTGCATCAATCTACACATTGATTGGCGTAGAAAACCTCACTGGAATAGAGGCTGACACTCCTTTTGATAAATTCATGGAAGGTTTCTTTTTTAGCGCCCAAACCATCACCACCTTGGGATATGGGCGAGTGGCACCCATGGGATATCCCGCGAATATTGTGGCAGCCGTAGAGTCCATGTTGGGCCTACTGGGTTTCGCCTTGGCAACAGGATTGTTATACGGGCGATTCTCTCGTCCTTCTTCTAAGATTCGCTATAGTGAACAAGCGGTAATTGCACCCTATCAGGATATTAACGGTTTTATGTTCCGCATCACCAATCCTCAAAGCAATCAGTTGTTGGAGATGGATGTACAAATCAACTTGGCCATGCAGCGTAAAAATTCTGAATTACGGGATTTTTTCTCCCTAGAACTGGAACGTAGCTCAGTTGCTTTTATGCCTTATATGTGGACCATTGTGCACCCCATTTCTGATAAAAGTCCGTTGTATGGCATGAGTAAAGATGAAATTTTACAAAAAGATGCTGAATTCATCATAGCCATTAAAGCTTTTGACGAATCGTCTTCCCAAACCGTCTATTCCCGATCATCTTATAAGGCCAATGAAATTAAATGGGGCGAAAAATTTGTTTACGCAGTAAAACGCGAAGATGGTGGTTTGATTATTGATGTTGGCAAAATCGATGTTACCGAGAAAGCTAATTTGAATTCTTGAATTATAAATTGAAGGCTTTTTTCACTTCATCCACCTTATCCAGCTTTTCCCAAGTGAAAAGTTCCACCTCTTTTTCTATTCTTCCATTGTAAGGTGATTCAAAAACCTTGGTTATTGTCTCTGGCTGTTTCCCCATATGACCATAAGCTGCGGTTTCCAAATAAATAGGGTTTCTCAATTTCAAGCGTTCTTCAATGGCAAAAGGTCGCATATCAAATAGTTCTGAAGCTTTTTGGGCAATTTCCCCATCGGTTAAATCCACATTGGCCGTACCATAGGTATCTACAAAAATGGATGTAGGCTCCACTACTCCAATGGCATAGCTTACCTGTACCAAAATCTCATCAGCAACTCCTGCTGCCACCAAATTCTTTGCAATATGTCGTGCTGCATAAGCAGCGCTTCGGTCTACTTTACTTGGATCTTTTCCACTAAAGGCTCCACCTCCATGGGCCCCTTTACCGCCATAAGTGTCCACAATAATTTTTCGCCCTGTTAACCCGGTATCTCCGTGCGGTCCACCAATCACAAATTTTCCGGTCGGGTTTATATGGTACTTGATATCATCATTAAAAAGCACTTGAATGTTCTCCGGAAGGAGTTTTTTTACTTCAGGAATTAAAATATGGATAACATCTTCCTTGATTTTTGCCAACATTTGCTCGTCTTCAGCAAATTCATCATGTTGGGTTGAAACCACAATGGTATCGATACGCTGTGGTACGTTGTCATCTGAATATTCAATGGTAACCTGAGCCTTGGCATCTGGTCGTAAATAAGGAATCTGGCTTTCCTCACGTCTCAATTGGGCCAACACCTGCAGGATTTTATGGGAAATATCCAAAGCCAATGGCATGTAATTCTCGGTTTCCTTGGTAGCATACCCGAACATCATTCCTTGATCACCAGCACCTTGCTCTTCTTTGCTCCCACGGTCAACTCCTTGATTGATTTCTTGGGATTGTTCATGAATCAATGAAATGACCCCGCAAGAATCACCACTAAATTGATATTCGCCTTTGGTATAGCCAATTTTATTGATCACTTCCCGGGCAATATGCTGAACATCCAAGTAAGTATCACTCTTCACCTCGCCTGCCAAAACCACCTGTCCGGTGGTCACCAAAGTTTCACACGCTACCTTGCTGTTGGGGTCAAAAGCCAAAAAATGGTCTAGTAGCGCATCACTTATTTGATCTGCAACTTTATCTGGGTGTCCTTCACTAACGGACTCTGAAGTGAACAAATATGCCATTCTATCATTTTAAACTGGAAAAATTTGACGGAAAGCAACCAAGAAGTTTACATTCTCTCGAAAGAGATTCCAAAACCTATCTTGGAATAAACTGCTTTAGCATTTTTATGAGGTTGCAATCAGTCAAATCTATCCTCAATAATGGAAGGCAAAAGTATGGCAAATGGTCAACTTCACAAAATCACGTTTTATAAATCATATTTTATTTTAAAAACTACATATCTAGGCTGCACCATATAGTTTGAAGTGGTAAAAAACAAATCGTTTGTAGAATTCTGGTCCAATGATCTATTATTGGTGATGTTGGTGGCTTCCACACTATATTCCCACTTACTGTCTGGCTTTTGATAGGAGAGACTGGCTTCTAAAAAACCGTATTTATTGTTCACGGTGTTTTCCTTATCCCGATAAAAATAGTAATCGTAATCAACCAAGAACACAAAGCTCTTTAAGAAGGATGCATCAAATTTGGCGAAAGGTCTGTCCGTAAAAAAAGTGGACGTAGTGTTGCCATTATCATATTGATTTACTGAATAACGATAACCCAATTCCAAGTTGGGAGCATTCGTAAAACTACTGCCCAACGAAGCTGTGTAGTCTTGCGTAAAGGATTTTGAATTTTGCGGCGCATCATTTATGATGTTAAAGGTGTTGGACCATGACAACGAAGCATTCGTCCTCACCCTAATATTCCCAAAAGTGCGTTGAAAATTCCCAGAACCGCTAAACGTTTCATCCTCTAAATTGGAATTGATCGTGGTCTGCACCTGATTGATTCCCACAATTGAAGTATTGCCTTTAAAAGCGTCTATTCGTTTGCTATAATTAAGCCGAGCGAAGATATTCTGCTGACTGAACATATTGAAACTGAAAAAATTAAGCGACAGGTTATGGTACAATGCACTTTCCAAATCACGATTGCCCTGATACACCGAGTTATAATTATTGAAAATATAACCTTGGGCCAAATTGTTGATGTCCGTAAAATTACGGGTCACATTGTAGTTTAACCGTAGACTTTCTGATTGTTTAAACTGATAGTTAAGAAATACATCTGGCACAATATTGAACAATTTATCCTGCACTTCGATATTCAACTGCTCGTTAGTAGCCACATAATTATGCACATGAAACCCTGGATTAACCGTCAATTTGCCCAACAATAGTTTGTAATGTACTCCAAAGAAGACATCAGAATACGTGAATTTCACCTCATTGTTCAATTCATCTTCATCAAAAGACAATGAATTTCCATCGTCTAAAATTTGAAAAATGGACGAATTAAACCGCTGACTGGATTGCGTAGTACCCAGCGTTAGGTTAAGATTACTTTTTGCCCCTGTAACCCAAAAGTAGTCCAGCTTGGCATCTAGCCTATTGGTTTGAGTGTACTGATTTTGATTGATATTATACGCTTCTTGATTCGTATCCAAAGGAACCAACCCCGAAAAAGGTTGCTGCTCCCTAATCGCATTATAAAACGGATTCTCATCAGCATATTCATATTGCCCCTCAAAGGCAAATATGTTTTTATCATTTAAAGTATAGTACAAATTAGTGTTTTGCGTAACTGTAGTTGGTTTTTGGGTATTGTTCTGCTCTATCTGATCGGTCACATCGGAAACGGATAATGTATGCTCCAGTTGGTCCTCATCTGAAAGCCGTGCCATAACTTCATAATCCCATTGCAATCTATCCGTAGGTTGATACGAAGAAGTAAACTTTAACAACCCCAATTTTGAGGTTTGATCGGTATCCGTTGCCGTAGTTTCTACCTCACCACTTGAAATGTAAGTACGACTTGCATCGGTCTGCATTAAAGTGTTTGTATAGGAATAAATACCATAACCACTCAATTTCCAAACATCTGAAGGTTTGTAACTAAAGTTAAGAGCTCCAAATTTGGTGTTAATGGATTTTGCCCTATTGTTCTGCATAAGGTTCAACCCCTGGCTGCTGGAACTTGTGGTAAATGAACTGCCCGTATTGTTCCGGATCGCACTTTGGAAACCACCTGTAAAATTCCAATAATCTCTTGAAGAAAAAGGGACGTCCCCAATATTGTTCATATCCGTTAAGACATTAACGCTAAAATTAGGCGAATAATAGAACAGTTTTGGATGCGCCACATAACGCTCATCCGGCCCCAATCCTCCAGTAATCTCTCCAAACCAAAACTTTTTCTTTCCTTCTTTTAGTTTGATGTTGAGCGCCACATTATCTTGATTGTTGGTCACGCCGCCCAACTGCGAAACTTCAGAATAGTTGCGAAGTACCTCAACCTTGTCCAAGGCATTGGCAGGTATATTTTTTGATGCCAGTTTAGAGTCTCCATCAAAAAAATCTTCCCCCTCCACCATCACTTTGTTCACAGTTTTTCCTTCAACTTGAATCTCCCCGTCATCGCTTACTTCAATTCCAGGTAATTTTTCAAGCACATCTGCCAATTTCTTTTCTGTTCCGGTCACAAAGGAATCCGTATTGTAAACGATCGTGTCCCCTTTTATGCTCACCGGAATTTCGTAAACCACCTCAACTTCATCCAAACTCTCAGGTTGTTCGTACAAAACAATTTCTAACTCTACATCCCCCTCTTGGGTGGTCAAAGGAATTTCTTTGGTCTGAAATCCCAGATAGCTCACTTTGAGCACATATTCCGAATTGGCCTTGACATTGATTCTGTACAGCCCCTTGGAACTTGTAATTCCAAATCCATCCAATGCCTGATCAGCCTGATTTACGGCAACAACATTCGCCATCTCCAAAGGATTCTGAAGACTATCCCTTACCGTTCCACTAATGGTCAACTTCTGACCAAGGGCAATAGATGACCAGGCCATGAAAATGACCACCACTAAAATTCGATAAAAACTGCGCATTAGCCCCTTACCATGATTCTGTTACCACCTCTTCTTCGCTCACCTTCAAAACGCTTTCTCATTTCCTCCATTTTCTGGGCCACAATCTCATCAAACTCTTCCTGTGTTACTTTTTTTCCTTTGGATGGAGCTTCAATAGAGATCTTTTCTTCTGGATTCAGTATCAATTTTGAACATAGAATAGCTGTTCTGCCATCGTTCACCTCCAAAATAAGTCCAGGTAGTCCCCAATATTGCCCAGGACCTTGGCTCACGGGAATTTCAGGAGTGTACCAAACTGTGATGATCTGCTCTTCTGGTTCATCAATTTGAGCAAATAATGAGTTTTGATCGGTACTGTCCTTTTCTATCTCATCCCTTTCAGGTCTATCCTCTCTACCCGGTGGTGGTGGCATCATTCTTCTAAAAAGGTCTGCCTCTGCAGGTTGGGTCGCTGTTGCCTTATAGCAGGTATAGCTGCCAATTTTTTTGGTTTCAGAACCTAATTGCCAATCCCATTTGGGCAGACTATCCTGAATTAGGAATACTTTCCCAAACACTTCAGTTTGATTGGCATATTGTACATCTTTTACATTCTTATAATATTCTCCTGCACCTCCCCCAAACATGGCCATTCGAAATCTACCGCCGCCAGAGCTTGGTGCTTCCAATTTTTCTTCTTGTTGATAGGTGCTTGATGTTCTATCAAAAGTCAGCTCATAAGTACGTTCCATAGCCTTCTTCATCCGCTCCCTAATTTCTTGTTTTCTGGCTTCAGGCATATCGCGAGGCCCAAAATCTGCCTGAATACTTGTTTTAGATTCGTAAATGGCTTTTCCTTGAAAATCTTGTGCCGCCACAAATTGTATTCCGCATGTCAACACAAGTAACCCTATAATATATTGTACTGCTTTCATTGAGATGATTTTTATGTTACTCGTTCACAAATTTGTAGCAACTTGAGCAAGGTTATGGTTAAGCAGTGTTAACCAGTGTTAACTTATATCGATTTCATAGGTAATTCTTAATAGTTTTGGATTGTGGAAACCAGAAAATACAAAGCGCTCCTTTACATCATTGTATTCACCATTGTGGCTACCATAGCAATACAGGTGTACTGGAATGTTCAAAATTATAAGATAAACAAACAGCGCTTGGTCAATGAAGTACAGATAAGTTTGGACAATAGTGTTGAGCTGTACTACGCCAATCTTGCAAAATCTGATTTTTACGCCTTTCTTGATGATAGTATACCACCTCCACCAAGACCCAATCATAGATTCAAGATAGTACGACAGGACACTGTAATGGAAATTAAGTTAGATTCCTTAAAACAACCCATTGAATTTATTGCGGTTTCTTCTGAAGCCGATAGCTTAAGAAAAAGACCTCGAAGATCCCCGGTGATGACATTGTTTCGCAAAAGAATGTTGGACCAACAAGGGTCTTTAAAAAAATTGGCCAATAGGCTGATCATTTCAGCAACCACCGATTCTATTAATCTAATTGCAATGGATGGCTTACTGAATCATGAATTGGCCAGAAAAAACATTGAATTGGAACATTCCTTAAGCTATTACAGGAATGATTCATTGATAAATTCCTTCAATGCCCAAGAAAGACTTGGTTTTCCTTTGAGCACTACCTCAAAATCCACCTACCTCACCGGATTCCAAGACATCAAACTTTCATTTTCCAATCCTACATTGTCCATCCTCAAAAGAGGGCTTTCTGGAATACTACTGTCATTCATGCTTTCATTGGGGGTAATTCTCTGTTTGTTCTATTTGCTGAGCATCATCAAAAAACAAAAACAGCTTGCTGAAATTAAAAATGATCTCATCAGCAATATTACCCATGAATTTAAGACGCCCATTGCCACAGTTTCCACGGCGTTGGAGGGTATTAAAAATTTCAATGACCAAAAGGATGTTGAAAAGACGGAAAAATACCTCGACATTTCCACAGAACAATTGCAAAAACTGCATCTTATGGTTGAAAAACTTTTGGAAACTGCCACTTTGGACAGTCAAAAATTGATTTTGACCACAGAGTCCACAGATATTATAGCTCTTTTGAAAAATCAAATAGAGCAATTTAAAATGGTCACTGATAAAAACTTAACTTTTAGCACAAACATTGAGGAGCTCCATCATGATGTGGATGTGTTCCATTTTGAAAATGTAATTTCCAATATTTTGGACAATGCCATAAAATATGGAGGACATCAGATAAAAGTGACTCTCAAAAGCTTAACCAAAGGTTTGGAAATTACGATCGAGGATAATGGCGGCGGCATTGCAAAATCGCAACGAGAAAAAATATTCGACAAGTTTTATCGGATTCCTTCAGGTAACCAACATGATGTGAAAGGGTTTGGCATCGGCCTATTTTATGCCCAAAAAATTGTGGAAAAACATTCGGGTAGTTTGGTTTTGGTTCCAGATACCCAAAATACCATATTTAAAATTCGACTTTGAGCAGACCCATTAAAATAGTATTGGCAGAAGATGAGCCTGCGTTAGGGCAAATTGTAAAGGAAAGCCTTGAGACCAGAAATTTTGAAGTGATTCTATGTGCTGATGGTATACAAGCTATGAAAAGCTATCAGCAAGAGAAACCAGAACTGTTGGTTATAGACGTCATGATGCCCAAAAAAGATGGCTTTACACTTGCTCAAGAAATTAGGGAAGAGAACAAAGACATTCCCATTATCTTCTTAACGGCAAAGTCACAGACCCAAGACGTGGTAAACGGTTTTCAATTGGGTGGCAATGATTACTTAAAAAAGCCCTTTAGCATGGAAGAACTCATTGTGAGGATTCATGCTTTGCTAGATCGAGCCAAAACAAGACAATCCAACCAAAATATTATGATTGGGGAATATTCCTTCAATTACACCAAACAGATTTTAACTTTTGAGGAAGAAAAACAAAATCTTACCCATCGCGAAGCAGAACTGCTCTACCATCTCTCCCAAAAACGCAATGAAATATTAGATCGTTCCCAAATATTGAAAAAATTGTGGGGAGACGATGATTTTTTCAATGCCCGAAGCATGGATGTATTTATTTCAAAACTTCGAAAAAAATTGGCCAAAGACCCGTCTGTTAAAATCATTAATGTAAGAGGCTACGGATACAAGTTGGTCTGCTGATCACATCGGTACTATTTTTATAAATTTTTCAGTTAACTGGATATACTTTGTATATTGCGCCAAGGGTTTCCCCAGATTCAACAAACACCAATCTTAAAAACACTAACACCCTATGCATATTGCGGTAGCAGGCAACATTGGCGCCGGAAAGACCACACTAACCAACCTTTTGGCCAAACACTATAAGTGGGAGGCCCATTTTGAAGACGTAGTTGACAATCCGTATTTAGATGATTTCTACACACAAATGGAACGGTGGAGCTTTAACCTGCAGATTTACTTCTTGAACAGCAGATACCGACAAATTCTAAAGATTCGGGAAAGTGGAAAGAACGTCATACAAGACCGGACCATCTATGAAGATGCCCATATTTTTGCTCCGAACTTACATGCCATGGGCCTGATGACCAATAGGGATTTTGAGAACTATAGAAGTCTTTTTGAATTGATGGAAACCTTGGTACAGCCACCAGATTTATTGATTTACCTACGTAGTTCCATTCCAAATTTGGTCAATCAGATTCATAAAAGAGGTCGGGATTATGAAAATTCAATTTCCATTGATTATCTAAGCCGATTGAATGAACGTTACGAAGCTTGGGCCAACACTTATGAAAAGGGGAAATTGCTCATTTTTGATGTGGACAACCTAGATTTCGTTGCCGACCCTGAAGACTTGGGTGAAGTGATCAACCGCATTGATGCTGAGATTCACGGTTTGTTCTAGATAGACATTTCAATAAACAAATAGCGTTCCCTCAACCAAAAGACCCATTCCCTCATTCTTGGTTTTTTTAACATGATTTTCAATCTAGTTTAGACTGGGGATAATCCCCGGTATTAACTACCCTTTCATTGGCAAAGGACAAAACTTGAAAAATCATGGAAACAAAAAAGCATCAAAAATTTGAATTGAAAAAAAACAGTGCCCTCTACTTTTCCGTAGGACTTGTTGCCGTTTTATTATTGGCCTATGTTGCACTGGAATGGAAAACTTTTGAAAAAACACCTGAATGGAGTGCAAATTTGGATAAACCTGACACACTTCCAGATGAAATGGTCCCTGTGACAAAATTTGAACCTCCAAAACCCAAGCCAATACAGACCCCGCCTGTGATTGAAATCGCTCCTGATGATGAAAAAATCGTTGAGACCTTGATTGAATCCACAGAACCCAATCAGGATACCGAAGTGGCAGATATCAGCGATATTGAAGTTGCTACTGTGGATGAACCTGAAATTATTCCATTTTCGGTAATAGAAAACGCTCCGACTTTTCCAGGTTGCGAGACTCTAGCTGAAGAAAAAGAAAAAAAGGCATGTTTTCAGGAAATGATGCAGAAGCATATCCAAAGGCATTTTAAGTATCCTGAAATGGCACAAGAAATGGGTTTACAAGGAAGGGTACATATTGTATTCACCATTCAAAAAGATGGAAGCATAGCTGATGTACGTATGCGAGGTCCACATGAAGTTTTGGAAAAAGAGGCCGAACGCATCATCTCCAAACTTCCTAAAATGACTCCAGGAAAACAAAGAGGCACCCCCGTAAAGGTTCCTTTTTCCATTCCAATTACTTTCAAACTAAATTAAAAATTACATCTTGGGCATGAACAGTACCACTCATGCCCAAATTTTACCTGTTATAAAATATACAGCTTATCCACTTATTCTTTTGATTTCTAGACAACACGGTGAAAAACGAGGATTTTTTCCTACCTTTTGGAAAAACCAACCTTGCGCCAAAAATGAGCAGTAAAAAACTATCCCCTGTTGTTCTATTTTTAATTCTAATCGTATTCGCTGCTTGTGAATCTTCAGAAAAAGAGTCTGCAAAAGATTATACCACTTGGTCATCTTATTTAGGTGGCCCAGACCGAAATCATTACTCAACCTTGTCCCAAATCACCAAGGAAAATGTAAAAAATCTGAAAATTGCTTGGTCCTACTCCGCACCGGATAGTGGTCAAATGCAAATGAATCCCATTGTAGTAGACACCATACTTTATGGAGTGACCGCAGCGCTTCGAGCGGTGGCCTTACATGCAGCAACAGGAAGGGAATTATGGCGGTTTGGAGATTCCATAAAACAATTTACCTCCACTAGTCGGGGAGTTTCCTACTGGTCCAAAGGAAATGACAAAAGAATCCTATACACTTCCGGGGCCAATTTATTCGCTCTTAATGCTTTAACCGGTAAACCAGTGCCCACCTTTGGCAATAATGGAAAAATAGACCTGCGGTCTGGCATGCCGCCTTCTGCCCAGAAAAAATTTGTGATTTCCAATACACCTGGCACCATCTATAAAGATATTATTGTGATGCCCATAAGGCTCGGAGAGGATATTGGTTCGGCTCCAGGGAATATTATGGCTTTTAACGTGGTCACTGGAGCTGTTGAATGGGTTTTTCACACCATACCACACCCTGGCGAAGAAGGTTATGACACTTGGGAAAATAAACATGCCTACAAAAGTGATATTGTTGGTGCCGCCAATAGTTGGTCTGGAATGTCTCTTGATGAGGAAACCGGAATTATCTATATCCCAACGGGATCCGCTTCACCTGATTTTTATGGTGGAATACGGAATGGCACCAATTTGTTTTCCAACTGCCTTTTGGCTTTGGATGCGGCAACCGGGGAACGCATTTGGCATTTTCAGTTTGTTCACCACGATTTATGGGACAGGGATATTCCAGCTCCTCCAAATCTCATCACGGTAGAGCGAAACGGAAAGAAAATAAAAGCTGTGGCCCAGGTGACCAAACAAGGCTATGTTTATGTTTTTGACAGAGCCACAGGAAAGCCTCTTTTTGATATTGAGGAAGTTCCTGTTCCGGCCACTACTTTAGAAGGAGAAAAAACTTGGCCTACTCAACCTATTCCCGTAAAACCAAAACCATTTGCTCGTTTGAGTAAAAATCTTACCGAGGAAGATATAAGTCCGTATGCCGAAAACAAGGATGAACTCAAAGAAATTCTAAAAACATCGGACAAGCGGGAATATGCACCACCCGGACTGAAGCAAATGCTCATTCTTCCTGGATTGGACGGCGCAGCCGAATGGGGAGGCACAGGTGCTGACCCCGATGAGGGTATTATTTACGTCAATTCCAATGAAATGGGATGGTTGATCAAAATGGCAGAAAATGAAGACGTAACTGAGACAATTCCTTTGGGAGAAAAAGTATACAGCCAATATTGTGTTATATGCCATCGAAAAGATAAAAAAGGTGTCGCCGCTAGCGGTTATCCTTCCTTATTGAACATCAAGGACAGTAAGACCAAAGAAGAGGTGGCACAATTGGTCAAAACTGGAAAAGGAATGATGACCGGTTTTCCGAATATTCCTGCGGATGAAAAAGAAGCTTTACTGAAATTCCTTTTTGATGAGGAAACTGAACTTGTTACCAATACTGCATCAGACAGTTATCCGCTTCCATACAAGTTTACAGGCTACGCAAGGTTCTTGGACAGTAATGGATATCCAGCCATTTCTCCTCCATGGGGAACCATGCATGCCATCGATTTAAACACGGGTGATTTTATTTGGTCCATCACTTTTGGCGATACTCCTGAACTAAGAAAAGAGGGACAACCTGTCACAGGTTCCGAAAACTATGGCGGTCCCATCATTACTGAAAACGGATTGCTTTTTATTGCAGCCACCAAAGACGGTTATTTCAGAGCTTATGACAAAAAAACGGGAGAGCTTCTTTGGAAATATAAACTCCCCGCAGCAGCTTTTGCCACTCCAGCCATGTATGAAATTAATGGGAAACAATACATTGCTTTGGCCTGTGGTGGCGAAAAATTGAATACCCCCAAAGGAAATCAAATTATTGCCTTTGCTTTAGCGCAATAAAAAACCACGCCAAAGGCGTGGTTTTACTTGAGTTAGTTTTCTTTTTCAAGAAACAATTATCATTACTCAATGGCGGTGGCGTTTTTATAAACCTCTACCATTTGCTCTACCTCTTCTTTGGTATCACCCACAAATTCTTTTACTTCTTCCAATTTTTCTCCATTGGCTTCAATAACAGAAGTTACAACAGCTTTATATGCTCCTTCAGTTGTATTGCTCATTTCAACACGAAACTTCTTTTCAACCGGAGTGGATTCTTTCATTCCTTCTGTAGTAATTGAAATTTTTGTTCCGTCTTCTTTCATCATGCTTACTTCATCAGCAGGAGTTAAGCTTACCAAACTAGGTGCAATGACCAAGGCCACAACGGACATCAATTTTAATAAAATATTTAGCGAAGGACCTGAAGTATCCTTGAAAGGATCACCTACAGTATCACCTACAACAGCCGCCTTGTGAGCATCGCTACCCTTACGACCTTCACTTTCGATGGTCTTTTTAGCATTATCCCATGCCCCACCAGCGTTGGATTGGAAAATCGCCATAAGTACCCCAGCTGTGGTAACACCTGCCAATAATCCTCCTAACATTTCGGCTCCACCGATGAAACCTACTGCAACAGGAACAGCAATCGCCAATAATCCTGGTAATACCATTTCTTTGATGGATGCCTTGGTTGAAATAGCAACACATTTATCGTACTCTGCCACACCATCGGCGGCGTCAAATATTTTTCTGTCTTCTGCGGAAGCTTTTGAAATATCCGAATCGTATTTTACCATGACCTCTAAAGCGGCTTTCAAGGCTGGAATATCTCTAAATTGACGACGTACTTCTTCAATCATGGCCATTGCGGCTCTACCCACTGCATTCATGGAAAGTGCGGAAAATACAAAAGGAAGCATACCCCCTATTAGAAGACCAGCCATAATATCTGGTTGGGAAACATCAATGGATTTAACGCCTGCTGTTTTCATGAAAGCAGCAAACAAAGCCAAGGCTGTCAATGCAGCAGAAGCAATTGCAAATCCTTTACCAATGGCAGCTGTGGTGTTTCCAACAGCATCCAATTTATCGGTACGCTCACGAACCTCGCTTGGCAACTCAGCCATCTCTGCAATACCACCTGCATTATCTGAAATAGGTCCGTAGGCATCAACAGCCAACTGAATACCTGTATTGGCCAACATTCCTACAGCAGCGATAGCAATTCCATACAATCCAGCAAAATGGTGAGATACCAAAATAGCAGCTGCAATCAAAATAATTGGAATGGCAGTGGACATCATTCCCACACCCAAACCGGCAATGATATTTGTAGCAGATCCAGTTTCAGATTGACGTACAATGGAGTTTACAGGTTTAGTTCCTGTACCAGTATAATATTCCGTAACCTTCCCTACGGCCAATCCTGCAACAAGTCCAGCAATGGTTGCCCAAAAAACTCCCATGGCCGAATATTCTTTTCCACCTTCAACCCAAGATTCAGGTAGCATTCCATTGATTAAAAAGTAAGATGCAATCAACATTAACCCAGCTGAACCAAATTCACCAATATTCAAAGCTGTTTGTGGGTTCCCTCCATCTTTTACTCGAACAAAGAAAGTTCCTATTATTGACATTATGATTCCCACTGCGGCCAAAGCCATAGGTAAATAAACTGCACCAAGACCATCAAATGCAGCTTGAAATTCTGGCAATCCAGCGAAGACAGCACCCAATACCATGGTTCCTATAATAGATCCTACGTAAGATTCGAAAAGGTCAGCTCCCATACCGGCAACATCTCCTACATTATCCCCAACATTATCCGCAATTGTAGCAGGGTTCAACGGGTGATCTTCGGGAATACCAGCTTCAACCTTTCCTACCAAGTCAGCACCAACATCAGCAGCTTTAGTATAGATTCCACCTCCTACACGCGCAAAAAGTGCAATGGAAGACGCTCCCAAAGAGAATCCTGAAAGTACATTTAACACTTCACCAATGGCCCAACCTTGACCACTGTACAACATGAAAAGTCCACTTAGCCCTAAAACACCAAGACCAACAACTCCAAGTCCCATAACGGCACCGCCAGCAAAAGCAACTTCTAAAGCTTTACCTAGAGATGTTCTTGCTGCGTTTGTAGTTCTTACGTTGGCTTTTGTTGCAACTTTCATTCCGATGAAACCTGCCAAAGCAGAACAGATAGCCCCAACAATAAAGGAAAGGGCCACCATTCCGTTTGATCCTTCTTCATTATTTCCCTTGAAGAACAACAAAATAGCAACTGCTACGACAAAAATGCTAAGTATTTTGTATTCCGCCTTTAGAAAGGACATTGCACCATCGGCAATATTTTTGGCAATTCTCGCCATCTTTTCATCCCCGACCTCTTGCTTGGTGACCCATACATTTTTAATGAAAACGTACAACAGGCCCAGGATACCAAATACGGGCAAAAATTTTACGATTAAATCCATAGTTTGTAGTTATTTAAGAATTTTTTAGTGCCAGCAAAAGTAGTAAAATACGAAGTAATAAAAAAAATGCGCTTTTGTATGTGAAAAGCGCATTAATTCTTTACTTATATCATCTATATGGTAAAGGTTCGTTTCTTTTTATGTTCACTTTCATCATACCGTTTTATACACTGATGATAAATTTCCACAGCTTCGTTCGCATCTCCCCAACCACCGGTATCAACTTTCTTTTCTTCTAAATCCTTATAGACCTTAAAGAAATGCTCAATTTCTTTTTGGCGGTGCGGATTGATATCTCCTATATCATTTTTTTTGTTCCAAACTGGATCATTCACAGGAACACAAATAATCTTTTCATCTGGTCCCTTTTCATCTGTCATATGAAACACCCCGATAGGCTTAACCTCCATTACAACCATTGGATATGTGGGCTCTGTACCCAAAACCAGTACATCCAACGGGTCTTTATCCAACGCTAGGGTCTCAGGGACAAAGCCATAGTCCCCAGGATACATCATGGAAGAGAATAGGGTTCTATCAAATCTAATTTTATGAAGGGCAAAATCGTATTCGTACTTGTTTCTACTGCCTTTTGGAATTTCAATCAATACATCAAAGGTAACCTGTTGTTTTTTGGACATTAGTAGGGTTTTATTTTTGCAAAAATAGGGAGTACAGGTGGATTGGCTTAAAGAAATTGCTTCTTTTCCATTAATTAAAAATTAAATCCGAAGGTTCCTGTTATACCAAATGCCCGAGCATCAGGATTTTCCAGATAATTACCCCTAAAATTAAAATCAATTCGTAAAATCTTAAAGATGTTGCCCACTCCAAAGGAATACTCCCAATAGATTTTATCATTTGGAGCTATCAATGGAATATTAGTTGGTGCACTAAGTGCAATATTTTCATCGGAAAGGTCTCCCCATGCTCCTCTTAGACCAACAATTTCCCGGAGATTGAATTTCCTTAAAAATGGAATCCTGGAAAACAACCTACCATTAAAGTTATGTTCCAAATGAAGGGTGGCATAGGTATCGGTCACAAATTCATAAAAATCTAAATTGGGGAACGCATTATATAAGGAAAACAAAGTTTGGTTTCCTGGGACCACACTCAACAGCCCCAAAGGAACCTCCCCAAAGGTTTTTCCCAATTCCAAGCTGCTTGTCAATCTACCAAAACCACCTATTTGCCATGGTTGGCGGTATGAAAACTGCAAGCGTTCATAGTCAAAATCACTTTCTAAAAAACCACTTACACCTTTGGTATAATTGAGGACTATGGTACTATGATTGTCATTAATATTCCGTCTTTCCACTCCATACCCAATAGTTCTTTTGCCTGGGGTATAGATAAGAGTAGTATTTAAATCAAACTGTTTTACTTCTGATGCAATTCCATCTGGGGATTCTGGGTCTATATAATCCAAACTAAAAGCTTCTGGCAATGCAGAACTCAATGTCCTGAAAGAACTTCCAAAACGAATTCTAAAGTTCTTCACAGGTTCCATCTCAAGACCAAGGGTAGATAGGTTGATGTTCGTTAATCTATCATTGGACCCTACTGTTACCAGTGATGAAGAAGCAATACTTCTACCCAGAACATCTGTAGTACTGGTCAAACTCAATCCCAGTTGTTCTATATCCCTTCGGTTACCACCGGAAAGAATCAATCTAGTCTTACGGTCCAGCAAAAACTTCCCTGAAAAACCGTGCTTAAACTTTCTATCGGAAAAACCGTAGGCCATATAGCCTTCCAAACGCCAGGTATCATTTTGTCCAAAGTAGGTTCGTGCACCGCCTCTTAATCGTATTCCTTCCGCATCATTATACCCAAAAGTGCTATAAATATCTCCAATGTCTATGTTCCATTTATCAATTTCAACATAACCAGAGCTTAGAACACTAATGATATTGTAATATGAGCGGAATTTGGGAACCGTTTTCAACGTATCCAACATTTTAAAAATTCCTGACTCATCATCATTCAAGTTTTCCAGTCGGGCATTTTTCCAGAAAGTAGTGTCCCTAGTAAATATTCTTGGGTCATAGGGGTCAGATTCAATTTTGTAGAATTCCTCGGGTCGGCTGATATCAAAGGCATAATTGTCGTAAACTGTTGTACGTTTTCCATAAACCCCTCGAGATTTTTCCTTTTTGGAAAAACTGAAATCGCTCAACATATAATCACGCTTCAACAAAAAGATGGAATCATTGACCACATCAAAATCTTGCTCAATATAAATCTCCTTTACCCAATTGATATTGGCACTTTTGGTGACCTGCATATTGATTTTCTTGATGGCATAGGTGCTATCATTCACCCAAAAATCTCCTTTAAAAGTAAGTTCGTTTTTTCTTCTTGGATAATAGATGATGTTATAGCACCATTTATCATCTATATAGGTGCTGTCCGAAAGCACATAATTATATGTATCAACCCCTGTTTTGGACAATGGGCTGGTAAAACTCTTGTCGAAAAATTTAAGGTAGTTGTCATAGATATCGTAATCTGAATATAAATCCTCAACAAAAGCAGTAATGGCCTGATTACCTTCAAAACCTGAGTTTTTATTACCTAGAACATCCTCTTTTTCCCTTTCCAATTGATTATCACCGTACACCCTGGAAAAACTTTCATTCAAAAAGAAAGGCAAATAAGTCTTACCGGTAACACGTGAAGTATCGAGATTGTCAAACATAAACTCCAACCCCTTGAACAGCTTACTTTTAATAAGCGAACTATCAATGGTATTGAGATCAAACTCTACTTTTTCGTATTTATCGTATTGGTACTGTTTAAATTTGCGAACACCATTTTCACGCTTCTTTTCCCATATTTTTTTGAGAATTTCTATAGCGGGGTTGTTCTTTTTGGACTGTTTTCCGGTGTATACCACCACTTCTTTAAGTTGTTCTGCAGACTCGTTTAAAACAATCTCCAAATCATAATTCACTCTTTGGGTCAACTGAATTTCTTTGGTTTCGTAGCCTATAAAAGAGAAAATGACGGTTTCGTAGGTTTCATCAGATTCCAAATAAAAACGACCATTATCATTGGTAATGGTACCTTCACTGGAATCCTCAAAAATTACATTAGCAAAAGCGATAGGTTCCCCGGAGTCATCTAAAATAATGCCCCCGACCTTGGTCTGTGATAAAACAGTAGAAAATGCTAGTAGGTAAAAAACAATAAGAAATCTCTTCATGTTTTCAAATATGGACACCGAGAACAATCTTACGTGGATTATTCTGTGGTATTGGGTCAAAATTTGGTTCAAAAGTATTTTCTTATCAAAAATCGTTCCTTAAAAAAAGCCCCTTCAGCTTTAAGTTGAAGGGGCTAATATACTTTACAAATCCCAGTTGGTCACTTATATAACACTTTCTTAACAGCCTTAATAACATCCTTGTGATTGGGCAACCACTCTGCTAATAATACTGGAGAATAAGGTGCCGGAGTGTCTGCCGTGTTGATTTTTACAATTGGAGCATCCAAATAATCGAATGCCTTGTCCTGAACATGATAAATGATTTCTGTAGCCACATTTCCAAAAGGCCAAGCTTCTTCCAAGATTACCATGCGATTGGTTTTCTTCACAGAATTCAAAATAGCATCATGATCCATTGGGCGCACAGTACGCAAATCTATGATTTCACAGCTAATGCCTTCTTTTTCCAATTCATCAGCTGCCTTATAAGCTTCTTTAATGATTTTTCCGAAGGAAACAATGGTTACATCTGTTCCTTCTCGCTTGATATCGGCAACTCCTAATGGGATGGTGTATTCTCCCTCTGGGACTTCTCCTTTATCACCATACATCTGCTCAGATTCCATGAAAATAACCGGGTCATCATCGCGAATAGCTGATTTTAGCAATCCTTTGGCATCAGCAGGATTGGATGGAACCACCACTTTAAGTCCAGGACAATTGGCATACCAGCTTTCAAAAGCTTGGGAATGTGTTGCCGCCAACTGACCGGCAGAAGCTGTTGGCCCTCTAAAAACTATAGGACAATTAAACTGCCCTGCTGACATTTGTCTGATTTTAGCAGCATTATTTATAATCTGATCAATACCGACCAAAGAAAAGTTAAAGGTCATAAACTCAATGATAGGACGATTCCCTGTCATGGTAGAACCAACACCGATTCCAGCAAAACCAAGTTCGGAAATGGGGGTATCCAAAACACGCTCTGGGCCAAATTCATCCAACATTCCTTTAGAAGCTTTATAGGCCCCATTGTACTCCGCAACTTCTTCTCCCATTAAATAAATGGTATCGTCCCTTCTCATCTCTTCAGACATGGCCTCTGCAATGGCTTCCCTAAACTGTAGTGTTTTCATTGAATCTAACTGATTTAGTTTTGGTGTTCTATGTGTTAAAAAACGCACGCAAAAATAGCAAAAACTGAAAGAACAATACTTCATCCAAATCTAAAAAAAGAACAAAATTTATTATGCATGCATAATAAATTTGGGATTTTATAGCTATATTTGATGCGACAATATGTAAATATACCTATGAAAATTTTAGTTTGCATTAGCAATGTACCGGATACCACTTCCAAAATCAATTTTACGGAAGGGGACACCAAGTTTGATACAAATGGGGTGCAATTTGTGATAAATCCCAATGATGAGTTCGGTCTCACCCGCGCAATGTGGTTCAAAGAAAAGCAGGGCGCTGCTGTTCATGTAGCTACTGTAGGTGGTCCACAAACCGAACCTACCATAAGAAAAGCTTTGGCCATTGGTGCCGATGAAGCTATTAGAATCAATGCAGAACCTACGGACGGTTTTTATGTGGCAAGGCAATTGGCAGAAGTAATCAAAAATGGAGGTTATGACCTTATCATTGCTGGAAGAGAGTCCATTGATTATAATGGCGGAATGGTTCCTGGAATTCTGGCCACCCTCTTAGATATGAATTTTGTGAACACCTGCATTGGTCTTGAAGTTGACGGAAACAGTGCCACAGCTACTCGAGAAATTGATGGAGGAAAAGAAACCATCAGCACTTCATTGCCCCTGGTCATTGGAGGACAAAAAGGATTGGTTGAAGAAAGCGACCTTCGCATTCCCAATATGCGAGGAATTATGATGGCTCGCAAAAAAGCCCTTAACGTTGTGGAACCAATTGATGCACCACAGCCTACCCAAGACCAAAAATTTGAAAAACCAGCGGCTAAAGGCCCTATTAAATTGGTTGATGCAGGGAATGTTGGCGAATTGGTCGACTTATTGCACAATGAAGCTAAAGTGATTTAAAAACTAGAATCGAAAAAAATATGCCAGTTTTAGTATATACCGAATCTGATAAAGGAAAATTTAAAAAGAATGCCTTTGAAGTGGCCTCATACGCCTACAAAGTTGCTCAAGACTTAGGTGAAACCGTTACTGCGGTCACCATTAATGCTGAAGACGATGCGGCTTTGGGCGCATATGGGGTATCCAAGGTTTTAAAAATCAGTAATGAGCAATTGGACAATTTCACTGCAAAGGCCTATGCCAATGCTTTGACCCAAGCTGCAGAGGCCGAAGGAGCCAAAACCATTATCGTTAGCTCTAGCGCTGACACTAAGTTTTTGGCACCCATTCTTACCACAAAATTAAATGGAGGATATGTCCCCAATGTGGTTGCTGCCCCTGACAGCACATCTCCTTTTATCGTAAAAAGAACAACTTTCAGTAATAAAGGTTTTGCACATACTGAAATTAACGCTGATGTTAAAGTCATTGGAGTTTCCAATAACGCCTATGGAATTGTAGAAAATAATGTAAGCGCTGCTGTGGAAGATTTTTCACCTTCTTTTGGGGATGCTGATTTTACCACAAAATCCATTGAGGTTGATAAAGTGGTGGGTAAAGCCACTATCGCAGATGCTGATATTGTGGTTTCTGGCGGTCGTGGTCTCAAAGGTCCAGAAAATTGGGGCATGATCGAAGAGTTGGCAGACATCTTGGGTGCAGCCACAGCCTGCTCCAAGCCTGTTTCCGACCTAGGATGGAGACCACATGGAGAACACGTAGGTCAAACTGGAAAACCCGTGGCCAGCAATCTATATATTGCCATTGGTATTTCTGGTGCCATTCAACATTTGGCCGGAGTAAGCGCATCCAAAACCAAAGTTGTCATTAATAACGACCCTGAAGCTCCTTTCTTTAAGGCCGCGGACTATGGAATTGTTGGTGATGCCTTTGAGGTAGTGCCCAAACTCATCGAAAAATTAAAGGAATTTAAAGCCCAGAACGCTTAAATTTTGTTAATTTGCCCTTTGCAAGGGGGCTGTTCAGATAACTGGTTGCCACTTATTTGAACAGCCTTTTTTGGTTTAGGAGGAGAATATGAGCTTAGTACGATTAAAAATAAAGGGAATATCATACAGCCAAACCCAAAATGGTGCATACGCCCTTATTTTGAATGAGGTTGAAGGGGACCGAAAACTTCCCATTGTTATTGGAGCCTTTGAGGCCCAGTCCATTGCCATTGCACTTGAAAAAGAAATAAAACCACCAAGACCGCTTACCCACGATCTTTTCAAGAATTTTGCAGATCGGTTTCAAATCGTGGTCAAACAGGTCATTATACATAAACTGGTAGATGGGGTTTTTTACTCCAGTATCATTTGCGAACGGGATAATGTAGAAGAAATCATAGATGCACGTACCAGTGATGCCATTGCCCTGGCTTTGCGTTTTGATGCACCGATCTTCACTTATAAGACCATTTTGGACAAAGCAGGGATTTTTCTTAAATTTTCTTCTAAAGAAAGTGATGAAAATGAAGAAGATGACAGTATAGTGGTAGATGAAATTCTTCAAGAAGGGGAAGCTGTTGAAATAGAATCTGGCGCTTCTGCCCATGGCTACCGTGAAATGTCATTGGAAGAACTTCATAAAGAATTGAACAAGGCCGTGGCCAATGAAGATTACGAAAAGGCGGCCAAATTACGGGACGAAATTTCCAAGCGTAAATAACCAACTACATGCCGAAGAAAACCAAAAGTTTCCTTGCACTATTATTATTTGTTTGTGTCGCCACTTTTGGTCAAGATAGTTTGATCACAGATTCCGTGAACACTATTGTGGACACTACCATTGTCGATGATATTTCTCTTCAAGAAAACACACCTCAACTAATTCCCAACCAAGGATTCTCCTTCAATACACTTTGGAGAGGGGCCTTGGGAATGGCTGTTTTAATATTGATATCGTTTTTGTTCAGTGCCAATAGAAAAGCCATCAACTGGAAAACCGTAGGAATAGGACTCACCCTTCAATTATTGATTGCCATTGGTGTTTTAAAAGTGCCCTTGGTTCAACTAATTTTTGAAAAAATTGGGCAAGTTTTCGTAAGCATATTGGACTTTACCCGGGTTGGAAGTAAATTTCTATTTGAAGGTTTAGTGGTAGACATGGATACCTTTGGATTCATCTTCGCCTTTCAGGTGTTACCTACCATTATCTTCTTTTCTGCATTGACCTCGGTACTTTTTTATTTGGGAATCATCCAAAGAGTTGTCCGGGCCATGGCTTGGCTATTGTCCAAAACCTTGGGAATATCAGGAGCGGAAAGCCTATCCGTTGCAGGAAACATTTTTTTGGGTCAGACCGAAGCCCCCCTATTGATCAAAGCATATCTGGAGAAAATGAACAAATCCGAAATCCTTTTGGTGATGATCGGCGGAATGGCTACTGTAGCTGGTGCTGTTCTGGCGGCATACATTGGATTTTTGGGAGGCGATGACCCTGCACTTCGACTTGTTTTTGCCAAACACTTGCTCGCCGCATCTGTGATGGCAGCTCCAGGCGCTATTGTAGTTTCTAAAATTCTGTATCCACAAACCGAAGCGGTCAATACAGACGTTAACGTTTCAGCAGAAAAAATTGGTGCCAATATTCTAGATGCTATTTCCAACGGTACAACAGAAGGACTAAAATTAGCCATGAATGTTGGAGCTATGCTCTTGGTTTTTGTGGCTTTTATTGCCATGATCAATGGTATTTTGGGCTGGATTGGCGATTTGACAACCTTCAACAACTGGATTGCCGCAAATTCTCCGTATGAAACCTTTTCTTTGGAAGCCATTCTAGGAACTGTTTTTGCTCCATTAATGTGGCTGATTGGGGTCAATAGTGAAGATGTTATGCTCATGGGACAGCTTTTAGGCATCAAATTGGCCGCTAGTGAATTTGTGGGATATATTCAACTGGCCGATTTGAAAACCATGACAAGTAATCTCCATTTCACCTATAACAAATCCGTTATCATGGCCACTTATATGCTTTGCGGATTTGCCAATTTCGCTTCCATTGGTATCCAAATTGGGGGTATTGGCTCCTTGGCTCCTGGACAGCGCAAAACACTTTCAGAATTTGGTATGCGTGCCGTTTTGGGCGGTTCATTGGCTTCCCTGCTTTCCGCCACTATTGCTGGGATGATTTTAGGATAGTCTGGTTGATAAAATCTTTATAAGTCACTCCATACTATTTTCATAAACTTTGCTGCTTGAAGTATCTTAGAAGGATTATTTTTCTGTCACATCGAGCGCAGTCGAGATGTCCTTTACGATTTCTCCTCACTAAGCCCGTTCGAAATGACAAGTGATATTTGAAAAAGGAATGAAACAATACCACGACTTACTAAAACACGTACTGGAACAAGGAAACCAAAAAGGTGATCGCACGGGAACAGGAACACTCAGTGTGTTTGGTTACCAAATGCGCTTCGACCTATCCGAGGGCTTTCCGATGGTGACCACCAAAAAGTTGCATCTCAAATCCATTATTTATGAACTGCTTTGGTTCTTAAAAGGAGACACCAATATAAAATATTTGCAGGAAAATGGGGTGCGTATCTGGAACGAGTGGGCCAATGAAAATGGAGACTTAGGACCGGTATATGGACACCAATGGCGCAATTGGGACAGTGAAGGTATTGACCAAATCAAGGAAGTGATAGAAAGCCTGAAAAACAATCCCAACAGTCGTAGACTTTTAGTCTCCGCTTGGAACCCCAGTGTGTTACCAGACACTTCTGTATCCTTTTCAGAAAATGTGGCCAACGGAAAAGCGGCCTTACCCCCTTGCCATGCTTTCTTTCAATTTTATGTGGCCGATGGCAAACTTTCCTGCCAACTCTACCAGCGTAGCGCCGACATCTTTTTGGGCGTACCTTTTAACATTGCTTCTTATGCGTTGTTTACGATGATGATTGCCCAAGTTTGCGGTTACCAGCCCGGGGAATTTGTACACACTTTTGGTGATGCACATATTTATAACAATCATATGGAGCAGGTGGAACTGCAATTGAGTCGGGAACCCCGACCGTTGCCCACCATGAGATTGAATCCCGAAGTAAAAGACATCTTTGATTTTACCTTTGAAGATTTTGAGCTTTTAAACTATGACCCTCACCCACATATCAAAGGAGTTGTGGCGGTATAAAAACATTCAAATTCAAGCTTTGAGGTGGAACATTACATTGACGAACATATCACCTTAGTTCCTATAAGCATGGACTATGCAAAAGATATGTTTGCCAGTTTTAATGAAGATATCATTAAATTTTTACCCTTAGACAATCCTCCATCACGTATAGAGGAAACCAAAGCTTTTGTGGAGCATTCCGTAACACAAATGCAACGAGGCAATGATTTGGTTTGGGTCATTTTATACGACAACGTTTTTGCAGGTTGTTGTGGCATTCATTCCATTCCCAGTAAGCAACCGCATTTTGGGTTATGGGTCAAAAAAGAAATGCAAGGTAAGGGCATTGGCAAAAAAGTGGTGGGCTATGGTCTGCACTGGGGCATTAATAATCTGGATGTAGAATACATAAAATATCCTGTGGACAAACGTAACACCAAAAGTCTTAAATTAATCGAAGATATGAGGCTTAAACTCTGTGACCATTACCTTATGGGAAATACCAAAAAATTACAGATTGATGAGTATAGGATACATAAGAAATAGTTAGACCACCTATTTAACTCTATACTTTATAAAAACACCCGGGCTTTCACCCGGGTGCAGAATAACAAACAATTAAACCAACGTTCTAATCTTCTTTTTCAATTTAGTTTCTTGTTACTCTAATACCATTGGATAGTCCATAGAACCCTTCAAGGTCTGCAACATTTTTACCCATTTCCAGATTCACAATTCCATCTTCATAAGTTAGATGCCATATATAGCAAATTCCAGTACCTGCTCCATCAAAATCAACGCCTTCAACAGCCTCCAAGGTTGGTGGTAAGCCAAGTATTTTGTTAGCATCATCAGTAATTACATAAGTCTGATTGGCACCTGTGAGTTCTGTTTCATCCAAAGTAATTCCACTTACCATATCAGGTGTTCCATCAACAGTAAACGTAAATGGTCCTCCAGAAAGCGTACCGGCATTCAAAGCATTACGGTTTACGGTAATGGAGTTGGACAAGGCATAATACCCTTCCAAATCAGCTACGTTA
>NZ_JABFNN010000022.1 GCF_013090115.1 Flagellimonas amphidinii
TAAATGACAGATTCCGCGCCAATTTTCATTTTCTCCTTGAGCCCTTTGTTCATGGGGCTTTGCGGAGCAAAAATGTTGTTGTAGCACCGGCTTGCCGTGCTACCCTCTCGCTTTACCCTCTTTAGTTTTGAAATGGTACGGTGTGCTGCTCCGGTTAAAATGGAGCTTAATTGTCATTTTTTTAAGTGATATATCAAAATCTAATGGATTTTCTTTCTCTTAAATGCAATAGGAAAGGCAGTAAATGGGACTATGCATGAGCAACTCCATTGATATATTAATCTTTAAATTCTATGTTTATCCTTGTATTCCCTTACCCATTATTTTCAGTTTGTCTTGCCCTATTCAACTCATTTTGTATTTCTGATTGCCTTCGCTGTTGGGGTTGAACAGTTTGTTTGCCAAAGCGCCATGTGAACGACAAGGTCGCGTAACGGGTATCTCTATAACTTGTAAATGTGTCATCGAGGTTACCAAATTGGGTCCTGCCAGTGGGATACTGGTTCCAAAAAATATCGTTGAGATTGAAACGAAGCGTTCCCTTATCCTTCAATATATTCTTTTGGAAACCAAGTGAAACAGATGAAATGGTTTCGATTTTAGTGATTGTGGCGTAACTAGGGAACAGATGAAAGGCACTTAGTTGTAAGCGATACCCTTTTCCTAAATTGAAATTATGATTGGTATTTATGGTTACCACGGGATTGTTTCGGTCAAAGTTGAATCCATTGATTTCACCATCAAAATCGCTTATCGAAGCATTGAGGTTCCAATTGCTTTCCCACCAGTTCCAAAACCGAAGAGGAAAACTGGCAATAAGTGAGTAGCTTTTCAATTTATCAATGTTGATCGGTTTTACTACAACAACTTCTTCATCACTATTGCGAATGATAGCGTTGTTGAGATTATCAGTGGTATAGCCTATATTTAGGGCGAAGTAGTATCGTCGTTTAAAAGTATAATTAAGTTCCGATACCCAAGTAAATTGGGGTTGAAGAAAGGGGTTCCCCTCCCTAAAGGTGTTGGTGTTCACAAAGGTTCTGAACGGGTTTAATTGCCCATAGCTAGGCCGATCTATACGTCTTCCAAATGAAACACCCAGTGCATTATTCTCATTCAAGGTATAATTGTATGAAGCGGTTGGGAAAAAATTGAGATAATTGTTCTCAAAGACGGTATTCGTGATCACCTGGTTTCCTTTAATAAACGTATTCTCGGCCCTTAAACCCAGTTGGGCGTTCCATTTCTTTTTATTGATGCTGTAGCTGGCATAGGCAGCATATATTGCCTCGTCATATATAAAATGATTGCTCAGATTTTCGTTTGGGATTATAGTGCCATTCCGGTCATTTACGTATTCCAAATCGTTGTCTGAGGTTACCCAGGTATTCTTCCAACCAGTTTCAAATACATTGCCGTTCTTTAGCGGTAATCGATAGTCCAATGTTATACCGGAGAGATTTAAAAATCCGTCCACATCACCCAACAAAATGTCTTGGGCGGTGTTGCCTGTATCGAAAAATTCAAAATCTGAAACAAAGTTTTGGTCAGAACCATTGGTGTATCGGGCATAATCTAAATTAAAATCGAGGCTTGACTTATTCTTAAAACGATGTCTGGCATTCAGGTTGGCTGTAAACTGATTCCAATCCGATTTAATATCGGTAGTGGTCAATTCCTCTGAGATGGGGTTTCTTGAAATATCAAAACCCAAAACGTTACTGGTGGACCTATTTTTTTGCAGGCTTCTCAGTCCTGAGAACAATAGCCCAAAAGTTGTGCGCTCACTGGCGTTGAAATCTATTCCCAATCGTGCATTGTGATTGCTGATGGGTAATTCAAAATCATTCTGTAGGTCATAAAAGGCCATCGGTTGATCACCATCAAGAAAGGTACGATCAATTACAATCTCTTGATAGCGGTTCATATCCGAGAAAGAATACTGTCCAAAAATGTTCAGTTTTTCCGTTCTATGGTTGAAGTCGATACTGTTGTTCCATCTAAAAAACCTTCCATGACCAGGGCTTAAGGTCAAACTGCCATTAGTGCCATAGAGTTTCCCTTTTTTGGTCACGATATTGATAATACCCGCATTGCCTTGGGCTTCGTAGCGCACGGATGGATTTGAGATAATCTCTATTTTCTCAATATTGGATGAAGGAAGACTTCTAAGCAAGTTGGCCAATTGCTCACCCTGTAAACGCGTGTCCTTATTGTCGATATATATTCGTACACCATTTCTTCCGCTCAGTGAAATATTATCATCTTGATCTATGGTGATTCCGGGGGATCTTCCCAATACCTCCAATGTAGTGCTCCCCGTACTGATAATACTGTTCTCAACATTGACAACAAGTTTATCTTGTTCCCTTTGGATGAAAGGCTTTTGTGATACCACTGCAACTTCGTCCAATTGTTCAGCAGCTTCTTCCAAAACAATGCTCCCCATATTTCCCGGACCAATTGAAGTAATCGTTTTGGACTTGAATCCTACGTAGGAGACAGTCAAAAAACAAGCTTGTGGTTCTTTCACCAAAAGGTTGAAGTTTCCACTGTTGTCAGAAATGGCGCCTTTTACCAAAGTGGAATCGGTTTTTAGCTTGGCCACAATATTGGCAAAAGCAATGGCATTGTTGCCTGTGTCGACAACTTTTCCTGTTATGTTTTCTTGGGCATTGCTCCAAAGGCCGATTAAGGAGATAGTCAGTATTAAACTTTTTTTGAACATGGATTTTCGATTGATTTTGAAGGCACCATTGTATTGGACAATGGCCTTATGTTAATTTTTTGATGGATGAACTTAAGTGGGATTCTTTTTAAAAAATTATTTGATTGAGAGTAGTGACAGGTCTAACTACCATTAATAAAAGTCTCTACTATTTCATTAAAAATTTCTGGGTTTTCCCAAAACGGTGCATGGCTTTTGATTGGCAGTACTTTCGAATACTTTATATTTTTATCCAACCATTGTTTTGCCTTGTCATACCAAGACTCCCTGACTAAATACAACAAGGGTATTTTCTCATTCATACTTTTTGCAACATCAGTATAATCGCTAGTCAAACCATCTACATATAGACTCAAAGCAGCATTATTTGGCGTCAACATCATTTGGGCTACCATCCAGTCACGTTCACCTTCATTCATGTTTTTCTGTAGCATCCATTGCACAGTCCCTTTGGCATAACCAGTTCGGTCATTGATTAGGTTCTTTAGGCTTTCCCTATACGCATCAAAAGAACCATACACCCATTCTTTTTCACTGTCTCCGACCCATTTTGGCGGCTCGTCTATAAAAACAATCTTATCTATACCGCCAGTTCCATATTTTTTTACATATTCATACACTGTTGCCGACCCGCTTGACCAACCAATAAGTATAACGTCATCAAGCTGTAGGGCGCTTATGAGGTGATATAGATCGGTTGCATGACCCGCATAAGTGTTTCTTATTTCTGTTTTGGATGATTTTCCATGGCTTCTTGGGTCATAGGAAATGTACCGATGGTCTTTCTTGAAATAATCCTTTTGCTTTGAAAAGAATTGTGATGTCATGGTCCAGCCAGGAATAAAGACAATTGGTTTGCCCTTGCCTGCATCTTCAATATAGATTTTTATACTATCTATACCGATGGTGAGGTATTTGCCTTGACCTTGGACAAACCACACTGAAATGAATAAGAAGAATTGAAGGGTTCTTTTAAGCAAATTCATCAAGAACAATTTTTGGAATGGATTCTTTATAGTTGATTTGCAGGTAATTATGTCCCTTTATCGATTTTGCAAAACCTTCTGGAGTGATTTCGGGCACGTCAGGACCTATCAAAGTAACCACATCGCCAACCTTGACCTCTTTTTGCTTGCCTATGACCACATTACAATGGCTGGCATTTACATTGACTACGGGGTAAAGAGTTCCGTTTATCAATATTTTGGCCCCGTTTTCGGCCGAGCTCGAATACCCGTCAGCCCAGCCTATGGGAACCGTTGCAATCCATTCATCTTGGTTTAGCTCATAAAACCTTGAAAAACCAATTGTGTCTCCTTGTTTTAGTTTTTCAACCCGAATAACTCTCGAGCATAGTCTAAAAGTGGGTTGTAACCTATATTTCTTTGACTGTGGCATATCAAGCAATGGAAAGGAACCATGCAATAAAATGCCCGGACGTACTTGACCCAAATGAGAAGTGGTTAAATCCAATAACGATTGGGATGGGGCAATATGTTTTTTTGCTACAACGATTCCCAATGCCTTTATCCTGCTCAAAAGGGAATTAAAACGCCTCAGTTGCTCTTGGGCAAAATCATAAGGAGTGGTCAATGTTGAAAAAATGCCCGTTACTTCTATGTTGTTGATTTTTACTAGTTCAACCAACCAATCCAAAGGCCTATCATAAGGCATTCCCATGCGTCCCAATCCGGTATCAAAATAGAGCTGTACTCTAATTTTCTCCTTATTGGTCTTGGCAAGTGTCTGAAGTTTGGCAACAGATTCTTTTGAAAAAGCACTTAACATAATTTCTGCCTTTACAAGTTCTCTTCCCAAATGTTCAGAGAAATCCCCCATAAGCAATATGGGCTTTTGTACTCCTTTTTCCCGAAGGGCTAAACAACGGACATCTTTAACCAGTGCATATCCATTTACATGAGGACTGTCATCCAATATCCGAGCAACTTCAATATCCCCTAGACCGTAAGCATTGTTTTTAAGGACAGCCAAAACAGAACTTCCTTGGGCGATAGTCGAAATGGTTTCGGCATTTTTCAGGTAGGCTTTCCTTGAAAGCTCAATCCATGGGTTGATTCCCCTTTTAAAGTCTTTGGTAGAATTTGTGTATGATTCAGCAATAGTATTGCTCGGTAATGTGCCTAGTCCAATGGCTCCAGCCGATGCTTTCTTTAAAAATTTTCTCCGTGAAGGCTTCATGTTATGTTCTTTTAACAAGTCTCCTATACAACTTTAAATCGTAGAACGGTCCTTAATTGTTCATTGTGCACCTTTCTAAAGTCAGAAAGATAGATTTCACGATGTATTTTTGAAGCACGTTTAAGCCCCTGTTTTTTGGTAAAGGATTCCATTTTTTTTAAGCTTTCAAGTTCGTTATCAAAACTACCAACATGCAGCATTTGAACGGCAAGCCCATCAGTAATAGTTTCATATTGCAGCAATGGTAGCAAAGGATTTTTTTTTTTACGCTGTGTCAGTTTAAGCATTTCATCAAATAGGGCTTTGGTAATGAAATCGGGCTGTCGTATCATTAGTTTAAAGACAAGATCATCTTTATTAAAAGTGAAATCTGCTTCGTTTTTGGCACTTTCTTTTATATCCCAGAAACCCTCTAAGGGATATACCGTATAATCGCAATAATCTTTTGGAGGTTTTTGCACCCTTTTCAAGCTCATTTTGATTCTATAGGACAAGCTGTACAATGCACTGATATAATCAGCAAAACTCGGCTCATCTGGGTTGCCCTCTCCTGAAATTGTCACAAAATTAAAAGGGGGTATTTCAATAAGTTCAGGCCATTTCTTTGGCAGGTAATATTTCTTTTCCGATTTACGCCATTCATGCTTTTTCATAGGCTCTATTATTCTATATCTAAATCGGGATATGAGTTGGTGTCACTATAAAAGATGGAATATATGCGCCAACCTATCTTAGGTTCCTTAATGTATTGAATGGTATTGACGCCTCTTACCGTAACCTTATGATCAGCGGATCTAATGGTGAATTCATAAGGGCTATAACGCACAGCTACCCCTCCATAAAAATGGGTGGTTGCATTGAGTTCCTTTTCCTTGAAAGAAACGATTCTGTGTTTTTTAAAATAGGCATTGTTCCCTTCTTCAAATTCAACCACTGGGAATATTTTTGCCTGGACCGTATCGACTGCACCGATTACCGCATTTTTATGGTATATCTCGCTAAGATTGTATACAGGGATTTTACCATTGTCAAATGATATGGCATCGTACATTTTTTTTGTTAGGGCAGCAATAGCCTCTAAATCGATATTTTTATGCTGCGCTTGTCCTAAAAAATGAAATCCCAGCAGCATAACGAAACCAAAAATTGCCCTCATTTGTAAAAATTTAACCATTGGGTAGTTGATACGTTCCTTCTTTTATTTCTTGGATAATTTCACCAAGTCTTTTTTGAAATTGTTCAGGAGCAATGTCAGCTACATCCCTAAGTTCATCGAGTGCCTTTTCTTTTTGCCCTAAAAAATATGAACTAATGCCTTTATTGAGCTTTAAGAACCAAGCATCTGGGTATTTGGATAACATGGCCGAGCTAAAATCGAAGGCCTTTTTGGGCTGCTCTAATTGGAGCATTAAAATGGAAACATTGTTGGCATCCATTGGGTTTGTCACCAAACTCTCTGAACGGTTTAGCACAGCAGTAAGCTCTTCGCTCCTTTGGAGTTTTTTTAGCAATCGCGCCTTCGTAGCCAAATTGGTCAAGTTTTCATCGGCAGCAAAACCATTGTATCCTCCTTTAATAGATCTATCGACCCATTCCAAGGCTTCCTCAAGATTGGTGTCATGGCGTAAACACCACGTCGCGGCATCATTCCAGGCCTGCCAGTGATACGTGTTGAGTCCTCTTAACTCATCCCTAAAACTATTGACCACAGTTGAGTTCAAATCCACAGAAACCCTAAAAGGTATTCGTTTGCCAGCCCATTCCAGCCCTAAGGTCACGGCATTTTCTGCCCAGTCCAAGAACTCATAATCTAACTTTTCCGAAAAAGGACATTCTTTGCCTTGTACATCAACCTCCAAAGTAACATCGCTATCAAGATTCAGGTAATAACTTCCCCAGAGGTTAGCGTTATGTGCAAACAGGAGCTTAAAATTATTGCCGTCTGGGATGATATGAAAACCATATTTTCCTGCCTTCAATGGCTTTCCCTCAATGAACACGTCTGTAGAAAAGAAAATAGTAGTGTTCATATTGGCCCCTGCACGCCATGCAATGGGATCTCCCTTCTGGGGAATCACATCAGGATTGTCCCAAACTGCCCGGTTGTTCACAGACGGACTGCTATAATCAATTGTAATATCAGTAACAGCCAAACGTTGGGTTTCAATCACTTTGTTACTTGTTTTCGGAATTTTCATTGTGTGGAATTGTGCGCTAACCAAGAACGGAGCGCTACATAGTACTATGAAGTATTTTCTTTTAAATCTTTTCATTGTCTTCTTTTTCTGTTATTATTATTGACAACTGGTTTGTGTCATTCTATTTATGGTTGGGAGTTAAAAAGTTGACTATATCTTCCCACCACTAAAATTCACTCTTACAAATTCTGATTCATCGGGAGGTCCTGCTACAATTTGCAGGTAAGGTTGCTCAGAAAAGGTCATGATTATAGATCCAAATGTGAAACCCTGTCCATTTTTTTTGTTTGCCTTGCAAACTGGATGCTTTTTATTATCCTTGGATCGTAGAACTTTTATAAGGGTAGTTTCCGATATTTCTTTTTGAAGAGCCATTCGTTTTTCTATGGCTTGAAACCGGTAATGACTGTCAGTGCGTAGTGATTGGTCCGTGTTTATAAATTCAGGATTATAGACTTCAAACCATGGTTTAAGATCATTGTTGGCCAAGGGATGGTTGGTATGATATACGGTTCCATTTTTGTTGGATGGCTGATATCTCACCACTTTATTTGCCGATGCCTCAAAATCATATATCTCACCTTTTATACCAACAATATAGTTTTGCCCAGACGCGTGTTTTACATTTTTAATAAATTGTAATACTTCTCGTTTTGAGCTTGTATTTATGATCCGCCTTATTACAAAGGCCACCGGTAATCCACTGTTATTGGATTTTAACTGTATCAAAGTGTTTACACATACCCCAACTCCTTTTTCGTTAAGTCCATTTAGGGCAATGAGCCCAGGATGTGTCAAAATCAGTTGTTCCGGCCTTTTTTTGGTGCGTTCCAATCTCATAAGTACTTGATGTCCATCGGTATAATTTTCCAGGTCCATATTTTGAGATAGGTAACCTGGATTTCCATTTTGTGCGGGGACTCCAAGACCACTGCAATGATGGTTGTGTATGTTGTTTACATATACCCAAAACTCATCCAATAAGTTAAGAACGAAAATGTCCCGGAACTTTTGGCCAGACCCATCTGAGATTCCGATAATTTCCTCATACAAGTCAGGGGTCCATTGCCTGATTGCGTTCGTAAAATTTGCGTAATCGAAAAACTCTGAGATTACTTTGTCTGCATTCTTACCCAGTTGTTTACTTGTGTTTTCTTTCCACGCTTTTACAATTGCTTTGATTTCTTCTTTTAACTGTGTTCCATGCTGTAAACCTAGTTTATAACCGGTACCTGAAAAATGGACCCTTTTGAGGACCCTACTGGTTTCTTGAGAAAAAGAACCTGCTGAAAATAGCATTAGGATAATAAGTAAGTTTTTCTTTATAATTCTTGTCATCTATCGACATTTTAAGTTCAAGTGCTGACTATTTTCGTGATATTATAACGAGTGGCATTATAGCCGAAATAAGTGTTCCGATTAGCAGTCCAGAGACAATTCCAAAAATGAGGTAAAAGGTTGGCGTAACTACGGTTTTGATTTTAGCCACCAACATTTCATAGTCTGCACTATTGGAATCAAGACTGACAATTTGGTTTTCTATAGCATTTCTTATCATAAGGTCATCTACATAGATCAAGTATAGATACATAAATAAAGAACCTACTATACTGCCGATAAAGCTTACCAATACTCCAAAAAGAAACCTTGAGCCATAATTCTCATATAGAGCTTTCGATTCAACAAGTCCCCAATAAATCATTAAGATGTAGGGGACATAGCCCAGCCAACCTACCAACTCATTTCCGGAGATACCCAAAAGATTGGTGCATAGGAAATAAGCTATTGAAACTACGCCGAGTAGTGCTCCAAAAATAGTTGCTGCTTTATAGTCCATCTTTTTTAATTGAATTTGTTAGTCCCATACATATTTCCACTGTCCGTCTTTCTGTTTTTTCCAGATTGTAAAATAAATTCCTTTGTATTCCTTTAGAACCCCTTTTTGATCGGGAAGTTTCCAGATATAGTTCCCATAACTATATGCCATGTCCTCGGCCTGGGCGACTTCTATTTTTTGAGGTTTCCAGTCCACACTTGCCATAGAATACATTTGATGGCTGTAGAATTCGAAAATATTGTTCTTTCCTTCAACCAATCGGTTATTACGGTTGATGACAGCATCCACCGCTGCATAATGCGAAAAAGCTTCAGCAATTCCTTTGGTTACCGTCATGTTCCGAAAGGACCTTTCCGTGTCGTAGATTATGGTTTGTATTGAATCCAACATTCCATGATTGATCTTGCTTAAAGGAGCTTCTTGACCACTTACCGTATATGGGAGGATTAAAGAGAAAATGGCTATCACAATGTTTTTCATCTTAAAACTTTATTTGTTTTAACCTAAGTGTTTTAAGGTTAATTACTTGATAAAGGAAAATCAGACCTAGTAAAATACTGGTGATCAAACTACCTTCTATGCCAAATTTTCCACCAGAAATGATGGGTTTAGCATGAAGAGTCGTTTTGAAAATCCAACTCTCTGATGGTGAACCACTATTTGGCAACCCGAATACCACATTTTGGGTAAAATTCCACATCGAATGAAATCCAACAGCAAAACCAAGATTTTTGGTTATGGCAAAATTGAAAGTTGTAAGGGCTCCAAATAGAATTAAATTGATAACACCTAGAACAGTAACGTTTTGATTCGTTCCATGTATAAATCCAAATACTAAGGCAGATACTACAATAGCCAACCAGTTTCTATGGGCATACCATTGGGTGTTGGTTCCAATGCTATTTTTTAAAAAGACAAACAAGAAGGAAGTTGCCAAGATTTCCTCGAACACAGCTCCAGATAAGTAACGAAATGACTTCATCAAATACACTATCCAGAGGTCGTATGCCTTGTAAATAGAATCAGGACTCAAATGGATTACAGACGTGTTGTACTGAATCAAGACAACAACCCCAACCCCCAAAAGACTAATTGTTGCACCATTAATAAATTCAGACCAGGTAGACCATTCTCCCGGTTTCAGACCATATTCTGCCAACGATCTAAAATCCAAATGTTTTGAGTGTAGGTAAAGAGCCGCGAGAACCGCAATACAGGATATTACATTTACCCCCAAGGACAAAAGAAACTCGTTACTTTTAAAAATGGGGACAAACAACTTTATTAGTATAACACCAATAACTTGAAAAAGTAAGATAAAGGACAGTAGCACAAAAATACGCCTCAGTTCACCGTTCTTGTTATATAATATTCTTTTAAACATCATGACATCAATGTTGCATGCAGAATCAGTAAGTTTGAACGCATATCAAAACTTAGGAAGGTATTTTTCTGGTATTGGATTTTCTTCGGTTTCTTGTTGCCAAAAAATATTGATAACCCGCCACCGGTTTCCTTCATTCAGCAGTTGTATGCTGTTTATTCCCCGCATAAAGGGCTCTGTATCTGTTTTGCTATGAAAACATTGGTAAGTACTGAATACATGGGCTATGTTGCCAAATTGCTCCACTTTCCTATTGATTTCCTCCTCATAAAAACCATTTTCAACCAACCACGTTCCTGAGCTTTCACTGTAATATTGTGGGGTTACGTAGCGAGCCCCAATCTTACCCTGTGGATTTTTCCCAGTTGGAACCAGTTTTGCATTCGGGTGGTAAATGTACCGCATCAGGTCCCAATCCCGCGCTGCTCCCTTTTCTCCAGAAATTACCGCATATAGTGCATTTATGGTGTCATCTATTGTCTTTGTGTAGTTGCCATATTTTTCATGATTTTCCTGGGATTGTACACTACAGACATAGATTAGTGCTACAATAAGTTTTAGGTTGATTTTTTTAACATACTTCATCTTGTTCTCATCAGATTTAACTTTTCTTTAGGTAACGCAATAGGTATAACGATACTAACTTTCCAAAAATACTAGGGACGATATTTGAGCCTCTCCCGTTTTCGAAAATCTTTAGATGTTTTCCTTATGAACACACTTTTAATTCTAGCTTTCTTTTCTGGCAATGTTGCTTCCTTGAGCATTTTAGCCGCGCTATATTTTTTCTTGATGAAGAATGCCAATAAGTTGAAAATAAACATCTTGGGATTCTTATTTATTGCTATTGCGCTTCGTGTTTTGAAATCGGTCATCTACTTTTCAGGGAGTATCCCTTATTTGGCGATAGCCATGGGGTATTTAGGGTTGGCAAGTATAGGTCCGTTAATCTGGCTTTATTTTAAATACCACGATGAACCAAAAATCAAAAGAATTGCAAGTCTTGACTATCTAAATTTTATACCGGCTATCGTGGGTAGTATTATTATAGCGTTACCTGTTGAAAATGCACCGGATGTACTTTATAGAGGTGCTACGACGCTTTTATTTATATATATAGGCTTTTCATTTACAAAGTATAAGAACACAACAGATTTTAAATACAATTCATGGGGCGTTTTGTTACTCATTCTCACGGTACTAATGGGGATAATTTTCTTCGTTCAGTTCTATCAGAACACAATGATGGATTACGCTATGGGAACTGTAGCTATTGCGGCTATCTTGTTAGCTCTTGTGGTAACCGCCATAAAAACCAATTTCGTATTCCAAAACCGGAAGTCAGTAAAAAAGCTAAACCCCCAATTGATTCAGGACATAAAGAAAGCTATTGAAATGGACAAGGTTTATAGGAATCCTAAACTTACTTTGGACGAATTTGCCCGAACACTCAACATTCCTTCCTATCTGGTCTCTAGAATCATCAAAAGGGAATACGAAAAGACCTTTCCGGAAACCATCAATTATTTTAGGATAAACGATGCCATAAGAGAACTGGAGGAAAGCACCTTAAAGGAAACTAAAATAGAGAGCATCGCTTATACTGTTGGTTTCAATACTCCTTCCGCTTTTTATTCCGCTTTTAAAAAGGAAACGGGAACCAATCCCACCGAATACCTTAAAAGGAAAAAGCACTTAATGGACAAAGAAAGTATTGAGAATCCTATTATTCCTATATTCCGAAGCGATAGGTTGCTTTGATGATAATCGATCTATTGCTAAGGTCAAAGGATTGAGTGTCATTGTTCTGGTTATAGACCAAAAAAATATCGGACAAGGGGGCGTAACGCCACTGCAACCTTGAAAAGATGCTAAAGTTATCGCTCTGTGTATTGAATTGGACAGTATTTCTCAAAAACAGGTTATTAGTAAAACTCAATGTGCCATTGAACCTTACCAAATGCAAATCCAGGTCCCCAAAGTTTTCTGGCAGCATAATACTGTTGTAGTCGTACGAAAGGCTAAAATTGCCCCAATTACCAAAACGGAAGTTGGTCGAGGCGGCCAAGGTACTGATATTTCCATTGTAAAAGGAACCAAAAGTACCGCCAAGACTATAGGTCAACCTTTTTCTAACATCTGAACTATAGTCAATACTGCCCGTCCAAAAATTATAATGTGTTTCCGGTAGGTTGTCAAATTCACTGCCCAAAAAATTAGTGGGAAATTGAAGGTCCAAACCTCTGCTTGTCATGGACACGGTAAGTGAAGCGGTATTTCTAAAGAGAAGGTCATAGGCCAAATTGTTTTGCCTTTCGAACAATTTGCCGTTGTTGAAGTATTGATAATGCCATGTTCTAAAACCATGCCTTACCAATACCGAATTTTCACCCTTTGGGAAGAAGTTGTACCTAAACCATGGGTTGACCAAGCTGTATCCCTGCCTGATTACCTCTCCAGTATCCGCATTATAATTGAACAACCTTGGCACAAAACCCAAATCAGACCTATAGTCATCATCAATGGTCATGAGTACCCAGCCCGTGCCAAATTTCTTGGATACATACATACCTTCCATTCCTAAAAAGTAACCATTATTAAAATCTTTGGCCGTACTCGCATTATAACTAATGGTATTGGACAAGTTTCCTTTTTCAGAGATATAATTGAACTCGCCCCCAAAGTTTTGGCTATAGTCATCCATGGCCCCATCTCTTGTAACACTTCGGTTAATGAACATGCCCTTTATGGCCGATCGCTTTAAAACCATTTGGTTAAAGGCAGCTACCGTATTATTTTCTGCTGCCACTTCGTTCGATTTTCTTGTCTGGACATTCATTACCCCTAATCGTAAATCATCACCAATATTACCAGTTACTTTTGCCCCAAAAAGGATGGGAATACTGTTCCCATTGTTTAATCCTATCCTTCGTGAGAAAAAAGGACGTAAATCTTCAAACCCAAAATTGGTAAAGATGTCGTTGTTTTCTAAAAAGAACTCCCTTCTCTCTGGAAGCGAAATATCAAAACGGGTAATATTAACCACCTCTTGATCCACATCGGCATTTGAGAAATCAGGGTTTATGGAAATATCGCTATACAAAGATCTGGTAATTGGTATTTTAATATCAATTCCTGCATCTAGGCTCTCATCGTCAACGAAACCTTCCTGCTCCCTCTTTCGGTTTATGTTTGTTATAGCATAAGGTTTAATGAACATGATGTTGTTCTTCACTTTGGGCACCTTTTCCCAAACGAGCGACCCCATATAGTTAACATCGATTCCGTTAAAATTTACAGGAAATAGTGTCCAGGTATAGTAAAAGTTTTCCTTGAGATCTCGGCGGATAAAATTGATGCCCCATTCCAAATTGTTTTCATTGTACCGCAAACTGGTGAACGGAATGGCAAATTCTGCCATCCAATAGTCACCATAATCCTTAACTGCCGAAAACCAACGTTCATCCCAAGTTTCTGAATATAAGGTTTGGGACGATTCAATACCTAAACTACCATCAATTTGGGCACCTCCGGCGTTCACTCCAAACATTACCCCATTTTGTTTGGCATTAATGGGGTCTATGACAATAGTGAACGAATCACTGTTCCATTGAGCATTGTCCGAATCCCTTAATAACGACTGCACTACCCGTTCTCCCCCATCATATAGCTTGGCCATGATATAAAGCATACGATTGTCATAGGCAAGTCTAATCTCTGTTTTGTTCTTAGCCAAACCGACATCACTTGGGTTATGATTGTACAAGGTATCTATTACGGTGTGGGATTGCCATTCTCCCGGCTCCTCAACGCCATCTACCTTTATTTCTTGGCTTGATTGTGTTATATGATACCGATAGTTTAACCGAGTCGAACTATTTTCTTGTGCATAAAAGGTGCAAATGACCAAGAAGAAAACACCGAATAAAAAATTGTTTTTCATGAAATTATTGATTGATGACGATGAATTATTGAAGTAAATATTGCAATTCAACAATCCTAGAGCATCGTGATTTCCGAAATAAAGAGATGAATGCTGAGGTATGGTTGAAGACCCACCAATCCCTGCTAACGTTATAAAGCCCTTCTTTAAGTGGAGCATTCTTTCAAAAAATTACTTAAAATTCACAAAACTTTCCAAAGAAAAAGTTAAAAAATGTTCTTGTTGATAGGGAAAGTCTATTGAATTCGAAAATCAGTAATTCTATTATTATCAATAGTGCTAAACTTAGTCCAAATACTTGAAATTAAAGAGGTTGGACCTCAAAAAAAAGTTGGTTTTTTCTAAAATACATGCAACCCTGACCCTTTCTAAATTGTTTTTAAAGAAAAGTAAATCTTAAAAAACGAAAGAATGAACAATCAAAAAACAATTTTACTCATTGCATTTTTGCTTTTGCAATTCTCGGTGATCTATTCACAAGAAGATGGGGATTACGTCACTTTTAATGACCGTACGAATATAGTACATGGAGTCTATCTTGGTTTGAACACACATCTTGGTGATATTAATGATGAGCCAGCCTATTTTGGAGGCCTTAAACTGGCCTATGTAGCCAATAAACAGTTTGAGGTTGGTCTTGAAGGGATTTTGCTATACTCCCAACAGAGCATACCAAGAGCAATAAATGATGATTTGATTGGTGGGTATGGAGGGCTACATTTGGAACCTATCTTTTTTGGCAATTCACAGGTGAGTCTCTCTTTTCCATTGCTTATTGGGGGAGGAGCTTTAGGATATCTTGGAAATACTTACAGAGAGACCACAAATATTGGTAGACAGCGTGATGATGTAGATGCCATTTTTGTACTCGAACCTGGGGCAAACCTACTCTTTAACGTATCGCGCTACCTGCAACTGGAAGCTGGTGTCAAATATCGGTTTTCAAGCAAGGTTGCCCTGGAATATAGCACTATTGATCGACTTAATGGATTTTCAGCAGGTATTGGAATAAAGCTTGGGGTTTTTAACCTGGGCAGGAACAGGTACAAGAAAAAATTGAGTTGATAATACATCTAAATATAACATTCAAAATATCTAAAATACCATTAACGGAAAAGTCGAAAAATAACAGTGACTATTCATTAGTATAAACTCTATCATCAATCATGAGAAAAAAAACATGTATTCATTTTCTATTACTGGTCATCCCTATAGCGGCAATGGCCAAATCGCCTCTCAAGGAGAGTCGCACAGATGATTTCCCAAACTTTGGGGTTTCATATTTAACTATATCATCAATTGATAAAACAAGTGCCCCATCATTACAAAACAATAATTCAAATAAGGGATCAAAAGGGCATTTACTCAATTTTGAACCAAATAAGGACCCTGAACCCAAAAAACAAACCGCTATTTCAATAGGGTATCTCGGGGAAATGGTTACCCATCCAGGAATAAAAATAGGCCTTTCGTATACTTTGTTGGATTGGAACAAAACAAAAAAGGAAAAAACAATTGTAAAATCTATTTCATTAAACCCCAGTATTGGAACCTATTACCACCGAAGATACCAGACCGGAGTTTTTATACTTCCTGAACTTGCAATCAATAAGGTGAATGAAAAAGGCAATGGGCTCTCCTATGGCGTTGGTGCAGGCTATTTGAGAACCTTTATCCCAAACGCATTTAGCGTTAATGATAATAATGTCGTAAAAAAAGAAAACGTGGGGTATAACTATTTTTTGGGAAGCACTTTTATCTCTTTTGAGAAGAACCTGAAATTCAGCACTCGTAAACCCCTAAAACTTTATATAAAACCACAATTCATGTATGCCCTGCCCAACTTTCCTAAAGGAGTGGGGTATTTAATGATGGAAGTAGGCCTTAAATATACAATCCTATAAAGATGAAACATTTAAAAATCAAGATAGTATTTAGTTCACTCATGACGATTTTCTTATTACAATCATGCAGTGAGGATTTTGAATTTACGGACAATGCCGACACTTTTTTCCATGTAAATATTGATAATACAGTATTGCCTATATGGGTAAGGGGAAATACGGCATCTAACAAAATACTGGTTTACATAAACGGAGGCCCTGGCCTTACCAGTTTGGATCTGGCCAAGTTGGATACTTACAAATGGGGTCAAAATCTGGAAACGGATGTTGCCATTGCCTATTATGACCAAAGGGGTACTGGTAATGCTCAAGGAAATTTTGATGAGTCCTCCATATCCATGAACCAGTATGTAAAGGATTTGAATGCCATTGTAACCGTACTGAAAAACAAATACCCCAATACCCAAGTGTATTTGATGAGCCACAGTTTTGGCTCGGCCATAGCGGTTAATTATTTGCTTGAGGCTGATTTTCAGGATGGCATTTCAGGGTGGATATCCGTTGATGGGGCGTTTAATTTTGATTATGACCTGCAATGGGTGTACCGCAGGGACTTCTTAATCAATATTGCCCTAGAAGAAATCGAAAAGGGAAATAATACTGGCCATTGGAATGAGGCCCTGAATTGGGCAAATGAAAATGACCCCATTTTGGAAAGGGAACAAAAAAATGAATGGGGACGTTTCATGTATAGTACAACAATCAATATCATTCCATCTGAAGAAACCTCATCAGACTTCGGGTCTTATCTAGGTATCGGCTTTTCATCGTCTTACAATGTTTTTCCAGCCTATACTTCCAACAATTTGAACATTGTAAACAATTTACTGAACCAAGATGTAGAAGGCGATAATTACATTCAAGCTGTCTCGGACATAGCTATACCCAGCCTTTTGATATGGGGTAGGTACGATGATTTGATTCCGCCGGAATTAGGAAATGATGTTTACCGTTTTTTGGGAACTCCCGAAGCGGATAAAGAATTGCTCCTATTTGATGGTTCTGGACATGAACCCATGATAAGTAGCCCAGACGAATATGCCACTGAAGTGATACAATTTATAGAAAATTATTAATTCCATCCATCAACCAAATTAAATAGGATATGTATAAGTTCCTTTCAATATTGGCATTGGGCCTAAGTTCGTCTACCAATCCATATAGCCAAAACATGGGGTTCTCAAAAAAGCATCTATTCCAGAATCTAGTTTCAAATACAACCCTCTTAGGGGAGACTTCTATGATATGCTACCCTAAAGTGGTTAACAAGAAGTATTCTTTTTTCGTTTTAGTCATTTTCGGTGGTTTTGTTTTCGGCCAGCAGAAAAATGACCAATGGCTTTCGGAATTTGAGTATTTGAAAGAACAAATGTCTATGGGTTATGCAAACATCGATTATGCCTCTTCCAAAGAGCAAATAAATTTGTTGGAACTGAATAAAGAAACCAAAAAACTATTAGAAGGAGCAAATTCACTTGATGACGCCCAAGATGTCATCATCAAATTCATCGAAAAGTTCAAAGATGCTCATCTACGGGCTACTAAAATAAGAAAAACTGAGCCTGCTAAAAACGAAACTCTTCCCACAAAAAGCAAGTACGGCACAACGGATAGTATCTTCAAAGAATTAAGAGATCTGGGATATACCAAACGAAAGATAAAATATAACTTCAGATATGATTCGGTAGCAGGTTTCCAACCAATTCTTGCAAAGAACAATCCTTTTGACACTTACTTAATTGAAGGTTCAAATAAACGCGTCGGAATACTCAAAATCCATTTTTTTGGATATTGGAGGTACTGGGATGTCGCACTTTCCCTTTGGAAAGATTACCGAGAGCAAAATGGGAAAAATTGTGATGGAGAGTGTGAGTACCAATTCAGCATATTGGTTGAGGAAAAATTAACCGAAAAAATAATCCAACGCGTTAATCAGCTAAAGTCCAAGGGCATCTCTGCGCTGGTTGTGGATGTTTCTGGAAACGGTGGAGGTACCGAGTGGTACGAAGAAGTCGCACGGTTATTTACCCCTCTAGAACTAAATGGCCCAATAAAATCATATGTTAAACACGAGCATTGGAGAAACACCTTTGTTCGTCATTTGGCCTACGTTAAAGAAGACTTGAAAAAAACAAATCTTAGCGAAGGATTAAAGAAACATCTAATAAAGTTTAAAACAGACATTGAAAATTCGATTAAAAGCATTGAAAAGACATGTGAACACAATGTATTTTCAGGTGTAGAGGATCGCCCTTGTCCACTGCTAGAAGAACATAATTATGCTTTCAAGTTACCACCCGAAATTATGACTGCCCAAGAGTTTAATGAGCTTGAGTCAAAGCATATGCTAAGCTCTGCTAGATTCTTACCCTTTAAAAGGGGCTTGTATGTCGGTAAATTATTTCTGGTACAAGACAGGTTATCGGGTTCCGCCACTGAGGGCTTTACATCATTGTTCCAACTGAACAAGGCTGGAACTTTGATTGGGGAAAACACCTATGGCGCCGGCTGCGGATATTCCAATGGGGGAAACAGTATTGAGCTTAAAACACTTCAACTACGCGTTAGGATGCCCGATTGTGTGCGCTATAGAGCAGATGGGAAAAATGAAATTTATGGTATCCCTCCTGATATAAAGCTTGAATGGAAGGAAAATACCAGTAGCTATAAAAAAGGGCAACTTGTAATAGAACATATACTGGACACATTATAATCAATTCAATAAAATCTGGCTCGATTTTTTTCACATACCAACGAACTAGGATAAATCAAGTGTATTAAATAAAACATCTAAACGTAATCTTTTTCCAGACATATTAACAATACATCAATCCAAAACACACAACATATGTACAAGTACATCTCAATATTTACAATGGCTTTATGGGTATCTTCATGTTCCCATAGCAAAAAACAGGTGCTCACTAATGAAGTTCAATATGAGAATCCCTTTCAGGCCATGGATTCCATAGGGGAAATACCTGTAATGTTCTACCCGAATGTGGTCTCCACTGCAATTGATAAGTTCAATACCAGTTTTAGTCCTGACGGAAAAACTATTTACTACACGGCCACCTCGCAAAAACTGGGCATTACTGGCATTGCTTATCAAAAATTTGAAAAAGGTGCATTTTCCCAGCCGGAATTTGTTCCCTTTGTTTCTCATGATGTTCCAATTGCGGATGTGCAGATTTCACCGGACGGTAATCGTCTTTTGTTCTCTACCTACAAAGATTACCATGGCAAACCTAAAGGTTTTAATTTCAACCTCTGGCAATCTATGTTGATAGGTGGGGTATGGCAAGATCCAACCCCTCTTGGCGATCCCATTGATTCTACAGGGAATGAATTCTACCCCGTGCTTACCGCAAGCGGGACCCTCTATTTCAATTCAGATAAAACAGGCAATTCCGATCTCTACTATGCTAAATTTACAAACGGCGCATATGAAGTCCCCACTCCTCTACCAAAAAACATCAATAGTCAGAATAAGGAAGCGGACGCCTTTATAGCCCAAGATGAGTCATTCATGATCTTTGTACGTGTTGATGAACCCGATGGTTTTGGTAATAGTGATCTATACATAAGTTTTAATAAAGGGGAAAACAAGTGGACCGATCCCATTAATATGGGCGAGACCATCAATAGTGATCAAATTGATGGGAGCCCATACGTGACCCCCGATAATAAGTATTTGATCTTTACAACGGGTAGGAAGAACTCTGAAATTAAGGAAGAAGCCATGGAAAGTTATAAAAAGTTCAGATCAGTTTTAGCATCAAGTGATAATGGTTCGTTAAATTTTTATGCAGTAAAATTAAATCTTGAGCGGTATCGGAAATTAACATCGATTAATTAAGGAGAGTAAGGATTTTGACAGTGAATTAGGGTAAGGTGATTTTCTCTATTTCATTATCTTTATCGTACTAAGATACCCATATAATGTTGTTTGCGAAAATCAATTATTGGCGGATATTGGAACCCTTGATACTAGGGGCAACGGCCAATGTGATTATCAATTATATTTTCGACCCAAACAATCCCGACGTTATTCTCAAAGAGTTTTTGGTCGCTTTTTTTTTGCCTTGGCATTAACCGAGACCAACCATTGCATTAATACCTTATTGGAAAAAAGGCATAGTTGGACACACGACTTCAAAAGGCGCTTCGCCTACCATTTGGCCTATTTGACAGTTTCCCTTCTTTTTTTGCTCAATATTCTTGGAAACCTTTACCTATGGGTCATGGGAGATGGTTTCCATACTTGGCATGAGCTATTGATTATTAATTTAAGCGTTTTCTTTATTGCTCTCCTATTGACTACGCTCAAGTGGGGTGTCCATTTCTATCAAAATTGGAAATTAACGGAATCACATCTCAAAGATTCCAACCATAAACTAAGTTATGTAAAGTCAGAAATCGATAAATCGACAAAGCAGATTGATTTAATTCGGGGCAATGCCATTTTCAAAGTTGATATTACCAAAGTCAACTATGCAAAAACGGAACAAGGTGTGGTATGGGTAGTTTATAGTAGTAATAAAAAAGGCGTTTTTATGGGAACACTTCAAAGCTTAAATGAATTACTGCCAAAGCACCTGTTCTTTCAAGCGACACGTAATCAAATTATACATAAAAACATTATTCGTGCTATTTCATCATCTACATATGGAAAGATTGAGGTGCAATTGACAGATAGCATAAGCGATGAAGATATTATAACGGTAAGTAGGCCAAAAGCTGCATCATTTCGCAAGTGGTACCATAGCACTTCGACACCTAATTGATAGCAATTCACTCTTTTAAACCTTGATAGTATTAAAAACATTAAGCAGGGTTGGATTTCTTTGTTTAAAACGAACAGCTATTTTAAATCATGAAATCACTAAAATTACAATTATACGCCTTTGGCTTTCTATTGTTATGCAACAGTCTTTTGCAACCCACTGTTGTCAGGGCGCAGCACCGAAAGTTTGAGAAAATCCAAAAATATATGGATGAAGCCACCAGCGATAAATTGGCCGGGGTGGTAATCTCCATCAGAAGCAAGAAATTCGGGAAATGGATTGGAACATCCGGATATTCCAATTTGGAAAAGAAGACACCTATCGAGAAGGAAACTATTTTTTCATTGGCCAGCATAGGAAAGACCTATACGGCAGTAGCAGTATTACAACTTGTAGAGGCCGGAAAAATTGGATTAGACGATAAAATCAAAAATTATCTGCCCAAAGAAATTATAGATGGTTTTCCCAATGCCGAGAAGGTTACAGTAAGGCATCTATTAGGGCACACCTCAGGGCTATATAACTACAATAGAAATCCAGAATTGAACGAACTTTATTTGTCAGGACAACTTAAATTGGACACTCTTTCCCATATGGATGCCCTAAGGAGATATGCCTATGGCAAAACAGAATATACCAAACCATTGGGGACGTATCGCTATAGCAGTACCAATTACTTGTTGCTTACAATGATTATGGATGCCGTGCTTCCAGAAGGACATGAGGCGTATTTACGAAAAAATGTACTCGCAAAATTTGGGTTCATCAACACATACTACAAACAAACACCTCCGAACAATTTAGTCAATCATTATGGAGACATCAATAAAGATGGAGTTATTGAAAACCTATCGAGAGAGACCATTGAAACCACCAATTGGTATAGTGGCGATGATGGGATTTATGCACCTATTGAGGAAGCTACGGCATTCCTTGAAAAATTGGTAAGAGAAAAGGAGATGTTAAATGAAAAAACTTACAAGCAAATGACCACATGGAACGATGAAAAACATCCCGATTATGGATTGGGGCTCATGGCAGATAAGGGCTTTCCTTATAAATTTTTAATGGGTCATTCTGGCAGGGGTATCGGAATTACGACCGATCTGTATTATTTTCCAGAGCAAGACATGACCGTAGCCATATTTTGCAATACCGGACTTCGTGCCGCATCAAAAGAATTCGGCAGTGCCTACTATAAAATGCGAAATAAGATTATGAAAAGGCTATTTCTGTTTTAATCAAATTACTTACTTCAAATTTAAAGACACCCATTTCACAATTAAAATCATTCCTTTCAATGTTTACCTGAGAATAGCTTCTTTTTTACTTTAAGTAACGTTATACATTGTATTAGTTTTTATTTGATTCGGCCGTTGTGTAGTTGAAATTGACTTTTATGATGGAAAGACCTAAAGATGAACAAAATCTCTCTTATATCAAGTATTTGGATGAACTACCAGAAGTTGAAGATATTCTTATTGAAAGAAATGAACGACATTCTGTACTTGGAGAACCCTGGACCGCACCTTTGGCACCGGCAGTCCTAAATGTAATTTCAATGCCCCTGGTAAACGAATCAGAAAAATACACAAAACCAAACAAGATTTGTATGATGAAAACAATAAGAATTTCTGTAATTACAATTGACTGCAAAGGAATTCAGCTTGACCATTCTGTTTATAAGGAAATCCCAAAGAATGAATTGGTAAAATATAAAACCAAAAAAAGCGAGAGAGTCAAGATTCATTAGTACTAACACAATACCTTTACCTAATTTTAAAATTGAATATTTGATGAAATGCATACAGCCAAATTATAAGGAGTTCAATTCCAACTGATAGGAATCAAGTATGTTGCTTGGCAATGACTTCAGATAGATTTGAGTTGTACTAAGTTTATTGTGACCCATCATTGCAGATATGGCTTCCAAAGGGACTTTTTTGAACATAGCATGAGTTGCAAAACTATGTCTTGAAACATAAGAAGTCAAACGTTCTTCAATCCCACATTTTTTTTGCAATCTCTTTCAGACCAATGTTGTAGCGTCTAAGCTCCCATTGGGCATCTTTGTACTGTAATTCCAAAGTGCCCCGATAGATTATAGGCAATAAAAAACCAGAGGGGTTGGGATTGCCTAGATAATAATCGATGATTGGTTCAATCTGATTCGTTATAATTATATCATATCGTTTTCCTGTTTTTCGTCTTTGAAATTTGACACGGCCATCAATAATATTTTCTCTTTTTAGAAATGCCATATCAATATGCAGAGATGTCTGATAATCGATATCTAAGTTTATTTTTTGTGTCAACCAATGAAAATGCATTAATGTCAATTTGATTGTCAATTGGTTTTATTTTACACCTGTCCATTACTCTTTTTGCATTCTTGTCTGTTATAGTTGTATGCGCCCTCGCATTAAAAGTTTTGGATACTTTTTTTGATTTCACAATTTCAACATTTGGTTGCTCGGTTTTTTGGTTATTTGGTTCCTGAGAGATTATTTAGGTTAATGGACAAACAACAAAGGATAATCAACATTTTTTTCATTCAACTACTTTTAAGAGGTTAAGACTGCAGAAAACTTGTTTGTATGGATGCGGTCTTCATCCCCATTCTTACAAATCAATGTAACCGAACCCCCGTCCATCCAAGCTTGAAGTTCAAGAATTATTGTTTTCGATGTTAAGTTTATCTTCAATGAAATTATCTTATTTACAATTTAAAGAAATGGTTTATCTAGACTTTGGCACCACCCAAACTTTGTTAGTATTTGTATTTAATTCTTGATAAATGTCTCAACATGGGAGTTCTTTGGCCGCCCATCTTTATATTGATTTTCAGTTGATATAATAAGCTTACCATCTACTATTTTTAGGGTTTGAAATCTTTCCACAAATTCATTTTCCCAAATGACCCTCAGATTCTCTGTGTCTCGACTAATTTCATTTGAGGAAGTTTCTCCCCAATTTAAAAGTGTACGGGAAAAAGAAACTTATTACAGGGGAAAATATGCTCTAGATGATAAGTTTAAATAAACGGTCCTATCCATATATGGTGAACTTTACCTAAATCTAAACTTAATTCATCACAAACTTTCTTTCCACAGATAGATTATCTTTAGTTACCATTGAACTGAAAATATTTGATTACATTTATGTTCAAATAAGTTCATTTAAAACCCAAGCGCAATCCTGTTGGCAATTAGGTGCGCACGGAGAAAAAATAAAATTATAACTTTTTGAATATCAAATAGATAAATCATAAGTTGTGACCCTGCCGCGGTCACTCAGGATTTTTATCTTAATTCAAAAAGTCTGTAAATCAATGATTCACAGACTTTTTCATTTTGATCCAATCTATTTGATTTCATATAAAATCATACGATTCGGTGCCCTCTTTTTCATAATTCGTAAAAAGAATATCCGATGTGTGTTAAAGAACCGGAGCGTGAGTTTTTAAACAAAAAGTTATTTGAAATTAA
>NZ_JABFNN010000023.1 GCF_013090115.1 Flagellimonas amphidinii
GTAACCTTTTTCCTCTCTTTTGTTCTTTCTGGTTTATAAATACAATCTAATCAGAATCAAACTTAAGATGGCTATAATTCATTGTGGCGGATTTCCTAAACGGAAATCCTTACTTTTAAGTTAAGGTTAGATTTCGGGCGGAATGTTCACTGCGTGAAATTCCACAACGAAATCATAGCCGAGACCGTTGTACACAATTATGAAAAGAAATGGAAAATAAACTTAAAGTAGTTTCTAATGACAAGAATTTGAGACTATGTATCATTGAAAATTCCATTTTTATTGAGGAACTCATTTCTGAAGTAATTGGTAGGATTTTAAATATCGAATGGAAAGAATCAAAATCATTCGGATTTGGCTCTTCATCCTTAAGCTTCAATCAAAAAGTCCAGATAATACTTGACATTAAAGGTGTAGATAAGGAAAATCTTAAAAGACTTATGACCTTAATGCACATCCGAAATAAGTTTGCTCACGTTTCTCACATTAAAACATTTGACGATTTTTTTTCCAAAACCAAAGTTGGAAAACAGGTAAAATCTGATTTCAAACGATGGTTTTTTGACGAAAATGGAGATTCTGATATTCCTGAACGGAATCGTGAAAAAATATATCGTCTTTTATTTTACCTATTAGTAGATAAAATAGCTGAATTTTTATTTGATGTTTACGGAAACCATATGTACGCTCTAGGAGAAAAAGCTGGACGAAAAGAAATGAACGAACGGCTTCAAAACGAATTTCTTCAAGCATTAAAAAAACTTAACGGAGGAAAAGAGGCTTTATTGGAAATCTTTGAAAAATTGGAAAAAGAAAAATAACTGTGTACAACAACGTGTATAGCCCATTGCTGCTGAATTCCTAATCGGAATTCATTGCAATTTGCTATATTTCGGTTACGGCGGAAAATCATAGCTGATTTCCCGCAACGAAGCCATACACAAAACCGTTGTGCCTAATGAAAAAAGAACTATTAAATGGACGAAGAATACATAGAATGTTTCTCATGCGGAGCTAGATCGCTCAACCTTGAAGGTGAATGTCATGAATACATGCTTTCTTCAGCAGGATGTTATGAAATGTTTACTGAAGTGCTAGATAGAGAATACTCTGACTTTAGATATTCCAAGGCACATCATTACACTGTTGATTCTTATGCAGTTCAACATCCGGGAAAGGTTTCTAATAAAAAGGCTGTAAACTCAGTAGGTATTCATTTAGTAAGCCTTTATTTTCTTTTTGAGAAGGAATATGACATTACAAAGTCAGCTCAGGTTAAAATGGAATTCGCACAATTCAATAAAGAAAATAACGTAATTCAGCCAATTGAGCGACCAGAAGAATTTAAGGGACTTACTGTTTTTGAAATTTGGGACAATGAAAACCCTAACGAACATTTTGAATTGTGTAGAAAATGGGCAGAAGACTCATGGAACTCATGGGGTAATCATCATGAAATTATTGAAAAATGGGCCGCACTTTTTATGAAAAAAAGAACTGAAATAAAAATAAATCACTAGGCACAACAACGGGTATAGTGCATGCCCTGCGGGACACGCACCATACCCAAACCGTTAGGGTGAATTGACTGCGTCACGCACTTGCATTTCGCTATCGCGAAATACCCACAAGTGCTAATCCACCCTAACGGCAACCTGATACGTACCTCGTTGCCAATGGAACGTTATTATTTGCCATATAAGTGCGTGAGCAGTGGAAGCAACTCACCATAACTCCGTATATAACCAACGAGGCACAGTAATGGCGACCTCTCGAGGCTGTGCCTCGATCGCCATATACAGGTTGCCGTTGCCAGTAATGTAAAAAGAATGACGAAGAAAAATTTATTCGATACTACCAAGTTAACAGAGGAAGACAAATCCCTTCTTGAGTCATTCAAAAAAAGAAGATTGTTTATCCAAAATTTCATAGATGAAAACAATTTGAAACTGACCGTTTGTCCTGGATGCGGATTCCCTACATTTTCGGAAGACTGGTTCCATGACATTTGTAGTGTTTGTAATTGGCAACATGACGGGCAGGATGACCCGCATTCTGACGAAATCTGGGGTGGTCCGAATTATGAACTATCATTGACTGAAAACAGATTAAATATTTGTAGAACGTTAAAAGATAAATCAAAAGAACAGGAAGGAAAGATAATCGATGAACCAAATGAAATTCTTAAAACCTTAGAAGGACACCAAAAACGAATGAACTCCTTTGATGATGATAAAATGATGGATGCATTAAGAGATGACCCGATTTGGAAGGAATGGGACAAAGCAAGCAAAGAAATTTTGAATGATTTAATAAAATAAAAAGCACGTACTGGCAACAATGGCTAAAAAATCATAGCCACCCTGCGGGATGGCAACGCTTTTTAGCCAAACCGTTGGCGGTAATTAGAACCTCGCAACATTCAATTAAAAAAAGCGTCTTTCTTTAAACGAATAAAGGATTATGAAGATTATAAGTTATATATTTTTAGTTGGAGTTTTAATTTCGGTTTCATGCAAACCGAACAAATCGTATATCCAAAAAAAAGCGATTGAGAATCCAAACAGCCTATCAATCAAATTAGTAAATGGCAAATGGTTCAACGGAAGTACTTTTGAAAGCAAAACAGTTTGGGTTAAAAATGGCATATTAAACTTCACAAACGAGAACACCGAAAATGATACCATTATAGACCTCAAGGGCAAGTACGTAATTCCACCATTCGGCGAAGCTCATAACCATAACTTGGAAAGCGATTATAAATTGAACGAACGAATCAACGCTTATTTGAACAATGGCGTGTTCTATGTAAAGCATTTATCGTCCATAAAAATAAGAATAGACCCACTTATACACCATTACAACAAACCCGATGGAATTGACGTAAGCCTTGCACATGCACCTCTGACCGCAACAGGTGGACATCCTGTCGCTTTGCGCAAGAGGTTTCTTGAATATGGTAGATTTGAAGGACTTTTTAATACTCTCGAAGAAATCGAATCACATGGCTACTTTATCATTGACAATGACATGGATTTAGAAAACAAGTGGGAAGAAATAGTATCGTTCAAGCCAGATTTTATCAAAATCAATTTGCTGTACTCTGAAGAATATGAAAAGCGCAAAAACGACACAACTTATTTTGGCAATAAGGGTCTAAACCCTGAATTGATACCAAATATTGTCAAAAAGGCCCATGAACACAATTTGCGTGTAAGCGCACATATTGAAACTTCCTATGATTTTCATATTGCAATCAAAGCAGGAGTTGATGAGATTGCCCACCTTCCTGGATTTGATGATGAGCAACTAATTAAAGTCGAAGATGCTGTTTTAGCCAAGAAAAAAGGTGTAGTTGTTGTTCCAACCGCATCTTTAATCACCAAAAGAAAGGATAAACCTAATTACAAAGATTTGTTCTCGAACATGAGCACCAACCTTAAGTTGCTAAAGGAAAATGGCGTAACACTTGCAATTGGTTCAGATATGTACAATGACAATTCAGTTGAAGAATTTCAATTATTAAATAGCTTGCATATTTTCAGCAAACTTGAATTGTTGAAAATGTGGTGCGAAAATTCTGCAATGACTACATTTCCAAATAGAAAGATTGGACTTTTAAAAGAAGGATTTGAAGCAAGTTTTTTAGTCTTGAACAATAACCCTTTAGATAATATAAAAGATATCAATCAATCAATTGTAATAAAAGTCAAACAAGGGACGATATTGGATTAATAAACAACTACCGCCAACAAAGAACTGAGTTAAAAAACAAGCTTTTTTAGCTCAATTTTGATACATAATTTTCATCATAGGGCAACCCTGATTTTGCAATGGCAAAAGCTTGTTCGACTTTTTGTTGCAAGTCCGGCGTCTATCTGGGGGAAAGTGAAGTACAATCTGCATTTGAAAATAATTTCGAAAAAATTAAGAATGAAGAATATTTAATTGATAATGTAAGATGGATTGGTAAAGAAGAAAAATTCACTGTTTATTTATTCGATTTCCATTGGAAAGGAATTGTACATGGAAATTCTGTTTCTGGGAACGGGGTAGGAACCCCAGTTTTAGTAAAAGATAATCACAGTTGGAAATTATTGACTAAAAATAACTGATAATGAGTGCTTTATATTCATCCTTCCCTTTTGGGGTCAAATATGGATAAATCACTTCAAAAAGTAATGCATGATAATAGGTAACCACTGATTTATTTCCTGACTGGAACAAACCAGCTGCATTCAACCAATTATCCCCTAAAATATTCATACGTTCATAAAGTCGATCATACTCCCCTTTTAACTCCTCACTGCGAATAAGACCTTGGGCGCTCATATTTTGAAACAATACTAAATATTGTTCTTTTCGCATTTTTTGTAACTCTAGGTAATGTGCTTTCAGTTCATTATCAGATTGTAGAACACTGTACAAATCCTTCAATAAAAATCTGTACTTGTGCAATATGTGCATGGAAACCAATGTACTTTCACGTAGGAATGACAACATGGGTTGTTCTTGAATCACCTTTTGCATTTCTACATCCATTTCTTTCACAAGTTGAAAATACAGTGTTGAAACAATATCCTTTTTTGCTTTAAAATGGTAGTTTAGGTTACCTTGACTTATTCCCAATGCCAATGCAATCTGTCTAAGTGTAACCTCTTTCACTCCTTTTGCATTAAACAATTCCAACGCCTTGGTTAAAATCTTATTTTTTGTGTTCATCCCATTAGTACACTTGACCTAATTTAGTAGATTTGACCTAAATTTACAGTTTCTATGGAAATAGCAATCATTGGAGGTGGAATTACAGGGTTGACAACTGCTTTGACCTTGCATAAAGTTGGTATTCCATCCACGGTTTACGAACGTTCCGAAACCTTAAACGAAATCGGTACCGGGGTGTGGCTTCAACCCAATGCAATGCATATTTTGCAAGGGTTGGGGTTGGAAGATGACATTAAAAAAGAGGGATGTATTCTTAACAAAATGGAGATTGCCCATGCTGACCTTAACCCTGTCCGAGAAATAAAAAACACAATAGTTTCAGACAAATATGGTAATCAAACCATAGCGATACACAGAGGAAAATTGCAACGTATACTTTATGATGCTTTTTCAAAAGTCGGTAATGTTGCATTGGGAATGAACTATCAAACCCACACAACAACTGATGATCATATTTCCATTGAATTTGAAAGCAAAACCATCTCCGCCGACATAATTTTAGGAGCTGATGGGATAAAATCCAAAGTACGTACCTCAATGGGATTGCCATCCATATTTAGAAGGACCAACCAAATTTGTTGTAGGGGCATCGCAAGAATTCAACTACCAGACCCTTTAAAAAAAGAAGGTAAAGAAGTCTGGGGGCGTAAACGTCGTTTTGGATTTTCAGAAATATCGGAAAATACGGTCTATTTCTTTACGGTTTTGAACAGGGAAATATGCCCAAAAGAATTGAATATCGAAACGCTTTCATCACAATTCAAAGATTTTAACCCCATTGTGTCCCAAATAATCAATGCCACGGAAAATTTGCATACTGCAGAGCTTACCGATCTAAAAAGATTGCCCAAATGGTCCAATTCCAACACTTGCCTTCTAGGTGATGCCGCTCATGCAACAACCCCAAATATGGGCCAAGGTGCTTGCCAAGGAATAGAAGATGCTTATTATATAAGCCAATTGATCAAAAATAGTCCGGCATCCATTTCAGATACTTTTAAAGTGTTTGAAAAGAAAAGAAGAAAGAAAGTTGATTATGTAGTGAACAATTCATGGAACTTTGGAAAAATGGCACATAGCAGCATAGGTCAGTCCCTGCTCAAAGGAATTATGAAAATCACTCCTGAAAAAGTGATGAACAAACAAATGAATGAGCTTTATGAAATTGAAGAATTCTGATGATTCTCCCAAAACATTGACCTTTCGAGAAATTGCCCAAGATGAACCACTTCCAGTGAATCTACTTTTGCTTGCTGATGAATCTGTAAAGGCCATCAATGTATATATTGGGAAGTGCCGAATCTTCCTTATGGAAACCTCCAATACCTCCATTGGCGTTTGTGCTGTTCATGAAATAGATAACAGTACCATAGAAATTAAGAACATTGCTATTCTTGAAACATATAGAAATCAAGGAATTGGTAGTTGGTGTCTCCAAAAAATAAAAGAAACGTTTCATGGAAAGGACATTTTGGTCGGAACCGGAGATGGGTCATTGAGCGCTTTAAATTTTTATCAAAAAAATGGTTTTGTAAAAGATTTTGTCCGAGAAAACTTCTTTACGGATAATTATGACGATAAAATCATTGAAAATGGAATGGTACTCAAACATCAAATTGTTCTTCGAAAATCATTGAAAGCATAAGTGCCACAGATTTGATAGGTACAAGCGTACAATTAAATATTTGCTAAAGTGAAGCTTATAAGAAGTGAAATTTGAATTTAATTCCAATCTTTACCCACCAACTTCAATCAAAAATAAATCAATAATGAAACCTTTTTTTGTTCTTACACTAGCTTTTTTTTCACTACTTACTTTTTCTGTTCAAGCACAGACACAAAAAGATTCTCTAGAAATTAAACAAGTAGCACTGGACTATATAGAGTCCCAACACAATGCAAATCCTGAACAATTTGAACGTGCCGCTCATCCCCGAATGGTCAAGAGGACCTTTTGGACAGACAAAAAAACCGGAAAAGAATATTTAAGAGAGACCTTTACAGATGCCATGATACTTCTGGCCGAAACCTACAACCAAGAAGGTGATAAATTCCCGGAGAATCCTAAAAAAGAAGTTATCATCCTGGATATTTATGATAAAACCGCTTCGGTGAAACTCATTGCCGATGACTGGATCGATTATATGCACATTGTAAAACTGAATGGAAAATGGCAACTGGTAAATGTATTGTGGCAATTCAACGATTCTGGAATTCATTAATCATAAAGAAATGTATTGATCATGAAACAAAAAAAATGGTTCGACCGAAAATTTGATTTTTCGTTTCAAGAGAACATTTTTCCTTCAATCTTGGAAAGACTCCAAGGAACTTATGCCAGATTAAGCGCAATAATTGAAGAAATACCTTCGGATATCTTGGAAACCAAACCGGATAACAAATGGTCCATAAAAGAACACATTGGGCATCTAAGTGATTTAGAACCTTTATGGCAAGGACGTCTTGATGATATCTTAAATGATGAAAAGTATCTAAGGGTAACCGATCTGGGAAACACAAAAACCGATTTAGCGCAGCACAATAAAACCAACATCGTTGATTTACTATCACAATTCCACAACCTTAGAGAATTGACTTTGGATAAATTATCAAACTTAAATGAAACCGAAGTATACAAAACTGCATTGCATCCGAGATTGGAACAACCCATGCGTACCATGGACCTGTTCCTATTTGTAGCCGAACACGATGACCACCATTTGGAGGCAATTTCCGAAATCATAAAATTTCCAACGAAAATGACACAAAGTGAATTGATTGCACAAAGACTGGAAGAAGTCTTGCTCAATGGTAAATGGGTGGCCAATACCAATTTCAAGGAACAAATTGAACAAGTTTCATGGGAACAGGCCATTCAAAAAATAGGCTCCCTTAACACAATTGCAGTACTCACCTACCATGTGAACTATTATTTGGGCGGAATTTTGAATGTGTTTTTGGGAGGCAATCTGGAAATAAAGGATAAGTACAGCTTTGATATGCCACCCATAACCTCCAAAGGTGATTGGGATAAATTGATTACCGATTTCTTATCGAACTCCAAAAAATTCATTTCTCATGTTGCAACAATGGAGGATTCTTTATTGGGCGAATACTTCGTGGATGAAAAGTATGGGTCATATCAGCGAAATCTGGAAGGTATTATCGAGCATAGCTATTATCACCTAGGTCAAATTGTACTATTAAGAAAAATGGTTTAGCCCACCTCTTACAATTTATATTTGCCTGTCAAGATTTTATAAAGCAATTAATTCGCTGAAATTGCACCAAGCATTGCATACTCATTCAATCCAAAAGCCAAAGCTTTCTAAATCCTTATACATACTTTTTCTAAAAAGCCTACTTTTGGACAAAATTCGCGGTATTGAAAAAGATTATTTTTTTCATTCTGATAGTGTTTGTCCTTAAAGTTTCAGGACAAGATAATACTCCCCAGGCTCAAGGAAGACAAATCAATATTGTCTACGGCGCTAATTTCACCAAGGATGAGGCCCAATTTCCAGGAGCCTCCATTTTCAGCAAAGATGATGAGCGCCAGGTCCAATTTGAACACCAAGGGGCAGATTTATGGTGTGACATTGCCATTTTCTATACCCAAGAGAACAGACTCAAAGCCATTGGCAATATTCGCATGCAACAAGGAGATTCCATTGAAATGAACAGTGGAAAAATGGATTATGATGGCAATACCAAATTGGCAAAAGCCTGGGAAAAAGTTGACCTTTCAGATGGTAAAATGACCTTGACCACGGACACACTTTATTTTGACCGTGAAAATCAACTTTCTTACTACAGGTCCGGAGGTAAAGTAGTGGATTCGGTTAATGTGTTGACCAGTAAAATTGGAAACTATTTTATGGAACTGAAAAAAGTACAGTTTCGTAAAAATGTCCATATAGACAATCCCGAATACATCATTGATTCTGAACAATTAGACTATTATCGAGTATCTAAAAACGCCTACATGTACGGTCCCTCGACCATTACAGGCGAGGAATATAAAATTTATTGCGAGCGCGGTTTTTATGACACCAAAATTGAGCAGGGCTATGGCGTAAAAAACACCAGAATAGACTATAACAATCGAATCATTGAAGGGGATAGTGTTTATTTTGACAAAGCATCTTCATTTGCCTCCGCCACCAATAACATTCAAGTTACTGATACCATCAACAAAGGGGTTATTAGAGCTCACTATGCTGAAGTGTTCAAAGAAAAAGATTCTGTTTTTGCCACAAAAAGGGCTGTTGCGGTAAACTTGGTACAGCAAGATTCCCTATACATTCATGGAGACACCCTGATGGTCACTGGCGCTCCTGAAGCCAGAATACTACGGGCTTTCAGAAATGCTAAATTTTACAAAACCGACTTAAGTGGAAAATGCGACTCCATCCATTCTGAACAAAAAACAGGTATTACCCAACTTATCACCGACCCAATTCTTTGGAATGTTGATAATCAGATTACGGGTGACAGTATCCATTTGATTTCTGATTTGGAAACCGAAAAATTAGACTCCCTTAAAGTACTGGAAAATGCCTTTATCATTTCATTGGATACAATTAGCATGGAAGGTTATAATCAGGCAAAGGGAAAAGACCTTTTCGGTAAGTTCATCGAAAATGAGCTCAAAATAATTGATCTGGTCAAAAATACCGAGGTCATTTACTATGTCTATAATGATGATCAGGAACTCGTCGGAATTGATAAGACCATTTGCAGTAAAATTAGGCTCCTTATGGCCAATAGCGATATTGAAGACATTACATTCTTTGTAAATCCGGATGGTGATATTTTTCCCGAGACGGATTTGCCTGTTGAAAGTAGGAAATTGAAAGGATTTATATGGCGGGGTGATGAGCGTATTCTTTCCAAAGATGCCATCTTTGACGAGGACGACAACAACATTGAACTTGTACAAATTAGAGGTATAGACAATCCCATAGATATTGATGCTGAGGAAAGTGAGCGCCAAAAGAACCAAAGTGATATAGGGAACAATCCCAACACAAAGGCCATTAAACCCAAAAAGACCGAAGTAAAAAAAGTACAGGTCCCTTAATGCTTAAAAACGATTTTTTTACATATCAGGCCCAAACCACTGCACATCCCTTAGGTCTGGAAATATCCCATGCCAAGGGCACTTATATTTTTGATACAGACGGAAATGCCCATTTGGATTTTGTTGCTGGAGTCTCTGCATGCAGTTTGGGACACTGCCATCCAAAAGTGGTTGAGGCCATAAAAGAGCAGACCGAAAAATACATGCATGTGATGGTGTATGGGGAATATGTACAAAAACCTGCGGTGGAATTCACCAAACTATTGGCCTCTTATCTTCCCAAAGAACTAGAAACCACGTATTTGGTCAATTCAGGAACAGAAGCCATGGAAGGTGCCCTAAAATTGGCCAGAAGATTTACCGGTCGTTCTGAAATTATTGCCGCAGATAAGGCTTATCACGGCAATACCATGGGAAGTCTCAGCCTAATGGGGTTTGAGGAACGAAAAAGTGCATTTAGACCTTTAGTTCCAGACGTTAGGTTCATTGAATTCAATAAAGAAGAAAATCTTACAAAAATAACTTCAAAAACCGCAGCAGTAGTTCTGGAAACCATTCAAGGAGGAGCTGGCTTTATTGTACCTGAAAATGGATATCTGGAAAAGGTTAAAAAAAGATGTAAAGATGTAGGAGCACTTTTAATACTGGATGAAATTCAACCAGGATTTGGGCGAACGGGCAAACTTTTTGCTTTTGAACATTACAAGTGCACCCCTGATATTTTAGTGATCGGTAAAGGAATGGCTTCAGGACTACCGGTAGGAGCGTTTGTGGCTTCAAAGGAAATGATGGCCACGTTACAAGACAATCCCAAATTGGGACATATTACCACTTTTGGCGGAAATCCTGTCATTGCCGCTGCCAGTATGGCAACTTTAAAGGAAATCACTGAATCTGGGCTTATCCAAGAGACATTAATAAAGGAAAAGTTGTTTCGGGAACTTTTGGCACATCCATTGATTAAAGAAATAAGAGGAAAGGGATTAATGCTCGCCCTTATCATGAAGAATGAAGAAATTGCAAATCATGTGGTGCTCACAGCAGCCAAAAAAGGGTTGATTCTCTTCTGGTTATTATTTGAGCCAAAGGCTGTTAGGATATCACCTCCATTGACAATTTCAATGAAAGAAATTAGGGAAGGATGCAACAAAATTCTGGACATTTTAAATGAATATCAGCTTAAAGCTGTTAACTAATTTGTTGATAACATACCCAAATCTGGGGCTTAAACAGACTTTCAAAAAGCTAATTTTAAGTCCATAGTAAATCCAAAAAAGTTCCTATGGCGTTAGATTCTAACGAATATCCCAACAAATCGATTGACAAATTTGAGTCCATGCTCAAGACAGATGATGTCTATTTTTTTGATGCTGAGGACTTTGAGGAAATCATCCACTACTACCTTAACAACGGCAAAATTTCTTTGGGAAAAAAGGCCATTCAAATTAGTTTGGAACAGCATCCAAATTCGCTGGAATTGAAGCTGCTTCAGGTTGAAGTATTGACCTTTGAGGATAAATATGATGCTGCCGAAAAGTTACTGGATGAAATTCAGAATATCGATGCCTACAATGAGGAAATCTATATCCAAAGGGCCAATATTCAGTCCAAACAAGATAATCACCAAGAAGCAGTAAATCTGTTGTTGGAAGCATTGCAACTTACAGACGATACTTTTGACATCCACTCCCTTTTGGGAATGGAATACCTCTTCATGGATGATTATGAAAAAGCCAAACGTAGTTTCATGAGATGCGTGGATTTTGACGATAGGGACTATTCATCGTTGTACAACGTGGTGTATTGCTTTGAGTTTTTGCAAGACTTTGATGGAGCTGTTGTTTATTTGAACAACTATTTAGAGAGAAATCCTTATTGTGAAGTTGCTTGGCATCAACTGGGCAAAATGTACTACTCCATGGAAATGTATCCTGAAGCCTTAACAGCATTTGATTTTGCCATTATATCTGATGATTCTTTCATTGGGGCCTATTTTGAAAAAGGAAAGGTTTTGGAAAAGTTGGGTCGTTACAATGAGGCCGTGGAAAATTATGAAACTACTATTTCCATAGAGGATCCCACTTCGCATGCATACTTGCGCATAGGAAAATGTCACGAAAAATTGGGCAATACCGATTTGGCCAAATATTATTATTACAACACTGTTCATGAGGATCCCTTATTGGATAAAGGTTGGTTGGCCATTACCGATTTCCATTACAATCTCGGCGATTTTCAAAAAGCATTGTACTATGTCAACAAAGCCATCAATATAGATGGTGAAAATCCTTTGTACTGGAAGAAAGCTGCAAAAATATATGCTGCGCTTAAAAATTTGGACGAAGCCGATTTTGCATATCAACAAACTGTGGATTTGGGCAATTATGAATTGGACACATGGATTGGTTGGGCCAACGTGCTCAAAAAAATAGGTGATTTGAATTCTTCCATCCAAGTATTGGTGCAAGGACTTGAATTCTATCCAGAAAGCCCAGAATTACTATATAAAATTGCCGGGGTCTATCTTGAAAACAATGAACCATCCAGTGCTAAGGAAAAATTGTCCCAAGCCATGCAATTGGATATTGACAAACTGCAAATTTTTGAAGAAGAATTCCCTGAATTTATCAAGGCAGGATGGTTTCAGGATTTAGTTTCTGAAATAAAGAAAACTTCTCCTTAATTTAGCTTTTCGTCCAAACCAAAGCATGAAAGCACGTCAATTACTAGATTATTTTATCATTACCCTAAAAGGAATGGCCATGGGTGCCGCAGATGTGGTGCCAGGTGTGTCTGGAGGCACTATAGCCTTTATATCGGGCATATACGAGGAACTCATTACCTCCATCAACAATATCAACTTCTCTCTTTTTACCATACTGAGAAAAGAAGGGATCAAAGCCTTTTGGAACAAGCTAAATGGGAATTTTTTATTGGCGCTTTTCTTAGGAATCTTCATTAGCGTGCTCTCATTGGCCAAATTCCTAAGTTGGCTTTTGGAAAACCAGCCCATTTTATTATGGTCATTTTTCTTTGGATTGGTCTTGGCAAGCATCTTTTTAGTGGGAAAGGAAATCACTAAATGGAACTTGGGAACCGTGGTAGTTCTCATAGCTGGAGCTGCTCTGGCCTATTTTATCACCGAACTCCCTCCTAACGAAAATTTAGATAGCCTGCCTTACCTATTCCTTTCAGGAGCTTTGGCAGTTTGTGCCATGATTCTTCCGGGAATCTCGGGCGCCTTTATTTTGGTATTGCTCGGGTCATACAAAACCATTTTGGATGCAGTTCATGAACGCGATATCAAAATTGTAATTACCGTAGCTTTAGGAGCTGTTTTTGGACTGTTGAGTTTTGCCAGACTGCTCAAATGGATGTTCAGCCATTATAAAAATATGACATTGGCCCTGCTCACCGGTTTTATTTTAGGCTCATTGAACAAAATTTGGCCTTGGAAAAAAGTTTTGGCAACCAAAACCTTTGGAGATAAGACCATTGTTGTGGACGACGTAAATGTCTGGCCGTCTGCATTTCAAGGAGACAATCAGTTAATACTTGCCTTAATCCTAGCTATAATAGGTTTTTCGCTTATTTTTATCCTGGAAAGATTAGCTTCCAAGAAGTAAAATCAACCTATTTACCGCATGCATCAGCCTAGAACATTTCTGGATAACTTTTTTTTGGTCATAAAAGGCCTTTGCATGGGTGCTGCCAATAAAGTGCCAGGAGTATCAGGCGGTATTGTAGCTTTTGTGGCCGGTTTTTATGAAGAATTTATCTATTCCCTTCAAAAACTGAATACCAAAGCGCTCAAATTATTCTTTAATGGAAGGTTCAAAAGTTTCTTCCAATACACCAATGCCCAATTTTTGGCACTGCTCCTTTTTGGCATGTTGGTAAGCTACTTCAGCGTATCCAGGATTCTGGACTATTTTTTAGCGCAAAATGAGCTTTTTGTCTGGGCCACATTTTTTGGAATGATAGTGGGTTCCATATATTACATAGGCAAGTATTTTGAATCTTGGAACCAAAAAACAGTGATTGCCGGAATTATAGGTTTGATTGTTGGAATTTCCATAAGTTTTTTAAATCCCGCCAAAGAGAACGACAATCTTTTCTTCATTTTCTTTTGCGGCATAATTAGCGTATCAGGAATGACACTTCCCGGCCTTTCTGGCTCCTTTATCTTGATTTTATTGGGAAATTACGTTTTGCTACTAGTAGATTCCGTCAATGCGCTGTACGATACATTTTCAGATGTTTTTGCTGGGAATTTTGATTTTTTGAACAACCCCAAGCGTATGAATACCCTAAAAATATTAGGAGTTTTCACTTTAGGTTCAGCAGCAGGTCTGGTCACTTTCTCTCACTTACTAAGCTATGTACTTAAACATTATAAAGCCATTACTACAGCAGTAATATTGGGCTTTATCACAGGTTCCTTGGGTGTTTTATGGCCCTGGAAACGGACCATATATAAAATGGATGGTCTTGGCAATGCTTTGTTGGATTCTAATGGTGACAAAATAGTGCTCAACTACAAGCGCTATCTCCCTAATTTGTCACATCCTGAAACTTGGTGGGCCCTACTTTTCATCGTTTTGGGAATTATGATATTATTGATTTTGGATTGGTATGGAAAAAATAGAAAAGAAAGGAAACAGGTACGGGCTCTTAGGTAGAAACATTTCGTACTCCTTCTCAGAAGGTTACTTTGCCAAAAAATTTGAAGAGCTTGAGTTATTAGACCATAGCTATGAAAATTTTGATATCCCTGAAATCGCGCATTTTGAAAAAGTCATATCAGAAAACAACCTAAAAGGGCTCAACGTAACAATTCCCTATAAACAACAGGTTATTCCCTATTTGGATGAATTAGATGCCACCGCTGCCAAAATTGGAGCTGTGAATACTATAAAATTCACTGAAAAAGGTTTAAAAGGATACAATACCGATGCATTCGGCTTCAAAAACTCCTTGGAACCCCTCTTAGAACCGTATCATGACAAAGCACTGATTTTGGGCACAGGGGGGGCATCAAAAGCAATTCGTTTTGTTTTGGATGAATTGGGAATAGCCAATTCTTATGTTTCCAGAACAAAAAAAGAAGGTCAATTCACTTATGAGGATTTGGATAAAAATCTGATTGAAAGTCATAAATTGATCATCAACTGTACTCCACTGGGAACTTATCCAAATATTGAAGAAAAACCACATTTACCATATGAACATGTAGGCGCCAAACACTTTCTATATGACCTTATCTATAATCCAGAAAAAACAGTTTTTTTAACCCTTGGCGAAGAAAAAGGAGCATCTATTTGCAACGGACTTAAAATGTTGCAAGGACAAGCTGAAAAGGCATGGGAAATTTGGAATACACCATAAAAAATACTGAAAACAAACAGTTTCCATCAATCCATACATAGCACAACTTCTATAAAAAGAAGAGGCAATACTTTTGTTATTAGATAATTTAGTTGTTAACTTGGCTATGTTATCATCAATCCAAAGGAAAGAAAAACACTACTCATGCAGGAAAATGAACGAAAACTTCAGGAAACTGAAGGTGGTACTGATCGTAATACTGAAGATTTAAAAACACCGGTGGAAGAAAGCCCCATTTCTGAACCAAATACATCTGAGGAAACGACTGAAACAAATAGCGAAGAAACAGCCCCAGTAGCGGCAGAGAAAGAAAATGCCGTCGCTGATGAGGCCATTCAGGAAATAGAAGAATCCAACGCTGAAGACGCAGAGGACAAAGACAATGAAAAACGTCATTTCATCCCTGTGTTGGACTATCATTCCATGTCCATGGAAAATCTGGTAGGAGAATTGCAGCGACTGATAAAAAATGAAAAAATACAGGCAATCAGCAAACATGTTGGTTCCATTAAGTATGAATTCGACCAAAAGTTTCAAGAATTTTTGGAGCATAAAAAAGAAGAATTTATTGCCAATGGAGGCAATGAAATCGACTTCAGATATAACTCGGTTGCCAAAAGACAATTCAATGAGGTTTTTGCTGAATACCGCGAAAAACGGGATCATTACTACAAACAATTGGAGCAAAACCTCAAAAGCAATCTCCAAAAAAGATTGGAAATCATTGAAGAGCTCAAAGGACTCATCAATGTGGAGGAAGACATCAACACCACCTACAAACATTTTAAAGAACTACAGGAAAGTTGGCGAAATGCTGGGCCAGTTCCCAGAAACAACTATAACGACGTCTGGCGCACCTATCACCACCATCTGGAAATTTTTTACGATTTCCTACATCTAAATCGTGAGTTGAGAGACCTTGACTTTAAACACAATTTAGAGGAGAAGGTTAAACTGGTAGAACGCGCTGAAGCCTTAGCTGACGAACCCGATTTAGGAAAAGCCTTTAGAGAGCTTCAAACGCTCCACAAAATCTGGAAAGAGGACATTGGTCCTGTTGCAAAAGAACAAAGGGAAGAGATTTGGGATCGATTCAGCAATGCCACCAAAGTCATGCACCAACGCAGACAGGAACATTTTCAAGAACTGGAAAAGTCCTATGAAAAGAACCTTGAAAAGAAGCATGAAATTATTGCTTCCATTTTGGCCATAGCTGACGATGTTTCCAACAACCATCGTGGACTTCAGCAACAAATCAAAGAAGTGGAAGCGCTACGCGATGCCTTTTTCAAAGCTGGAAAGGTACCTCAAAAGGTAAACGAGGAAACTTGGGCTTCCTTCAAAGACGTGGTCCGAAAATTCAACAGGAATAAGAATACTTTTTACAAGAATCAGAAAAAAGAACAGCATACCAATTTAGAGAGGAAAAGGGCACTGCTTGAACTAGCCGTATCATTGAAGGATAGTGATGATTGGGATACCACTACACCTGAAATGAAACGCATCCAAAGTGAATGGAAGAAAATTGGTCATGTGCCCAGAAAATACTCAGACAAAATCTGGAACGAGTTCAAAAACGCTTGCAACCATTACTTTGACCGCTTGCACTCTGAGAAAAATGAAGCCCACAAAGAGGAATATGCCAATCTAGATAAGAAAAATGATTGTTTAAACCGCTTGAAGGCTTTTCAATTAAGTGGTGATAAGGAGAAAGACTTGGAACAACTCAAAAAATTTCTTTCTGAGTGGAAAAAATATGGCCGCATTCCCTATAACAAAAGGCATATCAACGGGAAGTTCAACAAGATAGTGGATGCGCTTTTCAAAAAACTGGGAGTAAGCAGGCAGGAGTCTGAATTGCTGAAATATGGAAACAAAGTACAGCAATTGGCCAATACCGATGACAATAGAGCCATCAATAATGAAAGGGTTTTTATTAGACGAAAGATTGATGAAAGTAAATCTGAGATAAGACAGTTGGAAAACAACCTTCAATTTTTCTCCAATGCTTCTGAAGATAGCCCACTAGTGAAAGAGGTAGTAAACAACATCAACAAACACAAGGAATCACTGGAAACTTGGAAAGAAAAGCTGAAAAAGTTGAACATTATGGAAAACAACATGAACAAAGAGGTCGAGGATACCTCTGAGGAAGAATAGATATCCTATGACTCTTGTTCAATTTTTTTTCAGTACAAATCCAAAAGATAGTTTATCAAGTCCGTTGTGGTAACTATACCTACCAATTTTCCATTGTCTACGACTGGCAGGGCATGAAATTCTTTTTTTGCCAAAAATTGGGCAACATCTTTTATGGGTGTGTTTGAGGTAACACTTACCACATCGCTTGCCATTACCTGGGAAATGTTAAAAAGGTTGTAAACAACACTATCAATGGTTTCACCATCAGGCCCTACGGCATCTGCAAAACTGATTCTAAGCAAATCCGTATAGCTCAGCATACCAACCACTGTTTTATTTTCTACCACGGGAATATGGCGAATATGATGTTTTTTAAAACGCTCTTCAGCAGTGACCAAATCATCACTGGTAGTAATGGTAATCACATTTTTGCTCATGATTTCTGAAACAGGTGCTCTTCTTTTCATCACTAATACAATTTTATAGTAATGAAATTACCCTGTTTCGGCCAGCAAAAGCATGATAATTGTCAGTCTTCTATTTCGCTACGTTAACGGAACGGGTTTCCCGTATGACTGTAACTTTAACCTGACCTGGGTAGGTCATATCAGTTTGGATTTTCTGTGAAATTTCAAAGGAAAGTTCCGCTGCTTTGTCATCATTTACTTTTTCACTTTCCACAATTACCCGAAGCTCCCTTCCTGCTTGGATGGCATAGGCCTTTTGAACTCCGTTGAATCCAAAGGCAATATCCTCAAGATCTTTTAGGCGTTGTATGTAAGAATCAAGCACTTGTCTTCTTGCACCAGGTCGTGCACCACTAATGGCATCGCACACTTGTACAATAGGTGATATAAGGGTTGTCATTTCAATTTCATCATGGTGGGCACCAATGGCATTGCAGACCTCCTTCTTCTCACCATGTTTCTGCGCCCATTGCATCCCCAAAATAGCGTGTGGGGTCTCCACCTCAGTTTCAGCAACAGGAACTTTACCAATATCATGCAATAGTCCCGCTCTTTTGGCCAATTTTGGATTAAGTCCAAGTTCAGCAGCCATTACACCGCAAAGTTTAGCTACCTCTCTAGAGTGCTGCAATAAATTTTGGCCATACGATGAACGATACTTCATACGCCCTACAGCTTTAATGAGTTCTGGATGTAATCCGTGGATGCCCAAATCAATCACAGTACGTTTACCAATTTCAGCAATTTCCTCGTTGATTTGCTTTTGGGTCTTTTTGACCACTTCTTCTATACGGGCTGGGTGAATCCTTCCATCAGTAACCAATCTATGTAATGAAAGTCTAGCTACTTCTCGCCTTACCGAGTCAAAACACGAAAGTATGATAGCTTCAGGGGTATCATCCACAATGATTTCAACTCCAGTTGCAGCTTCCAAAGCCCTAATATTCCTTCCTTCACGACCAATAATGCGTCCTTTGACATCATCAGATTCCAAATTGAAGACAGAAACACAGTTTTCCACAGCTTCCTCTGTTCCAATTCGTTGGATGGTATTGATGACTATTTTACGTGCTTCTTGTTGCGCAGTAAGCTTAGCCTCTTCCAGAGTGCTCTGCAAATAGGCCATAGCGTCTGTTTTTGCAGTCTCTTTTAGGGATTCCAACAACTGTGCCTTTGCATCCTCAGCAGAAAGTCCAGAAATTACTTCTAGTTGTTGTACTTGACTTTTGTGCAGTTTTTCAACTTCAGACTGCTTCTTGTCAAGTATTTCACTCTTGTAGCTGACCTCCTTGATCTGTTGTTGCAACTGATCATTAAGTTTTTTGTTCTTGGAAAGCTCACTGCTCACTTGGGATTCTTTGTCCCGGGTTCTTTTTTCAGCTTCAGCAATTTTTTTATCTTTTCCAATAATTACTTTCTCATGCTCTGCCTTTAATTCCAAGAACTTTTCCTTGGCCTGAAATATTTTATCTTTTTTAATATTCTCCCCTTCCTTTTTCGCTTCCTTAACGATATCTGTCGCTTCTTTTTTTGCGTTTGATATGGTTTTCCCGGCTCTTCCTTTTTCCATCATTTTAGCTATTGCAAATCCAATAGCCAAGCCAACAACCGCCGCTACACCAATTATTATAGTGTTATCCATTTTAGATAGTGTTTGGTTATAAAAAAAGCCCACATCGGCCGAAGTTTTGTACAAACTCCTTAGTACAGGTTTAGGGCTAACAAGCTGCTCAAGGATCCCTATACAGGTAGGGCCTGCTTTTACAACCTAAACTCACCCTTTTTAATTATAGTAGTGTTGAGTTTGTCAAAAAATTATTACCAATGTGGGCAGTAACTATATTTTATTTAAAAGAACTTATTCGCCTAATTTGGAATGTACCAACTCATCAAGTGCTTTTAAGCGCTCCAATGCTGTTTGGATGTTTTCCGAACGATCTATTCCACTTTGCTCAATCTTTGATGCGAACTGCAGGGCACACATTGCCAAAACATCTTGTTTGTCCCTCACAGCATAGTTCTGCTCAAATTTCTTTGCCAAATTTTCAATGTTTTTGGCTGCTTTCCGTAATCCTTCCTCCTGTTTAGGGTCTATGGTCAAAGGGTACACCCTATCTGCAATGGAAAGCTTAATTTTGAGCTTCTCGTCCATATTAAAACGGTACAAACTAATCTGCAAGTTTGGCTATGCAAACATCCAATTCGCGGATCAATGTATTTATCTTAAGCTTAGCTTCTGTTTTACTAGTATTACTACCCAGCATTGAATTTGCCATTTTTAGGGAATTGTATTTTTCTTCCCATTCCATAACGGCGTTCTCCTTAAGTTGTCCTTCCTTTTTGGCAAGGTTCAATTCTTCTTTCAACTTGGCATTGGCTTGATGCAACAACTCCAATTTGTGCAGCAATTTGCTCACCTTGTTTTCCAAAGAATCAACAATCTCAACAAGTTCGCCCATATATGCAAACATCAATGCGTATCATACAAATTTAACCAACCTTGACTAACCTCGCAATACTTTTCGGATTATTCTTCAAGTAGTACTTTAAGTTGCAGTCATGGTTTTTTACAAATCAAAACTTTGGTTACATTCGTATGTAGTTATAAACCACAGTATGCGCCTGTTCCCATTTGCAATCCTTTTTCTTAGTATTCAACTTCTCCCTGCACAAGAAAAATACCCCAACAACGTTTTTCGCTCTCCATTGGACATCCCCCTAGTGCTTGCCGGAACTTTTGGCGAACTCCGTTCCAACCATTTCCATTCTGGAATTGATATAAAAACGCAAAGGAGACAAGGATTACCCATCTACGCAATAGCGGATGGAACTGTTACAAGGATTAAAGTATCCCTTTGGGGATATGGAAAGGCCCTTTATGTCGCCCACCCCAACGGATATACTTCTGTATATGCCCACTTGCAAAAATTTGGTCCCGAGATTGAAGAATACATCAAAAAGTTACAGTATAAGAAACAATCCTACGAGGTAGAGGTTTTTCCAGATTACGGAGAATTAAAGGTTACCAAAGGGAGTACCATTGCATACTCTGGAAATACAGGTGGCTCATCCGGTCCTCATTTACACTTTGAAATACGGAGCAGCGTTACCGAAAAACCTACCAACCCCCTACTCTATGGTTATGAGGTGCGAGATGCCACAAATCCAACTTTATTGGGATTGTATGGATATCCTTTGGGCGAAAATGCCGTGATCAATCAAAGTGCTAAAAAAATCCAGTTGAATTTCACCAAACAATCAGATGGGTCTTTCTTAGCAGATAAGGTAACCGCTACCGGCACCATCGGTTTTGGTTTTCATGGGTTTGATAGGCAGGACATGGCAGCAAACAAAAATGGAGTATATGCTGTGAAACAAACTGTAAACGGAAGAGTTTACTCAGAATATGATTTTGAAACATTTTCGTTTGGAGAAACCCGTTACATCAACACTTTAATTGATTATGCACATTTTGGAAAGTATAGACAGCGTATTCAAAAATGTTTTAGAGAGCCATCCAATAGGCTCGGCATCTATAAAACACTTCAAAACAATGGAAAAATCGAAATCAAAGAAGGTCTTTCCTATAATGTTGAACTCATTATTGCTGACATTGAAGGAAATGAAGTCAAAGTACGTATTCCCGTAGAAGGAAAAAGAGAGTCCGTAAAAATTGAAAAGAACGATAAAACAACCTCAGATTACATCATAGCAGACAAACCCAATAATTTTGATTTAGGTGCAGCCAAAGTTTATTTCCCGGCCAACACCTTTTATGAGGGTTTTTATATCGACCTGAAAAAAGGAAAAGATACTGTGGACATTCATAATAATACCATAGCGGCCCATAGAAATTTCACCATTAGTTTTGATGCCACAAAATTGTCTTCTGAAGAGAAAAAACAACTTTTTATAGCTCGCCTTGATGACAAAAATGAACCTCGGTACTCCAAAACCTATAAAAGAGATGGTTCTTTCACAACACGAACACGGGTATTGGGTACATATACATTGTCCAAGGACAGTGTTGCACCCACCATTAGACCAAAAAACTTCAAAGAACGTCAATGGTTGACCAATTACAGCTATTTAAGTCTTGAAATATCTGATGATTTGAGTGGTATAAACACTTACGAAGGTTCCATAAACGGCGAATGGATTCTTATGGAATATGAGCCAAAAACCAAGACCATTACCTATAATTTTGATGACAAGGTTCTAGATAAGACGCAATGCGACCTTAAAATTATCGTTACGGATAATGTAGGCAATTCCAGTACTTTTACCAGTACCTTCTTCAGAAAATGATGTATTGACAAGCCTAAAATCCATACTACTGCCTTTGCTAATACTTTGGGCAATCAGCCTAAATGGTCAAACCGCCACATTGGTCGGAACCGTTTTGGATGAAAATAACACCCCTATTCCAGATGTGAACATTGTTTCTGGAAAAACAGGCACCACTTCCAATCAATTTGGTTACTATATTCTAGAATTGGTTGCAGACACCAAGAGTACCGTTACGTTTTCGCATTTAGGCCATGAAAATGTGATTTTGGAAAACTTGTTGCTGACCACGAATGAAACCTATGAATTCAATCCTGTCATGAAAACCAATATCATTCAAGTGGCAGGAGTTGACGTATCCGCCACAGGAAGAAAAAATATTGATGGCATCACTACAGTGAGCCCTGAGGTCGTCCGCAAAATTCCGGGTGCAAACGCTGGAGTGGAAAATATCTTAAAACTACTTCCCGGGGTTTCCTTCAACAATGAATTGAGCACACAATACAATGTAAGAGGCGGTAATTTTGATGAAAATTTGATTTATGTCAACGGTATTCAGGTGTATAGGCCATTCCTAGTACGTTCTGCACAACAAGAAGGTTTAAGCTTTGTAAACAGTCATATGATAACGAATCTTAAGTTTTCTCCAGGCGGTTTTCAAGCTAAATATGGTGACAAACTATCCTCCATGTTGGATATTACCTATAAAATACCTGTTGATTTTGGGTTACGGATAGAAGGAAGCCTTCTTGGTGCCAGTACTACTTTGGAGACCATTTCAAAAAACAAGAAATTTACCAGTATTACTGGAGTGCGCTACAGAAATAATAGCTTGTTGGTAAATAGCCAAGAAACCCAAAGTAATTTCAATCCTAAATTTTTGGATGTCCAAACTTACCTGACCCATAGATTTTCAAAGAAATTTCACCTCAACTTTTTAGGTACCTATTCCATCAATGACTATGAGAATGAACCGCTCACTCGCCAGACCAATTTTGGAACCTTAAATGACCCTAGAGCTTTGTTGATTTTCTATGAAGGAAAAGAAAACAGCAAATACACAAGTGCCTTGGGGGCCTTTAAGGGAGATTATTTTGCCAATGAGAATACCAAGTTGACTTTTTCAACTTCATTGTACCACACTCAGGAAGAAGAGTTTTCAGATATTATTGCCTCCTATGAGCTTGGAGAAATAGACACTAATTTAGGAAGTGACACTTTAGGGGAGGTTACAGCCTCAAGAGGTGTTGGCTCTCAAATTAACAGAGCCAGAAACCAATTGGATGCTCTTATTTTTAATTTTTCACACCAAGGGAAGTACCAAAAAGGAGAAAAATCCTTGGAATGGGGTCTCAACTATTCACATGAAGACATCCGTGACCAGCTCAAGGAATCTGAATTTATTGATTCGGCCGGTTTTTTTATTCGCCCTTCGGAGCCGGAATTTGTGAACAACCAGCCCGAAGAACCGTTTGTTGGAGGTATTGAAGCTTTTGAAAGTGTTCGTGCCACTAATTTTGTGCAAACCAACAGGATATCCAGTTATGTGCAGTACACTCAAAACTCAACATGGGGGTCTCACAACGTTTATTTCAATATAGGGTTACGGGCACAACATTGGATTCTTAGCGGTAATGGTTTTGACACTAATTCCCAAACCTTGCTGAGTCCCCGTGGGCAATTCAGCGTCAAACCAGATTGGAAAAAGGACATCCTGTTCCGTATGGCCATCGGCAGTTACCAACAACCACCTTTCTATAGGGAATTGCGAAATCTAAACGGGACAATCAATCCAAATGTTGAAGCACAAAAGTCGATTCATTATGTTCTGGGGAGTGAATACAGCTTTGATTTATGGAACCGTCCCTTCACTTTGGTCAGTGAAGCATATTACAAGGGCCTTACCAACGTAAACCCATATACCATTGAAGATGTTCGTATACGTTATGCCGCAGACAACAATGCAAAGGCATTTGCTTATGGATTTGATTTTAGATTAACAGGGGCTTTTGTTCCCGGAGCGCAGTCTTGGGTGAGTGTAGGCTATCTTCAAACCAAAGAAAACACCAATGACCGTGGCTATATTTCAAGACCTACGGACCAACGGTTAAAGTTTGCCGTACTTTTTCAAGATTATGTGCCAACCATCCCCAATCTAAAACTATATCTCAATATGGTATACAATACTGGAGTTCCAGGTGGGTCTCCCAACAATGCGGATCCTTATGATTTTCAGAATAGATTAAGAGATTATAGAAGGGCAGATATTGGAATTTCCTATATTTTTGCAGACGAAAAAAATCAGCATCCCAAAGGGCATTGGCTGCACAAGTTCAAGGAGTTCAATATAGGTTTTGAAATTTTCAACATGTTCAACAACCAGAATTCCATTACCAATACTTGGGTAAGGGATGTAGATACACAGCAACAATTTGCTGTGCCTAATTTTTTGACAAGTCGTGTTTTGAACTTAAAATTTGGAATGCGTTTTTAATATAGATTGATGAAAAAGCTCCTTACTCTCATAATGTTGTTTACCGTAAGCCTAACTGTGGCCCAAAAAAACATTTATGAGCACAGAAGGTTCGATGAACTCTCAAAGGACCATAAAATTTTGGCTATAATTCCTTTTATAGCAAATTTGGAACTAAAGGAAAACATTGATGCCCAAGAGCTTTCCAGATTAGCAGAAAGAGAGGGTTATGCAGTTCAAAATGCTTTGGAAACCTACTTCTCCAAAAGAAAAAAGAGAAAGAAGTTCAATGTAGATTTTCAGAATATTGAGAACACCAATGCTATTTTATCGCAAAATGACATTGATTATAATAATCTTGATATCTACACCACTCAAGAACTGTGTAAAATCTTAAAGGTTGATGGCATCATCAGTGGCAACCTACGCCTTAACATATTGCTTTCCAAAGGAGTTCCCACCAATTTTAGTTTGTTGGATTACTTCAGAGATGCCAATTACGGCAGAATAGGCATAAAAGTCAGTGATGGTGACACCGGTAAACTTCTTTGGAAATACGAAAAGTCCATTGATAAGAAAACCGGAAAGAATACCACAGAGCTTATTGACAAAATGATGAGACTTGCCTCCCGTAAATTTCCCTACGACAAGGAGAAAAAACGCAAAAACAAAGGTTGATATCAGCTTTCGGCAAACTCCTTGAGTACCTGAATGGTGTAATCCAGCTCTTCTTTGTTATTGTACTTAGAAAATGAAAACCGCAATGAAGGTTTTTCCAATTCTTCCGTTGGCAGGATTTCTGTTAGCACATGTGAACCCAAATTACTTCCAGACTGGCATGCACTTCCTTTGGAACAGGCAATTCCCTTCATATCCAAATGAAACAACAACATTAGCCCCTTCTGTTTATCAAAAGGCAATCTGACATTGGCCAAAGTATACGTACTTTTTTCAAGGTCACCAGAAAAACCATTAAACGCAACATCGGGTATTTCCTGTTGTATTCTCTCAACAAAATACTGCTTCAGGCCTTTAACAAACACGGTCTCCTCTTCTAAATTTTCATAAGCCTTAACAAAAGCTTCTTCCAAACCAACAATATTATGGAACGGTTCGGTGCCAGCTCTAAAACCACGTTCTTGGGAACCCCCAAAAATGAAGGGTTTTAATCCAGAATTCTTTCTAATGAATGCAAACCCAATCCCTTTAGGACCGTGAAACTTATGGGCGGCAGCTGTCATGAAATCAATAGATACAGATTGAACATCCCAAGGGTAATGCCCAACAGACTGTACCGTATCTGAATGAAAAAGTGCAGCATTTTCCTCACATAGCTTTCCAATAGCATCAATATCCAGAATATTTCCAATTTCGTTATTGACGTGCATCAAACTGACCAATTTTTTGGAATCGTCTTGCTTTAGTAGTGTTTCCAAATGCTCCAACAACGGATTTCCATGTGAATCCAAATCAACAAACTGAAGTGAAATACCATACTCTTTTTCCAACTCTTCAGCAGTGTGAAGCACGGCATGGTGTTCAATTTTAGAGGTTATGATGGTCTTTACTCCAAGGTCACGGACAGCACAACGCAAAATCATATTGTCTGCCTCGGTCCCCCCAGAAGTAAAAATAATTTCTGAAGGTTGGGCATTCAAGGTTTTGGCAATTGTCTTTCTTGCTTTTTCGACAGCTGTTTTGGCCGATCTACCAAAACTGTGCGTTGAGGAGGGGTTTCCGTAAAATTCGACCAACGCCTCTTGCATTTTCGAAATCACCTCATCCCTTACCTGCGTTGTTGCCGCATTATCCAGATATACTTTTTGCATGATTCAGCTATCATTTCAACGGGGTAAAAATAGGCCAAATAAAGTTAATTTCTTTTAAAGTATTGAATGGAGTTGGGGTATTAAAATGGAATTCCTTTAAATTTGAGGCATGAGAAAATTTTTCTTTCCAAGCCTATTGGCATTGATGCTTTCTTCGTGCAGTGATGGCGACCTTCAAATAGAGACCATAGATTTTGACAGTGTTTCAATCGAGTATTGTGATGACCCTGTGGCCAATTCGGCCAATATACTTTTCAAAATCAATGAGGACGAGGCTTTGATCATGAATCTTCAAAGTGGCACATTAAATAAGGGCACCATTGGTGAAACGGTAACCACTGAAAGTACAGTCCCAGGGCAAACACAAATCACTTACAGGATTTTTTCCGAAGATGTGAGCGACAATTATTTTTGTGATGATATTCCACCTGTCACCCCTACGGTCGTTGACGAAATTGAAGCTGAAGACGGGCTAGTAATTATTGAAACTACCATGGATGCTGATACTACCAATTTTGTCCACACCATCAGTTTGAGCGGCATTTCTTTTGTTACAGAATCTGGAGATCGCATTACCAATTTGACCATAAATGAGTTTGGTGAGGTTACTACAGTGATTTCCAACTAGGAATTCTGAAAAATATAGACCTCTGTTGCCCCCAAACCATATTTTTGATAATCGGCATCATAGTATTTCAAATTGTCATATTTCTTCAACAAGTATTGAAGTTCCTCTTTGAGAATACCTTCTCCCACTCCATGGATGAAAACCACTTTTTGAATACGTTTTGAAATTGCAAAATCCAATTGTCTTTTAGCTGTATCCAACTGTAAGTTGAGCATGTCAAAATTGCTTAGACCTCTGGTGGATTTTACCAATTGATGAATATGAAGATCCACCTCCATTTTGGGCACATTACGTTGTTTTGGCTTAACCTTTTGATTACTCCTTTTCTTGGGGATTTGTTTTTCTCCTTTTATTTGTGCCACCTCATAATTTGATACTTTGATATCATTTTCCACCTTCACCAATTCACCAAAAGAGTATGTTATGGGGAAACCATCATCAGTAACAAGGGTGACCTTATCCCCCACAATAGTTTCAACTCTGCCAGATATAGTATCATCCAAAACCTCTACCCTATCTCCTATTTTAAGGTTATGACCGTTCATTTCCTATTCAAAAAAATCATGAAAATTAGCATCAATCGCAAAAATAATAGTATTTTTCTTCGCAGTTACAGTGACCATGCAACTACAGCCAACCATTTATTTACTAAACGCAGATAGATACATGTTGCCATGCCTCAACAAGAAATTGTTTGGGCTGGATTGCCCTGGTTGTGGTATGCAAAGAGCGATACATTTGCTTCTTCACGGAGAATTTATGGCTGCATTCAAAATGTATCCCGCCATTTATCCAATTTTAATGCTATTGCTTTTTTTGGTGTCCAATCTTTTTGTGAAGTTCAAGTATGCGCATTATATAAAAGTAACACTGATATTATTGGTTACGGCTACAATTATTGTGAGTTACATTCTAAAAATGAATAATCTTTTTAACTAATACTTAAATCATGGAACAACAAAAACTCCCAAATGCAACATTAATCTTAGTTTTTGGTATCGTATCAGCGGTTTTGGGCTGCTGCTATGGATTCGGGGGATTATTTGGCCTTATAGCCTTGTTTCTTTCATCCAAAGCCAAGAAACAATACAAAGAGAATCCTGAAGAATATTCAGATTATGGCAACGTTAAAATAGGTGTAATCTTATCAATAATAGGAATCATACTTGCAGTTATTTTTTGGGGGATTATGATTTGGGCAATAAGTACTTTCGGATTGGAAACTTTGCAAGATGAAGAAAGGTTAAGAGAAGCAATCGAGGAATGGAATAATCAATAATCTTAAATATTATATTTAACCAATGGAAAACAACCAAAACATGCCACCTAAACCAAACAATTATATGGTTGTGGCAATTTTAAGTACCATATTCTGCTGTATAGCAACAGGAATTGCGAGTATTATCTATGCCTCCAAAGTGAATGAACATTATGCTCGCGGAGAATATGAAATGGCAGAAAAAGCATCTAAAAATGCAAAATTGTGGGCTTTTATCGGAATTGGAATATCTGCAGTGTTTATAATCATCTATATTGCTATATTCGGATTTGCCTTTTTAGGAGCAATGGCCAACAATGGTTATTAAGAAATTATATGTCATTATAGGTTTGGGAGTGTTGTCAATTTTGGCAATACTCCTTTACTTTTTGTTCAATCCAGAAAGTGGCCTTTTGTTTCCAAAATGCCCTGTCCATAAATATATGGGCATCCATTGTTCAGGTTGCGGAACCCAAAGGGCAATCCACGATTTGTTACATCTAAGAATCGGAGAGGCCATTAGCCATAATGCATTGCTCTTACCAGCAGCTCTTGTCCTTCTTCAACATGCTCTGGTGAAATTAAAATGGATAAAAGGTCCTAGCCTTATAAGTTATAGGTATGCTCCCCTAGTTCTTTTGGGAATTGTGATTCTCTTTATGGTTTTAAGGAATCTTCCTATTTATCCTTTCATCTATTTGTCACCTTAATTAGCGACCTCGCTGATGAATTTTAATCGGTATAGTCTAAGTTCCTCGTCTTCGTAATCCCCTTCAAACTCTTCTACTGCCTCAGAAATGGAATCTGAGTCGGCTTCCAGAAAATAATCATGGATTTCCTCTTGTTGGTCTTCATCTAGAATTTCATCAATCCAATACCCAATATTGAGTTTGGTTCCACTGAAAACAATTTGCTCCATCTCCTTTATTAAATCTTGCAGTTCCAATCCCTTTGCCGAGGCAATGTCATCCAAAGGCAGTTTTCTATCCACACTCTGAATCACATAAAGCTTCAATCCAGAGTTGGCCCCAGTACTTTTTACGACAAGGTCATCTGGACGTATCACATCATTTTCATCAACATACTTGGCAATGAACTGCACAAAAGGCTTACCATATTTCTTAGCCTTTCCCTCACCCACTCCCTGGATATTGACCAATTCTTCCATGGTGATAGGATACTTTAAGGACATATCTTCTAAAGATGGATCTTGGAATACAACAAAAGGAGGAACACCTATTTTTGTTGCTTCTTTTTTACGAAGATCTTTTAGCAGTTTCAATAAGTTCTGATCTGCAGCTCCTCCACCCGATTTACCGGCAGTAATTATAGCTTGGTTATTTTCTTCAGTATAAGTATGGTCCTTTGTCATTAAAAATGATTCCGGTTTTTCCAAAAACTGCTTACCCCCGTCCAATAAGCTGAGTATTCCATACCGTTCTATTTCTTTCTTCAATAATCCAGCCACCAAGACCTGCCTTACCAAAGCCATCCAATATGCTTCGTCCTTTTCGGAACCAATTCCAAAGAATTCCTTTTCATCGGTCTTATGAGAGGTAATCATGGCATTGGTCTTTCCCACTAGAATTTTAACAATCTCTTTGGTTTTGAATTTTTCTTTGGTATCCCGGACTACTGTCAGCAATTTTACCACCTCATTTTTAGCTTCCTCTTTGGGCTTTGGATTCCTTGCATTATCATCCATATCGGCTCCCTCTCCATTGACCGCATCAAAGTCTTCTCCAAAATAGTGGAGAATGAACTTTCGTCTGGACATAGAAGTTTCTGCATAGGCCACTATCTCTTGTAGGAGGGCATTTCCTATTTCTTGTTCGGCCACTGGTTTTCCGGACATAAATTTCTCCAATTTTTCCACGTCTTTGTATGCATAAAAGGCCAAACAATGCCCTTCCCCGCCATCACGCCCTGCACGACCAGTTTCCTGATAATAACTTTCAATACTCTTGGGAATATCATGATGGATGACAAAACGGACATCGGGTTTATCTATACCCATCCCGAAGGCAATGGTAGCCACAACAACATCCACATCTTCCATCAAGAACATATCTTGATATTTGGATCGGGTCTTGGCATCAAAACCAGCATGATAAGGCACTGCACTTATACCATTTACTTGAAGTACCTGGGCCAATTCTTCCACCCGCTTGCGGCTCAAACAGTAAATAATACCAGATTTACCTTGATTTTGCTTAACGAAGCGAATAATATCCGCATCCACATTTTGAGTTTTTGGACGTACCTCGTAAAACAAATTGGGTCTGTTAAAGGATGCTTTGAAAACTTTCGCATCCGTCATGCCCAAATTCTTTATAATATCTTCCTGAACTTTTACCGTAGCAGTAGCTGTAAGGCCAATTATGGGAATATTATCACCCAAACGAGCTATAATTCCTTTAAGGTTTCGATATTCGGGTCTAAAATCATGCCCCCACTCCGATATGCAATGGGCTTCATCCACAGCAACAAATGAAAGTGGAACACTTCGTAAGAACTCAATGTTTTCATCTTTGGTCAAACTTTCAGGTGCCACATATAAAAGTTTGGTATTGCCATTGACCATATCTTCTTTAACTTGCTTGACTTCTGTCTTAGTCAATGAAGAGTTGAGCACATGTGCTATTCCATTTTGTTCAGATATGCCCCGAATGGCATCAACTTGGTTTTTCATTAACGCAATCAGTGGAGAAACCACAATGGCAGTTCCTTCCTTCATGATAGCTGGTAGTTGATAACAAAGTGATTTTCCACCACCAGTAGGCATTATTACAAAAGTATCTTTATTACTAAGAATGTTCTGTATGACCTTTTCCTGTAATCCTTTAAATTTTGAAAAACCAAAATGTTTTTTAAGTGAGGAGTGCAAATCGGTATTCGTAAGACCCATTTCCGTATTTTTCAATTTAGTTCAACCTTAATTAAGGTTGTAGAAGTTCCAATTTTGAGTATCGATTTCAAACTAGAAGTATTCTATCTTTAGTTAATGGTTAGTAAAAGATAGTTTGATTAGTTTTGTAATCTTAAATATAAGACATTCTTTAGGAATACAATCTACATAATTTGTTAATTACCTTGAGCGACATTCAGTCAATTCTATCCATAGCCAAAAGAACCCTTGAAACCGAGAGCAAGGCGATACATGATTTAATCCATCAATTGGATGATCAATTTGCCCTTGCCGTACAATATATTTTAGAATCCAAGGGTAGGGTTGTGGTTTCTGGAGTAGGGAAAAGCGCCATTGTTGCTTCGAAAATTGTAGCTACTCTCAATTCAACAGGTACAGCGGCCACATTTATGCATGCTGCAGATGCAATCCATGGTGATTTGGGCACCATACAAGAAGACGATGTAGTGGTCTGTCTTTCCAAAAGCGGAAATACTCCAGAAATAAAAGCTTTGCTTCCTTTAATAAAGATTGGTAAAAATAAATTGATTGGTATTACCGGTAATATGGATTCTATTTTAGCCAAACAAGCAGATTTTGTTTTGAATACATATGTAAAAAAAGAAGCCTGTCCCAATAACCTTGCGCCAACCACAAGCACGTCGGCCCAAATGGCAATGGGCGATGCCCTAGCTATTAGTTTATTGGAATTGAGAGGCTTCAGTAGTTCTGATTTTGCCAAGTTTCACCCCGGAGGTTCTTTAGGGAAAAAACTGTACTTGCGAGTAGCCGATATTGTAGTGAACAATCAAAAACCAGAGGTCGACATCAATTCTAGCGTAAAGGAAGTAATCGTGGAGATTTCCAAAAAAATGCTTGGTGTTACCGCGGTACTGGAAAATGATAAGGTAGTAGGTGTTGTAACTGATGGTGATATTCGTAGAATGCTCAGCAACCATGACAATATAAGTGGATTAACCGCCAAAGATATTATGACATCAAATCCAAAATCAGTACCTATAGAAACCCTTGCCGTAAAGGCTTTGGAGTTGCTCCAAGAAAAGGGAATCACTCAACTTTTGGCTTTTGACAATGATCAGTATGTTGGGGTGGTCCACATCCATAACCTTATTAATGAAGGAATTCTATAATGGCAAAAACCGAGAGTAAGAACCCCAACGAAATGTCCTTTTTGGACCATTTGGAAGAATTGAGATGGCATTTGATTCGATCAGTTGTAGCTATCTTAATAATTGCCTGTGGAGCTTTTCTAATGAAGTCTTTTATTTTTGACACGGTTATTTTCGGCCCAAAAAGAATGGACTTCCCAACCTATCGTTTTTTCTGTAATATTGCTACTTTCTTTGATATTACATCTGAATTTTGTGCCGATTCATTCCCTTTTACCATACAAAATCGAACCATGGCAGGTCTATTTTCGGCCCACATTTGGACTTCTATTTGGGCTGGAATCATCATCGGTTTTCCATACATTTTATGGGAGTTATGGAGGTTTGTAAGTCCAGGATTGCACGATAATGAAAGAAAACACTCCAGAGGATTCATTTTAACAGCCTCTGCATTATTTTTCCTGGGTGTTCTTTTCGGGTATTATGTTGTAGCCCCTCTATCCATCAATTTTCTGGGCACCTATACCATAAGTAAAGAAGTTACAAGTGAAATAGACCTAAGTAATTTTATAGCAACCGTAAGAGCGTCTGTTCTTGCTTGTGGAGTATTGTTTGAACTACCAATAATCATTTATTTCTTGACTAAAATAGGATTGGTTACCCCAGAAATATTAAGAAAATATAGAAAGATAGCCTTGGTAATCGTTCTGATTCTATCAGCCATTATCACTCCCCCCGATGTCACAAGCCAAATCGTTGTTGCAATACCTGTTCTTATTTTGTATCAGGTCAGTATCTACATTTCTAAATTGGTTGTAAAAAGAGAAGCTAAAAAAGAGAAAGCAAATGCCTAATAAAGTCGAAGAGTTCAATGCTTATCGTTCTAAAATGAACGAAAAGTTGTTGGCAGAAAACAACAAACTGATCAAACGTATCTTCAACTTGGACACCAATGCCTACATGGAAGGCGCATTGGATGTGAAGACCAAAGAATTGTTGGGTTTGGTGGCATCTGCAGTACTGCGTTGCGATGATTGTGTAAAATATCACTTGGAACATTCCAAAATAGCCGGTGCTTCAAAAGAGGAGGTCATGGAAACCTTGGGCATTGCAACGCTTGTTGGTGGCACCATTGTAGTACCACATCTGCGAAAAGCCTATGAATATTGGGAGGCATTGGAAGAAAACGAAGCTTAAAAAAATCCCAAAGACCGTGATTCGCAAACAGAATATGTTTAGTTTTGGCGAATTCTTATGAAGCTACGCGCAGAAAATATCATGAAGGCCTATAGAGGCCGGAAAGTGGTAAAAGGTATTTCCCTAGAAGTCAACCAAGGGGAAATTGTTGGCCTTTTAGGTCCAAATGGTGCCGGGAAGACCACTTCTTTTTATATGATTGTAGGTTTGATCAAGCCCAATGGCGGTCAAATATTTTTGGACGACATGGAAATCACTCATTTTCCCATGTACAAGAGAGCCCAAAACGGTATTGGTTATCTGGCCCAAGAAGCTTCTGTTTTTCGCAAGCTCAGTATTGAAGATAATATCTTAAGTGTACTTCAATTGACCAAATTGAGCAAGAAGGAGCAACACATGAAAATGGAGTCCTTGATTGATGAGTTTGGTTTAGGGCATATCCGAAAAAACCGTGGGGATTTGCTCTCAGGGGGCGAACGTAGGCGTACAGAAATAGCCAGAGCTTTGGCAACAGACCCCAAGTTTATTTTATTGGACGAACCCTTTGCTGGAGTTGACCCCGTTGCTGTAGAGGATATTCAGCGTATTGTGGCACAATTGAAGAACAAGAACATTGGTATTCTAATCACAGATCATAATGTTCAAGAGACCTTGGCAATTACTGAGAGATCTTACTTAATGTTTGAAGGTGGTATTCTAAAAGCTGGAATTCCAGAAGAACTAGCAGTGGACGAAATGGTAAGAAAAGTTTACCTAGGTCAGAATTTTGAGCTTCGAAAAAAGAAATTGGATTTTTAAGTCTCTTAAGTACTTTTCTTCAGTTTAATTTGAATTTCTGGGTTCACGTATTTGATATGTTCAATAAATTCTTTTTTGTTTTTAGGTGAAATAATCACACTATCAAACCGATTAAAAAAAATTTCCATCCGATCTAAAGATGCAGCGGGAGCACTTATAAGACTTTGGGTCTCCTTGATTTGGTTAATGGAAGAAATTTCAATCTTCTTTTTATAAAAAGCGGCATAATTGATTAACAAATATTCGCCTTTAATTTCATAGGAAATGGAAAAAAACAAATAATATACAAAAGTAAAGGTCACCAAGTGAATTATTGCTCCTATTGAATTCCAATCAATAGTCATATAATATAGGCCAACACCAAAAAAAAGAGAGATAAATCCTAACAATCCCAGACTTATTTTTGATTTATACTTTTTATATTTCGGAATCATCTCTTAGTATTTTTTGTGATCAGAGACAATAAAACGTATAAAACAATAATTACCGGAATAGCCAAAAATTGTAAGGTAAGCAGGAGCACCAAACTTCCAATTAAAAACAAATACCGTATGCCATTTTCCTTAAAACCCCAATTCTTGAATTTTAATGCGAAGAGTTCAATTTTAGCATTCAATAAATAAGCACTAGCTATAGTAAGTCCCATCAAAAACCATTGGTTTAATATGATGCCATTGAGTACTTCATTGTTGTGGTACAATAAAATCAAGGGTAATGAAAGAATCAATAACGCATTTGCAGGAGTGGGCAGCCCCACAAATGAGGATACTTGGTTCTCATCTACATTAAATTTAGCCAACCTATATGCTGAAGCCAACGTTATGATAAATCCAAAGAATGAAACTGTATGAAACTTAGTTCCACCCCATATCATATTATCTGTAATTTCAATTCCAAAAGGTAAATTCCAGCCACCGGTCTGGGACATATTCAATAATTGAAACATCACAATCCCAGGCACCAAACCACTGGTGATCATATCGGCTAAAGAATCCAACTGCACCCCCACTTCACTTTGTACTTTCAGTAATCGCGCAGCTAAACCATCAAAAAAATCGAAGAAAATGCCGATGAAAACAAAAAGTGCGGTCAGCTCCAATTGGTTCAAGACTGCAAAAACCACCGCAATGCAACCGCTAAAAACGTTGAGGAGTGTTAAAAAGTTCGGAATATATTGCTTCATACGGTTAGGTTTTCGTAAAAATAAGCCAAAAAACAATGTGTTGAAATTTCATGGATAAAGGTGCCATTTTTATTCTGATATTTGTTTGACAAATTTTCAGATGAGGCTTAGGATATTCAATTTTGCCGTATTGCTTTTACTTGGGTTTAAGGTATTTTCCCAAGTTCCCCAATTGAGTGATAAATCCCAAGTTAGCCTGCTCACCTGTGCTGCTGGGGATGAATTATATTATGCCTTTGGACATAGTGCCATTAGGGTTCAAGACCCAGTTTTAGGAATTGATGTTGTCTATAACTACGGTACATTCGATTTTAATCGGCCTAATTTTTATTTAAACTTCGTAAAAGGAAAACTTATTTACTCCTTATCACGCAGAAGCTTTGACACCTTTCTTTACGAATATGAACTTGAGAAAAGATGGGTACGCGAGCAAATCTTGAATCTGACTTTAGAGGAAAGAAATAAATTTTTGGCTTTTTTAGAAAACAATTACCTTCCTCAGAATCGAGATTATCTTTATGACCCACTCTGGTATAATTGTTCAAGTATTACAGGTGATATCCTTAAAAATCTATATGGTGATGCCATAGTTTTTAAAGAAGACCATTTAGATAAACAATATACTTTCCGACAATTGGTGCGGCAAAATTTAAACATTAATTCTTGGTCGGCTTTTGGTATTGATTTGGCTTTTGGTGCTGTTGTAGACCGAAAAGCTACCGTTCAGGAACACATGTTTTTGCCCTATTATGCAATGGAACAAATACGGAACTCCACCATTAATGGCAAGCCGCTCTTAAAAAGAGAACGGGCTGTTTTGGATTATGATGAACATATCCAGAACAGTTTTTTCCCAATGTCTCCACTCTTCTGGTTTAGTATGCTTTTGGTGTTCACCGCAATAGTCACCTATTTGGATTACAAACATAAGGCGCGGAGCAAATGGCTGGATTTTTCACTTTTTTTAGTAACTGGATTGGCTGGCACCATACTTTTTCTACTATGGGTTGCCACAGACCACACCTCTACCCCATATAATTTTAATATCCTATGGGCATTTCCTATTAATTTAGCCGTTGCATTTATCTTGATTTTTCAAAATAAATTCCCTGATTGGTTCACCAAGTATTTGATAGGACTTTTGATACTCATTGGAATCCTGGTCATTCTTTGGATACTTAAAGTCCAAATTTTTTCCCCAGTTTTGATTCCCTTACTTTTGACGCTTGCCATTCGTTATGTTTTCCTCTTAAAACTGAGCAAAGCATAGCAAACAGAATTAAAATGCTTCAATGAACTTATTGACGGTAGAGAACATATCGAAGTCTTATGGGGAATTGGTTCTATTTTCTGGTATTTCCTTCGGAATCAACAAGGACCAAAAAATAGCGCTTATTGCCAAAAATGGTAGTGGTAAAACTTCCATCCTCAACATTATTTCTGGAAAGGACAATTCGGAAACAGGACAAGTTGCTTTCAGAAAAGGAACCAAAATCTCTTTTTTGGAGCAGGAACCAGACTTGAATCCTAATTTCAGCATTGAGGAAACCATTCTTTCTACAGACAATGAAATTCTGAAGGTGATCGCCACTTATGAAAAAGCTATGCTCAATCCCGAAGATACAGTTCAGTATCAAAAAGCATTTGAAGCTATGGAGCAACATAATGCTTGGGATTTTGAAACCCAATACAAACAGATTCTCTTCAAACTACAATTAACCGACCTAACAGCCAAGGTAAAAACCCTTTCTGGCGGACAAAAAAAGCGTTTGGCCCTAGCAAATGCGTTGCTCAACAAACCCGATTTGCTCATTTTGGATGAGCCCACTAACCATTTGGACCTTGAAATGATCGAATGGCTGGAAGCCTATTTCACCAAAGAAAACATCACCCTTTTTATGGTCACCCATGATCGGTATTTTTTGGATAGGGTGTGCAATGAGATTATTGAATTGGACAGCAATCAGCTTTATAGTTACAAGGGCAATTACACCTACTACCTAAGGGAAAAAGATGCCCGAATGGAACGGGAAGCCGTTGAACAACACAAATCCAAATTGCTCTACAAAAAAGAATTGGATTGGATCAGAAGACAACCGAAAGCACGGACCACAAAATCCAAATCCAGAATTGACGATTTCAATGAAATCAAAAGAAAAGCCCATCAAAGAAGAAAGGAACATGAGGTTCAGCTAGAACTCAATATGGAGCGGCTGGGCAGCAAAATTTTGGAATTGCACAATATCTCTAAATCCTATGGGGAAAGAATCATTTTAGAGAAGTTTAATTACAACTTCACCAAAGGTGATAGGGTTGGAATTATTGGACAAAATGGAACTGGGAAATCCACTTTTTTGAATATCATCACCCAACAAGAAGGTATAGATGGCGGAAAGGTGGTTGTTGGCGACACCATTAAATTTGGGTATTATACTCAAAAAGGCATATCCCCAAAAGAAGGACAAAAAGTTATCGATGTCATCAGGGAATTTGGCGACTATATTCCTCTGAAAAAAGGAAAACAAATCTCTGCCCAGCAGCTATTGGAACGTTTCCTTTTTGACCGTAAAAAACAATATGATTTTGTTGAAAAACTGAGCGGGGGAGAACGCAAACGACTCTATTTGTGCACCGTACTCATTCAAAACCCTAATTTTTTAATCCTGGATGAGCCTACCAACGACTTGGACATTGTTACCCTTAATGTATTGGAAAGCTTTTTATTGGATTTTCCAGGGTGTTTGATCGTAGTATCTCACGACCGCTATTTTATGGATAAAATTGTGGACCACCTTTTTGTTTTTAAAGGCAGCGGCGTCATTGAAGACTTTCCAGGCAACTATTCTGACCATAGGGCCTATGAAAGCAGCAAAACTGCCGAGGAAAGAGAAGTGAAAAGCAATTCTTCCAGTAAATCTGAAAAAACAAATTGGAAAGAAAAGGATAATTCTCGTAAACTCTCCTATCAAGAACAACGAGAACACCAAAAACTGGAAAAGGAAATCCAAAAATTGGAAGAGCAAAAAGAAGTATTGCAAAACAAGTTTACCAATCCAGATTTATCCGGTGAGGAAATCAACCAATTGTCCAGAGAACTCCAAGAACTTTCCGATACAATTGAGGAAAAAACGGAGCGTTGGTTTGAACTCTCCTCCATTTTAGAAGGTTGATGATGCTTTTATGAGATCCTATTTTAAATTTTTACTGAAATCCACCAATGCCCATGGAGTACACTCTCCTTTTGTTTTCAATTATGTAACGCAATGCCTGTATTCCAAAAAGAAACTCAATCAGAATAAATCCATTAATGTATTGCTCAAATCAATCCGCTATTTCAATGCAAAAAATGCTTGGGTTGAAGGAAATCCCACAGTAAAACAATCTGTTCAAGCATATAATCCTAGTTTAGATTGGAATACTTCTCCTTTTGACGTGCTCTATTTTGAAACACTTCATAAAGCAGAGTTCATAACTTTACTTTCCAAAGGAAAAATTCACAATGACAGTTTGATCTTTATCAGTAAAGTCCATGAAAATACTTTAAAACATGAGATTTGGAAAGAATTGATCGCTCTTGAAGAAGTCACCGTGAGTATAGACATGTTTCATCTTGGAGTACTGTCCATACGTAAAGAACAGGCCAAACAGCATTTCACCATTCGGATTTAAAAAAGTAATTTTAACTATGCAAAACGCAACAACAGATTACACTATTTGGTATGTCCTTGCAGTATTGGGTCTAATTTATTTGGTCATTTTATTTCGAAATAAAAGAGCGACCAAACGAAGAAGGTCTAGAAAATTCATGGAGGGCAAACGAAGAGGCAATGAGCAATGAGCAATGAGCAATTTATAAATGATGATTGTTTATTGTATACTGGCAGTTGCATATTGACAATTGATAACTGAACAATGAAAATTTATACCAAAACCGGGGATAAAGGCACAACTTCACTTTTTACAGGCGCAAGAGTACCCAAACACCATGTTAGAATAGAAAGCTACGGCACCATTGATGAATTGAACTCTTTTTTAGGTTTGCTTCGAGATCAGGAGATGAATGGTCACTACAAAAAAATACTAGCCACAATTCAGGATAAACTTTTTACCGTAGGTGCAATTTTGGCCACAGAACCCAAAAAGGAAAACCGACTGAAAATTCCAAAAATAAGTATGGAAGACATCACTGTTTTGGAAAATGAAATCGATGCAATGAATGAATTGCTTCCAGAAATGACACATTTTATCCTTCCGGGAGGGCACACAACCGTGTCATACTGTCATGTTGCAAGGACCATTTGCCGTAGAGCAGAGCGAATGATCTCCTACTTGCACGAAAATGAACCCGTACCTGACACGCTACTTTCCTATATAAATCGCCTTTCAGACTATCTTTTTGTCTTGGCACGAAAGTTGTCAAAGGACTTGAAGGCCCAAGAAGTCAAGTGGGTACCGCAAAAAATGGACTAATAAAATCGTTTTTTTTGCGTTAGAGTCTTGTCGACACCAAAATAATTTTTAAATAATGTTGATTTTGCTTGGCGAATTGGGTTTAAAAATTATTTTTGCAAAAATTTTAAAATCAAACCGTTACTATGTACTGGACATTAGAACTAGCCTCATATTTAAGTGACGCACCGTGGCCAGCCACCAAAGACGAACTGATAGATTATGCGATCCGTACCGGAGCGCCGTTGGAAGTTGTTGAAAACTTGCAATCCATGGAAGAGGAAGGTGGTGAAATTTATGAATCCATCGAGGAAATCTGGCCCGATTATCCCACGGAAGAAGACTACCTCTGGAATGAGGATGAGTATTGACCAAGATTAAACAAACCCTGTTAAAAAAGTCTCATTTGAGGCTTTTTTTTATGTAATTTTGACAGCCTAGCAAGAGGTTCCGTATAACTCTCAACAATGGAACAGCTTTTGCAATCCAAAAGAAAAATAATTCATGAGCTTACTAAATTCCGTACTAAAGGTTTTTGTTGGAGATAAATCTGAGAAGGACGTTAAAGCACTACAACCTTTAGTAAAAGAGATAAAATCTTTTGAACAAAAATTAAAAGGATTGACCCACGATGAGCTTCGCCAAAAGACCGTCGACTTTAAATCCCAAATAGCATCAGACTGCAAAGAGGTGAACGAAAAAATTGCGGTTCTTCAAGAAGAAGTCCTAAATTCCACTGACATAGACCGCAATGAAGAAATCTACACGGAAATAGACAAGCTCAACGAAGAAGCCTATAAAACTTCGGAAAAGACACTTAATACTATTCTTCCAGAGGCATTTGCTGTAATTAAAGAAACTGCCCAACGCTTTGCTTCCAACGAAACCATTACCGTTAGCGCCACAGAGTTTGACCGTGCTCTTTCAGGTTCAATGGACTACGTTACTTTGGAAGGGGAGAATGCGGTATGGAAAAATTCTTGGGATGCTGCAGGTAAACAGGTCACTTGGGACATGATCCATTATGATGTTCAGTTAATTGGTGGTATTGCCTTACATCAGGGAAAAATAGCGGAAATGCAAACTGGGGAAGGTAAAACCTTGGTAGCCACACTCCCACTCTATTTGAATGCACTCGCTGGAAAAGGTGCTCATTTGGTAACTGTAAATGATTATTTGGCCAAAAGGGATAGTGCTTGGATGGCCCCAATTTTTGAATTCCATGGACTCTCCGTGGATTGTATTGACAAACACCGTCCTAATTCTGATGGTCGAAGGGCAGCTTACAATGCTGATATCACTTATGGCACCAACAATGAGTTTGGGTTTGATTATTTGAGGGATAACATGGCCCACACCCCAAATGATTTAGTACAACGACCTCATCATTATGCGATTGTAGATGAGGTGGATTCCGTATTGATTGACGATGCACGTACACCATTGATTATCTCTGGTCCCGTACCTGAAGGTGACCGACATGAGTTTAATGAACTGAAGCCCAAAGTAGGTGATATCGTTCAAAAACAACGTCAATATTTGACTGGTGTACTGGCCGAAGCCAAAAAATTGATCAAAGATGGCGACACAAAAGAAGGTGGATTCTTGTTGTTGCGTGTTCACCGCGGATTACCAAAGAATAAGGCTCTTATCAAATTCCTAAGTGAAGAGGGTGTAAAGCAGTTGCTTCAGAAGACCGAAAATTTCTATATGCAGGACAACAACCGCGAGATGCCCAAAGTGGATGCCGAATTGCTGTTCGTGATTGATGAAAAAAACAATCAAATAGAACTAACGGACAAAGGTGTAGATTATATTTCTGGTGATCAGGATAAAGATTTCTTCGTAATGCCCGATATCGGCAGTGAAATTGCCAAAATTGAGCAACAAAAACTGGAAATTGAAAAAGAAGCTGAGCTCAAAGAAGAGCTTTTCAAGGACTTTGCCGTGAAAAGTGAACGTATCCACACCATGACACAATTGCTTAAAGCATACACCCTTTTTGAAAAAGATGTGGAGTATGTGGTGATGGACAACAAAGTAATGATTGTTGATGAGCAAACGGGACGTATCATGGATGGCAGACGTTATTCCGATGGATTGCACCAAGCCATTGAAGCGAAGGAAAATGTGAAGATTGAGGCCATGACCCAAACTTTCGCCACCATCACCTTACAGAATTATTTCCGTATGTATAAAAAGCTGGCGGGAATGACAGGTACCGCGGTGACCGAAGCTGGTGAATTCTGGGAAATCTACAAGTTGGATGTAATGGAAATCCCTACCAACAGGCCAATTGCACGTGACGACAGACATGATTTAATTTACAAGACCAAACGAGAAAAATATAATGCCATTATCGAGGAGGTCACCCTACTTTCTAAAGCGGGAAGACCTGTTCTAATCGGTACTACTTCTGTTGAAATTTCTGAATTGCTCTCCAAATTATTGAGCGTTCGAAAAATTCCGCACAACGTTCTGAACGCAAAACTGCACAAAAAAGAGGCGGATATCGTTGCTGAAGCAGGAGATGCGGGCGTAGTGACCATAGCCACCAACATGGCAGGTCGTGGTACGGATATTAAATTGACCGATACCGTCAAAAACGCCGGAGGACTTGCCATTGTAGGTACAGAAAGACATGATTCCAGACGTGTGGACAGACAGTTGAGAGGTCGTTCCGGGAGACAAGGAGATCCAGGAAGCTCACAATTCTATGTCTCGCTGGAAGACAACCTTATGCGTTTGTTTGGATCAGATCGTGTAGCCAAAATGATGGATCGTATGGGCTTGGAGGAAGGTGAGGTCATTCAACATTCCATGATGACCAAATCCATTGAACGTGCCCAGAAAAAAGTGGAAGAGAACAATTTTGGTATCCGTAAGCGATTGTTGGAGTATGATGATGTAATGAACGCGCAACGTGAAGTGGTCTACAAAAGAAGAAAGCACGCATTGCAAGGAGAACGTTTGAAGGTTGATATTGCCAATATGGTCTACGACACCTCTGAGGTTATCGCAGAGACCAATAAAATGGCGGATGATTTCAAAAACTTTGAGTTCGAGCTTATCAAATACTTTTCCATCACCTCACCTGTGAGTGAAGAGGACTTCAAAAAATTGAGTTTTCAGGAAATTGCCAATACAATTTATAATGCCGCCTACGATTTCTATCAGCAAAAAATGGAACGTAGTGCCACTGTCGCCTTTCAAGTCATCAAAAAGGTATATGAGGACCAAACCAACAAGTTTGAGCGCATTGAAGTGCCATTTACAGATGGCATGAAAGCTTTAAAAGTTGTCACAAATCTAGAAGCAGCCTATAACTCTGAAGGAAAACAACTCATCACGGATTTTGAAAAAAACATATCCTTGGCCATTATTGATGATTCATGGAAAACACATCTAAGAAAAATGGATGAGTTGAAGCAATCAGTACAATTGGCAGTACATGAACAAAAAGATCCACTTTTGATATATAAGTTCGAAGCATTTGAACTTTTCAAGGAAATGATCGATAAAGTGAACAAGGAAATTATTTCATTCCTGTTCAAAGGAGAATTGCCTTCCCAGAACACCAATCAAATCCAGGAAGCTAGAAATGTTCGCAGACCTAAGGAGAATCTAAAAACTACCAAGGAAGAAATTCCAAATAGCGATGAATTGGCTGCTCAGAACAGAGCTGCTGGACAGACTCAAGGCGGTAGACCACCAATTACCGAAACCATTGTGCGAGAAAAACCGAAAATTGGTAGAAATGAACGAGTTACCATCAAAAATGTAATGTCTGGAGAAAGTAAAACTGTCAAGTACAAACAAGCTGAGCCTCTTATAGATAAGGGCGAATGGGTACTTGTAGAAGACTAATTCAGAATGAAACCAAAAATCATGAGCGACAGTTATTAATAGCTGTCGCTTTTTGATTATATCAAAAAACATATTTAGATTTACAGCCACAACACCCCGTAATAAGCTACTATTGCTACTCCTAAATTCAACCTTTTGTAGCAATCAAGTCATTCTGCGCAGCATATGAAGAATCCTATTAAGGACAAATATCGTTTACAACAGAAAATAGATTTAGTGCTCAAAGTAAATTATAGCTCTTCCATTTTTGCCATATTGTTTGGTCTTATCTGTCATTTTTTATTGGATATAAAAGGTGTAATTCCATATACTTTCTATAGCTATGCAGTAATTACAATAATCAACACCTATTTATATACAAAACATAAAAATGTAGAGTTAACCTATAATCTCACGTCTATAATATCCATGATAGGGGCAGTTATGGTAACACTTCATAGCGGCGGTATACAAAGTCCCTTTATTTTCATCTTGGCAATAGTTGTTTTTACGGGCTACGTGACCACTATGGTATATGGTAATATTTATCTAGTACTTAATCTTGCAATTATTACAATCTTATTCCTTTATGATTTGGGCGATTTTAGAATTTCTGAAAATACAGTACCTGAATCCTCAAGAAGTTGGTTTGCATTTTTAAGCACCGTTTTTGCAGTTTATCTCTTGGGAGGCGTGGTTGGAAAGAATTTATTGCAGGCTCATTTAAGACTGTATAAGTCCCGAAATGAAATTCAAGAACGTATTGAAGAAAAAGAAACCCTTTTGAAAGAAGTGCACCACAGGGTAAAAAACAACTTGCAAACGGTATCTAGCTTACTGAGCCTTCAATCCAGAACCATTGCCGATGAAAAAATTAGCAGTATCATAAAAAGTAGTCAAAATAGAGTAGTCTCTATGGCAATTGTACATGAAATGCTGTACAAAAGGGACGATTATCTGTCCAAAATTGAGCTTAAACCTTATGTGAAGGAACTTATAGAGTATCTAATTAGGTCAGTCAAAGGCAATACCAACAATGTTCAGATAGATTTGAATATTGAGGAGCACAAACTAAGCATTGATACGGTAATTCCTTTAGGGCTAATTATCAATGAGACCATTACCAATGCTTTAAAATATGGTATTACAAATGAAAAGGGAAAAATTACCCTCTCTCTTAAAAATCTGTCTGATAACCGTTACGAACTCTACTTAGGTGACAACGGAATAGGTTATTCTGAAAATTTTGACCCAAAAAATGCAAAATCGTTAGGTTTAAAGCTTATTTACAATCTTACCCGCCAACTTAAAGGAACACTAGCGCGGGATCTTTCCAAAAAAGGAACATATTATCGTATCGAATTTGAAGAAATAGTGGACGATTTCAACACAATCGTTTAAAGCTTTTCCTATCTTTAGAAGATTAACTCAAACTTCGAACCGAATGCTAAAAAAATTACTCCTTGGAGTGCTGTTTCTTAGCACATCCTTATCTGCTCAAGATTATTTCTTTAAAAAGTTCCACCCATTCAATCCCAACATTCCTTCTCCAGAACAATATCTGGGTTATGGTATTGGGGAAAGGCATACAAGGCATGACCTTATTGTTTCGTATTTGACAAAACTTGCTGAGGTCTCTGACCGAGCAAGTATCTATGAATATGGCAAAACCCATGAAGGAAGAAAACTCGTTATACTTACCATTTCTTCTCCAGGGAATTTAGCCAATTTGAATGAATTGAAGCAACAGCACCTTAAGTTTACGGATCCAGCACAGAGTCCAACTAATTATGATGAAGTGCCCATATTTATAAACTTGGGGTACAATGTTCATGGAAATGAGCCATCTGGTGGTGAGGCTGCATTGTTAACAGCTTATACTTTAACCGCTTCCAATAATCCTGAAATATTGAATTACCTCAATAATTCAGTCATTTTTGTTGACCCCACCATAAATCCTGATGGTAGGGACAGGCACACCCAATGGGCCAATATGTACCAAGGCAATCCACTGGTAGCTGACCCACAGGATGCAGAACATAACGAATATTGGCCAAGAGGAAGAACCAACCATTATTGGTTTGATTTAAACAGAGATTGGTTGTTGGCCATACACCCAGAAAGTAGAGGCAAATTAACTTGGTACCACGAATGGTATCCCAATGTGGTGACCGATTTCCATGAAATGGGTACTCAAAGCTCATATTTCTTTGAACCTATGAAGGACAATGGTTCTTTGGATCCTATAATGCCCAAGGAAAATTACATTGATTTGAATAACCTTTTCGGAGAATATTTCGCAAAGGCTTTGGACAGTATTGGCTCTTTTTACTTTACTAAAGAGGTTTTTGATGGCACATACCCAGGCTACGGTTCCTCCTACCCTGATCTTCAAGGTGGGCTTGGGATTTTGTTTGAACAAGCCAGTTCCAGAGGACACAAACAAACTACTGCTTTTGGTGAAATCACTTTTCCATTTACCATTAGAAATCAGTATACATCAAGTATTACAACTATAAAAGCTGCAGTTGAAAATAAGGGGATGATGCGAAAGTATCAGCAAGATTTCTTTAAAAGTGCCCTTACCAATGCTTCTAAAAGTCGTATCCAAGGCTATTCTTTTGGAGATCAGTACGACCCTAACAGAGTAAAAGCCTTTGTGGACAAGCTTTTGCTTCATAAAATAGATGTTTATAAATCAGGAAACAATTTTGTGGTTCCCACACGCCAACCCCAATATAGAATGGTGCAAACTATGTTTGAGACCTACGATAAGTATCGAGACAGTGTCTATTATGATGCCTCAGCCTGGTCAGTGGCCAATTTCTACAATATGAAATATCGCCCTGTGAATTCATTGAATTTGGGCGAAAAAGTGACCTCTTTAGAAAGTTTGGTCAATCCTGTCAAAGTTCAAAAATCCAACTATTCCTACATCATTGACTACGATGACTATAATGGTGTGGCTGCATTGAACCACTTGCAATCAAAAGGGTTGGTTATTTCTTCATCCTTTAAGCCATTCACCATAAAGACCGGTTCTGGTGATAAAAAATTCAATTACGGTGCCCTAGTTGTACCTGTAAGTCTTCAGAAAAAAGATACCAATGCTGTATTTAAATTACTGGAAGAGGTTCAAAACAAGTACCAGGTATCCATTTATGCTGTCAATTCAGGATATAGTTTACAAGGAATTGATTTGGGAAGTCGATATATTTCCCCGATCACCCAACCAAAGGCGGCTATGATCATAGGTGATGGGGTTAGATCCTATGAAGCAGGGGAAGTATGGCATCTATTGGACACCAGAGTACATATGCCAATTACCAAAATACCCATGAGAAATTTTGGATGGGCCAATCTAGACAAATACAATACGCTGGTCATGGTATCGGGCAGTTACGATTTCTCACAAAAACAATTGGATAAAATCAAAAACTGGGTAGCAAAAGGCAATACTTTAATTACCATTGGAAATGCATCCGAATGGGCCATTGATAAAAAGCTGGTCAAAGAAAAACTCACCGAAAGTGAAAAAGACAGTTCAGAGGTAGTGGAACGCAAACCTTATGTTGATGCACGTGAAAATTTAGGAAAAGAGAGTGTTGGCGGTGCTATTTTTAAGGTTGATTTGGATATTACCCACCCTCTTGCTTTCGGTTATCATGACATCTCCATTCCTGTGTACAAAAACAATTCCGTTTGGTTGACTCCCAGTAAAAATGAATATGCAACTGTTGCCAAATATTCACAAAACCCCCATATAGATGGTTTTATCACCCAGAAAAACATGGAAGAGAACCTAAAACCCTCTGCCTCCCTCATTGTGAGTAAACTAGGAGTCGGTCGCGTAGTACTTTTTGCGGACAATCCTAATTTCAGGGGATCATGGTACAGTACCAACCGATTGTTCTTAAACGCCCTATTTTTAGGAGATAAAGTTCAAATTCCAGAATAACAAGCAGATGAAAAAACTACTTTCCTTTCTTACACTGTTCCATGTATTATGCACTTATGGACAAGAGCAAATGAGCGAAGGCCCTTTTCCTCAACTTATTATCCGGGGAGTGACCCTGATCAATGGGAATGGCGCACCGCCTAGAGGCCCAATAGACATTGTTGTAGAACATAATAAAATAGTGGACATCCAAGTTGTAGGATATCCAGGTGTGAAAATTGATGACTCCAAAAGACCTCAACTAAAACCAGGTGGTAAAGAATTGGATTGCTCTGGTATGTATCTATTGCCCGGTTTTGTGGACATGCATACGCATATTGGCGGAAAATCGCAGGGGGCCGACTATGACTATGTATTTAAACTTTGGATGGCCCACGGAGTGACTACTGTAAGGGAAGTAGGTGGTCGCGGATTGGACTGGTCCATCGATTTAAAGACAAAAAGCGATAACAATAGCATTATTGCTCCCAGAATTTATACCCATACGGTCTTCGGACAAGGAAGCAAAAATACCATCACAACTCCAGAACAAGCCAGAAAATGGGTTCGGGCAAATGCCGAAGGAGGTGCAGATGGCATCAAATTCTTTGGTGCTCCACCAGAAATTATGGCTGCAGCCCTGGATGAAAACAAAAAATTGGGGCTTAGGTCTGCATGCCACCATGCCCAAATGGATGTTGCCCGCTGGAACGTATTGCATTCGGCAAGAGCAGGACTAACCAGCATGGAACATTGGTATGGACTTCCAGAAGCCCTTTTCGAGGACAGAACTGTACAGGACTACCCTTTGGACTACAACTATCAAAATGAACAACATCGCTTTGAAGAGGCTGGGAAACTGTGGAAGCAAGCCGCGAAACCTTATTCCGAACATTGGAACAAGGTAATGGATGAATTGATAAGTTTGGATTTTACCTTAGATCCAACATTGAATATTTATGAAGCCAGTAGAGATTTGCATAGAGCGCGAAGAGCTGAATGGCATGAAGATTACACGCTACCCTCTCTTTGGGCGTTTTATTTCCCAAGTAAAATTTCCCATGGATCGTATTGGCATGATTGGGGAACAGAACAAGAAGTGGCCTGGCGTGAAAACTATAGGCTCTGGATGACCTTTATCAATGAATACAAAAACAGAGGTGGAAGGGTTACCACGGGTTCGGATTCCGGATTTATTTACCAGCTTTACGGTTTTGCCTATATCCGCGAAATGGAATTACTGCGTGAAGCTGGATTCCATCCGTTGGAAATCATTCGTTCCGCTACCTTAAATGGCGCCGAAGCCTTAGGAATGTCTGACCAAATCGGCACTGTAGCTGTGGGTAAACTAGCCGACTTTGTAATCGTTTCAGAAAATCCATTGAAAAACCTAAAAGTTTTATATGGTACAGGAGCCATAAAATTGACAGAGGACAATGAAGTTGTTCGAGTTGGTGGAGTAACCTACACAATTAAAGATGGGGTCATTTACGACGCAAAGGCACTTTTACGGGACGTAAAACGAATCGTACAGCAAGAGAAAGAAAAATTAAACTACCAGATAAAACAGCCAGGAGTAGAAGAAGGTAAACCATAAAAATAAAATTTAAGATAAGGGGCTAATTAAAAGTCCCTTCTTTTTCTCAAGGAAAAAGCTATTGTAGAGATGGCAAATGCCAAACTAAAAAACAAGGTCAGTGGAATTAGAATTCCCAGGATCATGATTAAGCCAATTTAGCTCTGTTCTTTTTTGTCTTGAAAGAAAGTGCCTTTTTTACTCTAGAGTTTTTGAACTTGTAAAGTCTAGCAACTTCCTTACCATTTTCTACCTGCTCTTGAATCTCAATATTCAACTCAACACTAGCAGTAATAGTTTCAACCTTTACCTCTTTAGTATCTTGTGCCATAGCTACTGTTCCGAAGAAGATGATTGCGATGATGGTTAAAACTGTTTTCATGATTTGGGTTTTTATTACGATGTAAATTTACCTTCGTACCCACCCTAGGGGAGATTTCTGTCGTTTAACCCGGCTTTTTTTTCGGTGTAAAAACTTTTCTTGGGTGAAGTGCATTTTATCCTCGATGAACGTTTTTAGGTTAAAAAACACCATACCGATGCAGGATGCATTTCATCGATCACGACAGTAATATCAATACATAAATCTTCAAGCTGTACCCAATCACTTGAAAAAAGGAGGTAATTTGCATCTTGTCGCCAAAATGTGATTTTAATCTATGGAAAGGCCATTTTTGCACAAATCAATCCCTCCTTTACTTTTGTTCACAAGAATTTATCAAAGTGAAGTGTAATTGTTCTTATCTTATACCTACTAAGCTTAAAAATGAATATTATGAGAACCTTGTTTTTGGTAATACTGACTTTGATATCCACAAGCTGCCAACCTAAAAGCAATTCATCTAAACAAGAGCTTACACAGAAAACCGAAGGGAAGAAATCGGAAAAGACAAAATTTACTGAAGCAGAGCTCCAAAAATATGAAACAGCATACTTTGCAAGTGGGTGCTTTTGGTGTGTTGAAGCTATTTTTGAAAGTGTAAAAGGAGTAAAAGAAGTGTATTCAGGATATTCAGGCGGTACGGAAAAGAATCCAACTTACGAACAAGTTTCTTACGGCCGTACGCACCATGCTGAAGCTGTGGAAGTATTCTATGATCCAAAAGTAATTTCCTTTACGCAGTTGGTCCAAGTATTTTTTGGCTCTCACGACCCCACCACATTAAATCGCCAAGGACCGGATAGAGGAGCACAGTACAGGTCCATCGCCTTTTACAAAACTGAAGCCCAAAAGAAAATCATTGAAGATTATATTGGCGAATTGGAAGCGCAAAACATATATGGTCGACCTATTGTAACAGAAGTACAGCCCTTTAAGGTCTTTTATAAAGCAGAGGAATATCATCAGGATTACGAAAGACGAAACCCAAACAATTCTTATATCAGAAATGTTTCTATTCCTAGACTAAATCGATTTAAGAAAAACTTTGAATCCTATTTAAAGGATGAAGCACATTAAATTAAAAAGTAATTGAGTCTTGTGCTAGTGCTCAGAACAGAGTATATATATTGGAGAAGAAAACAGTTTTGGGACAAAGTGAATATGTAAAATACTATTCTTTCAACACCACTTCGCTGTATCTAGAATCTATAGTAATGGTTTTGTCATCTTTATTGCTGATATAATACCCTTTATGAACATTGGTGTTCAGCTGGTTGCTGGAAGAACCCATGGCCAATTTTGATGGATATTTGAAGTCTGAGGAAGTTTCATTTACGTGAATTGTGAAAGGAACAGCAGGCAATTTGCAATCTACTTCCCCATTTTGAACGGTAATATTAACGGTGCGGAAGCCATCCGCTATGGATTCTATGTCAATTGTGCCAAGATTATTGGTAACAAAAGCCTTATCCGTCAACTCCCCTATAATTACATTGGAAGAAACCGAATTCAACTTCAAATCCTTTACTTTCTTTAGATCAACAGTTTCTGAGTAATCTGTTTTTAGTTGTCCATAGTTCCATTGCTGCACAACCACAGGGGAATAAGATGCCCTAATATTGGTGCGGTTGCCATCTATAGTAGAAGCTAGCAAGCTTGCATAAGACAAGCTTGCGTTGATGTTTTTTGTATTGGCGGCCAGTTTTACCTCCCCATGTCGAACGTTCATTTTCAACTTGACCGACTTTGGCATTTTAACCTTGATGGTTTTCTTCACCTCATATTTTTTGCCATCACCGTCAGTGGAGAAATAAAAATTAAAGTCATTATCAGAATGCACACGTGTCCTAATTTGATGTCGGGCTTCCCTGATTTTTCTTTGTTCTTCACGCATTTGCACCCTAACCTCTTCACGCTGTGCACGGGCTTCCTCTCTAACCTTTTGATGCTCTTCCCGCATTTTTTCATGTTCCTTCCGCATCTTTTGCGCCTCCTCTCTTTGATGTTCCCTTTCATTGGCCATAGCTTTCATTTGCTCGCCCCATTCTTCCAGCTCTTTCTGATATTCTTCATCAAAATTTTGATTGAATTCCTTCTTCCACTTTTTAAGGTACTTGTCGCCATCTTCTTTAAAGGCATCATAATCGAACTCAATAAAAGGAATAGGAGGCATTGGCGGAAGTTCAGGAATCACAATAATCTCGGGTAACTCAGGTATTTCTGGCATCTCAGGAATATCTGGAATAACAATATTGAAGTCGTTAAAGTCGTACACAAATGGAGCGTGTACCCCAAAACCGCTTCCAACTGTACTAACTTCTATTTCCTTACTGTTTCCAATAATTTTGATGATATCCTTTTCAAAAAAAGTGTTGGCCTCTTCTTCGGTCGCACCTTCCAATTCTATGGTAGCAACCACTTCAACCTGATTCTTGTCCCAGGTTTCAAACTCAATATCGGTATGACTGGTATCTATATTCAACACGGCATCTTCACCAACATTGAAGGTCTCTTTAAAGGTCCTTTTTTCTTGTCCATGACAGAGAAAGCCCGTCAACGAAAACAAAAGGACATTAAACAATATTTGATGGTTTCTGTTCATTTTTTGATGATTTTAATTGATTTAACTTCGATTTTAACTTCTGCAACAACTGCAGCCTTAGCTGAAGGTTTTTGATCAAGGCATTTACGGTCTGGTCATTGGGGCCAAAATCGTTCAACTCTTTGTTCAAACGCCGGTATTCCTTATCCAGTTCTGCCAGCTGCTCCATATAATTGTCAATAATTTCTTTGTTGTTGGTATCAAACTCCAAATCTGAAAGCTCCAAATTGATATTGGTCAAGTAATAGTTCTCTATCTTTTTCAAATCTGGAGATAAATCTCCCAATGAAATGGTTTGCTCTTTAACATCAGTATTTTCAGTATTGACAATTTCTGTATCAGGGCTTGGTTTTCCATTACCCGCGCTGGTAAAAAAATAAATGCCCAAACCTAAAATCACTACCACAGAAGCTGCTATTTGCAAAAAAACCGCTGGTGTCCTCTTGGTTTTTGAATCGACCATAGGCATTTTTTCTTCCAATTTGGCCACGAATCGCTCTTCATGGCCTTTTTCCATGGAATGCATTTGTTCTTTTCTTTCCTTGGCAAACATTTCTCTAAGATCCTGTGCCATAAACCCTATTTTTTATTGTTTCCTTTAAATGTGACTTCCCTCGTAGCAACCTTGTTCTTGATGCAGAATTTGTGATTCCCAATATTTGGGAGATTTCATCATGATCATACCCTTCTACCAAAAACAACTGCACAACATATCGATATTTATCGGGCAATTCTTCAATAGCTTCCCTCACCTGCTCAATAGTAACTCCATCTTCAATGGTCCAATCATTTTCCGATGCTATATGCAAGTGCCTTTCATCCAACTCAACATTTTTTGAATGTTTCGATTTTAAAAAATCGATACTTCCATTGACCACAATTCTTTTGAGCCATGCCCCAAACGTCACCTCTCCTTTAAACTGATGCATCCGTTGAAAGGCCTTGATGAAGGATTCCTGCAATACATCCTCTGCATCGTCAGGGTTTTTTAAAAATCGAATAGCCACCCCATACATACCGTCACAGTATTGACGATACAGCTGCAATTGGGCCTTCCGATCATTGGCCTTACATTTTTCTACCAGTTCAATTTGAAACACGGTCGGTTTTGTGTTTGGTCTTACAATTGTTCTTTCTAAAGACGATGCAAAAAACGCCTCGTTGCAAAATAGGTCAGTTTTTTGAGGTTTTTAACAAAAAATCCCGTTGAAGACTCAACGGGATTTCGTGTATGATTTATGAAATGAAAGTTACTATTCGTCCATTAGAAGATTTAGATGTACCGTAATATTATCACGGGTTGCCTTGCTGTAGGGGCAAATCTCATGGGCCGCATTGATCAAATTTTCACCGGTTTCTTGATCAACGGTAGGGAGATAAGCATCCAACGTAGCTTCAAGAAAAGCCCCATCATCATCCGTGTTGAACGATATAACGGCTGTAACACTGAAATCTCCCAAATCCTCTACTTTATGTTCCTTGGCCACGTATTCAATGGCACCTGCAAAACAAGTGGAATAGGCAGCTGCAAAAAGTTCTTCCGGATTGGTCGAATTAGCTTCGGGTTTCCCTTTGGAGGTAGGTTGACTGATAGCCAAATCCAATACTCCGTCTTCACTTTTTACATGTCCCGATCTACCGCCAGTGTTGGTAGCCTTACTTTCAAAAATAGTTTTCATCCGTTACTGTTTAATTATTTATTTATGAGAAGTTACTATATGTAGATGGATACTTCTAATAACTGTTATTAAATTTTTGTGAAATGACCCTAAATTTAATTGTTTCCTGATAAACTAGTATAAAAACAGCCTTTCTAGGGTCATGTTTGGCACGGTAACCCATGAAAACTTTATACCTTAGTGTTGAAATGTATTTTAATTTTCTAGGTGGGCAAAACAAAGACCAAATCCGGTACAGTTTCCAAAATTAAACAGCTTCGTAAACGAGAGGTTTCCGCTGAAGCCTTGGTAGAAGGTATTTTTAATGGGGACCAAGCTCTTTTGGCACAGGCCATAACCCTTTTGGAAAGCACTAACCCAGACCATTTTGAAAAGGCCAACACAGTAATTGAAAAATGCCTTTCCAAACCCAATCAAAGTATTCGGGTGGGTATTACCGGTGTCCCTGGTGTAGGCAAAAGCTCGTTTATAGAGGTATTTGGAAAAATGTTGACGCATCAAGGTAAAAAAGTAGCTGTATTGGCTGTTGACCCAACAAGTTCTCTTAGCCAAGGAAGCATTTTGGGAGATAAAACCAGAATGCAAGCACTTTCCAAAGATTCCAATGCATTTATTAGGCCCTCCCCTTCTGGTTCTTCCTTGGGCGGAGTGGCGCGTAAAACCCGCGAAAGCATAATTCTATGTGAAGCTGCTGGTTATGACGTGATTCTAGTGGAAACCGTTGGGGTTGGCCAAAGTGAAACCGCAGTACATAGCCTGGTCGATTTTTTTCTTTTGCTGAAACTATCCGGAGCCGGAGATGAACTACAAGGCATAAAACGGGGCATCATGGAAATGGCAGATGGAATTGCCATCAACAAAGCGGATGGCAGCAATTTGGAACGGGCCAAATTAGCGGTGGCTGAATTTAAAAGGGCACTGCATTTGTATCCTCCCAAAGAAAACGGTTGGGTTCCGAAAGTCTTGTCATGTTCTGCATCTGAAAATACTGGGATTACAGAAATTTGGGACATGATATCTGCTTGTATTGACCAAAATCGTAAAAATGGTCATTTCTCCAAAAACCGAAATACACAAAACAAAAATTGGTTCCTTCAGACCGTAGATGAGCACATCAAGCAATATTTTCATCAAAAGGAGTCCTTTAAAAAAGCTCAAGAAAAGATGTTGAAGTCCATAGAGGAACATAAAATTTCCCCTTTTTATGCTGCCAAAATCCTATTGGATGACTTTACCCAATAACTTTAAATAAAAGAGGTAAATTTGCATCGATTTTATACCAATACATGAGCACTGTCACCGATTCCCTCCTTTCTATAGTGGTACCCTTGTACAACGAAGAGGACAATGTGGTTCTATTGACCGAGAAAATTCATGAAAGCCTTGATGGCTACAATTACCAAATTGTTTATGTGGACGATTTTTCCACAGATAAGACACGCAAGAAGGTAAAAGACATGGATGATCAAAAGGTCCATCTCATTGAACTTAAGAAAAACTATGGGCAAAGTTTAGCTTTGGCCGCTGGTATCGACTATGCGGAAGGAGAGTATATCATCACCATGGATGGCGACCTTCAGAACGACCCTTGTGATATTCCCCAAATGCTGGAATATGCCATTAGTGATGATTATGATGTTGTAACTGGAATCCGGCAGAAGAGAAAAGATTCCCTTGTGAAAAAGATACCCTCCAAGATTGCCAATTTCTTGGTTAGGCGCGTTACCAAATTGGATATCAAGGACAATGGCTGTGCCTTAAAGGTATTTACCAAGGACATTGCCAAAGGGCTCAACCTCTATGGCGAAATGCATCGTTTCATTACACTTTTGGCTCATTTGGAAGGTGCACAAATAAAACAAGTACCTGTAAAGCACCATGCAAGACATGCTGGTGTTTCAAAATATGGTCTGGAACGTGTTTTCAAGGTGGTTGCAGATATGATGTTGCTGCTCTTCATTAGAAAATACTTTCAACGACCCATTCACCTTTTTGGAATCTTTGGGGTATTGTTGATTATCCTTGGGATTTTAATCAATATATATCTTTTGGTGGTAAAACTTGGTTTTGGGCAGGATATTGGCAGCAGACCACTGCTCATTTTTGGAATGATGTTCATTTTAGGGGGTATTCAGTTGTTCACTATTGGAATTGTAATGGAATTATTGATCAGGACTTATTACGAATCGCAACAGAAAAGACCTTATCGCATTAAAAAAATCTCCATAGGTGACGGAAAAGCTGCGTAAAAAGCTCATTACTGCACTGAAAATTGTCATCAGTGTATCCTTGATCTACTTTATCTTCACCAAAATAGATATTAAGGATGTCTTACAAATCCTAAAAAAGAGCAATCCGATTTATTTAATTGGGGCTATTCTTTTTTTTGTAATCTCTAAAATGTTCTCAGCCCTTAGGCTGAACCTTTATTTTCATGAAATTGGGGCCAAACTATCCCAAACAAGCAATTTAAAACTATACTTGTTGGGCATGTTCTACAATTTATTTTTGCCCGGTGGTATAGGAGGTGATGCTTACAAAGGGTTTGTCATTCAAAAACAATATAAGACCGGCACAAAAAAGGTGGTTTCGGTTTTAGTTTTGGACAGATTAAGTGGTATGTTATTGATTTTCATATACGCCTGTGTTTTGGCTCTACTCTCTACCCAGTCCTTTTTTGAAGATTTTACTTGGTTAATCATACTTGCCATTCCACTGAGCGTTACAGTGTTCTGGTTGTTTTGCAAAAAACTCTTTACTTTCTCTTTGCCTGTTTTCTGGAAGTCTGTAGGATATTCTGCTTTAGTGCAATCGGCCCAATTGACCAGCGTACTGTGCATTCTTAAATCGCTTGCCATAGTTTCCAACGTATTTGAGTATCTCTTCGTTTTTCTGATTTCTTCCATTGTTTCCGTTGTTCCACTAACCATTGGAGGTATTGGAAGTAGGGAAGTTACTTTCCTGTACGGTGCTAAATGGTTGGGATTGAACGCAGATACTTCGGTAGGAATTAGTTTTACCTTTTTCTTGATTACGGCCTTGGTTTCTTTATTCGGAATTGCATATCACTTCAAAAAACCGAAATTGGAAAACATGGGCTAGTCCATATGCACTAAATGCATCCTATTTAGTTTTCTTTGACGTGTTTGTGGGTTTAGAAACTTCAGCTGAAGTCGTGTAATGCGAAATTGATCCACGGTAATATGCTCGTGCCAATGAAGCCCTTCATTGAGGAGTTTGTCCAATTCCTTATCAGTGGCATAAATCCAGATATCATTTTTATCCATCAATTCTGACATGGAAACAATATTCACCGGGTCTTGGTTATAAAAGTCCAAAGCCCAAGTATGGCGTTCGGAAAGCTTATAGATTTTATCCACGGGAATGTTTTGTTCAGCTACTTTTTCTGCCATAGTGGAACCAGCCTGATACTCAAGTAGCTTTGGATAGAAATGGGTATTTAAAACTCCATTTAATAATAATGAACTATATACGGAGAGTGTTATGATCCTCTTATAATGGGCTTCGCGTTTAAGACAGAAATATATAATAACCCCCAAAATCGTCAATAAGACAAAATAACCATGTATATGTTTGAACTTAAATATATAGAAGCAAACCAAGAGGACAAAAATGAACACTAAGCTCAGTATAAAATATTGAACTCCCAAAATCAATTTGATGGCCCCACGCTTCTCATATCGATATAAACTGTAGAGATATGAAGCGGACAGTATTGCATATAATGGCACCAAAATGTTCATATAATGTGGTAACTTAAATTGAGCAAAACTTATCAAAAGAAACAAAAAAGTGATGCCCCCAACAGTTAAAAACTCAAATTGGTGCCTGTAAGCGAATTTCATTTTAATAAATGCTCTTACGCGTTCCCAATAAGCCATTAAAGCCAAAATTGTCCATGGAAGAAAAATCCATAAAAAAGTGTGGAAGAAAAAGAAGAAATCGCTACTATTCTTTCCAATACCTTCCCCGCTCATTCGCTCAAAGCTCTGTTCCCAGAAAATAAAAAAGATGCCACTTCTATTAGATTTTCCTCGAATTACTTTTTCCGGGTGTAAATCAAATTGATGATAGTAGGCATACAACATGGGGGAAATTGTCAATCCAAAAACCAACAAAGCTACCAGAACCTTCCAACTTAATAACTGTTTCCACTTTCTAGTGTAGGCCAAGTGGCAAAACAAGGATATTCCTATCACCACCAACGCAATTTGTCCTTTAGTGGAAAAAGCCAATCCTGCTCCTAAAGCCCCTAAAAGAATATTCTTGAGTTTGTTCACTTCCACATAGGATACCAGTTGCCAAATTGAAAAAATGGTAAAGCCCGTCAACACTGCATCAGTTCTTACGTCTATGACAGATAGCACAATGGTCTGTGCCGTCATAAAAATAAGTGCTGATAACCTTCCAACATCCCTATTATAGAGCAGTTTCCCTAGTCCAAAACAGCTATATGCCGCTAATAATGTGATTAAAATTGCTGGAATTCGGTAAGCCCATTCGTTGATACCAAAAATTTTGAAGGAAATTGCCGCTAACCAATAATGCATGTGAGGTTTGTCCAAATACTCTTCAGTTCCCTTTATAAGGGTGAAGAAATCGTTTTCCTGAACCATTCGCATGGCCATGACCGCAAACTGTGCTGAATCATTTTCAAAAAGGGTGACAAACATTCCAGCGATATACACCAGAATAACAAGGGTAAGTAAGAACCAGTACCTGGCCGAAGATATCATGTCCCCATTTTTTGGAATGCAAATATAGCCAACTTAGCAAATAACCAGCCAAATAGCGTTCCAATTATGGCGCCTGTTATGATATCCAACGGGAAGTGGACACCAATATATATTCTACTATAAGCAACTATTATGGCCCATAACAACAGTAGCATCCCCATATATTTGACCTTGCCCGAAAACAAAATAGCAAAAAAGGTTGCCGGGGCAAATGAATTGGCTGCATGCGCAGAAAAATAACTGAACTTACCACCACAATAACTTTTCACCAAACGCATTACTAAACTTATCTCTGGATCGTGACAGGGTCTTAAGCGACCTACTCCATATTTAAAAAAATTGGACAACTGGTCTGTACATGTAATCAATAATGCCACCATCACTAAAACGATTCCCGTTTTTTTCAATCCAAAATTTCTAAAGGTCAAATAAAGTAAGAGAATATATAATGGAGCGGAATTTTTGGTCTTTGTCATGAACATCCAAAAACCATCCCAAGTGGGTGTTCCCAAACTGTTTAGAAACAAAAAGAGATCCTTATCGTATTGAATGAGTTGTTCAAGCATTACTCATCGTATCTAGACACTTCTCTATCATAAAAGGCAGTGGCGGCTTCAATCAAATTTTCGGCCTCCGCGGACAATTCTTCTTCATCTTCCTTCGAGAATTCTTCCATCCATTCCACCTCATCATTTTCCAAATTGATAATGAACCTTGGATATTCGGTATGGACTATAAAAATGGCAGTTGGATAATCCGTATTGTCGGCCAAAAGAAATTTAGGCAGTTCCATAAAATTGAATTAGGTATTTATCAGTTTTTTGGTCAAATAATTGAATCGAATATACAACATTATAGCTGACGCCGTAAGACCCAACAACAATCCTATCCAGATTCCTGTGCTTTTGTATGCTGTAAAAAGTCCCAAGTAATAGGAAACTGGAAAACCTATCAACCAATAGGCAATAAATGTAATTAAAGTAGGAATCTTAACATCTTGTAGTCCGCGCAATGCACCCAGCACAACCACTTGTAATCCATCAGAAATCTGAAAAAACGCAGCTACCAATAACAGTTTTGCGGCAATAATGATAACTTCAGCATTATCCATTTTATTGATTACGTCGTCAACATCCAAATAAATTGTGGGTAACCAATGCCTTCCAACTAAAAATAGCACGGCAAAAACCACTTCCATCAAAAAAGTAAGGAAGAAAATGGACTTGGCAATCCTTCTTAACTCTTTAAAATTCTGTAAACCTTTTTGATTTCCTACACGAACCATGGCGGCTACACTGAGTCCCATTCCGACCATAAACGTCATGCTGCTCAAATTCAATGCGATTTGGTTGGCTGCTTGAGCGTTTTTTCCCAATACACCACTTAGCCAAATGGCAGCTGTAAAAATGGCCACTTCAAAAAACATTTGCATGGCTGATGGAAAACCCAAACTGATAATTTTCTTGATTACCTTTTTTTCAATTATTTTAAAATTGAAACGGGTCACATAGGTTTCAAATTTCTTTTTCCGTTTCAATAAAACCCAAATAAAGACAACCATAATGCCCCTGGCAACCAGTGTTCCTATTGCCGCACCTACAATACCCAATTTAGGAAACCCGAATGAGCCAAAAATGAGCAAGTAGTTGATCGAAATATTTACGATGTTGGCCAAAATGGTGGCAAACATGGGATATTTTGTCTGTGAGAGTCCTTCTGAAAATTGTTTGAAAGCCTGGAAAATTATCAAAGGGATGAGTGAAAAGGCCACCAATTCCAAATATGGAATGGCCAATTCAACCACCTCTTCGGGTTGGTCCATATAATGCAGGAGCGGCTTGCACAACAGTATGATTCCAAAAAGTGAAATTCCCAATAATGTGCAGAGTACCAGACCATGCTTTAAGGCACTTTTACCAGCCAGCTTATTTCCAGCCCCATCAGCCTCTGCGACCAAAGGGGTGATTGCCGTAGAAAACCCAATGCCCAAGGACATGGCGATGAACACAAAGCTATTCCCAAGAGATACCGCAGCTAGCTCTGCAGTTCCTAATTGCCCCACCATGATATTGTCTGCAAAGGCCACAAAAGTATGGCCCAACATACCCAATATTACTGGATAGGCAAGCTTAAGATTGTATTTAAATTCCTTGGTGTAGCTATTAAACATTCGTCAGATATTCACAAGGGGCAAATATATCATCTTTGTTACTGATGAGATGTACTTATCATTGAAATTAAATAAGATGGAATTAGTTAAAAGCGTCTTCTAAAATTGGTTGCATTTCAGGATATTCCTCGTCCATGTCGGCATATTTTATTCGTTCTTCCAGCAACGATTTTTTCATGTTTTCAATAATGCCCGTGTACTCAGAATCGTTGTACGCATTATGCAGTTCATTAGGGTCCTTTTTCAGATCATAAAATTCCCATTGGGGTTTTGAAACCTCTGAAGATGCACCACTCATTCCTAAGCCTTGACCATAGAAAAATGCCAATTTGTATCGATTGTTCCTTATTCCAAAATGCGCAGGTCTATCTGGGTGATGGAGCCAATAGCGATAGTACATTTGCTGACGCCAATCCGATCCATCAGGATCAATGCCATTGAGAAGATGTCTGAAGCTTTTCCCCTGCATATATTCTTGAGGTTCAATTCCTGCGTAGTCGGTCAATAAAGCTGGAAAATCAATATTCAGGATGATATCATCAATTCTTCGGTTAGCTTTAATTTCCTTAGGAAATCGAATCACAAAAGGCATTCTAAGGGACTCTTCATAAATCAAGCGTTTGTCAAAAAAACCATGTTCCCCCAAAAAATATCCTTGATCTGCAGTGTATACCACTATGGTATTCTCTGCTATCCCTTCTGATTCCAAATAATCCAACAATTTACCAATATTATCATCAATGGCTGCCCCGGAACGCATGAAATCCTTCACCAATTTTTGATAGATTCTTTTTCGCTTTTGTATACTATCCAATCCATCCATTGGATAAGGTAATCCAGGATAAGAAGTCCAGAATTTATCTGGATTTTTTGTTGCCTGTTCCCATCTTAAGGCAAGCCTTTCCAAGATTTGCCCTTCGAAAGTTCTCCCACTGGTCTCCGCGCCAAAATTCAATAAAGATTTGGGCTCCGGTATTTCCTGATTTTCATATAGATGAGCAAATCTGGACGGATAATCAAAAGGCTCATGGGTAGCTTTAAAATGAGTGAACATTAAGAATGGTTTGTTTTTATCACGATTTTTAAGATGCTCAATGGTTAGATCGGTAATCACATCGGTGGAAAATCCATCGTACTGCTTTCCCTTACTTCCATCTGAACCATCCATCCAATTTTTTTTCGTCTTCAAAATAGGATTGTGATATGTACCTTGTCCTGGCAATACTTCAAAATGATCAAATCCTTCAGGTTGCCTAAATAAATGCCATTTTCCAATGAGTGCGGTATGATAACCCGACTCGCTAAATGTTTTGGCAATATTTGGATGCCCTATGGGCAAAGGCTCCCTCAAAGTATAAACCTTATTTATATGGCTATACTGCCCTGTAAGTATGGTAGCCCTGCTTGGACTACATATGGAATTGGTACAAAACGCATTGTTAAGAACTGTTCCCTCTCTGGATAACCTTTTAATATTCTTGTTTTGCACATAATTCTCCAAAAGACCTCCATAAATACCCCAAGACTGTGAGGTATGGTCATCTGATAATATGAACAAAATATTGGGTCTTTCAGAAGTGCTGGATTGTTTTTCCTTACATCCTATGGTAAGAGCTATAAATCCTACAACGAGAAATATTTTCCAAAAAGTTATGCGCATTTTCATTTTTATGTACTTATATATATCATGTTTTCTTGGCTTCCTCCCAAAAGACATCCATTTCCGCCAAGGTCATTTCCTTTAGAGTCTTTCCAATAGTTTTGGTCTTTTCTTCCAAATATTGGAATCTTTTGATGAACTTTTTATTGGTGCGTTCCAATGCGTTTTCAGGATTAATATCCAAAAAACGGGCATAATTCACCATGGAAAAAAGTACATCGCCAAATTCAGCTTCCATCCTATCCTTATTTTCTGATTGAACCTCTTCTTGAAGTTCTCCCAGCTCTTCTTGAAGCTTTTCAAACACCTGCTCTGGTTTTTCCCAATCAAAACCAACGCCAGCCACCTTTTCTTGGATTCTATTGGCCTTTACCAAAGCCGGTAAACTTTGTGGAACTCCTTCAAGTACACTTTTCTTGCCCTCCTTTAACTTGATATTCTCCCAATTCTGTTTTACTTCTTCCTCATTTTCCACTTTAACATCACCATAAATGTGTGGATGTCTATGAATAAGTTTATCACATATTCCATTGGCAACATCAGCAATATCAAAATCTCCCGTCTCCGAACCTATCTTGGCATAGAAAACAATATGTAGCAATACATCGCCCAACTCTTTCTTGATTTCCTCCATATCGTTGTCCAAAATAGCGTCACCCAGCTCATAGGTTTCTTCAATGGTCAAATGCCTTAACGACTGCATTGTCTGCTTTTTGTCCCACGGACATTGCTCTCGAAGTTCATCCATGATGTTCAGCAATCTTCCAAATGCGTCCAGCTGCTCAAATCTAGCGTTCATCTATAAAATTTTATCTAAAAGTACAAAGACCATACATTAGGGCATGATGGATTTTTAGCTTATTTTAGGAGACTATCAACTACTTTTTCAACACTCCTTTTCAAAGATGAAAACTAAACTATTGTTTTACTTGTTATGTTTGTCAGTTGTAATACTGTTGAATAATTCCATCATGGCACAAAACACTACTATTGACCAAAGAGTAGATGCTTTGCTAGGCAAGATGACCCTAGAAGAAAAAGTGGGTCAAATGAACCAATACAATGGTTTTTGGGATGTAACAGGTCCTGCACCCAAAGAAGGCAATGCTGCAGATAAATATGAGCACCTAAGAAAAGGTTGGGTAGGCTCCATGCTCAATGTAACCGGGACTGAAGAGGTTAGAAAATTACAAAAATTAGTTGTGGAAGAGTCCAGATTGGGTATTCCTCTTATTTTTGGTTTTGATGTAATCCACGGATACAAAACACTATCTCCCATTCCCTTGGCTGAAGCTGCTAGTTGGGATATGGAGGCCATTGAAAGTTCAGCCAGAATTGCAGCCGATGAAGCTTCTGCCGTAGGTTTAAGTTGGACCTTTGCCCCTATGGTGGACATTTCCCATGATCCTCGCTGGGGCCGTGTTATGGAAGGTGGTGGTGAAGATCCTTTTTTAGGTTCAGCAATTGCCAAAGCAAGGGTTAAAGGATTCCAAGGTGATGATCTTTCAAAAAACAATACCATTGCAGCATGCGCAAAACATTTTGCAGCCTATGGTTTTGCCGAAGCAGGAAAAGAGTACAATACCGCAGATATAGGCACATCAACACTTTACAATACTGTTTTGCCTCCTTTCAAAGCTGCAGTGGACATGGATGTGAAAACCATCATGAATGGGTTTAATCTTCTGAACGGTGTACCAGTAACCGGTAGCAGTTATCTCCAAAGAGATATTTTAAAAGAAAAATGGGGTTTTAACGGATATGTAATTTCTGATTGGGCTTCTATTGGAGAGCTGGTACCCCATGGTTTTGCAGAAAATTTAAAACATGCCGCGGAACTAGGTGTCAAGGCGGGATCGGACATGGACATGGAATCGTATGCGTACATTACGCATTTGGTCAATAATGTAAAAGAAGGAAAAGTTGATGAAAGCCTTGTTGACGAAGCCGTACGACGCATCCTCAAAGTAAAGTTTGAGCTGGGATTGTTTGATGACCCTTATAGATATTGTAATGAACAACGTGAAAAGGAAAGGATTTATCACGATGATCATCAATCTGGCGTCTTAGAAATGGCCAAAAAATCCATGGTGCTACTTAAGAATGAAGGTAACTTACTCCCCTTGAAAAAAAATCAGTCAAAAATAGCTGTCATTGGAGAACTTGCCAATGATAATAACAGTCCTTTGGGGAGCTGGCGTTTAGGTTCTGATAACAATACTGCTGTTACTGTGCTCGAAGGACTCAAAAGTTATTCTGAAAACATTACATACAGTCGTGGCCCTCAAGTTTTTGATGCAGATGCCAACTTCTTAAATGAGGTAAAGGTGAACACGACAGATACTTCAGGAATAGAAGAAGCTGTTGCATTGGCCAAAGCTTCGGATGTAGTGCTTATGGTTTTAGGGGAACACGGTTTTCAAAGTGGTGAAGCACGAAGCAGAACAAAATTAGGACTCCCGGGACTACAATTAGACTTATTGAAAGCCGTATACAAAGTCAATAAAAATGTAGTATTGATCATGATGAACGGGCGTCCGTTGACCATAACCTGGGAAGCAGAAAATGTTCCCACAATTTTGGAAGCTTGGCAACTGGGCTCTCAAACTGGAAATGCCATTGCCAAAGTAGTTTTTGGAGATTACAATCCTAGTGGTAAACTTCCCATGACATTTCCGCGTAGCGTTGGACAAATACCTATTTATTATAACAACTACAGCACTGGAAGGGCCCAACCCGAACCAATCGTATTCTGGACACATTATAGTGATGAAAAAAATGAACCCTTATTCCCTTTTGGATATGGTTTAAGCTATACTACTTTTGAATATTCAGATTTAAAAATTGACACCCAAGATCAAAATAACATCAAAGTTTCAGTGAAAGTAACCAACACAGGAAGCGTAGCGGGCGAAGAAGTGGTTCAGTTGTACATCCATGACAAAGTAGCCAGTGTCACAAGACCTGTAAAGGAACTCAAAGGTTTCAAAAAGATACATTTGGCACCTAAAGCTTCTAAAAATGTAGAATTTCTTCTAACTGATAAAGAATTGGGCTTTTATAACCATCAATATGAGTTTATTGTGGAACCTGGTGAATTTGAAATAATGGTAGGCACTAGTTCGGTGCAAGGAATTAAAGGTACTTTCGTCAAAAAGTAATATTATGAAGTATTTTTTTGCATTATTATTTGTTGTATCGACCTTAAGCGCTCAAGAAAAGAACATTTTTGCCGAAGAGGTCAAAGAAGTTCAAAATAGGGTTTCAGATAATTGGGACGAATCACAAGAAACCATAGTTTTTACGGGAAGTTCAAGCATTCGTATGTGGGAAGATCTGCAAGAAAGGTTTCCAGACCAACAAATCTTGAACACGGGCTTTGGAGGCTCACTTTCTTGGGATTTAGAACTTTATCTACATGAATTGATCCTGGATTACAATCCCAGTAAAGTCTTTATATATGAAGGAGATAATGATATCAGTCTTAAAAGAAGACCTAGAGCCATCATTAAAACTTTCATCAACATTTTGGAATATCTACAAACCAAAAGACCGAACATGGAAATTGTTCTCATCTCTGCCAAACCAAGTATTTCTAGATGGCATCTGAAACGCAAATACATGAGGTTCAACAAAAAGTTGGAGCAACTTGCGTCTACCCTGCCTCATGTTCAATTTGTGGATGTTTGGAACATTATGCTCAACAAAAGGAAACTAAAAAAAGACTTATTTATAGAGGATGGGCTACATATGAACGTCAAAGGATATGATCTCTGGTATGCCGTTCTCAAAGAACACGTTAACAACACTAAATCATGAAAACAAGGGCATTACTACTTTTTATCGGAATTTTATTTATTGCAGCATGTCAACCTAAAAAAGAGGAAATCAAATTCCCACATACTGATTTAACTGCCGCGCCAATTATTCCTATTCCAATAAAAACCATCGCCACAAATAGTGCTTTTGGTTTAGATGAAAACACATCCATTTTAACTTCTCAAACTGATGCGGAAATTGAAAAGGTAGGGCAATTTCTCGCTCAGAAAATCAATAAAAAAATTGGATTGGATCTAGGTGTGAACAGCTCAGATGGTGAAAAAAAGGCAAGTCGTTTTATTTATATCGGGCAATCTGATAGTTTAAATCTGCAAATGCCAGAATCTTATCAATTATACATCAAAAAAGATTCAATTTTACTTAATGCCAATACTGCAGCTGGGGCTTTCAGGGGTATTCAGACCTTACGACAGCTCATTCCCGAAAAAAGCAACGACACCCTTACAGACCATCCATTATGGTTGATTCCCACCGGAAAAATAATTGATGGGCCAAAATTTGAGTACCGAGGTGCCATGTTGGACGTTGCCAGACACTTTTTTACTGTGGATGAGGTCAAAAAATACATAGACCTGCTGGCCTATTACAAGTACAATGCTCTCCATTTGCACTTGACTGATGACCAAGGATGGCGTATTGAGGTTAAATCATGGCCCAAATTGACAGAAATTGGAGGTGCATCCGAAGTTGGTGGTGGCAAAGGTGGTTTTTACACCCAAGAAGATTATAAAGAATTGGTGCAATATGCTGCTGACAGACATATGATTATCATACCAGAAGTGGATATGCCGGGTCATACCAATGCCGCATCATTGAGCTATCCTTTTTTACACGCAGGGGGAAAAGCAGATAAGCCTAGGGTAAGAACCGATATGAAAGTAGGGTATAGTTCTTTCAGTGCCAGAAAAGATACCGTATATGCTTTTTTGGATGATGTTATTGGAGAAATTGCTTCTATAACTCCTGGTCCTTATTTTCATATTGGAGGAGATGAAAGTCACGTAACTCCAAAGTCAGATTACCTGATCTTTGTGGAGAAAGTGGAGAAAATCGTTCAAAAACATGGTAAAAGAGCCATAGGTTGGAACGAAATTGCTCAAGCCGATATTGACTCCACAACCATTGGTCAACTTTGGAACGAGCCGGAAAGTGCCCTTAAAGCTGGAAAAAAAGGAAGTCAGATTATTATTTCGCCAGCTAAAAAAGCCTATTTGGATATGAAGTACGATTCCATTTCTAAATATGGTTTAAGTTGGGCAGGGCTTATTCCTGTAGACGTTGCTTATAATTGGAACCCTGAAACCTATGTTGAAGGACTTCCCAAAGAAAAAATTCTTGGGATTGAAGCTCCGTTATGGTCTGAAACTATAAGTACCATTGAAGAACTGGAATATTTGGCTTTCCCGCGCGCCATTGGGTATGCAGAACTGGGCTGGTCAGAAGCGGCACAATGCGATTGGGAAGATTATAAAAAACGTCTTGCTACACAAACAGCTTATCTAAAAAGAGAGAATGTGAAGTATTACCCCTCTAAATTGATTGACTGGGAAGAATAAAAAACTTTGGAAAAACTGAAGTAAGAATAAAAAGAACCTAGTGGCGGCACTAGGTTCTTTTTATTGTTCTATTTAACCATTATTCCCCTTGCCCCAAGGAGAAACCACGTTTACCATTGAATTTGTAGAGGTTTTCGGTTTTAATCACATCAAAACCATCATGGTTGAGTCTTGAAAGCAAAGCAACCACCTGCTCAAATCCAACAGTGGAATATTCTGGTTCTTTTTGATCGATATTGGCATCTACACCAACAAAGCGACAACGCCAATGGTCTGTGCAAAAAGTTTCTTTTAAACCTTTTGGATAAACTTTCACTCCCCGATTGGTTATCATTTTTAATTTCAGTTTGAAAACATCCAGAGCAGCTAAAATAGCTCCCAGCTCATGCGCATCATTGCCGGGCCAATCTAAAAATACATCCACACCCACCAGCTCTTTTTTCTCCTCTTTTCTACTATATTCAGGAATACTTACTACTCCTTTGGATTTCCCCAATTGACTTGCACCTAAATTATTCGGAGTCTTTCCTAAATTTTCAATCACTTTTTGGGCAAACTCTTTTGTATTTACTTTCTCAATACTTAAACCTTCGGAATATATATCAGCCGTATGGTATCCTTCTTCCAAAGTAACCAGCCAAGCATTTTTTATAAGATCAGCTTTTTCATGTTGACCTATATGAGCCAACATCATTACCGCAGCATTTATTAAACCTGAAGGGTTGGCTATTCCTTGACCAGCAATATCTGGTGCAGAACCATGAATAGCTTCGAACATGGCCACATTCTTTCCGATGTTGGCAGAACCAGCCATACCAACGGAACCACCTATTTCTGCAGCAATGTCAGATATGATATCGCCATAAAGATTTGGGGTCACTATTACATCATAATTTTCAGGTTTTGCGGCCAAGCGGGCGGAACCTATATCTATTATTTGGGTATCGTGCTGAATTTGGGGATACGCAACTGCAATTTCTTTAAAAACTTGATGAAACAAACCATCAGTCAATTTCATGATGTTATCCTTCACCATACAAGTAACCTTTTTTCGACCAAAAGCAACAGCATACTCAAAGGCATATCGGATAATACGCTCACAACCAGGTCTAGTAATGAGCTTTAAGCACTGAACAACATCTTGGGTTTGCCTATGTTCAATACCAGCATATAAGTCTTCCTCATTTTCTCTGATGATAACTACATCCATATCTGGAAAATTGGTCGCTACGTATGGATGTAAGGCAGAAACTGGTCGAACATTGGCAAATAGTCCCAATGATTTTCTCAAAGTCACATTTAAACTTTTAAAGCCTTTTCCCTGAGGCGTTGTTATAGGTGCTTTAAAAATAAGTTTGTTATTGGCAATAGTATCCCAAGCTTTTTCAGCTATGCCCGAACTTTCTCCTGAGAGATAGACTTCCTTACCTAAATCAATAAATTCAGGTTCAATATTTGCACCAGATGCTTTGAGGATATCCAAAGTAGCCTTCATGATTTCTGGTCCAATGCCGTCACCCATAGCTACAGCAACTTTTACTATTCTGTTTATTGCTTGGCCGGAATCTTCTTTTGTTAAAGTTCTTGTTCTCATATATAATGGCTTAAAAGGTTAACGTTCACAAAATTGAATCAAATAATTGATAAATCATTATTTAATTATTTCATAAAAATCATAAATATTATTTATGGTTTCCTTTAAAAGCACACAGATGAATCAGTTGTAAAAAGTATAGATTGCCATATAAAATTTATATACCAATAAGCTGAGCAACTCTAAAAAAGTAATGCACACATAAACGATGTGTGCATTTTCAAAATTATTATATAAAAGTATTTTAAGTACTATGAAAGGAGATTGCTATTCCTCTTCAGAAGATGCTGCAACCGCATCTTCATTATCCTCCTCAACAAAATCTGTAAGCTTGTTATCAATAAGGATATTGTACCATTGAATGATTTTTTTGATGTCACTGGCATAAACCCTGTCCTCATCATAATTGGGAAGGATTTCGAAGAAATATTCTTCTAGTGCTATTTTCTCAGCTTTATGGCTAATTTGAGTCTTCTCACCACCTTCTTTTTCCTTTATCTTTTGGAAAACTTCGCGAAGCGGCACTTCTTCTTCAAGGGTATAGATGGCAATTTCGGACAATACACTAACATTGCTGCGCATACTAACGGTTATACGTTTTCCGTCCAGAAGGGACTCTCCCACAAAACCAGATCTAGTTTGGGTCAATAATCGATATAATCCGGGCTTGCCGCCTATTGATAAAATTTTGTCAAGTGCCATGTAAATTGTTTATGCGGGCAAAATTATATTTTTCTTCCAATTGCAGACTTTTTTAACGTCCTTTTTTGATACTTGGAAACCGCATCTTATAATCTACATTGATCTTTCCTTTGGAAATCTTCTCTAATCTAGTCTTTAGAAGACGTTTTTTTAAGGAAGAAAGTTTATCTGTAAACAAAATACCCTGTATGTGGTCATACTCATGTTGAATTACTCTAGCCAATAACCCATCATATGTTTCTGTGTGGGAATTAAAGTTTTCATCCAAGTAAGTAATGGTAATTTCTGGTTTTCTTTTGACATCTTCACGAATATCCGGAATGCTCAAACATCCCTCGTTGAAATTCCACTCCTCTCCTGTTTCCTCTTCAATCTTAGCATTAATAAAAACCTTTTTGAAACCACTCAAAGCTTCTTGTTCTTCCTTGCCCAACTCTTCATCATCAGCAAAAGGGGTGGTATCCACCAAAAACAAACGGATGGGCAATCCTACTTGGGGAGCAGCTAAACCAACACCATGGGCATTGTACATGGTATCCCACATATTGGCTATCAATTCATCCAATTTAGGGTAATCTTGGTTGATGTCCTTTGCTATTTTTCGTAAAACCGGTTCTCCGTAAGCAACAATGGGTAAAATCATAAACTAAATCCTGTTAAGGTAGGCCTGCAAAATCAGTGTGGCACTTATCTCATCAATTACGGCTTTGTTTTGCCGCTTTTTCTTTTTCATTCCGCTATACAGCATGGTCTGGAACGCCATCTTGGATGTAAAACGCTCATCTTGTCGTTCCACTGGAATCTCTGGAAATTTTCTCGACAGTTTTACTAAAAAGGACTGAATCAATGTTTCAGATTCCGATGGAGTGTTATCCATCTGCTTGGGTAGCCCTACGACCAACCTTTCCACATTTTCTTTTTTGAAGTAATCTTCAAGAAACTGTAACAAGTCCTTGGTTTCAACCGTAGTAAGTCCAGAAGCGATCAACTGAAGTTCATCGGTAACTGCAATTCCCGTTCTTACCTTTCCGTAATCTAAAGCCAAAATCCTTGCCAATCCAAAATTTTTGGCAAAAATAACCTAAAATGTTATGCCTTTAAAATTACCTGTAATATTGTACCAAGGAAACTATCTTTGTCAAAATTTGAATACACAATGACCGCATTAAAAGCACTTATAGAGGAAGCATGGGATAACCGTGAATTATTGAAAGAGGAAAAAACGCAAACGGCAATTCGGGAAGTAATCAATTTGATTGATGCTGGGGAGTTGAGATGTGCAGAGCCTACAGGTGATGGTTGGCATATTAATGAATGGGTCAAAAAAGGAGTTGTTCTTTATTTTCCGATACAAAAAATGGAAGTATTGGAAGCTGGGATTTTTGAATACCATGATAAAATTCCATTGAAAAAAGGATATCAACAAAAAGGAATCCGTGTTGTTCCTCATGCAGTGGCCAGACATGGCGCATACATTTCCAAAGGAACTATTCTAATGCCAAGTTATGTAAATATAGGTGCTTATGTAGACGAGGGAACTATGGTGGATACTTGGGCTACCGTTGGCAGTTGTGCTCAAATTGGTAAAAACGTACATTTAAGTGGAGGTGTTGGCATAGGAGGAGTTTTAGAGCCTTTGCAAGCTGCTCCTGTAATTATTGAAGACAATGCTTTTATTGGTTCTCGCTGTATTGTTGTTGAAGGTGTCAGGGTAGAAAAAGAAGCCGTTCTGGGTGCCAATGTAGTGCTGACGGCTTCGACCAAGATTATTGATGTTACCGGCAATGAACCTATTGAAATGAAAGGGCGGGTACCCGCTGGATCAGTGGTAATTCCCGGAAGTTATAACAAAAAGTTCAACGCTGGCGAGTATAATGTTTCATGTGCCTTGATTATTGGAAAACGAAAAGAAAGTACCAATAAAAAAACATCGCTAAATGATGCCCTAAGAGAATATGATGTAGCAGTTTAAACGAGTTCTTCTACTTGCTGCAAAGCATCGGTAAGATAACCTCCATTGGCCAATTTAGTACGAACCCTTGCTACATTGGCCAATATTTTTTCATAACGTTCCTTAGATAATCCTTGGATTTTTTCAGGGAGTTCTTCAAGTGATTCAATACTAAGGCCTATTTGCTCCCGTTCTACAAATTTTGCCATCTCTGCCTTTGTCCAAATAATAATAGGCAAACCAGCCAGTATGTATAGCGAGGTTTTATGTGGATTGTTGTACAAAAGGTATTTCCCAAAATTACCTGAACATTCCGTAATGGAGTCTCCATTCCAGACCAAACCAAAATTGCCTTTTAAATGGTGCATTACTTCGTTGGGCGAAAATTTACCACCATACTTCAATACGGTTTCATCCATATTAAGTAAATGCTCCTGAAAACCATTACCAAATAGTTTAAAACAAAACGACTTTAATGGCAGTCCGTCAATTTTATATAGAAAAGCACTCTTCTCCATACCTAGTCCACCTGCAAAAACTATATCTCTTCCAACTTCCATTGCTTGCATTTTGGGCAATTTACCTTCGGGCAAATAATCAAAAAGATAAAGGGGCACGGTCTTTCCCTTATACCCATTTTCATAAAACCACTTAATCATTGCATCATTATGTAAAATCAATATATCTGCTTTATTGAATTTTTTCATTTCCTTGGCTATGTCTTTTGATTTTCCCATTAGTGATTTTACATCATGAACGACCATAAGTACCTTACACCCCTTTAACCTCGCCATTGTGGTAACGTACCCATAAAACTTACTCAAAGGGTATTGCATACAAAAAGTACTCTTAAATGGAAGGCGCAATAAGCCTCTTGTAATTCCTAAAAAACTTATAATCGCCCCAACTGCTGAACTGGGGTGATTGGTTTGGGCAAACCCTAAGTTTTTATACCCGTATGTGGCCATGACCGTTTCACAATCCATTTTTGGTTTTGATGCCGCGTTGGTAGTCGCCTTATAATTTCTAGAAATATAGTACCGTGAATTCAACATGAGTAGTATTTGCGTTCAAAAATAATTTTATTTGACACACTCCAAAGTAGTATTTTTAAAGCAAACTATAACCATGTAATGATTGACCCTAAAATGTACGATTACCTTATTGTTGGCTCAGGACTCTTTGGCTGTGTATTTGCTCATGAAATGACAAAAAAAGGAAAAAAGTGTTTGGTCATCGACAAAAGAAATCATCTAGGCGGTAATGTCTATTGTGAGAACATAGAGGGCATTAACGTACATAAATACGGCGCCCATATTTTTCATACAAACAATAAAGAGCTATGGGATTATGTGAACCAATTTGTTGATTTTAACCGCTATACCAATTCTCCTTTGGCCAATTATAAAGGACAACTCTACAACCTACCCTTTAACATGAATACGTTTTATCAGCTATGGGGTATTAAATCACCAGATAAAGCCCAAAAAAAAATAGAAGAACAGACCGAACCTTATAAAAAAACAAAACCCAATAACCTAGAAGAACAAGCCTTAGCACTAGTGGGCCGCGATATCTATGAAAAACTGATAAAAGGTTATACCGAAAAACAATGGGGACGAAAAGCAACCGACCTACCTGCTTTTATCATAAAAAGATTGCCCCTAAGATTCAGGTATGACAACAATTATTTTAATGATCATTATCAAGGTATTCCTATTGGGGGATACAACCAGTTAACCTATAAATTACTTAGTGGCATTGAGACCAAAATCAATATCGATTTTTTTAACGACCGACAAGTCTTAAGTTCTCTAGCAAAGAAAATCGTGTTTACCGGAAAAATAGATGAATATTTTGATTACCGTTTTGGCCGACTTGAGTATCGAAGCCTTGATTTTAAGAATAAAATATTGATGCAACAAAACTATCAAGGTAATGCCGTGGTAAATTATACAGATGCAGAAACGCCCTTTACCCGTATTATAGAGCACAAGCATTTTGAGTTTGGACAACAAAAAAAGACTGTTATTACCAAGGAATATCCTATGGAATGGCAATCGGACAAAGAACCCTACTACCCTATCAACAATGATAAAAACCAAAAACTTTACAACAGTTACAAAAAACTGGCCGACAAAGAAAAGAATGTGATTTTTGGCGGTAGATTGGCCGAGTATAAATATTATGATATGCATCAGGTGATAGCTTCTGCCCTGACAAAAACAAAATCGGAACTAAAAAAAGATTCTCCGTAAAGCAACCCATATCATGTTTTCGCATCTAAAATTTAGAACTGACATTTATAAGAATTTTCCTAAATAACACAATTTTTTAATTGGTTTATTGTTATAGTTTTGTAACCATCAAACCTCGTACCAATAAATATGGCTGAATTGAGCACCCCAAAGCAAAAATTATCAGCGTTGATAATCACCTACAACGAAATGGGTTACATTGAAAAATGTTTGGACTCCATTTCGTTTGCCGATGAGATTATTGTTGTGGATTCTTATAGTACAGATGGGACCTATGAGTATCTCAAAAATCAGCCCAAAGTTAAAGTCATCCAGAATCCTTTTGAAAATTTTACAGCTCAAAAATCTTTTACGTTAAAGCAAGCCACTAACGATTGGATTCTTTTTGTAGATGCTGACGAAGTAGTCACAAAAGAGCTTCAAGAGGAAATTGTTGACACAATCAATAATCCCAATGCATGTGAAGCATATTGGTTCTACAGAAAGTTTATGTTCCAAAACAAACCTTTGAACTATAGCGGATGGCAAACAGATAAAAACCATAGACTTTTCAGAAAAAGTAAAGCCAAATTTACCGATAAGAAAATTGTACATGAGACTTTGGAGGTAAATGGCAGTTCATGTATCCTAAAAGAAAAGCTCACCCACTTTTGTTATAAAAATTATGACGACTATAAAGGAAAAATGCTCCGCTATGGTCAATTAAAGGCTAAAGAAGCTTTTTATAAAGAAAAACAGTTTAACTATTTCCTGATGGTACTTAAACCCCTGTGGAAATTTTTCAACCACTTTATCCTTAGACTCGGTTTCTTAGATGGCAAAAAAGGTGCCATTATTTGTTACCTAAACGCATTAGGTGTACTGGAAAGGTGCCGTGAACTCAAAAGGTTGGAAAAAAAGAATGAGCTTGCCTATTATTTGGTTATGCCATAATACGTCCAAACCTCCTTTTTAGCTCGAGTATTCTTTCTTATTTCTTGGTTTTTTGCAATTGCCTCTTGCGTTTTATAACTACGTTGATGGTCCAAATGAACACAAACAGCACTATAGCGAAATTGCTTGGATTTTATTCCAAAATTAAAAAGTCGCTCTCCGAGTTCTCTGTCTTCTCCTCCATATTGCATTCGCTCATCGAAACCGTTAACGTTCAATATATCTCTTTTCCATGCAGATGAATTGTGTCCATTCCAACTAGCATTCGTAGGAGTTACGGCGTTCAAAAATCTTGAGATAAGACCTTTTGCAGTAAGCTTATTATTTTTAAATGTTTTGGGCAATCCTTTGTCCTTAAGCCAATCTATATCGAAGCATTTTTGCTTCTCAATATCCTCCAAGGAAATAGCTCTTGATATATTCATAGGCAACATATAATACCCCCCTGATATAAAGTAACCAGGTTCCTTGTTGATATAGTGTACTTCTACAAAATCCTCTCGAGGAATACAATCCCCATCTGTCATAATAATGTAGTCCGTAGTAGAAGCGGTTATGGCCTTATTCAGTATTTTGCATTTTTGAAAACCATCATCTTCATGCCATACATGTTTTAGTGGGTAAAACAATCTAGTACTGAGGCCCTCTATCATTTTTTTTGTTTCTGGCCCTGAGCCATCATCTGCCACAATCACCTCAAACCTCTTGTATGTTTGACAATTAAACCCCCATAACACTTTCTCCAACCAATCTGGACTATTATATGTGCTTACAATAACACTTACATTGACCATCCGCAATGATTTAATTTTAACTAATTTTACAAATGTAGTTTTTTGATTTCCATCTTCAATATAATTCCCAAAATTCGATGAACCGTACTTATGTGGGATCCACAATCTATCATATCTACCTTTCTATTCTCCATATTATAAAAGATTCTGGTCATGCCACTGAAAATGTCGGGGAAAACATCCTCTTTTTGGTAGAAAGTACCCCAATGATCGAAAAACTGATTCCCAACCTTAAAAATCACTTTTTTCGGGATATTTATATAATCTCTGAACGCAAAGATCATGTAAAAGCGCTGGGGAAATTCAATTATGCCCTTAGAAGAAAAAAGAAACTTATCCCCTACTTGGAAAAAACACATCCAGAGCTGATCCTAGAAGCTGAATTCATGAACTCATCTGATTTTTATCTTTGTGATTCCGACTCCTCAAAAAGTTATTTCTTATACAAGTATGGAAAAAAAGGTTTGAACATGATTGAAGATGGAGCAAGAACATATAGACAAAGGCATACTGGATTTGAGCAATTTTTAAAATCACACATCACCAAAACACCTATTGGTGGAGGGTTTGACAAGGAAATTAAGACCTTACATGCACAATTTCCGCAAAAACTCCCCTTCCCCATTCAAAAAAAGGCCGTTGAACTCAACATCAAAAAAGAAACCGAACTCTTAAACGAAGCCAGCAAACATGAAATCTTCAATATTTTTATCCCAACGGATTCCATTTCCATACAAGGCACAAAACTGGCTTTGATTCTTACCCAACCCCTTTCCGAAGATAAAGTGGTCAAAGACGAAAATGTAAAACTGGAAATTTACCGAGACATGATTTCCAAAGTGCCAAAAGACATGACCTTGGTACTAAAAACGCATCCAAGGGAAAAAACCAAATACGAACATTATTTTAGAGATATTGTCGTATTGCCCGCCCTTTTTCCTATTGAAATTCTGGGACTGCGCCAAGGTTTTCACTTTGAACAGGGCTATACACTATTCTCAACGGCATTGTCCAACTTGGAAATTGTTCAGGAGCGATTTTTTCTAGGTAAGAATTATTTAGATAAATTTACCGCCAGAGGCACGAGAGACCTAGTGAAAAATATGTCATTCGACCAATAGAACCTTAATTTATGACTAAAAAAACAGTAGGTTTCATACCACTGAGGAAAAATTCCAAGGGCATCCCAAGCAAAAATAAAAAAAAGCTATTGGGGCGCCCCCTTTTTACTTGGGTACTGACCGAGGCTATTTTTTCAAAACTCGATGAAATATACATCTTTACTGATGATGACGAGATTTTGGACTATGTTGAGAAACACTTTAATTGGACCGCAAGAGTTTCTTGCCTAAAACGCTCATCGGAAAACGCAGAAGACACCTCATCAACCGAAGATGCCATTTTAGAATTTTGCGATAAAATATCTTATGATTTTGACGTATTCTGTTTGTTGCAGGCTACCTCTCCCCTTACTAATAGAGCAGATATTGATAAAGCATTGACCAAATTACAAGAAGAAAATCTAGATGCAATATTAAGTGTAGTCAAAACCCATCGGTTTATATGGTCCAAAGAAGGAAAAAGCTTGAACTATGATATCCACAACAGACCTAGGAGACAGGATTTTGAAGGGCTCTTGGTAGAAAATGGGGCCATCTACTGTACAACCAAAGAAGCATTACAAGCATCTAAAAACCGTATTAGCGGCTCCATCGGAACAATAGAAATGGATGAAGATTCATTTGTTGAAATAGACTCATCTAGCGATTGGTTGGTTGTTGAGCAGTTGCTTGCGGCTACCTTTAAAAAACAAAAATCTTGTAGCAAGATAAACCATCTAGTACTTGATATGGATGGCGTTTTCACTGATGGCACCGTAACTTTCACCAAGGATGGAGAGTTTTCCAAAGCCTTTGATATGCGAGATGGAATGGGTCTTGAAATCCTGCGCCAATCTCATGTAAAGGTAATCATCATGACTTCTGAAAACTCGGAAGTAGTAAAGCAGCGTATGAAGAAACTTCAAATTGAGGATGTTTTTCTTGGCATAAAAGACAAATACTCTTGCCTAGAGAACATTTGCAAGGAACGGAACATTGCCCTCCACGAAGTGGCTTATATAGGAGACGACATCAATGATCTAAGCAATATGGTCAGGGTTGGATGGTCTTTTTGTCCTTCAAACGGCAAAAAAGACATTCTCTATCATGCCGATATCATACTTAAAAATTCTTCAGGACATGGAGCTATCCGAGAAGCTGCCGAGTTCATCATCAACTATAATACAAGATTTTAATGACTTATAAAGAACCTTACATTATTGCTGAAATTGGATGTAATCATAAAGGCGATATGAAAATTGCCAAAGAAATGATCTACATGGCAAAAATCTTTTGTAAAGCCAATGCTGTAAAATTTCAGAAAAGAAATAACAAGGAATTACTGACCAAAGAACAATATGAGGCACCACATCCCAACCCCTCCAATTCTTATGGCAAAACGTATGGAGAACACCGGGAGTTCCTTGAGTTTGATGTAGCACAACATCAAGAACTAAAAAAATATTGTGAAGAGGTAGGCATTACCTACTCAACATCTGTATGGGATACTACTTCTGCCAAAGAAATAGCTGGCCTCAACCCTGGTTTTATAAAAATACCATCAGCCTGCAACAATCATTTTGACATGTTGGGATGGCTATGTGAAAATTATAAAGGGGAAATCCATATTTCAACTGGAATGACCACCAAAGATGAAATTGAGGGCATTGTTGATTTTTTCCACGAACATGGAAGAAGCAAAGACCTAGTAATTTACAACTGCACATCAGGTTACCCTGTGCCTTTTGAAGATATTTGTCTTTTGGACATTTTGAAACTCAAAGAAAAGTATGGGGACAAAACAAAACACATTGGTTTTTCAGGGCATCATTTGGGGATTGCCGTTGACATTGCAGCGTACACCCTAGGCGCAAATATTATAGAAAGGCATTTTACGCTGGATAGGACTTGGAAAGGAACTGATCATGCTGCTTCCCTAGAACCTATCGGGCTCAGGAAATTATGTCGTGATCTTCGAGCAACTCATCAAGCCTTGACCTATAAGTCAAAGGATATTTTGGATATAGAACATGTGCAAAGGGAAAAACTCAAGTACAAAAAATAAATGAAACCAGATTTTGGAAAAGAACTTTCCAACTGCATCGACATCCTTAAAAATGGTGGACTCATCCTCTACCCTACAGATACCGTATGGGGCATTGGATGTGATGCCACTAATCCTGATGCTGTAAAAAAAGTCTATGCCCTTAAAAACAGAGAGGACAGCAAGGCATTGATTTGCCTAGTGGCCAATCAGGCCATGTTGGAACGTCATGTTAAAGAGGTGCCAAATGTGGCTTATGACCTTATAGATTTATCAGAAAAACCGTTGACCATCGTTTTTGACCAACCTAAAGAAGTAGCTAAAAATTTGATTGCAGAAGACAACACCTTGGCCATTCGAGTGGCTTCAGATAAGTTTTGTCAATACCTTATTAATAAGTTTGGAAAACCCATTGTTTCAACCTCGGCAAACATTTCAGGCATGCCCACCCCAAAACAATTCAAAGAGACAAGTCCTGAAATTTTAAAAGGAGTGGACTATGTGGTAAATCTCTATCACGACAAAGTAATGACCTCACCATCCTCAGTTATAAAATTAACCAACAACGGTATCATAAAAATCATTAGGCCATAAATCAACCTGTTCAATATCGATAATGTGAAAACATAAAACCACTTCAGTTTCTTTGAAGTGGTTTTTATGTTGTACACCAATAAATGTTTATTAACAGTTATGGACACAGGGGATCATTATAATTATGTCCACAGGTAGTATTCCCTGGAAAAATAATGTTCAAATTTGACTCATAGGTTGAAGCTGTACTAGCCCAGAACGAAGTGATTCTATCGTTCCAATTATTTAAATTTACTTGAAGTGGACCCTGTAAATAAATTCGAGCACCTGGACTTGGAAAACTACCATCGTAAAATTCTGCAGAGACGCCTCCGCTCAATCTAACAGAACTGATTTCATCATTAAAATTAATACAACCTGTTTCATATTGATTACATCTTAAATGTGGATTACCATATCTTGAAGGGTACGGTAAGGCCTTTGTAAATGTATAACCTCCCAAATTACTAGCTGTTGCAATAGTAAAGCTTGGTGAACCGGAATTAGCACTTGCTCCCTTGGTTGAAATAGTTTTAATCATAGATGGATTTTCTTTCTTTATTTTGTCCACAAGTTTTGAGTATTGGTCAGTATCTTCAATAATGCTTAGCATTTTATCCTTTGAAGTGAAAAAGATATAGTCTTCTAATTCTGCATTAAGGTAATAAACAAGTTGTTCATTGCCCTGAACTTCAGATAAAGGTATATAGAGTCCATCTTGTAATACCATTGGCTCACTACCACTTTCATCTGTAAAGGCCGTAACACTTTCTCCGTCCACGTATAAGGTACGTTCTATCAAGCTTTCTGATACTACATTATCAATGTCATTGTTTAATGTCTGTTCATTTTCACAAGAAACAAGCCCCATAATTGCAATAGTGCAGGTTAAAAGAATAAGATTTTTTTTCATGATGATACATTTTTAATTAATAACCATTTTCCTACAAAAAAAGAAGATTAAATTTTCAAAAACAAGGATTGTTTGTTAATTTATTTTTTATTCATCTTTAGCATATTAATATTAACAAACTTCTAAATAGAAATTTTAAAAGGAGTGGACTATGTGGTAAATTTGCCAGATGATAACAAAAACCCTTCCCCTTCCTCCATCATCAAACTAAGTAATGATGGTCAGGTGAAGGTAATCCGGGAATAATGACGCAGGAATTCCATAAAGAGGCCATACAACATCCTATTTTTCAACTTATCGGCGAGACATCAGAAGAATTGGGCATGACTTCCTATGTTATTGGTGGCTATGTACGTGACCATCTCTTGCAACGAGGTACACCAAAAGACATTGATATTGTAACCATTGGGAGTGGTATTGAACTTGCCAAAAAAGTGGCCGAAAAACTGAAAGGCAAGCCAGAAATATCCGTTTTCAAGAATTTTGGCACGGCGATGATCAAGCATGAAGCAATGGAGGTTGAATTTGTAGGGGCTCGAAAAGAAAGTTACCAAAGGGACAGTAGAAAACCGATTGTTGAAGATGGCACTCTGGAGGATGACCAGAACAGGCGTGACTTTACTATAAACGCTATGGCTTTTTCTTTGAACAAAGCCAATTTCGGAAAACTGTTAGATCCTTTTGGAGGCATCTCAGATTTAAATAAAAAAATTATACGCACCCCATTGGAACCGGGCATCACGTATTCTGATGATCCTCTACGCATGATGCGGGCCATTCGTTTTGCTTCCCAATTGAATTTTACCATAGAACTGAAATCCCTCCGGGCCATAACGGAGAACAAGGAGCGCATCAAAATTGTTTCCAAAGAACGTATTGTGGATGAGCTGCATAAAATTATGATGAGCCAAAAACCCTCTACTGGGTTGGCATTGATGCATCAAACAGGGCTTTTATCCATTATTCTTCCTGAATTGACAGCCTTGCAAGGCATCGAGGAAATTGAAGGGCAGCGGCACAAGGACAACTTCTGGCACACGCTGGAGGTGGTGGATAATATTGCAAAAGCCACAGATAACCTTTGGTTACGCTGGGCTGCATTGCTTCATGATATTGGCAAAGCGCCCACGAAACGCTTCGACAAAAAAATAGGATGGACCTTTCATGCGCATGAGTTTGTAGGAGCAAAAATGGTGTACAAACTATTCAAGCGGCTCCGTTTACCGTTGAATGACAAAATGAAGTTTGTACAAAAAATGGTGCTGATGAGTTCAAGACCCATCATTCTGGCGGAGGATCACGTAACAGATTCCGCCGTGCGCCGACTAATTTTTGATGCAGGTGATTATGTCGATGATCTCATGACTCTTTGTGAGGCAGATATCACCACGAAGAATCCAAAAAAACAAAAAAGGTACAAGAACAATTTTCAAATAGTTCGACAAAAGATTGTTGAGGTTGAAGAACGCGACCAAATCAGAAACTTTCAACCTCCAGTTTCCGGTGAAGAAATTATGCAAACCTTCAATTTAAAACCTTCTCGAGAAATTGGTGTCATTAAAGATGCTATAAAGGAAGCTATTCTGGAGGGAGAAATTCCCAACGAATATGAAGCCGCTTATCAATTTATGCTGAAAAAAGGCAAAAAGATGAACCTAAAAGTCCATTCTGAATGAAGAAAAACAAATATGTAATCTATTGGTTGTTAACGGGCTGTCTACTCATCTTCATCATGGTAATTGTTGGGGGCATTACGAGGCTTACCCATTCCGGACTTTCCATATCGGATTACAAACTGATACAAGGCACCATTCCTCCAATGAACGAACAGGAATGGCAAGAAGCCTTCGAGCTCTACCAGCAATATCCAGAATATCAAAAACTGAACTATCATTTTACACTGGAAGACTTCAAGAGCATTTATTTTTGGGAATGGCTGCACAGGGTCATCGGAAGGTTCATCGGGGTTGTCTTCATGCTACCTTTTCTTTTCTTTTTATTCACCAAAAAATTGGATGGGCCAACTATAAAAAAGTGTTTGATCCTATTGCTCCTTGGGGGATTTCAAGGTTTTTTGGGATGGTATATGGTCAAAAGTGGTTTGGTGGACCGTCCAGATGTATCGCACTACAGACTGGCAGCGCATTTGACCACTGCATTTTTGACCTTTGCGTACAGCCTATGGGTGGCTTTGGACCTTATCTACCCAGAAATAAAGAAAATCAATACCTCCTTGAAAAACCTCATAAGGTTTGCTTTGGTTGTGCTCATTGTACAAATTATTTGGGGAGCTTTTGTTGCAGGACTGGACGCTGGTTTTATCCATAATCACTGGCCATTGATGAGTGAGGGAAAATTGATACATGAAACCGTTTATATTGAACAACAACCATGGATCAAAAACTTTTTTGAAGGTAAAAGTGGAGTACAGTTCATTCATCGCTACATGGCATATATTGTAGTCGGATTTATTGTTTTGATATGGTACAGAACCAAAAATCTACAGCTCACCCACTGGCAGCGCAAAGGGGTACAATCGCTTTTAATTATAGTGCTGTTGCAATTTTTGCTGGGCGTGCTCACCTTGATTTACGCTGTACCATTGTGGTTAGGGGTTGTGCATCAGATAGGGGCGTTTTTTCTTTTGGCTGCCATGACCTTTACGTTGCACAGATTCACCAAATGAACAAGTATTTGTCGTAAATTTGCTCCCACTCTAATTTTTTTTGAATGATTTATAAAATCAGGATTATTCTTGATGCTGAGGAAGATATCTTTAGGGATATCGAAATTGAGGATAGCAATACTTTGGAAGAATTCCACAATGCCATTACCCAAGCATTTGGTTTTGAAGGTGGTGAGATGGCATCCTTTTATACCTGTGATGAAGAATGGAACCAAGACGAGGAAATTGCTCTTTTTGACATGAGCGAAACAGGTTCTGATATTAAATTGATGAATGAGACCGTCCTTGAAGATGTTATAACAGAACAAAATCCCAAAATGATCTATGTGTATGATTTTTTCAGCATGTGGACATTTTTTGTGGAATTGGCCGATATTATTGAGAAAGAAGACGGAAGAGCTTATCCAAACTTATTGTTCAGTTTTGGTGAATTGCCCGATTCTCCTCCTGAGAAAAATTTTGAGTCAACAGACCCATCTATTGAATTGGAAGGTCCACTGGACAACTATGACGACTTCGATTTTGATGAAAACTGGAACTGAGATTCCATATCTTAAACCCATTAACCTAACACCCGCATGCTAAACCTATATTCCGCCCAAATAGAAAGTATCTCATTGCACCGAGTCGGCAACCAGAGCAAAAATGAATCGGTATTTTTATCATCAGAGCCATTTTCTCTTAATGATGAGATGGCTGGATTACTCAAGGAATATTTTTTTAAGCCCTTTAGGGAAAAGGAAGAGAATTATTATCGGTTTTGGCATGAAGCCGATTTGGAATTCAATGAAGTCTACACCGCAATTTCTGGGCTTTTTGGTGACCCATCCACTTCACATGAAGTTTCCAAAAAAATTACCCAACATCTTTTCCAGCAATCCAATCACCCCCATATTAAAAGTGGAGAAGTTTATATTGTCCATTTTTCCGATTTGGTCATCGACAACCAAAAAACGGACGCTGTCGGCATTTTCAAAAGTGAACTAAAACACGATTTCCTTCAGTTCAAGGAAAATGAACAGAATTTGGAAATCTTGATACGCCAAGGCATCAACATCAATAAACTGGACAAGGGCTGTATCGTATTTAACCAAGATAAGGAAGAAGGTTACAAAGTATTATCTGTGGACAGTAACCGTTACGATGCTAAATATTGGCTGGAGAATTTTCTAGGATTGATCCCCCTGACCGATGAAAACTTTTACACCAAGAACTATTTAAAGTTCTGCCAAAACTTCGCCAAAGATGTTGTGTTACCAGCTGAAGATAAACAGCAAGAAGTTTTGTTCATGAACAGGGCCGTGAACCATTTTGCCAAAAATGATGCGTTTGAAGAAACTTCATTTTTAAATGAAGTGATGGAAAACCCTGAACTTATACCAGAATTTAAGCATTATAAGGTCGAAAAAGGACCAAAATATAGCATTGAAGATGTTTCCAATTTTGATATTGCCAACAAAGCGGTCTCAGATGCACGGAAAAAAATCAAGAACGTCATCAATCTGGATACCAACATTCAGATAAAAATGGATTTCATCAACCCAGAATCTGCCGAAAAGTTTGTGGAAAAGGGCTGGGATGAGGAACGACAGATGTATTACTACCTTGTCTACTTTAATAAAGAGCAAAAAAGTTAGACCTCACCATCTAAAATTTCTTTCATACTAACATCCTCGTAATTGCGCTTTACAAAATCCAAGGCCAAGGATAGCACTTGCCCCATACCAGTACATTTTTTAAAGTTCATATCAAGGGTCAAGTCATAAATTTCCAGCTTTAGGCGGTCTATATTTTCTGGCAAAGAAATATGATCTGTTCGGGCAATGCCCATTAATCTTTTGATTCGGTTCCCGGAACTCAAAATACGTTTGGCCACAATGGAACGCTCTTCAATTTTATATTGATCCACAGAACTTTTTTGCAATTTGCCTCGCACCAGTTCCACCATCAAAAAGTTTTCCTTGAAGAATTGAGGACGATATACCTTGAGTTTCCCTTCAAAACATTGCTGATCAAAATCAATGGCCCTGATTTTATAGACCACATGATCAAAATCGTGAGTAGGTACAATAACATAGTTGTACGAGCGCATATCGCCAAGTAATCTAATCATACAGCGTTCGTTGAACTTTACAAACTCCTTAGCTAGTTGCGCTTTTTCCGCTTCAGTGCATTTAGGAAGCATTTCACTGATGAAAACATCACCGGGGATGCCAGCAATGTGCTCCTCGATCAAGGTATCCTCATAAACCAAAAAGTTGAGGTTGTATGGAGAAAGCATATGTTCCAACTCTAATCCATAAACTCTTGAAGCATCTGTTTTCTTTACATAAAAATAGGTGTAGTTATCATTGAGAATGTTTCTAACCTTAATCCGGAAAGGTTTAGAATTTCCAAAAGTGCAATAATCCACTGCATCAATGTTCAGGTATTCTAAAATCCTATTGCTACCATCTGAGTGCAATATGGAGTAGACCTTCTTGAGGCTCAAGTCAATTTCTTCACGTTCAAAATCAGAATAATACACTCGTACCCATAGCGTATCATTGCCCTCCGAATCATAAACTACTACAGAACCGGAAAAGCGTAGCAAGTCTTCATAAAATATAGGAATTTCGATTTTTCGACTATACTTATGCAGGTACCCGTCCAGTTTTTTACTCACTGGATAGGCAGGTTTTTTCTTCGACATTAATTTTTCCTCGGACATTCTTTCCTTATTTTGTAACAAATTTCAATAATCCTCGTCAAGTTACTATAAACAAATCAAAAAACGATTCCGTCTTGGAAACTATACTCACCGTAACCAATCTAACAAAAAAATTCGGTTATCTGACCGCAGTAAATGATCTCTCCTTTACCATAGAAAAAGGTAATGTCTATGGTATTTTGGGGCCCAATGGCAGTGGCAAATCCACTACATTGGGCATTATATTGAATGTGGTCAACCGAACTTCTGGCGAATTCAACTGGTTTGATGGCAACCTTTCCACCCATGAAGCCCTTAAAAAAGTTGGGGCTATTATTGAACGCCCTAATTTTTATCCGTACATGACCGCCATACAAAATTTGAAGCTGGTCTGTAAAATCAAAGAAGTACCTGAAACCAAGGTTCAAGAAAAACTGGAATTGGTAGGGCTTTGGGATCGACGCAATAGCAAGTTTAAAACCTATTCTTTGGGAATGAAACAGCGATTGGCCATAGCTTCTGCCCTGCTCAATGACCCGGAAATCCTAATTCTGGACGAACCCACTAACGGACTGGATCCCCAAGGTATTCATCAAATTCGGGAAATCATCAAAAAAATTGCCAACCAAGGCACTACCATTTTGTTGGCTTCCCACTTACTTGACGAGGTAGAAAAAGTATGTTCACATGTTGTTATTCTTCGAAAAGGAGTGAAACTATACTCTGGACCGGTAGACAGTATGTTGGCGAGCCATGGATTTTTTGAACTTCGCTCCGCAGACATGGAAAAATTGAAGACGTTGCTGGAAAAAAATGCAAGTTTCGGCAAAATTGAAAGTTTCAACGGCACGCTAACAGCTTACCTCAAAGAGGAAATGGATTCGGAATCGCTCAACAAAATGCTCTTTGAGAAAGGAATTGTGCTTTCACACCTTGTAAAACGCAAAGAAAGTCTTGAAGAACAATTTTTAACCTTGACCAAGAACAACTAATCAAAAAACGAATGGTACGCTTACTTCAAATAGAATTCATCAAACTTTGGAACAATAGGGCCAGTAAAATATTGATTACGTCCTATTTTGTTTTGCTCACTTCAATTGCGCTGATCGCGGCCATTAAATTCGATATTGGCCCCGTCAACTTCCATTTGGCAGATCAAGGAATTTTCAACTTTCCTTACATCTGGCATTTCAACACCTTTATCACAGCCATTTTCAAACTATTTTTAGCTATTGTCATCGTGTCTATGATGGCCAATGAATATAGCAACAAGACCATTAAACAGAATTTGATAGACGGACTATCCAAAAAGGAATTTATCCTTTCCAAGTTCTTAACGGTAATTTCCTTTGCATTGATTTCCACCGCGTTCGTTTTTGTGGTCTCAATGGTTTTGGGACTTATTTATTCAGATTACAATGAAATTTCCATCATTTTTTCAGATTTGGAGTTTCTATTGGCATTCTTTGTAAAACTGGTAGGCTTCTTCTCATTTTGCTTATTCTTGGGCATATTTGTAAAACGGTCTGCTTTTGCGCTTGGTTTTTTGATTCTATGGGCCATTCTGGAACAGGTGGTTTTTGGACTATTGGGTTGGAAGGTCATGAGTTGGGATAGCGCTAAAATAGTTAAGGACTTCTTTCCTTTGCAATCCATGACCAATTTGATCAAAGAACCGTTCACTAGACTGTCAGCCGTTCAAAATATAGGACAGCAAATTGGGGAAAATATGAATTTTGACTACCAAGTCTATTGGTATGAATTCCTGATTGTCATCTTTTGGACAGCTATTTTCATCTATTTATCCTACGCATTATTAAAAAAGCGTGATTTATAGTATCTTGTGAGGTGCCGAACTCACGAAGAATGCTATATAAACGTCGGTATTTACTTCTATTTCACCTCTTTTCCCTTACCGTTTTTGGACAGGGAGAAACCGCCAACTGGTATTTTGGAAACGGTGCTGGCATTACCTTTAACAATGATGGCACAGTTACACCGTTAACTGATGGACAGTTGGATACCTTTGAAGGCTGCGCTTCCATATCCGATGCTTTCGGTAATCTTATGCTTTATACCGACGGGATTCTTGTTTACGATAGAAATCACAACATCATGGAAAACGGGACAGGACTTTACGGAGACCCTTCCAGTACCCAATCAGCAATAATTGTACAAAAACCTGATGACCCTAACATTCTCTACATCTTTACCGTAGACACCAAAACTTTTGAGGAAGACCCCGACTTTGGGTTAAACTACTCTGTAGTGGACATGACCATGAACGGTGGGAATGGTGCAGTAACACAAAAAAACGTGAACCTCTTGGCAGATTGTTCAGAAAAAATATCCGCAGTACTAAAAGATTGCTTCAACCAATCCATTTGGGTGGTGGCATTGGGCTTTGAAACAGATGAACCTACCTTTTTTAATACGTATTACGCTTATGAAATTAATGATAGTGGAGTAAATACAGTTCCGGTAAAAAGCACTTTCGATGACCTGGAAATTATAGATCCAAGGGGCTATTTAAAGTTTTCTCCTGATGGTAGTGTTCTGGCAAGTGCCAATGCCAATTCTGGTCTTTTCTTATATGATTTTGACGTAACCTCTGGAATTTTTTCCAACCAACAGGAATTACAAATTTCAGATGAAAACAATGCCTCCTACGGTATTGAATTCTCAACCAACCAACAATTTTTATATGTGCATTCCTCGGGCATTCCAAATCCAGATACTCCACAACAGCAATCTTCTTCCCTAATTCAGTATGATTTAACCGAAACGGATATTGCTGCTTCCGAAGTAATTTTGGACAAAAGACCCATTTTTAGGGGAGCTTTACAAATGGGGCAAAATGGCAAAATATACCGCACCATAGCACAAAGTTATTTAGTAGGAACCCCTTTCTTGGGTGTTATAGAAAATCCGAATGAAAAAGGTACAGCAGCCAACTACGTACATAATGCCATTTCCCTTAATGGAAAAAACGCAACCCAAGGCTTACCTCCATTTGTGCAATCATTTTTTGATAGAATTGAACTGGTAAGGTTTCCAGATGGCACCACCAATAGTTCACTGGCACTTTGTAATGGCGAAGCGTTTACTTTGGAAGGAGACAACCTCCCGGGTGCTACCTACTCTTGGGAAAAGGATGGTGTTCCCTTGGTAAACAGTGATTATTTCCTCACAATAGACCCGGCCAACATTTCTGATTCAGGTCGCTATACCTTGAAAATAAACCCAAGTGACCCAGGTGAATGCCCAATTATCGGAGAAGCTTTTATTTCTGTAAATCCCTTGCCCGAAGCAGAACCGTTACTTTTGGTGCAATGTGATGCAGCGTCCACAAATTCAACAGATGGAATCACCACTTTCAATTTGGAACAAAGCATCTATGACGAATCTTTCAGTTATTACTTTTATGAATCTTTGACAGACTTGAATGCTGATAATCCCATTTCAAACCCAATCGGTTATGCAAACTCAACTCCATTCAATCAAACCATTTATTATAAAATTGTGGATAACAACGGTTGCGAAGATTCCGATGAGCTGCAACTACAGGTACTCCCTATTGTTTTGACAGAAGATGAAAAGTCATACTATGGGTGCGATGATAATCCAGAAGATGGGTTTTTAGAAAGTTTTTTTGACCTTGACGGAATTTTGGAAGTTGATTATTCAGGTAGAGATGCAACATTATATGCTTCATTAGAAGATGCCAGTTTAGAGGAAAATCCCTTATCTGGGGAGTTTCTAACTTCTTCTACCACTATTTATGCAAGAATTGAAGACAATAACGCTTGTGAAGATGTGGACAGGATAAACTTAGTGGTCAACCCTACACCTTCCCTTTCATTTAATGAAGAGTTTGTTTGGTGCACAGATGGCCCCACACTTTCCATTGATGCTCCTACAGGTTTTGACATATACAGGTGGTACCAGCGAACAGAAAATGGATTGGTTGACTTGGGTGGTCAATCCACCGTTGAAATTTCATCACTTGGGGATTATGTTTTGGCAGTAGGATATATGTACCCAGCCAATAATGAAATTTTGGAATGTTGGAATCAAAGCGATTTTAAAATAATACCTTCCAATAGAGCCACAATTGAGAACATAGAGGTTCAGGATATTTCAGATAACAATATTGTGGAGATTTTTGTTTATGGCGATGGGGACTATGAATACAGCTTGGATGGCACCAACTATCAAGATGTTTCAATATTCGAAAATGTTGAGCCTGGATTTGTTACAGTAGCGGTTCGGGACAAAAATGGCTGTGGTATTACCAAAAGAATGATTTCAGTAATAGGTTACCCCAAGTTTTTCACCCCCAATGGAGACAATTATAATGATACATGGCAAATTATAGGGGTTGACGGTCAATTTCAAGCTGAAAGTATCATTCAAATATTTGATAGATACGGTAAGTTAATGGCCCAAATTAGCCCAACAACAAACGGTTGGGATGGCACCTTCAATAATAATGAACTTCCAGCATCCGACTATTGGTTCAAAGTGGCTCTGGAAGATGGTAGGATATTTAAAGGGCATTTTGCATTGAAACGGTAGGTTTTGAAAAAGAAAATTGGTAACTTAAATGGTTTGATTTTGGTCAAGTGTTAAAAAAATTGCTGTTCATATTGATTCTCTGCGTTTCCATTGTTGGGATGGCTCAAGAGTGCCCAGACCTTTTGAGCCCAACGAATGGCGCCATTAATGTCCCGGTAAATACGACCATAACATGGGAGAGCGTTGTTGGAATCCCCGGTTACCGCATTAGACTGGGAACTACCTCTGGTGGTTCTGAAATTTTGGAGCAGTCCGTAGGTAACTCAACTTCCTATACCCCAGCATTGGGCCTTCCAGAAAATACACAGATTTATGTTACCATTATTCTGGACTTTTTATTTCAAGGAAGTGATGATATTGTTTGCTCCAGCCAGTCTTTTACCACAGAAGATGTAACAACCGCACCTGGTTGCACCACCATTAGGAATCCACTAGATGGTGCCAGTGACATTAGTGTTTTTAGTAATATCTCTTGGTTTTATGCCCCAACGGCAACCGGATATATTGTAAACATAGGAACTTCCCCTGGAAGCAGTGACATTGCTTCTGGTGATGTAAATTCCCTCTCTTTTGACCCTCCGGGAGAATTACCTCCCAATACGTTGCTATACGCTACTGTGATTCCTTACAACGAAAATGGTTCCGCTTTAAACTGCGAAATTATAAGTTTTACTACCGGTGAGTTGGCTGCTTTACCTGGTTGCACCAATTTAATAAACCCTGTAAATGGAGCCATTAATGTGCCTTTGACCCCTTTTATCGAGTGGAACCCTGTTGCTGGCGCAACGGGATACAGAGTTACCATAGGTTCAGCACCTGACAGATCTGATGTTTTAGATAATGCCACATTTACTACAAATTCAACCTTAGTGCTTGATTTTGAACCCAACAGAACCTTTTTCATAACCATTGTACCCTTTAATGATGCGGGGGAAGCAATTGGGTGCGTACAAGAAAGTTTTTCAACTTTATTAGGTTGCGGGCCTTATTTGGATTTGGCAACCGGAGAGTTTGTAACCAGAAACCCAGAAAGTAACTTCCCAGACACGTTGTCATTCTGTGAGAACGAAGCCCCATTTCTGGTCACTACTGAAGATACCGCAGATGGTTATCGATGGTACCAGTTGGACCAATTTGGCAACGAAACCCTTCTTTCAGAATCAGATGAAGTTGAACTTTTTGAAAATGGCACTTATCGCTATGAAGCCTACAATTTGGTTTCCCAATCAGGAAATACGATTGAATGCCCCACTACGAAAATATTCAACGTCATTTCATCAGAGATTGCATCCATTGATCGACTTAGACCAAGAAGCGATGGGTTCGGGTTACAAATAACAGTGGAAACATCAGGGAATGGTAATTTTGAATATGCAATAGACAATATTGATGGCCCATATCAAGACAGTAATATTTTTGACGGTTTGGAACCCGGCTCCCATGTATTCTATGTAAGGGACAAAAACGGTTGTGGTGTGGTTTCAGAAGCTTTTTTACAAGATTTGACCGTGGAAGGATTCCCTAAATTCTTCACCCCTAATGGAGACAGCATCAATGACTTTTGGCAATTCATTCAACCCCCAAACTCTGATATGATTGTATTGCAGAGCATCCGTATTTTTGACCGTTATGGAAAATTACTAAAGGAAATTTCACAGTATTCCATGGGTTGGGATGGAAATATAGCAGGACGACCACTACCGTCAGGAGATTATTGGTTCAAAGCAGTGGACGAGATGAACCGCGAAATACATGGCCATTTTTCCTTAAAGAGATAATCCCGTGTTTGCTTCTTTTTAGCAACTTCCTTTAGTATTTTTATCTGATGAAATTTGAAGTTGTATCGGAGTTCAGTCCAACCGGGGACCAGCCAGAAGCTATCAAACAACTTGTAAATGGCATTGAAACTGGAGAGCCCCATCAAACCTTGCTTGGGGTCACAGGTTCTGGCAAAACATTTACGGTGGCCAACGTTGTGGAAGCCGTACAACGGCCTACCTTGGTTTTGGCACATAACAAGACACTAGCTGCACAATTATATTCAGAGTTCAAGCAGTTTTTCCCTAAAAATGCAGTGGAATACTTTGTGTCTTACTATGACTACTACCAGCCTGAAGCTTATATCCCAACCAGTGGACTTTATATTGAAAAGGATCTTTCCATTAATGAGGATATTGAAAAACTTCGTTTGAGTGCAACTTCTTCATTGCTTTCTGGTCGTAGAGATGTTTTGGTCGTTGCCTCTGTCTCATGTTTGTATGGTATTGGAAACCCAGTTGAGTTCCAGAAAAATGTGATTTCCATCCACAGGGACCAAGTCATATCACGCACAAAATTCTTAAAACAATTGGTGCAAAGTCTTTATTCCAGAACAACTGCTGATTTTAGAAACGGAAATTTCAGGGTAAAAGGTGATGTTGTGGATGTTTTCCCCGGTTATGCCGACCATGCCTTTCGCATCCACTTTTTTGGTGATGAGATTGAAGAAATAGAAGCTTTGGATCCTTTCAACAACAAGGTGATTGAAATCTACGACTCGCTAAACATATACCCTGCCAATATGTTCGTCACCTCTCCGGACATCCTACAAAATGCAATTCATCAGATTCAGGATGATTTGGTAAAACAAATAGATTATTTCAAAGAAATAGGCCGTCCGTTAGAAGCTAAACGTTTGGAGGAAAGAACCAATTTTGATTTAGAGATGATTCGGGAATTGGGCTATTGTTCAGGAATTGAAAATTATTCCCGCTATTTAGATGGAAGAGAACCTGGTACTCGACCCTTTTGCTTATTGGACTATTTTCCGGACGATTATTTAATGGTTATCGACGAAAGTCATGTTACCATACCTCAAGTCCACGCCATGTATGGTGGAGACCGCTCCCGAAAAGAAAATTTGGTTGAATATGGGTTTCGCCTTCCGGCTGCCATGGACAATAGACCTTTAAAATTTGAAGAGTTTGAAACACTTCAAAATCAAACCATTTATGTAAGTGCAACTCCAGCCGACTATGAGCTGGAATTGAGTCAAGGCGTTTATGTAGAGCAGGTGATAAGACCAACCGGTCTGTTAGACCCCATCATAGAAGTACGACCTACTTTAAATCAAATTGATGATCTGGTCGAGGAAATCCAGCAACGGGTTGAAGTTGATGAACGAGTGCTCGTAACCACATTAACCAAAAGAATGGCTGAAGAATTGGCCAAGTATCTAACTCGAATTGATGTAAGATGTCGTTACATTCACAGTGATGTGGATACTCTGGAACGTGTAGAAATTATGCAAGATCTTCGAAAAGGTCTTTTTGATGTATTGATTGGTGTCAATCTATTGCGAGAAGGGTTGGATTTACCTGAAGTTTCGTTAGTCGCAGTATTGGACGCAGACAAAGAAGGTTTTTTACGCAGCAACCGATCCTTAACACAAACCGTAGGTCGGGCTGCACGAAATTTGAACGGAAAAGCTATTATGTATGCTGATACGATTACCGAAAGTATGCAGAAAACCATTGATGAGACCAATTACCGTAGGGAAAAGCAAATGGCCTACAATACAAAACACAATGTTGTCCCCAAGGCCTTAAATAAAAGTTTGGACAATGCCTTAGCCAAAAACTCCGTCTCCACTTATCATTTTCAAAAAGAAGAACTTAGAGCCGCCGAGCCAGAATTGGAGTATTTGACCAAAGACCAACGCGAAAAGCTGATACGAGACAAAAGAAAAGCTATGGAAAAAGCGGCAAAAGAGCTCAATTTTATGGAGGCCGCTAAATTAAGGGATGCAATAAAGCAACTACAGGAAAAGGAATAAAAGAAAGCGCGCTCCGCACAAATGTGCTGGAGCGCACCCACAAACCAACCAACTCAATCAACCATCATGAAACACCTAAGTTGGTGTCTTTATTTTTTTCTTATCCTATTGAAATCAACCTTTTAGGTTTAGGCAGAGCCTCTTCTCTTTTGGGTAAGAAAACTCTTAGAATTCCATCTTCGTATTTTGCATCTATCTTAGAACCATCCACAGATTCTGGAAGTGTAAAAGCTCTTTTAAATGAAGTATGAAAAAATTCCCTTCGGGTATAATTTTCTTTTGTTTCCTCGTTTTCAGATTTTGTTTCACTGGAAATGGTTAAAATATCATTGTCCACTTCTACAGTAAAATCATCCCTTTTTAAACCTGGTACAGCAAGTTCCAATTCAAAATTCTCTTTATTATCTTTAATATTGACTGCTGGCAGGGGTTTGTTCCAGTTATCTATGCCCCCAAACCAATCGGGACCCATAAAATCGTTGATCATTGATGGGAAAAACAACTTATTTCTTTTAACTAAACTCATGGTGTTTACTATTTTTTTTGTTAAACATGCGAATCACCCATACATAGTCAAATGATGTACCAACACCAAAAAACATGTCATTATGGCGTTTACTTGGTGAAAAATTATGTCAAAATGACATTAATTGTAGTGAGCCTTGAAGATATTAATAAGGACATCGGCAGGAACCACCATATCGGGATAGTTATGCATTACTTCCAAAACCTGGCCAATGGCAGCGGGCGGAAGACCCATTTTAAGTCCAATATTATACAATGTATTGATTTCTTTTTTATGTTGTTCTTGGTCAACATTCATCAATAACAATAACCTATGAAACTGTACTATGCGTTCTGCTTGGGATTTTAGAATGACTTTAGGAGACTTCTCTTTCAACAATCCTTCGAAGGTGCTTTTATCAATTCCCAAATTAGAGGCTACTTTCAATAAAAATTGATATTCAGATTGCTTAAGGGATTGGTCCACCCTTGCAAATGCAATCATTTCTGAAAGAATACTCAATTTTTCCTGATAGGCACTCATTGGTTGAGATTAGGTTATGCTTTCTTATGATAACTCCAAAAGTATACCTTTTATTACACAAGAAAACCCCGAAAATTCGGGGTTTTCTACGACTAACTCAAATAATTCCAGCTTTTTACGCTGTAAACCTAACAGGCAGAAGGTAAACACGACCTTCTTTGAATGCTTGTAATTCCACTTTTTTGTAATTCAATCTACTCTTTAAGAATCCATCCAAAATGTCTTCCTTGGTTTCCACAGAAAGCACTACCATTTCACCTTTTTTATTAACGGTAAAACGAATAGTAGCTGTCAATTCACCTGTACCAAAATCCAAAGAATTGTTTTTAAGCAATTCATGGATTTGCGAAACCAATTTCTTTTGGGGATTGATTTCGGCTTTTTCGTTCGCCTGAACCCCGATTGAAACCATTAACGCAGCAGTCAATAAAATAACACTGATTTTCTTCATGGTAATTCCGTTTTTTGATTAAAAAAATTTGATGATTAATGAACCTTTGTTTTTAATGACAGGACAAAATTAGGCGCAAATTCCCCAACTATTTTCATCAAAAAGTATCATTTAACCGAGGTTTAAATTATGTAACAATTAGCTAATATTCCACGCTTTTACGTGATGAAATATGATAACAGGAATCCTTCAACACCTTCGCGTTTATTCAAAAAATCCCGCAATCCAAGATGATGAAACACTTCAAAATGTGAAGCAGAAACCCCATATAGGTAAGAAAAACAAAAAAGGGCAACGTTAAATCAACGTTGCCCTTCTATAATTAGGTTAGAAAACTTATCCCAATACTTCTTTTACTTTATCCGCAGCTTCTTGGAATTGGACTGCAGAATGAACGGCCAAACCTGAATTATCAATAATTTCTTTGGCCAATTCAGCATTGGTTCCCTGCAAACGTACAATAATAGGTACTTTAATCGCATCTCCCATGTTTTTATAAGCATCCACAACCCCTTGCGCAACACGATCACACCTTACTATTCCACCAAAAATATTAATTAAAATAGCTTTTACATTAGGGTCTTTTAAAATAATCCGGAATGCCTCTTCAACTCTTTTGGCATCTGCCGTACCTCCAACATCCAAAAAGTTGGCAGGTTCTCCTCCGGCCATTTTAATCAAATCCATGGTAGCCATGGCCAATCCGGCACCATTCACCATACAACCAACATTACCATCCAAATCCACATAGTTCAATCCAACTTCACGAGCCTCAACTTCAATAGGATTCTCTTCGCGCAAATCACGCATTTCAGCATATGTTTTTCTTCTATACAGCGCATTGTCATCAATGGTCACCTTGGCATCAACCGCCATAATTTTATCATCAGAAGTCTTCAACACAGGGTTGATTTCAAAAAGTGTGGCATCGCTTTGTTCGTAAGCTTTGTACAAAGCGGACACAAACTTCACCATTTCCTTAAAAGCTGCTCCAGACAATCCTAGATTGAAAGCAACGCGTCTAGCTTGAAACGGCAAAAGTCCAGTACCTGGATCAATTTCTTCCGTAAAGATAAGATGTGGGGTCTTTTCCGCCACTTCCTCAATGTCCATACCACCTTCAGTTGAATACATAATCATATTCCTTCCTGAAGCACGGTTCAACAAAACGGACATATAAAATTCATTGGTTTCACTATCGCCCGGATAATACACATCCTCCGCAACCAAAACCTGATGCACTTTTTTCCCTTCAGCAGAAGTTTGGGGAGTTATCAAATTCATCCCAATAATACTTCCAGCAAGTTCTTCGACCTCCTTCAAGTTTTTGGCCAATTTTACTCCACCACCTTTTCCTCGACCTCCGGCGTGGACTTGAGCTTTGATTACATGCCAACCGGTTCCTGTTTCTTGAGTAAGTTGTTTGGCAGCGTCAACTGCTTCTTTCGCATTTCGGGCAACTATTCCACGTTGGATACGTACTCCGAAGCTTGCCAAAATTTCTTTTCCTTGATATTCGTGAAGATTCATCTATGAAGTAACTTTTGTTTGGCGACAAAAATAGAAAACGACATCGACAAAAGGAAAATGATGAGCAAGAATTATGAGGAATGCAACAGAGAATCAAAAAAATATTCAAAAGATGGCTATGCTATCCTTGAAACTAGGCATTAAAATCCTTGAAGTCCAAAGGGTCAAAATTTTTAAAATGTCCATTTTGTTCAATTATCAGCCTTGTTCTATTCACCTGTTCCAGCACCTTAATCGTGTGGTCAAGATGATTTTCAATGAACAACAAACGATCGGTCTCTTTTACAATTTGAAGCAATTCATATTCTTGCTCAAAGGAAAGACCCATTTTATGGGCCAAAGAGTAACTGTTGAATTGTTTGGGAGAAATTTTGGTAAAGGGCACTTCCATTAGATCATACAAGATTTCCACTTTATTCAAGATCTCTTTCCTCAATTCATCACTGGCATCATATACCATTTCCAAAAATTCCACATCGCCACCAGCGTATAGCTTCCCTTCCATTTGATTTTCAAATGATAGGATTTTAAATACATTTCTTGCAACGCAAACCACATCCATTTCGCCATTTTCGTATGTGGTAACAACCTCTACCAATTGCACCTCAGTACCAAATGAAAGACTATTATCAATAAACACAGGAATGCCAAATGTTGCTGCTTCTTTTCTACAATCGTTCATCAATTGCTTATAACGATCTTCAAAAATGTGCAATGGTACGGTCTCCCCTGGAAAAAAAATGGTTTGAAGTGGAAATAGAGGTAATTTCATCCTTAGAATTTGTTCTAAATTTACAATCCACTAAGCAATAGAACAACATTAGCTATTGTTATTTTTAAAACAATTTGTTATAAATGTATTAATTTGTCTTATTCGCTTGCGGAACACCCATACATAGGTTAGATTTGCTCAAAAGACCTATAAAATATGGATTCCCAAACTCTATTGAAACTTGCAAAGCAATTTGGTGCTCCACTCTATGTATATGATGCCGAAAAAATTGCTTCACAATACCAACGTTTGACCAATGCCTTTAAAGGGGTTAGCAATCTACGCCTAAACTATGCGGTCAAAGCACTGTCCAACATAAGTATTCTTCGTTTGATGAACAATTTAGGAAGCGGACTTGATACCGTTTCCATCCAAGAGGTAAAACTTGGCCTTATGGCTGGTTTTAAACCAGAATCCATTATCTACACTCCAAATGGAGTATCCTTGGAAGAAATTGAAGAAGCTGCTGCATTAGGGGTGCAAATCAACATTGATAACCTCTCTGTTTTAGAACAATTTGGAAGTAAGCATCCAGACATTCCTGTTTGTATACGCATCAATCCTCATGTGATGGCAGGGGGCAACTCTAATATTTCTGTCGGGCATATCGATTCCAAGTTTGGCATTAGCATTCATCAAATTCCACATTTACTTCGGATAGTGGAGTTGACGCAAATGAACATTAACGGCATCCATATGCATACCGGTAGCGACATCTTGGATATTGATGTTTTCCTTTATGCTTCGGAAATTTTATTTGAAACTGCCAAAAACTTTAAGAATTTAGAGTTTATTGATTTTGGAAGCGGATTCAAGGTACCTTACAAAGAGGGAGACATTCAAACCAACATTGAGGAATTAGGAAAAAAACTGACTGTTCGCTTCAACGAATTTTGCGTTGAGTACGGAAAAGAACTTACACTTGCTTTTGAACCGGGCAAATTTTTGGTAAGTGAGGCGGGGCATTTCTTGGCAAAAGTCAATGTGGTAAAACAAACCACTTCTACAGTTTTTGCAAGCGTGGATTCTGGTTTCAATCATTTGATTCGTCCAATGTTGTATGGAGCCACTCACGAAATCATCAATATTTCAAACCCCAAGGGGAAAGAACGGTATTATTCCGTTGTGGGTTATATTTGTGAAACAGATACCTTTGGCAGTAATCGCAGAATCAACGAAATATCAGAAGGGGACATCCTTTGTTTTAACAATGCTGGGGCGTACTGTTTTACCATGTCCAGCAACTATAATTCACGCTATAGACCCGCAGAGGTACTATGGCTAAAAGGAAAGCCTCATTTGATCAGAGAACGTGAAACATTTGATGATATTCTGAGAAACCAGGTGGACGTAAAAGATTTATTTAAAAAACCGAAAGCGGAAACTATAAAATAGTATGGATGTATTAGCCGTCATTATCTTCATCGTAATGATTTTTCTGGCGGCTCTTCATTTTTACTGGTCCATCTACGGAATTAAAGAACCCTCTTCACCTTCATCAATCAGTGTCAACAAAACGGTTAGGCCTCCAAATAAATTTGTGGCGGTAGTGGTTGGAGTAATTTTATTTCTCTTCGCTTTTGTCTTTATCAACAAAGTAATGGGCTATACCAATCATCCATGGCTAAAGTATCTATCCATAGGTATAGGTGTCATTTTTATACTACGCGCTTTTGGGGGGTTTAAAAATGTTGGTTCATTTAGAACTGCCAAGAACAGTAAATTTACCGCTTTAAACCCTCGTTATTATCCTCCTTTGTGTCTTTTATTTGGTGTACTTATTATCATTTTAGAGTATTTTGGCTAAATACTTTTTTGGCACAATTTTCGTTAGTTTTGTAGTGACAGCACGACGAAATCGTCATAAAAACAGGAACTATGCGCACAATTATTACCCAAATCAGCTTACTTTTTCTTCTTTTGATTGGATTGCAGGCCCAAGCCCAAAATATTGATTGGTTAACTTGGGAAGAAGCCGTAGAATTGTCCAAGACCGATGCCCAGCCCAAGAAAATTTTTATTGATGTGTACACGGATTGGTGCGGATGGTGCAAAAAAATGGACAAAGACACTTTCCAAAATCCTGAGGTTTCTGCTTATATGAAAGACAACTATTATATGGTAAAGTTGGACGCTGAAGGTAAAGACCCTATTGAGTTCCAAGGAAAAACCTTCAAGTTTGTACCTTCTGGTAGAAGAGGTTACCATGAATTTGCAGCAGCCTTATTGCAAGGCAAAATGAGCTATCCAACAGTTGTTTTCTTGGATGAAGACCTCAAAATGCTTTCACCTGTTCCCGGTTATCAAAAAGTCAAGCCCTTTTTACAGATTGCCAAATACTTTGGAGATAATATCTATAAGGACAAAGACTGGGAGACTTACGCAGGTAAATAAATTCAGTTACCTACTATAATTTGGACTTTCTTTGGTAATTGTAACATCATGAGGGTGGCTCTCGTTGATTCCACTCGCTGTTATTTTTACAAAACGCCCGGTTTCCTTTAGGGATTCAATGTCTTTTGCTCCGCAATAACCCATTCCTGCTCTGAGACCTCCAATAAACTGATGCATACTTTCATACAGTTCTCCTTTATAAGGTACACGACCAACAATTCCTTCTGGAACCAATTTTTTAATGTCATCTTCCACATCTTGAAAGTATCTGTCCTTACTCCCCTCTTTCATAGCCTCCACGGAACCCATTCCACGATAAGATTTAAATTTTCTACCTTCATATATGATGGTTTCTCCTGGAGATTCTTTAGTTCCCGCCAATAATGACCCCAACATTACAGTATCGGCTCCAGCAGCTATAGCTTTTGGAATATCACCAGTATATCTAATTCCACCATCTGCAATAACAGGAACTCCAGAACCTTTAATAGCTGCAGCCACTTCTAAAACAGCAGAAAACTGGGGAAAACCTACACCTGCCACAACTCGGGTGGTACAAATGGAACCAGGACCGATACCAACCTTGACCGCATCTGCACCAGCTTCTACCAAATATTTGGCAGCCTCACCGGTTGCTATGTTTCCAACAACCACTTCAAGATCGGGGTAATTCTTTTTTACCTCTTTCAAAATGCTAACCACTCCTTTGGTGTGTCCATGTGCAGTATCAATAACAATGGCATCAACACCTGCATTGACCAAAGCCCCTGCCCTTTCCACAGCATCTGGGGTGACTCCAATGGCAGCAGCAACGCGCAAACGTCCATATTTATCTTTATTGGCGATGGGTTTCTGGGTAAGTTTGGTGATATCACGAAATGTAATCAACCCTACCAAGGTATAATCGTCATTAACAACAGGGAGTTTTTCTATTTTGTTTTTCTGAAGGATTACTTCAGCCTCAGTCAAGGAAGTGCCTTCACTAACCGTAACTAGATTTTCAGAAGTCATGACCTCTTCAATGGGGCGATCATCATTTTTTTCGAAACGCAAATCACGATTGGTAACTATTCCAATCAATTTTTTATCTGCATCCACGATAGGAATTCCACCAATACTATGTTCTTTCATATTGGCCTTAGCATCTCGTACCACAGATTCCAAAGGAAGTGTAACAGGATCCATGATCATTCCACTTTCAGCACGTTTCACCTTTCTAACTTTTATGGCCTGTTGTTCCATCGTCATGTTCTTATGCAAAACCCCTATTCCGCCTTCACGCGCCATGGCAATTGCCATCCGGGACTCTGTGACGGTATCCATCGCTGCTGATACAATGGGCACATTGATACTAATGTTTCGGGTAAATTTTGATTGAATACTGACTTCTCTAGGAAGTATTTCGGAATAAGCGGGCACAAGAAGTACATCATCATAAGTGAGTCCTTCGCCGACAATTTTATTGAGGTGGGCTTCCATTGCAATTACGGATTAATTGCGTGCAAATATACCACTATTTTAATTCAATTATCCAATTACCAATTACTCTTTGAATACTACTATGAGAAGTTATTTATTTTTATTTAGACTTATTATAAATAATTAATATCTTTAGGGCTAGAATTAGATAATTATGTGCAATCCACTAACTATTGTCAACCAATCCAGAAATGGTGTTTTAACATTCTGTAATCGCAGCAAGCTTTTTCAATTGATTTTTAACAACCTCTGTTTTGAACTGTACGAATGGGAATTGGAAGCATTTACGGAACACCTGAAAAAACTGGACATTCCTTATTGGGAGCAAAAAATGAGTGACTGGACCAACAAGCGTAAAATTCCAATATCTGTCGGTAAAGATCATTTCATCATATTGGTAAATAAAGAAGAGATTTACGAAATGCTGCAACTCATTTCTTTTGAAACCCTCAATTTTGAGTTATTGAATCACAAGGATATCAATTACCGCTTTATAGAAAATTAGGTTCTGATTATAAAAGTACTTACCTAGTGGTTTTTATGCTATCTAGTTGGTTTGAAGCAATTCAAAAGTACCAAAGCTGCTGAAAAAGTGTAAGTGAGGGTCATGAGAATGCCTGAAAAAACAACGACATACTTGAACCATGTGATTCCCATCCACATGAGATAAATTCCCCCAAAGGTCAGTATTACCGAAAGGAAGGGTTCTATGGTCAAAAAATATTTCCATTTTTTAGGGAACCTGCTTATCCAGACCAATCCGCCCAACAAAAAAAAGATTAAGGACATGGAAAGTATATGTGTGTGTACAATGGTTAGCATTTCCCTGTCCCCTTTTTTAAATTTCATTACAGTAGCTTCCACATCATCTTCATTCCCCAGATAATTTTCCTCTACCCCTGCTGGGGAAGTAGCCTCTGTTTGTTTTACAAAGAGTAGTCCAGTATAAAATCCAACAGAAAGAATCACTACAAATGTGGCTATAAAAAGCCGTATTTCTTTGGGGAGGGTGGTCAATAAACCGTTATAGACCATCGCTGCTGAATTGTCCTTCAGTCTGAAGTATTCCTATAGTCTGAAAAAGATTATCCATTGCTCTGGTCATGGAATTTACAGAAATAGTTGCTCCGGAAATTGCATCTATATTTGTCTCGCTGCTAACGCGATCACCTCCGGTTTTTCCCAAAAACTGTTTTAACCATCGCTTACTTCCTATTTCACCACCATATTCTTCCCGATAAATCAAAACCTTTGTATTCACTACTTTAAGATTTTTATCAAATAACACCAAATAATCAAACTTTGCTGTTTTACTAGGAGCTTGGTCAACAAAAGCATATCCCAGAAGAGATTCACCTTGAAGAATCTGAAATAGATTATTTTCAGAAATTTTGGTAGGCAGTTGTGCGTTGACTTCCTTAGAAACAAGAATTGGATCCATGGTAAAATCTGCCACTTCAAAAGTTTTTTCAACTTCTTTCAGCACTCTTTTGTTAACTCCTTTTGGGATTCCAAACCCAAAAAAAACAAGAGCAACAAGAGCTAGGCTGTATGGCTTTACCATTTTCATCTTCCAAATATATTAATTTAGACTTATTAGGAATAAAAACAATTCTGATTTTCTCTTATCAAATCAAAAATTGAGCATTGATTAAAACCAAACTCCTATGCCAAAATTGAGTCGGTCTGTCACATCCCCACTATCCAAAGCATTACTTCTAAACTGATAATCCCCTTTTACGACAACCCCTGGTGCAATATGGTAGGTTAACCCAGTGGTAACATCCGTACGGTCATAAGCCTCATTTTCCACTAAACTTCCATCTGTATCTGCATGAGTGTTATAGGTTTCATATCTAGCGAAAGCAAATAATTTTTGTCTTTTTCCAGCGGGAAGCACATTATAGGCTCCTTCTAAATACCAGCCTTGCAAGGCACTGCCCAAATCTCTTCCCGTCAAATTATTGTAATCCTCCGTATCAGCTAAAGAAGCATGTATAAATTGTCCTCTGGCGGTAAATTTTTGGTAGGCGTAACGAGCATCCAATCCAATCATGGCAATACCGATATCAGCACCGTCAAATTCTTCAACATCGTCATCAGCCTGCGTACGACCAAAATAAGTGGAAAAGCCCAATCGAAGTCCAGGAATGCCATAATAATCCAACTTAGTGGATAGGTTTGGCTGGTCTATGGTAGATCTTATCCCTTTTTGTCTTCCACTTCTTAATCCATTTGAACCTCTTAAAATCCCTGTTACACCACCTTCTCCATCAGATTCAGAAGATTTAAAACCATTGAAAAGGTAAGCTTGGTATCCTAAGGAAATGGAATTGAACCTTCCAGTGACACCAACCCCCAATTCCCTCCAAGTGGTAGGCACAATTACGTTGTCCAAGGTAGGTCTCTCTGTACCATTGAACGTAGTGGGTTCATGAAATTCATTGATGATTCCCATAGGAACCAACATCAATCCTCCTCGAATATTAAAATTTGGTGCAGCATTATAATTGACAAAAGCTTGCTCCACAAAGACTTCCTCTACGTGCTCAAATTCAATCTCAGTAACAAACTGTGTCCGATCATCAAATCGATATCCAAAAAGAACAACCAGCCTTTGCACATCCAATTCACCATTTTCACCTTCTGGTTGATTGTAGAGCATTTCCCCATATGCACCCACTGTAACAGCGGAGGCATAATTTCCAGAGAGTAACCGTTGGGCAGCATTCAACTGTTTTTGTGGATCTAACTGGATTGAATCTGTCTTGGTCTGTGCATAAAATACCGTTGAAAAAAGTAATGCAAGAGAAAGAAAAAGATGCTTCATGAGCGAACTATGCTATTTATATTAGGATTAAATAAGGCGCGCAAATATATTTCCCTCTTTGTAAGTCACCAAATTTATTTAGACTTGATTTAAATACAATTTAAAATTTAACACTTAGGTAATCTGCCGTTAAACGTCTAATGATAAACTGTGAAAAGTTCGGTAGCTTTATTGTAGGCAGCTTCAAATACCATCCAGTTAACTCCAGTATCCACCTTGTTAGAAGTAAAATAGGACAACATTTTTTCTGTTGGCATGTTGCCAGTCAGCTCATCCTTAGCCATGGGACATCCTCCAAAACCTTGCACCGCTCCATCAAAACGCCTACAACCAGCCTTATGGGCCACATCTACTTTTTCATGCCATTTGGCAGGTGTTGTATGGAGATGTGCCCCAAATTCTATGTGAGGATATTTAGGTATCAAATTTGAAAATAAATAATCTATCACTTCAGGGGTAGAGCTCCCAATGGTATCAGAAAGGGAAAGAATCTTGGTTCCCATAGCTGCCAATTTTTCCGTCCACTCCCCTACTATATCCACATCCCATGGGTCCCCGTAAGGATTACCAAACCCCATGGAAATATAGGTAACCACTTCCTTTCCATTAGCATCTGCTATTTCCAAAATACCCTTTAGGGTATCCACTGATTGTGCAATAGTTTTATGGGTATTCCGCATTTGAAAGTTTTCAGAAATAGAAAAAGGAAACCCTAAATAATCAATGGCTCCATGCTGGCAAGCGTCCTGAGCTCCTCTAATATTTGCCACAATAGCCAATAGTTTGCTTTTGGTTTTGGACAAATCCAATTGAGCGAGCACATCTGCCGTATCCTGCATTTGCGGGATAGCCTTAGGGGACACAAAACTGCCAAAATCCAAAGTATCAAACCCGCATCCTAAAAGCGATTGTATATACCGTACTTTTTCCTTGGTGGGAATAAAGGTCTTTATGCCTTGCATGGCATCCCTGGGACATTCTATTAGTTTGACTTTTGACATAGACTGACCGTAAAATTACCATTATTTCTCCGATAGAAGTAAGTAACCGGCAATCCCCAGAAAAACAAATATTTGAAGCCATTTGAGATACAATCCTGCTTTGGGGTATTTTGTAAGATAGTTGGAAATGTATCCCGCCAGTACAGCTATCAACCCAAAAATCACAAAGGCAGTCACCATAAAAATAAGGCCCAGCACATAAAACTGAGCAACTGTACTTATTTCCTTGCTAAATAAAAAACCAGGAAAGAAAGCTAGAAAGAAAATAGTGACCTTAGGATTAAGCACATTCATGGTAAAACCTATCCGGAATAGTTGAGATACACTTTTTGAGGGACTTTTTTCTTTATCCAATAGAATGGAAGCATCACTTTGGTAAATCTTATAGGCTAAATACAGCAGATAAAGTGCTCCAAACAATTTTATGGCAAAAAATAAGGTATCACTTCTTTTGATCACTTCTGAAACACCAAAGGCCAGTAAAGTAGTGTGCACCAAACAACCGCTCACTAATCCCATAACAGTTGCCAATCCAGATTTTATCCCATTGGAAATACTTTGGGTCAATACAAAAATATTATCGGGTCCAGGAGAGATGGCCAATGCAGCTGAAGCAACAAAAAACCCAACTAGCACTGGGTAATTGATGATTTCAGCTTGTTGAACAAATAAAATATGCATGTTGTTAGGACATCCGTGCTAAAATGGCCTTGTTGATTTTTTTGATAAGTCCCGGTCCTTCATAAATGAAGCCTGTGTACAATTGCACCAAATCAGCACCAGCATCCAACTTTTCCAAAGCATCTTCAGGGGTATGTATACCTCCTACTCCAATGATTGGAAAGGCCTTTTTGCTTTTTTCAGCTAAAAACCGAATAACTTCTGTACTTCTATTCTTCAAAGGTTTTCCACTAAGACCCCCCTTTTCCTCAGTTAAAATGAGATGAGATTTCAATTCTTTTCTAGAAATGGTGGTATTGGTGGCTATTACACCATCAATCTTTGTTTCTTTTATTATACTTATGATATCTAACAGCTGATCATTGCTCAAATCCGGAGCAATTTTCAACAAGATGGGCTTTTCCTTGAGTTGCAGTTTCTTGGCCAATTTCCCGTTTTGGCTTTTAAGTTTTTTCAAAAGCTTGGACAAAGGCTCCTTATCCTGAAGCTCTCTGAGTCCGGGCGTATTGGGCGAACTTACATTGACCACAAAATAATCCACATACTCAAACAGTGCCTCAAAACAAATAAGATAATCTTTGATGGCATCTTTATTGGACGTTATTTTATTTTTCCCAATATTTCCCCCTACAATTACACGATGCTTTTTTTGCAGTTGGTCCACCGCCTCAAAAACCCCTTGGTTATTGAATCCCATTCGGTTGATGATAGCCTCATCTTCCAACAACCTAAAAAGTCTCTTTTTGGGATTCCCCTCTTGTGGTTTAGGCGTTAAAGTTCCTATTTCCACAAATCCGAAGCCAAAATCTGAAAACTCATTGTACAACTTGGCATCCTTATCAAATCCTGCAGCCAAACCTACTGGATTTTTAAATTTTACTCCAAAAACCTCTTTTTCCAATCTAGGATCATTGATTTCAAAAGCTTTGCGAAAAAGACGATTCAACCCAAATTTTGAAAACGTTCTTATAGCTTCAAAGGAAAAATGATGAGCAGTTTCAGCATCAAGCAAAAAAAGAAGCGGGCGAATGAGGAATTTGTACATCCAAAAAATTTTGACAAAAATATAAACTCTTAATACAGCATGTAAGAAATTGACTATTTTTCGTTGACTGACCCATCTACATAAATAGGGGTCAATGTAAGTTGTCCACAAAGTTTAAGATAGAATTCATACTGTTTTTCATTTAAAATGGAAAGCATTCTTTTGTCAATCATTCTTGCATTTTGTCTCATACTATCCAAAATGTTTTTATACTCACGTGAAAATGTCATTAAAACTTCAGGAGAGCTTTCTTTATGTTTCTTAAGCATATAGTTGGCTTTATCTTTTAAAATATTATTTCGCACCTTAAGCTCTGCACTCCAGTTCCTTAAACTTTCCTTCTGTTCTTCACTTAGCTGAAATACCTCAGCAATTGTATCGTCATTTGTTCCTCCCACACCCAAAAGACATTCGGTTTGGGAGAATCCAAAATAAGTAAAGCATAGGAATAAACAGAGGAGTGGTTTTTTCAATAGTGTTGGTTTTAGGCGCGAGCGAAATATATGCCTTCGAAACTGGTTTTAGACAAAATCACGACCGAATAAGCATTATTTTTGATGAAACGCACTTTTATGGAAAAACTACTACCCCGCTTTCTTGAATATGTTGCTATGGATACTCAAAGCGACCCCTACTCTAAAACAACTCCTAGTACCGATAAACAATGGTCTTTGGCCAAAAAATTGGTCATGGAACTTCACCAAATAGGAATGCAAGAGGTTTCTATAGATGAAAATGCCTATATCATGGCAACCTTGCCCTCAAACATGGATAAAAAAGTTCCAGTTATAGGATTTATTGCCCATATGGACACTTCTCCTGATTTTTCAGGAAAAAATGTAAATCCACAAATTGTGGAAAACTATAACGGAAAGGACATTACACTCAACAAATCCAAGAATATTGTACTTTCTCCAGATTATTTTGAGGATTTGTTACAGTACCAAGGTCAAACTTTAATCACCACTGATGGAACCACACTTTTGGGTGCAGATGATAAAGCTGGAGTCGCAGAAATCGTATCTGCTATGGAATATTTGATAGAGCACCCAGAAATAAAGCGCGGTAAAATCAGAATTGCTTTTACCCCGGATGAAGAAATTGGTCGGGGGGCACACAAATTTGACGTTGAAAAATTTGGAGCTGAATGGGCCTATACCATGGACGGAAGCCAAATAGGTGAACTAGAATATGAGAACTTTAATGCGGCCAGTGCCAAAATAACCGTGCATGGTAAAAGTGTACATCCTGGCTACGCTAAAGGAAAAATGGTCAATGCTATTGGAATAGCCAATGAATTCTTGACTTTGCTGCCCCAACAAGAAGTTCCTGAAAAAACTTCCGGTCGAGAAGGCTTTTTTCATGTGCACAAACTTAAAGGGGTAATTGAAAAAGCTGAAATTGAATTGATCATTCGTGATCACGATGCAGGTCACTTTGAAGCCAGAAAACAGCTCTTACAGGACATCATTCAAAAACTGACCAAAAAACATGGAGATTACTTTGTTCTAGACATTAAAGATCAATATAGCAACATGCGGGAGAAAGTGGAACCTGTTTTCCATATTGTTGAAATTGCCAAAGATGCCATGGAAGCTGTGGGTATTGAACCAATCATAAAACCTATAAGGGGTGGCACAGACGGTTCCCAGTTAAGTTTTATGGGATTACCGTGTCCCAATATTTTTGCTGGAGGACATAATTTTCACGGAAAGTATGAGTATATTCCATTGGAAAGCATGCAAAAAGCGGTTGAGGTCATTGTTAAAATCTGTGAGCTCACCGCCACCCAAATAAAGTAATATGGAAAAAACAGCAAAACTTGAAGCGTATTACCAAAAGGAGCATCCATTTAAGGATGGCATAGCACTGTTAAGAAGTCTGGCCCTTAAAACAGAAAGCAAGGAAGATTACAAATGGAATTTCCCTGTCTACACGGTCGACAATAAAAATGTATTTGGTATTTGCAGGTTCAAAAACCATTTTGGTCTTTGGTTTTTTAATGGAGTTTTTCTGAAAGACCCTAAAAAAGTATTGCAAAATGCACAAGAAGGAAAAACCAAAGGCATGCGCCACTGGAAGTTCTATAGCATTGAAGAGATTGAAGTAAACGACGTATTGGATTACATACATGAATCCATACAAAACCAAAAAGAAGGCAAGGAAATTAAGATTAAAAAAGACACAAATACTGAAACACCACAACTTCTTCAGGACCAATTGGTCCAAAATGAATCTTTAAAAAGTGCTTTTGAAAGCTTTTCTCCCTACAAACAAAAAGAGTTCAGCAAATACATTGCTTCGGCCAAACAAGAACAAACAAAAATCAAAAGATTAGCAAAAATCATCCCTATGATCAAAAAGGGGATTGGGCTTAATGATGCATATCGATAAATATGGACACCCATCAATCCAATGGGCTACTTCACCAATTAAACCTGCATTTTTAAGCCAAAAAACCCTAACTTCACTTATCGTAGGATATAACTCATTAAAACGATTCATATCCTTTTAGTTGTGTCCAATTATAAGACTTTCTAAATCTTAGTTAATGCACATTTTCCTTAGTTATTCTCGAAAAAACCAAAATACTTGTGAAGCGCTCCGTCTAGTTCTGGATACTCTTGGAATTAAAGTCTGGATGGATACTGGAGATTTAACCCCTGGAACAAGCGGTTGGGATAATGAAATTAGGTTAGCCATTAGCAATTCATTTTTTGTTTTTGTTCTTTGTGCACCGGATGTCCCTGATTCGGAATATGTAAGGATCGAATTAGAATTATCCAAGGCCAAGAACAAGAGAATTATTCCAATTTGGGTGGATGGTGAAAATTGGATTGAATGTTCCCCCAGTAGCATAGCGTTAAATCAATATATAGACCTTAGAAAAAGGAATAGACAGAAAGGGTTTCAATTAATAATAGATAGTTTGAAAACGGAATTATCCAAACTTCAGGACAATCAGTTGACAACTGAACAACTTTGGACTCACTATAAAATTTCATGGAATAACAAAAGACTTCTTTTAAATCGCTTTAGATTCACAACTGTTTCTCAAGTTTTGCATGAGGTGTATATCAACTTGTTAATTGACGACTTCCCTCCATACTCTTACGGACTTAATTGGGCTTTGGAAATAGGTCCTAGAGGTAGAAAATCTGAAGGAGGTGGGGATTACCCTCTATTTGCACTTCCTGCAGAGTGGATAAACTCTCCATTTACAAAAGCATCTGAAGTAGATGAATCTTGGTATTCCAAAAATTCAGTTACCGTATTTGGGTTTATGAATTTTGAAATGACTCCAATCGATCTAACTGCTTATCGGAGTAACGAAGAATATAACCATGGCCAAAGAATAGTTAGAGACCAATTCGTAGGCTTCAAAACTTTTCATAAAAACATGAGACATATTTCTTCAAGAATTCATCCCAAAACATTGTCTTACGTTCTCACTGGAAAAAATAAAAAAAGTGATAGTATCTCAAAGGCATTCGCATTCTTTAAAACTCAGGAACCTGTTTTTGAAGGAATTATTGGTTACAGCACATACTTCACTAGAAACTCTGAGTTTCCTAGGATAATAAGTGAAGAACACCAAATAGGAACTGGCAGGTCCTCATTCTATTAGAAGTTAATTTTGCTTGATAAGTAACTAGACACAACAATCGATAAGTGAATCTCCAAAAAACCACACTCCTTTACTACAAAGCACAGCTTACTCTGTTCTTGGCAACTCCCATCCGTTGTGATACGTTTTCCCTAAGTGTACATTAGCCCCCGCATTCGTAAAACTTCCTTTTTCAGCATCCCAAAACAATCGCTCCCCAGTTTTGTACGCTGCATTACCCATATGGCAGACCATTGCGGCATCGTATCCTATTTTAATTGGAGCATTTAGAATGGTTTCGTCTCGTTTTTTAACAGCTTCTAAAAAATTGGTAGTATGCAAATCCAAACCATTGGCTTCAACTTTCTGTACGGGTACAACTTCTATTTTAGGACCAAGGTCCTGACTCCAATCGGGTCTATCGTTTTCTGGAATCACTTCCCATCCGCCGCGGTCCAATACAAGTGTCCCGTTGTTACCTATAAATGCGATTCCATGGTTTCTGCCATAATTTCCACCATCAATGCCAGTGGCGTGTTCCCATAGCAGGGAAAAACCATCAAATTCATAAACGGTCTGTAACGTGTCGGGAGTTTCAGAAGCATCATTAGGGTAGGCAAATTTGCCTCCCAACGCCATTACTGACTTTGGAAGGGAGGCCTTCATCCCATATAATGCATAATCAATTAAATGTACCCCCCAATCCGTCATTAATCCACCTGCATAATCCCAAAACCATCTGAAATTAAAATGGAACCTATTGGGGTTAAATGCATGTTCTGGAGCTGGACCGAGCCACATTTTATAATCAACACCTTCTGGCACCGGGCCATCGGGTAATTTTGGAACAGGTTTCATCCAACCTTGGTATGCCCAGGCCTTGGCCAATCGTATTTGACCCAATTTTCCTGAATGAACATAGTTAATCGCATCCACAAAATGGGGTTGGCTACGCTGCCACTGCCCTATCTGAACCATGCGGTCACTAGAATTGACTTTGGAAAGCATGACTTCACATTCAGCAATGGAATTTGCAATGGGTTTCTCGCAATAGGCATCTTTACCGGCATCCACAGCATCAACCAACTGCAAGCAATGCCAATGATCAGGAGTTCCAATGATTACTACATCAACATCTTTATCCTCCAACAATTTTCGGTAATCGGAATACCACTTGGGTTTTTTAATATCAGCTTTTGTAAGTTCTGCAGTTTTTGCACGGAGAACATTTTCATCAACATCGCAAAGGGCGACTACTTCTACCTCACTATTTTTTAGTATGGACAACAAATTGGCAAATCCCATTCCTTTGCATCCAATCAATCCAACTTGAATCTTATCATTTGGACTGATTGTTCTCCGGACCGAAGCCAAAATTTCAGGAGGAAACATTAATGAAGTTCCCAAACCTGCCATATACAATGATGTTTTTTTGACGAATTGTCTTCTTGTACCCATACTTTTAATTTTTGAATAAGGTACAAAAAAACATCCCTCACAATTTAAATTGTGAGGGATGTCCCATCCATATATTTGGTTGTTATTATTTTTTGTCGGCAGGAGCTTGCAACTTCTTGCTCATTTCCATGGAAATTGCAGAACGGTCAAACTTTAAACGACCTGCCATGGTTTCAATAACACAGGAAAGGTCCTTGTCATTCAAATCCACAATTTTGCCATGAAGTCCGCTCTTGGTAATGATGCGATCTCCTTTTTTTAATTCCGATGTAAATTTTTTCTCATCCTTCTGACGCTTGATCTGTGGGCGAATCATGAAAAAATACGCCACAACAAAAATCAATATCAGTGGTAAAAACTGTCCTAAATTTTCCATATTAAAGCTTAGCTTACTTGGTAGGGCCTACTGGTGCAGCATCCTTTGGGTTAACAAAGGCCTTGATTCTCAATAGTTCAGAACCTTTTTCTGTATTTGCGGTCACGGTGATGGTCTTGGTCACTTGATTTTGCCCAGAACCATTAAACTTCACCAATAATTCTCCAGACTCTCCTGGAGCAATTGGGGTATTCTTTGGATACTCGGGAACAGTACATCCACAGCTACTTTTTGCATCTGTGATTATTAAAGGGGCATTACCTGTATTGGTAAATTTAAAAATTGTCTGTTGTGGCGTGCCTTTTTCTATGGCACCAAAATCGTGTTCAGATTTTTCAAAACTCATTACAGGAAGGCTTTTTTGGGCTGCATCCCTGTCCGTGGCATTTTCAACATTGTCGGCAACTACCTTATCAGAAGCTTTTTCCTTACAAGAAACGCTTACCAAGGCAACTGTCAAGATCAAACTTAATACTGTTGTTATTCTTTTCATGGTTTTAATTAATTTTTCCAAAATTAAACAAATATTGTTTATCGTAGTCCTCTGCCTACTTTTTGCAGTCTCCCATTAGATTTATATTCTTTTGCGAGTTTATCTAAAACTCCGTTGATGAAGATGCTACTTTTAGGAGTGGAGTACTCCTTCGCTATTTCCAAATATTCATTCAGGGTTACTTTTTCTGGGATAGATGGGAAATTCAATAATTCGCAAATGGCCATTTTTAAAATGATGGAATCAATCTCTGCAATTCGGTCATTATCCCAATTGGGGGTTTTTCCTTCAATTTCTTTTTCCCATTTGGCATCATTCAACAAAGTCTTTTTCAATAGTTCATTGGCATAAAGCATATCTTGTTGATCTTTGAGCAATGCTGGCAAAAAGAATCCTGCACCAGAACTTTCACCGGCTTTTTTCAACCGCTTCACCAAAAAAGTATTCACAATTGGAAAATCATCTACCCAAGTAAGTTTATCATCTTCAAAGTATTCGTAAATCTTTTCATTAGGTGCTATGATATTCTTAAAAAGATCTAGGACCACATCTTTATCATTTTCATAACCGTTCTTTCCATTGGACATATAATCCTTGTAAATATCACTAGCGACAACTTCTTTATAGATGATTTTGATGTACTCCTCATTCAAATACCAATTGTTGAGCTTTCTTTTAGAAAGCTCCTTGGCAAGGGCTTCGTTATTTGAAATTTGAAGAAGTAAGCGGTTCTTTATGAACTTCTGGGGGTCTGGGTACTTATCCTCATCAGTGGCCAAATATTTCTTGGAAGCATGGTTCGCATGCTTTTCGGCCAATTTATGGAGTTCCACCAAAAGGCTAAGGACAAGTAAATAGAGTACATACATGTTCTCTATACTCACTTTTAGGAATTTTTCCTGTTTTTCCAAGGAATCATCCTTGGATTGGATCAATGCATATATACATTGCATCACTTTTATTCTGATATGCCTTCTAGTAAGCATGTTTTAAAGAACTTTAAAGTCGTTGTTGGCTTTCACAGCGCAAAAGTAATCTTATATTTCATTCCTATTCCATCAAAGTGATTTTCTTATCAGTTTTATAACATTTAGTTTGTGGACAATGATATATATTTGTTCAATCATCTAAGAAAGACCGCCTAGAAACCATCTTTCCCTTCATGAAGGAACTTAAGCACCTTAACAAATATTTTAAAAAGTACTGGTTTAAATTATTGATGGGGATTTTAATCACTATCATTGCCAGGGTTTTTGCACTTATCATGCCTTCGTATGTGAGTAAGTCTATAAAGGCCATTGAGAATTTTACCGCTAATGCAATAACCATTTCTGAGACTAAAGGTCTGCTGTTTGACTATATATTAATAATTGTTGGTGCAGCTCTCTTATCTGGGCTTTTTACCTTTTTAATGCGCCAAACCATCATCAATGTCTCCAGATATATTGAGTACGACCTTAAAAATGAAGTTTTTGATCACTATCAAATATTGAACCTGAGCTTCTACAAAAAAAATAGGATCGGGGATTTAATGAACCGTATCAGTGAGGATATTAATCAGGTACGCATGTATGCCGGGCCTGCCATTATGTACGGCATCAACACCCTTACCATGTTTGCCTGCGTTATTCCTCTTATGTTCATCAAGGCACCCACATTGGCTTCCTACACACTAATACCATTGCCAATTTTATCCGTATTGATTTATCAAATCAGTAAGATAATACACAAGAGAAGTACAAAAGTTCAGGAGTTTTTATCCACACTGTCCACATTTACCCAAGAATCTTTTTCAGGCGTTGCAGTAATTAAAGCTTATAGTCTGGAGCCAAAAATCAATTCAGAAATTGGTGATTTAGCTTTAGAGGGTAAAAATACAAGTATGGATTTGGCCAAGGTGAACGCTTGGTTTTTTCCCTTGATGATTTTACTTATCGGTATCAGTAACATTTTTGTCATTTATATCGGTGGAAAACAATACATCAATGGTGATATTGAATCTGTAGGTATTATTGCCGAGTTTATTCTATATGTCAACATGTTGACATGGCCAGTAGCCATTGTGGGCTGGCTAACTTCAATAATACAAAGGGCTGAAGCCTCACAAAAAAGGATCAATGAGTTTCTAAAAGAAGATCCGGCCATCAAAAATGATATTGTGAAACTTTCACAAATTGTTGGTGATATTGAATTCAAAAATGTGACCTATACCTACGAGGATACAGATATTACAGCTTTAGATAATATTTCTTTCCACATAAAAGCTGGACAAACAGTTGCCATTTTAGGAAAAACAGGGTCTGGAAAATCCACCATTCTGGATTTGGTGGCTCGTTTATACGACACCGATTCTGGCGAGGTTTTGGTAGATGGAAAATCGGTCAAAAAATTAAACTTAAATAGTTTACGAAGTTCAATTGGAGCTGTTCCACAAGATGCTTTCCTATTCTCAGACACTATAGAGAACAACATTCGTTTTGGCAATGAAAATGCATCTTTTGATGAAATTGTATCTGTTGCCAAAAAAGCTGTTGTCCATAAAAACATTGAAGGTTTTGCCAAAAAATATGATACTATTCTAGGCGAAAGGGGCATTACCTTAAGTGGGGGACAAAAGCAAAGGGTCTCTATTGCACGCGCATTGCTCAAAGACCCACAAATTTATCTTTTTGATGACTGTTTATCTGCTGTTGACACTGAAACCGAAGAAGAAATCCTAAACAATCTGAAGCAAGTTTCCCAAAGCAAAACCACTCTCATAGTAAGTCATAGAGTTTCGTCGGCTAAAAATGCCGATAAAATTATAGTGCTAGAAAATGGTAAAATAATCCAAGAAGGCACCCATGAAGAATTAAACAATATTGAAGGTTACTATAAAGAGCTCTATCTCAATCAACTCTCTGAGAAAGAATGACAAAAAAGTTGCTGGATTAGCATTTTTTTTACATTTTTGGTAGAATTATTCAACATTGCACTAACTACACATTCTATACCACATGAGCGAGAAAGATATAATCGATCAAGAAGAAATTTACTCCAAAGTCTTACGGGCTGGGAGAAGAACTTACTTTTTTGATGTAAGAAGCACCAAAGCAGGCGACTATTATTTAACCATTACTGAAAGTAAAAAATTCACTCACGATGATGGCTCGTTCCATTATAAAAAACACAAAATTTACTTGTACAAAGAAGATTTTACTGCTTTTAGGGAAATTATGGAAGAAATGATGGATTATATCATTGATGAAAAGGGCCTTGAGGTCATTTCAGAGCGTCATCAAAAAGATTTTAAGAAAGAAGATGTTAGTCCACAAGACAATGGGACCGTATCAGATAATTTTACCGATGTTGATTTCGATGACATCTAGATAGTTGTCTTAAAAAAAACCAAAAACGGCCTGCCCTGTGCAGGCCGTTTTTTATTTTTAGCATAGACTAATTCAATCACTCCTTTATGAAAAAACGCTATACTCTGTTTTTAATGGCACTTGCATGCCTTGGCTTAAGTGCACAAAACGTTACATTGGATTACTATCTCCCAAAAAATGTAACCTATAACCCCAATATTCCAAAACCTGCAGAAGTTATTGGCCATGAGGTTGGCGAATGGCATGTAACCCATGATAAGTTGGTGTTTTACATGCAACAATTGGCCAATGCAAGCGACCGAATTGCAATAGAAAATCGTGGAAGTACTTTTGAAGGTAGACCTATCTTGTTGCTTACTATCACTTCACCGAAGAACCATGGAAATATTGAAAATATAAGACAACAACATGTTGCATTGACAGAAACCGGTGGTCTAAACACCTCGGAAATGCCCATAGTGGTCTACCAAGGCTTTTCAATTCACGGCAATGAAGCCAGTGGCTCCAATGCAGGTTTGGCCTATGCCTACTATTTGGCCGCTGCGCAAGGACCGGAAATTGAAGCGATGTTGGACAACATGATCATTCTATTGGATCCATGTTTTAATCCAGATGGACTACAGCGATTTGCGTATTGGGCCAACACAAATAAGAGTCAAAATCTAAATCCCGACCCCAATGAAAGGGAATACCACGAAGTATGGCCGGGCGGAAGAACCAATCACTACTGGTTTGATATGAACCGTGACTGGCTACCAGTTCAATTGCCAGAAAGTAGAGCTCGTATCGCCACATTCCATAAATGGATGCCCAACATCTTAACAGATCATCATGAAATGGGAACCAATTCTACATTCTTCTTTCAACCTGGAGAACCATCCAGAGTCCACCCTTTGACCCCTGAAATCAATCAAGAACTTACCAAAGAAATTGGAACCTATCATGCCAAGGCTTTGGACAAAATAGGCTCTCTTTATTACTCAGAAGAGAATTACGACGATTATTACTATGGAAAGGGTTCAACTTTCCCAGATGTCAATGGAGGTATTGGTATTTTGTTTGAACAAGGTAGTTCCCGCGGACATATCCAAGAAAGTGAAAATGGCATCCTTACTTTTCCATTTACTGTTAGAAACCAATTCACCACAGCACTTTCTACAGTGGAAGCTGCCAAGAACATGCGTTCTAAAATTTTGGATTATCAGCAACAATTCTATACTGACATGAGGGCCAATGCTTCTAAAAATAGGATCAATGGCATCATTTTTGGCGATAGTAAAGATGCTGCCAAAACATATCATTTGGCTGAAATTTTGAACAGACACAAAATAAAATTTCATGAACTGAATGACGATGTAACCATAAGCGGAAAAACCTATAAAAAGGGGTATGGTTACATTATTCCAATGAATCAGAAGAATCCCAAGCTCATCAATGCCATGTTCGAAAAAAGAACAACTTTTACTGATAGTTTGTTCTATGATGTTTCCGCTTGGACCTTCCCATTGTCCTTTAATGTAGATTATGCTAATTTAACATCGCTCTCCAATGCCGGTCCGGAAGTAACCGATTTCAAAAAACCATCGGGTGGTGTCGACAAAAAGAGTAATTATGCCTACCTATTTGAATGGCATGAATATTACACCCCAAAGGTGTTGAACAAAATTCTGAACAAAGGACTCAGAGCTAAAACAGCTAAAACACCTTTTTCTTTGGAAGGCAAGCAATACGATTATGGAACAATCATGGTTCCAGTTCAAAACCAAAAGCTTAACCCAGACGAACTTTACAGCTTTCTACATAAAATTGCCCAAGAAAGTGCTACAAAAATCATAGGTGTTTCCACCGGGCTTACCCAAGGTATCGATTTGGGGAGTAATGATTTTGATCCTATCAAAAAACAAAGAGTCGCTATCTTGGTAGGGGATGGTATTCGGTCTTATGATGCTGGAGAAGTTTGGCATTTGTTCGATACTAGATACGATATGAAAATCACTAAAATCGATACCCGTTATTTCAATAGTGTGGATTTAAGCAGGTATACCGACCTAATTGTTCCTAGCGGATGGAGAAGTCAGATTTTAGATAAAGAAGGTGCCGAAAAAATAAAAACTTGGGTGCAAAATGGAGGAACTGTTATTGGATATAGAACTGTAGCCAATTGGTTCAAAAAACATAAGTTGCTAAAATTTGAATCCAAAAAAGATACTTTGGTTGCCAAAAACATTGCTTTTGACCAAAAAAATGATTTTAAAGGCGCCCAAGTTACCGGCGGTGCCATTTTTGAAGCAAAATTGGATCGTTCACACCCCATCAACTTTGGCTATAAAAACGACAAATTATCACTGTTCCGAAACACCAATATCTATTTAAAACCAGAAAAGAACAGTTATGATAATCCTATCCAGTACACTAGTGACCCTTTGCAAAGTGGTTATATTTCTGAAGAGAATGTAAAACTGATTAAAAACAGTGTTCCTTTTAAAGTACAAAGAATGGGTAAAGGCCGAGTTATTCTATTTACGGACAATACGAATTTCAGGGCATTTTGGTATGGCACCAACAAATTGTTGATGAATGCTATCTTTTTCGGACAGATGATGTAATTCCCTGTTTCACTAAAAAAATATTGATGACGGCGTGCCCTACAACAAAAAGGCATGCCGTTTTTATATCATATACATTCCACAAGATTGCCATTGAAACCAAATAAAACAATGGGTATGCCAAAAGTGTAAATCCAAATCTAAAGGTTGCCTCAAATTCAAGTTCAGGAACCCTTGGTTTGAGAAAAACTCTCCATAAAAAAACAAGAGGTAGGTTCCATACATAAAAAAAGAATCTCGAAATCCTTCGGACTGGGCTAATTTTATGCGTTAAAGTATCTGGATATGTTCTATCAGCAATTATTGCATTGACATGTTCAGGTTTAAGGAAAAGCTCTTCCAACCCTACAAACTTCCCACTCACCGATTGATATTCCGATTCTGGGATATGGGTGGTCAATTGTTGTAAACTTTCAGATACTTTTTGTTTGATTTCCACCACAAAATTTGGCGACCCTATAAAATTTTGAACAGCAATAGGTGACCCAAAATGTAGCGCAGCAGAATCCCCCATCTGTGTTGGGCATATGTAATTTTGACCTATTGGAATCAATTGCAAATCCAGTTTTGGATTTTTTTCCAATGCATTCAAAATGATTCGGGTAAATCCTTTATTCAATGGCCTTACCCTACGTTGCAAATTATGATTGGCTTCTGGAAACAGTAAAATAGCCTCATTTTTATTCAACAACTTCCCACATTGATCAAAAACAGCATGATTTTTATGGAGGTTAGTCTTACCATCCCTCATGCGATAGATGGGCAACATTTGCAAAAATCCAAAAAGTGATTTTAGAAAAGTTCCTCTAAAAACATCTGACCGAGTAACAAACCATGGTCTTTTTTTATATTGGGTGGCAATCAACAATACATCCATAAGGGCATTTTGATGATTGGAAAGGAGCATCACAGGTTTCCTGGATGGAACATTTTCCAAACCAACCACTTTAATTTTTCGATAGTAGCAAAACAACCCGACACGCACCCAAAGTTGGATGAAAAGGTAGCCTAAATACCTCACACCAATTCTTCTTTTTTAATAGGCTTGTACCCCCACGCCATTCCTAAGACAAGACCAGAAACCAAATGCCAAACGCCCCAAAAAGCAGTCAGCAATGCCATTCCACCCAAACCATCAAAAAAGGTAAAAATCAATAACAATCCCAATCCTGAATTCTGTATTCCGGTCTCAATGGTGATGCATCTTACATTTTCTTGTGAGAACCCCAACAATTTGGCAATTGAAAACCCCGTAAGCAACGCCACCAAATTATGAAGTAGCACCAACCAAAAAACATAGAAGACATACTCCATAAAAATATCCCGGTTTTTATAGAGCGCCAAGAAAACTAAACCCACAAAAAATAGTAACGATCCCATTTTGAAACCTTTGGCCAACTTTTTGGCCATTCTGGGCCAATAATGGTTGAACAACATTCCCAAAATCAATGGCACTCCAAGTAGCAAGGCCGCTAATTTGATCATTTCCAAAGGGGAAATGGAAACTTGCTTTAAAATGGATTCGGTTGGTTCATAGAGGCCTCCCCAAAAATTTAAGTTAAATGGTGTTAGGAATATGGCCAATAATGTTGCAATTGCTGTCAAAGTAACCGACAAGGCAGAATTTCCTTTAGATAAATGGGTGAAAAAATTGGAAACATTTCCTCCTGGGCATGCGGCCACCATAAACATCCCCAATGCAATGCTTGGCAACGGCTCAGTAGTCCAAACAAGCACAAAAGTAATGGCCGGAAGTATTAAAAATTGACAACAAACTCCTGTAATTACAGGTTTTGGGGTTTTTAAAAGTCGTTTAAAATCGTTGAGTGAAATTTCCAAGGCAACCCCAAACATGACCAAGGCCAGGGCCACATTAAGTGTCCAAAGGGATTTTTCATCAAAATTGATGTGAACGTTATCAATTATTTGTTCCAAAAACAAAAGTGTTTAGCCTACAATATACAGGATTCTTTCAATTTTTAACTTTTGCTTACTTTTTAGCGCAAAGTGCACTAAATTCATGATTCCAAAAATGATATAAGAAAATGGCCCGTACTCCAAGCAATATGCTACCCTTAGGTACTAAAGCTCCAAATTTTAATCTGATTGATACAACAACAGATTTACCTTGTACTTTGGAAACCATCAAAGGTGATAAAGGAACAGTGGTTATGTTCATCTGTAATCACTGCCCGTTTGTAATCCATGTAAACCCTGAAATTTCCAAACTGGGCAAGGAATATCAGTCAAAAGGGATTGGTTTTGTTGCCATTTCCAGCAATGATGTTGTTAATTACCCTCAAGATGCTCCGGATTTGATGAAAGAGGTTGCCCAAAAAGAGGAGTATTCCTTTCCCTATCTTTATGATGAGACCCAAGCAATAGCCAAGGCTTATGATGCAGCTTGCACACCAGATTTTTACCTGTTCAATTCCAATCTGGAATTAATGTATAGAGGACAGCTGGATGATTCCAGACCTGGGAACGGTATTCCTTTAACTGGATCAGACTTACGAAATGCGATGGACGCTCTTTTGGAAGAACGAGAAATCGATTCCAACCAAAAGCCAAGCATTGGCTGTAACATTAAATGGTTTCAAAGCTAAATGGAATAGTATGAAAATCAACCCCAAAGGGGCTCTTGATAAATTGGCCCAATCAGATTCCCCTTTTTTGAACTTGTTTAAACACGGTACCTTATCCGTTGAAATCTACAAGCCTGAAAAAGTAGACCGGCAACAACCTCATACTAGAGACGAGGTTTATGTGGTGGTTTCAGGAACTGGAGAATTTTTGAATGGAGGGGAACGTACAACTTTTGCTCCTGGGGATTTTTTATTTGTCCCAGCTGGGGTGGAACATCGATTTGAGAACTTTACAGATGATTTTGTGACTTGGGTACTTTTCTATGGCCCAGAAGGAGGTGAAGCCCATGAAAAATGAAGTAAGCTTGAAACCCGTTAACAGTTCCAATATGGATATTTATATCCAGGTAGGTAGAATTTCTTATGTTGAACATTATCTCCATCTTTGGGAAAATGAAGATCCTACCCCCTATCTCTCCACAAGCTTTACACAGGAAGTGGTTCAAAAAGAATTGGAAGACCCCAATGCCCAAAACTATTTGGTAGAGTGGAACGATACTGTTGTAGGAATTGTAAAACTGGTCAAAGACCGTTCTTTGGATGAATTTACAGCCGAAGAGTCTCTATTGGCACAGAAAATTTATCTTTTAAAGGCCTATTCTGGTAAAGGTATCGGAAAAAAAGTGCTACAACTTATTGAAAGTTATGCCCAAGGTCTAAACAAAAAAATAGTCTGGCTAGATACCATGCAAAAAGGCAATCCCATCCATTTCTATCAAAAAAATGGCTATGAAATTAAACGAGCAGGTGAAGTAAAACTTCCTGGAGCAAAACCAGAGGAAAAACCCATGTGGATTTTGACCAAGCAAATTTGACTACCAGCCCTCCCTCTTGATTAAATTTTCGATATGCGCAAAATGATGGCTGCCGTGCCAAGCATAACGTCCTATATTTTCTTCCAAGGTAGTTTCCTCATTACCTTCAGGGTGCGTGAATTTTCGTTGCAATTCATCCTTGGAAAGTCCCTTCAACAAATACACCAATTTGGCATGCACGGCCTTTAAATGATCTAATGACATTTGTATGGGAGCTGATTTCGCATCAAAAAGTTTGGACCATTCCTTTTCAAAATAGGGTTTAATTAGCGGATTATCCTCTGTAAGTGCCCATTTGAAACGGATATAGCTATGGTGATGACTATCAGAAATATGGTGCACCAACTGTCTAACAGTCCAACCATCAGGCCTATATGGGGTTTCCAATTGCGTTTCTGACAACGGAGTTACCATGGCTTTCAACCTACCTGGCAAATGCTCAAGAACATCAATCCATTCGTTGATATGGCCTTCGGTTATCGGATTTGGAATTTCATAGAGCCCAATAGGGTATCGCAGTTGTTCTAGAGTATCTTTTTCCATACTTTAAAAGTAGCAAACTTTAATCTGAAAACTTTTCGGAATGACCAAAATCATGGTTCAATTTAAAACTTTAATAGACATTTAACGCTTTCAAAATCGTAGCGCTTTTTTATCTACTAATTTTGTAGGAAAATCATTTTTTAATCAAAATAATTCAATAGATATGGCAACTATCAGATTGGGCGATGCTGCCCCGGATTTTACTGCTGAAACCTCCCAAGGAACACTTAACTTTTATGATTATTTGGGTGACGGATGGGGAATTCTTTTTTCTCACCCTGCAGATTTTACACCAGTTTGTACAACAGAGCTAGGAACCGCTGCTAAATTCAAGCAGGAGTTTGACAAACGAAATGTAAAAATGATGGCCTTGAGCGTGGATGGGGCCGAATCCCATAATGAGTGGATCAAAGACATTAATGAAACGCAACACACAGAGGTTAATTTTCCTATCATTGCCGATGAGGACAGAAAAGTGTCTGACCTATATGACATGATACACCCAAATGCCAATGACACGCTAACCGTGCGTTCGGTTTTTATTGTGGGCCCTGATAAAAAAGTGAAGTTGATACTCACCTATCCAGCTTCAACAGGCCGTAATTTTTATGAGCTTTTACGAGTAATTGATTCATTACAACTTACTGCTTACCACAAAGTGGCCACTCCTGCCAACTGGGAACATGGAGAAAAAGTTGTGGTGAGCCCATCTATCCCAACGGACGAGGCCAAGGAAATATTCTCGAAAGGTGTGGAGGAAGTTAAACCGTATTTGAGGTTGACACCCGACCCAACTACGTAATTAATTCTGAAGAAAATAATAATAACCCCTAATTCTCAATAAATTAAACGTACCTTCGCGGCTCATTTAATTTTTTAGTTTTTATTATGAGTAAAGGAACAGTAAAATTCTTCAACGATTCAAAAGGCTATGGCTTTATCACCGAAGAAGGTTCAAACAAAGATCACTTTGTACATATTTCAGGCTTAATCGATGAAATTAGGGAAGGTGATGCTGTAGAATTCGAACTACAACAAGGTAAAAAGGGATTGAACGCCGTTAATGTACAAGTTATAGATTAAGGTATCAGCACACTTTTTTATAAAACTAACCCGGACTACTTGTTCCGGGTTTTTTATTTTTTATCAACACTCCACGCAACCCTATCGTTTTTTTTAATCTAAAGGGCAACAACCACACCGTTCCCCTTAACCATTAAATAACGAATCTATGAGTATCTTCTTTACAGTTCTTTCAGCATTGTTGGTCATCAATTTAATATTACTGGTGTTGAGTGTTAACGGTTCAAAAAAGTAATCCGTCTCCCGTTTTTGGATGAAGTAAACATACTTTCCATACAATATGGTAGGGTATTTGGGCGTTGGATTGTTATCAACAAAAGACCTATACCCAATGAATACCTTTTTTACAATATTATTAATACTGTTAGCCGTTAATCTTGGTTTGCTTTTACTAAGTGTTAATAGGGCTAAGTAAAAAAGCTCCAGAAAATTTTCTGGAGCTTTTTTATTTTTTATGTGAAATTACGCTTATTTCACATCCATAAGTTCCACGTCAAAAATCAAAGTGGCGTCTGGAGGAATTACCCCGCCTGCACCAGCGCTTCCGTAGGCCATATGGGAAGGAATTACAAATCGGGCCTTATCACCAACTTTCAATAAAGAAATGCCTTCATCCCAACCGGGGATTACTTGGCCAATACCCAAAGTAAAATCTATAGGTTGATTTCTTTTATAGGATGAATCAAATACTTGTCCGTTGGAAAGACAACCTTCGTAATGCACAGAAACCGTTTTTCCTTTTTCAGCTTTTGCACCGTTTCCTTCCTGAATAATTGTATATCTAAGGCCGCTTTCCGTTTTATTGAAACCTGCCGCCAATTCTTCCATTTCCGCTTCTGCCCTAGCCTTGGCTTCAGCTATACGTTTTTCTCTAGCTCCTTCAAAAGTCCTAAAAGCTTCAATGGCATTCCAATTGGAAGCTTCATCACCTACTCTAACTATTTCCAAGCTTTCAATGGTATCGCCTTGCGCAATTGCATCCACCACCTCTTGTCCATGTTCTACATGTCCAAAAACAGTGTGTTTGTTATCCAACCAAGGTGTAGGTACGTGGGTAATAAAGAACTGGCTGCCATTGGTTCCTGGACCTGCGTTCGCCATAGAAAGTACCCCAGGGCCTTCATGGGTCAACTCTGGATGAAACTCATCATCAAATTTATAGCCCGGGTCTCCAGTTCCAGTCCCTTGCGGACATCCTCCTTGAATCATAAAATCAGCGATCACCCTGTGAAACTTCAATCCATCATAATATGGAGTCCCTTGTGGTTTTACTGAATTTTCCATGTCCCCCTCAGCCAAAGCAACAAAATTACCTACCGTTCCAGGAGTCTTGTCATGTGTTAGTTTGATCAATATTTCCCCTTTTGAGGTATTGAACTTCGCGTATATTCCGTCTTGCATTTTTAGTTGTAAAGATTATTCAATGTCAATATCCTTGGATTTTCCAAGATGGCAAAGGTATGGGTTTTTAATGTGTTTATGTTGATGGGATTATTTCTAAATTTGATGGCTTTCTTCCAAATTCATGAAGTGAGATCAAACGCATTGTCAACTCTTTCTTAAAAGCAATCTACCATCAGTTATTCCTCTTACCTTTATAAAAAGATTTTACTATTCAAGACAACTCAAAAGATAGAACGTTATGAAAATATTGGTTATTGGAGGTAAAGGAACGATAGGTCAGAAAGTATCCGACCATTTAAAAATAAAACATGAAGTTTTGATTGGTGGAAGATCTAATGCTGATGTGACCATTGATATTGCACAGAGTGAATCCATCAAAAATGCTCTAGCCCAAATAGGCAAATTGGATGCCATTGTCTCCATTGCGGGCGAGGCAAAATGGGACGATTTCAACAAACTATCTGAGGATGACTATTATATCGGTTTAAAAAGCAAGCTGATGGGGCAGGTAAACTTGGTCAGAATCGGAAAAGAATATCTCAATAAAGGTGGTTCCATAACTTTATCTACAGGGATTTTAGCGGATGATCCAGTTCAAAAAACTGCTAGCGCTGCCATGGTCAACGGAGCTATCCACAGCTTTGTGAGAGCAGTCAACCTTGAAATTGAAAATGAAATAAGGGTAAATGCCGTTTCTCTGGGATTGGTTGAAGATGCCTACGAAAAATACAAGGACTATTTTCCCGGCCACAATCCCATTCCCATGAAAAAGGCGATTAATGCATACGTTAGAAGTGTTGAAGGCAAGGATAGGGGACAAATTATCAGATATTATGATTAACCTAGCAAATACTAACTTCAAGTTAATACCATTTTATGTCAGATAATTGGTTAAATCAATGGAACGATAGGTATAGTGAGTCTGCATATGCCTATGGCGTAGAACCCAATGAATATCTAAAAATACAATTGGATCAACTGAAAACCGGCAACATTCTTTTTGGGGCCGAAGGTGAGGGAAGAAATGCCATTTATGCAGCAACACAAGGTTGGACAGTTTCCGCTTTTGACATTAGTGTTGAAGGCAAAAACAAAGCTTTGCAGCTGGCCAAAAACAATGCTGTACAGATTGATTATCAAATTGGGCAACTTCCAGAATTGGGCTACAAAAATGAGCAGTTTGATGCCATTGCATTGATCTACGCACATTTTCCTCCAGAAATAAAATCACAATACCATACTTTGTTGCACCAATACTTGCGCATTGGAGGCACTGTCATTTTTGAGGCATTTGGAAAAAATCATTTAGAATATCGTCAGAAAAATGAAAAAATAGGAGGTCCTAAAGATGTAGATTCATTGTTCTCTGTTGAAGAATTAAAGGCTGATTTTCCCAATTATGATATATTGGAGCTGGTGGAAACCGAAGTTGAATTACAAGAAGGACTATATCACAACGGAAAGGGCTCAGTTGTACGATTTGTAGGCCGAAAAAAGTAAATTACATGAACCTCAACCAAATAACTGTTCCTTCTTTGGATTTATCTAAATCCATTCCATTCTATCAAAAACTGGGACTGCAATTAATTGTTGAAGCGCTACCGCATTATGCTCGATTTGAGTGCCCCGACGGACAATCCACTTTTTCGCTGCATCAAACCAAAAGTTTGCCCCAAGGAGAAGGTATTTATGTGTATTTTGAATGTGAAAATTTAGATGATGTAGTAAATGAACTGATTAAAAAAGGGATCGTTTTTGAACATATCCCCCTAGATCAGCGATGGTTGTGGCGAGAAGCTAGATTGAAAGATCCAGATGGCAATCAACTTATCTTATATTTTGCAGGGGAAAATAGATTGAATCCTCCATGGCGTTTGAAAGAAAGTAACACTTAAACTGATAAAACCCATAGAAAATATGCTGGTCACCACTACTCCTGAGGTTAAGTCAATTTTCGATAACTATCCTGATCACATACGCCCAAAAATGATAGCTCTGCGCAAACTGATCATAGCTACTGCAAAAGAAATAGAAGATATAACCAAGCTGGAAGAAACCTTAAAATGGGGGGAGCCAAGTTATTTGACCAAAACAGGCAGTACACTTCGGATGGATTGGAAGTCAAAATCCCCAAATCAATATGCGTTGTACTTTCAATGCAGTAGTAGATTGGTTGAAACTTTCAGGGCGATGTTCAAAAACACCTTTACTTTTGAGGGAAAAAGAGCCATTGTTTTTCAATTGGACGACAAAATAGACCAAGAAAAACTAAAATTGTGCATTAAGGCTGCTTTGACATATCACCAAGTGAAACACTTGCCAACTTTAGGTATATAAGCATCAAAACTGACCTTATAAAGTCTTAAACTTATCCAAGAAAAGTATAATTTAGGCTTTACCTACCCTTTAATTTTCGTTGATGGAATAGTTCCATATTTGTCTATCAAATAAACCAAACTTGCCATCGTAGCTGCTCCCAGTTCCAGCTCTCTCTTATTTACATGCTCAAACGTATCATTTTCCGCATGGTGGTGATCAAAATAACGCTGTGAATCTGGACGAAGTCCGGCAAGCACCAACCCTTCATCTTTTAGAGGACCAATATCTGCCCCACTATATCCTTCCACGAACATATGAATCAAATAGGGTTCAAATAAAGATGCCCAGCTTTGCACTTGTTTCAAATTTTCATCAGAACAATCAAAGGAAAAGCCTCTCGGAGTAAATCCTCCAGAATCACTTTCCAAGGCGAATACATGTTTTTCGTTTTTGCTTCGGGCCACTTCAGCATATTTGTTTCCTCCACGCAGACCATTTTCCTCATTCATAAAGAGTACAACACGAAGGGTTCTTTTGGGTTTGTAACCAGTTTCTTTTAGCAAACGCAATACGTCCATACTTTGAACACATCCTGCACCATCATCATGGGAACCATCTCCCAAATCCCAAGAATCTAAATGTCCTCCTACAACCATTACTTCGTTGGGATAGGTAGTCCCTCGTATTTCACCAATTACATTATAGGATTCCACATCTGGGTATTGCTTGCAACTTTGTTTAAAGTAGAATTTGATACTAGGATTAAGTTTTAGCGTTGTGCTCAACAACTCTGCACCTTTAGTACTGATAGCAGCAGCAGGAATTCTATTTTCTACAGCGGTATCACCATAGCCCATGGAACCGGTATGAGGATAATCGTCCAATCGTAAGTTCATGGAACGAACAATTACACCAAGAGCACCATATTTACCAGCTTCGGCTGCACCAGAATACCTCTGGTCCACACAACCAGAATATGCGGCAAATGTACTTATTTGGGTAGGGTCCATCGGACGGTTATAGAACACTATTTTGCCTTCAATCTTTTCCCTTCCCAATTTTTCCAAGTCCTCAATACCTTGTACTTCAATTACATTGGCCTTTAGACCACCATCAGGAGTAGCTACTGACCCTCCCAATGCACAAATAGGCACATTGGTGGTCAAGCCCGGCTTGGTTTCTATGTAGGCAAACTCAGGAGTGCCCCTGACCCATTTTGGCACCATAACAGGCTGTAACCACACCCTGTCCAGTCCCAAGGAGTCCAATTGACCTTTGGTGTAATCCACAGCTTGTTGCGCTTGTACCGAACCCGAAAGACGCCCCCCTATTTGATTGGAAAGGTAGTTTAACCAGTCATAGGCTTGGCCATCAGTCAATGCGGTGTCATATATAGCCTTTATTTGTTGTTCATCCTCTGATTGGGAAAAAAATGGTGTACATGCCAATAAACAAGCTAAAAGTAGGACTGTTCTCATTCGGTTGTTTTTTCAAGTTCTTGTTTGAAGGTTTCTAAATTAGCTTTTATTTCTTCATCCAGCTCTGGTTCCTTGATATCTTTGTACTTTTTTAACGCTTCGTACAAAATTGAAGCCACAATGAGCCTTGCTGCCTTTTTATTATCTGCAGGAATTACATACCAAGGTGCATGGTCTTTAGAAGTTTTATCCAAGATTTCTTCATAATAGGCTTCATATTGGGTCCATAACTTTCGCTCTTTTAAATCTCCAGGGGAGAACTTCCAATTTTTTCTTTTTAGACGTATTCTTCGTAAAAGTCTTTGGCGCTGCTCTTCATTGGAAAGGTGCAAATAGAATTTGTACACCAAAGTCCCATTTTCCGCAATATGCTTTTCAAAATTGTTGATTTGCTCAAAGCGCTTTTCCCAGAATGTGTCATCGATATCTGAAACAGCATCGATTCCGGGAATATTCTCCCCCAGAATATACTCTGGGTGCACCCGAGTGACCAGTACATTTTCATAATGTGTTCTATTGAATACGGAAAACTTCCCCCTCTCTGGAAGAGCTATATAATGCCTCCACAAATAATCGTGTTTGAGTTCCAAAGGGGTTGGCACCTTAAAACTATGCACTACTACACCACGAACATTAAAATCTTTGAACACTTCGCGAATTAAACTATCCTTGCCCGAAGTATCCATTCCCTGCAAGCAGACCAGAACTCCATATTTACCATGGGCATATAAGGTATCTTGAAAATTTCCCAAATCTTTGCGGATCTTTTTAAGGGCCTTTTCCAACTCCTTCTCTGACGCCCCAAAATCTTCATAAGTATTTCTTTCTGAAAGCTTTTCACCCTCATTAGCCCTATATGATTGAATATCTATGTTTTCCATGGGATTGAATATAGCTTTTTTTGACCATTCCTTCAACCTTCATGCAAAAGTGTTGTTCGTCGATATTTTTACCATTCATAGGAATTGAACGTATTTTCATCGATTTTTTTCCTTTGTAGGACATTTCTTAAAATAACTTAGAACTCAGCTAATTACGCTTTAGTCCCAAATCAAGCGTCATGAAAACAAGAAAGATTATCCTACTTATAGTCTTTATCTTAGGCATTGTTAGCCTATGGTTAATGTCTTCCTTTACCAATAGGAATGCATGCGAATATGCTGCTTCCAACATCGAATATATTGGAGAACAAATTGATGCTGCGATTATGGCAGACGATTTTGAACAATCAAAATATTTTGCCTACAAAGCACTAAATGGCATTGAAAAAACAAAAGCAAACTTTCTGGATTGTGGCTGTGATGGAGCCATAGCAAATCTTGAAACCACACTCAACGAACTAAAAATGGCCACTCGTGCCTCCTCTTTCCATTCCTCAAAGACCTTTTTACATAATGCCATGGAACACACCATTGTAGCACTTAAAGTACTTAGGGTATTTGAACAAGAATTTTCCAATAGCTACAATAACAATATTTTGGTGATGAACACCAAAGAAGCTATTGAAAACGAGAGTAGAATTATGTTGCCACACGATGGTCACCTGCATCAAAAAGTCCATAATTGCCTATTAGGCTTTCAATCTTCTTTGGATAAAGTGGTTACTGATGTAGCATGCGAAGAAGCAAGGGTATTCATTACAAAAATGTATAATGAGGCCACTTTAACACTTATGGATACTGAACTTTCAGATCACAAAAAAGAGTATCACCAACGTGTTAGGGTGATATGCAAAGATGCACTGGAAAGATTAGGGGATTGTGCCCATAACTAAACTATTTGCTGGCAAATAACTTTACATCTTCCTCAGAAACTTCTTGACCGCCAAGAATAATCAAGCGTTCAACTACATTGCGCAACTCACGGACATTACCTGTCCAATCGTAACCTTGCAACAATTTAATCGCTTTAGTAGAAAATTCCTTTGTTGCCGTACCTTGTTCTGAAGCTATTTTTTTTGAAAAATGGTTTATTAGCTTCGGAATATCATCCCGCCTATCATTTAAAGCCGGAACCTTAATAAGGATAACAGCTAATCTATGATATAAATCTTCCCGGAATTTACCTTCTTCAATTTCTTTCTTAAGATTCTTATTGGTAGCCGCCAATACCCTAACATCCACTTTAATGTCCTTATCAGTTCCCACTCTAGAAATCTTGTTTTCCTGTAGTGCGCGAAGCACCTTGGCCTGTGCAGACAAACTCATATCTCCAATCTCATCCAAAAAAATAGTGCCTTTATTGGCCGCTTCAAATTTTCCGGCTCTATCTTTCACTGCCGATGTAAATGCACCTTTAACGTGTCCAAAAAGTTCACTCTCTATCAATTCTGATGGTATGGCGGCACAATTGACCTCGATAAAAGGAGCAGAGGATCTTGGGCTTTTTTGATGCAACCAATGGGCCACAAGTTCCTTACCGGTTCCATTAGGTCCAGTAATAAGAACTCTGGCATCTGTAGGGGCTACTTTTTCAATCATTTCTTTTATGGCTTCAATCTCGTTACTGTCCCCAATCATCTCGTAGTTTTTGGAAACTTTCTTTTTCAAGATTTTATTCTCAACCACCAACTCTTTTCTATCCAAAGCATTTCTGACCGTAGTAAGTAAACGGTTTAAATCTGGTGGTTTGGAAATATAGTCAAACGCTCCTAGGCGCATGGTATTTACCGCTGTGTCCAAATCCCCATGACCTGAGATCATGATAAAAGGTATCTCTGGTTTTATCTTTTTGGTAGCTTCCAGCACTTCAACACCGTCCATTTTTGGCATTTTGATATCGCACAGAACCAAATCAAAATCCTCTTTTTTAATAGCTTCAATTCCCTTTAGCCCATCTTCAGCCTCTTGCACCTGATACCCTTCATTTTCTTCACTCAAGATTTTCAACAAAACCCTTCTAATGGCAGATTCGTCCTCTATTACCAATATTTTTGACATATTTTCTTTTTAAAAGATTCCTATTTTGAAGCCAGTTCTAATATAAAGATTTGACTCGTCATTCAATAAAAAAACATCCTCCTTATTATCATTTCGAAGCTTTCCTTCCTGTTCAAAAGATCTTCCTGCAAGGGCAAAAACCGACATACGCTTGGAAATCTTGTATTGATATCCCACTGCCCCCACCAATGCGGAGAGCGATATCTTTGAACCTAGTTGGTCATCTGGCAAAACAATATTGTTTTGAACATTTATAAAGTATCCATCCAATAACAATGCCATTTCCAACGAATGTTTCTTACCCATATGATATTTAAAGTTGGAACGCGGGATTCCCAAGGTATACGACCAATTGGGATGAAACTTTCTATAATAGCTAATTACGGGTAAGGGTATGGGCAATCCCGTGGTACTGTTATAGGAAAGCCCCAAAACTATTCGGAATGGCTTTTCCACATTGGGCTTTTCTTTCCAAAATGTGGCTGTGGCATTTAAAAAAAAGTCATCAGTAATGGTTCCGCTAACAAAGTTAGAGGCCACCCTTGGTGTTAATATGGCCAAAAAATTCCAATTTTCATTCCATTTGGTAATGAACCCCAAATTCAAATCTGCCACATGAAAACGAATCAATTCGCTCTTATCAAAAGGAAACTCTTGGGAATATCCAATATCAAACCTATTGTACTCAGCTCCAGTTATCAGATAATCTTTCTTTGCATTCAGTTTGATGGGTAGGTTGAACAACATTTTATACCGCTGTGTTTTGATACCAGTATCATTTTCTGGAATATTGAGGTATTCGAACCTAAAAATATCGGTACTTTGTGCAACAACTTGATGACAACACAAAAGTGCCAAAGATGCCATTACTCCCCAAACAATAGTATGGTATGCTACAGTTCTTATTGTTCCTGAGGTTTTTGCTGCTGAAATATATGCACGTCCCTTTGGGGGAACGGAATGGTCACATTGTTCTCTTTGAACTTTTTATTGATTTGATAGCGGATATCACTTTTTATCCTTGGATCCGTAAAACTATCATTGGTAAAAAAATGGAGTGAGAACAAAAGCGCTGAATCCCCAAAGTCATCAAAAAGCACAAATGGTTTTGGATTTTTAAGTACTTTCTTCTGTTGTGCGGCCACTTCTTCCAAAATACTTGTCACCAAATCAACATCACTCCCATAAGCCACTCCCACACTTACTTTTTCGCGAGTGGTTTTGTGGTTTTGGGTATAATTGAACATAGTATCACTAATGAACTTATGATTTGGGATAATAACCACCTTGTCATCTCGGGTAATAGCACGGGTAGTTCTTAGTTTAATTTCAAAAACCTTGCCCACTTTCCCATCTACATCAACAATGTCACCTACTTGTAATGATTTGTCTATGATGATGAAAATACCCCCAAGAATGTCCTTGAAAAGTTCTTGCAACGCAAGTCCCAAGCCAACAAAAAGAGCAGCTGAAGCAGTGATTATAAGGGTAATATCAATCCCTGCCGCACTTAAGGTCACCAATACAACTATCAGATAAATAACATAGTTGATGAACTTAAAAATACTGGTGAATTTTTGTTTGTCCTCGTGCTCCATTTTGCGGGTCAACAAACGACGGAGCCATTTCATGACGAATTTTGTCACTATAAAGGCAATAGTTACTAAAAGTAATAACCCAACCGTAAGATGTATGGATTTTTCTCCTTCGCCCAAATGGATTCCATAGTTTAAAAACTCTTTTATGGAACCCCAAATATCTTCTTGAATAATTTCTTTTATTTCAGTGCCTTGTTCCTGCATCTGGCCTTAATATTTTAACCATTTGAACAATTCCTTGTACGTGGGTCTTTTTCCATACATCAAAATCCCAACTCTATAAATTTTTGCTGCCAGAGTTACAATGGCCAAAAAAGTACCTATCAATAATGCAATGGACAACAACAACTGCCATAAAGGTACGCCTCCTTCCCCAATACCGCCTGGCAAACGCATCAACATAACTATGGGTGATGTCAGTGGAAACAACGAAAATCCTACTGCAATGGGACCATGAGGGTTACTGAAAACGGAAAAGAACCCCACGTAAATGGCCAACATCAATGGCAGAATTATAGGAAAAATAAACTGCTGCGTATCGGTTTCGTTATCCACTGCAGCACCAATGGCCGCATAAATAGAACTGTAAATTAAATACCCTAGTATAAAATAAATTAAAAAAGATCCTATCAAGAGTGCCCAGGGTATATTCAGCAGTTCTCTGGCGTAGAGCATCATTTCATCATTCATGGGCGGTGTAAGTTGAGAAACTGTATTGATTCCACCCGGCGCCATTGACGTTTCTCCTGCCAAAGCAGCTAAATCAATATCCAAAAACAATACCACTAGGAACAACAGCAATGATGCCGAGATAATCCAAATTGTAAACTGGGTAATCCCTGCCAGAGACGTCCCGATTATTTTGCCCAGCATCAATTGAAAAGGCTTAACCGAAGAAATGATCACTTCTATTATTCGACTTGTTTTTTCCTCAATGACACTGCGCATTACAAATCCGCCGTAAATGATAATGAACATCATAATGGCATAACCAAATCCGCCACCTATAAATGCTTTGATCTCATTGATTCCCTTTATACTCTTTTCACCATCAAAAGTGGCCAAATTTATCTCAAAAGGTTTTTCTATAGCTGAAAACTGTTTTGGTGATACTCCTAACCTTTCCAATCGGTTTTGGCGCAATTGTTTCTGAAAAATGTCCTCTAAAAGTTGAGTGGTCGTAGTATTGGGATTGTCCTTGGCATATAAAAAAGAGTTGCGGGCCACCGCTTCTTCATCAGTTCCTTTGGGAAGATGCAATAACCCATAATACCCTAAAGAGCTTGTAGAATCCTTGGCTTCTTGCAAGGTAAGGTCATCAAAATTTACATAGGAAATGTTCTCAGAAGTAACAAAATCACCATGAAAAAAACTACTCTCATTAAGAATAGAAACTACCCTTTTTTCATTATCGTTTATTTTGGTCAGGTAAGCTATGAGTACAATCATGCCCACAATGAGCAATGGGCTCAATATCGTCATTATAATGAATGACTTGTTCCTCACTTTTGCCAAATATTCTCTTCGTATGATCAATGGCAATTTACCCATGATTGTCTTTTTTATTTACGGTTTGGATAAATATGTCATTGGCAGAAGGTATGGTCTCTTCAAACCTATTGATGTTAGCTTTTCCAGACAAAATTGCCAACACTTCTGAAGTCTGGCTTGAAGGTAACTGCAATGTCAAATCCAGCTGTTTTTCTCCTTTTTCGTAATTGGAAGAAAGGATACTGAACTTATCTTTCAGTTCAGCTAAAAAAGCTTCTGTATCTTCCTCCAATTGCAGACCAACATTATAAATATTGTTCTTGTAAGCTTTCTTGATATCGGATAGTTTACCATCCAAAATTTTCTCTGATTTATGGATTAGGGCTATATACTCACACAATTCTTCCACAGACTCCATCCGATGTGTAGAGAATATAATGGACGTTCCCTTTTCCTTGAGTTGCAGGATTTCATCTTTGATGATGTTTGCATTTATGGGGTCGAAACCACTAAAAGGCTCGTCAAAAATCAGCAATTTGGGTTCATGCAACACCGTGACTATAAACTGTATCTTTTGAGCCATTCCTTTAGAAAGCTCTTGGATTTTTTTGTTCCACCAATCTCCTATTTCCAAACGATCAAACCAATATTTGAGTCTTTTCTTGGCCTCTGCCTTTGAAAGTCCTTTGAGCTGAGCCAGATAAAGTGCCTGTTCACCTACCTTCATACTCTTATAAAGTCCACGCTCCTCTGGCAAATAACCTATTTGTGCTATATGATGAGGCGCAAGGGGTTCTCCGTTGAACAAAACCTCTCCTTCATCTTGATAGGTAATTTGGTTGATAATCCGAATAAAGGAGGTCTTTCCTGCTCCGTTGGGACCAAGGAGGCCATATATGCAATTGTTGGGTATTTCCAATGAAATGTTGCTCAGCGCAGTATAGTCTCCATAAGCTTTGGAAACATTATTGGCAACAAGGATATGATCCATTTAATCTATTTTTTCAAAGATATGTATTTGCCCTATAACGCTCATATATCCATAAAAACAAAACCCACCCTTAAAAAATTCAAGGATGGGAAAAAAATTGCTATGAAAAAGAAAATTAGATATTGGTTACCCAACATCAGTTCCAAATATACGTTTTTTATTTAAACAGAAAGTCTTTTTATGCTTAGGAAAACATATCCTTTACCTTTTCAAAAAAGGACTTATCTGATTTTTCGGGCTTTGGAATAAAATTTTCATCTGTCTGCATGCGTTCAAAAAATTCTTTCTGCTCCCTGCTCAAGGTTTTTGGGGTCCATACGTTCACGTGAACCAGTAAATCACCGCTACCATAGCCATTTAAACTTGAGATTCCTTTACCTCTCAATCTCAAGATTTTCCCAGATTGAATTCCAGGCTCCAATTTAATACGAACCTTACCTCCAACTGCATCTATTTCTTTGGAACTACCCAAAACCGCTTCTGAAATACTTATATAAAGGTCATAATGCAGATTGTCACCTTCTCTTTTCAGGGTTTCATGTTCAACAGTCTCTATAGCCACCAACAAATCACCTGCTATTCCGTTGCCAGGTGCTGCATTTCCTTTTCCAGAAACTTTCAATTGCATTCCATCCTCCACTCCTGGCGGAATCTTTATAGAAACTGTTTCTTCTTGTACTATAAACCCTTGAGCATCCGCCCCAGAAGGTTTTTTATCTATTGTTTGACCTGAGCCTCCACAAGTGGTACAGGTAGTAGCCGTTTGCATTCTACCTAAAATAGTGTTGGTAATTTTGGTGATTTGACCTGTACCGTTACAAGTTGGACAGGTTTTATACGTAACACCATCAGCCTGAATCTTTCTTCTGACCTTTACCTTCTTTTCAACCCCATTGGCAATCTCCTCCAAGGTAAGTTTTACTCTAATACGGAGATTACTTCCTTTGACACGTCGCTGACCACCACCGCCAAATCCACCAAAACCGCTAAATCCGCCACCGAAAGCACTTCCAAAGATATCTCCAAACTGGCTGAAGATATCATCCATGTTCATACCTCCACCGCCAAATCCGGCACCGCCTTCAAAGGCTGCATGACCAAATTGATCGTATTTGGCACGTTTATCTGGGTCGCTCAATATTTCATAGGCTTCAGCAGCCTTTTTAAACATTTCCTCTGCTTTGGCATCACCTGGATTTTTATCCGGGTGGTATTCAATGGCCTTTTTTCTATAGGCCTTTTTGATTTCTGCAGCGGATGCCCCCTTGGAAACGCCCAATATTTCGTAATAATCCTCCTTCATATAGACTTAGTTGCCTACGACCACCTTAGGGTGTCGTATAATGCGATCTCCAAGTTTGAATCCCTTCTCGACCACATCTATGATTTTTCCTTTCATTTTTTTGTCTGGAGCAGGAATTTGGGTAATGGCGTCATGCACTTCTGCATCAAATACGTCTCCTTCCCCTACCTCTATCTGTTCCAGTCCTTTGTTCTTCAAAGTTTCCTTGAACTTATTATTGATGAGCTCTACTCCCTTGAACATTTCTTTATCTTCTGATTTGGAAAGCTCTTTCAGGGCTCTATCAAAATCATCCAATACAGGCAACAAAGCAACCATTACTTCTTGACCTGCAGTCTTGAAGAGTTCCATTCGTTCTTTAGAAGTTCTTTTCTTGAAATTTTCAAACTCCGCAAAAAGACGTAAAAACTTGTCCTTTTCCTTGGCCAAATCCTCACGCAATTGGTCTTCTTCAGAAACTTTTTCTCCTAAAGCATCGGTTCCATTACCTTCCGTTTCATCGCTCATTTCAGGATTTTCATTAGCAGAAACATCTTTTAGCTCCTCTTCCATTTCCTCAACCTTACTTTTCTTGCTCATAAACGTTTATTTAATTTCTTTTTTGAAGTGGCAAAAGTACTGCCATTTGTCTAAAAATGTCAAAATGTCACAGTAAAACATAAAAAATCCGCTTTCAGCAGATATTATTTTTCTAAAAAGGAAAGAAATTAAACCAATTCGTTCTTTAGGGGTGCTTTTGAGAATTCACCATTCTCCCTTTTGGAATAGAGGTTTTCCAACGCCAAACCTATATTGGGGTAAAGGAAATTAAATCCTTTCTTTTCAATTTTTTTACTGCTCACCCTTTGACTGGCAAATAGCAAATATGACATTTCACCCAGTATTGCGCTTAAAATGAACTTGGGCACATTCGGCAATAAAATAGGTCGATTGAGAACCTTGCCCAATTGCCTGGTAAGTTTTGCATTGGTGACTGGGTTAGGAGAAACCCCGTTGAATGTTCCTTTGAGCCTATTCATAAGAATATAGACAAATAATTGGGCCAAATCTTCAATATGTATCCAAGATTGCCATTGCTTTCCTGAACCCAAAGGCGCTCCAACAAAGTTTTTTACGGGTTTGGCTATTTTGGGCAGTGCACCTCCTTCAGCAGATAATACAATTCCTATCCTTACTTTTGCAACTAGAAGGTTAAAATCTTTAAAAGTATCTATGCTATTTTCCCATTTTTTGACCACTTCCCCAATAAAACTATCGTCTACAGATTTTTCACTTTCCTCATAATAATGGGTTTGTGAATTTGGGTAAATCCCAATAGCGGAAGCGGATATAAATGAAGATACTTGAGAAGAATCAATCTTTCGAAGCCCATTGTAAAGGGTTGTTAAACTATTGATTCGACTATTCAACACATTTTGCTTATAGTCATCTGTCCAACGTTTGGCAATTGGAGAACCGGCCAAGTTTATTACAGCCCCCACGTTGGCAAAACACTCCAAATCAATTTCATTTTCGGCTGGATTCCAGTAAAAACCTTGAAAATCTTCGCCGGAAACAATCTTTTCCTTGTTGGTGGTCAAATAGTTGACAGAAATTCCCCTCTCATGCAGAATTTTGGTAATAGCCTTGCCCACTAAACCAGTAGCTCCTGTTATCAACACCTTCATACAATCATTTTTATCCAAATTTAGCGGTTTAAGTCCCTGTTTTTGAGACGTTAATTTAGGTTTAACACAAATGTTTAAAGTTTAATCTTTTTTATGTTAATGTAATGTGCCAAGTTAACAGTTCCTTTGTAAATCATTCCATTTTGGTGGCTCTAAGCATTTCTCGCTTCCCCGGAGGCCCTGGCAGTCTTTCCACAGTAAACCCTACCGACTGTAGCGCCCTACGAACACTGCCTTTCGCAGAATATGTCACCAAAACGCCTTCGCTCTTGAGCGCCAGATACATTTTTGAAAAAATTTCCTCCGTCCATAATTCAGGTTGCACTCGAGCCCCAAAAGCATCAAAATAAATAAGGTTGAACAAATTCTCATCACAAATTTCCTTGAAATCTTTCTTTTGTTTAATCAATGTAAAGTTTTCAGAAATAGGGATTTCTTTCTCCCAAGGTGAAATATGCATCAATTCCTCAATACTTTTGCAATCCTTCAATCCCAATTGCGAACAATAATCCAATTCATGCATTTCCGATATGGAAACAGGATAAGCCTCTACCCCAACATAGTTGACCGTCAATCCCAATTTTTCCGATTCTTTTACTGTTATAAGTGCATTAAGTCCTGTACCAAAACCTATTTCCAACAAGTTGACATGTGTATTTGTAAACTGCTTTAAGCCATGTTCAATAAAGACATGATAAGCTTCTTGCACAGCACCGTGTTTGGAATGATATTGCTCATTCCACCCCTCCAATTGTATCGTTTTGGAGCCATCTGCCGTGGTGATAATCTTTCTTTTCAAATTATTGACAATTTTTCTTTTGAGAATTAGCCATAGAAACCATTTATTCGTTGTAGTTGAGGCATCAAAACTGTTAAATCACTTCAAGAATATGAAAATTCTAAAATTTCAATACAAAACTGTATAATTTTAGTTTAAAAGTATGCGGTGCTCTGGCTTATTGTGTACTTTTATTTGTTCAAATTCTTTTAAAAATGGAAACAGTGGCGAATACTTTGGTCGTTGAGAAAGCAAAAACTTCCAAAATCCATGAAGTGGATTTTGACAATCTTGCATTTGGAAGCACTTATACGGACCATATGTTGGTCTGTGATTATGCCGATGGGGAATGGAAAGCTCCAAAAATTATTCCATATCAACCTATTAGTCTAGATCCTTCTGCCAAGATATTCCATTATGGTCAGTCTGTGTTTGAAGGAATGAAGGCTTACAAGGATGAGAATGGCGGAGTTTGGCTTTTTAGACCCTTGGAAAACTTCAAAAGATTGAATAAATCATCCAAAAGATTGGCAATCCCCGAACTTCCTGAAGCAGTTTTCATGGAAGGGCTAACGGCCTTGCTACAATTGGAAAAAGATTGGGTTCCTCAAAATCCAGGGAGTTCCTTATACATACGTCCTTTTATTTTTGCTTCTGGTAATGGATTCCATGCTTCACCAGCAGATGAATACAAATTTATAATCGCCTGCGCACCCTCTGGAGCTTATTTTTCCGGAAAAGTCAAAGTGCTGATTGAGGAAACGTATTCTCGAGCGGCCAATGGGGGTGTTGGATATGCAAAAGCCGGCGGAAACTATGCTGGACAATTCTACCCTACCCAACTGGCTGTAGAAAAAGGGTATCAACAGGTTATCTGGACAGATGACAACACCCATGAATTTATTGAAGAAGCTGGCGCCATGAACGTCTTTGTTAGAATCAATGACACTTTGATCACAGCTCCTACCAATGATCGCATTCTTGATGGAATTACTAGAAAAAGCATATTGGACATTGCCAAAGATCAAGGAATAGCTACTGAGGTTCGCAAGGTATCAGTGCATGAAGTGGTTGAAGCTGCTAAAAACGACAGCCTCAAGGAAATGTTTGGAGCCGGTACTGCTGCAGTGGTTTCTCCAATAGCTGGTTTTGGTTATAATGGTACAGATTATGATCTTCCAGAACTCGAGAACAGCTATGCATCATTGTTAAAACAAACAATTACAGATATTCAATATAACCGAGCCGAAGATAAATTCGGGTGGCGTTTTAAAGTAATCTAAAAATAAAAAAAGCACCTAAAGGTGCTTTTTTTATTTGTCCATAATCGATTTTATATTGGGCTTAAAGTAATTTGGTCCTTTGAGCACTTTACCATCCTCACGATATATTGGCTTTCCATCTGCTCCAAGTTTACTCATATTACTTCGTTGAATTTCTTCAAAAACTTCTTCGATTTTATATTGCATTCCATGCTCCAAGATGGTTCCGCAAAGAATATAGAGCATGTCACCTAGAGCATCTACCACCTCTACAAGATCACCATTGTTGGCAGCTTCCAAGTACTCCTTATTCTCCTCATCCATAAGATTGAAGCGCAATAAGTTCTTGCCCTTTCCCAAATCTGCTTTGGGTTCTTGTAAAACTCCCAGTCCAAAAGAATTGTGGAATAGTTCCACGGCTTTTATTTTGCTTTTCATTGCACTTATTTTGATTTAGTTTTGCTAAAAATATAAAATATGTTCAGCACCGGACAGTTAATTTTTGCCGCTCTTTTTTTTGTGATTTTTGTGCTTATTATAGCAATGTCTTATAAAAAGGATAAAAAAATGCATACAAAAAACTACAAAGGGGTAAAATGGATTATGGTTTCTTTTGTCTCCTTCATAATAATTCTATTTATTATTAAATACTTTCTCAAAAATTAACATCAGTTTTGACTACACCACAAAAATTGATGTTTTTACAACTTTAAGTCGAATAGAATTCGTATCGCATAGGAAAAGACGTACTTTTGTTTAACATTAGTTTAGCAAATACAATATGGTGACTTTTTTTGGAATCCTTATCGGCTTACTAGCAATCAATATCATACTTCTTATTTTTAGTGTGAATGGTGCAAATGAGCAATTTGGAAAATCAATTCAAAAAATTTCGGAGACTACCATTACCAGATTGTTCCCCAATGAGTCTTCCGAAACTAAATACAAGAAAGCTGTTTAGTTTGTACCTTTAGGGTATGAAGCAGGTTTTTCTTGTCTTTCTAGGAGGTGGATTGGGTAGCGTACTTCGCTACATAATTTCCAGACCTACCAACCTTTTATTCCACAATTTTTATCTGGGTACTTTTATTGTCAATATTGTTGGATGCCTATTAATAGGTCTTATTTTGGGTATTTCAGAAAAGAACCAATTACTTTCACTTAACACGACATTATTCTTGGCCACCGGATTCTGTGGTGGGTTCACTACCTTTTCCACATTTGCTTTTGAAAAACATACCTTTTTAAAAAACGGAGAGCTTCTTAGTTTTCTTTTCTACACGGTAAGCAGTATAGTGGTGGGTATTTTGGCCGTGGCGCTGGGCATCTGGCTCTCAAAATTAGGAGATTAGTTATATTATTCATTTTTTTTGTTATTTTTTGTTAATCTCTGAACATATTTCATAAAAAAATCCTCTTTTCAATAAAAAAACTCACTTATTAGACCCTTATGTTATCAAATAATCATTAAATGATTAAAAAATATTACTTCAAAATGGAATACCCCTAAAAATTTAGGGGTATTTTTTTTATACTCATAAAAATCTACTCAATACCCTATCGATTTACAAGGTCTTATTCGATTTAACATATATTTGAACGATTCAATTAACTACTTAATTATGAAAAAAGTCGAGGCAATTATTAGAAAATCCAAATTTGATGAGGTGAAAAAAGCACTTCATGAAATTGAGGTCAACTTCTTTAGTTACTGGGATGTAACGGGAGTTGGAAATGAAAAACGAGGACACGTATATCGAGGTATTTCCTATAGTACTTCCGATATACAAAGAAGGTATTTGGTTATCGTAGTATCAGATGACTTCCTTGAGCGCACCGTGAACACACTCTTGGACGCGGCAGTAACTGGAAATGTTGGAGATGGTAAAATATTCGTTTCCGATGTTATTGAAGCGTATAGAATCAGAACCAAGGAAAGCGGCAGCGCTGGAGTCAACTAAATGTACAACCAATTAACTCAAAGATTATGATTTTAGAAACACAAGAAACGATAGAAACAGCAGTAGAGGCCATCAATGCTGATATGGGTGCCCTTTGGATTACCCTTGCAGCTATTTTGGTATTCTTTATGCAAGCAGGGTTCACTCTATTGGAAATAGGGTTCACTCGCAGTAAGAACTCTGGTAATATTATTATGAAAAACGTAATGGACCTTGCCATAGGTTCCATCATGTTTTGGGCAGTTGGCTACGCTATTATGTATGGTAGCGATGTAATAGGTGGTGGATTCTTTAGATCCAGCCCTTCTGATCAAGGATATTTCTTCTTTAGTGCATCAGATTGGTACAACCTATTCTTCCAAACAGTATTCTGTGCAACAGCTGCAACCATTGTATCTGGAGCAATTGCTGGAAGAACTAAATTCTCAACCTATTTGATTTTCTCAGCTATCCTTACCACCCTTATTTATCCTATCTCCGGTAGCTGGTACTGGCCATTTGATGATGATGCTTGGCTAAATGTTGCTGGTTTTGTTGATTTTGCAGGTTCTTCAGTAGTACATGCCGTAGGTGGAGCTGCTGCTTTGGTAGCTGCCATTTTGGTAGGTCCAAGAATTGGAAAATATGTTGATGGCAAGGCCAAGGTAATTCCAGGTCACAACATGGCTTTTGGAGCACTTGGCGTATTTATCCTTTGGTTGGGGTGGTTCGGTTTCAACGGAGGGTCTCAATTGGCTTGGGGTGGCGATGATACCATTGCCGCTGGCAGTGTAATTATCAATACCAATATTGCCGCAGCAATCGGTGCAGTAGCTGCATTGTTCTTTACTTGGATAAAATATGGAAAGGCTGATATTTCCATGACTCTTAATGGTGCACTTGCAGGTTTGGTAGGAATTACAGCTGGCTGTGGTGCTGTTAACACTTGGGGAGCATTATTCATTGGCCTTATCTGTGGTATAGTAGTAGTACTTTCCATTGAATTTATAGACAAAAAACTTAAAATTGACGACCCTGTAGGTGCAATTTCAGTACACGGTGTGTGCGGTTTCCTAGGAACTGTTTTGATTGGACTATTTGCTTTGGATGGTGGTCTTTTCTACGGTGGAGATGCCAGCCTACTCTGGGTACAAACTTATGGCTCCCTTGCTTATATTCTTTGGGCTGCTGTTGCTTCCTTCATCGTTCTTTTCATCTTGAAGAAAACCATTGGATTAAGGGTTTCTGAAAAAGAAGAGTTGGATGGCTTGGATATGCATGAGCATGGAATGGAAGCTTACCCTGAGCACATTTCATCCCAAAATAACTAACAACTGAAAAAGGAAACGGAGCGTTCTGCCAAACGCTCCGTTGAATAACCTTTTCAAAAATTAAAACTCAAATAAATTCGAATAAACGCCCCTTGTTTATTGGGGCACCTAAACTATCAAGATTATGAAAACGATTATAAATACAAAGTACGTAAAAAATTTAGCTTTTGCCGCCTTGGCTTTAATAGCAACAAGTGCTTTTGCACAGGAAGAGGAGGAAGAAAAACCAAAATTTGAATTTAGTGGTACTGTTGATGCATATTACAGAACCAACCTTACTGCACCCAATGGAGAAGATGCAATAGCCCCCGGATCTTCTTTTGCAAATCTTGATGGATTTGCCTTGGGTATGGCCAATGTTATTGCTGCTTACGAAGGTGATAAAGTAGGTTTCGTTGCCGACCTTGTATTTGGTCCAAGAGGTACCGATGCAATTTTCGCCTCTCCGATGTATTCAGCCACTGGTGACATTGTTAACCAATTGTATGTATACTGGAATGTAAGTGATGATGTTACTTTGACTTTTGGTAACTTCAACACATTTCTAGGGTACGAGGTAATTTCACCTGCCGCCAACTTTAACTACAGTACTTCTTACCTATTCTCCTATGGCCCGTTCAGCCATACTGGTCTTAAAGCGGACTTTGACTTAGGTAACGATTGGAGTGCTATGTTGGCAGTTATGAATCCAACTGATTTGACTGAATTGAATGGCACTGGAGATTATGCTGTAGGTGCTCAGTTGGGTTACTCAGGTCAATTCTTGAACTTCTTGTACAGTCAAGGTGGTTTTGAAGTTGACTTCACGGGAGGGTTTGATCTTTCCGAAGATTTTTTCTTAGGAATCAATGCAGCCCACTTTAGCCAAGAAGATGATGGTGGTAGCTTTACAGGTGTTGCGCTTTACCCACAGTTGGCAACTTCAGATAACTTTACCATTGGTTTAAGAGGTGAATATTTCATGGAAACTGATTTCTTCGGCGCAATTGGAGCTTCAGATGTTGATGGTGATTCAAGTGTTCTTGCAGTAACATTGACTGGTAGCGCAACCATTGGGGACTTGATTCTTAAGCCGGAAATTAGATTGGATAGTGCTTCTGAAGATGCTTTTATCGATAATGACATGGAGGCCACTGGAAGTTTAGCATCTGTACTTTTTGCAGCTATCTATTCTTTCTAGAACCAAGAAACTTAATTTAATGCTAATAGAAAGCCTTTTTCCAAATGGATTAAGGCTTTTTTAATCGACTTTAAAGTCTTTCACTCCTGCTCTCACATTAGTTCTCAAATAATTTTGCCTTGGCACTAGAGGGCAGGAGTACTTTTTGTTATACACACAATAGGGATTATAAGCCTTGTTGAAATCTATGACCAAGGTATCTCCATCTGGAATGGTCAAATCAATATAACGTCCTCCACCATAAGTCTCGTTGCCATTGGTATTATCCAAAAACGGCAAAAACAGATAATCTTTATACTCCTCCTGATCCACCAAGTCCAAACTCTGGTACACCTCCAATTGATGTTGGACTCCGTTCAAACTAAAATGGGCCACGCCATAGACCACTTCCAAGGATTTTCTATCTGTAGTGCTGGGCATTAAAAAAGGTTCTGCATCGGGTGTACGCACAAAATGTGCCTTTACTATATAGTTGGCATCAGGCTCAAAAAAATCCAAGCTTTCAAAATCTTTGCGGTATTTATCAGGCAATGGTGATGTTTCAGGATTTTTGAAACTGACATTCTGCTCTTTTTGAAAATCCAAAATCTCCATCACCAAAGGCGATACATTCTCCATCGGCTTGGTCTGGTCATGATATCTCTTACCCCTGCCACATGCAAAAAGCGCTAAAACAATAACCCAAATTCCGTGCTTCATTACAATTATTTATGTCAAAAGTAGCGGAAATCATTCTTAGTAGTACCTTAGTGTTATTATGATTAAAAAACTACTCCCCTTTATTTTAGTTGGATTACTTGTTTCATGCATGGAACAATCCTCAAAAGAGATGCCCACAGAAAAAGAAAAAAGATTTCTGCCCGACTTAAAAGCCAATCGATATAATGTGGCTTTTTTGATTATGGATGGTGTTTACAACACAGAGTTTACTGCCCCTTTTGATATTTTTCAACACACACAATATCGAAAAGGCATTAAGGCCATGAACACATTTACCGTGGCAAATACCTTAAAACCCATCACTTCATTCGAGGGTGTTCGCATCCTCCCTGATTTTGATTACACCCAAGATTCCATTCCAAAAATCGACATCTTGGTAGTCCCAAGTGCGGAACATCATTTGGACAGTGATTTGAAAGACACCATTATGATCGATTTTGTGAAAAAAGTAAGTAAGGAAGCACTATTCGTAACCTCTCATTGTGACGGTGCTTTTGTATTGGCCAAAGCAGGAGTGTTGGACAGCGTTACCTCAACAACCTTTCCAAGTGATATTGATAGGTACAAAACCATGTTTCCACATCTAAAAGTCAAGGATAGCGTACTTTTTGTACATGATGGAAAATTCATTACCTCTGCAGGTGGGGCCAAAAGTTTTGAGGCAACACTTTATTTATGTGAACATTTATACGGAAGGGAAATTGCTCAATCCTTGGCAGGTGGCTTGGTGATTGATTGGAACTTGGAAAAAGTGTCCAAACTTATTCCTCAATAATCTCGTAGCGAGCGTCTTTAAGATACTTCGAAACAAGTTTATTGAACTCAGGTGTTATCCGGAACAGTGCGGTATCTTCCAATCCATATAACTTTTCTTTATCCTTAAATCCATTCTTCAGAGCTTCTTCCAAATAAAACAAGGCCGTTCCGTAATCTTCATTTTTGGAGCTCAAAGAAACTACCTTAAGGTAATAATCAAAATTGTTGGGTTCCAAAATGGTCTTGAGCATGTACAAGAAAGCCAAAGCATCTTCATCAATTAAATCCTGAGATTGCACATAGTTGATATTGTCTATGGCAAGAGCATTTATAAATCCGAGCAGACGATGCCCCATTTCTTTTTCATACACATCAGTGCCAGAAATAAATTTATTGATTTCTTCAAACTGATAATTCCACCAACCTAGATTATTGAAGTTATGGCTTACAAAATCCTCATCCATATAATATTGGTAGTCTTCTTTTAAAAGCGATTCCTTTAGAAACGCAGTATTCTCCGAACGTTTCATGGACCTATAAATCTTGTCCCTTCGCAAATCCCTTAAAACCAAACGTAGTGAATCTAAATTTTTGTGTGGTCCGTACATGGACATCATTTCACCCATGTATTGCTCAGCCAACAATAGTTTTCGCATATTTTTCAATTGCCCCACTTTGATCAAATCTTCCTGATATGCACTTTCAATATAAATCGAGTCTTTGGGAATATAGTTTTTTGCCATTCCTGCCAACTTAAAGAGCTGTAGGGATTTTTTTAAATAATTCAAGTCTGGCCAATCACCTTTACCTTCATGCAACAATATCTGATTTGGAAACCTAAGTCTATCCAAAATCTTTTCCACTGCCAACATTGATGTATAGTTGAAATTATCCTTGCCCACAATACCTATAAAATGAAAAGGTTGTTTTGCATTAAACAATTCAGTATTGGCAACCGAGGATCCAATTGAAATGGCTCCTTTCACCTTTCGAATGAATATAGGAACCAAATTTGCGAAACGGGCACCCGAAGATGCTCCAGCGCCATATATAGATTGTTTTTGGATGGGCAATAGGTCAAAAATTCGATTTATGGTTGCATCAGTGGTGACCATATTAGCTGACAATGAAATACTATCTAAAATCTTGGGAGCCGCCAACACATAACCTTCTTCTTCAGCAGCGTTCAAAAACATGGAAAGAGCCTGTTTTTCCTTCGCCTGTAAATCAAAAACAAGTAAAAGAGGCCACTCTTTGTTTGTATCAAAATATGTGGGCAAATACAAGGAAAAGGTTTCGGAAATAGAATCATTGATGGGCAAATTTTCCATAATCGCCCCCTTTTTCAGTACCATTTCCTGAGCAAACGTAATGGATACATAGCAAATGGAAAGAAAAAGTGCAACGTAAGTTTTTTTCATATTTAAAGCGCAACAAAAATCTCGCCAAAAAGAAAAAAAATGATTCCTTTTTTGAAACTGTGCACTACTTTCCATCTTTGACTTCTTTAATTGGAGCATTGGCAACCACATTGGACAATACAATATGTGTTCTGCATTCCCCATAAACAATCAATTCATCTATGAATTTTTCCAAATGGGACTGATCTCTCAGCACTACTTCCATGATGATGTTTTCATTCCCTGTAATTCGATAACAATTAATGACCTCTTGAAAAGAATTTACCTTAGTAAGGAAAGGTTTTAATTTACCCATAAATGCCCTCAACATGATAATGGCCTTAAGCTGATGACCTACTTGAGCATACGAAACCTTAGTGTCGTACCCCTCAATTATACCCATATCTTCCATTTTCTTAACACGCTCTGCAACTGCAGGTGGGGTCAACCCTACTTTGCGTCCTATATTGGCAAAAGACTCCCTGGCATTTTGTTGTAAATACCCTAATATCTGCCAGTTAAGTGCATCAATCTTCATTTTTTAAGAAAATTTTGGAGATAATACTTACTTTCAAAAGTAAACAATCTTTTTTGCTTTAAAAAGCAAAGTTGAAATATGGATTTCGTATGTAATTTTATAATTGAAAATTGCTTTGAAAAAATGGAGAGAAGTTCTTTACATTCTCTAGGAGTATACCGAAAATCTCTGGCACTTCGTGACTTAAGCGAAGCCATAGCTTCTTATTTCTCTTACAACAAAGAAATATTGTCGTTGCGAAAAATTGATAGCTTTCGTGATGACATCACCCAATCTTTGATGACCGATGCCTTGTTGATTACCAAAGAGGTGGAACAGGCCGCTTTGAGCAACTCCCATGCAACAAGGATGAAAAGTTTGACTTTCATCAATATCATGACCCGAAACATTTTGGCCTATTGCAATGGCCTAGAGCGTGATGGTGTCAAGGAAAAGGAATATCTTAATTTATTAAGAAGAGAAATCAAGACTTTCCGATCTTCATTTAAAAAATGGAGAAAATCACTACTTAATAGAGATTAGCCAATTCATTTTTTACATATTTCTTCTGTATTGTCCTCCAACTTCAAACAGTGCTTGGGTAATCTGGCCCAGTGAACAATATTTGGAAACTTCCATGAGCTTTTCAAAAAGATTCTGGTTTTGAATTGCGACCTGTTGTAGTTCTTTCAATTGAATTACTGTTTCCTTTTGATTTCTATGGTGTAAATTGGTTAAAGTTTCAATTTGATGCTGCTTCTCCTCTTCAGTAGCTCGGATAACTTCGGCTGGAAGTATAGTTGGCGACCCTTTGGAACTCAAAAAAGTATTTACGCCAACAATCGGATACTGCCCAGAGTGTTTCAAGGTTTCATAATGAAGACTCTCCTCCTGAATTTTAGAGCGCTGGTACATCGTCTCCATAGCCCCCAAAACCCCGCCTCGTTCCGTAATTCTATCAAATTCCAACAATACAGCTTCTTCCACCAAATCTGTCAACTCTTCAATAATAAATGACCCTTGCATTGGGTTTTCGTTTTTAGCCAATCCCAATTCCTTGTTGATGATCAACTGAATGGCCATTGCTCTACGCACAGATTCTTCCGTAGGAGTGGTAATGGCCTCGTCATACGCATTGGTGTGCAACGAATTACAGTTATCGTATATGGCATAAAGTGCCTGTAAGGTCGTACGTATATCGTTGAAGTCAATTTCTTGGGCATGCAGACTTCTTCCAGAAGTTTGAATATGATATTTCAACATTTGCGCCCTTGAATTGGCCCCATATTTCTCTTTCATGGCTTTCGCCCAAATTCTTCGGGCCACTCTACCAATAACAGCATATTCAGGATCTACTCCATTAGAGAAAAAGAAAGAGAGGTTTGGACCAAATTTATCGATGTCCATTCCCCTACTTAAATAATATTCTACATAGGTAAATCCGTTCGAGAGCGTAAAAGCTAATTGTGTAATAGGATTGGCTCCGGCCTCTGCTATGTGATATCCCGAAATGGAAACCGAATAAAAATTGCGCACTTGATGCTCAATAAAGTATTCCTGCACATCGCCCATCAACCGCAAAGCAAACTCCGTAGAAAAAATACACGTGTTTTGGGCCTGGTCTTCTTTTAAAATATCAGCCTGGACAGTCCCTCTAACTTGATTTAGGGTCTTTTGCTTTATTTCGTCATACGTAGTTTTGGGCAATACTTGGTCGCCTGTGACACCCAAAAGCATCAAGCCCAATCCATCGTTCCCTTTGGGAAGTTCTCCTAAATAAGTGGGTCGTTTACTATCTTTCTGCTTAAAAATGGCATTGATTTTCTCTTCCACTTTCTTTTCAAGTCCATTTTGTTTGATGTATTTTTCGCAATTCTGGTCAATGGCTGCGTTCATAAAATAAGCCAGAAGCATGGGAGCAGGCCCATTGATGGTCATACTAACCGAAGTCATTGGATTACTCAAATCGAAACCAGAATACAATTTTTTGGCATCATCCAAGCAACAGATGGACACTCCTGCATTTCCAATCTTTCCGTAAATATCTGGGCGATGGTCTGGGTCATTTCCATATAAGGTTACCGAATCAAAAGCGGTGGAAAGGCGTTTGGCCGGCATATCCAAACTCACATAATGAAACCTTCTATTGGTGCGCTCCGGACCTCCTTCACCAGCAAACATTCGGGTTGGGTCTTCTCCCTCTCGTTTAAAAGGATACAATCCAGAAGTATAAGGGAATTCTCCCGGTACATTTTCCTGTAGAAGCCACTGCAATATGTCTCCCCAAGCTTGATATTTTGGCAGAGCCACTTTTGGGATTTGACTATGCGAAAGTGATTCTGTATGGGTCTTGATATTGACCTCCTTATCACGAACCCTAAAAGAGTAGATTGCTGAACGGTACCTTTTGACAGTTTCATTCCATTTCAAAATAGCCTCCCAATGGTAAGGGTTTAAATCTTTTTTCGCTTTGCGAAATTCTTCGGTCAAACGAGAAATGAACTCACTACTGGATGCATTTTTTGAATGGTTTTCTATGGCCTTTTCATCCAAACCGGAAGCATTCAACAGTAAACCTTGTGCTTCAGTTTGGTCTAATTCCAAAGTAGTGGCAAGCGTCAAAAAAATACCGTAAAGTCGCTGCACAACTTTCACCTGCTCTTTTGTTTTGGAGTCATAAAACCGATTATTTTCAGCTATCTCTGAAAGATATCTTGTCCTTGCAGGAGGAATAACAAAGATTTTCTCTGCCATTTCTTGGGTCACTTCCAAATTGGAAATTAAACCGGAACCTACCTTGGAAACCAAAGTATCCATAATGGTTTTGTATAATCTGTTCATCCCAGGGTCATTGAACTGAGAAGCTATTGTACCAAAAATGGGCAGGTTTTCTTGATTGGCGCCCCACAAACCATGATTGCGGGTATATTGTTTTTTTACATCTCGAAGCGCATCCAACGCGCCTCTTTTATCAAACTTATTGATGGCCACAATATCTGCAAAATCCAGCATATCAATCTTCTCTAGCTGTGTTGCAGCACCAAACTCAGGGGTCATAACGTACAAAGAAACATCACTATGTTCCAGTATTTCTGTATCTGACTGTCCAATCCCAGAAGTTTCCAAAATAATTAAATCGTATTCGGCAGCTTTTAAGACTTCCACTGCTTCGGAAACATGTTTGGAGAGCGCTAAATTTGATTGTCGAGTAGCCAGCGACCGCATGTACACGCGTTCATTATTAATGGAATTCATCCGGATTCTATCCCCCAACAAAGCACCCCCGGTTTTCCTTTTGGAAGGGTCGACAGAAATTATTCCGATATGCTTTTCAGGAAAATCAGTCAGGAAACGCCTGACCAGCTCGTCCACCAAACTGGATTTTCCTGCGCCTCCGGTTCCTGTAATCCCTAAAACAGGAACACTTTTCTTTTGAATGTCCTTTACGTAAGCTCCATAAGATTCATACCTATTTTCAGCCAAGGAAATCAAACGAGCTATTGTATTGGTATGTTTCTCTGATAAAAGATTTTTCACTTTTTTCCCTTTGGGAAGCTTCAAATCTGGCACTTCAGTATCACAGCGTTGAACCAAATCATTGATCATTCCTTGCAAACCCATTTCCCTGCCATCATCAGGGGAGTAAATGCGTTCTACACCATAATCCATCAACTCTTTTATTTCCTTGGGAAGAATGACCCCGCCGCCGCCGCCAAAAATCTTTATATGACCCGCATCCTTTTCCTGAAGCAAATCATACATATACTTAAAATATTCGTTATGTCCTCCTTGATAAGAGGTCATAGCAATAGCATTGGCATCCTCTTGAATGGCACAATTCACCACCTCCATAACACTACGGTCATGCCCCAAATGAATTACTTCCACTCCGGTTGCCTGGATAATCCTCCGCATGATATTGATGGCAGCATCATGTCCATCATAAAGGGAAGCAGCGGTTACAATACGTATCTTATTTTTTGGGGTGTAGGGTTTAATTTGCTCCATTGATAATAAAGAGTCGGATTTTGACTTGCAATTTACAGAAAATGCAATTGGAAATCGATTTTGATTAGAATATTATAAAAATTTCATCTGTTTATATTTCCTTATTCTGAATATCATAATTTTATCGGTCAAAATTTATTTATGAAGCTTACCATTCTCATTCACTGCCCAGACCAATCTGGAATCATCAGTGCGGTAACTGGTTTTATTCACCAACAAAAAGGTAATATTATTTATCTAGACCAGCACGTGGACAAACAAGCTGGTGTGTTCTTCATGAGATTGGAAAGTGAATTTGAGCAACCACTGGAGCCTAAAGAATTTAAAAACACATTTCAACTGGAATTAGCCCAAAGATTTAATATGGAATGGGATGTTCATTTGGACAACTATAAGCCTAAAATGGCTCTATTCGTATCTAAATACAACCATTGTCTTTATGATCTTTTGACCAGGTTCAATTCTGGGGAATTATCTGTTGATATTCCATTTGTACTGAGCAACCATAAAGATTTGGAATTTATAGCGGAGCAGTTTCAAATACCATATTACCACGTTCCAGTAAAAAAGGAGACCAAAAATGAAGCTGAGGAACAACAATTGGAACTTCTTAGAAAACATGAAGTGGACTTCATCGTTTTGGCCCGGTATATGCAAATTGTCTCCCCTAAGATCATCAATGAATTTCCACAGAAAATAATCAATATCCACCACTCATTTTTACCTGCCTTTGCTGGAGCTAAACCTTATCATGCGGCTTTTGAGCGCGGTGTTAAGATAATTGGGGCCACTAGCCACTATGTAACGGAAGAGTTGGATGCCGGACCAATCATTGAACAAGATGTAACTACCGTTTCCCACTCCCACTCTATTAAGGACTTTATTGCAAAAGGAAGGGATTTGGAAAAAATAGTGCTATCCAGGGCAGTACAACTTCATGTTGCCAGAAAAACAATGGTGTACAATAACAAGACTGTAATCTTTTCTTAAATATTATTGACCAAGGTTGATTTTTTCAACTTTAGCCGTAATTTCATCGCAATTCTAAAACACTAAATCATGAAACGAATTGTATTATGTTTATTGGCTTTCCAACTCATGGCATGCACAGAGTTGCAGCAAGTTGTAAACCAATTACCCCAAGGTACCGTAATTGGTAATGCAGAAATAGCACAAGGACTTCGTGAGGCTCTTGACTTAGGAATCGACAAGCAAGTTAGCTCTCTGGCCAATACTGATGGTTTTTTTAAAAATGAACTCGTAAAAATTCTATTGCCCGAAGAGCTTAAAAAAGTGGATAAAACTTTGAGAGATGTTGGTTTAGGCAGTTTAGCCGATGAAGGTCTGCGAATTATAAATAGAGCTGCAGAAGATGCCGTTGGAGAAGCCACACCAATATTTGTAGATGCAGTCAAAGGAATCACCTTTAATGATGCCAAACAAATTTTATTGGGAAGTGATAATGCTGCCACAACTTATTTGGAACAAGCTACTAGAACCAAGTTATATGATAAATTCAATCCCATTATTGCCAATTCGTTCAAAAAAGTGGGTGCGAATAAAATTTGGAATAATATTATTACTAAATACAATAGTTTACCTCTAACCGCAGATGTAAACCCAGATTTAACAGATTACACAACTCAAGAAGCACTTGCTGGTGTTTACACAATGATTGCTGTTGAAGAAAAGGAAATTAGAAACAAAGTTTCTTCAAGAACTACAGATATTTTGAAAAGGGTATTTGCTCTTCAGGATTAAAAAATATTTTTTAATTCATACAATATGCCCTCTGTATCAGCGTTATAACATCAATAAAACTAGGCAATTATAACAAAATCCTAAAGTTAAATTAACCTTGGCCTGAAGGTTATCATAGAATTTTGTAGCAAATTATCTGAGTTAGCATTTTTTTGAGTTAGTTAGTTTAAAACCGGTGTTAGCACCGGTTTTTTTGTTGTTTTAATACATGTTTTTCTGTCAAAATTCAGGCCAAAAACCTTTACATGCGGCACTTATAAAGGTAAACTATTATCGGGGGTTACGGTTTTTAATCTTTTTTTAACATTTTGGTTTTGTTAAATAAGTAACTTGAATGAAGCTAATTCAAACCAAAAAATGAGAGCTTCAAGTTTCCTTGTTTTTTTGTTTTTGGTCATTGGTGCCAACTGTTACTCAAAAACTTCCCGAATCCTCTTTGAACCCCCATTCGACGGTGCCATTTTCCAAGAACAACAAGATTCATTGCAGTGGGCTGATTATTATTATAACATCCACCTATTTGAAAAGGCTATATCCCTATACCAGAAAAACTTAGAAAATCCTGACGCAGACAAACCTCATTTACTAAAAAAAATAGCTTTAGGTGAAGCAGGGCTGGGCAATGCGTCAAAATCCATTGAAAATATTCATGAATACCTGCAACTGGAATACAATCCCAATTTTCTACTGAATGAAGATTTTGATTCTATTCGAAAAACTGAGGAATTCAAAGGTGCAACTGCTCGATTGATTCCCAAAGTGACAACGTGGTCCATCATATTTCTTTTTGTTGCCTTAGTAGGTTTCTATGTTGTATTCCTCATCAGTATAAACAAACAAATACACCCGAGCTCTCGCTTTTTAATTGCATTTTTCATTTTTATCCATTCTATCTTTATGCTGAACATTAGTATCAGCAGAGCCAATTATACCCTTGAGTACCCACATACATATTTGATGTCCACTTGGGCCTCTTTTTTGTATGGACCGCTTTTGTTTTTTTATTTCAAGAAAATCTCCAAGAAGTATCAGTATAAAAAAATTGACTTACTGCATCTTATTCCAACCGTTTTACTTACGGCTTATCTCATAGTTGACGTATATAGCCTCTCTTTTGACGAGAAAAGATATTATATGCTTTCAAGAATCCAACATGGACTTAACCCACAAGATTCTGATAAACTGATATTGTTGGTAGTTTTAAAAATTGTTTCCCTTACCGTTTATGGATATTTTATCCGGAGAGTATATGTAAAAGGCAAAAGAGAAAAGTTATTGGATGCCAAGAATTACATATGGCAAAAACATATATATCTAATTCATGCTTCTTATGTAATAACTTATACTATCTACGGCATAACCATTATGAATGGAGTAGCAACCGGGATACTATTCGACACTACGGCCATTACCATGGCAGCTATGGTCCTATATGTGGGTTATTCGGCAAACATTCAGCCCCAAATATTTAATGGGGCCTATACTTATACAAATGGTTTGTTCTCCAAGTATCAAAAGTCTGGCTTAACCCCTAGCTTATCGATAGAGCTCAAGGAAAACTTACTTTATCTTTTTGGCACAGAAAAAATATACAAGGAAAACAATATAAATTTGGACATGGTGGCCAATAGGCTTAATACTACTCGACATAATGCATCCCAAATAATCAATGAACATTTTAACGTAAGCTTCCATGAATTTGTAAACACATATAGAATAAAAGAGGCTAAAGAGTTGCTCTTGGCACAAAAATCCCAGCGCTTAAACATCATCAACATTGCATATGAAGTTGGTTACAACAATAAAGTGACCTTTAATAAAGCTTTCAAAAAAGATACCCAACTCACACCTTCTCAATACCAAAGAAGCACTGTAAATCATTAAATTCTTAAGATTTTGTCAAAAAAAGCATATCAAGTTTCCAAAATATCGCTCGGATGTTAAATTTTAGATAAACTACTTGATTTATAGGTGTATACCCGTTTTATCGATAGTCCAACGAGAAGTTTTGAACGTATCTTTGTTATAACAAATCTTTTAGTATGAATAATCAATATTGCAAAGTTGGATCAGTAACTCCAATCACGAGTGGCACCCAAGCCATAGCTGCTTTGGAGTTCAGGTATCAAGCTTTTGTGGAAAAAGCTGCAGATACTGCCTATATGAACACCAGTTTGGGTGAATTTTTTAAGAGAAAGGCACAGGGGATTCAAAAAGTATTGGAGAATTTGTCCTAAGACAAAAATCCTGCTTTTCCCAGTTCAACCTCCATTTCTCTTTGTAGCTCTTTAGCCTTTCTGGTAGCTTCTTCTGCAAAATCATCATCTTGCGAGGCATAGAGGATACCCCTTGAAGAGTTTACCAACAAACCAACATCCTTAGTCATTCCATATTTGCAAACTTCTTGCAAACTGCCACCTTGTGCACCAACGCCAGGTACCAACAAAAAACTTTCAGGAACTATCTGTCTTATTTCCTCTAAAAAGGTAGCTTTTGTAGCTCCAACCACAAACATGAGCCGATCAGAATTTGCATAGGTTTTAGAAACAGCCAAAACCTCTTTATAGAGTTCTTGCTCTCCTACCTTTTTAGTTTGATAATCAAAAGCTCCTTGGTTGGAAGTCAATGCCAATAAAATAGTATGCTTATCCTCAAACTCTAAAAAGGGCTCCACAGAATCCCTGCCCATGTAAGGCGCAATAGTTATGGAATCAAAATTTAGGGTTTCAAAAAAAGCTTTGGCATAGCGAGTAGAAGTATTTCCAATATCCCCTCTTTTGGCATCAGCAATGGTAAATATTTCTGGATGATTGGCATTCAAATAATCCATGGTTCTCTCCAAAGACTTCCATCCTTCTAAACCATAAGCTTCATAAAAAGCTATATTGGGCTTATAGGCTACACAATAGGAATGTGTGGCATCTATAATGGCCTTATTGAATGCAAAAATGGGATCATCTTCATTTTGAAGATGCTGGGGTATTTTGTCCAGATCTGTATCCAAGCCTACACAGAGAAAGGATTTTTTTTGTCGGATTTGGGAAATTAGATGTGCTATCTTCATTTCAATTGGTTCTCGACTGCTCTTGAACTAACAACTATTAGTATTTAAAAAATCTCGGAGGCCTCTTTTAGCTTCTCTGTATTTTCAACCAACATCAGCTCGTCAATTATTTTTTGGACATCACCGTTGATGATATTCTGAAGGTCATATAGTGTAAGACCTATTCTGTGATCCGTTACTCTACCTTGCGGATAATTGTAAGTTCTAATTTTTGCAGAACGGTCTCCGCTACTTACCTGAGAATTTCGCTTTGCAGCATCCTCTTCCTGCTTTTTGGCCAATTCTAAATCGTACAATCTAGATCGAAGTACCTTAAAAGCTTTTTCCTTGTTTTTGTGCTGTGATTTTTGATCTTGGCACTGTGCCACAAGTCCTGTGGGCACGTGTGTCAATCGAACAGCTGAATAGGTTGTATTTACTGATTGTCCCCCAGGCCCAGAAGAACAGAAATAATCTATTGTGACATCTTTTGGGTCAATTTGCACATCAAAATCTTCAGCTTCAGGAATTACCATCACCGTGGCCGCACTGGTATGAACCCTTCCTTGTGTTTCTGTCTGCGGCACTCGTTGCACCCGATGCACGCCCGCCTCAAACTTTAAAGTACCATAAACGTCTTCACCACTTACTTCAAAATGAATTTCTTTATACCCTCCACTGGTACCTTCATTCAAGTCAATGATATTGGTTTTCCACCCTTTGGACTCACAATATTTAGCATACATGCGATACAAATCCCCAGCAAAAATACTGGCTTCGTCACCTCCGGTTCCAGCTCGTATCTCCATAACCACATCTTTCTCATCCTCAGGATCTTTGGGGATTAAAAGAAATTTTATTTCTTCCTCCAATTGTGGTAGGGCACTCTTAGCTTCATCCAACTGCATCTTGGCCATTTCAACCATTTCAGCATCACTGCCATCGCCAATGATTTCCTCAGCCTCCTTTATGTTTTCTGTGAGTTCAACGTAACGATCTCTTTTATCCACTAAAATCTTTAGGTCCTTATATTCCTTATTCAACTTAACGTACCGCTTTTGATCAGCAATAACATCTGGCTGAATAATTAAATCTGAAACCTCGTCAAAACGTTGTTTTACAATATTGAGTTTGTCAAGCATAAATCAATCCGCGTATTAAGAATGCGAATTTACGATTTTTGAATGGATTCTTCTTTGAATCAATTTGCTATGAAAGTAGTTCCCAAGGTGATGATAAAAGCGCTAAGACCATCACTACGATCATATTGATTGAAACGTACATCTATGGTCTTCAATCCAAAGCCAAAAATCTTGGCACTGGTAAAAATATCCTTATACTGGATTCCCGCTCCATATTGATGGGCGTCGTATTTGGACAAATCATAATCTGAAGTATAGAATTCATACGTTGAAAGCGCCTCCTCCTTGGGATAAAAATAATCCGCTGCTGTTTGGGTATAGTATCTGTAGGTAGGGTACAAGGTAAATTTATCAGTCAATTTAAAAGGAATTTCAAGACTGGCGGTATGAGAAGTAATACCCCAATCATCCCAATAGAAACGATAGTATGTTCGAAGAACCAACAAATCATTAAGATAGTAATTCAATCTTCCCCCAAAAGGCATCTTGAATCGATTTTCCGGCAAACGCTCGACATCGTCCGCCAACTGAAAATCATCAATAAAAAAGTCCTCAACATCTCCAAAATAAACTCTTTGGAAGGGCGTACTCAACAAACCATTTTGCGATACCACATCCATAAAAAGCGCTCCTTGCAATTTCTTCCCCAAAATCTGTGAAAAACTTAGAGAAAGCGAATAGGAATTTCGGTTCTCTTGATCAAATCCGGTAAAATTAGGAGTGTAAGTTCCATTGCCCGTAATTCGGTCATCAAAAAATCCCGAACGAAGCTCTACCGGGTAAATAGCATTCCACTTATCTAAAAATACCCGACCGTTTAAAGTAAGTTCGGTATTTTTTTCATTGAAAAGTTTGGTGAAACTTCCTCCAAAACCAATAGAGAAATAATCATATTCTGAAGAAAAATAAGCGTTGGCACTCCAAATGGTATTTCTATCAACAGAACTATGCTGATAACTGGGATTGATATAAGCCAACACATCTTTTCTCGATTCTCCAGAAGAAGCATCAAAAGGAGTTACATTGAATCCCCCATCTAAAGGGTTAACATTACTTGAAGAGGCAGAAGTATAGGCAGAAAGACCTACATCCACAGTCAATACATCATTTTCATTCATGGGCATGCGCAACACTAAAGAAGAGGTTGCATCCGTGAGTTCTTCGGTTCCTTCACCACCAGTAACCGCTGCATTTTGACCATCTTGATCGTAATAACTAAACAATACATCAATTTCACTGGCCTCCAGCACCCTTTTGGCATAGGAATTATCGGTCTGTTGAGACCATCCAAAACCAACTGTCAGGAAGAAAATAGCAAAACCTAAAAAATGGATAGTGCTGAACCTTACACCAATTACTTTGCCCATACTATTAATTGCATCCACAGCCACCACCTGTTTTACCTCCATTTGCTCCGGAAGAAGCTTCACGGTAGATATGAAAATTGGTCTCAAAGCGTTCACACACCTTTGCACCTAACCTCATCTCCTCATCATTTACATACGCTTTGTCATACTCTCTTACCACAACACAGGAACTGGCCAAAAGTAAAAGCAATAAAAAAATAGGTCTTGCCATAGCTTAAAATTACTGATTCGTATCAAAAAAAATCCCAGAACTCTTGTGAATTTTATTATCGGAATCCACAACAACCACTTCCACCCCATCAATTTGATTGATCAAGTGAATACCACTATCCTTACCCATAATAAAAATAGCTGTTGCCAAAGCATCACATAGCTCTGCTTGCTTTGCAAAAACCGAAACACTATTGATTCCTGTTGTTGGATATCCGGTACGGGGATCAATAATGTGCGAGTATTTTTTATCATCCAGAATAATGTATTTCTCATAATTTCCAGATGTAGCCACCGAAGATTCAATCACTGGCAACCAGCTGAACACCCTATCCTTGCTCAAGGGGTTGGCAATACCCACCAACCATCTCTCTCCAGTTGCCTTTGTTCCCCAAGTGGTAAGATCACCAGAAGCATTGATGATACCTCCTTTTACCTGTTTGGAGACCAAAAGTTCTTTGGCACGATCCGCGGCATATCCTTTACCGATAGCACCAAATCCTATGCGCATTCCAGGTTCGGTCAAAAAAACAGTATGCTTTTCCGCATCCAATACTATTTTTTGATGTCCTATCTTGGCAATGGACCGTTGAATTTCCTTTTCTGATGGTCTCTGCTGCATAGATCCATCAAATTTCCAGATTTTATCCATAGAAGCATAGGATATATCAAAAGCTCCATCTGTTATTTCTGAAATCTTTTTTGCACGCTCTATCAATCCAAAAAGTTCTGTACTTACTTTGACCGGCTTAATCCCTGCATTTCTATTGATCAATGAGGTTTCGGATTCTTCATCCCAAGAGGAGATTATCTTTTCAATGCGTTTTATTTCTGAAACGGCCTCATCTATGTCCAGGTATCCAATTTCTTCATTGGGGGCAACAACGGTTATCTCAAACCTAGTGCCCATAAGTTTAAGGGTTCTCTTAACGGTAATATCTTTTTCTGACTGCCCAAAGGACAGCAGACAGGCAAGACTGCAAACAAGAATCAGAACTATTCTCATTGCACAAAACTGTTCAACAGCGCAATGTAATCTTCTGGAGAAGGTTTGGTATAGAAACCTGTTTTTCCCAAGACAGTTTCTTTTTTATCCAAAACCACCACTAATGGGAAATATCCTTTAGGGTTAAATTTTTCGGCAAGGGACCTATTGCTGTTTGTTATTTTTTCTGAAAGTTGGTTTTTCTTTTTCCTTGGAAAGTCAGCTTTGTAAAGCACATAATGCGTAGCTGCATAGGATTTAAACTCTTCTGAATCCAGAATATGTCTTTTAAGACGTATGCAAGGAGCACACCAATCAGAACCAGAGAATACTAAAATTATAGGTTTATCCTCTTCACTAGCTTGTTTGACAGCATCAGCATAATTCATATGCCATTCTTGGGCCTGAATAAGACCAAAACAAAGACAACCTATTAGTGTTAATAGTTTTTTCATTTCATCTGATTGTACTAAAATCTACTCAAATACCCTCAAAGAGGAACCATCAAGCTCGGTATTGTAAACCTTGATGGGTTTGGCCGGATTACTATCCACTTGATTTAACGGACTTCCATCTTGATCAAATCGGGAACCGTGCACATCACAGTAAAAAATTCCTCCGCTTTGGTCCACAAATCGTACCTGATCGTAAGATTCGTGACTACAAACCTGACTTGCAGCTATGTACTCTCCTTCCAAATTTCTTGCAATGACCACCAAGTTTTTAAGTATAAAACCTCCATTTGCACCTAGGGCTTGAGCCTCAGCAGAAGTCAAATCGATAGTAAAATCCACTCCAGTAGGTTCTTCTACGATATCTCCTTGGATTTCATCCTTTGAGCATCCATGAATACAGGGAAAAGTAAGAGCAAAAGCAGCACCAGCGCCCAAACTCCTGAGGAATTCTTTTCTTTCCATAGCGTGAGGTTTATAGAAAGAACGCTAAATTATGGTGAATCGTATGCTAATATTCAAACTTTCCGTACTCGCTCTGGATGGTTAGTTTCTTGTGTTCGGCAGATTCAACCCGACCTATAATTTGGGCATCCACATTAAAGCTTTTCGAGATGGCAATTATATCGTTTGCCACTTCAGCATCAACATACAATTCCATACGATGCCCACAATTGAACACTTGGTACATTTCCTTCCAATCTGTATTGGATTGCTCTTGAATCAGCCTGAATAATGGGGGGATTGGAAAAAGATTATCCTTAATGATATGCAGATTCTCCACAAAGTGGAGAATTTTGGTCTGGGCACCTCCACTACAGTGTACCATACCGTGAATATCTGCTGAATTATACTTTTCCAATATTTTTTTGATGATTGGCGCATAAGTACGTGTTGGGGACAAGACCAATTTACCCGCATCCAGCGGTGCGTCTTGTACTGAATCTGTCAATTTCACATTTCCAGAATACACCAACTCATCCGGAACTGAGGGATCATAACTTTCAGGATATTCATGGGCCAAGTATTTCCCAAAAACATCATGTCGTGCAGAAGTAAGTCCATTACTCCCCATACCACCGTTATATTCCGATTCATAAGTGGCCTGTCCATAAGAAGTAAGACCAACGATAACATCTCCAGGTTTGATATTCGCATTGTCAATCACATCCGCTTTCTTCATTCGAGCCGTTACAGTACTATCAACAATAATGGTTCTTACCAAATCGCCAACATCAGCAGTTTCTCCTCCGGTAGACCGGATAACTATTCCGTGTTTTTCCAAATCAGCAATCAATTCCTCGGTTCCATTGATGATAGCCGAAATCACTTCTCCAGGAATCAAATTCTTATTTCGACCTATAGTCGAAGAAAGCATGATATTGTCTATAGCTCCAACACAGATCAAATCATCTACATTCATAATAAGGGCATCTTGTGCTATCCCTTTCCAAACCGAAATATCTCCAGTTTCCTTCCAATACATATACGCCAAGGATGATTTAGTCCCTGCGCCATCTGCATGCATTACTAGGCAATGGTCTTCGCTGCCTGTTAAATAATCTGGAACAATTTTACAAAATGCCTTAGGAAACAATCCTTTGTCTATATTTTTTATGGCATTGTGCACATCTTCCTTGGAAGCAGAAACTCCCCGTTGCGCATATCTTTTACTTGAATCTGAAGACATCTTGTAAAGGTTTGGGCAAAAATAGGCAAACTAGAATCTTTAGCTAGCTTTTATAGAACGAGTTTTTAATTCAGAATACTGGGAACAATACCCAAACAATCCTTTTTCCAAATTTTTTGAGTGGTGGGTTGATCTATATTTCCTCCCGATATAATAACCAAAACTTTCTGTTTGGTTTTTTGCGTACTTAACCACCTTCTCACCGCCTCCATGGACATAGCGCTTGTGGGTTCCACACGGCATTTGAGCAAGTGGGATAGCCATTGTGTCCAATACATTAAATATTCTTCTTCTATTTCAAAGAAATCATCCAGCTGTTTTAGATATTCAAAAGTAATTTTGCCCACGGCCATGGTCATGGCGCCATCCGCTAAAGTATCGGGCACACCGGACAATCTTTGTATGGTTCCATGTCTAAGGGATTCAGCAGCGTCATTTGCATTGAGTGGCTCCACCCCCATTACCTTGGTTTTTGGAGATAATCCTCTAGTGGCAAGAAGACTACCAGATAACAAGCCTCCACCGCCGCAGGGTGCAAAAAGCGCATTAATTTCTTGCAGCTCCGTTAATGCCTCATAAGCTGCTGTACCTTGACCACAAATCACTTGTTCATGATTATATGGCGGAATCCAATAGGTGCCTTGCTGCCGTGCCGCCTCTTTCACTTCTTGATCGGCAATATCCCTAGTTTCACTTAAAACCACTTGAGCACCATAGGACTTTGTAGCTTGAATTTTTATTTTGGAAGAATACCCCGGCATAAAAATAGTGGACGAAATACCCAATTTACTTGACGCATATGCAACCGCCTGGGCATGGTTCCCAGAACTATTTGCCACAATATGCTTTGGATTTTCCCCTATTTCTTGCAACCAAGCCAAGGTATTGCAGGCCCCGCGTGCCTTAAAAGCTCCTATTTTTTGAAAATTCTCAGCCTTAAAAAAAATTTCATGCCCCAACCATTGATTCAACAATTGGGAAGTCAATATTGGGGTTTGATTGATCAAGCCCAAAATCCTGGACTTGGCTTTTTCTATGTGCTTAAGATTCAAACTCATTTGAGCTACTTTGCAAACAACATTTCCCGATACTTTGTAAATGGCCATAGGTCATCAGCAATAAGTTTTTCCAACTTATCGGATTGAGTACGTATAGCTTCAAAATACGGTTTTACATTGTTGCAATAGGCTTGAGCCTTCTTATTGATGGAAGACAGGTTATTGGCACGCTTACGAGCTTCGGTCATCTTATCCGTCAATCCCTTAATTTCTGAAATGTGCTCTCCAATCTGTTCCAGAATGTTCAACTGTCCATCAGCAACTTTCTTATGGGCTGCCCCATAAACATCTTTTAGTCCGCCAATGTTTTCAAGAAGAATATTTTGATAACGAATAGCTGCCGGAATAATATGGTTGTAAATCATTTCTCCTAAAACCCTACCTTCAATCTGAATATTAAAAACATAGGCCCCTAGTTCCACTTCTTGATGTGCTTTGAGCTCCACTTCACTCATTACTCCCATATCCTTAAATAGGGCAACACTCTCTTTGGCCGTTAATACTTGAAGAGCTTCTGGTGTGTTTTTATTATTGCTCAACTTACGCCTTCTGGCTTCTTCCTGCCATTCCATACCATAACCATCACCATCAAACCGTATTCTTTTAGAGGTTTTGATGTACTCTCGAAGGACATTAAAAACAGCTTCATCTTTTTTTAGACTTTTCTTATCTATCAATTGATCGACCTCTTTTTTGAAATCAGTTAATTGTTTAGCAACAATAGTGTTTAAAATGGTCATTGGTTTGGCACAATTGGTTTTGGCACCAACCCCACGCATTTCAAACTTATTTCCTGTAAAAGCAAAAGGGGATGTCCTGTTCCTATCCGTATTATCCAGAAGGATTTCTGGAATCTTACCCACTACATTGAGTTTGAGCTCAGTTTTTTCCTGCGGTGATAATTTTCCTTTGGAAACACCTTCAAGTTCATCCAGAACATCACTTAATTGTTTTCCTATAAAAATGGACAATATGGATGGAGGTGCCTCATTGGCCCCTAATCTATGATCGTTACTGGCAGATGCTATTGAGGACCGCAACAATTCTTCATAGGTATCCACTGCCTTTATGGTATTCACAAAGAAGGTTAAAAACTGCAAATTTTTCATGGGAGTAGATCCCGGACTCAAAAGATTCACTCCTGTATCTGTGGCCAAAGACCAGTTGTTATGTTTTCCTGAACCGTTGACACCTGCAAAAGGTTTTTCATGAAAAAGAACCGCTAAATCATGCTTATCTGCTATCTCCTCCATTACATCCATCAACAAAAGGTTGTGGTCTATGGACAAATTGGCTTCCTCAAATACTGGTGCCAATTCAAATTGATTTGGAGCCACCTCATTATGTCGGGTTTTTACAGGAATCCCCAGTTTGATGCATTCTTTTTCCAAATCGCTCATGAAGCTCAACGCACGAGGCGGAATTACTCCAAAATAATGATCATCCAACTGTTGACCTTTTGCTGCTGAATTTCCCACCAAGGTTCGTCCTGTCATCACCAAATCCAAACGAGACCTTAATAAAGCTTTATCCACCAAAAAATATTCTTGCTCCCAGCCCAACGTAGCGTAAACCTTTCTAACGTTTTTGTCGAAATATTGAGCCACCCCTGTAGCGGCTTCGTCTATAGCGTGCAAAGCTCGCAGCAATGGGGCCTTGTTATCCAGGGCCTCACCGGTATAAGCAACAAATACTGTTGGTATGCAGAGGGTTGTTTTGTAAACAAATGCAGGAGAAGAAGGATCCCATGCAGTATAGCCCCTAGCTTCAAAAGTATTTCTAATCCCTCCACTGGGAAAACTGGACGCGTCTGGCTCTTGTTGCACCAACTGCCCTCCATCAAATCTTTCCATGGCTCTACCTTCCGGTAAAATGTCAAGAAAAGCATCATGTTTTTCTGCCGTGGAACCCGTTAACGGTTGAAACCAGTGTGTATAATGTGTTGCCCCCATGGACAATGCCCACGCCTTCATGCCTTCTGCCACTTGATTGGCAATTTTACGATCGATCTTATTCCCTTGAAATATAGCGGACTTGACATTATCGAAAGCTTCTTTGGTCAAAAATTGACGCATTTTTTCCTCATTGAAAACATACTTTCCAAACAGCTCCGAACGCTTACCAATTTCATCAATTTTAGTGTGACTTCTTTTTCGGCTTTCCGCCAAGGCTTCAAATCGCATCTTAGGCATTTCTCATTATTTTTTACAAAACTACAATTAACAATTTAATAATATTACTAAGAAAAATTACTTTTTTTTCATTCAACCCCACTCAAAATAGGGGTAATATAAATTATCACGTCCAATTTGTGATTTTAACCCCTCAAAACATATATTATAGTCCAAATCTACTATTTTTGTCAATCATAAATTTGAGAACAAATAACTACCGTAATTATGAGCAAATCTAAATTAGAGTATCTCTGGTTGGACGGTTATGAGCCAACCGCCAACATTAGAAGCAAGACAAGAATTGAAGAAGATTTTAGTGGTAAATTGGAAGATTGCCCCATGTGGTCTTTTGATGGTTCCTCTACCAAACAGGCCGAAGGTGGTTCTTCCGACTGTTTATTGAAGCCTGTTGCCATTTACCCAGACCCTGCAAGAAAAAATGGTTTCTTGGTAATGACCGAGGTTTTGAATGCTGATGGAACTCCACACGAAAGTAATTCAAGAGCTACCATTGATGATGAGGATGATGACTTCTGGTTTGGATTTGAGCAAGAGTACTTTATTATGGACACCGCTACTTTGTTGCCACTAGGTTTCCCTGTTGGTGGTTATCCTGGACCTCAAGGTCTTTACTACTGCTCCGTAGGTGGAAAAAACACTTGGGGTAGAGATTTGGTTGAAGAGCATGCCGATCTATGCTTGGAAGCCGGAATCAATTTTGAAGGTATCAACCAAGAAGTTGCTGCCGGACAGTGGGAATTCCAATTGTTCGCAAAAGGAGCTAAAAAAGCAGGTGACGAAATATGGGTGGCCCGTTATTTATTACAAAGATTGACCGAAAGCTACGGTTACTATATCGAATATCACCCAAAACCTATTAAAGGGGATTGGAATGGTTCTGGTATGCACGCCAACTTCTCCAACACAACTTTGAGAACTTGTGGTTCCAAAGAAGTTTATGAGAAAATCTGTGAAGCTTTCAGACCTGTAACCTCTGAACACATTGCAGTATATGGTGAATTCAACGATCAACGTTTAACAGGATTGCATGAAACCGCTTCTATCAAGGATTTCAGCTATGGCGTTTCTGACAGGGGTGCTTCTATCAGAATTCCTATCATGACCGTTGAAAAAGGATGGAAAGGTTGGTTGGAAGACAGAAGACCTGCTTCTAACGCTGATCCATACAAAGTTGCTGCAAGGATCATTAAGACAGTTAAGTCTGCAGACGTGTAAGAAGAATAGATAAATTAGTTGTTGATTATAGATGTGACCGCTCCAGTTTTTTTTGGGGCGGTTTTTTATTGCACTGTCAAGTAAATAAAACTAACGTAAAACGCTAGCAAAATCAATCCATCCCTCCAACCCAAACGCAGTCCCTTTGGGAAAAATACTAAGGGTAAAATCAAGAAGGAAATTCCCAGCATCCAAAAAATATCATTGGACAGCAACCCTTGATCCACCACTGTTATTGGAGTAATTATGGAAGTAATACCCAATACAGCCAACAGGTTAAAAATATTGGATCCTATTAAGTTCCCTACGGATATAGCTTTTTCCTTTTTAATTACCGCAATTACAGAGGCAGCCAATTCCGGAATACTTGTCCCCACGGATACCACGGTTATCCCAATCACTCTATCACTCACACCAAAAGCTGAGGCCATTCCCACGGCACCATCAATCAATAATTCGGAACCTCCCCATAATCCGACTCCCCCTATTCCTAAGAAAAGAACGGTTTTATAGTGGGGTAAAAGCACATCATCCTCTGGCATTTCATCTTCAACAGCAGTTTTCTGAAACCTAAGCAGATAAACCAAGAACAAAAACAAAAAGACTATCATGATGATGCCCTCGTAACGCTGTAAAACCCCATCAAAGTAAACAAACCCACAAAACAACAATGAAGCTACCATCATTACGGGCCAATCTGTGGTATAAAAACTTTTCCGTACGTTAATACTGCCCAAAATCACCGTAATTGCCAAAACAAGTCCAAGGTTGGCGATATTGGAACCCACTACATTTCCGAAGGATAAATCAGGAAAGCCATCAAGGGCAGCCTTAACACTCACAATAAGTTCAGGAGCTGAAGTGGCGAAGGAGACCACGGTCATGCCAATTACAATTTTTGGAATGGATAACCTAAGGGACAATGCAACTGCTGCTTTTAACAACCAATTACCACCCACAATAAGCAAGACCAAACCTAGAACTATATAAAGTAAGTTTTCCAAAAGTCAGAATTTGCGCAAATATAGATGAAGATCTATTTGTGGTTATCATTAAAATATCAAAAGCCATTAGAAAAGGTTAAAAAGCAAGCTTAAAATCATCACTTTTTTGCCACAAACAGCGAAAATTAAATCCATAAAATAACAGAACCCAAAGCTGACAATACAAACGAGATTTTCTAAAGAAGTCATTTTTTAAACAAAATGCCCCTAGGTTTTCAAAACAGCACTAAAAACGCCCCTATAATTCTAACATTTATTACCAATAACAGCACTAACTAATTACATTTTGTAATTTTTATCAAGACGAAAAATAAAAATCATAGTGCTTTCCCGTTTAAAACCCTACAATCTTGTATGCAATTGTATAGATTCTGGTCGTAAAATTTGGAAACATGATTTTTCTCATTTTATCTTCAAAAAGTAACCGGTTCAATAACACCATTTTTCAACTTAAAAATCAATCGACCAATGATTACAATCGTCAAATTTTTTGTGATGTTACTCATAGAGCTCATCGCCATTATTTTTCTTTGAACCTCAGAATTGTAAAGAACTGATTGAGCAATCCTTCAGTAATTTATCCATTACTTTTTGATGCATCATGTATTGATACACACAGAATTGTGTTAGAGCGTAAAAGTTATGTTTTTTGGCTACATTTAGGTTTTATAACAATTTAAACGCTAAAAAGTGAAAAAAATAACATTTTTACTAACCACCATCGTATTAATGTACTCTTGCAAAGAGGATTCCAAAGAAGTGGCTCCACTAGAACCTAATTCAGAATTTGCCGCGCTTTTGGACAATTATTATGAAGATGGACTAAAGCTTAACCCCATTAATGCTACTCTTGCAGGTGACAATCGTTACAATGATGAGTTCCCCAACTTTCTCTCAGATGCATATGCAGCTTTGAATAAGTCGCATTTTGAAGACTATAAAAAGAAACTAGAGCAGTTTCCAAAGGACAGTCTTTTGCCAAGCGAACAAATGAGTAAAGCAATTTTGGAATGGGAGTGCAATATTAATTTGGATGAGTTTAAGCATAATGCCAATCTTACCCCAATAGACCAAATGTGGTCCATTAATCTATTTATGGGACAATTGGCCAGTGGTTCAAGTGCCCAACCTTTTAAAACTGTAGAGGATTATAAAAATTGGATGACCCGTGTTGATGGCTATTTGGATTGGCTGTCCAGTGCGGAGGATAAAATGAAAGAAGGTATGGAAAAAGGCTATGTACTGCCAAAATCTTTGATTTTGAAAGTACTCCCACAATTGAAACCTCTTACAGTGGCTAATTTGGACCAACATCTTTTTTATTCCCCAATCAAAAACCTTCCAGATAGTTTTTCGGATGAGGAAAAATTAGAGCTCACCACTGCCTATGAACAAATGGTCAACGATAAAATAATACCTGCCTATACCAGGCTTCATACATTCATGGCAGGAGATTATTTGGAAGCTGGCAGAGAATCAAGTGGCATTCAAGGTGAACCTAATGGTGATGCCTACTATGCCCATCAAATCAAGAAATACACCACTACAAATATGACCGCTTCTGAAATTCATGAATTAGGATTGAATGAAGTGGCCCGCATTCGCTCTGAAATGGAAAAAATTAAGGAGCAAGTTGGCTTTGAAGGTGATTTGAAGGCTTTTTTCGATTTTGTTAGAAGCAACAAAGAATTGATGCCCTATACCGAGCCCCAACAAATCATCGATAATTTCAACCAAATTCATGAGCACATGAAACCAAAGTTGGAAATGCTGTTCGACATGAAGCCCAAAACTCCTTTTGAAGTAAAACGCACAGAAGCATTTCGTGAAAAATCAGCCAGTGCAGAATACAATCCAGGTTCTTTGGATGGTACCCGTCCAGGTGTTTTTTACGTTCCGATTCCTGATGCCACTAAATACAATGTGTATTCAGATGAGTCGCTTTTCTTGCACGAAGCAATCCCTGGGCACCATTATCAAATATCATTGACCCAAGAAAACAAAGAGCTGCCACAATTCAGAAAAACCTTATGGTACAGTGGCTACGGTGAAGGGTGGGCACTTTATACCGAATCTCTTGGAACAGAATTAGGTCTTTATACCGACCCCTATCAACTTTTTGGAATGCTTGGAGCAGAAATGCATAGAGCTGTTCGTTTGGTGGTGGATACTGGACTTCATTCCAAAGGCTGGACCCGTGAGCAGGCCATTCAATATTCTTTGGACAATGAAGCCGAATCCGAAGCAAGTATCATTTCAGAGATTGAACGTTACATGGCCAATCCAGGTCAGGCACTTTCCTATAAAATTGGACAATTGAAAATCAGGGAGCTACGCGAAAAGGCAAAAAATGAGCTTGGAAGCAAGTTTGATATCCGCCAATTCCATAACCAGGTTTTGGAAACAGGATGTATCCCCCTAGCCCTTTTAGAAGCTAAAATCAATGATTGGATTGAAGCCAATAAGTAAAATTGAAATGAGGCGCCTATGGCGCCCCATTTATAAAACCTTAAAACATGATGCTTAGACCCTAACTATATTTGTTTCACCAACTCAAAAAATCATGCTGTATAAAATTCTAGCTAAGATCAATAAATTGTTACTACCCTCTTATTCCAAGAAGCAATTAGATCTCTCCAAAGCTTCAAAACTACAATTGGCCATTATTGGCTGGCGTTATTATGTAACTACTAGAGCATTGGGTTAATATTCCAATAGACTTTTAATTTCACGTCCGTTAAGTTTTTTGGTTCCGTTGAGAAAGGTCAAGTGTATCAAAAAATTGCACTGCACTACTTCGCCTCCCAATTTTTCCACCAATTCGCATACCGCTTTAGCAGTACCCCCTGTAGCCAACACATCGTCGTGCACCAACACCTTTTCTCCTTTTGATATAGCATCTGTATGGATTTCCAAAGTGTCCGTGCCATATTCAAGCTCATAGTTGGCGGACATCGTCTTATAGGGCAACTTACCCTTTTTACGGACTGGCACAAAGCCAGCTTTAATTCTTGAGGCAATCATAGGCGCAAAGATGAATCCCCTACTATCAACTCCAACAACTTTATCAATAGCATGTCCTTCTACCATTTCGCAAAGTACATCACATGCTTTTTGAAGTGCTTTATAATCTTTTAACAGTGGGGTAATATCCTTAAAAACAACTCCGGGTTTGGGAAAGTCCGCAATATCCCTGATAAAGGGTTGAAAATCCATAAGTTTTTAGATGAAGTGGTTTTGCCATAAAGGTAAAAAGAAATATATTTGCACCCCATTAAAAGTCCGTGTGTCCGCCCGTACCGGACGGCACTTTAGGGCAGGGCGCATAGAAACATCGAGTATATTTTATGTTTATGTTCTTTACAGTGAAAAAAATGACAGATATTATGTAGGGCTTACCACAAATATAGGACGACGACTGAATGAACATAATAATGGAAAAAACACATCGACCAAAGCCTATTTACCTTGGGAGGTGGTATATTATGAAAGTTTCGACACGAGGCTTGGAGCTAGACGCAGAGAAAAGTATCTAAAAACAGCTGCAGGCAGAAAGTGGAGAAAAGAAAATATTAGGCCGCGTGGCGCAACTGAATAGCGCATCTGATTACGGCTCAGAAGGTTGCAGGTTTGAATCCTGCCGCGGTCACTGAAAGGCAGTTTGAATCCTGCCGAGGTCACTAAGGGCAAACAACAAATTGCTTTAAAACCATGTAAGTCTTATGATTTACATGGTTTCTTAGTTTTTAGGGGTTCATTTAATTTGATTGGATATGCATTAAAATGGTAGCTATCCGTCAGTTATTTTTTAAAGTGTCAGTTCAACTGACACTTTGCCTAAATGATCTTATTGAACTGGTATAGTTGATTTGACTTTCGTCTCGATGAATGTTTAATTTTTAAAGACGACAACTATGCGTACAAAAAACACCTTTTCCATTCTTTTTTGGGCCGACCAAAAAAAGGCCAAAAACAACGAAGCATTAATCTATGCTAGAATAACGGTTAACCAAAAACGGGTAAACATTAGCTTAAAATGTAAAGCGAACCTTGACAATTGGGATGTAAAAGCCAAAAGAGCTATTGGAAGTTCTAAAGAGTCCAAACAAATCAATAAATACTTAGCACAAGTTGAAACGTCTCTATTTCAGTGCTATAGTGACTTAAATTTGAAAGGAGAACTGGTAACGGCCAGCTTGGTCAAAGCAAAATATCTTAATGAAGATAGCGACTCAAATACTCTTCAAGAAATTCTAAAATATCATAATCAAAAAATTGAAAAAACACTAGCTCCTGGGACCATTAGAAATTTCGGCATCAGTGAAAATTATATCAATCGCTTTTTACAACAAAAACTAAAGACCTCAGACGTTTTCTTAAGACAGCTCAATTACAAATTTATATCAGATTTCGAAACTTTTTTGATTGGATATTATCCAAAGGGGCACCCGAAAGCGATGAGCCATAATACTGTGATGAAGCATCTTCAAAGACTTAGAAAGATTGTGACTTTGGCCTATCATTTAGAATGGATAGACAAAGATCCATTTGTAAGATGGAAACCCACCTTTGAGACAAAGCAACGTGAATTTTTAAGTGCCAATGAACTTTCTAATCTAGAAACGTATACATTTCCATTGGAACGACTGGATAGGGTTCGTGATTTGTTTGTTTTTAGTTGTTACACTGGAATTAGCTATGCGGATATCATCAAGTTAACGGTAGATAATATTGTCTTGGGAATGGACGGTAGCAAATGGATTTACACCAAAAGGCAAAAAACAAAAACACCCGTTAAAATCCCCTTATTGGACAAAGCAGAATCTATCATTGAAAAGTATGCTGAGAATCCAATTACCATTGTTTCTGAAACATTACTCCCAGTACTTACCAATGAAAAAATCAATTTGTATCTCAAGGAAATAGCTGATGCAGTAGGGATTAAAAAGAACCTGACCTTTCATATGGCCCGACATACATTTGCAACAACCGTTACTTTATCCAATGGGGTTCCCATAGAAACCGTATCAAAATTGTTAGGGCATACTAAAATTGCCACTACACAAATTTATGCTAGGGTACTTGATAGAAAACTCAGTGATGATATGAATGCGCTACGAATGAAATTAAACCCTAAGAAGGAAGAAAAAGGAAATTCAGCTTCATCTTAAAAGCTGGATTTTCCTTTCTCCATTCAGTTCTTTAAGCTCAACCATCAATTTTTTATCATCACCCAATACAAACTTGGGCAATACGTATACAAAACGTTGGGTCTGGCCATGGGACACAGAATTGGGCATTTCATATTTATAATCAGCTTTTACAAGGAGCTTTTGGTAAGAAGCCTTACGTTTTTTGTTGCCGTTAACTCTGTAGACATTTAAGTAATCTACCCCAAAATCAATTTCCGACTTGTTCTTGATTTCTAATACTAGGTAAACCTCAGAAGCATTATACACCATCTTCTGCAACTGTAATTTAATGCCTTTTCTTCTCTTAGTTGCTATAGGACCAGAATCTGATTTCAATAAGTGATTACTGAATTTTCTGAAATAATCTTTCCTGTCAAGTGGTTGTGCGACTGGTTTTTGTTTCAAAGTTAGAGGTCGTTCACTGCCGATACTTTCGTTAGATGTAATGAAGTAATTCAGCCTTGGCAACTTCTCCTTATACTTCAAAATATAGGAATAGACCTGACCATTTTTGGTTACCGTAAGCAAGTTGCTCTCGGTTCCTGGAGTGGCTTGCAGCAAACCAAAGTATTGCTCTTTTTCTCTGTTGTACGTAAACACAAAATTGGATGTTCCTGTAATTCCCTGGCGAATAGGTTCTGGAAAAAACAGGACTACATTCTTTTTATCGTTGGCGTATATGGTATCCAATGTTTGTTGGGCAGCTACAAGGTTTGTGAACAGTGCTATTGTAATTATGATCATAGTTTTCATAGGATAGGTTTTAGAATGAGTTGGTAATTATCGGTTACGGTAACCTTTACAGTTCGGTTATTACGTTGGAATATCCTTTTAATTCCGCTTACTTGTGGAACGCCAACGATATTGATATCATCCACAATATCTCCGACGACTTCCTGTCTGGCTTCTGCTCTAAAGCTGTTCTCTATGTAGATGCCCTCGCTTCCGTCCTGAAGGTCAAAAGCATTTAGTTTGACAGGTTTGTGATTGATATTTTCAATTTCTATGATGGTTCGATTAGGCTTAAAACTTACGAAACCATAAATAGGTGTATTTCTTCGGACAGTATTACCATTGATGAGTGCATCTTTGGTCAATCGCATTTGCAAACGATAATTGTTCCGTACCGTTTGTGTGCCATCTACCCGAACATAGATAAAGTCATCGGTATTTTGAGAAATTATATTTTCGTTTTCTATAGGGTGTGAAGCGAAAAAGAGTTGATGCTCCAACCCTAATTCTTTGGATGCAATGTCACTTTCTTTCTTTGCGATTTTGGATGTGGAATCCTTTTGAACTACTGCTGAAGGAAGAGTAGGTTTTGGGTTTCTATAACTTCGGTCAGAATAGCTTATGCGCCCTTCATTATAGATACTATCCACAATTCGCATCTTTTCTTTATCCAATAAATCGGGGTCATACACTCCTGTGGAATCCAATAAACACTCATCATAAATACTAGGAGCATTGTTTTGTCGTACTTCTTTTAGGTCGTCCAGGGCTTCTAACTTAGAATCGTATTCCTTTTGCCCATCTTCCAATTCTGGAACTGGAATTTGATTGTTTTCAATTGTTGGTTCTTCTTCATCTCCTAACACAATCACTGCATAGGAGCCAATAAAGAGCACCACGCATAAAATAATGGCAGCGAACACGATTTTATTCTTCTCTATCTTCATTTGAGTGAGTTTTTAAATGTTCATTATCGACTTTTTTAAGTTTGTTTTCAAAAAAGTTGGTTATCAATAATCCGTGGGTATTGTTAGGAAAGTTTCTATCCACATGGATAATATTTCCCGTTGTTGTTAATTCATAAATATCGATTATCGACCCACGATTGATTTCAAAAATGACAGTAGTTTCAAATCGATAAGGTTCTTGTTGGATATCGATTTTCGATTCAATTTTCAAGACTTTCTGCACTAAGGAATATTGCAATAATCGATTGTAGACGCCATCAGCTTTTTTCTGTCTGTACAATGCATCCACAGAACTATTCCCTAGCCATAAAGCTTTCTCCAGGTTCTTTTCATAATTGCTCGCATCGATGTGATAGAAATAAGTATGAAACAGTTCTAAATGCGATAATATTTCTACTTCCAAGTTTTCATTTTGCTGTACCATTTTAAGGGGAATGACACTACCATCCGAATTGACCACAAAGGCATTATTGATGGATTCTTTGTGAAGTTTTATGACCATAAGTACGGAGATAACACAAGCTAAAACTGCTCCAATAACGACTGCCAAAACAATGAATCGGTTCAAGCGGAGTACGTTGTAAATATTTTGATAGGGTGTTTTCATTTTTTAAGTTTTGATTGGATTTGTCAAATGTGCCTTAGGCACCGGAAAAGAGTTTAAAGACGAATGATGTCGCCCTACGGTAGAGCTTGAATTTGAGTAACACGATAAATCCAATGGAGCCAAATTGAAGCAATGGTGCAAAAAATGTACTGCCCCAATCCGTTCCAAAGAGGGTATTCCAAAAGTTGGTGTTGATTTCCGTATAAAGGTTATTTACAAATACATTGACCAGAAAAAAGGCAGGCACCAACATATAAACCCCAGCATAGAGTTTAAAGAAGTTGTAAGCCAATGAACGGAACTTTTCAAATACGGCAAGACTTATCACCAAAGGGAAGAAAGCCTGCATGATACCCAACAGAAAGAAACGTTCTGCCAAGAATAAGGGATAGATGAACAAATCCAATAGCCATAGAAATATCCCAATGATAAAAGCCAACATCTTTAATCCGTACAGCGGTGTTACCAGGGCCTCATACAACATGGCCATTGCTTTTTTGGCGGCTTCCAATGCGCCCACATCCTGTTCCAAATCGATGTCCTGCATCTGTAACGGGAGGAGCGCAGGAGCCGTGTCCCGATATTGGGTTTCGATAGCCACCAGAATGGCATCAAAAACATTTAATACCTGTGTTGAGAAAATGACCAGAATGACCACCGCAAAATTCTTTGCCAGTTCTGCTGGAGTTAGTCCCCAGGTATACCCCTCGTTATTGGCAACACCTTCGTTGTATTTTTTAAGGATATTGATGAGAAAGAACAGAATGGCCAGCGTCTTCATCCCCGTAATGGTGTACTGCGAGAAGTCACTGTTCTTGATGGTGGCAAATACCGCATCAACATATTCCAACCCTATGCTTAAAGTTATCCCTGACATCAATTAAATTTTTGCTTTCCTGCCGTTGATAACGGCCTGCATTTCACGAAAGGCGATAATCTCACGATAGCGTTTGGTCTTGGCTTCAATCTCAGCCACCATTTCTTTGGATTTCAATTCCATGTCCTTTAGGACTTCTGCACGCTCAGCATCGGTCATTTTAAGGTTATCACTGGAAAGAATCTGGTCGATATAGTCCAGTCCATCAATGGAGTTTTCAATGATGGAATTGAAGGATTCCGAGACCCGATTCACTTCATCGGGTTTGATATAGGGTGAATTGAGAATTTCCCTTAAATCATCTTGAACGATATCGAAGAGCCTCTGGTTGTTCTTAGCTAATTCTTTTACGGCCTTAAGCTGTTTAATCACACTATTGACCTTATCTATATTCTCCTTCTGTTGTTTTAAAAATTTTACGGTCTTTAATAGTTGTGCGGTTTGTTTACCTGACTCCAACAACGATTTCATAAAGGAAATAAAGTTGGTATTGTCATAAACAGGCATTCCCTGGCCCGTAGCACGAGTAGGCAATAAAATGATTATGGCAAATGCTAATACTAGGATTTTGATTTTGTTCTTCATGGTTCTCGTTTTTTTGATTTATAATTGTTTAATGAATGTTTTTATAGCTTCTTCCATATTATTGGTGCTATTATAAATGGCCATTATGGCCTCGCTTTCTTTGCCGTCCGTGAGGTAGGCAGCATACACTTCTTTGGGTACTTCAAGGCGAAAAATGTTGCTCTCCTTTCCAATTTTGATGAACATTTCCGTGTACTTTCTATCCCCCGTAAGGTTGTTGCGAATGGACTTTAATTGGTTTAAATCGTGGCTTGATAGGTTCAATCGCTTTTGAAGTTCTTCGTATCCCTTTTCATTCCGAAGACTGTAAATAACCTGTGTATTCTCCAGAATACTGGCCGATGTGGAATTGTTCGGCAATTGGTTAATGGATTGCAGAATAATACCAATAGCTCCATTTTGTTTTCGGATAGCCTGGTAATAGAATTCCACGCTTTCCAGAACATTATCAAACTTCAGTTGTTTGGCAAACTCATCAAAAAGGATAATTCCCCGTTCGGAACGGTTTCTCCAGATGGTTCTTTGGATAGCTGATTTGATAAGCTTCAGCATAACAGAAAGGATTTCCTTATTGTCTTTCACTTCATCCAGTTCAAAGACAATCATTCGCTTATCCTCGATTTTATAGGTCTGGTCTTCACTCACATTAAATAGGAAGCTGTACAAACCACCATCCACATATTCAGAAAGGATATGCAGGAAGTTGTAAACACTAAAATGCTCTTCCCTTATACTAAGAGCCTCTATGAGGCTATCTTTTTTATCGTCTATAAATTGATACAAAGAAGCTAGTGAATGATTTAAACGGATGTGTTTATAATAATGCAGTAGTACTTTTTTAATGGCAACTTCTTTAGCTTTTGAAACCTGGTTACCTTCAGCCAACAGTTCCAAAAGGAAAATGGCGAGGTCTTCCAATCGCTCAGGGGTCAAATCCGCTTCATTGGAAATGTAAAAGGGATTGATACCCAAATTCTTTCCCTGCTCATATCTCAGAATAATATGGTCATCGGGATAGAGCTTGGCAAACTTGGAATACGAACCTCCCAAATCGATAATGACCAGTCGGACTTGCTGCTCGAAATACTGACGAAGTATATTATTGGCTAAAAAGGATTTACCTTCCCCTGTTGGGGCGAAAATGGCAAAGTTTCTGGCTTTGATGCGTTTCTTTTGCTCGTCCCATACATCTTTTAAAACGGGAATATTGTATTGCCTGTCATTGAAAATGATACCCTGCCCATCTGATTTGTAATTGCTGTTATTGATGTACAGACACAACGCATGCTTTAAAGCGGTGACGTACAAATCCTCATTGGAGAAGTTGGAACTGAAACAACAATAAGAGTTAAGAAAATAGTGCTTTCGTTCTTCACCTTTTGGGTAATAGGGAACTATGTCCAGCTCCTTGAATTCGGTCTTTATTTTTGAGGCAATAGTTTTTAGCTGTCCGGCTTCTGGCGACCAGAAAACAATGTTGAGATGCCCACGTATAATTCTTGAACTGTCGTCTTCATTAATTTTAGCAACAATGGTTTCAATTTTCCTTTGAATGACTTTGTTCTGTGTTCCGAAGTTGGAACTCTTACTGAGTTCTTCAATTTTTTTGTCCAGAAGCTTTCTCCATTTGTGTTTGTCATCGAGGTAAATGATTTGGTTGATGATATGGTTTTCATTTAGGTTCAATCCCAATCCATCAATAAAGCCTTGATGGAATACAAAATCATCAGAAGTGAATTTATCATTGGTTTTACTGCTTTGTAACGCATCACCAAAACAGAGTTCGCTATTTACCGCCAATACATCAAAATGGTTTTCTCCAATTTCAATTGCTGATTTTTTCAATTGAACATCCGTATCAAAACCTTCATTAAACCCGTTGAAATAGGCATTTGTAAGCTCTAAAATTTCGTCCTCTTTTAGTTGTCTCAGGGACACCCTGCGGCTGTTATTGATAAAGGAAACCGCATCATTTACCGAAGCAATAAACTCTTGTACATTATGGTCCAGTTGTTTGTGAATGCCCTTTCCCACCTTACGGAACGGATTGGTAAACTTGGAAGCGTTCAAAGCTTTACCCAAAGGCAGTGTGAAGTACAAATAGGATTGATGCGTGAGACATTCCCGCCCTTTAAAATGACGATAGGTTGCCTTTTCTAAAAAGCTTTTGTTTGGTAGATTGTCTGCCTCATAGCTATTTTTTTTGTAGATATCCTGCTTATGGATAACCGTACTTATCGGTAGGGATTTGAATGCCTGAAACCAAGAGCCGTGTATGTCCTCAAAATCTTTTTCGGATAGGGAATAGATTTCTGGTAAATCTGCTTTATAACACAATATTACATTGCCATTACTGGCAAAAACGATATGCTTTTCTATGCTCAGGATAGGATGGTATGCGGATAGGTTAATTTTCTTCATAATGCAATAGACTTTGCTTTTTGTTACTGATGGCGATTGGAAATACTTTTTTAAAATGCAGTAATGAGGGATGTTTGGTCAGTTGGGTCAATACCACATATAGACCTCCGTTAAAAAGGAATACCGATATGATGACCAAAAAGCTGAAGGAAAAGATGATAAACAGCAATGACCCGATGACTGATGTCATCATCAAAGCGAACAATGAAATGGGCAATCCCATTATCACAGCTCGCTTTCGGATATCCTTATAGATTTCGTAGCGTTTCATGCTACACTACAATGCCTATGAGATAGGTAAATATGCCCACTACCGCACCCGCAATAAGTACAAAGACCAATACACGGGTAATTCCTTTTTTAAGGTCTGCATTCTCACCAAAAAAGTGTCCTGCATTGAACAGAAAACCTATCAGAAAGATGACTCCCAGAATAATGGGAAAGATGGCTCTTATGGTATCGGAAACATCATTAACTGAGTCCTCGATACCTCCAATCTGGGCAAAAATGGTATTGGAAATGAGCAGTAAAAAAGCGGTCAGGAATAGTGTTTTTTTCATGTCGAAATTGATTTAAAATTTGTTGGATTTCGTTATTTGAAAAATACACTATATTAAACATCAAAATGCTGATAATCAGTATTTTGTGAATAAAATATTATTTATATCCAATTGATTTTCAATGCTGTGAATTGGCATCAATTTGTATGAAAAATTGAAACATCTATGTTGATAACTCTAAAATTTTTGAATCGCCCAACGCTCAAAAACGTCAGTTTTATGATTTTACTGCTGAAAATGTGTTTGGTTTTTGGTCAGAAAAAAGTCGTGGTCATCGACCCTGGTCATGGTGGAATGGATTCGGGTGCTATCGGTGTAAATGGCATTTATGAAAAGGATGTGGTTTTGGATGTTGCCCAAGAGATTTTGAAACTGAACAAGTCCCTTTTTAACAACGAATTGGATATCTATTTGACCCGATATAATGATACCCTCATTTCCCTATCTGATAGAAGCCGATTGGCTAAAAGTTTAAAAGCGGATGTGTTTGTGTCTTTGCATTGTAATGCTTCCCAAAATACTTCTAGAGGAGTGGAAGTTTATGTGCATAATTCAGAAAGTTCAAACAGTAAAACGTCTTTTGCTCTTGGTGTTGCTGTCCTGAATGAAAACACCCAAAAACTTGGTTTTAAGAAACGGAGTGTGAAGTTTGCCAATTTTCAGGTGTTACGGGAAACTATTTCCTATTGTCCTTCTGTACTAGTAGAAATGGGGTTTATGACCGATACTGACGAAGCTGATTATTTTTTGGAAACAAGAAATATTAAGGCGTTGGCGTTGACTGTTTTGATGGGGGTTATGGGGTATTTAAATAATGGGTTGTGAGGGAAGTTTTTATTGTAATTATGATTAGCTTATAAGTAAATTACGAAAGTATTTTACTAAGCCATTCTCAAAATCAAGATTTTTCTGGAAAATATTCCAGAACATAATCTTTGTCTTCTTGAATTAAATCCAGTATTTCATCTAGTGCTTCGTAAATTTTTTCTTTTTCTTGGTCAGTGATTGTATTAGAAAGAAGAACCTTCGGATTATCAGGTGATTTTAGCACGATAGTTTTGATATTGTCTCTTATAAACTTTAGGGTCATTATTAGTTTGTCATTCAATCCCTTAGGAATATTATGGCTTTTATCAAATGCCTGCTTCGTTAATTCTTTAATTAAAAATGATTTAAGAGGCAATTCCTCCTTTGCCTTTAAGACCTTAATTAACCCTATGACATTTTTCTTGTGCTCTTCATAATCACCAAACTCCTTCTGTTTATAAGGGTTCATCTTTATCTTTCTTCCACCAGAAGCTAATTTAGGGTTCTTAAATAAACTATAATCGTTCTTACCACGAACAAAGTCAGTTCTTAATGCTGGCACAATATCTATGGTTTCTTCATATCCATCAATGTCAAAGGTTAAGCCGATTGACACTTTCTGTTCTCGAACTTTTACTAAATCGACATCCTTAAATTCGTATTTGAAAAAGTCATGAATTGTATTGAACATTTCCCGTTCGGAGTAAAAACTTGTCTTTTTGAATTTCACAAGAATATCTAAGTCTGACAACCCACTTAATGCTGTGCCTTGCTCAACAGAACCTTGATAACTAGCTCTTCCCAATAAATCTGAATTAAACCTTTGGTTTATAGCGTTTCTAACTTTCTTTCCTTTCAATAATACAAGAGAATCTATTTCATCTGGTTGATAAGATTTTAAAACAGAACCGAGGTAGCTTATTTCGTCAGCATCATTTAGAATTTCTCTTCTTGTACGGAAAACCGTAGAAAAGAACTTTATCAAACTTAAACTTGCTATACCAATTATCGCTCCAATGGCACCAGCCACTACCAAGGATTGAAAATCAAAACTCTTATTAGGATTGAGCTGTTTTTCCTTATGCTGCTCCGTAGTATTTATAATCATACCCAAAATACCACCGATTAGAGCTCCTGTTTCAATCGTCTCTTTATCAGATTTCTTCATCTAATTTTTCCCCTATTTTATCTAAATACACTTTTAAATCAATAGCAGGCACTGTCCCAATTGCTTGCTGTAAGTAACGGGTTAGCTGCATAAAAAATGTCACTAATGAATTCTCCTGTTGGCTAAATCGAACTTCTTTTATACTTCGATTTTCATAAAACTCCACAAACTTGTCATTTCCTAAATCTTTGATTTCTTCGTTAGGTTCATAGTCAACAACGAAAGAACCATAATCCGCTATACACCCCAAGTCGATGCTTTTTAAGCCAGATTGTTTACTTAAATGATTAATAATGGTGTCATTATTTGAATGAGTAAAAGAGTTTGTACTTGTTAATATTCCTCCAATTATTTTAGTCAATGGTCTTGGTGCAAACTTCCTTCCAGAGTTAATCATACTAGTACTAGTTCTTTTTAACTTTCTTACACTTTCGATTTTTTCCGCAGCGTATTCAATGTAAGTTTTCTCACCAACGTTTCCTTGAATATCTGGCTTTACCTCAAAGATTGCATAAACACCTTCAGCTGGTATATAATGAAATCCATTTTGTGAAAAAATAAAAGGCGTATACCAATTGTCATAAATAACAATATCCATTTGATGACTTGTATGTCCGTCAGAGTCTATAATTATAGCTTTATCTACGCTGTACCTATTCGGCAAGTATTTTTGTAACCACTCTATCCAAGCATTTTCCAATGCATCCCCTTTTGAACCTGGATGTAAAATGAAGTCTCTATTGGTATTCAGCTGGGTAGCCATTTGATTCTGAAGGCCTGAAAACAGTGCCTTTAGGTCCATCTTATTCATATTTTAAAAGTTTTTTATTATCATATACATACAGTGTTAAGTCATTCACTTTTAAACTATTAACACTTAAGATTAGTAGCACGGGATTTTTGATATTAACAGTTTTGCAATCAGCAATCTCTATCATTGAATTCAAATCTGTATTGCTATAATGAGTTGAACCATCTGGATGTGTATGCCATTCTCCAACATAATATTGACTTGGAGTTGATTTGTATATTTTTTTCAGATGTTCTACCAAACCTGTAATGCTCCTTTCAAAACTATGACGTTCACCTTTATATTTTTTGGGCAGGATTGTATCTCTGATATTTAATGTCTTAAAATCTTCAGTGTACTCTCCAATTAAAATTCCACCGAACTCTTTTGGATAAGATTTAGTTCCATAAACTCCTATTTCCTCAAGGAGATGGTCAGGAAATACCACTTTTACACTTTTATGCTCGTTAAAAAATATCAATATTGCTTTAATTTTAATTGGTAGCCGTTTTCAATATCACTAGATATAACAAAGTTGTTCTTATTGGCTTTTTTTTGAAAAATCAAGTTTATCTGTTTTAAGGCGTATTGAACAAGAGAGTTAATGTCGTTATATGAAGCTTTAAATGTGGGACTCCAACAGCCTGTGGGATTATACAAGTCTTCAACATCATTGTCCAGTACTTTAGAAAATTGATTTGTTACAAAGTTGTATATGTTGGGATAAAATGCACATACCAAATCCTTGGAATGGTTTGTCACCGAAATATTTATCATTTCATTATTTAAAGACAAGGAATTTAGAATGTACATTAAGTCGTTATCAGTAGAACAATCAAAAATAATATCGTAGGAATTCAGGAAATCTCCTAGTTCTTTTTTTGCTTTTGGTTCATCAAATAATGACTTAGAGACAACTTCAAAATAAGTTTGATTAACATGATTTATATGAACAAATGGTGAAACATGATAAAGATGATTACTTAGCTCTTCAACTTTATCTGCTACTCCTGGTAAGAACTCATATTCTGAACGGCATATATTTTCAGGTTCTTTTCTATCATAGTCGGTTAAATCAATTTTCTTACACCCACATCTTACCAACGTTTTGGCTACAATACTCCCAATTGCTCCCAATCCAATTATTAAAATCTTCTTATCGGTTATTGAATTGACGAATTTGCCTCTTCCAAAGAAATATTTATAAGATGCATTTCTTGTAAGCCCCCATTTTATTTCTTGTTCTATTAAACGACTATACCACTTTTGATTTTCCTTGATGCCTGTTATGGGGAAGTTGCCGATTTCAATCATCGCTGTTTGCCAATGAATTTCGGTATCTGAAATTTTATACCCCACGTAAAGTGGGATATATTGTCCTTTTCTCTTCTGTTTAATATATTCTTTCTCACAATTATGAAGAAATTTTAAAAACTCCTCGCTTAATATTTCTGAAAATTCTATCCAGTTTGTGAGTATAAATCTTTTATGTTTTGCTGGTGCCTCTTCCAAGAAGACGAAAATTCCATGATTGTAATTTTCACTTTTCTTATAGGCATCATTCCATTTGCAGAGGGCAAGATTGTCCCCATAGGCATTTACAAAACCTTGGGTTAGGTAATTATTTATTTTTGTTTCTCGGTACTTCCCTGTAGATAGGAATGTTAAGTTTACAAAGCCATAGTCCTCTTTTGAAAATTTGTAGTCAACTTCAGTAAATGAAAATGCATAAGTCTCATTGTTAACAGTAGATTCTGGAACTATCAGATGTTCGTAATGGTTGTCATTATCTTTATTGAGATAATATTTTACAATCCAATTTTTAAGAGATTCAAAATCTATAAGCAATTTTTTTTCAATATTGGGGCAGCTTGATGTATGAATACAAATCACTCCATTCTCCATAACATGATTATACTCCAATAAATCCGTATTGAAGAACTTTATGGTTTCGGACTCGTGACTTTTAAAAGGGTATTGTGGGTAAATAACAACATTGAACTCAAGAGGGGATTCTAAAGCATCAAGATTTATAGATACAACGCCTTCAATGTTGGTATCGTTTTCTGAAAAAGCTCTTATAACTGATACATACGGAATTGTCTCAACCGTCTTTTCAACTCTCTTAATTCTACTTTGCTTCATTAACCAAATCGCTGATTTTGAGTTGGAATCGAAAAGGTACTGGCTCCCTCTTTTACACCATAACCGCTTTTACTTTCATCATCATCCTCTTCAAAAGCTTCATTGGTCGGGAAATATATTTTTAAGTTATCTTCATTCTCTTCAATTCTATCGAGCATATTGTTCATCTTGTTTGATAAATTTTCTTTTTGCCAAGACTCCAGAGTATCAGCAACATCATTACCACTGTTTCCTGGGTCTTTAAGAGAAAAATCGTCTTTGGTTATATTATCCCTGATGTATTCCATTACTGCTTCTAATTTTTCCCACAAATTTCCACTGATATTCGCTTTATCAAAAGCCTTAATAGTAATAAGCTCAAACAGAAAAGATTTGTAATCTTCATTATTTGATGACTTCCATATTTTTAAGAGTCGGATTATTTTCCTTTCATTCTCTTTGTTCTTAATATGGTCTATTTGCGCCTTGATATTGGTTTGTATGTAACTTTTTTCAGAAATAAGACCATATTTGGAATTAACATACAAGTTCAGCTTATAATCTTCATCATATTGGTCTTTGTTTAATTCTCGACCTGGTACAATATCTATACTAATAACATCACCATCATCATCTGCAAAAAACTCAATCCCAATAGAAACTTTTTGCTTTCTAACAGTAGCTTCATCAGAATATTTGTCATACAGAAAATCGAAAATATCCTCAAACATATCTTCAAGGGTAGAAAAAGAATCCTTTTTAAAAGGGATAACCACATCCAAATCGAACTTTGTATTAATAGCCGTATGCTTAGCATAAGACCCAGAGTTTAACGGATTATATATGTCAGTTCCATACTTTTCTTCAATCGCTTCCTTTATTTCTTGTCTTTTTTCTCTATACTTATCCAATAGGGATGAAATATGAGACATCTTGTGAGTGTCTAACACTTCACTCAAATAGTTACTTTTATCCATACTCTAATTTTTAACATTTTATTTGCAATTATTACACCAATCAGTTTTAAATATTTATTGTGCCAAATTGGCTGATTTGTAAATTTCATTACAGCAGCCGATTAAAAGCTGAATTTTAAGGTTAGAAAATCTCCATTCAGAGCTGTGGAGTTCCGCTCATACATTCCTACAATTTTTAAAGGTTTTTCTAACAGCATATTTTTATATTGTGCTTCTAAACTTTTATGCTTGTCTTTTTTATTTTTTTGCCACTAGATGGAAAATTTTTTAGTTGTACAAGCATAACCTTAATAGAATACCACAGTTTATGGAGGAATCTAGTCAAGAGGTTGCGGCACTACTTAAAGAATACAGCAATGAACAATTAAATGAACTCATTCTAAGAATGAGAGCTTTCGCTAAGAAAAAACTTGGGGATTATGATGATAACCACAATGGCCAACAAAAATTGGATTTTGTTTTCACAGTATTCCAAAAGGCACTTACCAATATTCGTAAATGGGATAAAAGTGAATGTGACTTCGAAAATTTCCTTTTTGGTGTTTTAAAAAGCGAAATAAGTTCTTTTCACGAAAAAGTTAAAAGACGTAAACCTCCAGAGGAGGAAAACGAGAATGAGGAATCTTATATTCTCGATATACCAATTTATATAGAGGAAGTTGGACATACTGACCCTTCCTTCGACGAAATGGATAACAAAAAAATAAAAAATGAATATGTTAAGTTACTTGAAGACTCAGGAGCATCAGATTTGGAGATGTTGATATTTGAATGCTGGTGTGATGGCATCTATAAGCCAAAAGAAATTTCGGATTTTCTGGAAGTAGATGTCACAGAGCTTTACAATGCAGTTAAAAGGCTTGAAAGAAGAAAAAGTAAACTAAACATTCAATTAAAATGAGCAACTTAAAAGATAAAATAGAAAAGGGACTTACAGAGTTTTATTTGAATTCTGATATTGAATTGATTAAAAATTCATTACAGGAGGAAGGTGTGAATGTATCTGAAGAGAGTACAGAAATTGACAGATTCTTGAAAAAGTTGAGATTCACCCAAACAGCTCAGTTAGTACAAGAAAGTAATCTATTACTAATTGAGAAAATTGTTGAGAAATTTCAAGCTGCCATTAATAAAAATATAGATAAGCCTATTGCGACATTGATGAACTTAGTAGAGTCAAAGAAAATGTCAGTACAGTTCAGAAACTTAGATAAGTTGACTGCAGATGAAATAAAAGAAATTATCAAAGGGAAAAATTTAGTTGACTTGATGGATGAATTAGATAATGAAGAATTATAAATATAATAAAGGTTCTGCTGCTGCTAAAAACATATTAGAGCAAAATGGCTTTGATAGCTTACTGGACTTTCCGTTAGAATTATTTGCCAGTGGTCTTGGGGCTACGGTAATCGAAAAACCATTATTGAATTCAGATGGAAGAATAATCTTCGGTAAAAAGCATACAATAATTGAAATCAATGAGAATATTGAATTTGAACAAAAAAAGCGTTTTACCCTTGCTCACGAAATTGGGCATTTCATACTTCATAAAGGCATTGATGTTCATAATGATAATGAGGCTACTACATCGTGGTTCAATAATAAGGAAAAACAAGCAAAACATGGACGTGTGGAGTATGAAGCAAATCAGTTTGCTTCTGAATTACTAATGCCAAGTACTTTATTTTATGAAAAACAAAAGGGGAAAAAATTCTCTCCTCAATTACTTAGAGATTTGGCTTCCTTTTTCAAAACCAGCATAACTTCGATTGCTTTCAAATATTTTGACTTAGGTGACCATCCTATTTGCCTTTTTCATTCGCATAATAAAACGGTAAGTTATTGGAAATGGCCTGAGGGCTATCCGCATTTTATTATCGATAGAACAAAACTTGAACCACCTGAAGATTCTGTTGCTACGGAATTTTTTGAGAAAGGAAAGATTTACTCCAAAGCTCAATCAAAACAGAAGATATGGAAGTCTACATGGTTTGATTTGAAAAATTGGGAAGACGACAACAATTTTAATTTCTTTGAGTATTGTATTATTTCAAGTTCACATAACTCAGTATTGAGTGTTGTTTGGGAGGAGTAAAGCCTCACTTCCTCTTATCCCTACTTCCCCTATCAAAAGCCACCAAATTAAAAAGCTGTCGCATACGGCTACGAACACGAATGCCGTAAAGCTCTTCTAATTCAGCAGCATTTAGATTGGTAGTAGCATGGGTTTTTACCCTTCGACTGCGCTCAGGGTGACAAAAAAGTTCATGGCGAGATAGTAGGATTTCACCCATCACATTACAGTCTTTACCGTAGTGCCTTCCCATAGGTTCAACTCCCAAATCATCAAAACAGAAAAATTGGGAATTACCATAATCTTCAATGGTCTTGTAACCGATATGGTTAAAACCAAAAACGATATTTCGAGTGGGTACAACTTCGTAAGGCTTTCGGTGTGGTACGAGATGCTTTAATAATCGTATCAAAGAAGTTTTTCCGCAGCCTACAGGACCAGAAAGTAAAATTCCTTTATCGATATCAATTCCAAACTCTTCACAAGCAATTCTATCCTGGATGAAGTACAGGCATAGTTTGTAGAGGATGTCTCGGTCTTCCTTGTAGATTTTAAATTGCTGACCAAAAAGCAACTTGCCTTTAGCATCAAGGTAGACCAACATTTTATCGAAATCATATAAAATTTGATTGCCTCGCATTGTACCTAATGAGTATTGTATAGCTCCTTCAACAATGATATGTGGCTTTGGATTGCTCATAAAGGCTCATTGTAGTTTTTATCTTTACTTGTCTTCAAGTTGTCCTGATATGGGACACTTGCCAAATGGTTTTCTTTATATTCAGAATCTGAATTTTCTAAAAATTGCCGTTTGTTTAAGTTTTCACTGTTTTCTATAGTTTGTATATGTTTGTTTATAGGTACCAGTGCTTGTCCACTGCTTGTCCCGTTTTTGGTACGGCTTGGGTACAGCACTTGTCCACTGCTTGTCCCAAAATCGAACATCTTGATGCGGCTTCCCTTAAATGGATTGTGGGATGGGGTATAGAGCAAATAATTCCAATGGCTCAATTCCTTAATACATCTGTGATAGGTAGATTTGGAACCAATCTTTGAAAAGCCCATGACTTCTTCTCGGTTGATGTAGAATTCATCTTTAAAAAAGTTGTTGTTCCAAATTTGGAACAAAGCCACATACAAACTAATATGGGTTGGATTTAATCTACTATCCTTGGAAAATTGCTCAAACACCCCATTGAGGTGCTTGATGTAATTGATGGTTTCCAAACAGCCTTAAAGTCTATTATGGATCTTATTCTTTTCCAAGACTTCCATAATCTCATGATATTCGTAATAAAGCACTCCTCCTATTTTGGTATAGGGTAGCGTGCCATTGATTCTGAGATTTTGAAGTGTCCCAGGGGAAATTCCCAAAAGCTGTCTGACCTCATTGGATTTGAGCCATTTCTTGTTGGTCTGGCCATCATGATCTTGTAAAAGTTGTTTGATGTCGTCCAGCAGTTCCATCTTGAACTCCCTCAGATCTTCCGTAGTAATAATCGTTGCACCCATTGTAAACGTTTTAAAAAAGCAAAGCCGCCGAGGTTATTTCTTTTTAAAGCGACTTTGCCGTGATTTGACTTTCGTTCAGCAAAATTGTGAGAGTCTGGTGGTTATCCATCAGAGTCTAAACCGAGTTGGGGCAGAATTTAACACATATAAGTTTTGGTGTGCTTTGGTATGATTTGGTGCTCAATTCAAACGCTAAAAAGTTATAGTGTCAATAAAATTATAGCAAGTTTAAAAAACCGAGTGAAATCCAAACTCGGTTTTTAGGAATTGGACAAATCGTCCTCATCTTTCATTTTCTGAAGGAGCTTTTGCCCGGTTTCCTCAAAAAACTTTATAGGCGAACCTTTACGTGCCTTCAGGTCTTGATATGTGCGGGTGGGATTTCCTTTTTTGACATTCAAAAATTCACTGAAGGTATCAATTACACTATTTATTCCAATATTTCCATTGTTGAAATATCCCATCTCCTGGCAACCGTAGAGCATTTCTACCAAAGCAGCATAACTGCCGGTCCAATTAAGTTTCCCTTTGCCGATATTTTTATCAGTATTGGTTAATTCCTCCTTTTTTTTCTTTAGATAATTGACATACATGGCGAGCCCTTTTATTCTTGCCCAGATTTCATCATGGGAGGTATTGAATACTGAATCCTTGTAGTAAGGATAACTTTTAACGACAGGGTTGTTGTTCAGATTTTTACGTGTAAAATAATGTTCATCAAAATGGTCATAGCCAAGTTCCATGTAGAGTAAAAACTCCGTATGCCGACCAAAGAACTGGTTGACCTTTTTTGCCTGTTTGTCTAAAAATGTGAGCTGCCTTTTTACATTCGATTTGGGTATACGAAGTTCGCAGGAACGTATTTCCGTGTAGAGAATCAAATGTTTCATGGGTATGCACTTGATACCTTTAAAAAAACTGATTTCATCCTTGATAGAATCAAACCCGAACTCGGCTACGTGTTCTTTGAACAGATCCAGGGCCCAAGATGAAATTTGGATACCGGCATTCACTTTTTTTAATTCGGTTTGGGCCCTACCTTCTATCTCTGTTATTTTTTTATTAAATTCATTGATAATATTTATATAGAACATATTCCAGTCGGTTTAGGTTACTGCTATGAATATGTCGGTTAGTTATATGCATCTGGTATTTTAGTTAACTCTTAAATCCATATTAACCTCTCACTTTTTTTATAGTTTTTAGCACACTTTCTGTAAGCGATTTGAGTTTAACAAAATCGTGTGATTCGATGATGTTTTTGGATATTAAATTAGAACCAAGTCCGACACAAGTAACACCTGCTTCAAACCAAGCTTTTAAATTAGATTCTTCAGTACTCACTCCTCCAGTTGGCATAATGCTGGACCATGGTTGGGGTCCTTTTATCGCCTTCACGAAACCAGGGCCATAGGTTGATCCTGGGAACAGTTTAATGATTTCCACGCCAAGCTCTTCCGCCTGGTTAATCTCCGTTAGACTGCCACAGCCGGGCGAATACATTATCTTTCTGCGGTTACAGGTCACCCCAATGTCTTCTCGCAACGATGGGGTAACGATGAAGTTTGCTCCCATTTGTATGAAAAATGAAGCGGCAGCTGCATCCGTGATAGATCCCACTCCCAGGATCATGCCCGGGAGTTCGTCCAAAGCATACTTGTTGAGCTCTGCAAAGACCTCGTACGCAAAATCGCCACGGGCCGTGAATTCCAACAAACGTGCCCCACCGTCATAACATGCCTTGAGCACTTTTTTTCCTAGTTCCACATCAGGGTGATAGAACAACGGGACCATGCCCGTTTCCTGCATCACCTGTGCTACTTCCAATCTACTGTACCTTGCCATATATCTTCTTCTATTCTAAATAATTATTATCGGGCAACCCTTCCAGAGGCATCTCCTCCCATGAGTTTCTCCACTTCATCCACGGTTACCAAGTTCGCATCCCCTTTGATGGTATGTTTAAGGCAAGAGGCCGCTACCGCAAAGTCCAATGCATTTTGGTCATCTTCCGGGTACTTGAGCAATCCGTAAATGAGTCCTCCCATAAACGAATCCCCACCACCTACACGATCCACAATATGGGTAATTTGGTATTCACTGGACTTGTACATGGTCTTCCCGTCATACAAAACTCCTGCCCAAGTGTTGTGCGAGGCAGATATTGATCCCCTTAGGGTAGTAATCACTTTTTTGGCATTTGGGAAACGTTCCATCATCTGCCTACAGACTGATAAAAAGGCTTCTGCTTTTACATGCTCACCTTGGGTGGTGATATCCAATCCTTCCGGTTTGATCCCGAAGTGTTTCTCGGCATCCTCTTCGTTTCCTAGGACGATATCACAATACGAGGTGAGTTCGGACATGATTTCCTCCCGTTTTGCATCGTCGCAGTACTTCCATAGTTTGGCCCTATAGTTAAGGTCTGTGGAAACGGTAAGTCCCAATTTCTTGGCGGCCTTGACCGCTTCGATACAGGCATCCGCAGCTCCTTGGGATATGGCAGGAGTGATTCCTGTCCAATGAAACCATTCGGCTCCTTTAAAAACAGTGTCCCAATCCACCATGCCTTTGGTAATCTCGGCCATGGCCGAGTGTGCACGGTCGTAGACCACTTTACTTCCCCTACTAACTGCGCCGGTTTCCAAGAAGTAAATCCCAAGACGATCTCCGCCAAATACAATATGTTCCGTACCAACTCCTCTTTTTCGCATTTCCATCAGGGCACAGTCCCCTATATCATTTTTGGGAAGCCGTGTCACAAAATCCACGGGGACTCCATAATTGGCCAAGGAGACCGCCACATTGGACTCTCCCCCACCATACACCGCATCAAAGTTGTTGGCCTGTGAAAATCTTAAAAATCCTTGGGGTGCCAATCGTAGCATGATTTCCCCAAATGTGATTACTTTATTCATCTACTCAATAATTTAATTTCAATGTTTCCTTCAAAAACTTCTAATGGTTTAAGTTCCATTAAACCTATACCATTGTTGAAAGCATCAATACAGCAGGTCATAGGTTCAATTGCTACGGTTTGCTGATCTGGTGGAGTATAAAGCTGAAGGAAACCAAAGTTTTCTGAACATCTCAATTCGATGACATCATCTTTTGAGAATATTTTATATATGGGTTTTTTAACATCTAGTGCTTTAAATGTGGCATTGTAGAAGGTGTTATCTGGAACAAAATATTTACTCTCAAAATCCAAGGTATTGCCAGTGGGAATAAAATTATTATCCACCAAATACTCCGTTACCCCTGGGATCTTGATTTTTTCGTTCCCTTTCAACACAAAATACGGATGCCAACCCAATCCAAATGGCATTTTCCCATTTCCGGTATTCTTGATGGAAAACGCAATCCTGAAATAATCATTTTTAATGTGATATGAAACTTCAAAGTTAAATGGGAATGGATAATATGGCTCGCCATGAAATGTATATGAAAATGCCATATTTACAGCATCATTTAATACCTGGATATTTTTTTGGGTAAAATCGTGGTCCCTTATAAAGCCGTGGATGCTATTATTTCTTTCTATCTCGTTTATAGGGAATGTGTATTTTTTTCCTCCGTACTGATAGACTCCACCCTTAAGCCGATTTGGAAAAGGAAAGAGAATATCGTTTTTGCCAAACTCATTATTTTCGAGTTCATCTACGTTTACTTTCCAAAGTATGGGTACCGGTTTATTATCTTTAACCATGTTCAAATGGAGAATTTTGGCTCCCTTTGAAGGTGTCATGGTAAAAAGCAGGTTATGATTTTCATCCCATACTTCTATAGTTTTAATTCCTGAAATGTAGTTCTCTCTTGTTTCCATGATTACCCAAATCTATATTCCGTTTTGCCTGTATGTTCGGTCTGGATTACAAAACAGCTTCCGGAGAGCAGATCGTTCTCCAATTCACTTTTATCTAAGGGCAGACGGGAAGAAGTAATGAAAAGCTGTTTCTTATTTTCTCCTCCAAAACAACAACTGGTTGGATATTTTACCGGTAGGCCTATTTCTTCAACATAGTTTGCTTTTTCATCTAAATGAACAATTTTTGCCCCTCCCCACATAGCAATCCAAAAATGGTCTTTAGAATCAATGGCCATACCATCAGGATGTTCATCATTCTTGAATTTTTTAATAACCCTTTTACGAGATAATTCACCTTCTACAAAATCAAACGCATAGATGCAATGGTGTCCAGTATCCACCATGAAAAATGTATCCCTATCGTTATTCCATCCCATGCCATTGGGAATTGTATGATTACTTTCAATTATATCATACTTGCCATTGGGAGAAAATCGAATTAAGCTTCCAAAGCCATTTTTGCCGTCCCAATGCATCGTTCCGGCATAGAACTTCCCATCCGGCCCTACAATGCCGTCATTGAACCTGACCTTGGGATTCAAAGTTTCTGCAATAGGGTCGATTAACATAAAATTCTTTGCTTCGATATTGTAAACACCGAAACCTTTTTCAACAGCCAAGACCAAATTTTTTGTGTTGGAAAGCCCAACAGCACCTAGGGCCTGACCAATATTAATACTATCGACCTTCCCACTTTTCAAATGCCCTTTGTAAAGATTACCCTTCAGTAAGTCAACCCAATAAAAACAACCATTTCTTCCATCCCATATAGGTCCCTCGCCATGTTGCAGTACACTACTGAAGGCCAACTCTATGGTGTTGCATTTATTCATGTAGATGTTCCGTTTCCATTAATTCTTGTTTGCTTCCTTCGATAAGTAAACCGATACCTCCATCGCTTCGGAAGGACTGTCCTGTAATATTGGCAGCGGCATCACTACAGAGAAATGCTATCAGCGAAGCTATTTCTTCGGGTTTTGCTATGCGCTTTAATAAGTGCATGTCTATACTTTCCTGAAGAACAGCTTGTGGGTCAGGCGATTGTTTTAAAGCCCATTGAAGCATGGGTGTGTCAATAGTACTAGGACACACGGCATTGCATCTTATTTTTGGGGTATAATCAACAGCAATACTTCTGGTAAGACCTAAAATAGCTGTTTTGGATGTAACATAGGGCGCAACTTTTTTCTGGCTCATAAATGATTGTGCGCTGCCAACATTGACAATCGCTCCATTTTCCTTTTTCATCATGCTGGGGAGTACATGTTTAGCACAAAGGAACTGCCCTGTAACATTTACCCCTATAATTTTGTTCCATTCATCTAATGATGTCTCGTGAACAGCCGTATAGCCAAGAATAGCGGCATTATTAACCAAGTAATCAATATCTCCGAATTTTGAAATTCCTTCTGTAATACAGGATTTTACGGATTCCTCCAGTGCAATGTTGCACTTTTTGAAAAGGGTTGATTCTCCCAATTCTTCTTGGAGGTCATTTCCATTTTCTTCATCCATGTCCAACATAAGTACTTTGGCACCTTCTTCAACAAATAGTTTTGCCACACAAGCACCGACTCCACCTTTTTTGGATGCCCCAGTTACAACAAGGACCTTATTCTTAAATCTTTTCATATTTACCAATGATATAATGTGCCATCTTCCAATCTATTTACCGGAAGAAAAGCCTGTTTGTAAGGAATGTTTTTTACTTTTTCAAAATCGAAATCGACACCCAGGCCGGCTTCATCGTTCATAATAAAATGACCATCTTCAAAGCGATGTGTAAATGAAAACACGTTACTCGTTTGTGGATCATATCCCATGTATTCTTGAATTCCAAAATTGTTTACCGCGGTACCAAAATGAAGACATGCGGCTAAATTTATGGGCGATAAATCAGATGGTCCGTGACATCCGGTCCTTACATGATAGATGCTGGCTAAATTGGCTACTTTCAACATAGGGGTGAGTCCACCGCCATGTGCAACCGTCATTCTTATGTAATCTATCGATTGTGTGGTAATGAGATGATGACAATCATAAATGGTATTAAAAATTTCGCCAACCGCCAAAGGCGTGGTTGTATGCCTTCTAATTATTTCAAAACCTTCTTGATTTTCTGCAGCTACCGTATCTTCTAACCAGAACAAATGGAAAGGTTCCAGTTCTTTACCCAATCTTGCCGCTTCAATTGGTGTAAGTCGGTGATGTGCATCATGTAATAGCTGTACGTCTTCCCCAAATTCCTTTCGAACACGTTGGAATAATTTAGGAATGTGATTTAGATATTTTTCAGTATTCCAAGTTTCTTCATCAGGTCGGCTTCCCTTTATGGCGGGTTCGTAGGCACCTTCATCTTTTGCAATTCCATAAATTTTTTCTATACCGGGAATACCGGACTGAACACGAACTGCTTTGAACCCCTTTTTCAATGTATCCGATATTTTTTGGAGTGTTTCATCGGTATCTTTGCCCTGGGCATGTGTATAGCCTAAAAGCCTATGTCTACTTTTACCACCCAAAAGCTTATAAACAGGGACATCCAATGCCTTTCCTTTGATATCCCAAAGTGCCATATCGATTGCCCCAATGGCGGTCATATTTACGGCACCTCTTCTCCAGTATACACCTCTATACAGGTATTGCCATATATCTTCGGAATCAAAAGGATCTCGATCAATTATACATGGAATTAAATGCTCTTGTAAATAGGTCGCAACCGCTAACTCCCTGCCATTTAGTGTAGCATCACCAAGGCCATATATTCCTGAGTCCGTTTCAATTTTAAGGGTCACGAAATTTCGACCCGGTGAACAGACGATTACCTCTGCATTAATAATTTTCATATTTCCTTATCTTATTCGTTTATTTATTACGATAGCGTTCTTTCCAAACCGTTTCAATATCTTCCAAGGTTTTGCCTTTGGTTTCCGGCAGCAGTCGGTTTACAAACCATATAATGAGTACTATAAAGAACATGAATAGAAAGTATGGAAGTGACCCCTGCCAAATTCCTTCAACATTAATTTTGCTCTCAGCAACTATAGGAAAACTTTGAGATACCAGATAGTTAGCACCCCATTGTACGGCTACCGCTATGGACATACCTATTGCCCTGATTTTATTGGGAAACATTTCAGATAATATGACCCAGACAACCGGTCCCATTGACATAGCGAAGGCCCCGACAAAAAATAGAATGCCTATCAACGAAAGAAGCCCCACATTATCCGTCATTATAGTAATGCCAAGAAGTGCAAAGCCAAACAGCATTCCCAAAGAACCTGAAATGATCAACGGCTTTCTCCCCCATTTATCAACAGTAACCATGGCTAGAATAGTAAAGGCTACATTTACGCCAGCCAGCAGAATTTGTTGTGCCAAAACATCCTCCTGACCAAAACCCAAGGCTTTTTCGAAAATATCGGCCCCATAATATAGCACGGCATTGATACCTGTGAATTGTTGAAGAAAAGATAACCCGCTTCCAATTAAGATTATTGGTAGTATTCCATTTTTGAAAATATCTTTAATACCAATACTCGTATCTTTTGATATAGAATCCTTGATTTCTTTAGCCCTGGTATTTGCTTGATCCAATCCATGTATTTTTGCCAACACTTTAAGTGAAGCTTCTTCTTGTTTTTTTAGCAGTAACCACCTTGGACTTTTTGGAACCAAGAATAGAAGCAGCAAAAAAAGAATACAGGGCACTAATTCTGACCAAAACATGTATCTCCATCCAACTTGGATATTAAAGGCTTCTGTTTTTCCTGCACCTATTTGGTAAGTAACGAAGAATACGATAAAAAAGCCAAAAACAACAGCCATTTGATATAGGGTAACCATTCGTCCCCTTATATGTGCAGGGGATAGTTCTGCTATATACATAGGGGCGTTCATAGAGGCTATACCGATTCCCAAGCCACCGATAATCCTAAAAAAGACTAGAACCCGAACAGTTTGAGGTAAAAAATCAGGTAGACCAGAACCCCAAGCGGAAATTGTAAAAAGAATAGCTGAGATAATAAGCGATACTTTTCTTCCGTATTGTTTGCTAAGCGGCCCAGAAACTATTGCTCCAGTAAAACAGCCTAGTAAGGCACTGCCTACGACCCATCCTTTTGTAGCAGGGTCTAATTCAAAATATTTGCTAAAGTAAAATTGTGTACCGTTGATAACTCCGGTATCATATCCGAAGAGGAAACCTCCAAGTGCTGCAATTGTACTTACAAAAAGTAGGGTAATATAATTTTTCGCTTGATTTTCTTTCATAAATTATTTAAAAGCTACTCATTTGATACGACGGGAAAAACAGTCATTCTTAAGGTCGTGGTACCATAAGGGATTAATTCCAATGAGGTTTCTGAGTTTTCTTCAACTTCAACTTGTTTTGGAAAACTTGGGGTTGTGGTAATCTCTGAGTCAATGCGTTCATCAAAGTAGTTGTTCAGTTGCCAATGCCTAATCTTGAATCCCTTAACCTTGATTTTTAACGGAGTGTTGGCCACCTCCCAGGGGTATCCATCGAATTCTTTTTGAATCAATTCAAAATCAAGATTATCTTTAGGTAAACCGTATCTCCATTCTGAAGTAGGACTCATTGTGAACGCCGGAAAACTTGTGGTTGATTTTTCATAGTCATGAATGGTGTCTTTCTTCTCGGTCAATGCCAAACTATAGACTATTGGGCCTCTTTCCACTGCGATTCCATTATTGGGCCATTGAGTAGTTCTTATTTCCATTGGAAGTTCCAATTCAATGATATCTCCAGATTTAAAATCCCTTTTTAGTCTAAAAAATGATCCAGGAGTTATTTCATTTTGAATTGTTGTCCCATTCACAATAATCTTGGCGTTATTGGCCCATTCCGGAATTCTCATTGAAAAAGGGAAATTCACTTGATCCTGTCGTTCCATTAGGATTTCAAACCTAATGTTATTTGAAAAAGGATAGTTTGTAATCTGATTTACGGTGATTGGTTGATTATTTTCTCCAACTTTGGCTGAAATTGTGGAAGGACCGTAGAGAGCGGCAACAAGACCGTTATCCTTAGATGTTGCCCACATCTGTTCTATATAGTATGGCATAAATCTATTAACATTACCGGTACAACACTCGACATCATGACCGGGAGCAAAAGCCATTCTCGTTGGATGGTGTCCAAAAGGATTGGAGTTTATGGTTGCCAAAATCTGGTTAGGCGCTGAAAAATATTGGTGTGATTTGAAATCCTTTGTTACAGAACCTATACCGGCGTTAAAAACAGCCCTTTCTATTCGATCCCCGAACCACGACTCCCCAGTTATTCTCATAAGATATCCATAGGTGTGTGGCAATACAGCGGTATTGCAGGTCTCATGGCCCGCCACCTCCGACACATCGGCAAAATGCTCCGTAGTACTAGGCAATCCAGAAACGAGCATATGATATTTTTCCATTTTTGTGATACCATTCATTGACTCTTCTAGGTAGGCTTTGTTTCCCGTATATTTATAGAGCAGTGCTGGAATCTTAACCAACTCCAGATAGACAACCCCATGATGATCAGGCTTTCTATTCGCTCCAAATTGGATATCACTGTCTAACCTATTCCTATTTTCAATATCCGATTTAAAACAAGCGTAGGCCTCTTCACCCATTTCAATGAATTTTTTGTCAGCAGTTTCACCATAAAGCCAGCAAAGTTGCTCTACGTTGGCCAATTCGAGGTCGTCACAAAAATCCTCTGCTGCAAAGGTGCCATAATGATTTGCGAGCAGATGCACCAACTCTTCGTTGCCCGTTAATTCGTAATCGGTCATAAAAACCCGATTGATACTGGTATAGGGCCAACGCCACCAACGGTCTTGTAGATTAGTGCCAAACCGACCGGTGGAATCAATATTTGCCTTGATATAGTCAGTATTCCTTTTTACCTCGCTGAGCAGTCCTTTATTATTGGTCAAGATCCCCAACCGGTTTATTCCATCGAGGTAATACGCCGTTTGTTCATACGGCCACCAGGCTTTCGTGGATCCTTTCATTTTTGGGCATCCCCATAGGCATGTATTGTACGGGTAGCCTGCCACGCCAATATTTCCACTCAATCCGTCCGTTTGTCTGGACAAGAACTCGACAATCCATCCTTTTGGTTCTATTTCATCAATGGACATCTTAACGAAGTGTGAATGGGTGGCCACCATTTTTTTTTCAGGTTGCTGTGCGCATTGGACTATTGTAAACGCTAAGGCTATAAGTAATAAAGCTGAACGGCTCGGAATCTTCTTAATCAATACTTTTGAATTAATCATTTATAGCTTGGTAAACAATTTGCTGAAACAACAGGGTGGTGGTGTCAAGACCAATATCAAAGGTTTGTTTCATTAAAATTGCAATTATATCTTCTTCTGGATCGGCCATGTAATACGTATTAAAATAACCGCCCCAAATGAAAGTGCCCACGCTTTGCGAGCTTGCCCAAGAGCCACCTTGTTTGTACACCACACTAAATGCCAATCCGTAGTGTTTTGCCCCTTCACCATACAAATCGTCTACTTGTTTGGACATGATCAACTCGATAGTTTTTCTGCTCAATAACCGCTTGCCATTATACATTCCGTTATTTAGGTACATCTGTAAAAATTTGGCATAGTCTTCAGCGGTACTCGACAGTCCCGCACCACCACTAAAGAATGTTTTTGCACCTTTTATAGGAAAATCCACATCATAGAAATCGGCTACCAACGGTTCAAACTCACCTTCCTTTTTGGTTTGTACTTGCACCAACCTCTTTGCCCTTTCTTCATCTAGATAGAAATAGGTATCATTCATGCCCAAGGGTTCAAAAATGTATTCCTCAAAAAACTGGTCCAAGGGTTTGCCCGATACAATTTCAACAAGTGCTCCTAACACATCAAGGCTCACCCCGTAAGTGAATTTTTCACCAGGATCATGGTGCAATGGAAGTTTGGCTATTTCTTTTGCGACGTCTTGAATTCTTATCGCTTCGGTTGAATAGAGTTCCTTAATACCGGCATCTTTATAAATGCGCTTCATGCGTTCGTCAGCATCAATTTCACCATACCCCAAACCAGAAGTGTGCGTAAGCAGATGACGAATTGAAATTTCCTTGTCCGCCTTGATGGTGGTATAGGTGCCATCATCCAGCAGAGAATCCAACACCTGTGGATTTTTAAATTCTGGAATCCATTTTGAAATGGGGTCTTCCAAATGAAATTTCCCTTCTTCGTAAAGCATCATTACCGCGGTAGATGTAATCGCTTTGGTCATGGAAGCTATCCGGAAAATGTCATCTGCCTTTAAGGCTCTGTTATCGGAATCTGCGGCCCCAAAGGATTTAAGATAGACGATTTTACCCTTTCTGGCCACCAATGCCACGGCACCAGGAATTTCATTCTTGCTTATTGCCGACTGGAGCATGTTGTCCATACGTTTTAGTCTTTCACTGGACATGCCCACCTCTTCGGGACTACCAGTTGTTAAAACTTGAGCATTAAGGCTTAATCCTGCAAATAGCATAAAAATCAGAAGGACTGTAATTTTTTGTTTTAATCGATTGTTTGTAAAGTACATATGAAATAATTTTTTTTATTAGTGGAATTGATTGAGTGGAAAAGTTACACGTCTGAGCACAGAGCGTCCCATAGGAACCAGTTTTACGGCGACCTCTTTATTCTCATGACCATTTAACAGTGTACCCATCAGATAATTAATATCGCTATACCAAATATTACCTTCTGCTGGCACATCATTGATTTTGACCGAAAAACCAAATGCATTGTCTTCAGAACCCTTTAAAGTCAAGTGCTCGTACAATTCCTCTTTTGGATAAACCAAATAATCAGTAAAACCTTTTAGGCCATAGGTTTTGATATCTTCGGTTTTATGTTGGATATCATATGCATATACAATCGGTCCGCGCTGAAAATATCTAGTATTATCATTTGATGGAAATGTTAGCAACTTATTGTTCATGTTTAATATAATCTCATCCCCATTCTTCCATATATTGTCAACTTTGTAACAACCGCTTTCTTTTGTTATTTTTCCTTTTGTTTCTAAAGAAAGTTCCGGTGAAAAACTCGGAATTCTAAAATATAACGACACTTGGGTAGGTTGGTCCACGCCAATTGTGAAAGTAATTTGATCTGTTAGCGGATACTTAGTTTCTTGGGTAATTGTGATTTCCTGCCCGTTTATATTGGTTTTTAACTCGTTTGGACCATAGATGACCGCAGCCAGACCATGGTCTTTTGTTTTCATCCACATATTTCTTACCAATTGCGGAAAATGTTTGGAATAACTTGGATTACAACAAACGGCGGCATCGGCATGTGTGGGGGAGTATTTATATCTGAAATCAAATTCCTCAAAACCCCTTTGGGGCGCTGTGTTATCCAATCGATATGAATTATCGGTTTTGCAATACACAAGTCCTGAACCATCTTCATTCAATGATCCCAATATACCATTGTAGGTTAGTTTCTCTATCATATCGCCAAACTTTGGATCGCCAACTTTTTGTAGGGCAGATTCGAAGAAGCCACCCAATTCGAACATACCACAAACCTCGGCCCCCGTGGTTTCCGGGTCGGCCTCCTCACCGTTCAACCACTCATTTCCAAAACCGGAACCGCTGGGTAAAATGGTTTTACTCAATTTATTCATGGCACTATTATAAGCTTGGTCCAACTGAGGGTAGCCAGTTGCGTATGTAGCATGAATGAGCGTTCGGAGATGTTCGTAGGTATGCGCGGAATGGCTTACATAAAGTGAGTCGTGAAGGAGGTATTCATAGCGCATATCGTTCATGGAACGAGTAATCGGATACCTTGAAAATTCTTGGTACAAATACACGGCATAGTCTCTATACGCTTGCTTCCCAGTAATCCTAAACAATGCCTCGCAAACATCTGTCATCATTAGTCCATGGGTAACTCCACCATAATCCACGCCCACTTTAAAGGGACTATTCCCTTCCGGACCATAGCGTTTCATGGTTAATGCCATGGCCTTTTCAACAGCGCCCAAAACCCGTTTGTCTTTAGTCAGCTCGTAATAACCAAGTAGCATTCTAAAAACTGTGGTTTGCGTCCATAATTCACCATTGGAGCCTTTATGGTTGTAGCGTAATTTTTTTCCATAAATACCGATATAGCCATCATCATCTTGTGTTGAGAGTATATAATCTACAATATCATGGATTCTTTTTTTTGCAGGCTCTTCGTCTGTTAACCAGGCATTTTGCATATATCCGTCCCACCAGTTCCCCAAGGTCTCACCAGACCACCATTGCATGGAAATTTCCCAAGCTGCACCCGTTAAGGTTTGGTCGCCTACATCGGGAATATCCGTGAGATTATTTCTCCGTGTTGTATTAAAAAGGTCATCACCTTTCATAATATCCGGAGCCAGATCATCTAAGAACGCTACAAAGCCTGTTGTGATATCTTGTTTCATTCGGTCATAAATCCAGCCTCTTGGTTTTACATCACCTAATGGCAGCAATTCAAAAAACGCTTCCTTCGGATTTCGGTCTCCTTCAAAAAAAGCCAATTGGTCATTTGGAACCGGATTAGGGTCTTTTAAAGTAGCAGCTATATTCTTTTCAAAATCAGCACCCTGACTGCCCACTTCAGCTTTTTGGTTTTTTTTGCAAGCCGCAGGGCTGAATAATAGAAATATCATCAAACCCTGGGCAATGTATTTTGTTTTACTCTTCATATCTTGAAACTATTTGTGCGATTGAATAAGAACCGCCGATGACCTCGCCGGCAATTCTAATTGTATCTTTTTACTATTTTTTTGAACGGTTTGGTTTTTGAAAAAGTCATACACGTCACCACTGTATTTCGCTTCTAATTTGATTTTTTGAGCAGTGCTAGAAGTGTTGAACACTACAATCACTTCTTGAGTATCGTTGAACCTTCTGTAGGCAAAGGTTTTCTTTTGGTCATCGGCATGAATGTATGCTATATCACCGTAGACCAAGACCGGGTTGTTTTTACGAAGTTCAATAAGGTTTTGATAAAAACCGAAAACCTCTTTGTTTGCTTCTACCTTATTTACCGGGCGTTCCACTCCGTACGGATGTGTTTTTTCATCTTCAAACTGAATATCATCCCAAACCATAGGCTTACGGCAATCAGGAAAATCACCGCCCCACATGCCCAATTCTTCACCTTGCCAAATATGTGGTGCACCTAAAAAAGTGAACTGGTTTACGAGTATGAGTTTAGCGGTTTCATAGGCTTGTGCATCTGGTTTGTACACTTTATAGCCATTTTCGGCATTTGGGTTTTGGTTGACTTTATATGGATATTGATGATTAAAAACAGAAGACAAGAGTCGCGGGGAATCGTGTGTTGATGCCGTGTTCATCATAGCTCGTAAATTTTGAGGTCTTATATTTTTGGTAATACGCTCCAAAGAATCCCTAAATTCCGTTGGAGCGATTCCCTTATCAGGATGTATAAAGAATTCTCTTGCCGTTTTGTACCAGCGATAGTTCATTACCCCATCGGCAATATCCCCACGGAGCGTGGGTTCGGGATCTAGCATGGAATGCGGAAAGCGTTTGAACCATGCCTCACCAACAATGTATGCATTGGGATTTACTTCCCGTACCACTTTTCGGTAATCACGCCAAAAACCCAAAGGAATTTCAGCATACACATCTAAGCGGTAACCGTCAATTCCATCAGATGGATCACCATCGCCGTTGGGGTCCAACCAACGACGTGCAATGTTGAAAATATGTTGTTTAAGGCTTTCGCTTGCCAAGTTTCCCTCCCAATAATGAGACTCTGGTATGTGCGTTACATATTCCGTTTCCTTCACTTGTACCAAATGCTTCACCGATTCCAACCATTTTGGGTAATCGAGTTCATTTTCCGGTGTATTTGGGTCATCAAATGTGTTTATCCAAAACCAATCTTTGTACTTGGATTGTTCTTGGTTTTTAAGTACGGCTTTCCATGCCCAGAATTCTAGGCCAACGTGGTTCCAAGAATAGTCCATAATCAGCTTCATGTCGCGTTTATGAACTTCCTCTATTAATTTTAAAAACAATTGGTCAGCGTTCGTGAATTGCCATGTAGATGGATCGTCCGGTGTTTCTTTAGCCATTATTTTCAAATCATCTACCGGTTTTGGTCCAAAATTGATATCAATGTGTCGCCAGTTGCGGGCATCAAAGTTGTGTGAAGACGGGGCGTCATATAAAGGATTGATATACAATCCATTAATACCCAAATTCTTTAAATAATCAAGTTTGTCGATAATACCCTGAATATCACCACCGTAATAGCGTAATTGATTAAATTGACCAAAATGTTGAATTTCATACCCTTCAATATCGGTCATTCCTCTAATTTCCTCATTCCATTCCTGTAGATTATACCAATCCATACCCCAATCCGTGATTTCCCAATTTGAGGGTACGGGACCAGGATAGTAGCCCACAATATTTTCTGCTTTGGGGTCGTTCCCTTTGTCGCCATTTCGAAAAATATCTGGATAGATTTGGTACCAAATGGCTTCTTTTGCCCAATTGGGGACATCTTCGAAAGCCGTAATACTTATTTGTTCATCTTCCTGCTCAGAAGGAGCCTTCAACTTGGATTTACATCCTGATACGAGCAGGACATTCAAAATGAGCATTGTATATAGTAAAGTCCCGATATTTTTCATATTAAGTTGTTCAAATATTTAATCTCATGAGTATTTTTACTTATTCAAGAACTAATCAACTAAGTGCAAACCTGAAGAATTATTCTAGCAATGGAGCAAATCCTAGCTGTCTTTCGACAGCTAGGAATCACAAGAATCAAAATAACTAACTCAAGCCATTATTTTATCATTACAAACTTTCAAAATCAACAGTGATTTCATCTGGATTTCTTGTGTCAAGGGTAATGTTGAAAGTCCCTGCGTCCAAATTAAGGGTCGGTCCAAAACCAAGATTCAAGCCCAAAATATTTGAGCCTTCCTCCACGGGTGAAAGAACACTGCTCCAATCGTTGTTGAGTCTAAAGTTTGCCGCTCCCGCTGGTATATCAACGTTCAATGCGATCCAGATTCCCTCTTGCTTGGGATCTGGCGACAATCGGATATCCGGGCCAGTGCCCCAAGCATTGATATTCTCACCGGCAAGCCCCCATGAATCACCTTCTTCCAAAGAAATGGTTAGGTTTTCTGTATCCACTACCAGGATAAAGACATTTCCTTCAGGAAACACCAAGCCATTGTCAAATGATGCCGTTTCTAGAGTACCTGCATCTAAATCACCACCATAGTTGACCACCCAATCATTATTTTGACGAATACTAAAGGGTGTACCGGCACCTGGATTGTTGATGGCCACAAAATGAACTTTCTCATCTCGGGTATACATTGGAATATCCGGCCCATCACCGCCCCAATTGTTTATGGCTTCACCAACAAGACCAAAAGAGGAAAGTACCACAGGATCCAATGCCTCACCAGACTCGATCAATTCAATGTTCATTGGCAATACATCTGATATAACCTGTTCTGTATTTGCCGTGCTGTTACTTCCAGATATTCCAACAACCCTTACATACACCACTCCTGTGTTATTTGGGTTTCCCACATTATCCGTGGTGGCAGCATCTTCGTCAAGGCCCAATTCTTCGGCAAGGGTCAACAAATCGCTCACCTTTACAGCGATGTTGTTCTCCCCGCTTGTTGAAATTTCAGTATACATGGATTGATCGATTGAACCCTCAAGCCTGAAAGTGGCCTCGATTGGAGCACCAAAATCCACTGGGTTCCAGACCAACCTTTCCGCTATATTCGATGCCGCTGCCGATGATAGCAGATAGTTTGACGAGAGGGAATTTGTAAATTCAATGCCCGTGGGGTCAGGTTGTAATACGATGTTGATGCCATCATCCTCGCTGCAGGAGATAGCCAAAACGGCAATCATGCATGCCATAAAAACTGTGTTGAGTATCTTATTCATAATCAGTAGTTTTAAAATTGTTATTGTTAATATCCAGGGTTCTGTTCCAAATTTGGATTTACGGAAATATCAAAAGCGGGAATAGGGTAAATGGCCAAATGTCCATCAATTGAAACCCCATTTTGGACACCGCCTTTCCAGTCCCATAAATAGGTGTTACCGGTAAAACGCCCAAACCGAATCAAATCAGTTCTTCGTTTTCCTTCCCAACCCAATTCGCGAGCTCGCTCATCAATGATAAATTCAAGTGTCAAAGTGCTGATGTTCCCTGTAGCGTCGCCATACGCTCTTTCCCGTATCGCGTTGACCAGATCGAGGGCCTGTGACTCTGAACCCCCGCCCCCTCTTAAGAAAGCTTCGGCATACATAAGGTAAACATCGGCCAAACGAAATAGGGGAAAATCAACATCAGCGAATTGACCACCCTCCCCCGGCACCCCGTCTGAAGTGACATTTCTAAATTTGGTATATCCAAAACCCTCCTGAAAAGCACTTCCTATGGGTTCTGAGGGCAAATCCACAGAATGGCCATCTTTATATAGGAATGAGGCCCTTACATCAGGACTGTCCAAAAAGGGATCGTTGTTCTCGAACTCGAAAAGGTTCACAAAACTTTCTTTGCATGTCAAAGCGGCGAAAGCATTTAGGTTGGTACCAAAAGCGCCAGGTTCGCTCTCCAAAATATTGACATCCAATACGCCATTTGTCAATGAGTACATTACTCCAAAAGATTGTGATTGAACACCATCAAAAGTCACCGGGAATATAATTTCATCGGAGCGATTGTTGTCGGCCCTAAAAACGTTTGCATAAATTGGTTCCAGGGCATAGGTGCCATCGTTGATGATCAGATTACAGTACTCAAGACAATCTGCATATCTCGCTTCTCCCGTAAAAGCTTCCGCGTTCAGATATAACTTGGCCAGCAATGTCCAAACGGCTCCTTTATCCGCGCGGCCATATCCATTCTGCCTTGGTGGCGCTATCGTATTCTCTATGGCCTGCAATTCAGACTCGATAAAATCAAAAAGGACGCTCCCATTGGTCTGTTGTGGCAGAAACGCACCTGGGGGGTCTGATTCGGTCACAAAGGGAACATTGCCGCCAAAAAAATCCAGGGTATGATAATAGGCCAACGCCCTTAAGAATCTAGCTTCATCCCTGTAACCCTCAATCTGCCCCCGCAGTTCACCGGTAATACCTCTTTCATCCAAGACATTGGGTGCGGTTTGTCTCAGAAATTCATTTGCCTGACCTATCTGAAAGTATATTCTACTATACATGACACTGAAGTAGTCATTATCCTGTGTCCAGGAATGATTAACCATATCGATAATGCCAGGTTCATTGTATCTCCATTTGAGCTCGTCAGCGGGCAGTTCATTTAAGTTCCACCAAAGACGGATATAACTGGTAATGCCTTCCGTAAAGCCTATCAAGTCAGGTTGGCCCTCTGGGGCTTCTTGTCCCGTTTGGTCCAACCCAGCGTATAATTTTGCCAAAAACTGAAGGTAAGTTTCCGGATTATCAAATACATTTTCTGAATTCAGATTGTTGGTATCGATATTTTCAAGATCATCGGAACAACTGGAAAGTACGATGATCAGTACGCTAAATATGAGTAATATGAAATGATTTTTTTTCATCCTAATTTTATTTAAAAGTCAATAGATAGTCCTAATTGGGCAATGAATGGTCTAGGGAAAATATTTCTGTCTATCCCATTTGTCACTTCCGGGTCAAGTCCTTCGTAATCTGTTATTACAAAGACATTTTGTAGAGTTGAATAGAGGCGCAACCTAGATTGTTCAGAGAAAATATCATTGAATGTATACCCCAATGAAACATTATCGAGTCTGACGAAAGAAGCATCCTGAACAAAGTAATCTGAAAAGGTAATTTCATCAATATAATTGGCAAAACCATTGGTGAGTGTTGCCAGGGTAACGTTGCGCAGATCCTGACCAATATTCACATTGGCAAAGGTTCCATTTTGAACTTCAACACCATTGTAATTGTAGTTGCCAATATTTGCTCTCATTGAGAAACTCATGTCCCATTTTTTCCAATTAAAGCGACTATTGAGACCTAGGTTTACTAAAGGAGCAGCTTGGCGGTAGGGCCTTCTATCAAGGAAATTGATTCGACCATCACCATTTAAGTCCACTACAGTTCCGGGAATTGGATTGCCCTGAGAATTATAGGCTTGAACATAAACTAGATAACTTCTGGTAGGTTCACCAATTAAATGATATTGGGCGCCATCGTCACCACCAAAACCAACCAGCACGGTGCCCGGTACCGCTATACCCGTACCAGGATCATTACTGGAAAGAAAGAGTTCTTCCACCTCATTTTCATTGTAAGCATAATTAAAGCCCAAATCCCATGAGAAGCTTTCGGTATCAAATACCTTTGCATTCAAGGTTACTTCAACACCTTTATTGGAAAGACTTCCTATATTGGTCGGCAATCGGTTGGACAGGTTACTGCCCGATGGAATGTTTACTGTGCTTAACAAATCTTCAGTATCTCTTTGGTAGAGCTCCACAGAACCACTAAGAACATTATCAAAAAGGCCAAAATCAACTCCTAAATTATAGGTTGTGGTCTCTTCCCATTTTATGTTTACATCGTAGGGTTCGGCTCTCAGTGTTGATGAAAAGATTGGATTGCCATTGTCATCTTGCCCCACTTGTATCGAGGCACCATTAAAGCTAGGAGAGAACTGTGGTAAATAGGGCTGTGTATTGTTCCCCTGGATTACATCTTGTTGGCCGGTAATACCCCACCCGAAACGCAATTTCAGATTGGAAAACCATTTCGAATTTTCCATGAAATTTTCATCGCTCACGTTCCAAGCAAAAGCGGCTGCAGGAAAGTTGCCCCAACGATTGTCCCCACCAAACCTTGAAGACCCATCCCTCCTATAAGTAAAGGTGAACAGATAGTTGTTCGAGAGGATTAGGTTGGCCCTACCAAAATAGGATTGTAAATTGTTTTCAAGAATTGTGTTTGTAACAATAGTTCCTCCAACACCATCTCCTCTTACCTGATCAAAGTTTTGCCTGTCATTAAAATTTTGATAGGAATAGCCTGCGGTAACATCAAATCTCAATTTTAATTTTTCAAGCTCCTTGCTGTACTTTACATAAAAATCTAACAGAGTATTTTCCTCATCTTGACTGTAATTTGTGAACCGACCATCTGTCAATGCCTGGGTTGAAATTGTTCCAGGTTGGTTATCGACACCATTTGTGTCAGACTTATCAATACCCAAATTTAAGGTAGCTGTAACATCCGGAAAAAAATGCAGTTGATAGTCTAACTTGGCATTGGCCACCAAACGTCTCAGATTTGAACTGTTGTCCCTAAGAGTCAATAAGGCCAATGGATTTACGGCCGTATTTGATGTAGGAACACCATTGGACTCATAATAATCAAAGTAACCTTCCGGCAATGTTGGGTCAAAAACAGGTTGTGTTGGATCAAATTGTATCGCGTTAAAAATAGCACCCGTATCAGCGAAATTATTCTCGATATAGGATCCCCTTGCATTTAATTGAATTCTCAGCTTTTCGTCAAATAGTTTGGGGGATAGATTGAATGATGCCGTGGTGCGCTGCAGAGCCTCGGTCTTCAAGATACCATCTTGTTGGGTATAGCCAATTGAAGCCCTGAATGGTATTCCGAAGAGACCCCCTCTGACACTAAAATTAGTGTCAGTTCCTAAAGCGCCTTTAAAGATTTGGTCCTGCCAATCCGTATTGTAGTTTCCCAATTCGGCAACCCGACCCGGCAATCGCTGTGCAATCACGCTCCTGAATTGATCGGCATTCAATACGTCTATTTTATCGGTTAGTGCACTTACGGACATGGACGTCCCAAAATTAAATTTCAGTTCTCCCGATATCCCTTTTTTGGTTGTTATTATTATGACCCCATTCGAAGCTCTGGAGCCATAAATGGCGGTTGCCGAAGCGTCTTTTAAAACAGTGAATGATGAAATGTCAGAAGGGTTTATAAAATCAAATATGTTTCTTGAACCTGGATTGTTAGCATTATCCAAGGGTACGTCATCAATGATAATTAAGGGCGTATTGCTGGCATCTAGTGAAGCTCCCCCCCTTATTTTTATTTCACTGCCGCTTCCTGGTGCACCTCCTGCAGTTGTAATATTTACACCAGCAGCTTTTCCCACCAAAAGGTCTTGTGGTGAAGCGATGAATCCTTGATTCAGTTCTTCCTCAGTTACTCCAACTACCGCTCCTGTTGCATCTTTTTTAGTAGTTGATCCATAGCCTATGATTACAACTTCATCTAATTGTTGTGAAGAAGGAACCAAACTAATGTTCATAGGATTGTCAAAATCCGGCAACAACTCTTGGGCTTCATAGCCTATATAGGAAATCAATAGGCGTGCGGTCTTATTACCCAATGTAATCGAGAAATCACCGTCAAAATCCGTCACAGCCCCATTGGTGGTTCCTATTTCCACAATACTCGCGCCGGGCAATGGTGATCCTGTCTCATCCAAGACGATTCCTGTTACCGTCAATTGTTGATTATAGATTGCCGTTTCTGAATTGACTAATGATGTTCGGTTGCCCTCATTGGCCCAAGAAGGTAAAAAGGAAATACAGAAAAATAGGAGGGCTATACAAATTCCAATGGAAGAATCAACACCTTTTTTTAAAGGTTTGATTTTTAATGAGTTGAAAAATTCCTTCATATTAATTAGTTTAGTTAAATTCCTAAGTTCTCAATCCTTATTTTTCAGCCAATAATTACACATTGTCAGAAATAAATACCATATATTATTAAATTCATTAATATTTTGATTGTATATTGAGGATTATTCATTGGTTCAAAAGTTGGATTTTTTTAATGTAACACCAATCAGTATTTTATTAATCACATATGTTATTTTCTTATCTTTACAAGAAATTAGTCTTATTCAAGAAATATAGCAGATGAAACCGATAATTCAGAAGCTCCCATTATCTGAAGGAACTTCATTCGTAGCTAGAACCTATGAAACACCTTTATATGAAACTCCTTGGCATCAGCATGAAACTGTCGAATTAATGCTAAGTCAAGCAGGGGAAGGCTCTCTTTTCGCTGGTGACTACATAGGAGAGTTTAAGGTAGGGGACGTTTATATGTTCGGGAAAAACCTGCCGCATTGGTTTAGAAAACTGGATCATCTCCGGGGAAAAACAGTGGTGGTACAGTTCAAAGAAGATCTTTTTGGCCAAGTGTTTCTTAATCTTCCCGAACTTTCTAAAATAAAATCCTTGCTCCAAATCTCACGTATGGGGCTACGACTTAAGGGGGGATTGAGGAAGCAAATTAAAAAGCGACTTACAAAAATAGAGTCTTTGAATGGCTATGAACAGATTAGCGTTTTATTGGACTGTCTACATTCAATCAGTCTTTCAAAAGAGTATGATCTGTTGACCAATACGCATTTCTCAGCTTATAGTGAAGAGGAGCAAATGAGAATAAGTGCGGTTTTTGACTATACCTTGAACCACTTTACTGACCAAATCAAATTGGAACAGGTAGCCAATCTTACAAACCAAAGTGTTTCAAACTTCTGTAAGTATTTTAAAAAGAATACTAAAAAGACTTACATTCAATTTTTGAATGAGGTTAGAATATCACATACTTGTAAGCTACTCAAAAACACGGATAAGACTATTACAGAAATTTGCTATGAAAGTGGTTTTCGTAATTGGTCAAATTTCAGTAGCCAGTTTAAGAAAACTTGCGGTGTGTCGCCAAGTGAATACAGAAGTCAATTTAAACCCGTAGCTTAACTCTTTTTGTTTATTATTGGGCTAACATTAAAGGTTAAAGCAATCTCCAAATAAATTTCTTGGCTGCGATTAAAAAGAACTACATTGGTTATATACTTGGGTTGTAACATTTTTATGTTATTGTTGTTCAGTTCGATCGGAGCTAAATAAATTTTTTTATCCTTACCATCAGCAAATGCAATAAATTCTCCTGGTTTCAACCTAAAAAAGACATCTGCTCTACGCTTAGAAACCTCCTTTTCGCCTTTGGTAATTCTACTTTCCAAAGTAAAACCAGAATTTTTGCTGATGCTCATGGTTGGCTTTTTTATAATCTCAAAAAACCGTTCGTAATATTTGGCTGTATCGGGGTCGTTCACCTTGCCGAAAAACTGATAGGAAAGGTTGCTTAAAATTGCTTTACTGGCCTTGTCCCCATACAATAAGTCATTCTGTATTTTATCCTGCATCACGTAAATGGTAGAGATATCATAACTCCTGAGCGTAGCCGGAATGCGGTGCATGTTGGGCAGTTTAATGGTAGGTGCCTCTTCCATCAGCAAAAAAGAGGAATTACGATTCCGGATGCTCATCTGTTTGATGATGGTGTGCAGTATCAGTGCGATTACGGGCGAATAGACCGTATCGTATTTTGGATGGTTGACCAAGGAAATGACCGACGGATTTTTGGGATTGTTGATGTCCAATGGTACTTCGTCCTTGGACAGCACATAGAACAGTTTTTGTGAGCTTATCTTTTTAAAGGCATTGGAAAGTGTACTTTTTATACCTGCAGTTTGCTTCTCCGATTCAATACCGTTGATAAAGGCACTGGCCAGGTTCCAGGAGGTAAAATCAGATTTCAGGAATGCCACAAGTTTTTTCGTGCTCATGGTCTGATAGAGGACAATGATATGGGGTAGGGTGCATAAATCAGGATACGCCGTTTTCATCTTCCAAATAAGCCCCGCCAACAAACCCTCTACAGCATCTGAAAAGAATTTGTTGCTCCCCGTGTTTTCCGAAAGGTTCTGTTCCAAGAGGTTTTCCATGAGCACCCTAGAAACCTCGTTGACACTTTCCTCATTGGGAAGGTATCTTGGTGCAATGGGGTTAACCCTATAATGGATCTGGTCAAAAGCTATCGTATAAAATTTGGTCTCACTGTCCTTAAAAAGAGGATAGGCAATCTCAGTAAGTTCAAAATCCTTGTAGTCATGGATAACACCACTAAAATGGTATTTGGCGAAATGCTGCAAGAAATTATGGACCACGCTTTCGGTCTTGCCGCTTCCCGCTGAACCAATGATGGATGCCCCACGTTTTATGTTGTCGATTTTAAATCTGCCATTTCTCATATTGAAACGTACTTGGTATTTTTTATCCTTTTTGTTCGCGCTCTTGCCAATTACAAAAACATAAATTATTGTACCCAAAAACAGCACTGGAACGACAAAGAACAAAACGATATGTGGCCAGTCCCAACTCATATTCCTATAGAACCTGATTCAATGGCCTTTCCAATTCCCTTTTTAATCTTATTGATAGCCTTATAGGTAAGCTGCACGGTATTAACAGGAATTTTAGGGATGGGAACACCAGTTTTGGAGAGCAATTTATATGCTATTGCCCTTTCATTGGTGGGGAGGCCAGAAATCATTGAAAAATATTTTTTCGGGTCTTTCAAAAAAGTTTTTCTGGCTACATAAGTCTCCACGTAGTTACGCCGGTACTTGAACAGGTCATCAAAGGTCTTTTCCGAATTTTTGATAAACGCATCCCTATCGAATCCCCTTTTTACGGTCTTGCCGTGCATCTCCACTTCAGAGGCCTTGTGCTTGCTCCCTGGGGATAGGCTGAAACGGTTGCTGGCATCCTTACGGCTTACGATGATATGGACATGGCTCTGGTGTCCCGGTTTGGCCATACCACGGACAATGCGTTTGCCATCCAATTGATGGGGGGCTTCCTTTTCCAGCCTCTGTATTTCTTTGTTCAATAGTTTAACGTTGCCAGACTTTCCACCTGATTCAATTCCACGTATCTGTTGTTTAAGTTCCAATATCTGTGTGGCAAAGGGTTGGTTCTCCCGGATTTCTTTATCGGTGCCCTTAAAGGTGCGCTGTCGTTCCACCTTGGCATAGTACTTAATGTCATCAACGTTGATGGGTTTTCCATCGATTTCCCGATTAAATGCTTTGGCGTATTCTTTCATGGCTTCCCTTGTATAACGTTTAAGTGTCTCTGGGGAATCCTGTATGGCCTTCAGTTCCCTGGCACTTGGGTTGAGGGTAATGGAATAGAACTTTGGCTCGGTCCTTTTGAGCTTGGCCGTGTTCCCGTCGATTTCTTTAATGACCTCGTCTGCGGATATTTCCTCCCCATACTGATTAAAAAAAAGTTCCTGTTCTTCCATAACCTTGCCCTCGTTCTCCTTTTCGAGATAGGAAACAAAATCTGCGGAGCTTTGGGCATAGTTGCTGTCAATCTTCTGTGCCGTAATCGTGATGTACATGTTGCAGTTCGTTTTTAAGTTTATCAAATGACTCCCTGTCCAAATCCAGTTTTAAATACCCGGGACCAAATGCTGATTTTACATAAATGACCTTTTCCATGAGGGAACCCACTTTTTCCCGGACACTGGTCAATTGTTCCTGTAGATTCCCATATCCGGTTTTATAGAACTCAAGCTCTTCGTTGGCATCCCATAATTTCGGGGCTCCAAAATCGAGGGTTTCCTCTTCCTCCTTTTCCATTTCCGTCATCTCATGGAAAAGGGAATCCATCATGGTCTTCGTGGGCAGGGTCTGATATTTCTCGATGTTCTTCAAAATGGCTATGACCGCATTGATGCGCTTGTTGGTGCGGTTGTTATTGATGCCCAAGTCATCATTGGGAGAAAGGTCGTTTCGTTCAAAAAAATCCATCACGGCCACCAAAGTCAAGGTATGCGAATCCGACACCAGACGGGAAAACTCCCGAAAGCGCAAAGCCACGTCTTTTTTGATACTAATGGCCGAAAACCGGTATTTTTGATAGATACTTTCTTCCATTTACTGTAAAAAATCGCCTGTTTATGGGCGGTCTGGCCGCATTTACTGTAAAAGCCCTTGTTAATCAATTTCTTAAATATTTTTAATTGTTGATTTACAATATTTTACATTAAAACAAATAACCGTAACACTGCAGCGCGTGTTACCCTCTTGCTTCTCCAATTTTCGTCCCGAAGGACCAAAAATTTTCCGAACAACCCGATTAAAAATCGGTTGCCTTTTATGTTACATTTCTATGGATTTGGTCATTCAAGGAAAGTCAAATCGCCCATCCCGATAGCCATCGAGACGGGATTGGTAATGACCAAAAAAATGTTGTTGTATAACGCTTTAAAGATACGATTTTCATCTTGTTGGGCATAAAAAAAGCCCATCATAATAAATGGGCCTGTTTGGTGCTGTTTGACATTTCAGATTTTAAAAATATACCTGTAATTGTATAGATTTCGTATCGCTTCTTCTTCCAACAGGGTCTGGTAATTTTCAAAGTGTTCCCTGGCGTAGTTCCTTAATTGTTCCCCAAACCGCTTTTCAATGTCTTTTTTTGACATAGATAGCAACCGTTGTTGGGTTTCGTCATCGAGATTGTTATAATTTAAATGAATCATGGCTTCAATGTTAAAAGGTTATAACAATCCGTTATCGGCAAAACTGTAATACTCCCCATTAGGCGTGATAATCAAATGGTCGAGTACCCTCACGTCAAAAAGTTGCGCTGCCTTTTTAATCTTATCGGTCAGCTTTTTGTCCGCTTCACTGGGTTCGGTCTTATAGCTCGGGTGGTTGTGGGCAAGTAAAATCCCAACGGAAAGGGTCTTTAGTACTATGGCGAACAGGATGCGCACATCTACCAAAGTCCCCGTAATGCCTCCGGTCGATAATGGATAGACCCCTTTGACTTTGTTGGAGTTGTTCAACAACAGGATTTTAAAGGTTTCCTGTAATCCTATGGTATTTTTGTCCCAATTCTCATAAAGCAATTTTGCTGCATGCTCGGAACTTTTGATAGGCTCGGATTTTAAAGTTGCTATCTTTTCTCGGTAACTTATCTGTATTTCGTTAACTTTACTCTTCATTGTTCTATAGTTTAATGTGAATGATGAAAAAGAGGGTGTAGCTTTCGACGGTAACACCCTCTTTACTTTTTTACTTGTTGCCCATTAACAGGATTTCATCGGCCACCACTTCGGTAACATAGCGTTGGTTGCCATCATCCATAGTGTAGGTTCGGGTCTTTAACTTACCCACGATACCGATTTCCTTGCCTTTTTCGGCATATTTTTCGATGATGTCGGCAACCTTGCCCCAAGCGACAACTGTGTGCCAATTGGTGTCGGTCTGTTTTTCGCCCTTGCTGTCCTTGTAATACTCATTGGTCGCCAATGACAGACGGGCTACTTTTTTGCCACTTTCAAGGTTTGTAACGGTCGGTTCCTGCCCAACGTTTCCAATCAACTGTACATGATTTTTAATACTGCTCATAACTAAATATTTAAAAGATTAATAATTCCATTTTCCATTCAATCGTGATTAAATTTTAAGGGGTGTTTGTTTGATTTCTTGCGTGCATGGCACAAATGGATAAAGTGGGTTTTGTCAAGACTTTTAGGGAACATATCAGGAGTGTCTGCAACGTAGTTTTTACCGAAGGGCTAAAAACAAGGCAGTGGAAACCTTATTTTTCACTGAAACTTTGTACAGTCTTGACAAGTTCCATAAGAGTATTAACAATTCTTCAAAAGCCGCCCACAAGGGAGCGTACAGGTAGTTAAGCGAGTGAAGGGGACGGGGTTTGGAATAGAATTGGTTATACTGCGCCCGTTTTTCGACGCCCCGAAAAACGACAAAGGCTTTATCCATTATAAACCCCTTAAAATGTACAAGGCGGAGCTAGGTTTTTAAGGATTATCGAGCAAAGGCCCAAGTAGGCTTTGTCTATAATCCTGTTAAGAAAACCGGGGGGTTGCCCTTCCGATATTTTGATGAAATATTTTATGTAATTTTACCATGATTGAAATTCAATTCTCAATAATCCAGTTCAATCAATATGGTAGCTAATCGGTTACCTCTTGATTTTAACAAGTTCATTAAAATCTATAAAATATAAGGCTTACCGCTTGGACATTGGAATCCTGCCGCGGTCACTCAGGATTTTTATCTTAATTCAAAAAGTCTGTAAATCATTGATTCACAGACTTTTTCATTTTGATCCAATCTATTTGATTTCATATAAAATCATACTATTCGGTGCCCTCTTTTTCACAATTCGTAAAAAGAATATCCGATGTGTGTTAAAGAACCGGAGCGTGAGTTTTTAAACAAAAAGTTATTTGAAATTAA
>NZ_JABFNN010000024.1 GCF_013090115.1 Flagellimonas amphidinii
CAACAAAGAACTGAGTTAAAAAACAAGTTCTTTTAGTTTAATTTGGACACATAATTTTCATCATAGGGCAAACCTGATTTTGCAATTGCGAAAGCTTGTTTTAATAGTTTGTTACAAACGGCAATAAGCGCCAATTTTTTGCTTTTGCCCTTGGCTACGATTCGGTCAAAAATAGCTTTACATTGCTTGTTGTATTTGCAAGCAGAAAAGGAACATAGGAACAGTAGGTTCCGCAATTTTCGGTTTCCCATTTTGCTTATTCTACTTTTACCCCTAACACTACTGCCCGACCGCCTTATCGTAGGCGTGATACCCGCATAATTACAAAGTTGGGCGGCACTCTCAAACTTGGTGAAGCCTTCGGTGAGAACAATCAACAATGCCGCTGTTTTATCCCCTAGACCAGGAATGCTCTTTAAGTTGCTCAACTGTTGCTGTTGGCTCTTTTTAACCAAAGTCATCAATCTCTCTTGCAACTTGGAAAGTTGTTTGTCCAATTGGGCCAATGACTGTTTTAATGAGCTATAAACTGCCTTTGATGGTATACCCAATACTTTTTCTCCGTGCAACTTGTTCTTTAGTTGTGTGCGCTGTTTTAGGTAGATATCCATTAAAGCCAATAATTGCAAGCTCTCTGCTTGCTCTGCCCCTTTGCCATCATATAGGGGAACTTCATTGACCTGTGCATATTCACATATGGCTTTTGCGTCACTCTTATCCGTCTTTACCTTGCTTAATTTCATTTGGACAAAACGCTTTACCGATAAAGGGTTTACCACGGAAACCTTAACGCATTGGTCAAATAAAAACTGTGCCAATAAATAATGATAATAGCCTGTGGCCTCCATGACAACCAGGGTGTCCTTCCCCAAAAATTTGAAATAGGCCTTAAACCCTTTAAGCGTATTTGGATATTGAAAATGATTCCCCTTTGAGTCTACAACATCAAATACATCTTTACTAATGTCCACTCCATGGGTTTTACTATCTTTATTCATAAGAAAATGTTTTATGAAAGGACGCTCCACTTTGGTTTCAACAACTTAAAATCGAGATCTCACGTCTCACAGAACTGAACGAATTCTTAGTGGAAAAGAGAGGGGGTTATCAATGTTGACGGAATCGTACTTCCTATGGCTATAGTAACCTTTTTCCTCTCTTTTGTTCTTTCTGGTTTATAAATACAATCTAATCAGAATCAAACTTAAG
>NZ_JABFNN010000025.1 GCF_013090115.1 Flagellimonas amphidinii
GGAAGGGTAACGCTCTCTGGGTTGTAGTCGCATGGATTCAAGGGATCCGTGCCATCATCCTGCTCATCACCGTTGGTCACACCGTCTCCGTCGCAATCATCATTCTTCCATTCGTCAGTAGGGTGACAATCTTGATTTGCCAATATAAAATCACAAGAATCCAAAGGGTCAGTACCGTCTTCTTTTTCTTGCTGATTGGTTACACCATCTCCATCACAATCCGCATTCTTCCATTCATTTGAAGGGTGACAATTTTGATGTGCCAGAACAAAATCACAAGGATCCAAGGGGTCTGTACCATCTTCTTTCTCCTTTTGATTAGTAACTCCATCACCATCACAGTCATCATTCTTCCATTCATTGGAAGGATGACAATTCTGATGTGCCAGAACAAAATCACATGGATCTAGCGGGTCTGTTCCATCCTGTTTTTCCTTGTCATCGGTCACTCCATCTCCATCACAATCCTTTGGGGGATATACTATAGATACTACATCAATATGGTTGAAAACCTCAGTTTTAACACTAACTTTTCCAGTAAAAGCGAGTATGTAGGATGTATTTGGTAAGGAAGTAACTACAAAAACCAGAATAAATACAACAGATTGTACATTCAGGAATGGTTTCTTCCGAAGTTTTACAAAAGTAAATTTCTCCATAAATGATAAGTTTTGGTCAACTAATCACCATGGCCAGTAGTTCTCGTAAGTGCAAGAAAATGGGGCTTTCCTGACAATTTGCGGCTTAACGTTCTTCTAAACCGTCATACGTACTTTGTGCACATAGTTAAGGCATTTGCGGATTACTGCCTATTTTTATCGATAAAAGGCATTTTCCTCATCATTAGTTACCACATAATTGATACGTTTGGTTCTTAAAAAAAGATTACGGACAGTAAACTTTAGATAAAAATCAAACGCCCGAAAATTACTTTTCTTTTTTGTTTTATGAGAGAGATGATGGGTATTTTTTACCAATGATATCAACAATCACCTAGATAATCGCAAATAGTCTTTAAAATAGATAATTACACTATTTTTGCCGAAATTTTTGTTGATGGAATTTGAAAAGGAAATAGCGAGACGCAGGACATTTGGAATTATCTCCCACCCAGATGCTGGAAAGACCACTTTGACCGAAAAGCTACTGTTGTATGGGGGTGCCATTCAAGAAGCTGGCGCTGTAAAAAGCAATAAAATTAAAAAGTCGGCCACTAGTGATTTCATGGAAATTGAACGCCAAAGAGGTATTTCTGTAGCTACGTCGGTTTTGGCCTTTATCTATAAAGACAAAAAAATAAACATTCTGGATACCCCCGGTCACAAGGATTTTGCAGAAGATACTTTTAGGACTTTGACCGCAGTGGACAGTGTAATTGTGGTTATTGACGTAGCCAAAGGTGTTGAGGAACAGACCGAAAAATTAGTAGAAGTCTGCAGAATGCGTAATATTCCCATGATTGTCTTCATTAACAAATTAGATCGCGAAGGGAAGGATGCTTTTGACCTTTTGGATGAAGTTGAACAAAAGTTGGGATTGTCCGTTACCCCTTTAAGTTTTCCTATTGGAATGGGATACGATTTTAAGGGAATCTACAATATATATGAGAAAAACATCAACCTTTTTAGTGGTAACAGCAAAAAAAATATTGAGGAAACGATTGCTTTTGACGACTTAGATAATCCAGAGCTTGAAAATATCATAGGCAGTGATTCCGCCCAAGAACTTCGGGACAACTTGGAACTAGTAAGTGGTGTTTATCCTGAATTTGACAAAGATTCTTATTTAAAAGGTGAACTGCAACCTGTTTTCTTTGGCTCTGCCCTCAACAATTTTGGAGTTCGGGAATTATTGGATTGTTTCATAGACATTGCCCCTTCCCCAAGGTCAAAAATGGCTGAAGAACGCTTGGTTGAAGCTAACGAAAAGAGTTTTTCAGGTTTTGTATTTAAAATCCATGCCAACATGGACCCCAAGCATCGGGATCGTTTGGCTTTTATAAAAATTGTATCAGGTACTTTTGAACGAAACACCCCATATCTTCATGTACGACATGATAAAAAACTGAAGTTTTCAAGTCCTAATGCTTTTTTTGCTGAGAAAAAAGAGATTGTGGACATATCGTATCCTGGTGATATTGTAGGCTTGCATGATACTGGAAATTTCAAGATAGGAGACACCCTTACCAGTGGTGAAAAATTACAATATAAAGGTATTCCCAGCTTCTCTCCAGAACACTTCAGATACATCAACAATGCAGATCCCATGAAGGCCAAACAACTCTATAAAGGGATTGACCAGCTCATGGATGAAGGTGTTGCACAGTTGTTTACGTTAGAATTGAATGGAAGAAAGGTCATTGGCACGGTTGGAGCACTACAATATGAAGTGATTCAATATCGATTAGAGCATGAATACGGTGCCAAATGCACCTATGAAAACTTTCCTGTTCACAAAGCGTGCTGGGTTGAAGCGGAGGATGAGAACAACGAAGAGTTCAAAGAATTTAAACGAGTGAAGCAGAAGTTTTTAGCGATTGATAAGCGAGGGCAACTGGTTTTTTTGGCTGATTCTGCATTCTCATTACAAATGACCCAGCAAAAATATCCATCAGTAAAATTGCATTTTACTTCTGAATTTGAATGATAACATTGATGATAAAAAAAGCCCCAAACTTTGTTTGGGGCTTTTTTTATGCTTCTCCAGTCGGACCAAAATTTAAAGGTATGGCCGGCTGTTCATAATCTTTGATGGGACCGTGGGCTTTTTCAAATCGAGCCACATTTTCACTCAATGCCTTTAGAAACTTCTTAGCATGCTGAGGAGTCAAAATGATTCTACTCTTTACCTTAGCCTTCGGTGCCCCTGGCATCATGCTAATGAAATCAACAACAAATTCTGAAACAGAGTGGTTGATAATTGCCAAGTTGGAATAGGTACCTTCAGCGGTTGTTTCATCCAACTCTATATTAATCTGTTTTTGATTCTGATTTTTATTTTCCGACATAATTTATTTTTCAAAATGGAAAAGAAAACCCTGACCAAGGCCAGGGTTTACATATTAAAATTTGAATTCCTCTTTCCGGGCCATGATTTCATCGTATTCCTCTTTGGAACCAACAATGATACTATCATAATCCCTCATACCTGTACCGGCAGGAATCTTATGTCCAACAATTACATTTTCTTTCAATCCTTCCAACGTATCCACTTTACCGCTTACAGCAGCTTCGTTCAATACTTTAGTGGTTTCCTGGAACGATGCCGCAGAAATAAAGGACTTGGTCTGTAAGGATGCACGAGTGATACCCTGTAGAATTGGTGTTGCCGTAGCAGCTACTGCATCTCTAGCACTCACCAAAGTCTTATCTTCCCTACGCAAGATGGAATTTTCATCTCTCAAATCGCGGGCAGAAATAATTTGACCTGGTTTAAGGTTTTCAGAGTCCCCAGCATCTTCTACCACCTTCATTCCGAAAATCTCGTCATTCTCACGGATAAAGTCATCCTTGTGTACCAATTGGTTTTCCAAGAATGTAGTATCGCCAGAATCCTCGATACGTACTTTACGCATCATCTGTCTTACCACTACCTCAAAGTGCTTATCATTGATTTTCACACCCTGCAAACGGTATACTTCTTGTACTTCATTCACCAAATACTGTTGTACTGCAGATGGTCCTTTGATGGCCAAAATGTCCTCTGGTGTAATGGAACCATCGGATAATGGCATTCCTGCACGAACATAATCGTTCTCCTGAACCAAAATTTGATTAGAAAGTTTCACCAAGTATTTCTTCACCTCACCAGTTTTGGATTCGATGATGATTTCTCGGTTACCACGCTTGATCTTACCAAACGAAACAACACCGTCAATCTCGGAAACCACAGCTGGGTTAGATGGGTTTCTAGCTTCGAACAGCTCTGTCACCCTTGGAAGACCACCTGTAATATCCCCTGCTTTGGCGGATTTACGAGGTATTTTCACCAAGATTTTTCCTTCTTTGATTTTCTCACCATCGTCAACCATCAAGTGGGAACCAACCGGAAGGTTGTATGAACGTAATGTTTCTCCCTTACCATCTTTGATCAACAAAGTAGGAATCAACTTTTTATTCCTTGATTCTGAGATTACTTTCTCTTGGAAACCAGTTTGTTCATCTATTTCCACTTGATAGGTCACCCCTTGCTCAATATTTTCATAGGCAATTTGACCCGTGAACTCAGAAACAATAACACCATTATAAGGATCCCATTGACAAATAACATCTCCCTTAGCGATCTTAGCTCCATTCTTGACGAACAACTGTGAACCATAAGGAATGTTATTGGTACTCAAGGTAATCCCTGTTTTAGCATCTACAATTTTGATTTCTGATGTTCTGGAAATTATGATTTCTGCCTTTTCTCCTTCGCTGTTTTCACTAGCTACAGTTCTCAAGTCCTCAATCTCAGCTACACCATCAAATTTGGCTTCCAGTTTGTTATCCTCAGAAATGTTACCTGCAATACCACCCACGTGGAAGGTACGCAAGGTCAACTGTGTTCCAGGTTCTCCAATGGACTGTGCTGCAACAACACCAACGGCTTCACCACGCTGAACCATTTTGTTCGTGGCAAGGTTTCTACCGTAACATTTTGCACATATTCCCTTAGGAGCCTCACAGGTCAATGCCGAACGTACTTCAATCTTGTCAATTGGAGCGGCATTAACTTTCTTCACATCAGCTTCAGAAATTTCTTGACCTGCTTTTAGGATCAATTCCTCTGTTAAAGGATTGTATACATCATGAAGCGATACTCTACCCAAGATTCTTTCGCCAAGGGTTTCTACTACTTCTTCATTCTTTTTCAGAGCTTCTACCTCAATACCTCTTAAGGTACCGCAGTCTTCGATGTTGATGATCACGTCTTGTGATACATCCACCAAACGTCTTGTCAAATATCCAGCATCCGCAGTTTTCAAAGCGGTATCCGCTAGACCTTTACGTGCACCGTGCGTAGAGATAAAGTATTCCAAGATGGACAATCCTTCCTTAAAGTTGGAAAGAATTGGATTTTCAATAATTTCACCACCACCTGCGGTAGATTTTTTAGGCTTGGCCATCAATCCACGCATACCGGTCAACTGGCGAATCTGTTCTTTGGAACCCCTTGCACCAGAATCCAACATCATATATACTGAGTTGAACCCTTGTTGGTCTTCACGAATTCGTTTCATCGCCAATTCTGTCAACATAGCATTGGTAGATGTCCAAACATCAATAACTTGGTTATACCGCTCGTTGTTGGTGATAAGCCCCATGTTATAGTTCATCATAATACCATCTACCTGCTCATTGGCCTCAGCAATCATCTCATGCTTTTCTGCCGGGATTATAATATCACCTAAACTGAAGGACAAACCTCCTTTAAAAGCGAATTCATAACCCATGGTCTTGATTTTGTCCAAGAAATCAGCAGTTGTAGGAACATCAGTAACCGCTAGAATATCACCAATGATATTTCTTAGCGATTTTTTGTTCAATACAGTATTGATATACCCTGCTTGTTCTGGCACCACACTGTTAAACAACACACGACCAACTGTAGTAGCAATGATTTGGTTGACCAATTCTCCGTCTTCATTAAAGTCTTTGGTTCTAACTTTAATTCCAGCATTCAAATCAACCTTTTTCTCATTAAAGGCTATTTCCACTTCCTCAGCAGAATAGAAAGTCAACCCTTCTCCTTTGATTGGAATTTCTTTGGTTGATTTTCTTTCCTTGGTCATATAATACAATCCAAGAACCATATCCTGAGAAGGTACGGTAATTGGTGAACCATTTGCTGGGTTTAGGATGTTTTGAGAAGCCAACATCAACAATTGTGCTTCCAAAATAGCCTCTGGGCCCAACGGTAAGTGTACCGCCATTTGATCCCCATCGAAATCCGCGTTAAACGCCGTACAAGCCAATGGGTGCAAACGAATTGCTTTACCTTCTATCAACTTAGGTTGGAATGCCTGTATCCCCAATCTGTGCAATGTGGGAGCACGGTTTAGTAATACCGGGTGTCCTTTTAGGACATTTTCCAAGATATCCCAAACTACAGGTTCCTTCTTGTCAATTATCTTTTTAGCAGATTTTACCGTTTTTACAATACCTCTTTCAATCAACTTACGGATTACAAAAGGCTTGTACAGCTCGGCTGCCATATCTTTTGGAAGACCACATTCGTACAATTTCATTTCCGGTCCAACCACAATTACGGAACGAGCAGAATAATCCACACGTTTACCGAGTAGGTTTTGACGGAAACGACCTTGCTTACCTTTCAAGGAATCTGAAAGGGATTTCAATGGTCTATTGGATTCTGTTTTTACTGCAGATGCCTTTCTTGTATTATCAAACAAGGAATCTACAGCTTCTTGAAGCATACGTTTTTCGTTTCTCAAGATCACCTCTGGAGCTTTGATCTCCATCAATCGCTTTAGACGATTGTTACGGATAATCACCCTACGGTACAAGTCGTTCAAATCTGAAGTTGCAAAACGACCACCGTCCAACGGTACCAAAGGTCTTAGTTCTGGTGGAATAACAGGGATTACCTTCATGATCATCCATTCAGGTCTGTTTTCCCTATTATCTTGAGATTCTCTAAGTGCCTCAACAACTTGAAGACGCTTCAACGCTTCGGTTTTACGTTGCTTGGATGTTTCAGTATTTGCTTTGTGGCGTAGTTCGTAAGACAGTTGTTCCAAATCAATTCTGGCCAACAAATCTATCAAACACTCAGCTCCCATTTTTGCAATGAACTTATTGGGGTCTGTATCTTCCAAATACTGATTTTCAGTTGGAAGAGAATCTAAAATGTTCAAATACTCCTCTTCTGTCAAGAAATCCATTTTCTGGATTTCCTCACCTTCAGGCCCTTTAGCTTCACCAGGTTGAATGACCACATATCTTTCATAATAGATAATCATATCCAACTTTTTGGAAGGCAATCCCAAAAGGTATCCAATTTTATTGGGGAGTGAACGGAAGTACCAGATATGTGCTACAGGAACCACCAAGTTGATGTGTCCCACACGATCTCTACGTACTTTCTTTTCCGTTACTTCAACACCACAACGATCACAAACGATACCACGGTAACGGATACGCTTATATTTTCCACAGGCACATTCATAGTCCTTAACGGGTCCAAAAATACGCTCACAGAACAATCCATCACGCTCTGGTTTGTGCGTTCTATAGTTAATAGTTTCAGGCTTCAATACCTCTCCACGGGACTCTGCCAAAATTGACTCTGGAGAAGCCAATCCTATGGAAATTTTATTGAACCTTTTTGGTGCGTTATTGTCTTTTATTCTAGCCATAACAATATGGTGATGATATAGTTAATGTATATAGTATTCTACTCTTCCAATCTGATATCCAAGCCCAAACCTTTAAGCTCGTGCATCAATACGTTGAAAGATTCTGGCAATCCAGGTTCTGGCATTGTTTCGCCTTTTACAATGGATTCATAAGTCTTAGCTCTACCGATTACATCATCAGATTTAACCGTCAAGATTTCACGTAGTGTGGATGATGCGCCATAGGCCTCTAGTGCCCAAACTTCCATCTCACCAAAACGCTGACCTCCAAACTGAGCTTTACCACCCAATGGTTGTTGTGTAATCAAAGAATAAGGACCAATGGATCTAGCGTGCATCTTATCATCTACCATGTGGCCTAATTTCAACATGTAGATAACCCCAACGGTAGCTGCTTGGTCAAAACGTTGACCAGTTCCACCATCATAAAGATGCGTATGTCCAAAACGTGGCACACCTGCTTCATCAGTAAGTGCATTTATTTGATCTAAAGTTGCACCATCAAAAATTGGAGTACCGTATTTTCTACCCAATTTAAGACCTGCCCAACCTAGAACGGTTTCATAAATCTGACCGATGTTCATCCTTGAAGGTACCCCAAGTGGGTTCAAAACGATATCCACAGGCGTTCCATCTTCCAAGAAAGGCATATCTTCTTGACGAACGATACGTGCAACGATACCTTTGTTACCGTGACGACCGGCCATCTTATCCCCTACTTTCAGCTTACGCTTTTTGGCGATGTAGACCTTGGCCAACTTCATGATTCCTGCAGGAAGTTCATCTCCAACGGAAATGGTAAACTTATCTCTTCTTAGGTTACCCTGAATGTCGTTCAACTTGATTTTATAGTTGTGCAACAAATCGGCAACCAAAGTATTGGTCTTATCGTCCGTTGTCCAGCTTCCACCAACCAAATGAGCAAAATCATCAACAGCGTTCAACATTTTGATGGTATATTTCTTTCCTTTTGGAAGTACTTCTTCACCTAAATCGTTAATAACACCTTGAGATGTCTTACCGTTGATCAAGCCAAACAATTTCTCAATCAAAACATCTTTTAGTTGCTGGAATTTCACTTCATAATCCATCTCCAATCTAGAGATTGCTTCTTTATCCTCAGAACGCTTACGCTTATCCTTAATAGAACGGGAGAACAATTTCTTATCGATAACAACCCCTCTCAATGAAGGAGAAGCTTTAAGAGACGCATCTTTTACATCACCTGCCTTATCACCAAAGATGGCACGTAATAGTTTTTCTTCTGGGGTTGGATCAGATTCACCTTTAGGCGTAATCTTTCCAATCAAGATGTCACCAGGCTTCACTTCTGCTCCAACACGGATCATACCGTACTCATCCAAATCTTTGGTAGCTTCTTCAGAAACGTTTGGAATATCATTGGTCAATTCCTCAGCTCCTAATTTAGTATCCCTAACCTCCAAAGCATATTCATCAATATGGATTGAAGTAAAGATATCTTCACGTACCACTTTTTCAGAAATTACGATCGCATCCTCAAAGTTGTATCCTTTCCAAGGCATGAAGGCCACTTTCATGTTTCTACCCAAGGCCAATTCACCTTTCTCTGTAGCGTAACCTTCACAAAGTACCTGACCTTTCTTCACCTTGTCACCTTTTCTAACAATAGGCTTCAAGTTGATACTGGTACCCTGGTTTGTTTTTCTAAACTTCACCAAATTGTAGGTCTTGGAATCTTCTTCAAAGCTTACCAAACGCTCTTCTTCTGACCTACTATATTTAATGGTTATTTTCTGTGCATCCACATATTCCACAACTCCATCGCCTTCTGCATTGATCAATACTCTGGAATCGGTAGCTACTTGTCTCTCCAAACCAGTACCTACAATTGGACTTTGTGGTTTCAACAATGGAACAGCCTGACGCATCATGTTTGATCCCATCAAAGCACGGTTCGCATCATCATGTTCCAAGAAAGGAATCAAGGAAGCTGAAATAGATGCAATCTGGTTAGGCGCAACATCCGTATAGTTTACCTCAGATGGGTCTACTACTGGGAAATCACCTTCTTCCCTTGCAATTACTTTATCATCCTCAATTTTCCCTTTATCATCCATTGGGATGTTGGCTTGGGAAATTTTCATTCCTTCTTCTTCCTCTGCACTTAGATAGGTAAACTCTTTGGTATCAACCACTCCATTTTCAACCTTGCGGTAAGGAGTTTCCAAGAAGCCCATTGGATTTACCTTGGCAAATACAGAAAGGGAAGAAATCAGACCAATATTCGGACCTTCAGGTGTTTCAATTGGACATAGCCTTCCGTAGTGTGTATAGTGAACGTCACGCACCTCAAAACCTGCTCTTTCACGAGAAAGACCTCCAGGCCCTAGTGCAGACAATCTTCTTTTGTGTGTAATTTCTGCCAATGGATTGGTCTGATCCATAAACTGGGACAACTGGTTTGTACCGAAGAAAGAGTTGATCACGGAAGACAAAGTCTTTGCATTGATCAAATCAATAGGGGTAAATACCTCGTTGTCACGAACGTTCATTCGCTCACGGATGGTACGTGCCATACGTGCCAAACCAACACCAAATTGAGAGGACAATTGCTCTCCTACGGTTCTTACACGACGGTTGGACAAGTGATCAATATCGTCAATCTCTGCTTTGGAATTGATCAACTCAATCAAATACTTGATGATGGTAATGATATCTTCCTTGGTCAAGACCTGCTTGTCCATTCCAATATCCAAGCCCAATTTCTTGTTCATTCTGTATCGACCTACTTCACCTAAATTGTAACGTTGGTCGGAGAAGAACAATTTATCGATAATACCACGAGCCGTTTCCTCATCTGGCGGCTCTGCATTTCGCAATTGTCTGTATATGTGCTCTACCGCTTCTTTTTCCGAGTTGGTAGGGTCTTTTTGTAGTGTATTGTGGATAATGGCATAGTCTGATTGCGCATTGTTTTCTTTGTGAAGAAGAATGGTCTTCACATCGGCATCAATGATTTCATCAATATGCTCTTTTTCCAGAACAGTGTCCCTATCTAAAATAATCTCATTACGCTCAATGGATACCACTTCACCTGTATCTTCATCCACAAAATCCTCGTGCCATGTGTTCAACACCCTTGCCGCAAGCTTACGGCCCAATACTTTCTTAAGTCCAGCTTTGGATACCTTAACTTCTTCAGAAAGGTCAAAGATTTCCAAAATGTCCTTGTCTCTTTCAAAGCCTATGGCACGGAAAAGTGTAGTTACTGGTAATTTTTTCTTTCTATCAATGTAAGCGTACATAACGCCATTGATATCTGTTGCAAATTCAATCCAAGATCCTTTAAATGGAATTACCCTGGCTGAATACAATTTTGTACCGTTGGCATGGAAAGATTGTCCAAAGAAAACTCCCGGTGATCTGTGCAACTGGGACACAACAACTCTTTCTGCTCCATTGATCACAAAGGTTCCACTTGGAGTCATATAAGGAATGGTGCCCAAGTACACATCTTGTACGATGGTTTCAAAATCTTCGTGCTCTGGATCGGTACAATATAATTTTAGACGTGCCTTTAAAGGAACGCTATAGGTAAGTCCACGCTCAATACATTCTTGAATGGAATATCTTGGTGGATCTATGAAATAGTCTAGAAATTCAAGTACAAACTGATTTCTAGTGTCTGTAATGGGGAAGTTTTCCATGAAGGTATTGTAGAGACCTTCATTTCCTCTTTCGTCAGATTTCGTTTCAAGTTGAAAAAAGTCTTGAAAGGATTTAATCTGAATGTCCAAGAAATCCGGGTATTCCGGTATGTTCTTAGCGGATGCGAAATTTACTCTTTCAGTATTGTTTGTGAACATCAATGGACAAATTTTGATCGTGAAATATTACTGCGGGTAGTGTACGACTTAATACACTCCTATTAAATAGGCTAAGGTCTAACCATTATTATGGAAAGACCTTAACCAAATTTGTATGGTAAAAGCTATTATTTAAGCTCAACTTCTGCTCCTGCTTCTTCCAATGATTTTTTGATGCCTTCTGCCTCATCTTTGGCAATACCTTCTTTAACAGCTTTTGGTGCACTGTCAACAATATCCTTGGCATCTTTCAATCCAAGACCTGTCAATTCTTTCACCAATTTAACAACTGCCAATTTAGAACCACCAGCAGCCTTAAGGATTACATCAAATTCTGATTTTTCCTCAGCAGCTTCACCTTCACCACCAGCGGCAGCACCACCAGCAACAGCTACTGCAGCAGCAGCAGGCTCAATACCGTATTCTTCTTTTAATATGTCGGCCAACTCATTTACCTCTTTTACTGTAAGGTTAACCAATTGTTCTGCAAAATCTTTTAAATCTGCCATTTTTCTATCGTTTAATAAAAATTTTTAAAATATACTTAGTTTATTGTGCGCGAATTATTCTTTCTCAGATAAAGTTTTAAGGATTCCGGCCAGTTTACCACCACCAGATTTAAGTCCAGAAATAACATTCTTGGCTGGTGATTGCAACAATCCGATGATATCCCCAATAACCTCTTCTTTGGACTTGATGTTCACCAATGCCTCAAGGTTCTCGTCTCCTATATAAACAGCTTCCGCAATGAAAGCGCCTTTCAATACAGGTTTATCTGATTTTTTTCTAAAGTTCTTGATAAGTTTCGCAGGAGCGTTTCCAGTTTCGGACAACATCATAGAAGTGTTGCCTTTCAATACGTCGGGAAGTTCTCCAAATTCTTTATCAGAAGCTTCCATTGCTTTTGCAAGCAAGGTGTTCTTTACAACTGCTAATTTAATGTTCGCTTTAAAACATGCCCTTCTCAAATTAGAAGTGGCAACAGCGTCCAAACCGGAAATATCCGCTAAATAAATATTAGCATTCTCGGCCAACTGCGCAGTCAAATCTTCTATTACGGTTGCTTTTTCTTCTCTTGTCATAGTTAAAATTTTGAACTACCAGTTATGAAACTGCTTTTGGATCTAGTTGAACACTAGGACTCATAGTACTGGACAAGTATATGCTCTTCATATAGACTCCTTTTGCAGCAGCAGGCTTCATTTTAACCAAAGTATCTATCAATTCTTTGGCATTGCCAGCAATTTTATCCGCAGAAAAAGAAGCTTTCCCTATTGCAGCATGCACAATTCCAGTTTTGTCCACTTTAAAATCAATTTTACCAGCTTTTACATCAGATACTGCTTTAGCAACATCCATTGTTACGGTACCGGTCTTTGGATTGGGCATTAAACCTCTTGGCCCCAAAATTCTACCTAACGGACCTAGTTTACCCATTACGCTTGGCATAGTGATGATAACATCGACATCTGTCCAACCGCCTTTGATCTTATCCAAATATTCATCCAACCCAACAAAGTCAGCACCAGCTTCTTTAGCCTCTGCTTCCTTATCTGGGGTCACCAATGCCAAAACTTTTACGTCTTTACCTGTTCCATGAGGAAGTGTAACCACGCCACGCACCATTTGATTTGCTTTTCTTGGGTCAACACCCAAACGAACTGCAAGGTCAATGGAAGCATCAAACTTTACATTGGTTATTTCTTTTACCAAAGCTGAAGCCTCTTCCAAAGAATAGAGTTTGTTCTTCTCTATTTTGGCCTGAGCTTCTTTTTGCTTTTTAGTCAATCTTGCCATTTTTAAATTGCTTTAAGATTTTTTAAAAAGGTCTTTTACCAGAAACCTTAAGCCCCATAGATCTTGCTGTACCCGCAACCATACTCATTGCAGATTCCACAGTAAAAGCATTCAAATCGACCATTTTATCCTCAGCGATTACTTTTACTTGATCCCATGTTACATTTCCTGATTTAACCCTGTTAGGTTCGCCAGATCCTTTTTTAATCTTAGCTGCTTCCAACAATTGAACTGCCGCGGGTGGTGTTTTTACAACAAACTCGAAAGATTTGTCTTTGTAAACGGTGATAACAACAGGTAATACTTTACCTGGCTTGTCCTGTGTACGCGCATTAAACTGCTTACAGAACTCCATAATGTTAACACCAGCAGCACCTAAGGCGGGTCCAACCGGTGGCGATGGGTTCGCAGCACCTCCCCTAACTTGTAATTTAACTACCTTATCTACTTCTTTTGCCATTGTTTTTGATTAAAATTAAAGTGTGTTAATTGGAAGCAACACAACTTTATATATGTAACAGCTCTATTATACTTTTTCTACTTGCATGTAACTGAGTTCCAGCGGAGTCTTTCTTCCGAAAATCTTCACCATGACTTCCAGCTTACGCTTTTCTTCATTGATTTTCTCAACAGTTCCATTGAAACCATTGAAAGGTCCATCAATAACCTTGACCGTTTCACCCAATACAAATGGAATGGCTACGTTATCTGTATTCACAGCCAATTCATCCACTTTACCTAGCATTCGGTTCACTTCCGCCTTTCTAAGCGGCACAGGATCCCCCCCTTTGGTTTCCCCCAAAAAGCCAATAACATTGGTGATAGACTTGATGATGTGCACCATTTCACCACCTAAATTGGCCTTTATCATGATATATCCTGGAAAATAAACACGCTCTTTGTTGATTTTCTTTCCGTTTCTAATTTGCACTACTTTTTCAGTAGGCACCAAGACTTCTTCTAAATAATCGCCAAAACCATTGCGCTCCACCTCACTCTCAATGTAACCTTTGATTTTGTTCTCTTGGCCACTGACAGCTCTTACTACATACCATTTTTTTTCCAGAACCTCTGACATACGCCTATCCAATTACATATTCAAAATACAACCTGATCAACTTACTAAACAAGGAATCCACACCCCATGTTGCCAAAGCGAACAATATGGAAAAAACAGCTACGACCACCATAAGGTTGGAAGCTTTTTCCCTGTTCAACCAGGTAACGTTATTCTTTAATTCCTCAAATGATTCCTTAACGTAAGTGAACATAATAATCGTCGTATTTTCTAGCACGGGAGGAGAGACTCGAACTCCCGACACCTGGTTTTGGAGACCAGTGCTCTACCAACTGAGCTACACCCGTTTATAATTACACTGAAAGGTATCCCGAGAAATCCGGGACACCCTTTAGTGTACTATTATTGTAAAATGATTAATCTAAAATCTCAGTAACCTGACCAGCACCTACCGTTCTACCACCTTCACGGATAGCGAAACGTAGACCAACATTCAATGCGATTGGCTGAATCAAATCAACTGTAATGGTCAAGTTATCACCTGGCATTACCATTTCAACTCCATCAGGAAGGTTGATATTTCCTGTTACGTCAGTTGTACGAACGTAGAACTGAGGACGGTAATTGTTGTGGAATGGCGTGTGACGACCACCTTCTTCTTTTTTAAGGATATAAACCTCTGCTTTGAATTTAGCGTGAGGAGTTACAGAACCTGGCTTACAGATTACCATACCTCTTTTGATATCGGATTTTTCAATACCTCTCAAAAGGATACCAACGTTATCTCCAGCTTCACCTCTATCCAAAATCTTACGGAACATCTCAACACCAGTGATGGTAGAAGACAATTTTTCAGCACCCATACCGATAATATCCACAGCATCACCAGTATTAGCGATACCAGTTTCAATACGACCAGTTGCAACAGTACCACGACCTGTAATCGTGAAAACGTCTTCGATAGGCATCAAGAAATCCTTATCAACTTCACGTTGTGGCTCTTCAATCCACTCATCAACAGCTTTCATCAATTCCAATACAGTGTCAACCCATTTTTGCTCACCGTTCAATGCACCTAGCGCAGAACCAGCAATAACAGGACCATTGTCACCATCGTACTCGTAGAAAGAAAGTAATTCTCTTACTTCCATTTCAACAAGTTCCAATAGCTCTTCATCATCCACCATATCAACTTTGTTTAAGAACACTACAATTCTTGGAATACCTACCTGACGACCCAAAAGGATGTGCTCACGAGTTTGTGGCATAGGACCATCTGTAGCAGCTACAACCAAAATAGCACCGTCCATCTGAGCAGCACCAGTAACCATGTTCTTTACGTAATCCGCGTGACCAGGACAGTCAACGTGTGCGTAGTGACGGTTTTCCGTTTGGTACTCAACGTGTGATGTATTGATAGTAATACCTCTTTCCTTTTCCTCAGGAGCATTGTCAATGGAATCAAAGCTTCTAAGCTCAGACAACCCCGCATTTGCCAATACAGTGGTAATAGCAGCGGTCAATGTAGTTTTACCGTGATCCACGTGTCCAATGGTACCAATATTTAAGTGTGGTTTGGAACGATCAAAAGTTTCCTTTGCCATTTTAAAATGATTTTAATCTTAGTTTATATTAGTGTACAAATCGTTTTTGAGCCAATGACGGGATTTGAACCCGTGACCTCTTCCTTACCAAGGAAACGCTCTACCCCTGAGCTACACCGGCGTAAAGTGTTGAATCAACTCCTCTAAAATTCCCATTTAAAGGAAGAGACTCCTGCCTTCGCAGGAATGACAGTTTTGTCTTGTTTTTGAGCGGGAGACCGGGTTCGAACCGGCGACATTCAGCTTGGAAGGCTGACGCTCTACCAACTGAGCTACTCCCGCATTTGTTTGGGCACGACGCCCAAAAAGTTTTCAACATTTCAAAAAACTTCCCAATTTAAGTTGTTTCACAACAACTTTAGTGGGGAGAGCAGGATTCGAACCTGCGAAGGTAAAAACCAACAGATTTACAGTCTGTCCTCGTTGGCCGCTTGAGTATCTCCCCCGCCTTATTTTCAGTAACTTACGAGCCGATAGAGGGACTCGAACCCACGACCTGCTGATTACAAATCAGCTGCTCTAGCCAGCTGAGCTATATCGGCATTTTACCGCCTTTTTTCCATAAAAAAGTCCGCTATTTCTAACGGACTGCAAATGTATATATTTATTTTTTTAATCAAAATAATTTTTGAAAAATTTTAATCATGCCTTTGCCCTAAGTTTTTCTTTCCTTTTCACCAATTGTCTTTCCAATGAACTACATGCAGAATCTACAGCCTCCTCAAAGGTTTTACATTGCTTTTTCACCACAAACTTATCTCTGGGGACAGAAACCATTATCTCAACAATCTTATTTTCCTTAGCACTCGTGTTATCAACTTTCAAATAAACATTTGAACCAATTACCTTATCATAGAACAATTCTAATTTATCCATTCGTTTTTGGATAAAGTCTAGAAGTTTACCATCAGCTACAAAATTTACCGATTGCGCATTTACTTTCATAAGAAGTAGTTTTTAGGGCTGCCAAGGGGCAGCATGGTTAAACAATACAAGAAATATCTATTCCTTGTTCCTTGGATGGGCCTTTAAGTGTACTTTCTTCAGCTCAGCTATGCTGTTGTGCGTATAGACCTGTGTTGAAGCCAAACTGGAATGACCCAATAATTCTTTAACAGAATTTAAATCCGCCCCCCTATTCAACAAGTGTGTTGCAAAGGTATGTCTCAAGATGTGCGGGCTCTTTTTTACCTTGGGGGACACCAAACTAAAATACTTATTTATAATGCGATAAACAAGTGTTTCGTATATTTTAAATCCTTCCTTGGTTAAAAACAGAAATGAGGGATCAGCCCTGTTTTTCAATTTTGAACGGTAGAGATTGTAATCCTTTATCAACTCCTGCGTAGAAGATAAAAGCGGTAGTATGCGCTCTTTATTTCTTTTTCCCAATACTTTCAAGGTACTTTTGCCTAAATCTACGTCAGTAACTTTTAAATGTACCAGTTCTGTTCTACGGAGGCCTGCGGTATACAACATTTCGATAATCAATCGATCACGTTTTCCTTCAAAATCCTCCGAAAAAGGTATTTCAGAGAGTATTTTTTCCATTTCTCGCTCAGAAAATGGAACTTCAACTTTTTTTTCCGTCTTGAGAGCTCTATGTTTCGCTAAAGGAGATATAGTAATTTGACCTATTTTCTGTAAAAATCGATAATAGGCCTGTAGTGAGGATATTTTTCTATTTATAGATCTATTCGCAATACCTTTATCAACCAAAGACACGATCCAACTTCTGATAATTGTATAATCCATTTCTTGAATGGAAGTCATACTGAATTGTTCTTCACAAAACTTTGAGAACTCCTTAATGTCCTTTTCGTAAGCACCAATGGTGTGCTTGGAATAGTTTTTCTCTAATTTTAAGTAATCGATAAAAGCTGGTAAGGACATTACCCAAAGTTAGCCAAATTTGTATGAAGATTTTATAAACAAAAAAAATCCCGTTCCTTATTCAGAAACGGGATGCTATATTATATAGGTAGGAGCCTTAAACTTCCTCTTTATCTCTCAAACCTTGAATATACTGGGCTTTTTGAATCTCTGCCCTACGTTTTACAGAAGGTTTGGTGAACTGTTGTCTGCTTCTCAATTGACGCATAGTTCCAGTTTTATCAAACTTACGCTTGAAACGTTTTAAAGCTCTATCGATGTTTTCTCCTTCTTTTACTGGTATTATTAACATTGGCTACAACCTCCTTTCTTTTGATTTTTGGAGTGCAAATATACAAGTATAAAATAATACTGCACAAATTACTTCAAGATATTTCTTGAAATGACCACTTTTTGTATTTCTGTAGTTCCTTCACCAATGGTACAAAGCTTGGAATCCCTATAAAACTTTTCTACAGGAAAATCTTTGGTATATCCATAACCTCCGTGAATCTGCACTGCATCATTTGCAATCTTAACACATATCTCTGAAGCAAACATTTTGCACATGGCGCTTAATTTGGTCATAGGTCTTCCAGCATTCTTTAGGAAAGCAGCTTTGTGCAATAACAACTCCGCAGCTTCAATTTCAGTAGCAGCATCTGCCAGTTTAAAAGAAATCCCCTGGAACTCACTAATGGCCTTACCAAATTGAAAACGTTCCTTTGAATACTTTAGAGAAGCCTCATAAGCACCTTTGGCCACACCTAGGGATAAAGCTCCTATCGAAATCCTACCGCCATCCAATACCTTCATCGACTGAATGAATCCTTCTCCAACCTCACCTAAGCGGTTTTCATCTGGAATTCTACAGTCAGAAAATATAAGTTCTGCCGTTTCGCTGGCACGCATACCTAGTTTATCCTCTTTTTTTCCGCTTGAAAAACCTGGCGTTCCTTTTTCAATCACAAAAGCAGTCATTCCTCTACTATCACCTTTTTCACCTGTCCTGGCTATTACCACAGCTACGTCACCACTTTTGCCATGCGTGATGAAATTCTTGGTACCGTTCAGTATCCAAAAATCACCATCCTTAATCGCGGTAGTGGCCATTCCTCCTGCATCAGAACCTGTATTATGCTCAGTTAAACCCCAAGCTCCCAACCATTCAGCAGAAGCCAATTTTGGAATCCATCTTTGCTTTTGTTCCACATTGCCAAAAGACAGAATATGATTGGTACACAATGAATTGTGTGCAGCTACGGACAGACCTATGGATGGATCCACTTTTGAAATTTCTTCCAAAATGGCAATGTACTCATGATAGCCCAATCCAGAACCGCCCAATTCTTCAGGAACCAATATGCCCATAAAGCCTAACTCTCCTGCTTTTTTGAATACCTCAACAGGAAAAGTCTGGGATTCATCCCATTCCATTACATGTGGGCGAATATATTGTTCTGCAAAATCCCTTGCAGACTCAGCCACCATTTTTTGTGTTTCTGAATAATCAAAATTCATGGTGGATAAGGTGTCTGTAATCATTCTTCAGCATTTTTTTGTAAAAACAAATATAATTTAATTCTCTCTATTTTGTTTATCGGAAACCCTTTAATGTTAAACAAATCTTTGTAAGATTCAAAGTTACCCTTTTCCCCTCTTACTGTAACAATTTCTTCTGCCAGTTTACGGTTAATGTAGACCAACTGGGAGATTTCATTAGCTGTTGCGCTGTTTATGTTTATTTTATTAACTGCGGGAACTTCAATTACCTTGAACCTTTTTAAGGCCCTATCCACTACTTCAGGTGCTAAACCATATACATCATATAATTGTTCATTGACCAAAAACCCTCCTAAACGATCTCTAAACTTTATGATTCGCTGTGAAAGTACCTCTCCAATACCACTTATTTGCATTAAATCTTCCGCAGAAACCTTGTTCAAGTCCCTGATTGCAACCGCATTTGTTTTAGTTGATGAGAATTGTTTTTGATTAGGCCGAGCTGTCTTTTTCCATTGGGGAAACTTAAAATAGGGAATCAACTTCTCAAGTAAAGAATCGGAAATCTGTGTCACTTTCTGAAACTCCTCAGTAGAATTCACATAGTTGTTTTGGGCACGAAAAGCCAATAATCTATCTATTTCGACCTTGGTCAAACCCAAAGCATAACCTTTATAATCTGTTAGGTAATTTGGATTGAAAGGAAATATTTTTGGGGAATCATCTATCAATTGAAGTTTAAGGCTATCCAACCTTGCCTCCATCAAAGTATTGACACTCAAACTTGAATCACCTTGAAAAGATCTTGACTTGACAACAAAATAACTCCCTTGAAGTACAATTATAATGAACAGCAAAAAGAAAATCCCACTTCGTTCTTGCTTATTGAACTTAAAGTGGGATTTCATTATGTTATACTAGTTGTAAAGGTCTATTTAGAAGCTCGTATGGCATCCATATATCTCGCCAACTGTTTCTTGACCTCTGGGAACAAGAAGTACAGACCCACCATATTAGGGAACACCATGGCAAAAATCATGGCATCGGAGAAAGCCCAGATAGAATCCATGCTAGCAGCAGCCCCAATGACAACAAAGGTCAAAAACAACAACTTATAGGTCAAATCTGTTTTCTTTCCTCTTCCAAAAAGGAACTTCCAAGACTGCAATCCATAGTACGACCAAGAAATCATGGTTGAAACTGCAAACAATACCACAGCAATCGTCAAGAACACATTGGAATAAGGAATGTATTTGGCAAAAGCTTGCGATGTAATTCCTGCGCCCTCGTAAGGTGTTCCATCTATCATCACCACACCAGTTCCATCTCCTCCATAATCAAAAACTCCACCAAAGTTAAAAATGATGATTACCAAGGCTGTCATCGTACAAATGACAACAGTGTCAATAAAAGGTTCCAACAGTGCAACCAAGCCTTCGGAAGCGGAGTATTTTGTTTTAACTGCAGAGTGTGCAATGGATGCAGAACCTGCTCCTGCCTCATTGGAGAATGCAGCTCTTCTAAAACCAACCAACAGTACACCAATCACCCCACCAACACCAATTGCGGTTGGATTAAAAGCTTCAGTAACAATGAGTGAAATGGCATCATCAATAAGTCCAAAGTTTCCAAAAATGATATAAAGACACGCAAGAATGTATAGTAATGCCATAAATGGAACTACTTTTTCTGTTACAGATGCAATTCTTTTAATTCCTCCTATAATAATGACACCTACCAAAAGTGCCAATACCACTCCAATAATGGTACCTGCCATGGTACTTTCCCAACCGAAAAGCTCCTTCACAACAATAGTGGCCTGATTAGATTGTGCAGCATTACCTCCACCAAAGGAACCCCCAATACAGAATACTGCAAATAAAGCAGCCGAAATTTTACCAAGGGTAACAAAACCTTTGCTCTTCAATCCTTTGCTTATATAGTACATAGGGCCACCATACACTACTCCGTTCTCATCAACGTCTCGATACTGTACTCCCAACGTACATTCCACAAACTTGGTGGACATACCTAAAAGTCCGCAGACTATCATCCAAAAAGTAGCACCTGGTCCTCCCAAGGCAATTGCTAAGGCCACACCAGCGATGTTTCCGTTTCCAACAGTGCCTGAAACTGCTGTCGCCAAAGCCTGAAAATGGCTCACCTCTCCCTCATGGCTTTCATCTCTTATAGTATCTGGTAAATCCCCATCCACAATATTAACCTCAGCTTTTTCTACGCCATGACCGGCTGCACCTTCCAAAACATCGTATTTTCCACGAACAACATTGATTGCAGTCCAAAAATGCCTAACATTTGGAAATCCGAAATATAATGTAAAGAACAATGCACTTCCTACCAATAGTATAAGCACGAATGGCGTTCCCATTATTTCGAAAAAGATTACTGTATTGAAAAAATCGGAAACGGGTTTAAAAGCAGCATCAATTTTTTGATCTAACCCTACTTCTTCGGCTTCCTGGGAAAACATAAATAGTGGAAATACTAAAGTTAAGGCGGTAAGAAGTCTATACTTCATAATATCTATTTGGTTATGTTAATTTGATGTAAAGGGGACAATATCCTAAAAAAAAACAACGGAGTCAAATTTAATAGATGTTAAACTACCCTATTTGAAACATTTGGTTGAGTTTTTTTATTTGCTCAGGCCTTCCTAAAACAATGACCTTGCCCTTGGCTTCCAACTGCAGGTCTGCCTCAGGGTTTATGATGTATTTGCCTTCGGGATCTATATAGCCTATAATGGTGCATCCCGTTTTCCTACGAAGATCCAAATCCCTAATGGAACTACAATCTACCTGATCCACAAAATCTTCTATTTCCACTTCTTCCAGATTAGTAGTATGCTCTCCCTCTACTGAAAGCTTATCCATAAAAGTGATCAAATCAGGCATCACTACCAAGGAAGCCATATGATCACCCCCAATTTTATCTGGCATAATTACTTTATTTGCTCCCGCAAAAGCCAGTTTTTTCTGGGAAGTTATTTGTGATGCTCTGCTAATGATAAATAACTTTTTGTTCAATTGTCTAGCAGTAAGTACTATAAATAGATTAACCGCATCATCTGGAACAGCTGTAATTAAATATTGGGCCCTATCTATGCCGGCCTCCATTAAAATCTCATCTTCATTGGCATCCCCTTCCACAAACAAAACTTCATCCTCGTGCCGTTCAATGATTTCCCTATCTCTTTCAATTACCACAAAAGGTTTTCTGTAAGCCCTCAACTTTTCGGCTGCTTGCATCCCATTTCTTCCAAAGCCACAAACCACAACATGATTAGATAAATTTCCTATTGCTTTCTTCACCTTTTTCTTTTTTAATAATTCCAAGGAATTCCTTCCCAATATATATTCAGTGACCACCGAAATGGCAAATCCAAAAATGAAAACACTGGTAACAATTAAAAATACAGTAAAAATCTTTGCGTTGGCATCCAATGGCCTTACCTCTGAAAAACCTACCGTGGTCACGGTAATTATGGTCATATAAAAAGCTTCGATCCAAGAATAATCCGCTAAAATCTTATACCCTATCACTCCAAACGACAATACCAAGACCATGAGAGAAATGGCAATTACTATTTTGGAACGCAATAGTTTAATCATAATCAAAGGTCAAAAACAGAGGTTCTTTTGGTATAGACCAAGTCCTTGATCTTTAACCAAAACGCAATAAAAAGATACAATGCAAAACCAAAGCCCAAAGTGGCAAAGGTCAAATAAATGAAAGTCGTTCGTACCACCCTAGCTCTTATCCCAAGGCGTTCCGCGATGCGTCGACAAACTTCAAAACCCCTCTTTTGAAAGTAATAGAGTGAATCATAAAACAAAGCCATGGCTAAAATTATGTATTTCTGTTTAATAAATGGACTCCTAAGCTACATTGCAGACATTTATTTTTAGAACAGTACTGGTTGTACAATTGTATTTTGGCTTGACTTTCCATAGCATTGTTAGTTTTTGATCCTAAGATTTCAAAGTTGGAAACAATGGAATTGGATTCACTTTTTAGTTGAGAAACCATAGCAATAAGTTCCTCGCTCCAATCCACACCAATGTGTTTTGAATAGCAAAATTTCAAAGGAACAAGTGTGTTTATTATCAAAAGGTCGATAAAATTCCTACTGAGTTTCTTAGGGTTATTGCCAGATGATTTACCAAAGGTATAATGACTGTTCCAGTATGCACTTGCCATACAAGTAAATATTTGGTATACATCTTCTACTTTTTTGATTTCCATCAATTTTGAAAACAAATTGTTATGCTGAACATATAATTGCGCCAATTGTGCTAATCGAAGCGTTGGAAAGTTGGACGGACGTAAACCATAAAATTCAGGCTTGCCAGTAGCTGGAAACAATTGGTATTTGTGGGATAGATAATCGTACTCTTTGGAAAGCTTCACGTAATACGCATCTGTACAATCTTTTTTTTCAAGCAATCCAAAATATCCCAAGAACAAACCTTCCAAACTTAAATTACGGGAGCTTTCTTTTCTCACAATGGAAAAAGACAATTGCAAGGCCCTTTCTAAAAAGAAATCTCCGTTGACTTTAGTCCCAAAACTTTTGGCCAAGAGTACAAAAAGAACACCCTCCCAATCAAATTTTGTGTTCTTGAGCAACTCCAAAATACGTTTAGATTTGGTTTCCAGCCTTTCTAAATACAATCGGTCCAAGAAATTGTTGACCAAAAAACCATCCATTTGGGCAAAATCTCTTTCACAGTTGATAAAATTTGGATTGGCACGAAGGAACATTTCTTCATATTTTTTTAATAACGCAGGAGCCACATGGTCTTTTAATTCCAATGTTGGGATAAAACTACCATCCTTTCTAAAAACAGAAACATCATCTTCCCAAACCACATGAAGAATAACATTGTCGTAAGCATCATCAATTTCATGATGATGTGCATACCAATCTGATGATTTGAGGTGCATTTCCACATTTCCGGCCCAAAGTTGTCCTCCAACCTCTACCAAAGCATTAAAAAAGTCTGGTCCAGCGTACTGATTTAAAGTACCTGGTTTAATAATTTTTATGTCTTGGGAGGTTGTTGTGGTCAGCGGTCGTCCTTGAAGCTTATCGCACCTCCATATAAAATGGAGTAGGTCTTCCTTCATAATGCTAAAATAGAAAAATGACTACCATTTTCCAGCATAAGTAAGGGAATCACCCGAACTTTCCTTTAAAAAAGCGTATTTAATGTTATTGATTTGCCGAATATGGTGGTAATCATGAGCCAACCAATTAAAAAGAAATGAATACGCTGAAATTGGACCTCGCTGTGGGTGATGCAACACATTTTCCCAATGTAGATCAAACGTGCTTTTCAACCAAGCAATCGATTTTTGACGTTCATGGTCAAACTGCTGTAATTTTGTTTTAAAATCCTGTCCATTATAATTACGCTGTTTCACCCATGCTGCCGGATCAATGGGAATCAATGGTTTATCAGGATTCTTGAGTGTATGTTCAACCCGAGTCCGAAAATCTTCTTTTTCCTCATCAACCAAATGACAAATAATTTCCAACAAGGACCAATCCCCAGAACTTTTCTTCCAGTTAACCAGTTCTAAGGGAATATTTGCCAAGGTTTCTAATAAAACCCTTCGATTTTGTTCCAGCGATGCAATTCCCTGTTCGAGTGTCATAGTTTTTCTGCTATTTCGTATTTGAATTTTTCCAACCGTCATTGCAAGTACCGATACCCATTCAACTTGCATCTTAAGCAGAAAAATATGCATTGCAAACATATTAACAAAAAGTTTTGTACATTCGTTCGTACCCATACTTATTAATTGCATTTTAAAATTTCAATCTCTTCAACAAATGCAATTCAGCACAGCAGACTGTTTTATAAAGTAGATTTTAATTCTTGTTGCCAGACAGTTATTTAAACTAAATAATGGGCTTCTCATTTTTTAATCACTTAAAAAAGGGGTGGGTACTGCTGCTGTCAGTGCTTTTAATTTCCTTATGCAATATGCCGGAACTAATGGCACAAGCAGTGCTAAAGGAGGTTTATTTTCCTGTTCCGATAAACACCTCTTCTAGGACTATTGACTTTCAAAACAAACAAACATTTGTATTGAAGGATATGGGTATGTATGCCAGTAATGAATTTCAAGGGGCCCGTCTAAATGATTTTAAAAAGGTTAATGATAGTACAGTGGCCGTATTCATTAATCCAGAAAACAAACCCATAAACAATAGTGCCTATTATGCATTTTTGCTATGGTCAGAAGTCAAAAGGGATATATACTTGAATTTTAAGTATCCAGCCGAATATAAACATCGATATAGACCCAAAATAAAAACTGTAAGTGGTGTTTGGAGAAAACTTAGTAAAAAGAATATTGTACGAAATGGCAATGAAGCAATAGCAAAAATACGTGTTGGCAAAACGCCCGTTTTGATATCGGCCCAGGAACTTTCTACATCAAAGGATACGGAAAAATGGATCAATAGCCTAATTGAAGGAAAGGAAGACCACGTACATTTACTATCAGCAGGAAAATCCAAATTCCAAAGGGATATCCCAGTTCTGGATATTTATAAAGACTCCAAGCAAGGAAAACCTATCGTGGTCCTATTGACCCGTCAACATCCACCGGAAATAACAGGATACTTTGCTTATCAGTTCTTTTTGGAGACCATATTGAGCGAATCAAATCTATCCAAGACCTTTTTGGAAAAGTATCGGGTTTTGGCCTTCCCAATTGTGAATCCAGATGGAGTGGACATGGGTAACTGGCGGCATAATGGAGGGGGAATCGACCTCAACAGGGACTGGTCTAGATACAGGCAACCCGAAACACGAAATGTTGCAAACTTCATCATCAATTCAGCATTTGAAAGTGATGGGGAAATAGTGCTTGGACTGGACTTCCATTCTACATATAAAGATGTTTTTTACACGAATAAAACCCGTAAAAAGACCACTATGCCAAATTTTATAGGTGATTGGTTCAAAGCTTTGGAAGAAAACATTCCTGATTATAAAGTGAACGAAAGAAAAAATGACAGCGCATCGGCAAACTCGAAGGGTTGGTTTTTATATCTGCACAATGCGGTTGGAGTTACCTATGAAATAGGAGACTCTACACCAAAAAAGCAGATAGAACTCATAGGAAAAGTTTCCGCTAGGGAAATGATGAGAATATTGATAGAAAACTCTGAATAACAACAAAATGACAAATTAACACACCCAAAACCCACCTTAACCTACATTATGAACGCACTATTAAAAAGATTACCACTTGCACTCATTTTAATATCATTGAGTGTACATGCCCAAAAAACGGTTACCGGTACCGTAAGTGACAGTTTTGATATTTTACCCGGAGCCACAATACTTGTAAAAGGAACAGATCAAGGTACCACCACGGATTTTGATGGGAAATACAGTATTGAAGTTCCAGATGGCGCCATATTGGTATTCACCTATCTGGGGTATAAGGACCAAGAAATAGAAGTTGGCGACAAAATATTTATAAATGTACTATTGGAAGAGGATGCACAAGCCCTTGATGAAGTAGTTGTCAATGCTTTAGGAATTGAAGTTGACAAAGAAACGCTAGGAGCAACCGTATCCAAAGTGAAAGCGGACCAACTGGCAACCTCTGGGGAAGTGAATCTTATAAACGCTTTACAGGCGAAAGCTTCTGGTGTTAGAATTGCCCGATCCAATGGAGATCCCGGAGCTGGAGCCATAGTACAAATTCGTGGTGCAAATACAATATCCGGTAGCACACAACCCTTGATTATTTTAGATGGTGTACCTATAAGTAACGATAACCTTACAGGAAGTAGTGATGTTGATGGAGGCACGTCCCAACAATCACGCCTTAATGATATCAATGAAGATGATATTGAGTCCATCGATATCTTAAAAGGAGCTTCTGCAGCTGCCATTTGGGGCTCAGAGGCTGCAAATGGTGTTATTGTGATAACTACCAAAAGAGGAAGGGACACAGGGAAACTCAATGTGGTATACAGAACAACGGTGTTTGTGGACAAAGTAATTAACTTACACCCTGTACAGACCAACTATGGACAAGGCAACAATGGTGTTTATAATCTTGGGAGCATTCAATCCTGGGGAGATGAAATAGCTTCTCGTCCTGGGGGCTCCGATATATTCTTTCCAAGAAATGAAGAAGGGTATTATATAGATCAAAATAACAGGGAGTGGGAATTAGTCCAAACCAAAAACTCAAAAGAAACTTTTGTTGAGAGAAATTTCGATAAAGTCTTCCAAGATGCCCTCTCTCAAAAGCACTACCTCAGTATCAACAACGCCAATGACAAAGGTAGGTATCGTTTCAGTATAGGGGCATTAAATCAGGAAGGTGTCATTAGGGAAAGTGATTACAAAAGAATCAATGTAGGTTTTAGTGGGAAATATGAATTCAATGACAAATTGAGTGTTCGATCTCGTTTTCGATACACCAACACAAAATCATTGCGAATACAACAGAGCTCCAATACCGCAGGTTTGTTACTTGGACTTTTACGAAACGCGCCAGATTTTGACATATCCGGTTATACCGGAACTTATATAGATGCCAATGGAGATACGAACGAGAATAGACATCGTTCCTATAGAAACCCAATAGGTGCTTCAACCAATCCTGGATATAACAACCCATTATGGACCCTATATAGACAAAAAAGCCCCAACCAAGTAGATCGAATAATTGCATCCGCAGATTTTGATTATAGGCACAACTCATGGTTGCGATTTAAGATACGTGGTAGTTATGACATGTATTTTGATGAAAGACGCTATTTTTTCCCAGTGCATACTGCTGGTAGGGGAACTGGACGATTCAATCTGGACAATATCAATAACAGAGTATCCAATTTTGATTTTATAGCCAGAACAAAAACACTCAAAATAGGTGGAGGTTTTAGAGGAAATCTACTAACCGGATATAGTTTTAATGAAAGATTGAGGAAATCAGTTTATAATGAAGGTGCCAATTTCCTTGCCGATACTGATGCCCAGGTATTTTCCAATTCAACAGAAATAGAACCAACGAGGCACTTTATCACCCAAAGAAGAAAATACCGGTTCTATTACACAGGAAGTCTCGATTTTAAAAAGCAATTCTTCCTCAATACCGCAGGTGCCATGGAAAGAGCTTCTACCATAAATGGTGCATTTTTCTATCCATCTGTTGATATATCTTGGTTGTTTACCAAATTGAATTTCTTAAAAGACAACTTGGTGCTCACACATGGAAAAATAAGGGCCGGGGTAGGACAAGTAGGTGTTGAACCCAGAGCTCATCGCGCACAAACCACGTATGAAACCCCTACATACTCTGATTATTCCGACCCTCTTGAATTAGCACAATTTGGAGGCGGGTTCCGATTCAACAATAATTTAGGAAATTCAAATTTAAAACCTGAAATAAAAACAGAATATGAGGTAGGAATGGATTTGAAGTTCCTTGATAATAGACTTTCTCTGAGCGGAACCTACTATTACAATACCGTAGAAGATATTTTAATATCCCTACCTACATCACCCAGTACAGGTGCAGATAACATTTATGCCAATGGGGCAAGTCTTGAAAATAGAGGTTTGGAACTGGATCTTGAATATGATTTTCTTAAAAACAACAAAGGTTTCAAAGCCACTGTTTATGGTAATTTCAACAATAATAAAAATAAAGTATTGTCCATCTTGGGAACCAATACGCTTGCACTAACAAGTGGCTCCATTAGCTCCAGGGCTGTAGTTGGCTATCCCATGGGGACTTTATGGGGTTCAAAAGCACTAAGAAATTCGGACGGCTCCTTGGATTTGGATGTAAATGGATTTCCACAGTTGGCACCCGAACAAGGGGTGCTGGGCGATCCCAACCCAGAATGGAGGGGCGCTGCTGGGTTGCGGATAAATTATCGAAGTTTCTTTTTCAATACGTTGGTAGAGCATTCCCAAGGAGGCGTATTTGCAGAAAGAACACGCTTTATTATGCGGAATTTTGGCACCCACACAGATGTAGGGAACACAGTTACCCCAACCGTCGATGTTATAGATCGTGCTGGGGTTATACATCCCGCTGGAGTACCAGTTCGCGGAAACATTCAAGATTTTGGGGCAGGCCCAGTACTATTGAACGAATCCTACTATACCACTATAGGTGGAGGTTTTGGATCTTCGGTAATCAATGAGTTTGCCATCAATCAAGATGCCTCATGGACACGTTTAAGCGAAGTAACGCTAGGTTACACTTTGAATTCCGAAAGGTTTAGGGAAAAGACAAAATTGGCTTCGTTATCCTTTACCCTAACAGGGCGAAATTTAGCACTATGGACAGATATTCTAGGGGTTGACCCTCAAACTAACCAAACTGGCGTCAGCAATGGATTTGGTATCGATTACTTTACCAATCCAGCATCAAAAACATACTCACTTAAATTGGAAATCAAATACTAATGCATATGAAATCAAAAATCTATATAAGTATTTTCTGCGTTTTTTTGATGATATCTTGCAGTGAATCCTTTGAAGAACTAAATAGCAACCCGAATGCTATTACTGTTGATGAAAGACTAAATCCCAGTTTATTGATAAAAGGCACTATGTTGGCCGACATAGCCATAAATGTCAGTCACTTGCAACGAATATCTGGAATGTGGTCCGGCCAATATAGAGGCGAAATATCACTATATCTAGGCCTTTACAACTATGACATATCTTCCGAAGAGTCCAATAGTGCATGGGGCTATGTATATAATGGCATACTCAAACAAAATCGGGAAATAGCCAAATACTACAATCTAAATGGCATTGATAGGAAAGGTCTGCTCATCTCTGGTATAACAAGGGTAATTGAAGCACACGCCGTAGGTACTGCCACTATGATATGGGGAGATATTCCTTATTCCGAAGTCGGAGTGGAAAGTATTGAAGATCCTAAGTTTGATACGCAGACCGAAATCTATGAAGCACTTCAAAATATATTGGATGAAGCAATCATCTTATTGGGAAGTCCAGACACAGATGATGATTTGGATGAAGATATCTTCTTTGAAGGTGACAAGGAAAAATGGTTAAGAACAGCATATACCCTAAAAGCAAGATACTATCTTCAAAACAAACAATACACGGAAGCTTATGAAGCAGCACAAAACGGCATTTCTGAACATGATGGAAGTATGCGATTTACACCTTTGGAAACTGGAATAGTAGGTACTGAAAACCTTTTATATCGATTCATGATTGGAAGCAGAATCGGATTCATGAGTGTTGAAGATACATTTTTTCGAGATCTATTGAGTATTGATGAAGGCAGTCGCAGGAACGATAAAACTGATGAAAAAGCCAGAAGGAATTATTTGGAAGCTGGCGGAAAAAGTGGAACGGGCAGCACCAATATAATTAATGGAGAATTCACTCCAATGAATCTAGTTACCTATCAAGAAAACCTTTTGATCCTTGCCGAAACCGGCGCCAGAACCATTTCTTTTGAAGAAGGTCTAAACCAATTGAACCTGGTTCGGGAGTTTTTGGAATCCGAAGATTCATTTGATATACGATTTTCTGGTGATGTGGATGATAAAATTTATGAAGCCTATGCAGACGAAGACTTTGAAGCCGGGGGAATGGAAAATGAAGATGGTATCGATAAAACACGGGCCTTACTACGTGAAATTATAGAAGAACGCTACGTAACAGGGTTTGGCACATTCATGCCTTGGAACGATTTAAGACGACTTCGTACCGAGACAGATATTGTTGTACCTGTTCCCTTTAATAGATCTGGTATTGAAATTCACCCGCAGCGTTTTATAATTTCCCAAAACGAACTCAATTCCAATAATAATGCACCCGTTGGATTATCTATTTTTGAACCCATGTCCATTAATCAATAATGTTGGAAAAACAAAACCGGCTTTGTTAAGACTATTTTTAATCTTGTCCTTATGAAATCCATTTGCAAAGTCTTTATACTGACACTATTGTTCTTGCCCTTTCTAATCTGTTGTGGCATAAAGAAAATAGAAGCTGATATTCTAATTAAAAATGGTTTGGTGTATGATGGCGTATCCACCAAGCCATCTAAAAACAGTATTGTTGTTAAGGGGGATAAAATCATTCATGTGGGTGATTTATCCGGTTTTCAAATTGTTGCAAAAAAAACAATAAATGCCAGTGAACTTATCGTTTGCCCAGGCTTTATAGACCCACATACCCACGCTGATCGGGATTTGAACAAAGCCGAAACCTCTCATAACAAACCTTTTCTGTTCCAAGGTATAACTACCGTAGTTGTTGGGAATGATGGCGCCAGTTTTTATCCCCTTAAAGAATTCAAGGCACTCTATAATGCTCAAGGAATTGGCACCAATGTAGTGCCTTTGGTTGGACATGGCACAATACGAGAACAAATAATGGGAAAAAGCGATAAACTGGCCACCGCTGCTGAAATAAAGAAAATGCAACAACTCGTAGATCAAGAAATGAAAGCTGGTGCCTTTGGTATTTCTACAGGTCTTTTTTATTCTCCCGGAAGTTATTCCAATACTGAAGAGGTCATTGCATTGGCAAAAATTGCTGCAGAAAATGGAGGAATCTACGATACACATCTAAGAGATGAGAGTTCTTATAATGTGGGGTTGATGTATTCAATTGAAGAAGCCATAGAAATTGGCAGACAAGCCAAACTTCCCATTCATATTTCGCATATTAAATGTTTAGGGGTTGATGTCTGGGATAAAAGCAAAGCTATAATAGACCTGATTGAAAAAGCACATGAGGAAGGTCTTGAAATTACAGCAAACCAATACCCTTATAGCGCCTCTGCGACCGGACTGAAAGCTGCCGTGGTACCCCGTTGGGCCGAAAGTGGCGGTAAAGATTCCCTGTTCATCCGATATAATGATCCAAAGCTTAAAAATAAAATCCTAACGGAAATAAATGAGAACATTGCTAGAAGAGGCGGTGCCGAAAAGCTATTGATCGTAAAATCCAAAAAGGGAAATTTTATAGGGAAAAATTTATTGCAAATATCAAACATGCTTGATTTACCTGCCAATGAAACCGTAATTGAGTTGTTAAAATCGGGGTATGTTCGTGTGGCATCTTTCAATATGGCCAATGATGATATTCTTACTTTTATGAAACAGGACTGGATTGTTACGGGATCGGATGGCAATACCGGACATCCAAGAAAATTTGGTTCCTTTCCCAGAAAGTTTCATACCTATGTAGCTCAGAAAAAAATAATAGACACTTCTAGGTTCATCAATAGTAGTAGTGCAAAAACAGCAGAGATATTTAAAATTGACCGAAGAGGAAAATTGAAAAAGGACTATTATGCTGATATAATAATTTTTGACCCAAAAACATTTCGAGATAAGGCGGACTATACAAATGCCTTTCAACTATCTGAAGGGCTTGTCTATAGCATATTGAATGGAAAAATCACCATTGAAAATGGAAAGTACAATAATACCCTTAATGGTAAAGTGCTTAAAAAAAGAAAGCCTTAATAACTGCTGTCTCCAAAACCTAAATAACGAAAAGAACTTTAGTGTTTCTCTGCAAATACATTCCTATTCGGCTACCTCGCCTTCCCAGTTCATAAAACCACCTTCTAAATTATAAGTGTTTTCAATACCAATACTGTTCATAATGGCACAGGCTTGTCCACTACGGTTGCCCGATCTGCAGTAGACATAATAGTTTTTGGACTTGTCTAATTTTTCCAACTCATCCAAAAATTCCTGCCCCAAATAAATATCTATATTGGTGGCGCCAGGAATATAGCCTTCCTCCACTTCTTCCGGAGTTCGCACATCCAGAATAAAAGCATTGGTATCGCTTTCTAATTGTTCAGCCCATTCCTCTTGTGATAAATCTGACATAGTAGTAATATTTATGTCATGCAAAAATAAAAATCCGGAGCATTACCCCGGATTTGAATTTCCATTATTTTGTGATTTTATCTTTATTTTATGCCGCAACCGATAGCCTTCGTAGTCTTGGTTACAATTTCATTCCCGGCCAACATGGCATCCACAGCACTTTCAACAAACTTTTCCTCCACTTTTGATGCATCTTGGTAATTATCATCAATAGCACCTATGTATTTTACCATGTTGCCTTTAGAGGTATTTTCCAGTAAAAAGACATGAGGTGTTCGTGTAGCTCCAAATTGCGGATAAACTTTTTGGCCCTCATCAAAAAGATAAGGAAAGGTAAACCCCTTTTCAGCTGCCCTTACTTTCATTTTCTCAAAACTGTCCCCAGACTTAATATCAGGATTATTGGGGTTAATGGCGATTACTGGTACACCCAAAGAACGGTATTTGGCATCCAATGCAACAATACGATCCTCATAGGCAATAGCATACGGACACGTATTGCATGTAAAAATCACAATAAAACCTTTTGCTTCACTAAAATCTGAAAGGGAAACCATATTGTCATCAATATTTTTAAGGGAAAAATCTGAAACGATATCCCCAATATTGTATCCGTCAACCCCAGTAGGCTTCAATATGGTAGAGAAGGCCCCCAAGGAAATTACTAGGGCTAAAAGACCCAAAATTTTAAGTGTTTTCATTACGGTATCAGTTTAAAAATTTGCTCAACTCAGTATTCAGCTCCTCATAGGTAAAACCCTGCTCATAAAAGGTGCGTTTGTCCTTGTTATATATAAGTGTTGCTGGTATACCTCCTCCCCAATCTTGATCAACTTTAGGAATCCATACATGTTGCTTAGGGTCATCCAGAATAACCACTTTGGATTGTATTCCTTTTTTTTCCACATAAGGTTCCAATCTTGTTTTCCACATGTTGGGCATATCCAGACTTACTAAAATCACTTCCACACCATTCTTCTTTTGTTCTGCATTTACCTGTTCAAAATACGGCATTTCCTCAATACAAGGTTTGCACCAAGTGGCCCAAAAATTAATCACATATATTTTCTCGTCTTTTTGATACAATAATGATTCAAACTCTTCAAAATTATAGACAGGAAATTTTACGGGATCATCAACTTCTTTAGTCTGAACTTCCACTATATCTGATGAAGATGAGTACGACATCTCTTCTTTTTTATTTTTATTTCCACAACTAGAGCATATGAATAGAATGCCCAAAACAAAAAACAATAAGTTATTCATTATCCGATTTTTACGATTCTAAAATTAACCAATGACCTATCCATCTTTTCTTTTTTAACAAAACTTTATCTGTTAAAAATACATCGATAAAGGATATATCAGCATACATTTGTATATACAATTATTGTTTGTACATGAATGTGGAGGAAATCATAAAAACAGAAAAGGAAATTCCCTTGAAGCCCCGAACCATGATTCATTTTGCATTGGTAGGCAACAAAATCAGGGAACAATTTGCTTTGGCTTTAAAGCCTTTTGAAATTTCTGAACCCCAATTCAATGTATTGCGCATTCTTAGAGGTCAAAAAGGCAAGCCCTGTAATCTGTCCACAATAAATGAGCGTATGGTCACCAAAATGAGCAATACTACGCGTTTGGTGGACAAACTTATCGCTAAAGAATATGTGGAGCGATGGGTGTGTCCTGAAAATAGACGTAAAGTGGAAATCATGATTACAGCTGGTGGTCTGGAAGCACTAAAAGAAATTGATCATGTTATTCAAGAAACTGAAACTGATGTTTTGAAGAATTTTTCCACCCATGAACTTAAAGAACTTAATAATCTCCTAGATAAATTTTAACATGAACAATGTCATAGAAAATAGAACCTGGCGTTACGCCACAAAAAAATTCGATGCCAGTAAAAAAGTATCGGATGAAGATATGGAAACCATATTGGAAGCCACAAGATTAAGTGCTTCATCTTATGGATTGCAACCTTATCACGTTTTTGTGATAACAGATCAGGAACTCAAAGAAAAATTAAAACCCTTTTCTTGGAACCAATCGCAAATTACAGACGCTTCTCACCTACTGGTGTTTGCCAACGTTACAGATTTTGGTGAAGAATTAGTGGATGGATATTTACAAAATTTGAGCAAGACCAGAAATGTACCAATGGAAGGGTTGAAAGACTATAGCAATATGATGAAATCAAGTTTGCTAAACCTTCCTGTTGAGACCAAGAGCAACTGGACAGCCAAACAGGTATATATCGCCCTGGGCAATGTCATGCAAGCTGCTGCTGAGCTAAAGATTGACACATGCCCGATGGAAGGTTTTCAAGCTGATGAATACAACAAAATCTTGGCCCTTACTGAAAAAAATCTCAATGCAGTGGTTGTGCTTCCCTTAGGATATCGATCCGATGAAGATGGGACTCAGCACATGCCCAAAGTGAGAAAATCAAATGAAGAATTATTTACACATTTATAAACCTTTATTAATTCAATTACAATAATTAAAAACACAATCATGAAAAAGACAATTTTAAGTTTAGCCCTTACCGTTATTTTTGGAGCATCAACTTTTGCCAATCCTATTGACGGAGAAAAGAAAGAAGTGAAAGCTAGTGAAAGCTCTGTAACTTGGAAAGCTTACAAAGTAACTGGGTCACATACTGGTACAGTAAACCTTAAATCTGGATCTTTGGAATTTGACGGAGACAAATTGGTTGGTGGAGAGTTTGTAGTGGACATGACCACAATAAACACTACCGATCTTCAAGGGGAATACAAAGGTAAATTGGACGGTCACTTGAAATCTGATGATTTCTTTTCAACTGCCTCCAACCCAACATCTAAATTGGTTTTCACTAATGTTGAAGCTTCTGGGAAGAACTCTTACAAAGTAACTGGAGACCTTACTATTAAAGGTATTACCAAGCCAATTACTTTTGATGTATCCATTTATGGAAGTAAAGCTACAGCAACTTTGAAAGTTGACCGCACAAATTACGACGTAAAGTACGGTTCCGGAAGTTTCTTTGATAACTTAGGGGACAAAACCATTTACGACGAATTCGACTTGGTTGTTGATTTGCAGATGTAATCAGCTGTGTTTAGTGTTTGAAAATCCCATCTGAGACTTTTCAGATGGGATTTTTAATTGTTCACCCCTTTTGCACGCCATAGGTCAAAAAACTACAACGCCATTTTTCTTTCACAATCTATTCTTTTCCACATATATCCTTTTCCCTGTTTAGATAAATCCAATTTTTGGTAAAAGACTCTTTCATTGATATTTATGAAACTTTCGTGGGCATTAAAATTTTAAATATGTATCTTTAGAGTACCTATTAATGCTAGAATATTTCCGCCCCAAAATATCCTATTTAAAATCTTATCATGAAACGAGTAATGCAAAAATTATTTGTTTACTGCGCGCTAGCAGTAACATTTTTGGGAGGCTGTACTGAAGAAAACCACACCGACTCCCCTGTAGAAATTCAATTGAACAAATCCGTTTTAGGAATTCTTATTGGTGAAACTTATGCCTTATCGGTCACTTCAGAAATGGAAAGTAACATTCAATGGAGCAGCAACAAAGCTGACATTGCCACGGTGAACTCAAAAGGTCTCGTAACTGGCATTTCAGAAGGAACCGCAATCATTACCTCAAAATCAGAGGGTTCAAGAGCCATTTGTACCGTGGTCATATCAAAAAAAACATATGATTTAGAGCTGAACCAGAATAACTTGCGCCTATACCCCTACCCTGAATATGCACAAACTTTAGAAGTACTTACAGATGTTGATGACAATGAAATTATATGGGAGAGCACTGATCCCAGTATCGCCACTGTAGACCAAATGGGAAATGTAACCCCATTGGTCATAGGCGAAACAACCATTACAGCTAAATTCGACGAATTTTCCGTCGAGTGTTTTGTCGAAGTAGTGGAAGGCCCAGTGACCCTAATAGAATTGGATAAAACGGAGCTAGTTATGAAAACCTTCAAAGAAAATCAAATATTCATAGAGAACATAGAATCTGAATTGGAAGAAATAGGTTTGCCAATATGGGAAAGTAGTGATCCAGATATAGTGAGTGTCAACAACGAAGGCCAACTTACAAGTCATGGACTGGAAGGCACCGTTACCATATCCGTGACCGTGGACAACCTAACTGCTGAAGCCACAGTTACAGTTACCCCAGCAATTGTTTATGTTGCTGGATATGATAATGACAGGGCCGCATTATGGAAGAATAATGATATTACTTATGTAACTGATGGTAGTGAAAGCGAAAGTGAAGCAGAGTTTGTATATGTATTGGATGAAGAAAATATTTATACAACTGGACATATCGGTGTATTTGGTGAAAGATCTGTGAAATTATGGAATGACGACCAAGAACTGTACGAATTCACAGATGGAACGGAAGATGCGAGAGGTAAAGCAATTCTTCTACACAATGATGAAATCTATGCTGTCGGATTTGAAGATTCTGATTCTGGAGGCTTACTCAGAAAAATTGCCTCAATATGGAAAAATGGTAATCTAGCACCAGAATATGAACTTACGGACGGAACCAAAGATGCCGTAGCCTATTCCTTCTTTGTAGATTCTGAAGTATTTTATGTATCCGGATACGAGAAAGAAACCACAAACACCAGCAGTTCTTTAATTCCCAAAGTATGGATGAGAAATAATGATGTCAATGAGGAAATAGTGCTTCCCAACCAAGGTGACGATGGAATTGCTTATTCCATAGCAGAACTTAACGGTGATATTTATGCCGTGGGATATGATAGACAAGGCGGTACACTCACCTCAATACTTTGGAGGAAAAACGATAATGAAGCTAATTTTAATGCCACTGTACTTTCTGATGGTGGCAGCTCTATCGCATATTCCATAGCAATCCACAACGGTAATTTATATATAGCGGGGTATGAAATTATAGATGGGGATAGGATTGCAACAATTTGGGATGAAAACGGTACCATAATTTACAATTTAAATTCTGAAGGGGTCGATGAAGCAAGGGCCCACGCAGTATATGTTACAGACAATGGAGATGTGTACGCTGCGGGTTATCAAGAAAATGCCGAAGGAAAAGAGGTGGCCACGGTTTGGAAAAATGGAGAGCCCCACCTTACACTAAGTGATGGCAACAATGATGCCCGTGGACTTTCCATAGTCGTGAAATAAAATAATAGTGTTCATTTCTTTTTACCATGTTAAAATTTGGAAGTTATGATTTCCTTTCTATCTTTGGGGCAATGAATCTAAGAACAGTAAATACTTGGTGGTGGATCAACTTACGTCAGAACTCGTGAGCTAGTCCCCATTGTAACCATACAGAAGGCTTGTCATCACGACAGGCCTTTTTTAATTTATCAAACTTAAGATGGATTACAAACTTAAAACACATTACAAAAAAATCCTGGCAGACACCATTACCCCGGTAAGTGTCTACCTTAAAATTCGGGATAAATTCCCCAACAGCATCTTGTTGGAAAGTAGCGACTACCATGCCAACGACAATAGTTTTTCCTATATCTGTTGCAATCCGATAGCCTACATCAAGGTAGAAAACGATGCCATCACCCAAAAATTTCCGGATGGTTCCAAAGAGGTATCCACAATTACTGCCGAGACTGATGTACCGGATGCAATCCATAGCTTTGGACAACGGTTTTCAGTGACCCAGAACGGTTTCAAGTTTATCTACAATGGCCTTTTTGGTTACATGGCCTATGATGCCGTTCGCTTTTTTGAAGATGTTGAGATTACCAAAAAGGAAGATTCCATTGATATCCCTGACATTTACTACGCCGTCTATCAAAACATCATCGCCATCAATCATTTTAAGAACGAAGCCTATCTCTTTGCCCATTGCTACAATTCTGAAAGCAATGTCGATGAAATAGAACAGCTTTTTACCGTTCGAAATTTTGCCTCCTACAATTTTTCCAAGGAAGGAGAGCCAAAATCCAACCTAAAGGATGAAGAATACAAAGAGCACGTGGACTTGGCCAAAAAGCACTGTCAACGGGGAGATGTCTTCCAATTGGTGCTGTCGCGAAGGTTTTCCCAAGCATTTAAAGGTGATGAATTCAATGTGTACCGTGCACTGCGTTCCATCAACCCCTCCCCTTACCTCTTTTATTTTGACTATGGGAACTTTAAAATTTTTGGCAGTTCCCCAGAGGCACAATTGATCGTAAAAGACGGAAAGGCCGAAATCCATCCCATAGCCGGCACCTATAAAAGAACCGGTAATGATGAAAAAGATGCCGAGCTGGCCAAAGAACTGGCCCAAGACGAAAAGGAAAACAGCGAACACGTTATGCTGGTAGACTTGGCCCGCAATGACCTGAGCAGGAACGGAAATGCCGTGAATGTGGAGACCTATCGCGAGGTGCAGTATTTCTCCCACGTCATCCACTTGGTCTCCAAAGTAACCGGACAAAAGAAAAAAGACATCCCGACCATGAAAATTGTGGCCGATACCTTCCCGGCGGGAACCCTGAGCGGGGCACCCAAACATATGGCCATGCAATTGATAGAAAAGTACGAAAAAACAGGTCGGACCTATTATGGTGGGGCCATCGGATTTATGGATTTTAAGGGCAACTTTAACCATGCCATCATGATCCGCACCTTTTTGAGCAAAAACCATGAACTGCACTACCAGGCAGGTGCCGGATTGGTGGCCGCCTCCGACCCCGAAACCGAATTACAGGAAACCTATAACAAACTGGGCGCTTTGACCAAGGCCCTAGAAATTGCAGAATCCATCTAAGATGAAGAGAAAGATATTAATGATAGACAATTACGATAGTTTTACCTACAATTTGGTGCACTATCTTGAGGATTTGGACTGCGATGTCACCGTTAAACGAAATGACCAACTCACTTTGGACCAAGTGGAGCCCTTTGATGAAATTGTCCTCTCCCCGGGCCCTGGAATTCCAGATGAGGCAGGATTATTGAAGGACATCATCAAGAAATATGCCCCTACCAAACGTATTTTTGGGGTCTGTTTGGGGCAACAGGCCATTGGAGAGGTATTTGGCGGGAGCCTGATCAACCTTGATCAAGTGTACCATGGTATTGCAACCACCATTTCGGTGACAAAAGACGATGTTATTTATAACAATTTACCCAAAACGCTTCAAGTAGGTCGATACCACTCGTGGGTAGTCCATCCAGATTTGCCCGATGGTTTGGAAGCCACTTCGGTTGACGAAAATGGCCAAATTATGTCGCTCAGACACAAAACCTATGACGTTACCGCAGTACAATTTCATCCCGAGTCCGTACTGACCCCTCAAGGAAAACAAATGCTAAAAAACTGGTTAAAAAGTTAGATATGAGCATACAGTATTGAGTATACAGACGGCATATCCATTCTCAATACTCAATACTTAGTTCTCAATACTGTAAAAAATGAAAGCAACACTAAATAAACTCATCAATCACGAAATACTGTCCAAGGCAGATGCCAAACAGATTTTGGTGAACATTGCCAAAGGAGACTACAACACTTCGCAAATAGCTGCCTTTTTAACGGTTTATATGATGCGAAGCATCACCATCGAAGAACTGGAAGGTTTTCGGGATGCCCTTTTGGAGCTATGCCTAGCTGTAGATCTTTCAGATTATAATCCTATTGACTTATGCGGAACCGGAGGTGATGGCAAGGATACTTTTAATATCTCCACTCTGGCCTCTTTTGTTACCGCAGGAGCGGGAATTAAAGTCACTAAACACGGTAATTATGGAGTTTCCTCCAAATGTGGAAGTAGCAATGTCATGGAATTTTTGGGCATCAAATTCAGCAATGACGCAGATTTTCTAAAGAAAAGTATTGACGAAGCAGGGATTTGTGTACTGCACGCTCCCCTCTTCCACCCTGCCATGAAAAATGTGGCCCCCATCCGAAGGGAGTTGGCCGTGAAGACCTTTTTCAATATGTTGGGCCCCATGGTGAATCCTGCGTTCCCCAAAAACCAAATGGTGGGGGTCTTTAATTTGGAATTGGCAAGAATGTATGGCTATCTATATCAAAACACGGACAAAAATTTTACGGTATTGCACGCTTTGGACGGTTATGATGAAATTTCACTCACAGGAGACACCAAGACCATTTCCAACACTTCCGAAGGGATTTTGGCCCCCAATGATTTTGGAGTACAGAAAATTACCCAAGATAAAATCACCGGAGGTGATGATGTAGCTGGCTCCGCACAAATCTTTATGGATATTTTGCAAGGAAAAGGCACCGAGGCCCAAAACAATGTGGTCTGTGCCAACGCTGGGGTCGCCATTGCAACCGTTGAAGGCATAACCCCAAAGGAAGGGTTTGAAAAAGCCAAAGAATCCTTATTGGGAAAAAAAGGATTGGAAGCATTGAAGAAATTGCAGGAAATCAGTAAAAATTAAGTCACCTTGAGTGCAGTCTAAAGGTCTTTATTAGATTCTTCACTGCGTTCAGAATGACCAAAAAACAAAATGAACATACTTGACAAAATAGTAGCGGATAAACGCAAAGAAGTCGATTTAAAAAAATCGCTGATTCCAGTTACGCAGTTGGAAAAATCAGTTTTAATGGAGCGGAACACCGTTTCTCTGGCTTCAACTCTTCAAAATAGCACATCGGGAATTATTGCTGAGCACAAGCGTCGTTCTCCGTCAAAATCTGTCATCAACCAAAGTCTAAATGTGCAGGATGTAGCCAAAGGCTATGAATCCGCTGGAGTTTGTGGCATGTCGGTTTTAACAGATAGCAAGTATTTTGGTGGCTCATTGGACGATCTGTTATTGGCTCGGGCCTCAGTGAATATTCCGCTGTTGCGAAAAGAATTCATCATAGATGAATATCAAATTTTGGAAGCAAAAGCCCATGGTGCGGATGTCATCCTGTTGATTGCCGCCATTCTTGACAGAAATGAAATCAAAATCCTTTCTGAAACGGCAAAAAGTTTAGGGTTGGATGTGCTTCTGGAAGTCCACAATGAGGAAGAACTGCAAAAATCCATTATGTCCAGTTTGGATATGTTGGGGGTAAACAACCGGAATTTAAAGACTTTTGAAGTAAGCTTGGAAACCAGCAAAAAGCTATCCGAAAAGATTCCAGATGAATTTGTCAAAGTATCGGAGAGCGGTATCAGTAATATAGAAGCCATCAAAGAACTACGGCCTTTTGGTTATCAAGGTTTTTTGATTGGGGAGAACTTCATGAAGACGGATGTCCCTGGTGAGAGTGCAAAAGAATTTATAAATCAATTAATATGAATGTATTGTCATTTCGAACGAATGTGAGAAATCTAACTTAGAGATTTATCAATCACTTCGCTCATTTCGAAATGACAAAAAGAATGATACTATGAAATTGAAGATCTGCGGTATGAAATATAACCCATTGGAAGTTGCGCAATTGCAACCCGATTATCTGGGTTTTATTTTCTGGGAACCTTCAACTCGCTATGTGGAGGGAGAAATTCCCGAGCTGCCCAAATCCATTAAAAAAGTGGGCGTTTTTGTGGACGCAAGCCTAGAAGAAGTGTTGGAAAAAATTGAAGAATATGAATTGGATGCCGTCCAATTACATGGTAAGGAAAGTCCAGAATATTGTCAAAAACTTCGTCATGCTGAACTCGTTTCAGCATCTCAAAAACATGAGACCCCGAAACAGGTTAGGGGTGACAAATTGGAAATCATCAAAGTGTTCTCCATTAAAGACGATTTTGATTTCGCTGTGCTCAACGCATACGAAAATCTATGTGACTACTTTCTGTTCGATACCAAGGGGAAATTACCCGGAGGGAACGGATACACTTTTGATTGGTCCATCCTAAAAGATTACCCCTCCACCAAACCCTACTTTTTAAGCGGGGGAATAGGGTTGGATTCCATGGAAAAACTACAGGACTTTTTGGCCAGTCCAACTTCCCAGTACTGTTATGCCATTGATGTAAACAGTCGGTTTGAATTAGAACCCGGCCGAAAAAACATACAAGGATTAAAAGAGTTTATGAATGAACTTTCCCCTCTAAAAAGAGGGGATTAAGGGGTGTGTATTATGATAGTAAAGTATAACCCAAAATTAAAAGAGTTGGCCCGACAATTAAGAAACAATGCAACCAAGTCGGAGATTCGCTTATGGCAAAAATTGAAGCGGAATCAAATGCATGGGTACGACTTTCATAGACAAAAACCAATTGACGAGTATATCGTAGATTTTTTTTGTAATACACTAGAACTTGCTATAGAAGTGGATGGCTATTCCCATGAACTTGTGGAAGTCTGGGAAAAAGACCAAAAGAAAAGCAAAAGATTAAATTCCCTTGGCATTCATGTACTCAGGTTTTCTGACCATCAGGTAATGAATGACATGGATAATGTTTTAAGCATCATCGAAGATTACATATCAACTTTTGAAAAAAAACACCTCCCTGAGTCCCTCCTTTTTAGGAGGGAAATCAATAGGAAGGAAAAATTGAAAAAATTCATAAATCAAATTATTGATAATGAAAAATAATAATCAAAAAAGTTCCCAATTTGAAGCTGGAGGGAGCTATCACGTTAACAAAAAAGGATATTATGGAGAGTTTGGGGGAGCTTTCATTCCAGAAATGCTTTATCCCAATTGCGAAGAGTTGCGCCAAAATTACCTTAAGGTAATGGCAGAACCTTCGTTCCAAGAAGAATTTGATCAATTATTGAAGGATTATGTAGGCCGCCCTACCCCACTCTATTTTGCCAAACGCCTATCAGAAAAGTACAACACCAAAATATACCTAAAACGAGAAGATCTTTGTCATACGGGTGCGCACAAGGTCAACAACACCATTGGTCAGATATTAATGGCCAAAAAGTTGGGGAAAAACCGAATCATTGCCGAAACTGGAGCTGGACAACATGGAGTGGCAACAGCAACCGTTTGTGCCTTAATGGGCATTGAATGTGTGGTGTATATGGGTGAAATAGATATTGCACGCCAAGCTCCCAATGTAGCCCGTATGAAAATGCTGGGGGCAGAAGTAAGACCCGCGCTTTCTGGCAGTAAAACCCTAAAAGATGCCACCAACGAAGCCATTCGGGATTGGATCAACAATCCTGTGGATACGCATTACATTATTGGTTCTGTAGTGGGACCCCATCCTTACCCAGATATGGTAGCGCGATTCCAATCGGTTATTTCTAAAGAAATACAATCCCAACTTTTGGAGAAAGAAGGAACGGAAAACCCAGACTACGTTGTTGCCTGTGTCGGCGGAGGAAGTAATGCTGCCGGTGCCTTTTACCATTATTTGGACTATCCGGATGTGGGTATTATCGCTGTGGAAGCGGCTGGAAAAGGAATTGACACCGGGGAAAGCGCCGCTACCTCGGCCTTGGGAAAATTGGGCATCATTCACGGCAGCAAAACATTGTTAATGCAGACCCCAGATGGTCAGATTACAGAGCCTTACTCCATTTCCGCAGGACTTGATTATCCTGGTGTGGGTCCAATGCATGCGCATTTATATGCCTCGGGTCGTGCAGAATTCATTTCCATTACGGATGATGATGCCATGACCGCCGGATTAGGACTTTGTCAATTGGAAGGTATTATTCCCGCCATTGAATCCTCCCATGCTTTGGCCATTTTTGAGGATAAAAAATTCAATCCTTCAGATGTGGTGGTGGTCAATCTCTCTGGTCGTGGCGATAAGGACTTGCAAAACTATATTGATTATTTCAGACTCTAGATAACAGAAATAAGACTTTAGATAAATCTCTGAATACTTATATCTGACATCTCACATCTAACTATTATGAACAGAATACAACAAAAACTTCAAGAAGATAAAAAACTACTATCCATATATTTCACCGCCGGCTATCCCAACCTGGAAGATACGGTCAGCATCATAGAGGAATTGGAGAAACATGGGGTGGATATGATTGAAATTGGTCTTCCCTTCAGTGATCCTTTGGCAGATGGGCCTACCATTCAGAAAAGTTCAACCAGAGCCTTAAAAAATGGAATGCACACTACCCTGCTCTTTGAGCAGTTGAAGGACATCAGAAAAACCGTTTCCATTCCCTTGGTGATGATGGGCTATTTCAATCCCGTGTTACAATATGGCGTGGAGGAATTTTGCAAAAAATGTCAGGAAATAGGCATTGATGGTATTATTTTACCTGATTTACCACTTGATGTGTATCAAGATGAATACGAGGATCTCTTCAAAAAATATGGTCTCATCAACGTCTTTTTAATTACTCCCCAAACCAGCGAAGCAAGAATCCATGCTATTGATGAAGCCTCAGAAGGGTTTATTTATATGGTAAGTTCCGCCAGCACAACCGGCGCAAAGCAAGGTTTTGGTGATGAACAACAAACTTACTTTGAGCGTATTAGTGCCATGAACCTTAAAAACCCTCAAATTGTTGGGTTTGGCATTAGCAATTCGGATACTTTTCTTCAGGCCACTGAAAAAACGAAGGGGGCCATTATAGGTTCGGCTTTTATCAAACATCTGACCGAAAAAGGAGTTGGAAAAATTGATGAGTTTGTAAAGGGAATTCGTTAATTTCAACCTCAAATTTATCCCTAATGCCGACTATGAAAAAAGCTGCTCTTTTATTTTCATTACTGCTTACCGTATCCATTTCCGCTCAAGATGATATGGCCATGAAGTCTCAAGTGGCACATGCCATTGTGGAATTAAGGGATTTTATTTCCGTTCCCAATGACGCTTTAAATGCTGATGACATTGATGATAATATTTTGTGGTTGAAACGCAAATTCGGAGAAAGAGGCTTTAATACTGCAGAACTGCCCACGGATAACATGCCGCTTTTTTTTGCAGCCCTTCCTATGGAAGATAACAAACCCACGGTTCTTATTTACATGCATTTTGATGGGCAATCGGTGGATCCTTCCAAATGGGATCAGCCCGATCCGTACCAAGTGGTCTTGAAGGCCCCAGAGGGAAACGGTTTCAAAACCATTTCGTTTGATGACCTTGATGACGATATCAACTACAACTGGCGTCTTTTTGGCAGATCCACTTCGGATGACAAAGGGCCAATTGTAATGCTCTTGAATACCATTGACCTTTTAAAAAAAGAGGGGAAAGAAATTCCTTTTAATGTAAAAGTTATTCTGGACGGAGAGGAAGAAAAAGGCAGTAAACCGTTACCAAAAGCCGTTAAACAGTATAGGGAATTGTTAGAGGCCGATTTCTTAATCATAGCCGATGGCCCGGCACATGCTTCCGGCAATCCTACCATTTTGTACGGATGCAGGGGAATCACCACGCTTACCCTAACTACTTACGGACCTATTAAACCCCAGCATAGCGGTCATTACGGTAATTACGCCCCTAACCCGGGATTTCAATTGGCACAACTTTTGGCGGGCATGAAAGATACGGAAGGTAGGGTCACCATTCCTGGTTATTATGATGGTATTACTTTGTCGGATTCTGTAAAAGAGGTCTTGCAGACTGTCCCCGATAATAAAGAAGAAATTGCGGAAAAGCTACAATTTAAATCTGCTGAAAAAGTGGGTGATTCCTATCAAGAGGCACTACAATACCCTTCCCTGAACATTCGTGGGCTTAGCTCTGGTTGGGTTGGCGACAAAGCACGTACCATTGTCCCAGAAAGTGCCACAGCTGAACTGGACCTTCGACTAGTTGTTGAATCGGATGGCAACCGTTTAAAAAAATTAGTAAAGGATTATATTACCAAACAGGGGTATCATATATTGGACCATACGCCCTCCAAAGAAGAGCGCATGGCCCATGATAAAATTGTAACTGTAAACGAAATAGGTGTTACGGATGCTTTCCGAACTGATTTTGATAATCCTTATGGTATGTTTCTTAATCAGACGCTACAAAATTCTTTTGGAAAAGATGTCATCCAAATCAGAACCACAGGAGGAACAGTACCTATTGCTGCCTTCATCAACGAATTGAAAATTCCTGCTTTCATTGTTCCCATGGTGAACGCGGACAACAACCAGCACAGTCCCAATGAAAATCTGAAGATTGGTCAACTGGCCTATGGCATCAAAGCATTTTATGGGATTTTATCGACTCCTGTCGAATTAAAGCAATAAGAAAAACACTGCTTGTAATTATAATTATCGAAGGACATCGTGTTTTCGACTACACTAAAGGCCCTATCACCTTCACTTTGTGGCGATAAGTAGGATTGCAGTATAGTTTTAGCTGCATAAAAATTCTAATATGACGTACACTACAGTAATTATTGATGATTCTTCTACGCAAAGACTGGTCACTTCCAAATTGGTTAGCAGTCATCCTGATTTGAAATTGATTGGGTCGTTCGCAAATCCATATGAAGCGATAAAATCCATATACGAAAATAAAGTGGATATTGTGTTTATGGATATCCAAATGGATACCGTAGACGCCTTTGAGTTATTGGACAGTATAGAAATTCAACCAACAATCATTTTAAACTCAACACAGTCCAGGTTTGCTATAACAGCATTTGATTATGGTATTAGCTATTATTTAATGAAACCCATGTGTAAATCTAAATTTCATGCTACAGTCAATAAGGCCATAAAACAGATAAAACGGAAATCAACAAAAACATTCTATTACATGGAATCGATTTCTAATTTTTCGGTTCCAACATGAACCTAAAAGAACGCTTTATACTGCATCACCCTGAAGTCAAACGTATTGAATTCAGGGTTTTTATTTTTCAGGTCTTTATATAGTTGTAAGCTTCCTATCGCACGATTGGCTGCTCCCGATGGTGCCGTCAAGGAAACCGTTTTTACCATCCGCCCATCAATGTCCACTTGATAGATTCTTGGAACAATATCTGAAACCTCTTCCAAAGGCAATCCGTATTGTTTTAATTGCTTTCTGAAGAAATATTCGGGGCCATTTTTACTGTTGCCCCCCATGAAAAGAACAGTTTCAATATTTGGGTATTCTTTGAGGTATCCCACCAAATCACGAAGTTTTACATTTTGCATTCCTAAATCTGAAGCATCAATTTTTTGGCGTTTGGCACTATGGACAATGTCGCAGACTCCTATTTTTTGTTCCAGCAAAAAGGTTTTTCGCTGTTCAACAGCTTCTGGAGTAGTTTCAAATTTTAATCCAAGCCCAAAAATACGGTCTAAAATAGGCCATAGCATTCCATTACAGCTTCCGTAACAAAAATCCACATCTTCTTGCTTCAACTCACCTGTAGTGAACCTCGGCGGTGGCAAGGTGCCGACAATAAGTTTGGTAGCCTCGGGATACAAAAAGGGTTCGTAGGGGTGGGTATGTAAAAAAGGTTTCACAACTGTTTTAAGCCGAGTTCCTACTTGCGTTGATATTCCCGTACAATGATCGGGTCACTATTTTTTCATACAATTCTTTATACTCTGAATCCTGGGTAATATGGTACAACGCATTTTGTTGAATAACCAATAAAGGCAACACAATCTTTTCCCTAATCTTTACGGATTCCCTGGATACTTCCTCGTCCTCCATCAATATTTTAAGTCCAGAAATCTGTAAGAGCATTTTTTTGGATAATTGGAACTCATCATAAAGGATGTTCCAAAATTCACCAAACTCTTCATCTTCCTTCATATAGCCCGTAAGATCAAAATTTGTCTTTGCCAAAGACATCATACTATTATGCATCAATGCCCTAAAGAAAGGCACTTCTTTATAAAGCTTCTTCACCTCTTGCAATCTACCTTCTTCTTTCAATTTTAGAATAGCGGTTCCCAAACCAAAATATCCGGGTACATTCTGCTTCAATTGGCTCCATGACCCTACAAATGAAATGGCTCGTAAGTCGGACAACGTCAATTGTTTTTTATTGCCTCTTTTTCCCGGTCTACTCCCGATATTGGCCTTGGTATAGTATTTTAAGGTACTTCTATGCTCCAAATACGGAATAAATTTTTCATGTTGTTTCAACGCATCATATTTACTGAAACTCAATTCAGAAAGTTCCTCTATCAATTTTCGTTGTGCTGTTGAAATAGTATGCTCCTTGCCGAACAAATTGTTGCTCAACCCAGCCGTTAACAGCTGCTCGGAGTTGTGCATAAACTGCTCCTTGGTACCGTAGGTACTGGTAATGGTTTGCCCTTGAATGGTCAACTGAATTTCATGATTGGCCACATCTTTGGTCTGTGCGGCATAGAAACGGTGCGTCTTACCTCCCCCACGTGCGGGTGGTCCTCCTCTACCATCAAAGAAAATGGCTTTGATCTTATTCTTTTTACATACTTTGCTCAAGGTTTCCTTGGTTCGAAGTATGGACCAATTAGCTTTTAAATATCCCCCATCCTTGGTGCCATCAGAGAAGCCCAACATAATGGTGTGCGCATTATCTCTACGTTCCAAATGTTCACGATAAGCAGGAGTATCAAACAAAGTCTGCATAACTTCTTCCGATGCACTCATTCCCTTCATGGTCTCGAACAATGGAATAATATCGAAGGTGATTTCTTCTGTTTTCCAGCCACTCCATCTGAACAAACCAAAAACAAACAATACTGCATAAATATCTTCAGAATTACTGATAATGTATCGGTTACACCCATCCTCGCCATTTTTATCCTGAATTTCCTTTAATTGCTGTATGTTGGCAATGGTATCCGATACAATATCCTCGTCAAAATCTTTAGGGTCTAGGCTCAAATCCTTTTCCAACAACCATTTCAAAAGTTCATCTTGGCTCAGTTCCCCAAGATTTTCCTGGATAGCCCCTTGCTGTTTCAGAATGGTTTCTACTGCTAATTTATGTTTGCTATGGTCCTGTCTTATATCCAGGCTTGCAAAATGGGTCTTAAATATGTGAACCTTGTCTATAAATTGTTCAAGATCGGGTAAATAAAGCTGATGGTAATCCGAAATCAATTTTTCCTTGATGGTTCCAAGTTGTTGAATGATTTCTACATATCCAATGGCGGCACTGGCATCAAACATAGCCGTGTACAGTTTACCGCTCAATTCGTTTAAATCTTGCTGAAGTCCTTTAAAGGTCAATTTTTTGCGCAAGCTTTTTAACTCATTGTAATAACACTTCATCAGTGTAAGACGCAACTCTTCTGCTACTTTTTTGGTCATTTTAGCTGTTACAAAAGGATTGCCATCCCGGTCCCCTCCTGGCCAAAAGCCCAGCTTAATAAGTCTATAGTTGTCAAAATTCTCGTTATGGATGTTGCTTTTCACATATTGAAAAAGCTCTCCAACTGCATCATAATAGGTATTTCTTAAAATATAGATGATGTTCTTGGCCTCATCCAGTGGTGTGGGTTTTTTGGCATTTACCAAAGATGTCAACCCCAGTTGTTGCAAGGTAAGATCAATATCATGAATTCTATCTTCATCAATTAAAGAACGAAGCTCTGCAATAATATCCAGAACGGCCGGGGTATAAAATTGGGTTGGATGCGCCGTTAAAACAATACGGGCACTAAAAGTAGATAGCTTTTTGGAAACCTTATCCCAATTCTTGGTACGATCCACCAATTCAAAATAATCATTGATGGATAATGATCTGGTATACTTCTGTAATTGTGGAAATGCGGAATCCTCAACACTATCATACAACACCACTTGTCTTTCCACATATTGAATGACACGGAACATAAAATCCAAACGTTCCCGTTCATCCATCATACCAACAAAGTTGGTAAAGAAAGCTTCTAAAATTTCCTGTGGCTTCTTTCCTGCCTTGAGTCCTTTTTCACATTGATCAAAAAGTAAAGGAATGAGCATTCCCACATTTTCGATGTTCTTATAGGGTAAACTTAAAAACAGGCTATTATATATATTGAATTTATTGGTAACCGATTTTTTAAACTCCGCTAAACGTTTAGATTGCTGCATGGATGGTTCAGTATATAGTGTTTCTTGTATTCAGAAGCCAAAGATCGTGATAAAACCTAAACCTTGCGAGTAATTTTAAGTCTATCACAATTTAAAATCAGTGTTCCATAAACCTAACATCCAACTTTACCTATTGAACATTTTGGCTTCCCCATTAAGATAATGATAAAATCTACCTTACGAATACAGGTTGATTGTCCTTTAAAGTGTGTTCAGCACTAAAATGATACCCATCATAATCGAAGCCTTTTAAATCTTCAAGGGTTTGGGCATCAGTATCCAAAATATAACGAACCATGGAGCCTCGCGCCTTTTTGGCAAAAAAGCTGATGACCTTGAGCTTATCATTTTTCCAATCTTTAAAGATTGGGGTGATCACAGGAACCCTTAGGTTTTTTTCATCCACAGCACCAAAATATTCATTACTGGCCAGATTGATGAACAACTCCCCATCTTCCAATTCCTCATTCAAATGTTCTGTCAATTGTTTTTTCCAGAATTCATACAAATTTTTCTTTCTACCCACTTTTAATTGGGTTCCCATTTCTAACCGATAGGGCTGTATTAAATCTAAAGGCTTTAGGATTCCGTATAACCCGGATAATATTCTAAGTGTACTCTGTAATTTTTCCAGTTTTTCTTCGGGAATGGTTTGGGCATCCAGACCTTGGTATACATCTCCATTAAACGAATAAACCGCTGGGCGGGCATTCTCTGGCGTAAAGGGTGTTAAAAATTGTTGGTTTCGCTCCCAGTTCAACTCGGCCAATTTATCCGAAATGGACATTAATTTGGATAACGCCTTTGGTTTCTTTTTAGCCAAAATGGCATTTAATTTTTCAGATTGTTCCAAAAAATCGGGTTGACTGTATTGTGATGTAGGCAAAGCTGTTTCAAAATCGAGCGACTTGGCCGGTGAGATAACAATTTTCATTAGAATTAATTTTCAGTAAAAATAGCGAGGTTTTTGGTTTTTTCTTGAGAAGCTCCAAAGGTGTTTTCAATCTATGGATTGATGAAACTTATTACCCGCTATGTTTGGCATAGGAGCGCCACTTTTCGATACAGTTTACCATATCTTCCGGCAGTTCTGAATCAAATCGCATAAATTCCCCTGTTTCTGGGTGTTCAAAACCTAGAGTCTTGGCATGGAGCGCTTGTCTTGGTAAAATTTTGAAGGCATTTTCCACAAATTGTTTGTACTTGGTAAAGGTTGTTCCTTTAAGGATTTTATCGCCTCCATAACGTTCATCATTGAAGAGTGTATGGCCAATGTATTTCATGTGCACCCGTATTTGATGCGTTCTTCCGGTTTCCAATTTGCATGAAACCAAAGTCACGTAACCCAATCGTTCCAAAACCTTGTAATGTGTAACGGCCTCCTTTCCCTGATCACCCTCGGGAAAGACTATCATCTGCAAGCGATTTTTAGGATTTCTACCTATGTGCCCCTCCACGGTTCCCTCATCTTCTTCAACATTACCCCAAACCAGGGCAATATATTCCCGCTCACTGCTCTTTTCAAAAAACTGCTGTGCTAAATGGGTCATCGCCTGTTCTGTCTTGGCTATCACCAACAATCCCGATGTATCCTTATCTATGCGATGGACCAAGCCAGGTCTTTCAGAACTGTTTTTGGGCAAATTATCAAAATGATGGACCAAGGCATTGATCAAAGTGCCCGAATAGTTTCCATGTCCAGGATGCACCACCATTCCAGCAGGTTTATTCACTACCAAAAGGGCGTCATCTTCATAAACAATGTCCAAGGGAATATCCTCCGGGGTTAGCAGAAACTCATAAGGTGGATGTTCAAACATTACCTTTACCTCATCCCCTGCTTTTACTTTGTAGTTTTGCTTTACTATGGTATTGTTGACCCAAATATGGCCTTGCTTGGCAGCTTGTTGAATCTTATTCCGAGTGGCATTTTCAATAAAATTCATCAGGAATTTATCCACGCGAAGCGGTTCTTGACCTTTGGCAGCAACGAATTTGTGGTGTTCAAATAGTTCCTCCTGTGAAAGTTCTGGATTTTCCGATGTATCCATGACTATTCAGAATCTGCCTGTACCCGTGCACTCCCGGGAATAGTTCCATTACCACAGATAAGTTCAATTTTGGAAGTCTTTGGCAATTTGTCGCCAGGCTTGATGTACTTCCCCTTATATTTCATGTTGTAGACCATATCTTTTCCCAATTCATCAATGTAGGTGACTCTCTGTACTTCCAGGCCAACCGCTCTCAGCATTGAAGAGGCATTGCGCTGGGTTACTTGTATAATATTGGGAACGGTCACTTTTTTATATCCCGAAGGATTTACTGTGAAATAAATCTTCCGATTGGTCTTTACCTTATTACCCGCAGGAGGATCCTGTTCTAAAATGGAAAATCGGGGATAATCTGGGTTGTAATTGGAAGAATCCAGGACTTGATAGCGTAATCCAGCTTCTTCAACTGCTTTGCGCATTTCCATAACGGACATTTTGGAAAAATCAGGAACTTCTACAAATTCGCCATGGTGTGTAGATTTCTTTAACCACTGCAATGTCAAAAAACACAATAGCACCAACGCCAAAACTGCCAGTCCTAATTGGATAAAGAAAACTTTACTTTTTAAAAACTTCAAAAAATGTCTCATGCTCAAACCTTGTGGAACAAATATAGGAAAGCCACTTCTTTTTTCTTTATTTTGGCAACGTGATATTCTAAACACATGAAAAAAAACATTGCCATTGTAATGGGTGGCTACTCCAGTGAATATGACATTTCCATAAAAAGCGGAAATGTGGTCTACAAGTATCTGGACCGGAAAATCTATAATCCTTATCGTATTGTTGTCACTAAAGAAAAATGGGTCTTTTTGAACGATTCCGATGAGGAATTTCCTGTGGACAAATCCGATTTCAGCATAACATCTGGTGAAGAAAAAATTAATTTTGATTGTGTTTTCAATGCTATTCATGGTACCCCTGGAGAAGATGGACTTTTGCAAGCATATCTGGAATTGTTGAATATCCCCCAAACTGCTTGCGACCATTACCAAGCAGCACTCACTTTTAATAAAAGGGACTTACTGAGTACTTTAAAACCTTATGGGATATATTGTGCCACTTCGTATTATCTTAATAAAGGTCAAGCTTTTGATGAAAAAATCATAGTCGACAAAGTTGGACTTCCTTGTTTTGTGAAAGCCAATAGAGCCGGAAGCAGTTATGGCATTTCCAAAGTTTATAAAAAAGAAGAGCTTGGCCCGGCAATTGAGCACGCTTTTTCAGAAGACAACGAAATTATTATTGAATCCTTTTTAGATGGCACAGAGGTTTCCGTAGGGGTAATTACTTATGAAAAACAAATAAAGGTGCTTCCGATTACAGAAATTGTTTCAGAAAATGATTTTTTTGATTTTGAGGCCAAATATTTGGGTAAATCACAAGAAATAACCCCTGCCAGAATTTCAAAAGAACAAGAAATCAATGTAGTGGAGTTGGCCAAACTCATTTATAAAACTCTGGGATTGAAGGGTTACACAAGAAGTGAATTCATACTAATTGGGGATATTCCCTATTTATTGGAGGTCAATACAACGCCAGGGTTGACCGAGGAAAGCATTTTGCCCCAACAAGCCAAAGCTGCCGGAATTTCCTTGGATCAATTGTTCTCAAGTGCCATCAAAGAAGTAATGCAATAGAAAATCTGTATTTTTAAATAAACTTTCCATCCATGAGACGCGCCATTTTCCCAGGTTCTTTTGACCCACTTACCTTGGGTCATTATGATATCATAACACGAGGGATTACCCTGTTTGATGAATTATTGATTGCCATTGGGATAAATGCGGACAAAAAGTACATGTTCTCCCTAGAAGAGCGAACCAAATTCATTGAAGAAGCTTTTAAGCATGAACCCAAGATAAAGGTGGTTACTTACCAAGGACTAACCGTCGACTTTTGTAAGGAAGTAAAGGCTGACTTTATTTTAAGGGGGCTTCGCAACCCTGCAGATTTTGAATTTGAAAAGGCTATTGCCCATACCAATAGAAAACTTTCGGAAATTGAAACTGTCTTTTTATTGACTTCTTCTGGCAAATCCTACATTAGTTCTTCCATCGTTAGGGATGTAATTAGAAATGGTGGTGACTATTCCGTTTTGGTACCTGACACCGTGGTTATAAAATCTTAGTTTCTTCGAATTTAAGATTATCCAATCCTAAATTATACTGTAGGAAAAATCCTAGAAACAACAGTTTTTGGTTAATTCACAACATTAGGCTTGATTAATAGGTCAATACCATTAAATTAGTATGAAAATTCCTATAAAATCATAATTTTAAGTATTCTCACAATTTGAAAGCTATAGAAACCAACCCCCATTTCTATCTAATCAGACAATTGCCCCAAGCAATCGCCCTGATCAACAACACACAGGTTTTGGTTTGTGCTTCAAATCCTTGGCTAGACCTGTTGAACCCTGCTCATGAAGAAGTTGTAGGCAATTCATTTTTTGATATCTACAACCAGCATAATGGCATTGATAAAAAGAAGTTTCTAGAACAATTAAAAAGGAATGAATCTTTTTCAGTTAAACATAGTTTACAAAGCACTACTGAAAATCAATGGTTTGAAAGCACTTTTTCACCATGGTTTGATGAAAAAGAGAATATTCAAGGGACCATAATCCACACGGAAGACATCACCTCGGCAATGGAAAAGGATGAGGAATTGGAAAGAATCAAAAACCTTCTCAATGCCAAATCAGATATTGCAAAAATTGGCAGCTGGGAATATGACATTGCAACTGAAAGACTTTCATGGTCGCCCCGCACCAAAAGAATTCACCAAGTACCCCAATCGTATACCCCAAATGTTGCAGATGCCATAGCTTTTTACAAACAAGGGTATAGTCAGAACAAAATCTCCATGCTTTTTCATAGGGCATTGAAAGAAGGCATCCCATTTAGTAAAAAACTGGTGATAATAACCCAAAAAGGTGAAGAAAGATGGGTTCGTGTAGCCGGTAAGTCAATTATTAAAGACAATAAAATCGTAAAGATTTTTGGTACTTTTCAAGATATACATGACCAAGTTATTACTGAAATTAAGAGCAAGGAAAACGAAAAATTGCTTACCACTCTGATCGACAATATTCCACTTAATGTTTATATTAAAGATAGAGATTCGAGAAAAATACTTGTCAATAAAGCTGAATGCGAATATTTAGAAAAAAAGCCAAAGGATTTGCTGGGGAAAACCGACTTTGATCTTTATGACTCTAAAATGGCTCAAATTTCAAGAGATGAAGATTTGGAGGTCATGCGCACACAAACCCCTATTTTAGGTAAAGAGACAATTAGTGTAAGAAAAAATGGATCTATCACCAATTTCTTGACATCCAAAATACCCTTTGTGGATATCGAAGGTAAGGTAAACGGGATTATAGGAATAAGCATGGATATTTCCCATCTAAAGAAAAAAGAAGACCAGCTCAGGGATTTGATCAATGTAACTGCCGTCCAGAATAAGAAACTGATCAACTTTGCCCATATAGTTTCACATAATCTAAGATCGCATACGGCCAACTTTGCTATGTTGTTGGAATTTTTGGTCAAAGAAGAAGATAAGGCAGAAAAGGAAAAAATTCTTGACATGTTGTTGCAAGCTTCGGACAATCTTATGCTAACCTTAGAAGATCTAAACCAAGTTGTTGCAATAAATAATGACATCAATCTTGAAAAAAAATCAATCAAGCTCAACGATGTCATCAACAAGGTTAAACAAGATCTATCCACATTCATAAACCAAAATGGAATAGAGATTCAGAATTCTATAACTGATGATACACTAGTGCAATGTGTTCCGGCTTATTTGGACAGTATTATACTTAACCTCATGACCAATGCGGTTAAATACCGAAGCCCAGATAGAAAACCCATCATTACCATCGACGTTCAAAAACGCCCTCAAATATTAATATTAAGCGTTTCGGATAATGGTTTGGGCATTGATTTGAACAAGCACAGAGATAAAATATTTGGATTATATAAAACCTTCCATGACAGAAAAGACTCAAGAGGTCTTGGACTTTACATTACCAAAAACCAAGTGGAAGCTATGGGAGGCAAAATAACAGTAAGTAGTCATGTGGGTGAAGGAACCACATTTAACGTATATTTTAATGAAGAAAGTCAATAGTATTTACATCATAGATGATGATCCCATAACAGTTTTTGGAATCAAAAAGATGTTGAGGCCAGCGGTTATATGTGATGATATTCAAGGTTTTGGTAATGGACAACTAGCTTTGGACGACCTTAAAAACAGACTGGAAGAGGGTATTTCTGTTCCTGAGGTCATTTTTTTGGATATCAACATGCCAATTATGGATGGATGGGGTTTCTTGGAAGAGTTTGTTACCCTGGATATTCCAAAAAAGGTTATTATAAATATGATTACTTCTTCGATTGATCCTTCAGATTTTCAGAAATGGACCGAGTTTAGGGTTAGATGTCAGCACCATCTCAATTTCAGGAATAAACCATTGTTCAAAATTGAACCTGAGGACTTGAACATTATTGATATGGCCTCTTAATCGGAATATTCCTTATTTTTACGCTAAGAACCAACGCGCCAAAGTGAGCTTCAACTCAAATTGGCCACCAACTATCTTGAAGCACTTTACGTTTTTAGCCATTATGGTCCTATTTATGTCCTGTGAAACCATCACTCAGGATGAAACCTCTTCATATCAAACTTTTTATGAAAGCTCGGAAGAAAAGGAAACCGCCACATATGAAGAGACGATTTCCTTTTATATTAGGCTAGCGAGGGATTTTCCTGAAATAAACATTCATACCATAGGAGAAACAGATAGTGGATACCCGCTGCACATGGTGACCTTTAATCCAGATGGTGAGTTTAATTTGGACCATGTGCGAAAAGAAAAGGCTGTAATCTTTATTAATAATGGGATTCATCCTGGAGAAAGTGATGGTATTGATGCTACCATGTTGCTCTATCGGGATTTAGCCACTAATCAAATTGCAAGCCCTAAGCATACAGTCCTAGTAACCATTCCCATTTACAATATTGGAGGCGCACTAAATAGAAATTCAACTACACGTGTCAATCAAAATGGCCCACAGGAGTATGGTTTCAGAGGGAATAGCCAAAACTATGACCTCAACCGGGACTTCATTAAAATGGACACAAAAAATGCAAAAACCTTTACAGAAATTTTCCATTTGGTAAAACCTGATGTCTTTGTGGACAACCATGTAAGCAATGGGGCTGATTATCAATATACCTTGACACATCTTTTTACACAACACAATAAGTTGGGAGGTGAATTGGGAAACTACCTGCATCTAAAATTGATGCCCAACTTGGAACAATCCCTTGCTGAAAATAATTGGGATATTACACCCTACGTAAATGTTTTTAACAGACCTCCAGAATATGGTTTTAACCAATTTATGGACCATCCCAGATATTCCACCGGATATACCACCCTATGGAACACTTTAGGGCTAATGGTAGAAACACATATGCTAAAACCTTATAAAAAGAGAGTTGAAGGAACCTACCAATTAATGCACAGTTTGATTCAAGTAGTTGAGAAAGATTATAAGAATATCAAATCCCTACGTGAAAAAACACTTGATGCAAACAACAACCTTTCCCAATATTTTTTCAACTGGCAAATCGATACCACCAAAACTTCCACTTTAAACTTTAAAGGATTTGAAGCTGAACAAGTTGAAAGCGTAGTAACGGGGCAACCCAGATTGAAATATGACCGTAACAAACCCTTTACCAAGCAAATCACATACTACAATTACTACCATGCTTTGGATACAATTACAGTGCCCGAAGCCTATATCATCAAACAAGGTTGGAACAAGGTCATGGAAAAATTGGATGCCAATAATATCCAATATTCTGAAATTCAGCAAGATACTACATTAACTGTTGAATCCTATAAAATAATAGATTACGAAACACGAGATACACCTTATGAAGGGCATTATCCTCATTTTAATGCCCAAGTTGAAAAAAGTGTCCGAAATATTAGATTTAGGGTTGGTGATTTCATCATACCCGCACACCAAGAAGGCATTAGATACTTATTGGAAACTTTGGAGCCCCAAGGTGCCGATTCCTTCTTTAATTGGAACTTTTTTGATACAGTTTTGCAACAAAAAGAAGGTTTTTCACCTTATGTCTTTGAAGACCTAGCTTTAAAAATTCTTCAAAAAGACTCTGTGTTGCGGAAAACTTTTCTAGAGAAAAAAGAAGCGGACGTTGAATTTTCTGAAGATTGGTACGCCCAATTGGATTGGATTTTTAAACGTTCAGAATATTTGGAGGATGCTTATCTCAATTACCCAGTGTATCGCATTGCAAAAGATAGTGAAGCTGCCGCTATTTTACCTCAGAACTAGGCCAATCCTCAAATAATACCTTTATATTAAAGTAAGAATTCTCCAGAGCTTTCTTAATTTTTCTAGGGCCTTTCCATTTTACCTTTTCAATGCCCTCTGCTTCCTCAGCCACTAATTTTCCATTATAATCGGTAGACATAACAAACCAATGGACTTTTTTAAGCCTGTATTCTCCACTTCTCTTAAAAATATGATAGGTGGTTTTCAAGAATTTTTCAATTTTCAGGTTTTTCACCCCTGTTTCTTCCTCAACTTCCCTAACAGCTGCTCTTTCAATGGATTCCCCTTTATCCACCTTCCCTTTTGGCAAATCCCACTTCCCATTTCTGAAGATAAAAAGTACTTTTCCCTTAGGGTTGACCACAAAACCACCTCCAGCTACCACCACAGGTATCTTGTGCATAAAAATATTCAAGATTTCCTTCTCATCGGGATGATATAGATAAGCTACATCAAAATCACCCTTAGCTAAGGAATTTATGGCATCTAATACAGAATCCCCATCCAACGAGAACAAATTGCCATTGGAATTTTCCGGGCGCTTGTTTGTTAAAATCAGTGGGGACTCATTAACAAAAACTTCATACATTTGCGCAATGGTTTTAGACAAAGAAACTGCAAAAAAAACTGCCGAACTTCTGCTACAAATTAATGCAATTAAGTTGGAACCCGAAAATCCTTTTACATGGGCTTCTGGGTGGAAATCTCCTATTTATTGCGATAACAGAATTATGCTTTCTTATCCTGAAATACGAAATTTTGTCAGGGAAGAAATAGCCAAACAGGTAGAAAAACTCTACGGAAAGCCAGATGTGATCGCTGGTGTGGCCACAGGCGCGATTGGAATTGGAATTCTGGTAGCTGAAGCACTTGGGCTACCTTTTGTCTATGTAAGACCAGAACCCAAGTCACACGGAAGACAAAATCAGATTGAAGGTTATTTGGAATCTGGTCAAAATGTGGTGGTTATTGAAGATTTGATCAGTACTGGAAAAAGTAGTTTAAATGCAGTTAAAGCTCTGAAAAACCATAAAGTCAATGTAAAAGGCATGGTTGCCATATTCACTTATGGGTTCCCAGTGGCAGATACTAATTTTGAAGAAGAAAATGTAAGCCTGCATACTTTGTCAGACTATGACCACCTCATTGAGCAGGCTTCCGAGACCCATTACATTAAAGAATCACAATTACAAACCCTGTTGCAATGGAAATCCAATCCACAGCAATGGAAACAATAAGATTATGCATATTGAAGTCGCCAAAAAGAAAGTGGCAAAAAGTGATAAAGAAGTATTTGAGTTTTTGATAGACATTAAAAACTTTGAAACGCTAATGCCCGACAACATTGACAAGTTTGAAGTTTTGGATGAAAAGACCTTCAAATTTGCTTTAAAGGGTATGCCTGAAATCGTTCTAAGACTAAAAGAGCAATACCCTAACGAAAAAGTAGTACTGGGTGCTGCCAGTGATAAACTACCTTTCACCCTCACAGGGGAAATTACATCACTAGGTGAAAATGAAAGCGAAGTAGGTCTTAGTTTTGAAGGAGAATTCAATGCCATGATGGCTATGATGATCAAGAGTCCGATTACCAATTTCATGGAGACTCTATCAGCCAACATGGATAAAATTGGTCAATAAAGCAAGGATATTTCCTTTAAAGCGAATTCTTTAAAAATCTGGTCTTCCAATTCCAGTTTTAGTTTCCCATTTGGCAAAATCTCCCGAATAAACCCCATGAACACTTCTCCATTGACATTCTCAAAGGTTGAAGGTTTATCTTTACGGAACAATAACTTTTCGTAAGAAGGCAAAAGCTGCATTACAGTTTTTCTTTCAATACCGTCAAAATGAAAGTTCAATTTTTCTAAAATTTTGGCGAGTAGCTCATCCAAATCAAAAAAGCTCCCACTTATAGATTTTAGAGAAGAAGCTTTATCCAAATCTTCGAAGGAAGTCTGATTTACATTTAGACCAATTCCAATTATGGAATGATCTATCCACTGACCTCTCAATATATTTTCAATAAGAATACCACAGATTTTTAAAGAACCTGACATAATGTCGTTAGGCCATTTTACCTTAAGATTTGGTATTCCCAACTCTCTTAAAGCATCACATATTGCCATTGAAGAGCCAATGTTTAAAATGAATTGGTGTTTGATATGGAGGGAATTAAATTTTTTCAAAATACTAAAAGTCAGGTTTTTACCAGATTCTGATTGCCAAACGGTTCCCATTTGTCCCCTTCCCTTCAGTTGACTTTTGGCTACCACAACCGTTCCGTCTTTGAGATCTTGAGCATGCACCAAATCTTTCAAAAACAAATTTGTAGAATCCGTGGCATCAAGTTTGATTATTTGTGATTGTGCTTCCATTGTGTTGCGTCCAACGATATGTTAAAATCTAGGGCTAAGAAAACAAAAAAAATATAACTTTGTAGAAACTAAAATTTTTGAATGCAGAAAACCAAAGCTAGTGCAGATGAACTGATTGCCTTAATTTTACACGGTATAGAAGAAGTTAAAGGAGTTGATATAAATCTACTGGATCTTAGGGAAATTGAAAATACAGTTTGCGACTACTTCATAATCTGCAACGGTACTTCCAACACGCATGTAAACGCAATAGTTTCTTCCATCCAAAAAACCGTCAGCAAAGCCATCAAGGACAAACCTTGGCATATTGAAGGTTCTGAAAATGCAGAATGGGTCTTGATGGACTATGTAAACGTGGTGGTTCATGTATTTCAAAAACACATTAGGGAATTCTACGACATTGAAGGACTTTGGGGAGATGCCAAAGTGACCATGGTGGAGAGCAGCTATAATTCGTAAAAAAATGGCAAAAGAAAACAATACCAATACTCCTAAGAAACCTCGTTTTAGCTCATGGTGGGTCTATGGCGTAGTAATTGCATTGATCATAGGCTTTCAATTTTTTGGTGGAAGTAGTTTTTCAAGTACTGAAAAAACAACAACCTCCGAGCTTCAGGAGTTTTTGCGCAATGGTGACATTGCAGAAATACTGATTATTACCAATACCCGACAGGCCAAAGTCTTCCTAACAGAAGAAGCACTGCAAAAAGATGTCCACAAAAATGTGGCGGACAAACCTTTCAATTTTTCGACAGGTAAAGTTCCTCAATATGTACTGGATTATGGGGATTTGCAAAATTTTGAGGACGAAATCAATAGCATTAAAAAAGAGAACAATTTAGATACTATTGTTGATTTTGACACTGAATCCAATGTATTGGGCGAACTATTGCTTTCCCTGCTTCCTTTTGCGCTGATTATAGGAATTTGGATTTATCTTATGCGAAGAATGTCAGGTGGTGCCGGCGGAGGCGCTGGAGGTCAAATCTTCAACATAGGAAAATCAAAGGCCAAACTCTTCGATGAAAAAACAGATACTAGAACTTCTTTTAAAGATGTAGCTGGTTTAGAAGGTGCTAAAGAAGAAGTCCAAGAAATTGTGGAATTCTTAAAAAACCCGGACAAGTATACTTCCTTAGGTGGTAAAATTCCAAAAGGAGCATTATTGGTAGGGCCTCCCGGAACGGGTAAGACCTTATTGGCCAAAGCTGTTGCTGGTGAAGCGAAAGTCCCATTTTTCTCACTCTCCGGTTCTGATTTTGTTGAAATGTTTGTTGGGGTCGGTGCGTCTAGGGTTCGTGATCTTTTCAAACAAGCAAAGGACAAATCACCTTCCATCATTTTTATTGATGAGATTGATGCTATTGGTCGTGCCAGGGGAAAAAATAATTTCACGGGATCCAATGATGAACGTGAGAACACATTGAACCAATTGTTGACCGAAATGGACGGTTTCGGTACTAATACCAACGTCATTGTGCTTGCGGCTACTAACCGTGCTGATGTTTTGGACAAAGCTTTAATGCGTGCCGGACGTTTTGACCGTCAGATTTATGTGGATCTTCCGGACCTACGTGAAAGAAAAGAAATTTTTGAAGTTCATTTACGCCCAATAAAAACTGCGGAAACATTGGATTTGGACTTCTTGGCTAAACAAACTCCAGGTTTCTCAGGAGCTGATATTGCAAATGTCTGTAACGAAGCTGCCCTGATTGCTGCCAGAAAAGAGAAAAAAGCGGTTACCAAACAAGACTTCTTAGATGCTGTTGATAGAATTGTTGGAGGATTGGAGAAGAAAAACAAGATAATAACTCCAGAAGAGAAAAAGACCATAGCCTTTCATGAAGCTGGCCATGCCACTGTAAGTTGGATGTTGGAACATGCAGCACCTTTAGTAAAAGTTACCATTGTTCCCCGTGGACAATCATTGGGTGCAGCATGGTATCTGCCAGAAGAACGCCTCATTGTTCGTCCAGAACAAATGTTGGATGAAATGTGTGCCACCATGGGGGGAAGAGCTGCAGAAAAAGTGGTTTTCAATAAAATATCTACCGGTGCCTTGAGCGATTTGGAAAAAGTGACCAAACAAGCTCGTGCCATGGTTACCATATATGGCCTCAATGAAGAATTGGGCAACATAACCTATTATGATTCCTCAGGACAAAATGAATATGGTTTCACTAAACCATATAGTGAGGAAACTGCCCAGAAAATTGATATGGAAATATCAAAAATCATTGAAAAACAATACCAACGTGCCATTAAGTTATTGGAAGAAAATAAGGATAAACTTGCTGAACTAGCAGGGCGATTGTTGGAAAAAGAAGTTATCTTTAAAGACGATTTAGAAAAGATTTTTGGCAAAAGGCCCTTCGAAAAAGAGGAATTAGAGACTGCCGAATAATCTAAATCACCTATAAACCTTTATTCATAAATGTTCTTAAAGCCGTAAATGGGTGTTTTTGGCAAACTTTTCGGAGGTGGTAAAAAGGTTTCCAAGGAAACTTTGGAAACCCGTGGAGAGCATATGCCCGATCTCAAAATTCCCGTTGACGAAAAGTTCACCATCTACTTTAAGAAAAATGGAGGCAAGTTTTTGTATTGCGAAGACTTTTCAGAAGTTTCAGACGCCTTAAAAAACATTATTTCGGAAAACGATTGGCAAAATCACTTTTTTTACACGCTAGACCATAGACTGGAAAATCGATTTGCTTCAGAAAAAATTCAGTTCACCGAAAACAGACAAGAGAGTGATATCTTTTTCACAACTTGCGAGCATCTAATTGCCCACAATGGTTCTATTTTGGTGTGCTCCAACCAAATCAAAGAGAAAAAACTGGATGAACTGCCATCCAATCTTATTGTATTTGCCACAACAAGTCAACTAGTGGATTCCATTAGCGAAGCCCTAAAAATCATCAAGGAGAAATACCGAAAAGATATTCCCAACAATATTACCACACTTAAACATTTTCAACCCACCCCAGAAAATAAAAATGATTTCCTTTCATACGGAAGTGCTTCAAAAAATGTATATCTTTTGCTTTTAGAAGACTACTAACCAATGAAAGAAATGCTGAGGCGCTCCATTACAGGGGCCATTTATGTTATACTCCTATTAGGTTCTGTTTTTTTAAGTTCTGACGCCTTTGATTTTCTTTTTATGGTGTTTGGTTTAGCCTGTTTGTATGAATTCAAACGGATAGTAAGGCTAAAAGGATATTATATTTTTGTTGCGTATTTGGCACTATGGTGGACCTTTATCTATCTAGTACAGGAAAAAACGATAATAATCTTTTTATTACTACTTACCCTTACCGTTGATTTAGCCTTATTGGCATTTCTTTTTTCCAAAAAACATAGGAAATTCAATGATTTTCAAAAATTTATCATTGCTGTTTTCTATATTGGCGGCGGTTGTATCTTTTTAACCATGATTCCGTACAATCAGAATAATTTCTCGCAATTATTGATCATGGGAGTTTTTATTTTGATATGGGTCAATGACACTTTCGCTTACTTCGTGGGAAGAACTTTGGGCAGAACAAAATTATATCCCTCAGTTTCTCCCAAAAAAACCATTGAAGGTTCTGTTGGAGGTCTTATTTTTGCACTGGTCGCTGCATATGTTTTAGCAGGTTATGAAACTTCACTGACATTTATGGAATGGATGATACTGGGTATCGTCATTGTGTTGGCAGGAAGTTTGGGTGATTTGCTGGAATCAAAGTTTAAAAGAGTGGCAGGGGTAAAAGATAGCGGTGCCATATTACCCGGTCACGGAGGAGTTTGGGATAGATTGGATAGTTTGGTGTTTGCTGCACCTTTTGCTTATCTGACACTTAAAATATTTTCCTATGTTTCATAGAGAGGGGCAGAAAATAATTCTTATTACTTTTTTTATAGTGATTGCCATTATCATGGCAGCACAGTTTTATATTCCAATTGAATGGCTCCGCTATGCAGTTCAATTGGGCGCTTTTGTGCTCTTGGTATTGATACTACAGTTTTTTAGGAACCCCAAAAGGCCTGTAACACCCAATTTTGATGATATTTTAGCCCCCGTGGATGGTAAAGTAGTTGCCATTGAAGAAGTAGAAGAGCCTGAATATTTTAAAGGCCCTAGAAGGCAAGTTTCCATATTCATGTCTCCTTTTAATGTACATGTCACTCGTTATGCCGCAAGTGGAACCATAACTTATTCCAAATACCATCCAGGGAAATATTTGGTAGCATGGCACCCAAAATCAAGCACTGAAAATGAACGGACAACTGTAATCTTGCATACACCCAAATTTGGAGAAATCGGTTACAGACAGATTGCAGGGGCTCTTGCCCGTAGGATCGTAAATTATGCTGAAGAAGGTGAACAAGTGACCCAAGGAGAAGACGCAGGTTTCATCAAGTTTGGTTCGCGTGTAGATTTATTATTGCCATTGGATTGCAATGTTACCGTGAAATTGAATCAAAAAGTGGTTGGGGCCAAAACCTGTGTTGCTTCAATCCGAAACAGTGATGATTGATGAAGAGCTAAATACACAATTCAAAGAGGCAGTTTCATATGTTAACAGTTATTTGGAACCTTTGCCTGCGGATGTTTTGCTCAAACTATACGCCTACTATAAAGTTGCCACCAAAGATTATGGAAACCCTGGAAGCAGAACTCCTCTAATCAATGCCTTTAAAGCAAATGCCCTGATCCAAGCGCAAAATGTAGGTATTGAGGAGGCTATGAGAAACTACATCGATTTGGTCAACAGTCAAATAAAAAAACCTTAAGAAACCATTTTAGGAGTAGCCAAACCTTTTTCAATGAAGGTGAAGTAAATGCCACCGAAAACGGTAATTACAAAGTAAATAACAACCAGATTGCTTCCGTGGGGCAAAAATTGGTCTAGACCAAACCAACTCCCCGTCCAATAAATCAATACAATACCTGCTATTCCTCTAAAAAGTTCTATCCAAATAGCGTAGGGAGCTTTGTCCATTAGGGCTGTATAGCCATATATTCCAACGAAAACATATGCTCCAAAAAGCAATAATCCGTCAAAACCTATTTCTGCATAGCTGTAAAACATAAACAATAATAAAAAGGTATTGATGATCAATTGAAAAACAACATATCCTTTTAGGGCACTTGAAGTCTCTGGTTTATATTTTTTAAAATTATAGACGTCTTCAATAATCTTTACTGGATATTTTTCTTTCACATCCTCAGGTCGCCAACCAGTGGGCATAAACCAAATCCTAAACTTGTCCCAATAGTTTTTGGTACGCCAAGCATCCTTGATCAATCGCCATAAATGTTGAAAGTTGATGATAACCGGGTTCCAAGTATTTGCTGGCTTTAAAACTCCATATTGTGGTGGAACTTCCTCCAATTCTTCTTGGAAAGTGCCAAACATCCTATCCCAAATGCAAAAAATCTGACCAAGGTTTTTGTCAATATATTCTGGGTTGATAGCATGATGTACTCTATGTTGAGATGGTGTAACAATAACATATTCCAACCACCCCATTTTACCAATGTGTTGGGTATGGTACCAAAATTGGGCGAACAACTGAATTGGTGCTAAAATAGCAATGACCTTATGGGGAACACCCAATAAAGCGGCCGGAATCAATAATAGCGGAAAATAACCCAATATATTAGAAATGGACTGCCGCAAAGCACAGGCCAAATTAAACTCCTCACTACTGTGATGAATCACATGCTGATTCCAAAAGAAATTGATATGATGACTTAAACGGTGGTTCCAGTACCCTGCAAAATCAATGGCAACAAAACCTATTACCCATACCAACCATGTTACTTTAATCTCCGTAAGTGCCAAATTCCCTAACAAAAATGGGTAGGTCACTATTATAATTCCCAAACCTAGGGAGTCCTTAATAATATTGGTAAGCCCCGAGCTTAAACTGCTCACGGTATCCATAACATTGTGCTTCTGTTTTTTTGCAAAATGGCCATAAAGCACTTCAACAAGTACTAGACCGACAAAAAAAGGAATAGCATATAATAAAGCGGTTGCGTAGGTTTCCATATCACTTTTGGCAATTAAAATATGAAAACTTTTTCATATTCATAAAAAAACACCTTCATTAATGAAGGTGTTGCAATTTTAACCAAAAGAAATTCTCTATTTAAAAAGCCCAATATCCTGTGCGCTGGTCAAATCTGGGATATGTTCCGACCTTGGAAAGCAAATCACACTTTTAGGATGATGAGCAACCATATTCCGAACAGCTTCCGGAAGTTCTTTTTCTCCCCTTTCTGGATGTATTGGACAATTAACTAGATGCGGATAAATATCATTGCCAAAAAAACTGAAAACATTCATGCTCACCCTTAACTCTCCTTCCGTATCGCGATATTTATCAAGATTTTGAGCATCCGGTTTTTCCACAATCTTTTCCAAAAATCCTTCGGATGAGATTTGCATAAGCGCAAATCTGGATATACGCTCTTGGGAAAACTGTAACCCAGAACTCGCATAACTAATCAGCGCATTGGCTGTTTTTCTTGCCTTCCTTAAGTCAGCTAGAGCTTCAGTACCATAAAGATTATCACCATTACAAACGGTAAATGTCTTTTTTTTCAACTCGGGATATTGTCCCAAACACTGTTGCAAGGCATCTGCAGTACCCAACGGTTTTTGTCGACCTTTGTGAATCTTTTGTATCGCAAAATGCACCAATATACCTTGATATGAATTGTTTTGGTCGTTAGTTCCCACTAAATCTTTGAACCCTTCGTTTTGCTCACTTGTGATCAAATAGACATGGTTGTAACCTGCTTCTGATGCATTTGCAATCAAATAATGCAATAGTGGTTTTCCCTGTTTTCCCAAAGGAATCAAACTCTTATGTTGTTTTTGGGCAATGGCTTTGGTGCTTTCATCCAATTTGGTGACTTCAAGACTTTTTTTCATCCGTGAGGATGCACCACCAACCATGACAACCAGACTTTCATTTATCATTTAGAAAAATTTGTAAGATTAATTTCATAAGCGGCTTTTGCCCCATTTGCCAAAAAAGCTTCAATTACCTGTTCTTTTGTATTGTCATTGACCATAGCCACCATACAACCTCCTCCCCCCGAACCTATAATCTTGGTTCCCAACGCGCCTGATTTTCTTGCAGCTTTCATCATCGTCATCATTTCAGAAGGTGTGTTCTGTATTTTTTCTTCCAAAATGGTTTGGTGCTGATTCATCAAGTTTCCAAGGGTTACACTATTTGGATTAGGCTTTAACAGCTCTTTCTTTGCCTCTTTAGTGATATGATAATTATGAATAGTGGCATACCAATGTGCTTGAAACTCATCGGGCACCAAACTTTTATATTTTTCATAATCTTCTAAAGTGGCATCTTTCAAAACAAACTTTGGGTGATTCTCTTGAACAATTTTCAAAGCGTTTTGGGCATATTCCCTAGCATTTTTGAGCACACGTAGTGTTTGTTTGGCCAAACCTGATTCTGCTACGATCAAAGTTCCCAAATTTGGTACCAAGGGCGAACTTTTTCCAGATTGGGTGTCAATAAAAAGCAATCCGCCTTGTGCAATTGAATATTGATCCATTAAACCTCCTGGCTGTCCAAAAAAGACCACTTCCGATTCATAGGCCCAATGTCCAATCTGGAAATCGGTTATTTCTTCAGTTGTTGGATTTTGTATGGCCACCAAAAAACGAATCCAAGCCACCACCAATGCCGAAGAACTGGACAAACCAGCATTCAACGGTATATTTCCAGAAATTTCAATATCGTATCCTGTATCAAAGAGAAAACCTTTTTGCCTTAGAACAGCCATTCCCGAACGGAAATAATCACCTTTTTGAATTGAGGTTAGATCATCATTCAAGGGGATAGAAACTTCTTTTCCCAAATCCAAAAGCTTCAAAACAAATGATTGCTTTTGGTTTGGGGTTGCATTTAAGTTAATATAACAATCAATGGAGCCAGCAATAACAGGAAGTCCCAAATAATCCTGATGATCCCCAAAGAAGCAGATACGTGCCGGAACTTGTATTTGAATCATGAAGTTTTCAGTCTATAATTGCCAAAGGTTTAGTTTCCTTCCATTGGCCGCGGGTAAAATCAGGAAAAGGTTGTGGTGCACCCCCACTGGCCACAGATCTTTCACTCAAAGGGGAAACAGCACTCCACAGACAACCTTCGTATACATTCTGATCTAGCGGAAGTCCTTTTTGTAGACACTCCACAATACGGTACATCATGATACCATCCATTCCTCCATGTCCACTGCCCTTAGTAGCTTCATTCAATCTTTTGTAGAGCGGATGATCGTATTTATCATATAAAACTTGAAGTTGCTCTCCTTCTACCCAAGAATGATGGTCTTTGGTTACACCTTCTACTCCACCTTCTAATGCAACTCTGGTAGGGAAACCAGCCAAGGTTCCCTTTGTACCTTGAATCAAGTTTAGTCTTGAATAAGGTCTTGGGCTGGTCTCATCCCATTGCACCATAATGGTCTTTCCCATTGCTGTTTTTATGATGGAAGTATTTAAATCTCCCCCTTTAAAATTCAATTGGTTCCATTTATGGTCTTTTGGATAATTTTTTTTCGCATAAACTTCACGCCCAACCGATGGAGTTGAAAATGACACCAAACTTCCAAAGGTATCCTCCTCTCTGGCCAAATTCATGTATTGTGCAACTGGTCCCAAACCATGGGTAGGGTATAAATTCCCATTTCGGTTGGCATAATGGTAGGTTCGCCAAGATCCAGTGCCACGTTCTTGTTCTTCCATTTGCCATCTAAGTTCGTGGATGTAGGCAGCTTCGGCATGTAATACTCCACCTATCACCCCTTTTCTGCACATGTTCAAAAACATGAGTTCATCCCTGCCGTAATTAACATTTTCAAGCATCATACAATGCTTTTGGGTACGCTCACTGGTATCCACTATCTCCCACATTTCCTGTAAAGTGACCGCAATGGGTACTTCAACAAAAGCATGCGCCCCAGCTTCCATGGTTCCAATAGCCATGGGGGCATGGTTTTTCCAGTTGGTCGCAATAAAGACAACATCAGGTTGTACTTCTTGCAACATCACCCGCCATTTATCTTCACCACCCCAATATTGGGCTATATTTTTATGCCGGTGTTCCCCTGCAACTTCTTTGACCCAAGTTGTTTTTTCCTTGACCAAATCTTCATAAAGGTCGCAAATGGCCACTACTTCGGTTCCTTCCAAAGCGGCAAAAAACTTTGCATGGGTGCCTCCCCTAGCTCCCACTCCAATAAATGCAGCCCGAATATTTTTCATCTTTGGTACAGCGAATCCACCCATGTACACTGATGCCAAAGGTCTTTCTGAACCTGCTCTTAAATAGCTGGGAAGTACAGATACCGCAGTTGCGGACAGCGTAGTTTTTTTGATAAAATTTCGCCTATCAAAATTTTTCATATAATTAAATTGGGTTTAGTTGACAATATTGGATTTCATACCACCCAAAGTATCAAAAAAACCGAAAAGAATAAGGAATCTTTATTCTAAACTTGCCAAACTTTTCTCCAAAGTTTCGATTTTGGCCTCAGCATCTGCAGCTTTTTTCTTTTCAAGGGCCACTACTTGCTCTGGAGCGTTGTTTACAAAACGTTCGTTGCTCAGTTTTTTCTGTACTGATTTTAAAAATCCGCGGGTATAATCCAGCTCCTCGGTAATTTTTTTGATTTCAGCCTCAATATCAACGGCTCCATCCATGGGAATGAAGTATTCATTGCTCTTAACCCGAAAACTTAAAGCTCCTTCCAAACCTGAGTCCACAGATTCCAATTTGGATATATTACCCAATTTGGTAATAATTGCATCCATTTTGTCACTTTTCTTCTCTTTATTCAACATAAAAAGCTCCAAGGAATCTTTTTGAGGAATATTTTTCTCCTTTCGAATGGTTCGTACACCTGAAATCACTTCCGAAGCAAAATCAAAATCAGAAATTAATGTTGCATCCACTTCTTTTATTTTAGGCCAGCTTGATACTATCAATGCTTGCTCTGGGGTACGCTCTGCAATATGCTGCCAAACTTCTTCGCTCAAGAAGGGCATAAAAGGATGCAGTAACTTCAAATTCTCTTCAAACAAATGGATAATGGCATCAAATGTAGTTTGGTCGATAGGTTTCTGATAAGCAGGTTTTACAATTTCCAGTAACCAAGAACAAAAATCATCCCATATCAACTTATAAATGGCCATTAAGGCATCTGAAATACGGTATTTAGAAAAATGGTCTTCAATTTCCTCCAAAGTTTGATTGAATTTGGCCGTATACCAGTCAATTCCAGTCTTTGCAGCTTCAGGTTGTGGTAAATTGGCCACTTCCCAACCTTTTATCAAACGGAAAGCATTCCAAATTTTATTCGCGAAGTTTTTTCCTTGTTGACACAGTGCTTCATCAAACATTAAATCATTACCAGCTGCTGAACTCAATAAAAGTCCAACACGAACTCCGTCAGCACCATAATCTTTGATCAATTTTAAGGCATCTGGCGAATTCCCCAAGGATTTTGACATTTTTCGGCGTTGCTTATCGCGAACCAATCCTGTTAAATACACATTTTCAAAGGGTTTTTTATCTCTGAATTCATACCCGGCAATAATCATACGGGCCACCCAGAAAAACAAAATATCTGGGCCGGTCACCAAATCACTGGTTGGATAATAATAGTTTACTTCTTTGTTGTCAGGTTCTAAAATCCCTCCAAAAACACTTATGGGCCACAACCAAGATGAGAACCAAGTATCCAAAACATCCGGGTCTTGCTTTAAATCTTCAGCATCAAGAGATTTATCACTACCGTTAGAAATAACAGCTTGCTGTGCTAACTTAAGAGCTTCTTCTTTCGATTCTGCAACTACATAATCTTCCTTTCCATCCCCATAATAATAGGCGGGAATCTGCTGTCCCCACCACAACTGACGAGAAATGTTCCAATCTCTGATATTCTCCATCCAATGTCGATAGGTATTGTCGAATTTTGAAGGATACAATTTAACATCCTTGGTTTTCAATACCCCTTCTAACGCAGGTTTGGACAAGGTTTCCATTTTTAGGAACCACTGATCGGACAAACGTGGTTCGATAACGGCCTTGGTCCGTTCTGACGTACCAACTTTGTTGGTATGCTGCTCAGTTTTGACCAAGAATCCTTTTTCTTCCAGTTCCTTGCTGATTTCTTTTCGAACCACAAAACGGTCTTTTCCCTCGTAATGTAATCCGTAGGAATTTAAGGTAGCATCCTCATTGAAGATGTCCACAATCTCCAAATTATGCTTATCTCCTAAGTTTTTATCATTTTCATCGTGTGCAGGGGTCACTTTTAAGCATCCCGTACCAAATTCCACATCAACATATTCATCTTCAATAATTGGTATTACACGGTTGCAAAGTGGCACAATGGCTTTTTTTCCTTTCAAATGGCGATATCTTTCATCATTTGGGTTGATGCAAATAGCGGTATCTCCCAAAATGGTCTCTGGACGGGTAGTGGCAATGGTCACTTTTTCATCTGAACCTTCTATCGGATACGACAAATAGTATAGATTACCTTGTCTTTCCTCATAAATCACCTCCTCATCTGAAAGGGTTGTTTTGGCCTCAGGATCCCAATTCACCATTCGATATCCTCTATAAATCAACCCTTTATTGTACAGATCCACAAAAACTTTGATTACAGAGGCTGACATATCGTCATCCATGGTGAATTTGGTGCGTTCCCAGTCGCAGGAACAGCCCAATTTCTTCAACTGTTGAAGAATTACACCCCCATATTCATTAGTCCAGGCCCAAGCATGTTTTAAAAAGTCTTCTCGGGATAAATCACTCTTATTTATGCCTTCTTCCTTTAGTTTGGCCACTACTTTGGCCTCCGTAGCAATGGATGCATGGTCCATTCCGGGCACCCAACAGGCATTTTTGCCTAAAAGTCGGGCTCTACGGATCAAAACATCTTGTATGGTATTATTGAGCATATGCCCCATGTGGAGCACTCCTGTTACGTTTGGAGGGGGAATTACAATGGTATAAGGCTCCCTTTCATTTGGTCTTGAACTGAAAAAATCATGTGTCATCCAGTAATCATACCAGTGTTCTTCTACCCTATTGGGATCATATTTTGATGGAATTTCCATTTTTCGGTATAGTTTTTGTCTAATTGGAATCGGATTGGATTTTTGAAGTAGGGTCGCAATGTTAATTTAACGCTATTCTTCTATTGAGAGCCAATCCTGAAATACGAAACAAAAATAAGTAACGTTATTACATAACAAAAGAATTTTGGATGCAGGTGGGAAAACATCTACATTTGGAATTCACCCAAAACTAGAAATGATGAAAAAAACTGTACTCATGTTGTTTGTAGGGCTTCTTTCTTTAGGGATTTACGCTCAAGAAGCAACCGCAAAAATTGAATTTAAGAATGAGACCATCGACTACGGTGAAATTGAAAAAGGTAGTGATGGCGTGCGCGTATTTGAATTTACCAACACTGGTAGTGTGCCATTGGTCATCAGCAATGTTAAGTCTAGCTGCGGATGTACCATCCCCAAAAAACCTGAAGATCCTATTTTACCAGGAAAAACTGGTGAAATTCAGGTAAAGTATGATACCAATAGAGTTGGTCCTATTAGAAAGGCCATTACAGTAACTTCCAATGCGGATACTCCGACCAAGGTTCTTAAAATCAAAGGAACCGTAAAAGCAGAAGGAGCCAAATAAGAAGTAGAAAGAATTATAAAAAAGCCCTGAAGCGATTGTTTTAGGGCTTTTTCTTTTTTAGTCTTCAAAAACTTTTTTCAGGACAAAGGAAAATAAAAGGTCTCTATTATAACGTTCTATGAGTACTCTTACACGTTTTCCTTCCTTTTCGTTGAGCATTTTTAGTATTTCCTGCAATTTATATCGATGAATGCTCTTACCATTTACAGCCAAGATAACATCACCTTCTTGCAATCCGGCTTCATGTGCTGGGCTTCCTGCACGGATACCCGAAACTATAATTTCTGGCACAAGGCTCAACCGGGTTTTGTTTTCCAATAAAATTTGAACATTTCCCATGGATGTTTTGTCATCCTTGATTACTCCGTTTAAACCGGCAATACTTTCTGCAATATATCGCAGTCCATTATGTTGTAAATCTATTCCTGCTAAATTATATTGGAAAGGAGATTTAAAATTATTGTTCTTTTTTAATGTGACCTGCTCTCTACCATAGTCAAATATGATATTGAAACGCTTTAGAATCTCTCCGCCAACGCTACCATTGCGATCTCCCAAATTATCAATAAATCCAAATGACTCTCGATAAGGGAAAGCCGCCTTGGCATCTTTTAACTCAAAATCTCCAATTTTAATGCCACTGATCTTGGTTCTTTTACCAAAAATATCGCCACTCAATCCTCTACCCAAAAAGTCTTCATAATGTTTTTCTGGAACTTGTAACCCCTTTTCTGGTTGATGAAAAAGCCAAAGGGCATCACTACTTCCAGTATCAACTAAAAGTTTAACCAGAACATTCTCAGATTCTTTGAGCAAAACAGTACCCTCAACATATGCCTTTTTACGTTTGATGGTCAAAGGAAGTGTCTGAGATTTTTTATGGTATCTATCATTATACAATTCTGGATTGTGCAGTTTAATGTGTCTTGCTGCATAGTTGACCTCAACAATAAAATCCCTAAAAAGTTCATAGCCCAAAATACCGTGCACTGGAATACCAAGGGACGTGGAAAAGTTTATTTCTTTATCCAAAACCACGTACAATTCCTGATTGAGATTTTGGACTTTACCCAATTTAAAAGCATTTCCCCTTGATTTTAAAGCCTTCATGGGTTCTCCATCTCCCAAGCCTCTGATAGTAACTTCAGAAACATCATTGATTTGTATGGAATCTTGATCAGAGAGATTGAATAGAATGGGTTTGCCCACTCCAGAATCCAGCACAAAAGTCAACTCTGCCCCATTGATCTCCAAAGGAATTATGATCAAGTTATTGATCATCTCAAAATTGACCTTTTGGGACTTCTGGCCTTCTGGCAATTTAAATTGCTGTGCTGAAACCAAAAATGGCATCAATACTAAAAGAAGCGTAAAAAAAAGATGACTTTTTTTCAAATTACTTACTTCTAAAGGGTTATGATTACTAAATATACAAAACAAACACTAAAAGCATTCATAATTTAACATTCACCTAACGAACCAAATATTGATGTAATGTGTTGTTTTCGAGTATTGGATTTCCCATTTTTGCCTAAAATTTGATGTATGCCAACAATATCTTCAAAAGGAAAGTTAATGCCCGCTTCGCCCATACGTAAATTGGTACCTTACGCAGAAGCTGCCAAAAAAAGAGGAACTCATGTGATTCATCTCAACATTGGGCAACCTGACATAAAAACTCCGAGGGTTGCATTGGATGCCGTTCGAAATCACAATATTGATGTACTTGCCTATAGCATGACCGAAGGTTCTGAAGCTTATCGAACAAAAATTGCGGCGTACTATGCTAAAAATGATATTCAGGTTACTTTTGATGATATTATCGTAACCACTGGAGGCTCCGAGGCCCTATCCTTTGCCATGGGCACCATTATGGATGCTGATGATGAAATTATCATCCCAGAACCTTTTTATGCCAATTACAACGGGTTTGCAATAGCCTCCGGGGTAAAAGTGGTTCCTATTGTTTCACATATTGAAAATAATTTTGCACTTCCTCCAATTACAGATTTTGAAAAGTTAATCTCTCCAAAGACCAAAGCCATCCTTATTTGTAATCCGGGTAATCCAACGGGGTATCTTTACAGTAAAGAAGAAATTCAACAGTTGGCAACTTTGGTGAAAAAGCACAATCTGTTTTTAATTGCGGATGAAGTATATCGCGAATTTGCCTACGAGGGAAGAGAGCACTATTCCATTTTACAAGAGACAGGACTTGAACAACATACCATTGTAGTGGATTCAGTATCTAAAAGATATAGCATGTGTGGAGCCAGAATCGGTTGTTTGGTATCAAAAAACAAAGACGTAATTCAAACAGCATTAAAATTTGCGCAAGCACGTTTGTCGCCTCCCACTTTTGCACAAATTGCCAGTGAGGCAGCTTTAGAAACCCCTCAAAGCTATTTTGACGAAGTCATAGAAGAATATGTCTCGCGAAGAAATACGCTGATTTCAGAACTTCAAAAATTAAATGGTGTAAAAGTAGCTGTTCCTCAAGGCGCTTTCTATTGTGTAGTAGAATTGCCCGTATCGGATGCTGATAATTTTGCACAATGGTTATTGGAAAGTTTTGAAATGGAAGGAAACACAGTAATGGTAGCCCCTGCTGCTGGGTTTTACGCAACCCCAAACCTAGGTAAAAACCAAATTAGAATTGCTTATGTATTGGAAAAAGAACAACTTGTGAAAGCAGTTCATATTTTGGGAAAAGCACTAGAACAATATAAAACTCAGTGAACATCCAAGAAAACATATCCCTAAAGAACTACAATACCTTTGGCATTGATGTTAATGCACGTTTTTTTGTTGAAATCACTGGGCTTGTCCAGCTTCAAAAAGTACTTGAATTAAAAGCCTACCCCAATAGATTCATTATTAGTGGAGGTAGCAATATGTTACTTACGAAAGATATTGATGCCTTGGTAATGCATATCAACCTAAAAGGTATCAGCATTATTGAAGAAACTGAAGACTCTATTGAGGTCAAGGTTATGGCAGGTGAAAACTGGCATAATTTGGTACTTTGGACCTTGGAAAGAGGTTATGGCGGACTAGAAAACCTTTCCCTTATTCCGGGAAATACCGGAACAGCTCCCATACAGAATATTGGAGCCTACGGTGTGGAGTTAAAAGATGTTTTTGTCAGCTGCGCTGTGATGGAAATGGAAACTGGTGAGCTGGTTACTTTTGATAATGCGGCCTGTGAATTTGGATATCGGGACTCCATTTTTAAGAATCGGGCTAAAAACAGATATATCATCACTTCGGTCAATCTTAAGCTAACCAAGAAAAATCATGAGCTTCGAACAACTTATGGTGCCATTGAAGCCAAATTAAAGGAAATGGATGTAGTATATCCCACAATTCAAGACATTTCCAATGCTGTTATTGCTATAAGACAAAGCAAATTACCTGACCCCAATGTTTTGGGAAATAGTGGAAGCTTTTTTAAAAACCCGACTATCTCTAAAAAAACTTTTGACAAATTCATCAAGGCACATCCACAAGCTCCATTTTATGAAATGGAAAAGAATGCGTATAAAATTCCAGCCGGTTGGCTTATTGAGCAATGTGGATTTAAAGGAAAAAGATTTGGAGATGCTGGAGTACATGAAAAACAAGCTTTGGTACTTGTAAATTATGGTGAAGCAACCGGAGATGAAATCGAGAAATTATCAAAGGAAATACAGAAAGCGGTTGTTCAAAAATTTGGAATTACGATACAACCAGAAGTGAATATAATAAGATAACCCCCGTATTGCAACAATAACGGGGGTTATACCAAACCAAACTAACCAAATTTTATATACTGTATAGGCTTCCGCCCTTATTTTTTATTCAATTCTACGTTAACAATAATGCTTTTTTGATTGCAACGTTGTAGTATATACGAGATAAACCTTATTTTAGATTTTTGCCCCCTAAAATTTTGCCATAACAACCAAAATGAGCACACTAATTGAAAGACATATTGTAGCGCTTCTAGCTGAAAAAGATGACAAGGCGATATCCTTACTCTATGAAAACTACGGTAATACACTTTATGGTGTAGCATATAAAGTGGTGAAAGATGAGGAACTCGCACAAGATATTCTGCAAGAAAGCTTTATTAAAATATGGAAAAAAGCAGATTCTTATGATGCATCTAAAGCCAAATTGTTCACTTGGTTGTTCAGAATTACCAGGAACACTGCCATCGATAAGTTAAGAAGTATCAATAATAAAGCTGACAAAGAAGTCCAAATAGACGTTTCTGACGTATATAATCTTGGAGTAGACGGCATAAAGCCCGAACATTTGGACATTCAAGAGAACCTTGAAAAATTGGAACCAAAGTACAGAGTCGTCTTGGAAGCCTTATTTTTTGAGGGAATGACACAACAAGAGGCAAGCGAAGAACTTGAAATTCCTTTGGGAACAATTAAATCACGATTGAAAATTGGTTTAAGGGAACTTGGAAAAATTTACGGCACAACAATAGCTATGCTCCTATTAATTTTATTGCCATGAAAGAAAAAGTAAAAATATTTTTAGAGTCGGATATTCTTGAAAAATACCTATTGGGAGATACCAATAAAGAAGAAGCCTCAAGAGTAGAGAGGTATATTGCCATGTATCCTGAGGTAAGGGAAACTTACAATGAGCTTCAAGACAATCTGGAAACCTTTGCTAAAATGTATGCCAGAAAGACTCCCGAGGGTCTAAAAGAAATTATCCTTCATAACGTTAAGAAAGAAAAAAGTGTAAGCAAGAGATTCTACCGCTATGCTGTTGCAGCCAGTATTGCGGTCATGATATTTGCTGGATCTTCATACTTTTTCTGGAACCAGAACAAAGCTTTACAGCAAGAAAATACCTTGGTTACCAATAAAATCAAGTATTTGGAGGAAAATATGAAGAATCAATTGGAAGATGTACGTAATCAATTCATCGTATTGAACAATCCTGCTACAAAAAAGTATAACCTCAATGGAAAAAAAGAAGGAAAAGAGTTAAAAGCCATAGCCTATATAAATCCTGTTAAAAAACTTTCGTACATCAATGTAAGCAATGTCCCCAATCTCCCAGAGAATAAGTGTTTTCAAATGTGGGCCGAAGTCAATGGGGAATTAGTGAACTTAGGTGTTATCAAACAATTTGATGACAAAGACAAGCTATTGGCCCTACCCTATGCAGATAATGCTGTTAGCTACATCACCGTGGAACCAAAAGGCGGCAATACTTCACCTACTGTTGATAATATAGTAGCCAACATCACTTACTAAAGTATCCTTAAACTTCAGTTCTCTTTATAGGGGTATTTTGTACCTTTGCACAAAAGTTGGAGTATGAAGTTAGTATTATTGACCATTGGTATTTTAGCCCTAGCTTTTGCTGGAATAGCCATTAAGATATGGGCAAAAAAAGATGGGAAGTTTGCAGGGACATGTGCAAGCCAGAATCCCTATTTGAACAAGGATGGTGAAGCCTGTGGGTTTTGCGGCAAGTTGCCAAGCGAACAAGAATGCAAAAAAGATTCCATCCCTGAACTACAATAGTTTTTCATAAAACTCCTTTACTGCAAAACAGCAATTTGGAAAAAACGGAGCAATCCATCAAGGAGAATATTCAAAAGGCAAAAGAAGGAAGTCAAATTGCCTTCAGCACACTTTTGGACACTTTTTGGAACGATGTATATAGTTTTCAATTAATTCGAACCAAGAACGAGAACGATGCGGAGGACATCACCATCAGGACTTTTTCAAAGGCTTTTGATAAAATAGACTCATATGATGATGCCTTCGAATTCAAGACATGGCTCATCACCATTTCCAAAAACCTTCACGTTGATTTGATCCGAAAAAGAAAAAGGAGTCTTTTAGATGAAATGGATTCCCATGGGGATGAGGTAAAACGGGCCCTGGATGAAACCCCTTCTGTTGAGGACAGATTGATTACTGAGCAAAATCTTGCCAATCTCCTTCAAGACATCAAAAAATTGAAGCCCCACTACCAAAAAGTAATCAACCTTCGCTATTTCAATGAAATGAGCTACGCCGATATTGCCAAGGAACTCAATGAACCTGTTAACAATATCAAGGTAAAATTGCTTAGGTCCAAAAAGTTATTGGCAGAGGTCATCAAAAAAAAGTGAGCCTTTACCAAGGCCTCAGTTTACTTCTCAGTTTAGTATCTTTGTAAATCAAAATTTTACTATGAGTACCAGTGTAGCAGAAAACGTTCATCCACCCAAAGGAAAGCCAAAATGGCTGCGCGTAAAGCTTCCCACGGGTAAAAAATATACCCAGTTAAGAGGTTTGGTGGACAAGTATGACCTCCACACTATTTGTACCTCGGGCAGTTGCCCAAATATGGGGGAATGTTGGGGAGAAGGAACAGCTACATTTATGATTTTGGGAAACATTTGTACACGATCATGCGGATTTTGTGGCGTAAAAACCGGTAGACCTGAAAGTGTGGATTGGGCAGAACCTGAAAAAGTGGCTCGTTCCATCAAAATTATGGGGATAAAACATGCTGTTGTCACCTCCGTGGACAGAGATGACCTTAAAGATATGGGGTCAATTATTTGGGCAGAAACCGTAAAGGCCATACGCAGAATGAACCCTGAAACCACACTGGAAACCTTAATCCCTGATTTTCAAGGTATAGAAACCCATTTAGATAGGATTCTTAAAGCTGCCCCAGAAGTCATATCCCACAATATGGAAACTGTAAGGCGTTTAACCCGAGAGGTACGAATCCAAGCAAAATATGATAGAAGTTTAGCTGTTCTGGATTACCTAAAAAAGAATGGCGCAAACCGAACCAAATCTGGCATCATGTTAGGTCTGGGAGAATTGGAAGAAGAGGTAATTGCAACCATGGAAGACCTCCGAAAGGTGGATGTGGATGTGATCACCATTGGCCAGTACTTGCAACCTTCCAAAAAACATCTTCCCGTAAAACAGTTCATCTTGCCCGAACAGTTTAAAAAGTATGAGGAAATTGGTTTGGAAATGGGCTTCAGACATGTAGAAAGCGGTGCATTGGTACGTTCTTCCTATAAGGCCCATAAACATATCCACTAGACAAGTCATATCCCCTATTCTGGAGCATGAAAAAAATTAACCTTGGCATAAATGGCTTTGGCCGGATTGGCAGAACACTTTTCAGGTTATTGCACAATCATCCAGATATTACCATAACCGTCATCAATGATGTTGCTGATGCCAATACTTTAGGACATCTTTTAAAGTACGATAGCATTCATGGTACTTTTAATGCTAATGTGGTTTCTTCAGAAAATCAAATTATTGTCGATGGAAAACAAGTCAATATCCTGAATCATACACATCCCAAAGAAATTGATTGGAAGATACATAATGTTGATATTGTTATAGAATCGACTGGAAAATTCAAGAAAAGGGAAGATTTAGAGCATCATCTGAATAATGGGGCAAAAAAAGTGATTCTTTCGGTTCCTCCTTTGGAGGAAAACATTAAAATGACGGTAATCGGTGTAAATGAAGCACAAATTGAAGCAGATGACCATATTATCTCCAACGCTTCCTGTACCACCAACAATGCTGCTCCTATGATCAAAGTCATTAATGAGCTTTGTGGTATAGAACAAGCTTACATAACCACAGTGCACTCATACACTTCGGATCAAAGCTTACATGATGCACCACATCGGGATTTAAGAAGGGCCAGAGCAGCAAGTCAATCCATTATTCCCACAACAACTGGAGCTGCCAAGGCACTCACCAGAATTTTTCCGGAATTATCCGATGTAATTGGAGGATGTGGAATTCGCGTGCCTGTTCCCAATGGCTCACTTACAGACATTACTTTCAACGTAAAGAAGCAAACATCTATTCAAGAAATAAATGCTACCTTTAAGGATTACGCTGAAAATAATTTAAAAAACATACTTCATTACACCGAAGACCCCATTGTTTCCATCGATATAAACAATAGTTGTCATTCTTGTACGTTTGATTCTTTGATGACCTCGGTTATTGGAAAGATGGTAAAAATCATTGGATGGTATGATAATGAAACTGGTTATTGTTCCAGAATTATTGATTTAATAGTTTTGCTTATAAAGAAGAAATACGTTTGACCTCAAGTATACTTCACAAATGGATGGGCGTTAAAACGCTACTTCTGGTGTGCATACTAGTGTGCACCCAAATTTCCTTTGGCCAAAATGATGTAAGTTCCACAGTCAAGATCCAATCCATTTTTGACAATTTCATGCAGTATAGACACCAAAATAAGGTGGACAAGGCATTGGAAACCTTGGATGAAGCAGCTAAAATTGCAGAAAACAATGAAGATGCCAAACTTCTACTTGACACATATCACCAATATGCTAGGCTCTTTTTAGAAGAAGGTGACAGAGAAACTGCCATTTTTTATTGGGACAGAGCTAGCATACTGCTGAAAGATCTATCATATTCCTTTGGACAAGCCTTTCATTTATACTTAGATGCAGGTTTACGATTTGATGAAGGAAACAACTTTCAATCACTCAAATCATTGGAAGAATCAAGAATGCTCAGCAATAACAGAAATCTGAGCAATAATATTCTTCTTTTAGAGGCATTGATCTTTACCAATATTGAAAAGTATGAGGATGCCATCAAAAACTTGCACGCACTTATTGTAAATGCAGATGATAAAGAACGTACTTATCTTGCCACTAGGGCAAATCTGGAACTTTCCAAAATAAGTATGGAACTCAATGATCTGGAAGAAGGTATCATCCATTCGCAAGCTGCTTTGGAACTTGCCCAAAAACATGGATTTTTCAGGGAAATCAAAATAGCCAACGAGCAACTCTCACAAATTTATGAGGATACGAAAGAATATGACCGTGCCCTCTACTACAAAAAAGCCCTTGAGCAAATAAAAGATTCCGTTTTCAATCTTGAAAAAACAAAATTGGAGGCCAACACTGGTGATAAAGTCAGGTTTGAGCCTCAGATGAATGAAATTAATAAGCTCACTGCGAAGAATGAGGAACTGAGTGAATCCAAAAACCGGTCAGAAATCACGGCCATATTAACTTCTGCTTTTTTAACCATTATTTCGTTATTGGCTGTTTCGCTCTTCAGAAATAATCAAATTAAACTAAAAACCAACGACCTCTTATATACTAAAAACAAAGAGTTGGAGCTGGCAAGGGATTCCGCAATTTCTGCCATGGAAGCGAAGACCAATTTCCTTTCTACAGTAACTCATGAGCTAAGAACCCCATTGTACGCGGTTACTGGTCTTACACATCTGCTGTTGGAAGAAAATCCTGCAGACCATCAAAAAGAACATCTAAAATCATTGAAATTTTCAGGAGAATATTTGTTGAACTTCATCAACGACATCCTTCAAATCAATAAAATTGATGCGGACAAACTGGAACCTTTGAGCATTGAGTTCAAGTTGAACAAAGTACTGACCGATGTGGTCGATTCGCTTCAGCAAAACGCCAATGACAATAATACCAAGCTTGTTTTGGATTATGATTCCAATATTCCACAGCAACTACTGGGAGACCCCATTAAATTATCACAGGTATTTATGAATCTGGTGGGCAATGCACTGAAATTTACAAAAGGAGGCCAAGTAAAAGTAATTGCCAAACTTTTGAACAAGGTAGATGACAACGTGAGGCTTTACTTTGAGGTGAAAGATGACGGTATCGGTATTTCCGATGATCAACAACAAAATATCTTCGATAGCTTTGAGCAAGGTTCTATCCAAATCAATCGCGAATATGGTGGCACAGGTCTTGGATTAACCATTGTAAAAAGCCTACTAGGTCTATTTGGCAGCACCATTAATTTGGAAAGTGAACTTGGACAAGGAAGTTCTTTCTATTTTGAATTGGACCTAAAGAGCAAAGCGGAATCCAAATTGGAGGAAGTGGATTTTGAACTAAATTCAGATGAATTTCAATTTAAAGGACTTCATATTCTGATTGTGGAAGACAACAAAATCAATCAGGTCATCACCAAGAAAATGTTGACCAAAAAAGAAATGACCTGCGATATTGCCAACAATGGAAATGAAGCCATAGACCACGCCAAGGCCAATACCTATGATGCTATATTAATGGATATCCACATGCCGGGCATCAGTGGTGAAGAAGCAACGAGACAAATCAGGAAATTTGACCAAGAAATCCCAATTATTGCGCTTACCGCAATTTCATTGGATGACAGTTTAGACAGTTTCTACCAGGCTGGTTGTAATGATGTGGTCACCAAACCCTTCAAACCTGAAGTCTTCTATCAAAAAATTGGGGAAAACGTTTTCAGAAAAAAAACTGAAGGCCTCGTTTAGATTAATTTTTTAATCGATTGCCCCAAAAATTTTGCATCTTCTTCAGAAAAGCTATGGGCCACTTCCAAATAATACAGCTTATTTAATTTGCCCTCTAGCCTTACGTAGTCTTTTTCCGTGGTCAATACAATCTCAAAACCACTAAACTCTTGGATTTCTTTTGCCGAAAAATCATGATGGTCAGCATATCCGAAATGTGTAAAATCCACCTCTTTCGATTTTAAGTGCTGTAATAGTGGATCCGGTGAAGCTATCCCTGTAACCAATGCTACCTTTTTACCCTGCAATGATTCCAATGGCAGCGTTTTGTGATCAGCTCCCTGGACATTTTTTTGATACTTCAACATGGAAAAAAGAACATATTGATGAGGCAATGGTTTTAATTTCTTGACAATTGAACTCCGCTCAGCTTCTGAAATATTCTCAGGACATTTGGTCACAATAATAATATTGGCCCGTTTCGCTTCTGACTTACTATCCCTCAAATTTCCGGTGGGCAAATACCAATCATTAATATAAAGTTTACCATATGCCGTCAACAAAATTGAAAATTTCGGTTTGACTTTTCGGTGTTGGTATGCGTCATCCAAAAGAATGACATCTGGTTTCACTATTGATTTTAGTTGACCTATACCATTCCGGCGTTCAGCATCAACAGCGACAATTGCATTAGGGAATTTTTTATGAATTTGAAAAGGTTCATCACCCAATTCTTCAACTTTAGAATCAGCATTCGCCAAAACAAACCCTTTGGATTTGCGTTTATACCCCCTACTTAATATGGCAACGTTCCTTCCTTCCAATAATCGAATCAAATATTCAATCATAGGAGTCTTTCCTGTACCCCCTACACTAAGATTGCCCACACAAATAGTGGATGTTTCAAATGATTTGGATGCAAAAATGCCGTTATCATATAGAAAGTTCCTGAAATGAACGACGAGTGCGTAAATCAAAGAAAATGGAAAAGCTAGTATGCGAAGCATTGGCAACATGGGACGAAAATATAATATTTTATCTTTAGCCCACTTAAGAAACACCAAATGACCGTAAAGGATATTTCAAAAATATTGGATGAATTGGCCCCATTGGCTCATGCTGAGGATTTTGACAACGTTGGACTATTGGTCGGGGATCAAAATATGACCGTAACCGGTATTTTGGTAACCTTGGACACTCTAGAAAATGTTGTCGACGAAGCCATCTCGAAAAAGTGCAATCTCATTGTTAGTTTTCACCCTATCATTTTTAAAGGTCTCAAGAAGATTACGGGTCGTAATTATGTGGAGCGTGTTGTACTAAAAGCTATTTCCAATAATATTGCCATTTACAGCATGCACACAGCATTGGACAATAGCAATATGGGTGTCAATGCCAAAATCTGCGAAGTTTTGGGCATTCAAAGACCAAAAATTCTCATCCCCAAAACCAAGACCATTAAAAAACTGATTACTTATGCCCCGGTAAAAGATGCTGAAAATATTAAATCAGCACTTTTTAAGGCAGGTGCAGGGGACATTGGAAAATATAGTAATTGTAGTTTTACTATGGAAGGTGTTGGCAGTTTCATGCCAGAGGAAGGAACCAACCCAACAATTGGACAAATAGGCAAAGTACAGTTTGAAAGAGAAACCCAAATCAATGTTACCTTTTCTTTTGAAAAAGAAAAAGATATCCTCAATGCTCTTTTTGATGCCCATCCGTATGAAGAGGTTGCCTACGAAGTACATACTTTGGAAAACGTCCAACAAGATGTAGGCATGGGAATGGTCGGTGACCTAGAAAAAGAGCTGGATGAAAAGGCATTTCTTGAACACGTAAAGACCAAAATGAACGCTAAAGTGGTGCGGCACTCCATGTTTTTAGGCAAGAAAGTAAAAAAAGTAGCTGTTTTGGGCGGAAGCGGTGCTTTTGCCATTGGTGCGGCCAAAAAAGCCAGCGCTGATGTTTTTATCACTGCTGACGTAAAATATCATCAGTTTTTTGAAGCAGAAAATCAGCTTCTTATTGCAGATATTGGGCACTTTGAAACTGAGCAGTTTACAAAAGATTTATTGGTTGATTATCTTACGAAAAAAATTCCTAATTTTGCAGTCTCTTTATCGGAGAGCATAACAAATCCCATCAATTATTTATAATATATGGCGAATAAGAACGAAAGCACTGTGGAAGAAAAGTTGAGAGCCCTTTATGATCTTCAACTTATTGATTCCAGAGTGGATGAAATACGCAATGTTAGGGGGGAACTCCCTTTGGAAGTACAGGACTTGGAAGATGAAGTCCTTGGTCTAAAGACCAGAATTGACAAATTGAAAGTTGATGTTGAAACTATCAATTTTGAAATTGCAGCAAAGAAAAATCTTATCGAGGAATCCAAAACCCTCATTAAAAAATACGCTGAACAACAGAAAAATGTAAGAAACAGCCGTGAATTCAATTCCTTGAGCAAAGAAGTTGAGTTCCAAGAACTTGAAATTCAATTGGCTGAAAAAAACATTAAAGAATTCAAAGCACAGATTGAGCAGAAAAAAGAGGTCATTTCGCAAACCAAAGAAAAACTTGGTGAGAGAGAAGGTCACTTGAAGCACAAAAAAGGTGAATTGGACGCTATTCTTGCAGAAACTGAAAAAGAAGAAAAAGCACTTTTGAAAAAATCTGAGGAATTCGAAGAAAAAATCGAAGATAGATTAGTACAAGCGTACAAGAGAATCCGCCATAGTGTAAAAAATGGTTTGGCAGTAGTTCCGGTGGAAAGAGGAGCTTCAGGAGGTTCTTTCTTTACCATTCCACCACAGGTTCAAGTTGAAATCGCCTCAAGAAAAAAGATTATTACAGACGAACATAGTGGAAGAATATTGGTCGATCCGCTTTTAGCTGAGGAAGAACAAGAGAAAATGCTAGATATGTTCTCTAAAATCTAAGTCTTCTAAAAAACAATATAAAAAAGCCACCTTTAGGTGGCTTTTTTATTGGTTATAATTTTCTGCATCATTATCATTCATTATAATCTGCCAACAATCCCAATATTTTATGCTCCACTTCTTGGGAATCCCATTTAGATTCAATTTCTGGGATTTGCATAACTTCTTTCATAATGGTCTCCTGCATATCACCAATGGCCAAAGCTTCAGCGTAAGGTCTTTCTGAGAAAGTAACCCGACTATAGACTGGAATCCACTTTTCAGGATGTTTTTTGGCAAACCACTTCTCTATTTGCTTCTGCAATAAAAATTTAGGGCTTGCTGTTTTACTGCTCATTTCAACAAAATTGCGATAGCTGAGTTCAGCAATTGCATCGGTATTGGGTTTTCTTTCTTTTTGATATTCGGAAAAAATGGCATCCCAATCATCTCCATGTTTTTCAAAAAGCTCGCCCAAAACATAAATATCTTCAAAACCGGCATTCATTCCTTGCCCATAAAATGGCACGATGGCATGGGCCGAATCACCCACCAAAGCCACTTTGTTCCAATACGTCCACGGGTAACACTTCATAGTGACCAAAGCACTTGTTGGGTTAGTAAAGAAATCCTGGGTTAGGTTTTCAATTTCCTTTCTTACGTTAGGAAAGTATTTTTTAAAGAAATCTTTAGCTTCCTCCTGAGTTGTTATTTTTTCAAAAGAAACTTCACCTTCAAAGGGCAAAAACAGCGTACAAGTAAAGCTCCCATCCAAATTTGGCATGGCAATCAGCATAAACTTCCCCCTAGGCCAAATATGAAATGAATTTTTATCCAGTTTATGTGTACCATCCTCGTTGGCTGGGATTGTAAGTTCCTTATAACCAACATCAATGAAATCTTGGGAATAATCAAACCTACTGCGACGTTGCATTTTGTGCCTTACTCTTGAAAAAGCTCCATCGCAACCAAAAACTACATCAAATTGATACTCTTTCCATTCACTTTTTTCAGATTCCCCTGTAAAAATCTTTGCCTCAGGCAAATCTACATCCCATACTTTTTCATTGAACCGAAAAACTGTTCCGGCCTCTTCAGCCAAATCAATCATTCTTTTATTGAGCACACCCCTTGAAATTGACCAGATTGCTTCCCCTTCTTTCCCATATTTTTGAAAATATAGTGGTTTATCATTCACGTGCATAGCACGTTTGTCCAAAGGAATGGCAATTTGCTTGACCTCATCTTCCAATCCAACCTTTTGAAGTGCTCTCCATCCCCTATTGCTCATGGCCAAGTTAATGGAACGACCTGAAAATTTAATTGTACGAATGTCTGGTCTGCGATCAAAAACAGTAACAACATGTCCAATTTTACGTAAATAAACAGCTAAAAGAGAACCCACCAATCCAGAACCGATGATGGCAATATTTTTAGGAGACTGTGTCATAAATGCCCTTGGGGCCAGTTGAAGTTAAACATCAAAAATAACGAATTTGGAGCTTATTTCTAATTCCTTAGCTACTCTGGGAACACATCAAAGCAGTATTTTGGAGTAAAAGACCGACTTATCTTGGATACTTTTAATTTTTAACAATTCCTTAGAATCTTTTGGCATCCATCTTGCCGTATATAGTATAAATATTCCGCTTCGGCGTCCATATATAAAAAAGTCCTTTACAGTAAGCTGCAAAGGACTTTTTCCTTTTTGGTAAGTATCTATTCTACTCCAAAATCTTGTCTACAATGCCGTATTCCACAGATTCTTCAGCACCCATCCAAAAGTCACGATCAAAATCCTTCATGATTTTTTCAAAAGTCTGTCCACAGTTATCAGCTAAAATTTTTGCGCCAAGTTCTTTTGTCTTGATAATTTCCTTAGCTTGAATCTCAATATTGGAAGCTTGTCCCTGAGCCCCACCGCTAGGTTGGTGAATCATCACCCGTGCATGGGGTTGAATAAAACGTCTTCCTTTTTCTCCTACTGATAAAAGGATAGATCCCATGGAAGCGGCCAAACCTGAGCAAACTGTTGAAACCGGACTTTTTATTTGTTTTATGGTATCGTAAATGGCAAAACCAGACGTCACATAACCTCCAGGGCTATTGATAATCAGCTGAATTTCATCATTATTCTGTAAATCCAGATAAAGTAATCTGTCTATTACGTGCTTTGCTGAATCATCATCTACCATTCCCCATAAAAAAACCTTTCTTTCGTCCAGTAACTTTTCTTGGATCAACTCTTGTACTTTTCCTTTTTTTGAACTCATTTTCTAACTGTTGAAGTCTCAAAAATAATGAAATTCCAAGGAAGTTTTCTATATAAGCGCTAGCGTTGACCCAACAAAAAAGTTAAGATTTGATTTCTACCTTTTGCGAGACCACATCTTTGATAGGTATGACAAATTTTCCTGTTTTGGTCACCAAGGTCAAGGTATTGTTTTCAATAGCCTCGATAGTTCCTGTGTCTTCTCCTATTACCACCTTATCTCCCACAGCATAAGTTCTTCTAGTATAGAACGAACGTAAAAGATCGGTAATCACATCCCTTGAACCCAGTCCTAAGCCAATGGCAAAGGCCAATAAGAAGGCTCCCAAAAACATAGTGATATTATTGGTGATAATTGTTGTATCTATTCCTGCTTGGTTCAAGGCCGTTATCGAAATAAAGATGACAATAATGTAAAACAACAAGTTGCTGACAACATTAGACCCTCCAAACTCTAGTGAATCAAACAGTTTCTTCACTGTTTTTTTAATGAAGTTTCCAATGTACAGGCCAATCATCATAAGAGCCAGTGCGCTGAACAATCTTGGTAAATAGCGCAATAGGTTTCCTATTTCCGTGGAAATGATATCCCAGCTTAATATGTCAGCCGCAACTATCAAGAATACCAGTAATAGTAGCCATTTAGCAAAACCTTTGATGACTTTGATGATATCTATTTTGAAATCTCCTTTGCCAAAAAGGTCCATTTCGTTGATTTTTTCACTCAGGGCATCCACTTTGGCCAATTTCAAGACCTTTCCTAAAACAAAAAGTATAATCTTGGTGAGCAGCCAGCCAATAATGAGAACCACAAGGGCTCCAATAATTTTAGGGAATGCTGAAGCTATGTCCCTTCCCATGGTGGTCAAGGAGTCAACCGTAATGTCTTTCCATTCGTTAATTGTTTCCATATCTATATATTTTGTAGTGTTGTTTAATTGTTTCCAAAAGTTCTAAAAAGTCTTCGCAAGGCAGACCCCACATTTAATGAGAATAATGATGCCATGTCCATGATCAGTTTGGCCGCTGCAATGTCGTTCATCACCTTTTTCTTCATTCCAGGTGGAACTTCTTTTAAGGTAGCTTCCAATTCTCTAAACGGATTTCTTTTTTTCTTTGCCATCTATTATAATGTATTATAGATTTCCAATAGTTTTTCTTTAGCTCTCTTTAGTCTCATTTTTACGGCACTATCACCTAATTCCAATAATGTCACCAAATCTTTGATAGAGGCACCATCTTGATACTTAAGTAACAGTAGGGACTTATCTTCCGGAGAAATAAGTTCCAAGGCTTTTTTTAGTTTTTTGGTTTTAAGCTCAAACAGGCTCTCATCTGGAACCTCTTCGGTTAATTTGTATTCTGAATCTTCTACCGGAACCGATTGATCACTCATTTTCCGCTGCTTGTTCCGATTGACGTAGTTGACACAAAAGTTATATGTAAAGGAATACAACCAAGTTGAAAACTTGGACTTCCCTTTGAACATTTTCAACTTTATAAACAATTGCAGAAAGACATCTTGGGTAAGGTCCTCTGCTTCATCCTCTGATCTGGCAAACCCATAACACTTGTTGTATACCATCTTGGCATAACGATCATAAAGCTTTCCAAACAACAGTGGGTTATTGTTCGCAACAATTCTCTCCACCAACTCCTCATCCGATAGATGGGCATACGGGTCATCTGTTTCCAATGAATTCTTATCAAGGTTATTTATAAGAATTAGAAACAGTCTTTTTAAAAAAGTCACTGGCTGAGGTTTGTTAGGTTTTTTTTGGACCGATTAAGATTATTCCCGGAAGCCATTGACAAGATAATCCAAAATCACTTTATATTTGATTAAAAATCACCCATGAAAAATTTTCTTTTTGCCATTTTACTATGCTCCCTTATTGTTCTAGGGTGCAAGACAGAGCCCAAAACTGCTCCAAAACAAGAGGTGATAGAGAAAACCATCTTAGAAAAGATTGCATCTGCCCACGGCTTTGAAAATTGGAAATCTGTAAAAGAATTTACTTTTACATTTAATGTAGATAGGGACAGTTCCCATTTTGAGCGTAATTGGAAATGGAAACCTAAATCCAATGACATTACTGTAATATTCAACAGCGATACCATCAGTTACAATAGAAATTCCATGGATAGTGTCACTACCAAAGTAAATGGTGGTTTTATCAATGATCGCTATTGGATATTGGCCCCTTTTAATCTTATTTGGGATGCCAACAATTTCACATACACACACGCTGAAAATCAAAAAGCCCCTATTAGCGGTAAGGATATGCAAAAACTAACCATAGTTTATGCAAATGAAGGTGGTTACACGCCGGGCGATGCCTATGATTTCTATTTTAACGACGACTATGTTGTACGGGAATGGGTGTACAGAAAAGCCAACCAAGAAGAACCTTCTTTAGCTACCACTTGGGAACATTATGTGGAAATTGAAGGATTATTGCTAGCTCAAGATCATAAAAAAGCTGAGCCTGGATTTAGCATAAACTTTACGAATCTTTCTGTTATAAAGTAATTTCCAGTCTTTTTTAGTTTGATTTGTTGCTGTGCAATGCAAAAGTGGTTGCCAAAACCAATAGTGCACAAATGAGAAGTGCATAAAAACTATGTTTCAATGAAGCACTTTCTGCCAAAAAGCCCAAAAATACTGGACCTACTAAAAAACCAGAATAGCCAGACCCTGCTATAAAGGTTACCCCTTGTGCCGATTCAATTCCCTTAACATTTCCACCTATTCGAAATAACTCAGGGACAATAACGGAAAAGCCCAAACCATTCAATGCAAAACCTGCAATGGATAAAATAGTTTGGTCGGAAAGCACAAGAACATAGCCGCAAATAGCGATAATAGCTCCTAAGGCCACTATTTTTACAGCTCCTATTTTAGCACTGATTCCGTCTCCCAAGAACCTACCAATGGTCATGGTGGTTGAAAATGCCAGAAATCCAGAACCAATGAGCATCTCTGGAGCCATAGTTATCTCTTTTAAATAGAGCCCGCTCCAGTCAATAATGGCTCCTTCGCTCCCAAAAGCAATAAAACTGACTATTCCCAGCAAAAAAAGAGGCTTGAACAATTTTATGCTAAAGGGTTCTGTTTCCACCGGAGCTGAAACAATATTGACATACTTTTTATAAAATATCAGGTTAACCATAAGCACTATGCCCACATTAATGCCCATATGCAAAGCTGGGTTATCAATAATCGGAATCAAAAAGCTACCCAAACCAACCAATACTCCTCCTAAACTGAAAAATCCATGTGCCGCCGACATAAAATTCTGTCGATCTTCTTTTTCAATTTCGGTAACCAGAGTATTCATGGCAATGTCAGTTAATCCGTTTGAAGCTCCAAAAAAGAAAAGACTAACCATCAGCGTATAATAATTGGGTGCCAAAAGAGGAAAAAGTGCCGTAACACTACTACAAAGCACCCCAATCCATGTTGCTTTGCCAACACCTAATTTATTGATAATCTTAGGAGCTAATGGGAACAAGGCAAAAACACCTAGGGCAAGACAAAAGATGGCAATACCCAAATCAGCCTTATCAATATGTAACTTTTCCTTTACCACAGGAATATAAACCGCCCATGTACCAAACCAAATATTAAGACTGGCAAAGACCCACGCAGGACCAAAGTATCTAGGGTTGGAAAAAATTATACCTAATGATTTCATAGCTTAATATTCACACAAAATAAAAGCACTCGACTCATATCTTGTAGCATAAATTATTCAAAATTTAAGACATTTTATTCTTCATTGGGTCAATTAATCAAACTATATGATAATTTTGACTTATGAAACCCATGTTTGAATCCATCAATCTTGACATCAATGCTTCCTTGAAGATTGAAACTTACGACAATAACAACCTTTGTGAGTCAGCTGGTTGGCACATCCATCCAGAATATGAAATGGTATATGTTAAAAATGGTGCCGGGCAATTAAATATTGGCTCTAAAAAGAGGACTTATACTGATGGGGTATTGGTTTTTTTAGGCGGACATATTCCCCATGCTGATTTTGGCAATAAAGACCATGAAGACAATTTGGAAGTGGTCATTCAATTCAAAAAAGATTTCATACAAGAGAAATTGAATGTTTTCCCAGAATTGGCCAACATTATGGGATTGGTAAAAAAATCTGAGCAGGTATTGGTGTTCGACACTCAAACCCATAAATCACTTTGGAACGATTTTAAAAAATTTAAATATCTGGATAATCAAGGGAAGCTAGTAAATCTGCTATCCATTTTGGACTTTTTATCCAAAAAAGGTATTTACACTCCTTTTTATGAAACCATACCCCTAGAAACTTATAGAAAAGACGAAGTACGAAGGCTTGAAGAAACCTTTGAATATGTAAACAACAATTATCACCAGAACATTTCAATAGTAGAAATTGCTGCAATTATTGGACTTACCCCAAATTCTTTCTGTCGGTTCTTCAAAAAAATGACCAAACGCACGTTCATCGGCTTTGTAAATGAGTTCCGGACGGGAAAAGCTATAGAATTTTTTAATGAATCCAATTCAACCATTACCGAGGTGATGTACAAATCTGGATTTAATGATCCTTCTTATTTTACAAGACAGTTTAAAAAATATCAAGGTCTGGCACCTTCACACTACTTGAAATCAAGATACGGCAGCTGATTTTTGAAGTATCCCTTGCTTTAAAATTTGCCCAAAATTATACATGTCGGTGAATGAGCAATAGAAAGGCGCTGGGGCCAAACGGATTACATTCGGTTCTCTCCAATCTGTGATTACACCATTTTTCATCAGATAATCAAACAGTGAACGCCCCTCACCATGCAAAAAGACTGAAAGCTGGCATCCCCTATCTTTTGGAGTGATAATTTCAAAAGTACTGTCCACATCTTTATCAATCTCATGAAGTACAAATTCCAGATATGCGACTATTTTTTGTTGTTTTTCAATAAGCGCTTCCATGCCCACTTCTTCAAACAGTTCCAAAGACGCTAAATACGGAGCTACTGAAAGTATTGGTGGATTGCTCAGTTGCCAAGCATCTGCCGAATCAATAGGGTCAAATTCTGGTTGCATTAAAAAACGTGTTTCCTTTTTGGTACCCCACCAACCTTCAAAACGCGGAATATCACTTTTACCTAGATGCTTTTTATTCACAAAGATACCCGAAGCATTCCCAGGGCCACTGTTCATGTATTTGTAACTGCACCAAGCTGCAAAATCTGCATCCCAGTTATGGAGTTTCAAAGTCACATTACCTACCGCATGGGCTAAATCCCAACCTACAAAAGCACCGACAGATTTACCGGCCTTTGTAATCTTTTCCATATCCAACACTTGCCCATTGTAATAATTTACGCCTCCCATCAATACCAAAGCCAATTCATCTCCGGTTTCCTCAATCTTTTGAACAATGTCCTCTGTCCTCCAAAAATGCTCACCTTCTCTTTTTTTCACTTCAACTATGGCATCTTTTGGGTCAAAACCATGAAATCTAGCCTGACTTTGTAGCATATATTGGTCAGATGGAAATGCTTTCTCCTCACAGATAATTTTATATCGCTTCGCAGTAGGTCTATAAAACGAAACCATCAACAAGTGCAGGTTAACCGTAAGGGTGTTCATCACCGAAACTTCCTCTTGATGAGCCCCAACAATCTTGCTCAGTGACTCAGATAAACGTTCGTGATAATCCCACCAAGGCTTTTCTGCATAAAAATGACCTTCCACAGCCAGCCCCCGCCAGTCTTTCATCACTTCATCCACAAACTTTTGTGTGCGTTTGGGCTGTAATCCCAACGAGTTTCCAGTAAAGTAGATGACATCCTTGTCATTTACCTTCGGAAAGTGGAATTCATCCCTGTACTTGGCAAGTTTATCCTCTGCATCAAGTTTTTGGGCAAATTCAAGTGAGTTCTGAAAAGTCATGTTTTTTGGTTTACTTCAAAAATACGACTTGTGGCAATATTTCCATGATTTGAAAATTACTCCAGACGCATTTCAATGATGTGTTTCTTAAATCCTACCTTTTCATAAGCCTTGATTGCAGGAATATTGTTGCTATAAACAGTTAAACGAATTTCTTTGTATCCATTTTCGTATGACCATTGCTTCAACGCTTCTGTAATTTTGGCATTGATTCCCTGTCCACGAAAATCAGGGTGGGTGTACATAAAACCCAAATAGGCATAAAACTCGTGGTTTAAATAATGTCTGGCTCTTTTGGGAACGGCATAACCAGAAGCTACAATGACATTTTCATTTTCAGCAACCAAAACACATTTATCATCATCTAAAATCATTTGTTTGAGGTCATAATAACTGATTGGATCTTCTTTTATAGTAATATCAAAAGGGCGTTCAGCTTTAATGATTTCCTGCTCAAATCCAAGCAGGATTTGCAAATCGCCCAAGGTTGCCTCTCGAATCTTCAAACTGTCTGATGCCATATTCATCATAATTTTAAATGATAAAACAATGTACTTCTTTTCTCTATTTTTGCGAAAACTTCAACATGCATTTTCTGTCTCCCATTTTGGAAAAATATATTGCAGATAGTTCCGAAACAGAACCTGAACTACTTACGGAACTCACCCGGGAAACCCACTTAAAGGTTGTACAACCTCGCATGATCACAGGGCATTTTCAAGGAAGGGTCTTAAGTTTGCTTTCCAAAATCATTGCCCCCAAGTATATCCTAGAAATAGGTACCTATACCGGTTATTCCGCAATTTGTTTGGCGGAAGGACTTCAAAAAAACGGAGAATTGCATACTATTGAGATCAATGAAGAACTCCATGATATGCAACGTAGCTATTTTAATAGAAGTGGGTACGGAGAAAACATCAAACAACATATTGGCAACGCCTTGGAAATCATTCCCCAGCTTGACCTATGTTTTGATTTGGTTTTTATTGATGCATACAAGGTAGAATACAATGCTTATTTTGAAGCGGTGATGCAAAAAACTAAACCGGGCAGTATTATTCTTTCTGATAATGTACTTTGGTCCGGGAAAGTGGTGGAACCCGTTCAAGAGTCCGACAAAGCCACAGCTGCATTGATTGAGTACAATCAAAGACTTAAAAATGACCCAAGAGTGGAAACTGTTCTACTTCCTATTCGGGATGGCTTAACCCTGAGTAGGGTGCTATAAAACGCTGGTATAAAAAATAGAAAAGTATTGCTGACAATATTCCAACGACAGCTCCGACCAAAATATCTACGGGATAATGCACCCCAACATAAATACGGCTGTAGGAAAACAATAAAGGCCAAATAAAAAACAAGGGCGCCCAAAATACTTTTCTTCTTAAGAAGAGATACATCAGCATGGTGATGGCCAAAGAGCTTGAAGCGTGTCCGGAGAAAAAACTATAATCCGTTGGAGTTTTTAAAACACGTATTAACCCATTAATGTCTTCACTGTTATTGGGGCGCAATCTAGCCACAGTTATTTTACATAGGTGGGTGGCAGCAGTAATAAAGAAAGCCAAACCCAAAACCATGTAAAATTTTAACAGTGCCACCTTTCTTGGAAATTTCCAGAACAACAACACAAGAAAAAGAATAAAAAGCGGAATCCATGTGGCTATATTGGTAACAGAAGTCCAAAAACCATCGTAAGGTTCAACACCCAAACCATTGAGATAAATCAATGTATCCCGATCCCATTCCAATAATTTTTCCAACATGGTTTACTTGGAGCTTCGTTTTATAGTGCCTGTGACCTCGTCCACATTTTTTTTGACCTCATCCAGTTCTTTCCGGATATCTTTGGTAAAGTCAGTGTCTATTCCTTGACTTTCAGCACTTTTCTGAATTTCCCGTTTAATGTCATCGGTAGCATCGCGCAGCTGGCGCATACCTTTACCAAGACCTTTGGCAATTCCGGGAATTTTATCGGCACCAAAAACCATTACCACAATAAAAAGGATAAAAAAGATTTCTGCACCGCTGATGAATAGAAAATACATGAAACAAATATAATGAGAACTTATATGGAAAATAAAAAAAGCCCTGTGAAATCACAGGGCCTTAACAAAGGTTTTAGGATATTATGTTATCCCTTAATGTTTTCCTTGAAATTCTCGAAGTCTGATTTCTCTTCCTTCTTTGGCCAAGCATTATTGGTTGTATCAATATCTGCTGTTTCCAACTTAGGGTCTATAACAATACCTACCAACTCTTTTTGGGAAGAAATGACTCTTTTTACCTCCTCATCATTCTTTCTCCAAATTTCTGGCGGATAAGTGATATTCTCCTTGGTCCCATCAGCATAGGTATATTCAACAATCAAAGGCATTGGAATGCCTCCTGGCTTATCAAAAGTAATTTCATAAAAATACTTAGGCTCTTTTACATCAGATCTTTCAGCTTCGGTCATGTTGTCCATCATAAACTCCTTCAAGTTTTGTGAAGTTTCTGTTGGTGACTTTCCTTTGAGCTCAGGCATAAAGTCCTCACTGTCCTCTTCAGCCAAATATACCAAGGGAGGAAAATCAGATTCGGATAGATTTCTGTCTTCCATATATTTTTTCATTTCGGCCGTAGGCTCATTGCTCACATAATACTTTTTGACACCTTTTACGCCTATATCAACATAATCGGTAGTATAGAACCAACTTCTCCAGAACCAATCCAAATCCACTGCGGAAGCATCTTCCATAGTACGGAAAAAATCCTCTGGGGTTGGGTGTTTGAACATCCATCTCTGTGCATAAGTCTTGAACGCATGATCAAACAATTCAGGTCCCATGACAGTTTCTCTAAGAATATTCAAAGCTGTAGCTGGTTTGCCATAAGCATTTGGACCCAATTGGTATACATTTTCCGGATTGGACATGATTGGGGAAATGTAACTTTGATCTCCACTCATGTAGGGAACTATTTTAGCTGGAGCTCCTCTTCTAGATGGGTAATTTTCATTTGGTGCGATAACCTCTGGGTAGTTTTTACCAAATTCTTGTTCGGCCAAATATTGCATAAAGGTATCTAAACCTTCATCCATCCAACCCCACTGACGCTCATCTGAATTAACGATCATAGGGAAGAAATTATGTCCAACTTCGTGAATGATCACACTGATCATACCGTATTTGGTTCTATCAGAATACGTACCATCTTCATTAGGGCGACCGTAGTTCCAGCAAATCATTGGGTACTCCATACCTTGATTTTTAGCATGTACCGAGATGGCTTTGTGGTATGGGTAATCAAAAGTATGTTTAGAGTATGTTTTTAAGGTTTGAACAACTGCCTTTGTAGATTGCTCTTCCCAAAGTGGATTTCCTTCTTTTGGATACAGGGAAACCGCCATTACATCTTTTCCACCAATTTTAACGGCCTGCATATCCCAAACAAACTTTCTGGAAGTGGCAAAACCGTAGTCACGAACATTGGTAGCCTTAAATTTCCATGTCTTCTTTTGCTCGGAAAAGCCTTTTTCAGCAGCTTCGGCTTCAGCTTGGGTTACAATCACCACAGGTTTATCATAAGACTTTTTGGCTTGCTTGTAACGTTTCATCATCTCCTTGGAGAAAACTTCGTCCCTATTTTGCAATACTCCCGTAGCATCTAAAATATGATCGGCAGGTACTGTAATGTTCACATCGTAATTTCCAAAGGTCAAAGCAAACTCTCCACTCCCCCAGAACTGATGGTTCTGCCATCCTTCTACATCACTGTAGAGGGCCATTCTTGGGAAAAACTGTGCGATAACATAAGCACGGTTACCATCTTTTGGGAAATATTCGTAACCAGAACGTGCCCTGTTTACTGTATGATCAGGAATGTTGTACCACCATTTGATGGAAAAAGAAACTTTTTCTCCACTTTTTAATGGTTGAGGAATATTAACCCTCATCATTGTTTGGTTGATGGTATATGAAAGTGGTTTTCCATTGACATCCTTTACAAACTCAATATTGAATCCACCATCAAAAGGTTCATTAATATACGTTTGAGTGAAATTTCCAGCAGTATAGGCTATGTCCACTCCATTTCCATTACGCAAAGGTGATTTTGAATCCTTTGCTCTTACATTTTGGTCCAATTGCACCCAAAGAAATTCTAGATCGTCTGGAGAATTGTTATGGTAGGTAATGGTTTCTTCACCATGAATTCTGGCATTCTTATCGTCCAATTCAATGTCCATTACATAATCGGCCTGTTGTTGGTAATAATCAGGGCCGGGTGCTCCAGAGGCGGAGCGGTAAGTGTTGGGAGTAGAAAACTCCTCGTACAACTGCTTGAATTTGCTTTGGTTGTAGTGGCCTGGTTCTTTTTCAGGTGGTGTGTTCCCTTCTTCCTGTGCCATGGCCACTGCTCCCATCAGGAACAACACGGAAGCAAAAAAATACTTGAATCTGTTCATTTTCTATTTGATTTTAAGTCGCGGTAAATTAGTTTTTTTTAACCAACTGTTAACATTGCGTTACAAGTTTAACATTCCTTTATTATTCTCTTTGATCAACACAAAACTTTTTTTGTTCCCTTTCCATTTAAAATGGACAATGTTTTGCTGTTCCTCAAACATATCGGTTAGTATTTCATTTTGGACAGAAATTGTTTTCTTTTCTGAAAGGTTCACCTCTGGCAGTTCCAGATAGCAGATGACCACATCATCATCATAATGCTTGCCCAAGAAAGTATAGGGCACAACTTCTCCATCCAATTCCACAATGAATTTTGCCTTGATGTATTTTTCAATATACATCTCGGCGACCTTGGATTCTTCAGATGTTGCCAATTTGGCATCGACCCCATAACGTTCCAACAAAAGATCATCCAGATCATCAATAAAAATGCGGGTGGTAATCTGGAAAGCAGCATTTTTTTCAGAATAAACCACATTGGTCACGCTCACATAAAACTTATGTGCAGTAGTAAAAGAAAACAATGTCACGGTCATGAGTATAACAGTGACCCTTATCGCCTTATTCATGTACATTGTATTTATAGTCTTCATTATTTCAATTTTGTTACAATTTTCTAGGTGTTTTTACAATCCGATTTTTGGGAAGAATTCCTCATTTATCCATTCTAAAAGTGCAAAGCGTGTGCCAAAAATAGACTAATCCAGATTGTTGTTTTCTCGATATGCCCTACTTTTCGTTACCATAAAATCCCATATCTTGAGTTTGTCATGGGAATCCACTATTTGCTGAAATTTTTCATCTACCTCGCAGAAATACATAAAATCCTCTACTTTTTCCATAGGAATCTTTAAAGTGGTAACGAATAGGGAATCCACATAAAAATCTTGTACCCGTTGTGTACGTGCATATTGTGTATCAACCTTTACCCTGTTTTTCAACATCTTGGTACGACCCGTTATGGCATTGATGATGGGGCTTAGCCCAACAGCCAAAGGACGACTGAGAGAATACATACCGGATGATGCTTCTTGTAGCTTCCGTTCACTTTGGGTGGGAATTTCTTGCTGTGCATTGGGAAGTCCCAATGCTTCTGCGCTTACATCTTTGGGAAGGTTAAGTTGGGTAACATCCTGATTTAAATCCCCGGACAAATTATAAGGCCTAACCACAACTTCTTGCAGTTCGTTCACAAATTCTTCCAAAGGAACGGTAACAAAACTGGTATTGAAAAGTACTTCATTTACAGGTAGCACTTTTTTTCTGAAATGAACGGCAGAAAAAACCAAGGTATCGTTAAGCTGAACAGTAATTGAAAAATTTCCATCAATATCTGTGATCACTGCTTGTTGGGAAGTACTATTTTGAATTACTACACCTACTACATCCTTGCCTTGGGCAACCACCTGGCCATTTAATTGTTTCACTGTCACCTCCTGCGCCTTGACAGTCAAAGCCACAAAAGAAAACAGTATAATAAGAAGAGACTTATTCTTCATTCAAAGTTTCCAAGTAAGATTTACTCTCGGTAACCAAAAAATCAATCAACTGAAATTCATTTTCCTTTCTCAAAAGGGTCTGTGAAGGTATTTTATCATCACAATACAATAAGAAAGCGTCTATTTTGTCTTGCGGCAATTTTAAATCAACCACAAAAAACTCATCGTCATAAACGTGTCTCAACACTTCACTTACCTTTAAGGCCGGTCTTTCTTGGCCCTCATTTTTCTGAGCTTTAAAAAGTGCCTTAAAAATGTTGACAAAATTCAAACCATTCTGCATACCTCTAACCGTTCTGGATTCAGCAACATTCTGAACCTCCGTGCCCCGGTCTATTTCGTATTCAAATTCCTTAAAATCCTCGTTCTTCACTTCAAGAAATTTTTCCTGATTTTCTGGTGTGACGATGACTTCATCGAGTTCTCGAACTTTTTCATTTACCTCGACAACCAATCGATTGTTTTTCAAAATTTGGTCCGTAATGGTCACTATTTCCAATTGATAATTGACCGCTGTAAAAACCAATTGGTCCCCAAACTTGACAGGAATCATGAATTCCCCATTTTCATTGGTAATCGTGGCAGTTCCGGTAGTTGAATTAATCACATTTTCATTGGGTACATTAGAGCTGCGATATAAAACCTTTCCTCTTAATAATTTTCTACCGTCCTGTGCAAAGGAAATACTGGTAAAAATCAAAAAGAATACAACTACTGTAAAGTTTCTCATACATCTAGGCATTTGGTCCAAGGTAAAGAAAACCCTTGAACGGAATATAAAAAAATAAACTACCTCTAAACTTTTGTTAATTCTGAGAATTAATCCTACAAAGGTACATTCCATTCACCCTTGAACTCGGTATTTGGACGGTAATTGTTAGAATAATCCAAGCATAAGATTAGTTTTGCCATTACGTTTGTAAATCCTCAAATAACAAACACTGTGAAAACGCAACTAAGCTTTTGGGCCATGTGCTTGCTAATGGTCAGTACCCTTTCTGGGCAAATTAAAATTGGTGACAATCCACAAAATATAGACCCAACTTCTGTATTGGAGCTGGAAAGTACCTCAAGGGTCTTGGTCATAACCAGGGTTACGGATGCTCAAATGAATAGTATTACACCCTTAAAAGGAGCTTTGGTCTATAATACCGATCAAGAATGTGTACATTATTATAATGGTATTGAATGGATCAACATTTGTGAAGCCTTTGATGATTCTTTCACTGTTAGTACCAATGCAATTTTTAATCCTTTTGCCAACGACAGTACCGTGGTGGTTACCCAAACGGACACCAACTATAATTTTGAAGTTAACCAAATTACCGGAGATAATATTGTAGACACCTCCATTAACGGAGCCAACGAAATTCAACAAGGTTCGATTACTGGTTTACAATTATCTGATGCCACCATAACTTTTGATAAATTGGCTGATGGCGAAAATACTGGGGATTTGCTGCGATGGAATGGCAATGAATGGGTCTTGGTGGACGAAACAGCAATCACTGTAACTGAATTAGACGGTGTGGTTGGAAATGAAGTAACCGGCCCAGCTGACACTACTTTGGAATTATCTGGAGCAGGCGACGAGCTAAGTCCCTACCTTTTAGATGTTAGTGCGGGTGGTATTGGAACTAATGAATTAGCAGATAATGCAGTGAATACCGATAAAATTCTTGATGGAGAGGTCAACAATAGTGATATTGCCGACAATGCCATTAACTCGGCCAAAATTGAGGATGGCCAAGTGGATACCCAAGATATAGCAGATGATGCCATTACCATTATTAAAATGGGATTGGGTTCTGTAGGAACAGACCAAATTGTAAATGATGCAGTAACTCGTGTTAAAATAGAAAATGGTCTAAATCCCGGAGAACTGATGCAATGGGATGGCTCCAATTGGGTTTTAGTTAATGAAACAGCATTGAATATAACAGAGGCAGATGGTGTTATTGGAAATGAAGTAACCGGCCCAGCTGACACTACTTTGGAATTATCTGGAGCAGGCGACGAGCTAAGTCCGTACCTTTTAGATGTTAGTGTGGGTGGTATTGGCAACAATGAACTGGGCGCGGACGCGGTCACAACGGACAAAATCGCTGCCGGGGCCGTGGAATCTACGGACATCGCAGCAGGTGCCGTCAACG
>NZ_JABFNN010000026.1 GCF_013090115.1 Flagellimonas amphidinii
GGTGGTTATGGTTAGGTTTGTTAATATTTTAACATAACTACCAAAATGGCGGATAAAGACACTTTTGTTAAATTTTCAGAATTTCTTAAACTTAAAAGATATAGTCCAAGTACTATCAATACATACACCAGTCTTATCCATAGATTTCAGCGTTTTGTAGGTGAAACACCTTTAGAAAAGTTGGATCACCATGTCATTGTTTCAAAAGTTTTGGATTTTATTAAAAAGCAGAGGTATGGAACTTCGGCGCACAAACAACTTTTAGGAGCCTTAAGAGTGTTCTATAATGAGTTTAACAGCATTAAAATTGACTTTACAACAATATACCCCACTAGAAAACAAAAATTCTTGCCAGAAATCTTGTCCAAGGAGGAGGTGGAAAGAATGCTGCGGGTTACTACAAACCTAAAACACAAAACAATACTGCTGTGCATTTATGGGCTTGGACTCAGAAGAAGCGAACTAATACAGCTAAAGTTATCGGACATAGATGGACAACGTATGATGGTTCACATCAAAAATGCAAAAGGACAAAAGGATCGTGTGGTACCATTGTCCCCAAAATTATTGGCGCATTTGCGCAACTACTACCGGGCCTATAAACCAAACCACTATCTTTTTTACGGTGCCAAAAAACAAAAATATTCAGAAACCAGCCTAAGAAGTATATTTAGAAAAGCATGTAGGGAGGCTAATATCAAAAAGCATGTAACCCCACACAGCCTTAGGCACGCCTATGCAACACATTTAATGGACTCAGGTGTAAGCATAAGAATAATCCAAGAACTTTTGGGGCACAATAGTTTAAAGACCACAATGAAATATACCCGCGTGACCACAAAATCCATGCGAAACATAAAAACCCCTGTGGATTTTTTGAATATTGCTATATGAATTACCGATGGATGGTCTGCAACCTATCCGGTCCCACAGATACAATTTTAATGGGAACGTTCAATTGCTCTTCCAAAAACGCAATATAGTCGTTCAAAGCAGGTGGGAGCTCCTCGGCAGATGTCATTTTTGTCAAATCCTTGGCCCAACCCTTCATTTCGGTATAAATAGGAGTTACATTATCGCTTTCAATGTTATAAGGTAAATGTTGAATTTCCTTTCCGTTATATTGGTAGGCCGTACAGACCTTAATGGTCTTAAAGCCACTCAATACATCTGCCTTCATCATCATAAGCTCCGTTACTCCGTTGATTTGTACCGCATATTTTAGCGCTACCAAATCCAACCAACCGCAGCGTCTGGGTCTCCCAGTAGTGGCACCAAATTCATTGCCAACACGTCCCATGGTTTCCCCATCCTTGTCAAAAAGTTCCGTAGGGAAAGGTCCACTGCCCACTCTGGTGGTATATGCCTTAAAAATGCCCAATACCCTGCCAATTTTGCCAGGTGCTACACCTAACCCAGTGCAGGCCCCTGCGGCAGTGGTGTTGCTGGAGGTAACAAAGGGATAGGTTCCAAAGTCGATATCCAACAGAGAACCTTGAGCTCCCTCTGCCAAGATTTTCTTGCCTTCGGCTTGTGCTTGAAACATGAATTCCTCACTATCAATAAAAGTGAGTTTTTTTAGGGTTTCCACTCCCTCATAAAACTCTTCTTCCAACTCTGCCAAATCGTATTCAATATCCACATTGTAATAGTCGATCATGGCTTCGTGCTTATTGGCCAGAGCACGGTATTTTTCCTTCCAGTTATCAAATTCCAAATCACCCACACGCATGCCGTTTCTTCCGGTCTTGTCCATGTAAGTGGGCCCTATACCCTTTAGGGTAGAACCAATTTTGGCTTTCCCCTTGGCAGTTTCCGATGCGGCATCCAGTAATCTATGGGTAGGTAGGATTAAATGGGTCTTACGGGAAATCAATAACTTGGAAATAATATCTATGTTGAATTTTTCCAGATTATCCAATTCCTTTTTGAAAATTACGGGGTCTATGACCACGCCATTGCCCACTATGTTCAGGGCATTTTCATGGAATATTCCCGAAGGGATGGTGTGCAATACATGTTTTATGCCATCAAATTCCAAGGTGTGCCCAGCGTTGGGGCCTCCTTGAAAACGGGCTATAATATCATAATCTTTGGTAAGTACATCAACAATCTTTCCTTTTCCTTCGTCTCCCCATTGGAGTCCGAGCAATAAATCTACCATAGAGGTGAAAGGGTTATTCAGTTAGGTTTTCTTCTTTGTTTCGAGTGCCATAGAAATACAGCGAGTGGTTGTTGATCTTGATGTCAAAAACCTCTTCTATGGTCTTTTTGATGGATTGTATGCGGGGATCGCAGAATTCAACCACTTCTCCAGTATCAGTTAGGATGACATGGTCGTGCTGACGATCAAAATAGGATTTCTCGTATTGTGCCTGATTTTTGCCAAACTGGTGTTTGCGCACCAATTTGCACTCGAGCAATAATTCAATGGTATTGTACAGTGTGGCGCGGCTTACCCTATAATTTTTGGTCTTCATTTTAATATAGAGCGATTCTACATCAAAATGATCGTCACTTTCATAGATTTCCTGTAAAATAGCGTAGCGTTCAGGTGTTTTTCGGTGTCCTTTTTCCTCCAAAAAGGCTGTGAACACATTTTTTACAATTTCTTGGTTTTTATTGTTCCCCATGACTTTACGAGCTGTCCTAATGTACAAAGGTACAGCTAAAAATTAAATTCTGGACACTTTATCGATCCCCTCGACTTGCTTCAAATTGTGCATCAATTTTTTAAGGATGCTGTTATTTTTAACAATCAAGGTGATTTTTCCAGTAAATGTACCCCCATCTGCACTAAAATTGAGACTACGCATGTTTACGTGCATGTTGTCCGATATGATATTGGTAATTTCATTCACCAAGCCCAAATTGTCAATTCCTGTAATTTGAATGTCCACAGAAAATTCTTCTTGAGAGGAATCAATCCATTTGGCACTCATGATTCGGTAGGCGTAATTGGACTGCAACGAAATAGCATTGGGGCAGTTCTTTTTGTGCACTTTTATGCCATCGCTCACGCTTAAAAAACCAAATACATCATCTCCTGGTATGGGATTACAGCATTGAGACAATTTATAGTTGAGTTTTTCTTCTTCCTTGCCAAATACAAGCATATCGTATTTGGAGGTAATTTCCTCCTTGTCAATATCCTGAGAGGTTGGGGTTCTTCTAATTCTGTTTTTGAAGAAATTGAGGAATGCATTGTTGTAGGAAGAGGCAAAGTCCTTGATTTTTTCATTATCGATAACCCCTATTCCAACACGATAGAAGAGATCCAAACTTGTTTTTAGTTTGAAAAAACTTACCAATTTATTGACCGTGTCCTCGTTTAGGTTGATTTTTTGTGATTTCAACTTTCTGCGAAGAATCTCCTTGCCATCCTCAGCAATGCTCTTTTTCTCTTCCCGAAGAGAAGATTTGATTTTGGAACGCGCCCTTGCCGTATTGGCATAGTCTAACCAGCTTTGGTTTGGTTTTGCGGTATCGGAGGTAATGATTTCCACTTGATCGCCACTGTGTAGCTTGGATCCAAGAGGCACAAGTTTACCATTCACCCGAGCACCACGGGTTTTCATGCCTATTTCAGTGTGAATGTGAAAAGCAAAATCCAAAGGAGTGGAACCCTTGGGCATGGATTTTAAATCTCCTTTAGGGGTAAAGACAAATATTTCCTTGGAATAGAGGTTAAGTTTGAATTCCTCTACAAAGTCCACCGCATTGCCATTGGCACTTTCCAAAGCCTCTTGTAATCGGTTCAACCATTCCTCAATACCCTGTTCTTTTTGGTCTCCGTGTTTGTATTTAAAGTGTGCGGCATACCCTTTTTCTGCAATTTCGTGCATTCGCTCACTACGAATCTGTACTTCTACCCATTTTCCTTTGGGCCCCATTACAGTTATGTGCAATGCTTCATACCCGGTAGATTTAGGTGAGGTGATCCAATCCCTAAGTCGGATGGGGTTGGGAGTGAAATGATCCGTTACAATGGAGTAAATTTTCCAAGCCAGGAACTTTTCATTTTTCCGGTCTGATTTGTAGATGATCCGTATGGCAAATTTGTCATAAACTTCATCAAAGGATACATTTTGAGCCTTCATTTTCCTTCGGATGGAAAAAATGGACTTCGTTCGTCCCTTGATCTCATAATTGAGCCCTTCCTTGTCCAGTGAATTACGGATCACATTCGAAAAGTCTTCGATATAAGCAAAATTTGCTTCTTCGGTATCCTCAATTTTGGCCTGAATATCATTGTAAACCTCTGGTTCGGTATATTTTAAACTCAAATCTTCCAGATGGGTCTTGATATTGTACAGACCGATGCGGTGCGCCAGTGGTGCATAAATATAAAGGGTTTCCGAAGCGATTTTTACCTGTTTATGCTCTGGCATGGAGTCCATGGTGAGCATGTTGTGGTACCTATCCGCAATTTTGATGATGATTACCCGTACATCATCATGCAAGGTCAACAGCATTTTTCTAAAATTCTCTGCTTGTTGACTAATGTCTTTATCTTTTTTAAGATGGGCTATTTTGGTGAGTCCATCCACTATTCTAGCCACCGTTTCCCCAAACATGCGCTCAATATCGCCCAAAGTATAGGGCGTGTCCTCAACAACATCATGGAGTAGGGCAGAAGCAATGGATACAGCATCCAAACCAATTTTGGAAGCCACAATTTTTGCTACGGCAATGGGGTGGAAGATATAGGCTTCTCCAGACTTTCGGCGTTGATCTTTATGCGCATCAACAGCTACATCAAAGGCAGAGCGAATCAATTTCTTGTCCTCATCAGACAGTGTTTGATAGCTAATGCGAAGCAATTCTTTGTACTGCTTTGCAATCTCTTTGTTCTCTTTTTCAATGGCAGCCTCCGTCATAGTATATTAAAGTTAGCACAATCTTTATAGGTAGACAACAAAAATTATGCCTTTAAGTTCCTGATTCTCTCCACTAAAGGTGGGTGGGAGTAGTGCACAAAAACATAGGCTGGGTGTGGTGTAAGGTTGCTCAAACTGTTTTTGGACAATTTTTTGAGCGATGTGACCAAGGGTTTGGCTGCAAAAGTATTTTTGGCGTAGTCATCCGCTTGGAATTCAAATTTTCTGGATAAATAGTTCATGATCAGTCCTGTTACCTCAGAAATTGGACTGTACAACAAAGCAAAACCAATTAAGCCAGCATGAAAACTGGGTTTGGATACTCCAATGGCCAAAGAAATCTCCGGATTGTTGATGAAAACGGAAAGAATGTATAAGGTAAGTCCAGTCAAAGCCAAAGTGAAAAACAAGTTGAAAATGATATGTTTTCGTTTATAATGCCCTACCTCATGCGCTAAAACAGCAACAATTTCTTCTTCGTTAAGATCATTGATGAGAGTGTCAAAAAGTGTAATTCGTTTTTCTTTGCCAAATCCAGAAAAATAGGCGTTGGCCTTTGTGGAACGTTTGGAGCCATCGATCACAAAAATATTTTTGAGCTCAAACCCCACATTCTCAGCATAGTTCTCAATGGAATTTTTTAAACTTCCATCCTGTAAAGGGGTTTGTTTGTTGAACAGGGGAACTATCAGTCTGCTGTAAAACAAATTCATGAATAAAATGAATGCCCCGATTAAAATCCAAGCATATATCCAAAAATTTGGACCAGTCCATTGATAAAAAAACATAAAAAGTGACAATATGCCACCTCCTAAAATGACGGATAGAATTCCTCCTTTTATTTTATCTAAAAAGAAAAGTTGCCTGGTGGTTTTATTGAAACCGTATTTTTCTTCAATGATGAAGGTTTGGTAGTATGAAAAAGGAAGCCCGATCAATGTGCTTCCCAACATGATAAATCCAAAGAAAATCAAGGTCATTGGAATCATATCTTCAGTCAGCGATCGAGTTAGGGTATCCAACCATTCAAATCCACCGAAAAAAAGAAATGCTAGCGTGAACAACAACGAAAAACCATCGGAAAACAAACTGAATTGATAGTTCTCCATTTTGTATTGTTGCGATTTTTGGTATTCCTCATCATCAAATACATCGTTCAATTCAGCGGGAACCTGCGATTTAAATCGGCTGGCGTTCAAATAGTCCAATAATTGATGGAGCAAATATTGGACCACCAAAATGGCTATGATAACATAGAACAAAGTAGTTTTTTCCATAGGCTAAAATCCGCGTTGCCGCTTCGCTTCAAATATAAGTATTGCCGCTGAGACGGATACGTTCATGGAGTCAATTTCTCCTTGCATGGGAATAATGATGTTCTGATCGGAATTTTTCAACCATTCTTCGGATAATCCCGTTGCTTCCGTACCAACAACGATGGCAGTGGCTGCTTTGAAATTGCAATTCACATAGTTTTCCGATGCAGTTAGTGCAGCGCAGAAAATTTGGACTTTCTGTTGTTTTAGAAATTGGATAATTTCCTCAGTTGTACCTGTTCCTATACTGTTGGTGAAAACACAACCCACACTAGACCTAACTATGTTGGGATTGTATAGGTCGGCCTTAGGATTGGCAATTAAAACAGCATCTACCGCTGCTGCATCTGCAGTTCTTAACAAGGCACCAATATTACCTGGTTTTTCCGGCGCTTCGGCGACCAAGATCAAAGGATGGTCAGCACTAAATTGAATTTGGTCAAGATTATGCGATTTGCACTCCGCAATAGCTAAAACCCCTTCTGTAGTTTCCCGGTAGGCTAATTTTTCGTAGACTTGTTTTGAAATTTCAATGTGCGCAGTATTTTGATTTTCAATACTTGAAATTGACTTTCCTATAATTTCTGGACAGTAGAGCAGGGTTTCAATACGATATCCACCCTTTTGGGCCAGTTCAATTTCACGCGCTCCCTCTACCACGAACAAACCAGTTTTTTTGCGTTCTCTGGATTTCTCCTTTAGAAGCATTATTTTTTTGACCAAAGGATTTTGGACACTGCTTATTTTTTTAACATCGCTCACGGTCTAAAAATACGTATTCTTGTAATCCTGTCACCGATAATCCGACAGAGGATGAAATTTATCCATATGAAAAACTTAGTAATCATTATTTTAGTCTTTGCCATTGCATCCTGTAAACCTAAAGTTGTAAAAGAACAGGAAAGTGATGCGGTTGTAGCTGTTGAAAGTACTATTGAAAACAATTTTCCAAAAGCTTTGAACCTTATTTTTGAAGCTCACGGAGGTTTAGCTGATTGGAAGGAGCTACATACCTTGGTCTATAGCCTCCCCAAGAAGGATTTTGCCGAAACACATACAATAGATCTTCGTTCCAGAAAGGATAGGATAGATACAGATAATTTTTCCATGGGATTTGATGGAGAAGGAGTTTGGCTTTTAGATATTGATGAAAATTATAAAGGGGACGCAGGCTTTTATCATAATTTGATGTTCTATTTCTATGCAATGCCTTTTGTATTGGCAGATGATGGGATTTTGTACCATACTGTAGAAGATTTAGTGTTCGAAGGGAAAAGTTACCCAGGAATCGGGATTTCCTATAAATCTGGCGTAGGAGTATCTTCTAAGGATGAATACTTTATTTATTATGACCCTGAAACACACCAAATGGCATGGTTGGGATACACCGTTACCTATCGCAGCGGTGAAAAATCAAATACAGTCAAATGGATTCGTTATGATGATTGGCAGAAAATAGGCAGTCTTACATTGCCCAAATCCATTACATGGTACAATTTCGAGGGTGCCACAATTTTAGAACCGCGCAGTACGGTGACATTTGAAAACGTAACGTTGAAAAATACAGCTTTGGAAGATGGATTTTATGCCAAACCTCCGTCAGCTGAATATGTGGATGTAAAGACCAATTAAAATAAAAAGGGCGTTCCAAAGAACGCCCTTTTTTATTTTGAAATTATTTCCCTTCGCTTTCGTATTTGCCCATATATCGTTTCCAAAGTTTCGTTTGATGTGTCTCCAAAGAAACGTCCCTTCCATCAATATAAGCTTTTAAAAGTTGGTTGGTACGCATATCCAAGGCATCTCCTTCAGAAATGAAGAGTGTTGCGCTTTTACCAACTTCCAAGGTACCATAATCAGCATCAATACCTAAAATTTTAGCCGTATTGCCCGTCAAAAGCTGCAGCGCTTTTTCTTTATCCAGCCCTTGTGCTACAACTTGGCCGGCATAAAAGGGTAAATTCCGGGTTTGAAAATTGGAAGCAGATGCATTTTGCAATCCAACTAAAAGTCCGGCATCTACTAAAAGTTTGGGTAATTTATAGGTATGGTCATAGTCATCATCATCAAAAGAGGGCAAACTATGTGTGAAATTTACAAGAACAGGAATGTTGTTTTGTTTCAAAAAACCTGCAATTTTATGTGCTTGGTATCCTCCGACCAAAACAATATTTTTTGCCCCTGATTTTTTAATTGCAGCAACTGCGTCCATAATTTCTTTTTCACCATCAGCATAAATGTAGAGATGTTGCGAACCATCAAAAACGCCCTTCATAGCCGCATAGGCCAAATTAGATTCTTTAGGACTGTCCTTTGCATAAGCATTGGCATTGTCCATAAAAGAGATTACTGCTTCTACTTGTTTTTGGTAATCTTTATTGGGGATAAAACCATTGGGTTCCCCAATCCACCACCTACCTCTTCTAAAAAGGGTTGGCCAATGCAAATGAATGCCATCATTTTCTTTCACAACAGCATCTTCCCAGTTCCAAGCATCAAACTGTACTATGGACGATGTGCCGGATATTCTACCACCTTGCGGAGTGGTTTGACCAAGCAGTACGCCATTGGGACGCATACTTTCCACTACTTTGGATTCTGAGTTGTAAGCGATAATACTGCGCACATGTGGAATCATATCGCCAATCTCATCCTGATCGTTACTGGCCCTTACTGCATTTACTTCTATGAGTCCCAAGGATTTTCCTGGCGCAATAAAACCGGGATACACATGTTTTCCTTGCGCATTGATGGATGTTCCGACCGTGGTCGCCATTAAATCCGGACCAATTGCCGTAATTTTTCCATCATTAAAAACGATGGTGCAATTTTCTATGACTTCTCCATTTCCAATATGGGCCGTTGCACCAAAAATAGCTACTTGCTCAGTTTGGGGCGGTGCCGGGGTCTGTTGAGCACTCATTGAAACCCCAAAAACTATGGCTATGCTTATAATTATTTTTTTCATGGTCTTTAAATTATAGGGTTTCACATTCAAATCTTTCTTTCTTGTTTTGTTGGGGAGTTTGTGTCTTTTTTCCGCTCTTTTTCTCATGGAGCATCATGCCAATTAACTGGTTGCGCTCTTTTTTGACAGCTTCGCGAAGCTTTTTGTCCTTTTCCAGATCAAAATACACAGCACCTTCAATCAATGTTTTTTCAGCTTTGGCATAAACAGATAAAGGGTGGTTGTTCCAGAGTACCACGTCGGCATCCTTGCCTACTTCAATACTTCCTACTTTATCATCAATATGTAACAGTTTTGCTGGATTGAGAGTAACGGTCTTCCAAGCTTCAATCTCTGACATACCACCATATTTTACTGTTTTGCCAGCTTCTTGGTTCAATCTTCTAGACATTTCGGCATCATCACTATTGATGGCAACGGTTACTCCTTGACTTGCCATGATAGCGGCATTGTATGGTATGGCATCGTTCACTTCGTATTTATAAGCCCACCAATCACTGAATGTGGAACCGCCCACACCGTGTTCGGCCATTTTATCGGCTACTTTATAACCCTCCAAAATATGGGTGAAGGTGTTTACCCTAAAGTTGAATTTTTCGGCAACTTTCATCAACATGTTGATTTCACTCTGCACATAAGAATGGCAACTGATGAATCGTTCTCCATTTAAAATTTCGGCCAAGACCTCCATTTCTTCATCATAACGATATGGTTGTCCACTCTTCTTTTGGGCATCGTATTCCTTGGCCCGTTGGAAATAATCAATAAACACCTGTTCCACACCCATACGGGTTTGTGGGAATCTGGAAAAGCTTTGCCAGTTGGACTGTTTTACATTTTCCCCAAGTGCAAACTTTATGAATTTAGGGGCCTCGGAGAAAATCAACCCATCTGTATTTTCGCCCCATTTCAATCTAAGAATAGCGGAGCGACCACCAATTGGATTGGCAGAGCCATGTAGCAATTGAATGGTGGTGACACCCCCAGCAAGGTTTCTGTAAATATCCATGTCCTTTGGGTCGATGACATCTTTCATTTTTACTTCCGCGGAAGAATTGTGTCCGGCTTCGTTGATGCTGAGTGCCGCAATATGGGAATGTTCGTCAATAATGCCTGCTGTTAGATGCTTTCCAGTGGCATCGATTACCTTGGCATTTCCAGCATTTAAACCATTGCCGATTTTAGAAATTTTTCCGTTTTTCACCAATACATCGGTATTTTCTAAAACACTTTCTCCTGTCCAAACGGTCGCATTTTTGAAGAGCATGTTTTCCTGTTTGGGTTTAGATGCATATCCATAACCCACATTAGGGTAACTGATGGCTACGGTTGTTGGCGCTTCATCAGTATTGTCCGATTTGGATTTTTCTTTAAAAGGAGCAGTCTTGATTAAAGTTGCATTGGTTTCATTCCCGTTGGGGAAGATCACTTTTGAGGCTATATTTTCTTGCGCTGAGCTAATTTGTCCCACCAATCGATAAGCGCCACCTTCATTATCTGAGAAGCTGATGTTCAACCAATCTTCACCATAATTGATTTTAGCATCTAGTTTTAGGGTATCCTTTTTTACTTCAACCTTTGGTTGATTGACTTTTCCATGAATAATAACCGAATATTTTTTACTATTGAGGCTCAACGCGTAATCCCCACGGATATCCTTCTGGTCTTTGGATTGGATTACATTTTTTGTCCCTTGAACCCAGTTTTCGTATAGCGTGGTTCCTTTTTCAAAAATATCTCCAGAAGCAATTAAAAAATTGGCCTGTTTTCCCGGTTGTAGTGTTCCTAGTTGGTTGGACTTGCCCAAAATATCGGCTGGTACCATGGTGAGGGCTTCCAATGCTTTTGTTTTGGATAATCCATAGGTGATGGCTTTTAAAAGGTTGGATTTAAAATCTGCTGGGTTTTTCAAATCGTACAAGGTCAAGGAAAATACAACACCATTATCTTGCAAGGCCTTGGGATTGGAAGGAGCCAAATTCCAGTGCCTCATATCCTTAAGGGAAACATAATGCGCTTCATAAGGATTGGAAACGTCATACGCATCGGGGAAATTAATAGGGACGATTAATTTAGCATTGGTCGCCTTAATGTCATCTATACGCTCATATTCATCCCCTCCAGCCATAATGGTGTACTGCACTCCAAATTGATCACCAATTTTATCAGCTCTTACTACATGACCATTGCCTCCGGCGGCAAAAATCTGTGTAAGTTCTTTGTTATTGATCAGGGCTTCTAAGGACAAATCCTTGGTGTCCACATTTCCTTTGCTGTACCAATCCATATCATAATACAATTGTCGCATCAATGCTGTAGCCCCCATAATTGAGGTAGGGTAGGATTGTCTTTTTGCAATACTTTTGGTGAAAGAAAAATACTGGCCAGATGTATCATCAAGAATTCTCTTGGCTTCACTGCCAGTGTCATTGAGAGCGACCAAAACCCCCGAGCCTCTTGCTATACCATCATGAATATGGGAGTTGACTACTCCAAAGCCAATTTTTCTAAGTTGTTTTGCCTTTTTATCATCATAGGTAAAACTTGAAATAGCCTTGTTTTCGGGCATAATATGGTCGTTCCAATAATAGCCTTCACGTGATGGTCCATATTGTGCAGATCTTCCAGCCCCATCTGCTTTTTTAGGCTTTTTTACCCCAAAATCAGAGAAGATATCGATAAAGGAAGGGTAAATATATTTTCCTTCCAGGTTCTCAATAATAGTATTTTTGGGGATGTTGATGTTGTTTCCGACCTGTACCACTTTTCCCTTTTGAATAAGAAGGGTTCCATTTGGAATGGTTTGGGTTGGGGAAACATAAATTGTGGCATTGGTGAATGCCCTGTAGTTGTTGTTCTCTGATTTGACACCATCATTTGTTGGGAAATAATCTTGTGCAAATAGAGAAACACTGCCCCAAAACAAGGACAGCGCCATGAGTTTCATTTTCATATTGTTTCAATTGAATTAGTCACTCTAAAGGTAACCGATGCGTGCTTATTGCACAAGTTCCAGTTGGGACAACTTTTTCTTTTGGTAGCTGATCATTAATCCAACTACGGAATGATAACTTTTTATGCCTTCTTTTTGGTTGTTCGCCTTTAAAAAAGTGTTGAATACAGCCTTGAACATAGGTTCCAAAGGGTTTTCATAATTTTCCCAAAATTCCCGTAATTCTTGAAAGTTCTTTTTTACACCTGGATGTAACAAAGCAATCAGCTCTTTCGATTTATCTTCATCTTTTCTTGCCAAATCAGAAAGGCAATACCCTAATGCATGGTGATAGGCAGCATACTTAAAATAAGGGTCTTTGTGCTGGATGGTGACCAAAAAGCCGATAAAGTTCGCTGCATCTTCTGCAGCATAGCCCAATTGATGCACTGCTTCATGACCACTTACGGTAGGTAATCGAAAAAGAGGGGTAACTCCGTTCACCTGTGCTTCGTTGGTAAAAGGATTTATATAACCACCGTAACCCATGTATGTCAGTGGAATGCTAAAAATGGAAGCTTTTAAACTGGGATTTTTGTATTCAAAATAGGGATAGGTTTGCATTAAAGTGGCATACCCTTCTTCTGTTTTTTTGAATATTTCTTTTCTAGAATAGGGAATCTTGACCGGGGTTATGGTATCCCCAGTGATTGCTTTTTGATACTTATTTGTTCTTTCAACCAGATAACGGGTATAGTCTTCCAATTCTTCCAGCGTGTATTCTTTTTCAACACCCATTTTCCACGTGATGGGTTGCCGATAATAATTCAAGCCCCATAGAAAATGAAAAGCGAAGAAAGCAATGGACAAGACTACGGCAACATCTTTTAGAAAATATGACGGTTTTTTTCTGATGTTTTTCCAATTCTTATACAGATATCTAATGGCCAAAACAACAAGAGCAGTATACAAAAGATCTCCGAAAGAGAATGGAATCCATCCAAAAAGAGCTCGTAAAACCTTCGCGATAATCGGATAAATACCATTACTATAATATTGTTCCACTACATCTGGATAGTATGCCAACCATTTTACCAGGATTATTTGTGCGGGCAATGCTATTGCCAAAATCGTCTTGAATTTTTGTCCCATCAGAAATCAGTCATAAGTTTTGGGTAGAAAAAAAGCCGTACGGAAAAGTACGGCTTTTTTAAGTTTAATGGGTGTTCATTATTCTTGAATTCCAGTGATTTCAACATCAAAAATCAAATCTGAATTTGAAGGTATGGGACCTCTTCCTTGAGCGCCCAATCCTAAGTGCGAAGGCATAAAAAGTCTAACCTTATCTCCAACTTTCATAGTTAAAAGGCCTTCTCTAAAACCGGCAAAAAGGGCAGCTTCGGGACTGTAATCCATTGGGAAGGGCTGGTAACCACCTTGATCTCTTCTACCAGGATTCAATTGATTGAATTGTGCCGCCACTTCTTCGATATTACTATCGAACAAGGTGCCGTCTGGTAACCATCCTGCATAATTGACCAATACTTTTTGGCCTACATTTGGTTGGTCACCGTTGCCTTCTACTAAAGAATAAATGCGCAATCCTGATGGAGTTTCTTCAGCTTCTTCTTTTTGTTGTGCAAATTCTGCGACCAAATTCTCAATCATTTTTTTGTGCGCAGCTTCAGCCGCTTCCTCTTCAGCAAAATAAGCGGTCATGATTTTGACGGCATCAAACTTTTTGGCGTCTTTACCATTTCTCACGATTTCCACCGTTTTCATGACTACATCAACCTTTGGTTTGTCCCCAGGTAGCGTTTCCACATTGGCAATGGAATCCACTATCGCCATGCCGCTTACCACTTCGCCAAAAACAGTGTGTCTGCCATTGAGCCATGGTGTTTCCTTATGGGTGATAAAAAATTGACTTCCATTGGTTTTAGGGCCTGAGTTGGCCATGGATAGAATTCCTTTTTTACTATGGGAAAGTGAATCGTTGAACTCATCCTTGAATTTGTAACCAGGATTTCCTCTTCCGGTACCGGTGGGGTCTCCACCTTGAATCATAAAATCTTTTATAATACGGTGAAAAATGATGCCGTCGTAATATTTTTTGCCCTTCAGGCTATCGGTAACAAAAGGGTTGTCACCTTCGGCCAAAGAAACAAAGTTGGCCACTGTAACCGGGGTTTTTTCATATTCCAATTTAACAACAATATCACCTTGGGAGGTTTGTATGTCTGCAAAAATGCCATCGCCAAGGTCAGCGTATTTACTGGATTTACAGCCAATAAAGGCTATGGAAAATAAAGCGATGACTACAAGAGATCGTTTCATGGTATTATGGATTTAGATTTAGACTGTCTATGTTAATAATGATTGTATGTAATTCTACGGACGATTTTAATGGCGTCTTTGGGCCAATAGCATTTCCATCGCCATGATAGCCATAAGCTTGGAGCGAAGGAAACAAAAAGGTTGCTTTTTCATTGATCTTAAGAAGCTTCACAGCGCTCTGAAGTCCAGGGAATAGCTGTTCTTTATCCACTACATAGGATGTGGGACCCGTGTCTTTGGCGGAATAAATGGTATCTCCACCCAACGTCATCAAATTATAGGAAAATAAGATTTGATCATTGGTTTTTGGTAGATAAGTTGCTGTGTCATTTTGAAATTCTAAATAGTACCAAAATCCATTTGGACTTGCCATATAGTTGTGAAGCGTGTCTTTTGAGATGATATTTTGAATGATTTTTTCCTCTTCAGCTATCAAAACTTTGTTACGTTCCACAGACTCTTTAAAAAAACTGCCGGATTTCACTTCAATAGGTCTTCTGGGCTCAGGACCACCACACCGTGCTAATAGCAGACCCAGTATAAGTATTGGAATAAATCTCATGGATTTAGCTGGCTTTTATAAGTTTTCAAAATGGCATTGAATCGGTCCAGTGTGGCTTGCATGCTTTCCTCACTTCGTCCACCTGCAGCATTATCATGTCCGCCTCCATTAAAATGTTTTCTTGCGAATTGATTCACAGAAAAATCTCCAACGGAACGGAATGATATTTTAATGATACTTTCATCCCGATTTTCAATAAAAATAACTGCAAAAATAATTCCTTCCAGGGTTAATCCGTAGTTTACAAAGCCTTCTGTATCTCCTTTTTTGAAATCGTTGTCATCCAATTCTTTTTGGGACAATGTGATATATGCCGTTCTGTACTCAGATAAAATTACCATATTGCTGAGAGCCACTCCCAAAAGATGCAGTCTGGACGGAGAGTTGGTGTCAAAAACCTGACGGTGGATTTCCATATTGTTGGCACCCTTGTTTATAAGGTCGGCAACCACCATATGGGTTTTACTTGAAGTGGACTTGTATTTAAAGGAGCCGGTGTCTGTCATTATTCCCGTATACAAACAAGTGGCCATGTCTTTGGTGATACTTTCTTTGCGACCTAAAGCTTCAATAAAATTGTAGACCATTTCACAAGTAGAGCTCATGCTTACATCAGAATAAGTGACTTTGGCATAATCACTAGGTTGTTGATGATGGTCTATCATGATGAAATCCGCTTCTTTTTCTTCAAGAATGGGTTCTAATTGCCCAGTTCTGGAAAAATCATTAAAATCCAGAGTGAAGATGACCGTTGCTTCCTTTAAACACTTTTGGGCTTCTTGATTTTCCTTTTCAAAATTGAGGACTTCCTCATTTTTTGGTAACCATTTCAGGAATTTGGGATAATCGTTCGGAGAGACCACAGCAACAGATTGTCCCATGTTCTTGAGAAAAGAATATAGTCCCAAACAGGAACCAATGGCATCACCATCAGGATTTTTATGTGGGATGATTACAATTTGTTGGGGTTGGGAAAGAATGGACTTGACTGTCGCGATATCCTCTAAATTCATGCGGTCAAAGATACAATAATATAATGTAGAGGTAACTTGCAAAATTCTATTTTTGTTAGTATTAAACTGCATGCATGAAACAGATATTTCTTTTACTGGGCGGCATTATTTTACTTTCTAGCTGTAAATCCAGCAAACAAACCACAGCAGTAACTTCTTCTTCACGAAGTAAGGATTCCAATTTTGTGGTTGCCTTTGGCTCGTGTAATAAGCAGTATGAAACAAATCCGTATTGGGATGATATTTTGACTGAAAATCCCCGAGTATGGATTTGGGGCGGGGATAACATTTATGCGGATACAGATGATATGATAAAGTTGAAGGGCATGTATGCGGAACAGAATGGTATTGCCGGATATGCCTTGTTGAAGTCAAAAGTTCCCGTTGTTGGCACATGGGATGATCATGATTATGGGTTGAATGATGGCGGAGAGGAGTTTTCCATGAAAAAAGAGAGTCAAAAAGAGTTTTTAGACTTTATGGAGGTTCCTAAAAATGATAAAAGAAGAGCAAGGGAAGGGATTTATGCTTCCCATACCTATAAAACTGACCAAGGAAAAGTGAAAATACTTGTTTTGGACACACGTTATTTCCGAAGCTCATTATTGAAAGACCCGAATCCAGATAGAAGGTACCAACCAAATACCGAAGCAAATTCGACAATGTTGGGCAATGCACAGTGGGAGTGGCTAAAGCAGGAATTGAATTCATCCGATGCTGATTTCAATTTGATCATTTCCAGCATTCAGTTTTTGTCACGTGAGCATGGTTTTGAAACTTGGGGCAATTTCCCTAATGAGGTATCCAAATTGGAGGACATTATTGCTGCATCCAAAGCAAAAGGGGTGATCATTCTTTCTGGCGACCGACATATTTCAGAAATTTCGAGAACGGAAATCCCCAACTTATCATACCCTTTGATTGATTTCACAAGTAGTGGACTAACCCATTCCTATAGCAATTTTACAAGTGAGCCGAATCCATTTCGGGTGGGAAAGGTGGTTTCGTCAACTAGTTATGGTATAGTTGATTTGGATTTTAAAAAGAAACAGGCCCATTTTAAGATTATGGGAGAAAACGGAAAGGTCCTAGAGGAGTTAAAACAGACCTATTAAGCCTTGTCCGTTGGTTGAAAAAACGTAAGTTTGCGCAAAATTTTAAAAAAATGACTGGAAACAGAACTTTTACCATGATTAAACCAGATGCTGTTGAAAATGGCCATATCGGTGCAATTTTGGATAAAATAACAGCTGCAGGATTTAAGATTGTGGCTATGAAATATACCCAATTGAGTAGAAGGGATGCTGAAGAATTCTATGCCATTCATAAGGAGAGACCTTTCTTTGGTGAGCTGGTGGAATTCATGACCCGCGGTCCAATAGTGTCTGCCATTTTGGAAAAAGATAATGCTGTTGAGGATTTTCGTGCATTGATTGGAGCAACCAATCCAGCCGAAGCTGCAGAGGGAACCATTAGAAAACTATATGCGACCAGCATTGGTGAAAACGCGGTTCATGGCTCAGATAGCGATGAAAATGCTGCTATCGAAGGAGCTTTCCATTTTTCTGGCAGGGAAGTATTCTAAGAAAAAGACAATTATAAGTTAAGAGGCCGTTCATGTAGAGCGGCCTTTTTTGTTGCTGAACAAAAGAAAATCCTCCTTGCCGTTTTTTGGGTTTATTGTTCCTATTGTTTCGAACCCAACCTTTTTTAAAAGGTTACAGGATCTTGTGTTGTTGTGAGTTGTAATTGCCAATAGATGATCTAGCCCCAGTTGGGTTTTGCCATATTCCATAATTGCCAATGTGGCTTCCAACATATATCCCTTTCCTGCATAATCCGGTAGCAAGGCAAATCCAATATCGGGATTTTCTAAATAATCACGCTTTAAAAAACCACAAACCCCAATAAGATCAATTGTTTTTTTGATGCTAATCGTATAAAGCCCATAACCATTATCTGCATAGGATTTTATCAAATTCGATTGGATATAATGTAAAGCCTGCTCATTAGTTTTTATACCACGGTCGCCAATAAATTCAAGCCAAGTGGGGCTGTTCAGCAATCTATTGAAGAATCCAGCGTCTTCCGTAGTTGCTTCGGTGATGGTCAGCCTCTCCGTTTCTGTAATTTTTTTCAACGTAGCACCAATTTCTTAACCAATTCTCTGCCCAGTTCCTCATTGATCATAGCAATGATTTTTGACTTACCCATACTAAGTTCTTCACGTAATACGGAGGAAGAAAGCGATACATAAAGAGTTTCGTTTTTGAGTTCTACGGAAGTTGTGTAATTGTTTACCCCATTGCCCATTAGTTTCACCCAAGCTTCACGGGTATTGACTTTGTCCATCCCTTTTTGAAGCTTATTTTCCTTAATAAATTCATTCAGTGCTTCACTCAAAGGGATATGGGAATTGTTGCGTTTGGCCATTACTTGGGGATTGAAATGGGTTGAAAACGGGTGTAGGTATATTGAATTCCCTCTTCATTGCGCACGGAAAAAGAAATAGAATCCAACTGTACCAATTCCTCCTCCCATTCATTGAACTCGTTGGAATAATGAAGTATAAATCGGTCATTGGTTTGACCTATGGTCAATAGTTCTTGGTCTTTGGAAGTACTATAGGTTCCATTAAACTTTGGCTGTAATTTTTTCCGAAAACCTTTTCCATCTTTGAGCTGGATAAAATCAATGTTCTGATTCATGCCATATGCCTTTTTGGTCCCATCTGGAAATTCCACTTCAGAAATCTCCCAATACCCATTCAGATAGGATAAATCAGCTTCGTTAATGGGTGCGTTATGGCATCCCCAAAGCATTAAAACTACAATCAAAATTAATTTCCGAAGCATACTACAAGGTAAAGATTTTATAACTCTGATGAATGTTTTTTACCACACTTTCGGTACGGTCAGCATGGGTGTCACTAATGAAGATCTGTCCAAAGTTGTCATTTTTGACCAAGGCCACGATTTGGGAAACCCTGTTTTCATCCAGCTTGTCAAAAATGTCATCCAAGAGTAAAATTGGGGTGGTTTTGGCCTGTTCTTTTATAAAGTGGAATTGAGCCAATTTTAAGGCAATGAGAAATGATTTTTGCTGCCCTTGACTTCCAAATTTTTTGATGGGGTGTCCGGCAATGGTGAAGCTCAAATCATCTTTATGAATGCCAACACTAGTGTATTGTAGAGCCCTATCCTTGTCAATATTGTTTTCTAAAAGCTGTAAAAGTTCGTTGCTGGAAAGTTGACTTTCATAAGAAAGCATAATTTGCTCATCTTTCTCTGAAATATGGACATATTGTTCCTTGAAAATGGGGGTAAAAGAGGAAATGAACTCAACCCTTTTTTTATGGATTAGGGTTCCCAACTTATGGAGCTGCTCATTATAAATGGCAACAGTATCAGCATCAAAGGTGCTGTTCACGGCGAAATACTTTAGCAATGAATTTCGTTGCACCAATACCTTATTATATTTTATTAGTGATTGCAAATAGCCCTTGTCGGATTGGGAAATCACACCATCCATAAATTTCCTTCGAGTATCGCTGCCCTCCAGGATGAGGTCCCGATCTGAAGGAGAAATGATAACAAGAGGTAAAAAGCCGATATGCTCAGAGAATTTTTCGTATGCCTTACCATTGCGTTTGATAACTTTTTTGGTTCCTTTTTTAAAGCTGCAAATGATTTTTTCGGATTTGTTCTCCTTCTCAAATTCTCCTTCAATAACAAAAAAATCTGTATTGTGTTTGATGTTCTGAGTGGCAACAGGGTTAAAATAACTTTTGCCAAAACATAGATGATAAATGGCATCCAGAATATTGGTTTTTCCCACCCCATTATCTCCCACAAGACAGTTGATGATAGGGTCAAATTCCAATACTTTAGAATCGAAATTTTTATAATTAACTAGAGATAAATGCTTTAAAAACATAAAAAGATGGCGCAACAAACTAAATTCCCTTGCTTTGGGACCGATTAAAGATTCCAAAAATAACGAATAAATTGCCTTTCGGTTTTGGATAAAAACTTTATTTTTGCGCGACCAATTAAATGACGATGGCAACATATAAGAAGCGAGGCTACAAACCTAAAAATAAGGCCGAAGAGGCTCAGATTGAAGAGCTGGAAAGTACAACAGCTGAAGTTTTCAGTACTTTGGATGAGAGTGCTTCCAAAACTGAAGCTTGGGTACAGAGGAACCAAAATTATATTTTGGGCGTTATCGGTGCAATTGCTTTGGGAGTCCTCGGATATTTGGCGTATAGCCAGTTCATCCAAAAACCAAAAGAAGCATCTGCGGCCAATGAACTTTTTTATCCGCAACAGTATTTTGATCAGGCAATAGCTAGCGAAACAGCAAAGGATTCTTTGTTTACCTTGGCCTTGAACGGTGCTGAAGGTAAATTTGGGTTTTTGGATATCATTGAAGAATATAAAGGTACCAAAGCGGCAAATTTAGCTGAATATTCAGCTGGTATGACCTATTTGAACCTGCAACAATATGATGAAGCCATTGCTCATTTAGAGAATTTTTCGTCCAGTGATGCAGTATTGGGTGCTATGGCCAAAGGTGGTATTGGTGATGCTTTTTCTCAATTGAGCCAACCTGAAGATGCCATGGAGTATTACGAAAAGGCCATTGCACACTCAGATAATGAATATACTGCCCCGAGGTTTTTGTATAAGGCTGGTGTTATGGCCATGAATCTTGGTCAAAAGGATAAGGCGCTGGGCTTTTTTGAGCGCATCAAGAATGATTATCCAAAATCAACAGAGGGTATTGGCATAGATGCATTGATTGGATTGGCCAAAAACTAAATTATGGCCACTGAGAATAAAAATCTATCCGCTTACGATAAAACAACAATCCCAAACGCGAAAAATCTTCGGTTTGGGATTGTTGTTTCTGAATGGAATGGGGAAATTACCAAAGCACTTCAAAAAGGAGCCGTTGACGCTTTAATAGATTGCGGAGCACAGGCTGAAAATATTGTGCAATGGAGTGTGCCCGGTAGTTTTGAACTTATATTCGGGTGCAAAAAACTAATTGCTTCCCAAGATATTGATGCAGTAATTGCCATTGGTAGTGTAATTCGAGGCGAAACTAGTCATTTTGACTTTGTTTGCGGCGCAGCAGCCCAAGGTATTAAAGATCTTAATGTAACTTATGATGTGCCGGTCATTTTCTGTGTGTTGACCGATGATAATCTGCAGCAAGCCAAAGATAGAAGTGGAGGAAAACACGGAAATAAAGGCACGGAAGCGGCCATTGCTGCCATCCAAATGGCAGTTTTGGGCAAGTAGCACGTTTTTTGCTGTTAATATTTTTTGGGAATGCATCCCAACCCCTTTTTTCAATTTTAAGTACCTTTGAGGTTACACCGAAAAGGATGTAATGCGAAATCCTCTAAAACTTAGAAAAAATAGAACGTTCAGTTATTCTCCACGTTATTACAAAGGGGAGGGGAATCCGTATAAAATAGAACACAAACTAGATAAATTCCGAAGTACCGCACATACAAAAAGAGGGCTCAAAAACAAGTTTTCCTCAGCAATGGATGACTTAAAAACTGAAGGGGACAAAAATCTGAAGCTTCGTTTTCTTGTTATTGTGGCCATTTTAGTACTGCTGTTCCTTTTCATTATTGACTTTGATTTATCAATATTCCTAAATCCCTAATGGCGGACATCATTAAACTTTTACCGGACCATGTTGCCAACCAAATTGCAGCAGGGGAGGTGGTGCAACGTCCAGCTTCTGTAGTTAAGGAGTTGTTGGAAAATGCAATTGATGCAGGTGCTGAGGTCATAAAATTGATTGTCAAGGATGGAGGTAAAGCACTGATTCAGGTTGTGGACAATGGGGTGGGCATGAGCGAAACAGATGCTCGATTGTCTTTTGAAAGACATGCTACCTCTAAAATTTCCGAAGCACAGGATTTATTCAATTTACAGACCAAAGGCTTTAGGGGAGAAGCGTTGGCGTCCATAGCTGCCATTGCGCATGTTGACATGCAGACCAGGCCAGAAGGAGGTGAGGTAGGGACGTACATTAAAATAGAAGGAAGCAAAATCGTTTCCCAAGAAGTTGTGGCCACTCCAAAAGGTACATCAATAGCTGTAAAGAACTTATTCTTCAATATTCCGGCAAGACGAAATTTTCTCAAATCCAATCAGGTTGAACTAAGGCATATTACAGATGAGTTCCATCGTGTGGCATTGGTACATTCAAATATTGAATTTCACTTTTATAACAATGGTTCTGAAATTTTCAATTTGCCCAAATCCAAACACCGTCAGCGTATAGCCCATATTTTTGGAAGTCGTATGCAAGACCGATTGGTTCCTGTAAGTGAAGAGACTGAAGTTGTTAAAATATCTGGATTCATTTGCAAGCCGGAATTTGCCAAAAAGAGCAGGGGAGAGCAGTTTTTCTTTGCCAACAATAGATTTATCAAAAGTCCGTATTTGCATCACGCAGTGGTTTCGGCTTTTGAAGGATTGATAAAAACCGATATGTATCCTGGATACTTTTTGTATTTGGAAGTTGACCCTTCTTCCATCGATATAAATATCCACCCAACTAAAACAGAGGTAAAGTTCGATGATGAAAACACGTTATATGCCATTCTACGCTCAACAGTAAAGCATAGTTTGGGACAATTTAACGTAGCTCCCGTATTGGATTTTGAACATGATCCCAATTTGGATACCCCGTATGCGTACAAAGAAAAGGGAGCTGTTTTACCAAAGGTTACGGTGGATGCATCATTTAATCCCTTTCAAAAAAGCCCGGAAAGTAAAAATACAGGAGGCACTTTTCAGAAACAAAGTGTAAAAGGCTGGGAGAATATGTATGCTGGTCTGGGTCAGGAAATGGAGGTAGAGGCCTTCAGTAGTTTAGCCATTGAATCTGATGATATGGTGCAGGGAACTATTGAATTGGATCACGGGGAACAGGAACATATGGCGACCACTTTTCAGATGCGCCGCAAATATGTAGTGAGTACCATAAAATCGGGAATGCTGGTCATACATCAAAATAGGGCCCATGAACGTATTCTTTTTGAAAAGTTTTTGGGTGAGATTACGGTAAAAGAAGGTGTAAGTCAACAACTTCTGTTTCCTTTGGAACTAACATATAACCAACAGGAGTTGGGGATATTGCATGAAATCAAAGATAGTCTGACAAGTGTGGGATTTGCCTTTGCCGATATGGAACAGGAAACTGTAAAAGTGACAGGTGTGCCTTTGGTAGTCCCGGAAAGTGGAATTGGCACGGTATTAGATCGTTTAATTGCGGACTATAAAGAAGGTTTTGCAGATGGATCTATTTCTCAAGCTGAGCTATTGGCCAAAGTACTTTCCAGAAGTTTGGCAATAAGGACAGGAGAACTTTTAGATCAAGAATCGCAATTGGCATTGGTCAATAATTTGTTCGCCTGTAAAGAACCAACTTTGAGTCCCTTTCAAAAATTAACATATACAATTATCTCCGAAGGAGATATCGATAAAAAATTTAAATAAATGGGTAGATTGACCGAGGCGGTAAAGCATTTATTGATTATCAATGTAATCCTGTTTTTTGCTACGCAGCTCTACGGAGACCAAATGTACCAATGGCTTTCTCTATGGTTTCCAGAAAATCAAAATTTTAAATGGTGGCAAGTAGTTTCGCATATGTTCATGCATGGAAACCTTATGCATATTGTTTTCAATATGTATGCGCTTTGGGCTTTTGGTACACCTTTGGAACGTGTTTGGGGCAGGAACAAGTTTTTGTTTTTTTACTTTTCTGCTGGGCTCGGCTCTGCTCTGCTGCATAGTGGAGTAAATTATTATCTTTTTAACGAAGGATTAAATGCGCTCGTGAATGCTGGTATGACAAAAACACAGGTGTTGGATATACTGGCTCGAGGACAATATAGTCCTGATTGGTACAATATAGCTTCCAAGAGTACTATTGATAGCTTTTTAACGGCATATAATACTCCAGCAGTTGGTGCTTCAGGAGCCATCTATGGTATTTTGGTGGCCTTTGCTTTTATGTACTCAGAAGCAAAATTGATGTTGATATTTTTACCAGTGCCCATCAAGGCCAAGTATTTTGTTCCTTTGTTGATTGCAGGGGATTTGATTTTTGGTATTGGAAATGTCAATACTGGAGTAGCTCATTTTGCCCATATTGGTGGGGCTTTAATTGGTTTTATCATGATGTGGTATTGGAAAAAGAATCAGTTTAACAATAATCGCTGGAACTAATAGATGGCAAGTGGGGGAATACAATATTATTTTGCTCGATTGAACATTGCGGAAAAACTGATCGCTGTTAATGTTCTCGTTTTTATTTTGGATGGATTGTGTATGGCCCTCATGGGGTATTCTATTTCACAATGGTTTCAGTTGCCAAAAGATTTAGGGGAATTTTTTGGTCAACCCTGGTCTTTGATTACATATTCCTTTTTTCATGCTGGAATAGGACATATTTTCTGGAATATGCTGATGTTGTATTTTACAGGTAGGATATTTCTAAACCTTTTTGATAAACAACGCTTTATCAATGTTTATTTTTTAGGAGTCCTTTTGGGCGGACTGGTTTTTCTCACAAGTTATAATTTGTTTCCAACCTTGCTGAATGCTAACACGGCTTTAATTGGAGCTTCTGCTGGAGTTACAGCGGTGCTCATCTTTATTTGTGCCTACATTCCTAATCAGGAGGTTAGAGTCATATTCTTCAATGTAAAATTGTGGTATGTTGGGGCATTTTTTGTTCTGATAGATTTGATTCAGATTCCATATGGCGGAAATGTAGGTGGTAGGTTGGCGCATTTAGGAGGTGCATTGTTAGGATATATATATGCTAGGCAACTCTTGAATGGAAAGGACATAGGGTCAGGTTTTTCAAAGTTTAGGGATTCTATTGCCCAGCTATTTAAGCCAAAGGAGAAGAAAGCGCCTATGAAGACGGTTTACCGGAAAAAAACTGCTGGGAAAAACCCAAAAGATTATGATAAAGAAGCCCGTCAGCGCAAAATAGATATGATTTTGGATAAAATCAGCAAATCTGGTTATGAGAGTTTGTCCAAAGCGGAAAAGGATTTTTTATTTAAGGCAGGTAAAGAGGACTGATACGTGAAAAAACTATCCTTGTTCAATAGATTCATTTTCTTTTTTAACACCTTGTTTGCACTGGTGACATTGATTTCAATTGTAGTTCCCTTTGTTCCAGTAACTACTATGCCTGCATTATCTACGTTAAGCTTGGTTGTTTCGGTTTTGGTTTTCATCCATGTGATTTTCATGATTTATTGGTTGTTGGGAAGAAAAAAACAGTTTTTGTTATCTGCAGTGATGCTATTACTCTGGTATTTTGTATTGGGTCCGTTTTATCAGTTTTCTGTTGTAGGTGAAAAAGAAAACCTGAAGAAGGGTAGTTTTTCTATAATGTCTTTTAATGCAAGAAGCTTTAATTCTTTAAAACAGTTGGACATTAAAAATGTAGATAGTCTAATTTTTGATTTTGTAGCAGAGAAGAATCCAGATATCCTATGCTTTCAAGAATGCCACTATATGATGAAACGTAGCAAAGCTTTGGGACAGTACAAATACAAATTCGTTGACTTTATTTATGGAAAGCATACCGGGAAAGTGGTTCAGGCTATGTACTCCAAGTTTCCAATTGTAAAGGTGGATTCGGTTGATTTTCCTAGTAGTGCCAACAACGCCATATATGCAGATATTTTATTGGAGCAAGACACAGTGAGAGTTTATAATATTCATCTACAATCCTTTAGGATTGTACCTGAAATAAGTACGATTAAGAATGAGGAGTCTTCAAAATTAATCGCCAAATCCAGAAAGGTTATGTTGAAGCAATATGAGCAGGCTAATCTAATTAGAGAAAACATGAAGGTTACTCATTATAAAAAAGTTGTAGTGGGAGATTTTAATAATACTCAATATTCAAATGTTTACAGAATTATAAAGGGGAATATGACTGACTCTTTTTTGGAAAAAGGAGAAAAATTTGGTCGTACGTATAATATTTTAGGTTTTCCCATTCGTATAGACTATATCTTAAGCGACCCTGAGTTTGAAGTCCTTTCCCATCAAAATTTCAATGAAAAACTATCTGACCATTATCCGGTCATGGCTACACTACGATTAAAATCAGATGAGTAGGCAATCCATAAAGTCCGCAAAAATGTGAATGATTAAGGCCAGCCCAATAATACGGGTAGGTTTTACGCATAATAAAATAAAGTAGCCGAAGATGGCCCAATAACTATGCAGGGGATGGAATCCAATACTGCATCGATTTGGATCAAAAAGAGGATTTGCTAAAAAATGATCGACATCTATAATCATTCCCGCCCACAAAATCAATAGTGCTTTTAGACGGTTTTCCTTAAAAAAAATGAAAACTATAAGTACAGGAACTAAAAAATGAATCCCATAATGAATGAAATGCCTATACATTTAAGAAATCCAAGGATTGATTTTTAAGGTAAGAAAGTGCATTGGGTCCCTCGTTAAATAATAAATCCAAAATACTCAAATTGGAGATAAAACCATTTCGTTCTTCAAATACTTGATTATAAGGGGTGAAGGGAGTGTTTAACTCCTTTTTTGCTAAGACTAGAGAACGATAATCCACAAATTCAGCCGGTGTTAACTCATAGTTTTCTGTCTTTTTGTTTTGAATTCCCAATCCTAAGCATCCACTTATAGTCTCAATGGTTGTTAGATTGAATTCATATAGGTTAACATCATTGCTTTCAAATAAAGGTTTGATATCATCCTCGTAGAATTCAAAAAAAGGAGAAGTACGGTAAGCGGTTTCCAAGGTCCGCCAATGAATTTTTTTCCATTGGGAACTGTTGTCCATTTCAACTTCAACGTATTTTTGTCGTCCTTCATTTCCCCCAACATGCTTTATGGGAATGTTGAGCATATGTTTACCTTGATCTGTGGAGATGTAACAACGATTTCGATACGTTTGTTTTTGAAAATTATCATGTGCTTCCCAAATCACATTGTGCTGCACAATAGCAGAAAATGTTGTGATACTTGGAAAATATGTTGGATGAAGAAGTACTTCCAATAGCCTTTTTTCTAGTTTGTGCGGATTTATTTACTCCGAACTTTTCTTTCTACGTTTTTTGATAAAATCAAAAATGAACCATGCAACTATCACAGCCACAAAATACCATCGGTAAGAAATGGGCTCACCACTGCCTCCCACAGTAGTAAATACACGATTCCATCGGGGTCGCCATTTGGCAATTCCTTCTTTGAAATTGTCAAAGCTCATCCATAAAAAGACAGGTTTTCCCAAAATATGGTCGGCGGGTACGTACCCCCAGGTTCTGCTATCTTCAGAACTATCCCGATTATCGCCCATCATCCAATAATAATCTTGTTTAAAAGTATAGGAATTAGCTTCTTCTCCATTTATGAAGACTTTTTGGCCACTTACTGTAACATCATTATGCTCGTAATCACGTATGATTTTTTTGTAGAACGGAATAGTTTTGTAATTGATTTCTACAGTAGCGCCAGCCTTGGGAATATAGATGGGGCCGAAGTTATCATTGTTCCAAGGATATAATGTAGGTTTCTGTGGAAACATGCCCTCATATTGTCCTTTGGGATCGATAGTTTTCACTACAGAATCGATAGATGGATTTCCCCGAAGTTTGACAACCATTTCATTGGTCATATTAGCAAGACGGGATAATGGCTTCTCTTCTGTAAGGGATAAACGGAGCTGCCTGATTACTTCTGTTGGAATTCCCTTAGCTTCTGCAATTATTTCAATTTGCCCTTTCTGATTTCTGTAGGCTCCTCGAATATATGGAGAAAGGCCATTTGCTTGATTTTCACTTAAAGAACTCGTGAAATATTTTCTGGTATAGTCAGCAGCATCAACTTCTGCTAAAGTTTTACTTGAAACACCTTTCTTGGAATATATATTGTAAAAGTACATGGGTTTTGCCCTATCTGACAGCTTTAACTGTTTTCCATTGACATATACAAAACCATCAATAACCGCCAAAGAGTCCCCAGGAGTGCCCACACATCTTTTTACATAGTTCGATTTTTTATCGATGGGTTTTTTAACAGGCTTTTCAGCCTTAAAAAATTGATAGAGTGTATCAGAGGGCAAGCTAAAGACCACAATGTCGTTTTTCTTCACTTCTTGAAAACCAGGCAAACGCATATAAGGCAGTTGCAATTTGTTGATCCATGACTTTTTTGCGGTAGCTGGGTCAACATCTGCTATATAGGACCTTTTCTTAAGTCCTGGAATGGTGTCATGTACCATGGGAGCGGCCAAAGTGGTCATGGGTACTCTTGCTCCATAATGGAATTTGCTTACAAAAAGAAAGTCTCCAATCCGTAACGTGCGTTCCAATGAGCCAGTAGGTATTACGTAAGGTTGCATAAAATAGGTATGGACAAAAGTTGCTGCCACAACGGCAAAAATTATGGAGCTTACCCATTCCCCAAGACCTGTTCTCGGTTTTAAGCTGCGGTCTTCAATGTAGGTGACATCTTCAACGTAGTTGAGATAATAAATGTAAAACCCTAGTGTAAGAATAACCAACCAAGTATGTAGCAGTGTGTTTTTTCCGAAACTACGTATAGTTTCCACCCATACCACAGGGAACATCAATAGATTGATTATAGGTATAAACAGTAATAAAACCCACCACCAAGGACGATTGATAATTTTCATTAAAACAATGCCGTTGTAGATGGGTATTGCGGCTTCCCATGCTTTTCTACCTGCTTTAATGTAAAGCTTCCAGGTTCCTAAAAAGTGGATAACCTGTACAATCAAGATAAATATAATCCACTGTGTACCGTCCATATTTATTTTCTTTGTTAGACTGTATGCCTATATAGTTGTTACTTTTTTAGCTCAGATTTAACACATCTTTCATAGAAAAAACACCAGTTTTCCCATGAATCCATTCTGCTGCAACTACAGCTCCCAGAGCAAAACCTTCTCTATTATGGGCTTTATGTTTAATTTCAATTTTGTCAACACTGCTATTGTATGAAACCGTATGGGTTCCCGGAACGAGACCTTTTCGTTTAGATGTTATGGGTATGGTCTTTTCATCAGCACTGTTCAATTGCCAACTGTTATATTCAGTATGATCGATGATTCCTTCCGCTAGAGTAATTGCAGTTCCACTTGGAGCATCCAGTTTTTGGGTGTGATGTATTTCTTCCATGGAAACTTTGTATTGTTTCAATTCAGACATCATTTTGGCCAAATGCGCGTTCAATTCAAAAAAAATATTGACTCCAAGACTAAAATTAGAGGCATAGATAAAGGCCCCTTCGTGTTCTTGGCATAACTCTATTGCCTTATCGTAATTCTTTAACCAGCCCGTAGTTCCGGAAATTACAGGGACACTATTCTTAAAACATGAAGTAATATTGTTGAATGCAGCATCGGGAGTACTGAAATCAATGGCTACATCCATTGATGAAAAATCGATTGTTTTTGTATCAACATCTACTTTTGTAACAATGGTATGCCCCCTCTTTTGAGCAATCTGCTCAATCATTTTTCCCATTTTCCCATATCCGAAAAGGCCAATATTCATACACTAAAATTTTATGACCAGAGCCATTCCATAATTGGGTTGATTGGTCCATGGATTCAGGTCAAGGTAAGGTTTAAAATCAATTGCTAGGTCATCATCCACATTATATTGCTTTAAATGCGCATCTACATTGGCGTCAACAATATTCAATGCGTATAAGGCAATAGTAATCAGTAGGGCCAAATCCCTGTCTCTTTGTCTGGCTTCTTGCGCGTCTTGGAGTGCCTCCGAATCAATATCTGGCCCGACACCATCTCCATTTATATCGTAGAATTCATCATCAGTGAAACCTGCGCGTCTTCTTTTAAAGGCATCACGGGCACTTCTATATTGCGTATTGTTAAAGGAATAGACGTAAATGCCTGTCCCGATAGCTCCATATACCAGAGGAGCTTTCCAATAGCGTTTGTTATAGATTTGTCCCAAACCAGGAAATATTGCCGAATAAAATGCAGCTTTACTGGGAGCAAGTGGATTTATTTTCTTCTTTTCGTAGGTGACTTCCTGAATGGTGATTCCTTGTCCCTCAAGATTTTGAGCTAATGAATCAATTTCGGTGGGATGTTGTTGCTTTTCACTCTCTTTTTCCTCTTCTTGAGAAAAACCTGAGTGCAAACACAACAAGGAAAAGAACAACAATACAAGGTTTTTATTCACCTGTCAATATTTTTTTGATACGCTGAAACTCCTCTTTGGAATGAAAGGGAATTACAATTTTACCTTTCCCATTTTGGGAAGTGGTGATGTCCACTTTGGCGGAAAGGTGTTTTTTTAGGGTATCTATGCCTTTGGAAACAAAACCTGGGGTTTCTTTTGTAGTGGTATTTTTCTTTTCTGAACCACTTTCTTCTTTGGGTTCTTTGTATGCTTTTACCAATCGTTCTGTTTCTCGTACTGATAGACCGTCTGAAACAACTTTTTCGTAAATGTTGATTTGTTCTTTTTTCTTATCAATATTGATAAGTGCCCGGCCATGCCCCATGCTGATGAAACCATCTCGCATACCAGTTTGGATAATGGGGTGTAGCTTAAGAAGTCTAAGGTAGTTGGTTATTGTGGAACGCTTTTTACCAACACGATCACTCAATTTTTCCTGAGTAATTTGAATTTCATCAATGAGACGTTGGTAGGAAAGAGCAATTTCAATAGGATCCAAATCCTGCCGTTGGATATTCTCCACCAACGCCATCTCCAAAGATTCTTGGTCATTGGCAATACGTATATAGGCGGGAATGGTTTTCAGTCCAACTAGTTTTGAGGCACGGTATCTCCGCTCACCGGAAACTAATTGGAATTTATTGAAATCTAATTTTCGTACAGTGATGGGTTGAATGATGCCGAGCTCCCGGATGGAACTGGCCAATTCTTCCAAAGCTTCGTCATTAAAATTGGAACGAGGCTGAAACGGGTTCATCTCAATGGATTCGACATCCAACTCTACAACATTTCCAATGACCTTATCTGCATTTTTGTCCGAAACAGATTGTATATCGTTTTCGGGATCTTTCAATAGGGCGGATAGGCCTCTTCCCAAAGCCTGTTTTTTGGTTGCTTTCGCCATCTAAACTTTCTCCTTGTTTTTCTTCAATATTTCATTGGCCAAGTTGAGGTAGTTGGAGGCACCTTTACTGCTGGCATCATATTTAATGATACTTTCTCCATAACTAGGAGCTTCACTTAGCCTAACGTTTCTTTGTATAATGGTGTCAAACACCATATCTGCAAAGTGTTTTTTAACTTCTTCCACCACTTGGTTGGATAGACGTAACCTCGAATCGTACATTGTCAACAACATGCCTTCAATGTCAAGGTCGTTGTTGTGTATTTTTTGAACACTCTTGACTGTGTTCAGCAATTTCCCTAAACCTTCCAAGGCAAAATACTCACATTGAATAGGAATCATTACTGAATTTGCTGCTGTAAGTGCATTCAAGGTCAATAGTCCTAAGGATGGAGCGCAATCAATCAATACATAATCATATCTGTCCCCTAAATCTTTTAGGGCCTCTTTCATCATATATTCCCTGTTGTCCTTGTCCACTAACTCAATTTCAATGGCCACAAGATCAATATGTGCTGGAATAAGGTCAACATTAGGAGAATCTGTCTGCATAATGACATTATCAACATTCATGGTATGCTCCAAAAGCTGATAGGTTCCCTGTTCAACACTGTCCACATCTATACCAAGACCCGAAGTGGCATTTGCCTGGGGATCGGCATCTATCAACAACACTTTCTTTTCCAATACACCTAGGGATGCAGCAAGGTTTACAGTTGTAGTTGTCTTACCCACACCGCCCTTCTGGTTTGCAATAGCAATAATCTTGCCCATTTCATAGTAAGTTAGGTGCTAAAAATACGATTATTTAAGATGCTAAAAAATGTATTTTGTTAACAGTAGGTGAATAACCCCCGTATTCGGCGTTAAAGAAAGTTAAAGTTAAATTTATTAGATTATTAAGTGGTCTTATTCGCTCAAAATCTCTAATATTTCAATAGCTGCATCACTTATTTTGGTACCTGGTCCAAAAACTGCCACAGCACCATGGTTTAGTAGATGATCATAGTCTTGTTTGGGTATAACACCACCCACTATGACCATGATGTCCTCCCGACCATATTTTTTTAGTTCTTGAACTACCTCTGGAACTAAAGTTTTATGCCCTCCGGCCAAGGAAGAAATACCTAGTATATGAACATCATTTTCCACAGCTTGTTTGGCAACCTCTGAGGGAGTTTGGAACAGTGGTCCAATATCAACATCAAAGCCTAGGTCGGCATAACCTGTTGCCACTACTTTTGCTCCGCGGTCATGTCCATCCTGACCCATTTTGGCGACCATTATTCGTGGCCTTCTACCTTCGTTTTTGGCAAAATCATCAGCCATTTTTCTGGCTTTTTCAAAGCTTTGGTCGTTTTTGATTTCTTTGGAATACACTCCGGTAAATGATTTTATTTGCGCTCTGTAACGGCCAAAAGCACTTTCCATGGCATCGCTTATTTCTCCCAAGGTGGCTCTGGCTTTGGCAGCTTTTACTGCTAAAGCTAGCAAATTTTCATGGTCAGAGCCATTTTCCAAAGCCTTTTTGGAAGCGCCCTCTATTTGTTTGAGGATTGTATTGACTTCCGCATTATTTCTAATGGATTTAACGTGTTGGAGGCTTTCCATTTGTTGCTGACGCACTTTGGCGTTATCGACTTCTAGGATCTGTAGCTCGTCCTCATTGTCCAGTTGGTATTTGTTTACCCCTACGATGGTATCCTGACCACTATCAATTCGGGCTTGTTTCTTAGCCGCAGCTTCTTCAATGCGCATTTTTGGAATTCCAGCTTCAATGGCCTTGGTCATTCCGCCTAATTTTTCCACTTCTTCAATAAGTTGCCAAGCTTCTTCGGCTACTTCATGGGTTAACTTTTCTACCATATGGCTTCCAGCCCAAGGATCTACTGTTTTGGTGATATGTGTCTCTTCTTGTAGATAAATTTGCGTATTTCGGGCAATTCTGGCTGAAAAATCAGTTGGTAAAGCAATGGCTTCATCCAAAGCATTGGTGTGTAGGCTTTGTGTGCCCCCGAAGGTCGCCGCCATGGCTTCAATAGTTGTTCTGGCAACATTATTGAAGGGGTCTTGTTCTGTTAAACTCCAGCCGCTAGTCTGGCTATGGGTTCGCAGCATGAGCGATTTAGGGTTTTGTGGCTCAAATTGTTGTACCAGTTTGGCCCAAAGCATCCTACCGGCACGCATTTTGGCAATTTCCGTGAAATGATTCATACCAATTCCCCAGAAAAAGGAAAGTCTCGGAGCAAAATCATCAATTTTTAGCCCTGCCTTAATCCCTGTTCGTATATATTCGATGCCATCAGCCAAGGTATAGGCCAATTCCATGGCAGCAGGAGCTCCAGCTTCATGCATGTGGTAACCAGAAATACTAATGCTATTGAATTTAGGCATATGTTGGCTGGTAAATTCAAAAATATCCGCCACAAGTTGCATGGATGGTGTTGGAGGATAAATGTACGTGTTCCTAACCATGAACTCTTTTAGGATGTCATTTTGGATGGTTCCCGCAAGTTTTTCCATGGAAACACCTTGTTCTTCGGCAGCAACAATATAAAAGGCCATGATGGGGATAACGGCACCATTCATGGTCATGGAAACCGACATCTGACCCAGAGGAATTCCATCAAACAAGATTTTCATATCCTCGACAGAGTCAATGGCAACCCCAGCTTTTCCAACATCTCCTACAACACGTTCATTATCTGAGTCATAACCCCGGTGTGTGGGCAAATCAAACGCAACAGAAAGCCCTTTTTGACCAGCTTCTAGGTTTCTTCTATAAAAAGCATTGCTTTCTTCAGCTGTGGAAAAACCGGCATATTGACGAATGGTCCAAGGTCTGCGAACATACATGGTAGAGTATGGGCCCCGAAGGAATGGGGAAATCCCGGCAGCAAAATTTTCATGTCCATGATGTGAACCCTTTTCTTTGCTGGGTTCTGAGGTCAATACCAAATATTGCAGGTCTTTTCTACTCATCACTCAATCTTTTTTGTTCCAAATTTTCGGCCAACCTCTTTTCAATTATGGGCTCTAAAAGAGTTTTGCGTGCTTGGGTTTTAACAAAGGGATACAGTTCTAGGTCATCCTTCATTTTATCATCTGGATTCTGAAACTTATTGGTGCCCAACAGTACAATTTTACCACTATCAAACAATTGCTGTTCCTTAATGGCACTTTCCTTTATTTTTTGCTGAATTTTCCCTTTTTTGAGGGCATCAAGGAAACCTCCTGAAGCTTCTAGTTGCTTAAATAGTTCTAGCGATTTTTCTGCCAATTGACGTGTGAGCGATTCGATATAATATGCACCTTCGGAAATAGAAATGGCTCCATTGAAATATCCTTCTTCTTTTAACAGTAAAAGTTGATTTCGTGCAATGCGCCTTCCAAATTCGTTCGCTTTGTGATAAATAGCGTCGTAAGAAAGATTGTGGACGGTATCTGCACCTCCCAAAATAGCTGACATGCATTCTGAAGTGGTACGAAGCATGTTGACATTGTAATCGTACAAAGTTTTGTTTCTTTTGGAAGGAACAGCGAAAATGTGGCAATCACTCGAAATGTCAAAGGCAGGTGCAATAGTTTTCCATAGCCATCGTAAGGCTCTTAATTTGGCTATTTCAAAGAAATAGTTGCTGCCGACTGCTACTTTAAAGACTATCCCAGGATTTTTTTCGAATGCTGATGCAACGCTGTCATAACCATATATGTGTAGGTATTCACAAGTATGTGCCAATCCATAGGCCAGTTGTTGTACCATATTGGCGCCAGCGTTTTGATACATTGAAAGATTTATAGAGAGAACACAGGTACTATCTGTTTTTTTTGCTTCTTGCTGTATATCACTTAATAGATGCCTGTCTTTTTCCAGATTATGGAACCAATTTCCGTTTTTAACCAAATTTCCAATGATATCAATATTAAGATGGACTTTGGTCTTTTTTCCGTCGAGATAACCTAGCAATTTTTTAATGGTTCCACTTTCTAGATATTGAAAATTGAAGTGCAGGTCAACTTTATTTACATCAATGCCAGAAAATAATGTCTCAAAATCTACTTCTTCATTAGGAATAGTGAAGACCAAACTTTCAACTCCCTTTTTCAATAGGTTTATCGCTTCTGAATTTGATTTTTTGATATCATTTACAAAAACACCCTGTGCAATTTTCCAGTTGTGGTCTTTAGGAAGATCAAAGGTCTTGCGGTCTTGTAAATCCTCTGCATTGTAAAAAGGTTTTACCTTTATACCTTCCAGTGATTCCCAGACTAGGGTTTCATTATAATCAGCTCCCCTAAGATCCACTTGGATTTTTTGTTTCCATTCTTTTGCAGAAACATCAGAGAATTCATCAAACAAATCCAGCTTACTCATTTTTTTTGTGCTTTAAGCTATCTTCATATTCAATAAGGAAAATTTCTTCATTTTCCTTTTTCATATAATATTTTTCACGAGCAAACTTTTCCAATTCATCTCCATCAGACAGTTTTTTAAGAACTTGTTTGTCTTTTTCAATTTCCCCTTTCAAAAACTCTTTCTGCTTTTCAAGTTTGTCTATTTCTTTACCCAGTTCTCTATGAATCAATAAGGAATTGGTATCAAAAAAGGCCATCCAGACAGAAAAAATGGTCAATACCAAAACATACATGTTGGTCATTAATTTGAACCATTTTTTTTCTTTGAGTTCCTTTAGTCCCATATTAATCCAATTTATTGTTGATTATGGTTCTAACAATATCCACGGCCACAGTATTGTAATGGTTGTTGGGTATAATAATGTCCGCAAATTCCTTTGAAGGTTCTATGAATTGCTCGTGCATGGGTTTTACTGCGGTCTGATATCTGGTGAGCACTTTTTCCAAATCATGACCACGCTCCTTGATGTCTCTTTGAAGTCTGCGTATAAGTCGTTCATCAGAATCTGCATGTACAAAAATCTTGATATCGAACATATCCCGAAGCTTGGGGTTGCTCAATACCAATATTCCTTCTACAATCATAACCTTTTTAGGTGGAGTAGGTATGGTTTCCTCCAAACGGGTCTCCTCCACAAAGGAATAAATAGGTCGATGAATCAACTTACCTTGGCGCAACTGTTCCAAATGAGAAATCAATAGTTCAAAATCTATGGAATTGGGATGATCAAAATTAATTTTGCCCCTTTCTTCCTTGGTCAAGTGGGCCAAATCGTTATAATAGGAATCTTGTGAGATTACACATACTTCATTTTCAGGTAGTTGGTCAACAATTTGATTAACCACGGTTGTTTTTCCACAACCTGTTCCCCCTGCAATCCCAATGATGAGCATAATAATGATTTTAATCCCAAAAGTAATCATTTGGCAAGATTTGAACCATGTTTAATCTGGATGCATAGTTAGGCATCATTATATTTAAAATGAATGACGTTTGTCATAATCCTTAAAAGTTAATGGCGGTAGTTTTGTGAGGATTTATTGGTTTAACCTTATATTTAACAAGAGAACCTATGTCAACAATTTTTATGGATAATCCCTATAGAATCCAAGTAGATGGAAGCTTGGATTTTCAACTTTCCAAAGATGAAATTTCTGCTCTGGACCTCATCAAAAATGGTGACGGGTCCCTCCACTTATTAAAAGATGGAATCTCTTATCACATTCAAATAAGTAAAGTTGATCCTGATAACAGGTACTATACTGTCAGCGTCAACGGAACGGAACATAAAATAGCAATAAAGACCCCGTTGGATGAACTCATTAGCGATATGGGCTTTGCAACAAACGGCTTAAAGGACATAGATTCTATTGCTGCTCCAATGCCAGGATTGATTCTTGACATTTCTGTTGAAGAAGGTCAAGAGGTCAAGGATGGTGACCAGCTCATAGTTTTGGAAGCCATGAAAATGGAAAACATTATCACTTCCCCCAGAAACGGTACCATCAAGAAAATAGCCGTCAGCCAAAGTGACGCGGTGGAGAAAGCACAGTTATTGATTGAATTTGAATAAGAATCAGATGAAAAAAATATTAATTGCCAACAGAGGAGAAATAGCCATTCGGGTTATGAAAACCGCTAAAAAAATGGGGATACGAACCGTAGCGGTATTTTCCAAAGTGGATAGAAACGCACCCCATGTAAAATTTGCCGATGAAGCGGTCTGCATTGGGGAAGCTCCTTCCAACCAGTCGTACTTAAAAGGAGATAAAATCATTGAAGTCGCCAAAAAGCTTGATGTTGATGGCATTCATCCAGGTTATGGATTCTTGAGTGAAAATGCAGACTTTGCCGAAGCTGTAGAAAAAAATGGATTGCTATTTATTGGGCCTAAATCGAAAGCAATACGGGTCATGGGGAGTAAATTGGCTGCCAAAGAGGCGGTTAAGACATACGATATTCCTATGGTTCCAGGCATAGATGAGGCTATCACCGATGTTAAAAAAGCACAAGAAATAGCCAACGAAATAGGATACCCCGTTTTAATAAAGGCTTCTGCTGGGGGTGGTGGCAAGGGAATGCGGATTGTTGAAAAGGAAGAAGACTTGAAATCCGGTATGGAACGTGCCATTAGTGAGGCAACATCGGCATTTGGAGATGGGTCTGTTTTTGTGGAGAAATACGTGACCTCTCCAAGACATATTGAGGTGCAGGTAATGGCGGATACTCATGGCAACGTACTTCATTTTTTTGAACGCGAATGTAGTATTCAACGAAGGCACCAAAAAGTTGTTGAGGAAGCACCTTCGTCCATTTTAACTCCAGAACTTCGTGAAGAAATGGGTGTGGCAGCCACTAAAGTGGCCAAAGCCTGTGATTATGTGGGGGCTGGCACAGTAGAATTCTTGATGGATGCAGATTTGAACTTTTATTTTCTCGAAATGAATACCCGACTTCAGGTGGAGCATCCTGTTACCGAAATGATTTCTGGAGTGGATTTGGTGGAGTTACAGATAAAAGTTGCCCGAGGTGAAGAGTTGCCAATGAAACAGGAAGATTTGCAGATCAATGGGCATGCCATGGAGCTTCGGGTATATGCAGAAGACCCACTAAACGATTTCTTGCCCAGTGTGGGAACCTTGGAAAAGTATCAACTGCCGGTAGGTGAGGGAATTCGAGTAGACAACGGTTTTGATGAAGGTATGGATATTCCAATTTATTACGACCCCATGCTTTCTAAACTGATTACCTATGGTAAAACGCGAGAAGAGGCCATCGAATTGATGTTGGAAGCGATAAAAAAATATAAGATTGAAGGAGTACAGACCACACTGCCCTTTGGAAGTTTTGTAATGGCACATGAAGCTTTTCGATCTGGGAATTTTGATACGCATTTCGTGAAGAATTATTATTCTCTGGAAAATATCGAACAAAAGAACACCAAAGAAGCAGAAATTGCAGCGCTAATGGCCTTGTACCAATATCTTGAGGACCAAAAAATAGTACAATTACCCACAAACTGATTTCTATGGACTCCAAAATAAAAATACTAGAAGAAAAAATCGAACAGGCCTATTTAGGCGGTGGTGAAAAAAGGATTGAAAAGCAACATCAAAAGAAAAAACTTACTGCTAGAGAACGTGTTCTATATTTTTTAGATGAGGGCTCTTTTGAAGAAATGGGAATTCTAGTTACCCATAGGACCACAGATTTTGGTATGGATAAGGAGGTCTACTATGGTGATGGGGTAATTACCGGGTATGGCACGGTGAATGGCCGACTTGTTTATGTGTATGCTCAGGATTTTACAGTTTTTGGCGGTGCACTGTCAGAAACCCACGCAGAGAAGATTTGTAAAGTAATGGATTTGGCCATGAAGGTTGGGGCTCCTGTCATTGGACTTAACGATTCGGGCGGTGCTCGAATTCAGGAAGGAGTAAAATCCTTAGGGGGTTATGCGGATATTTTTTATAGAAATGTTCAAGCTTCTGGTGTAATTCCACAAATATCTGCTGTAATGGGGCCTTGTGCCGGGGGAGCTGTGTATTCTCCGGCTATGACCGATTTTATTGTGATGGTGGAAGGGACCAGCTACATGTTCGTTACGGGACCTAATGTGGTAAAAACCGTCACCAATGAAGAGGTAACGTCAGAAGAATTGGGGGGAGCAAGTGCACATGCTATAAAATCTGGTGTAGCACACAAAACCTCAACCAATGATGCTGCTTGCTTGGACGATATCAAAAAATTATTGGATTATTTGCCTCAAAATAATTCTGAATTGCCCAAAATGAAAGCATATCAATTAGGGGAAGAGATGCGTGAGGAACTTTCCAATATTGTTCCAGATAATCCCAACAAACCCTACGATATGCATGATGTGATCAGTGGGATAATCGATACTGATTCATTTTATGAAATCCATAAAGATTATGCAGAAAACATTATTGTGGGCTTTGCACGTTTGGGGGGTAGAAGTATCGGAATCATTGCCAATCAACCCATGTTTCTGGCTGGAGTTTTGGGTGTGAAGAGTTCTCGGAAAGCGGCTCGTTTTACCCGTTTTTGCGATGCTTTTAATATCCCCTTATTGGTGTTGGTGGATGTTCCAGGATTTTTACCCGGCACAGACCAGGAATGGAACGGAATTATTATGCATGGAGCCAAATTATTATATGCATTGAGCGAAGCTACAGTGCCTAGGGTGACCGTAATTACTAGAAAAGCGTATGGTGGAGCCTATGATGTGATGAATTCCAAGCATATTGGAGCTGATTTCAACTTTGCTTGGCCCTCTGCTGAGATTGCCGTTATGGGAGCCAAAGGGGCCAGTGAGATTATCTTTAGGCGTGAAATTGCCACTGCGGATGACCCAGAAGCTAAATTGAAGGAAAAAGAGGCCGAATATGCCGACAAGTTCGCGAATCCATATCGCGCTGCTCGTCGTGGGTTTATTGATGAGGTGATCTTACCAAAAAATACAAGAAGAAAACTGTTGAAAGCCTTTGCCATGCTGGAGAAAAAGAAAGTGGATTCCCCAAAGAAAAAGCATGGTAATATTCCATTGTAATGTTCTTTGGATTTTTTGATGAAATGTCAGGTCGAGCACAGTCGAGAACCTAATCTTGGTTGGGATTATATTTATAATGCGTAGCATTCCTACATTCTGCTAAAATTTGCAGCAAATCCAGATTTCCGTTGGCCAAGGCAAGTTTCTTTTTGGCGCTCCATTTTTTAACTCTTTTTTCAAAATAAATGGCTTGTAAAACATCGTTGAATTCTTGTTGAAATATAAGTTTGATTGGTCTTCTTCTGTAGGTAAAGGCAGTCCTCTCCACTCCATTTCGATGTTCGGCTACCCTACGGTCAATATTATCTGTTATTCCTGTGTAGGTAAGTCCATCAGCGCAAAGTAAGATGTAAACAAAGTAGTGTTTCACACCTAAAGATATTTCAATTATTACTGTAAGCACTTTTAAAAGTTGAAAACGAACTTTAAAAGGGTCTCGACTGCGCTCGACCTTACACTATGAATAACTTGAAAATTCTCAGAAACTTAACCTTAATACTTTCTTAAAAGCTTCTTGGTTGTTTCGGGGATGTCTAATTTTGCCGAATGCAAAACGAAACCCAGAAGCCAAATTTTGAATTTATCGCCCTAATGGCGGCATTAATGTCTATCGTGGCATTGGCCATTGATGCAATTCTGCCTGCTATATCCAACATAGGGGTGGCCATTCATAGTCTTGATTCTACAGATAATCAGATGTTGGTCACCATGATTTTTTTAGGATTAGGGGTAGGGCAACTGTTCTTTGGGCCATTATCGGATTGTTATGGCAGAAAGCCTGTGGTCTATGCTGGTTTTATCCTCTTTATCATTGCTAGCTTGATATGCCTCTACGCAGAATCCTTGGGGGTAATGGTTGTTGGAAGAATTCTACAGGGAATTGGACTTTCGGCCCCACGTACTATCGCTATTTCCATCATTAGAGATACCTATAAAGGAGATTACATGGCTCGGGTAATGTCTTTTGTGGTCGCGTTCTTTATTTTGGTTCCTGTGGTGGCACCAGCGATTGGTAAGTTGATTTTGGATGGATTGGGTTGGAAAGCCATTTTTTATGTTCAGTTGGTCTTTGCTGTCATCATTGCAGCTTGGTTTTGGAAAAGACAACCAGAAACCCTTCGGCCTGAATATAAGGTTCCTTTTTCCAGTCATGTTTTTGTTGATGGATTAAAGGAATTTGTCCGATTCAAGGAAACAGTTGTGTTTACCATTATTTCCGGATTGGTAACAGGCTCATTTTTGGTTTATTTGAGTTCCGCTCAACATATATTTGAAGACCAATACGCCATGAAGGAGGCATTTCCATACATTTTTGCAGGATTGGCCATATCCATTGGACTTTCCACATTCTTAAATGGAACCTTAGTGATGCGATTTGGAATGCGTAAGCTTTCATGGATGGCAACTTTTGCTTTCACCATTATAGCTTTGCTATATACCCTTTTATTTTTCAATTCGGGCAATCCTAGCATAGTTGTGTTGGTAGCCTTTCTCTCTGCACAATTCTTCTGTCTTGGGTTTATGTGGGGGAATTTCCGTTCTATTGCAATGGAACCCATTGGTCATATTGCAGGAATTGGAGCGGCCATTAATGGTTTTGTATCAACAGTTTTGGCCATCCCAATTGCTACTTTTATAGGTGGATTTGTGGAGAATAGCGTTTGGCCATTATTCACAGGATTGGCTGTTTGTGGTATTTTTTCTCTTTTACTTTTTATAATCGTCAGAAAGCCTAAAAAATTGGCTACGGTTTAATCATCAGTGGGGAAATAGATTTCACCGCTGCTTGAATCTTCTTTTGCCCCGGTAACGGAGCTTAATACGTTGGTTCGTCCCTCTAATCGCAATACGCCCATTAAAGCGAAGACCAAAGCTTCCTTGTAGGCAATCAATGTTTTGGAGGGTATTTCCAAAATAATACTTTGGCCTAATTTAGTTTGAAGGGTTTCCATGAAAAACTCATTCAAAGCACCTCCACCGGTGACCAATAGCTTGCTTATGGGGTTTGTTGTATGTTGGTGCACATCTGAAGCGATCTGTTCACAATTATGATGAATAAATGTATGGAGCAAATCGGCTTCTGAAGTATTTGAAGCGTCTATTACGGGAACAATATCTTCCGTAAACCATTCATAACCTGTAGATTTAGGATAGGGGAGTTGATAGTAGGCCAAATCATTCAACTTTTGGAGCAAATCTTCATCCAACTTTCCAGATTGAGCTATTTTTCCATTTTCATCATATTCCAAACCGATTTTTTGGGTAATATAATTCAGTGGCATGTTGGCCAAACCAATATCGTAAGCAATACGTTTACCACCCTTTTCAAAAGAAATGTTGCTGATACCTCCTAGGTTCAAACAAAAATCAAAATCAGCAAACAACAGTTGGTCTCCAATGGGAACCAACGGAGCTCCTTGTCCACCAAGTGAAACATCCTTTGTTCTAAAATCGCATATAACTTGTTTTTTAGAAGTGTTGGCCAATAATTGTCCATCTCCCAACTGAAAGGTGAACCCTTCTTCTGGCCTGTGATGTGAGGTATGTCCATGACTGGCTATAAAATCAACTTCTAAACCCTCTTCTTCAATAAATTTTTTGGATTGTTCACCTAACCACACACCATAGTCCTTGTGCAATTGTTCGTGTTCTTGTTCTGACAAGTGGATGGCATTTTTAAGATATTCCCGCATTTCTATGGAATAGGAAACATCTTTGGTGTGTTCAATTGTAAATTTCCATTGCCCATGCTCTTCCCGCAAAATACAATAGGCCATGTCCAATCCATCCAAGGAAGTCCCAGACATTAATCCCAAAACTTTATAGCTGCTCATACTTTTTCTATTTTGATGATTAATGAAATGGGTAATGTTTCATCATTCAGAATTTCATTGAATGAAAAACGAACATTTGTTAAAGTGTTCATTTCGCTTATCCAATCATCCATGGTTCTTGCATACCAAGCGTGCCCATCCGTGAAATTTCCAGGCAACCCTTTCCAGGAATCGGACAGCCATTGACTCTTATAGGGAAATCCATTCTGAATTAAAAAATAAGGATGTAACGTTTGAATCACCAGCGCCCCTTTGGTTGTAAGTTGTTTCAAAGTATTGTCCAAGAGCAAGGGAAGATTGTCTTTGGCATACAGACAGAAATTAAAAATGGCCACATCAAAAGGTGCATTTTCAATGGCTTTCCCAGACATGATATCCTCGTAGGTAAAAATAGTAAAGGTGTCCAAGCTTTTTTTTCTTGCCTCAACAATTAAACTTTCAATCGCATCTACACCCGTTGCATTCCATCCCATTTTGCCCATTTCCCGGGTTAGCCAACCTTCTCCGCAACCTATATCCACAGCTTTTGTTCCTTTGCAGTCCTTCAAGGTCTCCAGAATGGCTGTGTTGGTGAACTTTCTGGATGGAATACTTTCATTTTGAATGACTTTTATCCATTCAGCAGCATTTTTTTTCCAAGAGGCAATGGTATCCATTTTCATATTCTAAATGTTTTAAGTTGCACTGGAAGCTTTCCTTTAGCTTTTAAAACCCCTTTAAAATGATTGAAGGCCGCTTCTTGAAAAACGGGAAAATCCTGATAAACCACAACGGCATTGGATGAAGGGTTTAATCCTAGAACATCCAATGCAAAAGGGTTTCCGAATACATAAATAAGCACATTTTTGGTGGCGATGAGCTCTTTTATATATTCCAATTGTTTTGGGTCGAACCCAAACAAATCTTTGGGTTTAATTGATGGGGGAAAAATAGAAAGCGCAATATTTTGAGTTTCCTCTAGTTTTTTTTCAAGTGTGGTCAAGTCTTTGGCAAGTTCCAAAGATTCAGCTCCAAACTCTTCCTGTATTTTGGATGAAAAAATACTTTCAGAAGGGTTTCCGAACATAAGGTTGATAAATTTGGAGGTTTTCATTAGTTGAGCTTTTGTAGGATTTCCGTAAAGTTCGGTCAAGCTTTGTTCAGCTACCAATTTGTTCAGCTCAGAATGACTTTTAGAGGGAACAATTCCCTCGATTTTTTTTTTCATGAAGGTTTTTTCTTTGAGCAACCATATTCTTTCAAAACTCTCTTGTATTCGATGTTCTGATGCCCAACTTAGAATACTTTCGATGCCTTCTTCCACATTTTCACTAAAACAGAGGACATCCATTCCTGCTTTAAATGCGGCTTCTTCCAGTTTGCCTTTTTGGGGATATTTTCTGGATACCGCATGCATGTTCAGGGCATCGGAAATTATTACTCCATTAAAACCAAGTTGTTGTCGAAGTAATTCCGTAACTATTTTAAAAGAGGTAGTCGAAGGTTGTTCCGAATCAATTTGGGGCAATGATAAATGACCTACCATTACCGAATCCACTCCGTTCTTGATGAGTTCTTGAAATGGATGAAGCTCAGTTTTTTTAAGCTCATCTAGAGATTTGTCAATGATGGGCAGACCTAAATGCGAATCTGTGGCAGTATCGCCATGCCCAGGAAAATGTTTGATGGAGTTAAGCACTCCTGTGTGGTTCATTCCCTTGATAAAGGCTTCTGCTTTTTTTGTAACCTTGTTTTTGTCATCACCAAATGATCGATATCCAATTACAGGATTTAGCGGATTATTGTTAATATCCACGACTGGAGATAGGTTCCAATGGATACCGGCTTTTGTACAATCAACTCCTATGTGAAATCCAACCTCTTCAATAAGTGATTCTTTATCTGTAAGAGCGCCAAGTGTTATTGCATATGGATATTGTGGTGTGTTTTCAATGCGCATGGCCAACCCCCATTCGGCATCTATTGCGATCAATAAAGGTGCTTTTGCTGCTTTTTGGTATCTCGAAATAAGCTCTTTTAAGCGGTCATAACTTTTTTCGTTATACACTACTTTTTTCTTGCCTTCAAAATTTGTGGCAGCACTGGCCCTGCTATGAAAGAAGCAAATAGAACCAATACAATGTTTTTGGATCAAATCTTCCATTTGCTGGACTTCTTCCTCTGTATCATTTATAAAAACAGCAGGCATAAACAATTGCCCAACTTTTTCTTTTAAGGAAAGTTCAATTTTTGAAAGTTGATATGTATATAAATCCTTATGCATCTTTTTCAATGGATTTTTTACCATACTCTGCTGGATATTTCAGGTATTTTAGCACAATAAAAGCAGGAAAGGCAGCAATGACCACCCAAATAAAGAATCCATCATAATTCAACCATTCTTGGATATATCCGCTCAACATTCCAGGGAGCATCATACCCAATGCCATAAAACCTGTAGCAATAGCGTAGTGGGAAGTCTTTGAAACTCCATCCGCTACATAAATGAGGTAAATCAAGAAAGCCGCAAATCCAAATCCGTAGCCAAATTGCTCCAAAATAACGGTACCGGTAACCGCAATGATGCTGGTCGTCTGTGTTATGGCCAGCAAAGCGTAAAGTGCATTTGGGAGATTTAATGCCAGTAGCATTGGAAACATCCATTTTTTCAATCCATCTCTAGAGATGAGAATACCGCCAAGAATACCGCCAAGAGAAAGCATAATCACGCCAACGGTTCCATAAATGGTTCCAACGGCTTCTGTGGTATAACCCAACCCGCCTACTTCGAGTTTATCTAGAAGAAAAGGAGAAGCCATTTTTACCAATTGTGATTCTCCAAGGCGATAGGTTAGGATGAACAGTAACGCAATTCCAATTTGTTTCTTTTTGAAAAAGGAAATAAATACCTCTAAGAAACCTGCAGGTTTTTCTTGTTTTTCTGTTTTTGATACTTCAAACTTGGGAGTGGCAAAAAAATTGGAAACTGTCATTGCAAGCATGAGAATTGACGCACAAATCATGGTTAGGGACCATGCCTTGGTGTTGTCTCCATATTTTTGTTCCAAAAATCCAGCAAAAATGACCAAAAGCCCCTGACCGGTTACCATTGCCAATCGATAAAAAGTACTGCGCAACCCAATAAAGAATGATTGCTTTTTTTGTGTCAAGCCTATCATGTAGTACCCATCTGATGCAATATCGTTGGTTGCCGAAGCAAAGGCCACCATCCAAAAGAAAGCCAATGATATGGTAAAGAATGAGTTGGAGGGCAGAAAAATGCCAATTCCCAAAAAAGCCAATGAAATTAAAAGTTGCATGCTTAAAAACCACTTTCTTTTGGTTCCATTAAGATCAACCAAAGGACTCCACAAAGGTTTTATGACCCATGGCAAGTAAAGCCAACTGGTGTAGAGTCCAATTTCGGCATTACCGATGCCCAAGCGCTTGTACATGATTACGGAGACCGTTACCACTAGGATATAAGGAATTCCTTGTGTAAAGTAGAGTGTAGGTATCCAAAGCCAAGCATTTTTATCTTTTTGTGCCATGCGGTATTTAGTGTTTCAACAGATTTTGATAGATACTTTGTTCTGAATCTTCTATGATTTTGGCATCAACAGCTTTTGTATAGTAAGAGGCAGGGCCAACGCCGCCAATAATGGCGTAAGTATAACCCATTTCTTGCATTGCAGTTAGAGATTTTATGAGCAGTACTTTGCCAATTTCCTTTCCTCGCTCCAACGGAAGTACCCCAGTAGGTCCGAAAAAGTTTTTAGCGGTGACTTCAAAGCATGCAAATCCTAAAATGGATTGCCCGCGCTGGGCAATGTAACAATTGGATGGAAGTGAAGTGAAAGCCCTTTCCGCTTCATCGGCCCAATTCCTGCTGAAATTCTCCCTCACCCAATTTACAACAATACTTTTTTCAGGTGGAATTGGTCTTTTGAATATGATTTGTTCTATTTCCAAATGATAGTTTTCAATTTTGGAAATGTCTGGCAAATCGAGTAATCTCACTAACATATCTTGCATATCAATCAGATTTAAAGTTGAGCATTTTCAAAGGGCTTTCATTGCCGTAGGCATCCCTTATAGAAATTTTAATCCCTTTATGCAGTTGTTTTTGGGAAAAGAAATGTTCAAAGCATGCCTTATGTTGACTTTCCGAAAGATAGTCTTTTGCTATCAAGGTTTTTTGGTTGCTTAGATAGTAATTGACGGTACGTGGAATGGAATCATTATGCGAAATACAAATTTCCATTCTACCATTTTCTTGGTTTGATGTTATAACGGGCGACAAGACAACTCTTTTAATATTATTCAAGGGGATAGGGTTTTTTGAAGCATGCCCATAAAATCTTTTTTGAAGTTTATGGGTCACTTCCGGATGTTTTTCGATAAGTGATTTTGCGCTGAAAAAGATATTGCCGTCAACGTTATTTTGTTTTCTGGCCAAGGAAAGCTGTTTTGGAATTTCACCTTCTTTTTCCCAAGCCTTATCAGGGTTATTTTTGATCTTATAAGTGCCGTTGCCAATATATAAATTAGTATTTGGGGTCGCGTTTGCCCACCATGAGACAATTTCTTTATGGGCAGCAGGAGGGTAGTTCATACTCCAATAAGCTTGGGGCGCCAAATAGTCCAACCAACCTTTTTCTACCCAAAGGAGCGGGTCCGCATATAGGTCTTCATAAGTGGTTTGCCCCGCTTTGGTATCTGAACCTTTGGGGTCTGTGCTTTTGTTTTTCCAAACTCCGAAGGGGCTGATTCCAAATTGTACCCAAGGTTTACGCTTTTTGATGACCTTATGGACATTTTTAACCAGTGAGTCCACGTTGCTTCTTCGCCAATCGGACAACGTTTGTTCAGCCAAACCATAGGTTTGAAAAGTGATGGAGTCATTGAATGTTTCTCCTTTTACTTTATAGGGATAGAAATAATCATCAAAATGGATGGCATCCACTTCATAAGCATCAACCAACTCTGAAATGATGTTGATAAATTTATCTTGAACTTCTGGCAATCCAGGATTGTAGTAATATTTCTTTCCATATTTGATCATCCAATCTGGATGTTGGTAAAAATCATGTGTGTTGGATAATGCAGTGGTGTCTAAATCAAAGGTAGCTCTGTATGGATTCAACCAAGCATGAAATTCCATACCTCGTTTATGGGTTTCATCAATCATCCATTGCAAAGGATTTTCAAATCCTTCAGGAGCTTTTCCTTGTTTTCCGGTCAAGTATTTGGACCATGGAGCCAAATCACTGGCATAAAAAGCGTCACCGGCTGTTCTAATTTGAACGATGGCAGCATTAAAGTTCAATTTTTTGTAAAAATCCAGAATTTCAATAAAGTCCTGTTTTTGTTTTTGTGGGTCATCCTTGGCATTTTTTGGCCAATCTATATTGATTACAGTTGCCACCCAAAATCCTCTAAACTCTGTTTTTGGAGCCTTTACCGTTGCGCAAGCCACGCAAAGCAATAGGGAGAATATGTATTTAATTTTATGCATTAGGGTAAAAAAGGCCTACTTATTATGTTAAATGTAGGCCTTTTCACTTGGATTTAATTATGAAAACTAACTACTCAAATAGATTCATTAGATTGAAGGGTCAGTTGGTGTATTGGTATTGTTGTCCCTTTCCGTAATAGGATATGGATAAAAATTCCTATTACGTTCCTCGTCAAAATTTTGGACGGTTGGTGTAGGTTCCGGACGGCCGAATCTTCTACTGTCCTCTAAACTGCATCCTGTTAGAAACAATTCCGCTCTACGATTTTTGTAAACCTCGTCCAAAAGTGCATCAACCGATGTGTCGCCTGCATAAGCGGCTACATTTGCATTTACCCCAAAAATGTCATCGGTATCTGTTAATACTAAATTCAATGCTGTAATTGCAGCCTCCGTGTCAGGAGAACTCTTTCTGAGGTTGGCTTCTGCTATGATGAGGTTCATTTCATCGGGTAGGTAAACTGGGATTGATTCTGTATCTCCGTCAAAGAATCCTGCCAAATCCTCAATAGGTAATTGGTTTTGGTTCAATTCATCCAAGGCAACCAAATAAAAATCAAACCTTCCATCCGCAGCATCAAAAGTAAAGCTGTCTGGTAGACCAAAATTGTCTCTTGGTTTAAAATTAGGGGCACTATTTTGGAATACTCTACTCCAAATAGGATTTAGATTTTGAGAGTCATAGGTGAATACAGAACCAGAAGTTTGATCAACTGAAGATGCTGCTGTTATAGCGGCATCGTAATTGCCAGCATATAGATTGAATCTTGCCAACATAGCTTCTATAGTATTTTCCAGGTCAATTTCACCGCGCAATATTTCAGCTTCAAATTCTGCTGAAATTGGGTCTGCAACTATGGCAGTTTTGGCTTCATTCAGCAAACTAATGGCCGTATTGAAACCTTCAATTCTACTTACAAAGGGAGGATTGTCTTCAGAAGTAGCTATGATTACTTGCTCATAGTTTTGTGCCATGGCACCGATACTCATGGCATGGTAAAGTTTTGCATAAGCAATCAAACCACTCTGGGTACCTGCATCAATATCTATATTGCCTGCATTGGCCGCAATATCCTCGGCAATGCCAATAACCCTGAGCATGGTGGACCATAGGCCTATTACATTGGAGTTGGAATTTGGAATATCGCCACCATCTTCCAGTTCGATCATGTTCTGAAAAGTTGTGGTGATCCCACCTTCTCTAGCTGTAATTGCTGGTGTTTCAACAATCCATCGTACTCCTGTAGTGGAGTAGAGCTCCTGCATCCCTATGCTTAATGCCAAAATACCTTCCCTTGAAGAGAATACTTGTTCATCTGTTGCGGCATTGGGATTTTCAAAATCAGTATCGCATGATGTGATTGCAATCATAGAGGTTAGCAATAACATCAGTTTTATTGTGGTGTTTTTATATATTTTCATCATCAATTTTTTTAGAATTAGAAACTAACGTTAAAGCCCAATTGATATGTTCTTGGTATAGGTACTGTGGAAAAATCAAATCCGCGTACACCATTGCTCTGTCCTGCAGCACTTACTTCTGGGTCCCATCCGGAATAGTCGTCCCAAGAAATAAGGTTTCGTCCTACTAGGCTAATTTTTACATTGTCTATGTGTTCCCATTTTGGGTTGAAATTGTAGCTTAAGGCTATTTCTCTAAGTTTTACAAAGGAGCCATCTTCAACAAATTCTTCAAAAATGCTAGCTTGGGCACTTCCATAGCCTTTTGGTAGATTGCCCAAGAGCTCTTCACCTACTTGTGCGCCACCACCAAAAATCACGTTATCCAACAATCTTCTGTTCCAGTTGAAGACATCGAAGCCTTGAACCGCATCAAATTGTACCCTTAAGTCGAAATTTTTATAAGAAAACTCGTTGATCAACGAACCAAACCAATCTGGATTGGGGTCTCCCAATACCTTGGATGATTCTCCATCTTCAGTGGTACCACGGAAAGGGTATCCGTCATCGTCCAGAGCAATTGAACCGTCTTCGTTTCTTGCATAAAATTGTCTGTAGAAAACACCCAAAGGTTCACCTTCAATAACATAGTTGGTAGAAAAACTACCAGACAGTGCCAATCTACCTCCACCTGCAACGCTGGTTACTTCGTTTTTGTTTTTTGAAAAAGTAGCGGTAATATCCCAATTGAAATTTTCACTCTTAATAGGAGCACCTCTCAATAGGATTTCTACCCCTGTATTTTCGAGATTTCCTACATTTTCAAATCTTGAGCCAAAACCACTGGATGGAGCCAATACTCTTGGTAATAAAAGATCAGTTACTTTTTGTTTGTAATATGAAAATTCAATTCCTAGTCTATTGTCCAATAAACCAGCATCAAAACCAAATTCAATTTCATCTTGTCTTTCAGGTTTTAGATTTTCGTTTCCTTGAGCCGTTGATGGAATCAAACTTACTGAACCTGTCAAGGCAGAAGGGTTATATACCGAAAATCTATCAAAAGCTCCTAAGGCTGTAAGGTTACCTGCTTGCCCCCATGAAGCTCTTAATTTGAATAAGCTAATAGTGCTTCCGAAGGTATTTTTCCAAAAATCTTCATCTGAAATGACGTAAGAGCCACTAGCTTTAAAGTATAATTGATTTCGCTCATCTTCACCAAAAGTAGAAGCACCATCCAATCGGACTGCACCGTTTACATATATCTTGTTATTGAATGCAAAGGATTGCTGGAAAAAAGCGCCCCAATAAGAAACTTTAGAGCGGCTCTCTCCTTGTTCCAAAATACTTCCTCCGGCCGCAGTCTGTACTACCGGTGGAAGACCAGTTGCATTTATACCAATACTTTCCCGCTCTTCATATTGCCAGGATCCGCCAAGTGTTGATGTGGAAGCTATAGTTTCAGTAATGTCCGTTTTATAGGTAATGTTGAGGTCTGAGTTGTATTGAAAATTGTTCAAATCAGCCCTTCTTGCATAACCGTCAGCATTTGGAGATGTATTGTTGATGGGGATATACGCTGTTGCAGACTGGTTGTAGTAATCCATACCCAAGGTATATTTGGCACTCAACTTATCCGTAATGTTAGCATCCAAACCTATGCTCGTTATAAAGCGGTTTGTTTTCTGACCAAAATCGAATCTTGCAACGGCTTCGGCAGGATTTGTTCTTGGCACCAACAAAGAAGTAACAGGATAAACACCAGACTCATCGGGTGAAGGGTCTACGGAGTTATCACTAAACACGAAACCCGTAATGGCCCCGTAAGCACTATTTATCCCCCCATTGGGAATGTCATTACTAGTACTTCTTATGAAATTGAATCCGCCGGTAATATTCAACCAATCAAATGCTTGTTGGGTAAGGTTGGCTTTAAATCCGTAACGCTTAAAGTTGGTGTTTTTTACAATTCCTTCGTTACTTAATTGAGAAGCAGAAAGGTAATATGTGGTTTTTTCCGAACCGCCCGTCATGGAAAGATAGTTTTCCACCCCAAATCCAGATTCAAAGATTTCATCTTGCAAGTCATAACGTTCTACAGCAACTGTATTTAGGTTTGAGCGATCTGTAGGAACCTCCCAGGCCAAAGGAACTTCGTTATAATCAATTTTTTTGCGTAGTTCGTTGATTCTTGTGTTTGTGCTGAAAGTAAATTTTGGTTCCCCTGTTCTACCTTTTTTGGTAAATATCTGGACCACACCATTACTTGCCCTAGATCCATATATGGCCGCTGCTGCCGCACCTTTTATGACTTCTATTCTTTCAATGTCATTAGGGTTGATGTCTGCTAAACGGTTTTGTGCATTGCCACCAAGGTCAACCAATTCGTTACTGGAGTTACTGATAATAATTCCATCTACGATATATAAAGGATCCGAATTTCCAGAAATTGTACTTGGCCCTCTTAACCGAATACTGATTCCCCCTGCGGGGTCTCCAGAGTTTTGTTGTACCAATGCTCCGGTTATCTTTCCAGCAATGGCCTGATCAACCTGTGTTGCCGCATTATTTACCAAGTCTTCGGATTTTACCGATGATATGGCATTGCCCAGAGTTCTTTTGTTCACTCCGGTACCAGTTCCAGTAACCACAACGGCATCCAAGCTTAAAATATCTTCTTCAAGCAAAATGTCTGTGGTAATGGCTGGGTTGCTACCCAAATCCACAGTGACTTTTTGGGTTGAGTATCCCAAAGAACTCACAGTCAGTGTGTAAGTTCCTGAAGGTAAATCAGCTGTAAAGCTATAGTTACCATCAAAATCACTGACAGCACCGTATGAGGTGTTTTCAATAAAAACTGAAGCTCCGGTCACAGGTAAATCTGTACCACTTTCAGTTATGGTTCCCGTAAAGGTAAACTGGCTTTGGGAGAATGCAGAGACGCTAAGCGCCAAGCAAGCCACAAGCAACAGTCGACGCAAAATTTTTCCGTCCATAAAGTTGTTTTTTGAGTTAAGCATTAATTTTTAAAGTTAGCTTTAATAAAATCGAGCTGTATTCAAAAATATGCAAATAATCGAAAATGTTGCAATTTTTTGCAATATTTTTAGATGTTAGCTTTTATGGAAGCTATTTTTTGCATTTATTTACTAAAACATTAAAACTTTTACATTTGCTTAAATAACACAACCATGCTAAAGGAAGAACGCCATCAAGTCATTTTGAACGAAGTGCGGATTCATAACAAAGTTTTATTGACGGATATCGCGGAGATTTTAAAAGTTTCGCCGGACACGGTGCGGAGGGATATTAAAGAATTGCACGATAAGAATAAGCTGAAACGTGTTCACGGAGGAGCCATTTCCTTGGGGTTTAATCACTATAACTATGCGAATAGTGAAATTTATTCACTTGAGAAAAAGTCGAAAATTGCTGAAAAAGCAGTTTCATTGTTAAAAGCAGGTCAAGTAGTGTTGTTGACTGGAGGAACCACCAATCAAGAAATTGCAAGATTGATTCCTCCTTATCTTAAGATTACATGTTTTACTCCAAGTCTGCCAATTGCGGTTCAATTGTTGCCCAAACCCAATATTGAAATCATTTTTATTGGGGGCAAGGTGAACAAAGACTCTCAAATTACTATTGGAGGTGGACCTATTGGAGTGCTTTCGGAGCTTAAAGTGGATATTTGTTTTTTAGGGGTGAACAGTATGCATCCCACTGATGGAATTACAGAATTTGATTGGGAAATAGTACAGCTGAAAAAGGCTATGATAAGGGCTTCTAAAAAAGTGGTGGTACCTTCAATATCAGAAAAAATAAACTCTGTACAGCGTTATAAGATTTGCGAAATAGATTCCGTTCATGTTCTAATTACTGAGTTGGAGAAAGATGATGCCCAACTGGATTTGTATCGCAGAAAGATTGAGTTGATGTAAAAAAAAGGCCCTTTTTAAAGGGCCTTTCAATCAACTACTTAGAATATATACCTAACAAAGCCTTCCATAGCTTCGTATTCGGCCATTCCTAAACTATTGTATTTCCTAGCTGTTTCTTTGTTCCTTTGTTCGGCGCGTTGCCAAAACTCTCTTTCATCATTTCCAGGAAACATTGCCGCATCCTTCTGCGATTGATGTTTGAAAATTGCATTTTTCTTACGTTCCATATCTTTTGGACCAATAGGTACTGCCATTTCCATATCAGCAATGTCCCATTCTTGCCATGCACCTCTGTACAGCCATAGGTAGCAATCATTTATCCAGTCTACTTTGTCCTCGACCAATTTTTTCATTGCTTCAAAAATTACCTGTAGACATACCCTGTGTGTTCCGTGAGGATCGGAAAGGTCTCCTGCTGCAAATATTTGATGTGGTTTAATTTCGTTCAACAAGTCATAGGTCAGTTGAATGTCTTCTGCGGAGTGTGGTTTTTTCTTAACCGCGCCAGTCTCATAAAATGGAAGGTTTTGAAAGTGTGCGTTCTTTTCGTCAACTCCACAATATCTACATGCAGACAAGGCTTCACCTTTTCTGATCAATCCCTTAATTTTCTGGATTTCTGGACTATCAATTTGCCCCGGTGTTTTAGTGCTCAAGAATTCCCGTACATCGGATAGTTTTTTCTCCAGCTCTTTATTATTTTCCTGAACATCTGTGGCAAAATCCAAAAACCTTATAACCTCGTCATCAAATACTGCAATGTTACCAGAAGTTTGGTAGGCTACGTGTACCTCATGTCCTTGGTCTACCAATCGCAGCAAAGTGCCTCCCATTGAAATAACATCATCATCAGGGTGCGGACTAAAGATTAGGGAACGTTTGGGGTAAGGAGTGTTTCTCTCCGGTCTTCTGCTGTCATCCGTGTTTGGTTTTCCACCAGGCCATCCCGTTATCGTATTTTGAAGTTCATTGAACACTTTAATGTTGATGTGCTCTGCAGAGCCAACATCCGCCACCAAATTGCCCATACCATATTCGTTGTAGTCCTCATTGGTAAGTTTTAAAATGGCTTTGTCCAATTTTTCGGATAGCCAAAGAGCCGCTTTTTTAACCAATTTATCATTCCAATCACATTCGCTAACTAACCAAGGCGTTTTTATTCTGGTTAAGGATGATGAAGATGCTGGGTCTAAAATGAAATGGCAGTTTTCATGGTGTTGCAAGAAAGTTGCAGGAATACTTTCTTTAATCTCACCTTCAACAGATTGTTTGATAATGTTTGATTTGCCTTCGCCCCAAGCCATCAAAATGATTTTTTTGGCAGCCATGATTGTGCCAACCCCCATGGTTATGGCTTTAGCGGGTACATTTTCCAATCCGAAGAAGTCGCTGGCAGCATCCAATCTTGTTACCCTGTCCAAGCGAACCATACGGGTTTTACTTTTTAGGGAAGAACCAGGTTCGTTGAATCCGATATGTCCTGTTCTACCAATTCCTAAAATTTGAATGTCAATGCCGCCGGCTTTTTGAATTTTATCTTCATAAGCATTGCAAAATTCCCGAACATCTTCTTTGTCCAGTGTTCCATCTGGGATGTTGATGTTCTTCTTTTTTATGTCAATATGGTCGAACAAGTGTTCGTTCATAAACCGAACATAGCTATGAATGGAATCAGGCTCCATTGGATAATATTCATCCAAGTTGAAGGTGATTACATTTTTAAAGCTCAATCCATCTTCTTTGTGGAATTGAACCAAATAATCATAAACTTTTGTTGGGGTTGAACCGGTAGCTAAGCCCAGCACAGCATTTTTCCCCTCTTTTTGACGTTGTTTGATCAGTTGTGCAATTTCATTTGCCACCCACAAAGAAGCTTCTTGGGAGCTTTCATGGATTTTAGTGTTGATTTTTTCAAATTTTTTGGATTCCTCATCAATTGGGTAATCCAAAGTTTTTGATGATGCCATAGTTGGATGATTTTAGACTTTTATCGGGGCAAATATAACTAAGAATACTCATATTTGCTGTTTTTTGCTTTTTTATTTGCTGTAATATGCTTTATTTAACTATTTATTGATGTTTCAATAACAAAAACGGAATAAAATGGCATGCTGAATATTTTTATATATTTGCTGCTGATTTCAATTACCACATTCTTTAATGCTAAAAGAGGAAAGACAGCATATTATCCTAAATGAAGTGGCCCTTCATAACAAGGTTTTATTGACTGATATTGCAGAAATGTTGGACGTTTCCATTGATACGGTGCGGAGGGATGTCAAGGAATTGGATAGCGAGAACAAGTTAAGAAAAGTGCATGGTGGAGCTATTTCTTTGGGATTTACCAATTCTACAGTAAGGAATACCAATATCTATGCACTTGATAAGAAAAAGACTATTGCATCAAAAGCTGTTGGGATGTTGAAAGAGGGCGATGTGATCTTTATTGATGGGGGAACTACGTGTCTGGAATTGGCCTCGCAGATTCCTGAAAACCTAAGCTTAACGTGTTTCACCTTAAGTTTGCCAGTGGCCTTGGAGCTTTTGTTGAAACCTAATATTAAAGTTGTTTTTGTGGGTGGTGAAATTTCTCAGGATTCGCAAATTGCTGTAGGAGCAGGAACCATCAACCAACTTGGTGAAATCAAGGTGGATTATGGTTTTATTGGAACTGGCTATGTGGACTCCATTTATGGATTGACAGAATTTGATTGGGATATAGTTCAGGTAAAAAAGGCGGTTATAAAAGCATCCAAAAAAACGGTTCTTTTATGTATTTCCGAAAAGCTGAATTCCCAACATCGTTTTAAAACATGCGATATTAACGCAATAAATACATTGATTACAGAGTTAGACCCCAGTAGCAACCTCCTCAACCTTTTTAGAAACCAAGAGATACATCTTTTATAATGCAAATGCAAAAGGATTATAAAAAAATTACTGAAAAGCCTTCGAATTATGAAAATTTGGAGCAGATGGATACAAGCACCATCTTGGAAAGCATCAATAATGAAGATCAAAAAATAGCTGAAGCAGTTGCCCAAGTTATTCCGCAAATTACCGAGCTTGTGGATTCTACTGTCCAAAGATTTATGGATGGGGGACGATTATTTTATATTGGCGCTGGAACCAGTGGTCGACTTGGCATTCTGGATGCTTCGGAAATTCCTCCTACCTATGGGATGCCACACGAAAGGGTCATAGGGTTGATTGCTGGTGGGGACAATGCCATCAGAAAAGCAGTTGAATTTGCAGAGGATGATACGCAACAAGCATGGAAGGATTTATTGGAATACAACATCAACGCCAATGATGTTTTGGTGGGTATTGCGGCATCTGGAACTACGCCATATGTTCTGGGAGGTATTGAGGATGCTAAAAAACACGGGGTTTTAACAGCGGGAATTACCAATAACCCGGGGTCGCCCTTGGCAAGGAATGCGGATATTCCCATTGAAATCATAGTTGGGCCAGAATTTGTTACAGGCAGTACACGTATGAAAAGTGGAACTAGTCAAAAACTGGCGTTGAACATGATTTCCACAGCTTTAATGATACGCATTGGCCGGGTAAAAGGAAACAAAATGGTGAACATGCAGTTGAGCAACACCAAACTAGTAGATAGAGGTACCCGATATTTGGTAGAAGAATTGGGACTTGACTATGCTGAAGCTGAAAAGGCATTGAAGAAGTATGGTTCTGTAAAACACGCCATTGATGCCCTAAAATAGGTGAACCAAGGAATTTAATTCGGAACCAAGCGGTAAATACCCTTGCCTTCAACCCCCACGTAAATGTAACCATCTGGAGCTTGTCTTACATTGCGTACCCTACCAATGCCATCCAATAATTTTTCACGATAGATGACTTTGTTGTTTTGGATAACCAATCGCTCCAAATATTGAAATGCCAGAGAGCCCACGAGCAAATTTCCTTTCCACTTGGGATACTTATCAGAACTTACAAAAGTCATTCCGCTAGGTGCAATTGAGGGTGTCCATTGGTAAATAGGCTGTTCCATACCTGGTTTAGAGGTGTCATCTGTAATCTTGGTGCCACTGTAATTGATACCATAAGTTATTAATGGCCATCCATAGTTTTTTCCTTTTTGGATGATGTTGATTTCATCCCCGCCTCTTGGTCCATGCTCGTGCTCCCAGATTTGACCGGTTTCTGGATGTTTGGTCAATCCCTGAGGATTTCTATGTCCGTAACTGAAGACGGCTTTTTTACTATTGGATTTGTCTGCAAAGGGATTGTCGGTTGGAATTCTACCATCATCATGTATGCGATATATTTTGCCACCATCCCGTGTGATGTTTTGTGGATTGACATCTCTATTCCCTCGGTCTCCGATTGAAAAATAAAGATAGCCTTCATCATCAAACTCTATTCGTGACCCAAAATGTTGTCCTTTGGTGGTATTGGGTTCACCTTTATAGAGGAGTTGTTTGTCTACGAGTTTGCCATTGGATAATCGAGCACGCATAATTGCAGTGTTTCCTCCTTTTCCATCTCCTTTAGGAGAAGCAAACGAAAGATAAATCCAACCATTTTCATTATAATTTGGATGGAGTTCGATATCCATTAGACCTCCCTGTCCACGAACATAAACATCTGGAGTATTTTCTACATCTGAGAGCTTACCATTATAAAAAAGTAAGATTTCACCTTCTTTTTCTGTAAATAAAATACCTCCGTTAGGTAAAAAGGTCATTCCCCATGGGTTATGAATCCCTTCAATGATCAGTTTCTCAGTAAAATCAATGCTTTTGGGAGTTTTTATGCCCGAATCTGACTTTTGGGCACAGGATGTAGTTAGCATTACAACGAAAAAATAAGGAAGAAGAGCACTATTTTTCATAATTTAACGTTGAAATTATAGATTTTATAGATAAACTGCAATCCAATGGATTGAAAGATAACGAGAAATTATAAGTTTAGACAATTACTATCTAGAATATTAAGGTCCCCAAATCTGAGTATTCTTACAAAACGAAACTTAACCTATGCTACCAAAAAAAACAAGGCATTTGCTATATGCCGTGTTGTTGGTGTTCATATCAATATTTTGTTCCACGGTATTAGCAAAAACAGAGGTCAATCGAGTACTAACCAAGATTGTTTCCTATGTTTCTGATTCACATATTGAAGATAATCCCATTGTTGTAAAAGCTGCAGATTCAGCAAAAGAATCTGAGTTTACTGCAGCACCCTCCAGTATGATGTTTATGACCATCATTCAAGGTGCAGATGAGGAAGTTGTTTGCCCCAATGATGGAAGTACTTTGGCAAAGTTCTTTTTGTGTGGAACAAGTGATATTAGAACTATTTCCCTTGGTCAATCTGGAGCCAGCTATGAATGGCAGCAGTTGGATACCAATACCTGTGCACCAACTGTGGTGGATGATTGCCCCACTATCAATGGGTCTTGTACTTGGAATACCGTAGGAACAGGGGCAACTTTTGATTTATCAACTGCAGGTGAATTTAGAGTAAGGGTAGGCTCAGGTCAGTTTTTCTATTTTAAATCCACACTCAATCCATTAGATCCGCAATTGATCAAAGAAGATATTATCTGCGGAAATCCAGGTAGAGTAGAGGTGACTAATGTGCCAGCTGGATATGAGTACAGCTTGAACAGTCCTGCGGGTCCTTATCAAGATGACCCATTTTTTGATATTACCGCTCCGGGTGACTATAGGGTTTATGTACGATTGAAAAATGTTTCGGCAAGTGCTTGTGTCTTTCCATCGAATATTTTGACCATTGACGACTTGGATATCAATGTAGATGTTACTGCCAATGATATTCTTTGTAGTGGCGACTTGGGAAGTATTGATGTGCAAGTTTCCGGTGTGCCTGGTTTTTACACCTATAGATTGATAAAAAATGGAATTACGGTAGACACCTTTGGGCCTAATGCTTCGGATACTTACACTTTTGCTAATGTAAGCCCAGGAACTTATAGTATTCGGGTAGATACCAATCATTGTTCTAGAACCATAACTACGGATATTAACGGAGATACTATTGAAATAGGTAATGGTATTAGTCCGTTGGATGTTTCGGCTACTGCTTCTGATAGTTTTGGATGTGGTGCAGCTTCTGTAGACGTAAATTTGAATATTTCTGGCGGTACTGCTCCATATCGTTTTAGTGTCGATGGAGGCTCGTTTACTTCAACATACGTTGGTCTAACAACTACAGGGATTGCATCTTTTGGGGTAACTGCTGCTGCTACTTACACTATTTTGGTTCAAGACGATAATGGTTGTGAAAGGAGTGCCCAAGTTGATGTTCAGGATATTCCCCCACCAATTTTTAACATCACGGAGGAGGATGCTAACTGTGGAGGAGCCAACGATGGTCGAGTTACGGTGAACGTGACCAATGGTTTCGGATATGAAATAGAATTCAGCATTGATAACGGGGCTACCTATCAAGTAAGTAATGTATTCTCTAATTTGGCGCCTGGTACTTATGATATAGTGCTCCAATATGAACAAGATTCCTTTACCTGTACCACAACACCTCAAACGGCTACCATAGGAACTCCATCAACAATAAGTGCAACGGCAACTCCAGATTCAGTTCCTACTTGTATCAATGAAAATGGTGGGCAGATTACAATTTCTGGAGTTTCTGGAGGAACCGCACCTTATGAATATAGTATTGGAGCTGGTTTCGGTACAAATACTGTTTTCACCAATTTGGGGGTTGGAACATACACACCTTTGGTTAGAGACGCCAATGGATGTGTACAAGCCTTACCAGATGTTATTTTTAATGCTTTGGATAGGCCAACGGACCTTGATTTTGCAATTTCTAGTCTGGATTGTATTACCACTACCGCTTCCGTTGAATTGACAGTGACCGGGGGAACAGGGCCATATGCCTATGAAATCATAGCACCAGCAGCAAGTGTAGTGAACAATGGTGTCAATGACACTTTTAGTGGATTGGGATTGGGAACATATACATTTAGAGTTACTGATAGCGAAGGTTGTTCTTATGATGAGAATTATGCTATTACAGATATTAGTTCTATTGGTGTTCAAGCCCAACAAACACGAGTAGTAACCTGTGTTGGCGATACAGATGGAGAGGGACGCTACTTAGTGGATGGATTCAATACTACCTATAGTTATAGTATTGATGGCGGAACAGTATTTACCGGTCAGAACAGTAGTACAATTCCACTAACTGGATTGGCTGCCGGAAGTTATGTGATTTCTGTCACCGATGAAGAAACCAACTGTACAGATACAGCTACTTTAGTAATTGAAGAGCCATCAACGGCCTTTGCCATTTCCGGTTTGGACGTTACTGCCATGAGTTGTCAAAATGGAAATATTGGAGCAGTACGGGTCAATACTTTAGGTGGATGGGGAGGAAATCGCTATACACTAACTCAACCTGATGCATCCACTAGAGGCCCACAGAACAGTAGTGTGTTTTCTAATTTATCGCAAGATGGTCTTTATCAGGTAAGTGTTACAGATGCCAATGGATGTACAGTTACGGATAGTTTTACTTTAACAAGTATAGATGCTCCGGTACTTACGCTAGATAATGGTGCTTCAGATTTTTGCTATGATAATTTTACCGCTGCCACCTTGGTGGTCAATGCTACTTTAGGCGCTGCGCCATATCAATATAGAATTAACGGAGGAACATTAGGTGTGAGCAACAGTTTCTCAGGGCTCACTCCAGGAACCTATACCATAGAAGTTGTTGATGCCAATGATTGTAGAGATACAGTTACAGCCACTATTGAACCACAGGTCATCGCTACGGCGACAACCATTCAAGAATTGGATTGTGCCGGGCCTCCTGGACAGATTCAGGTAACTATAAGTAATGGCTATACTTCAAGTGGGGACTATGATATTTATGAGGTAAGTATTAATGGAGCTCCTTATACTTCGGATAATAACAACATCACTGGAAACTCATTTGTTTACAGCATTCCCAATGATGGTTCTATTACTTCGGACACTACCTATCAATTTTTGATTACCGACAGCAGGGGATGTACCAATGGAACGAATCTCATTACCATATCTCCGCCAGAAACAATTGCCGGCTCAGTAGTAGGAACGGACACCCAATGTGGGGACAATACAAGTGGTATTGTGGAATTGATTCCGGATACTGCACAAGGTGTTCCACCGTATGAATTCAGTAATGATAATGGGGCTACATTTAGTACGCAAAATATATTCTCTGGATATGGTCCGGGAACCCATGGCGGTTTTATTGTAAGAGACAGCCGTGGTTGTGTGAGTCCAGCTTACAGTGTTACTATTGGTGCCAGTGTACCTTTAGATGCTACTGTGACCCCGGTCGATGCTGTTTGTTCAGCAGGATCTGTAAATGGTTCCATTTCCACTACCATTAATAATGGTGTTGCCCCTTTTGATTATGTACTGTTGGATAGTGCGGGCAATTTGGTTGCCTCATCAATAGGAACGGGAAGTACCACGGTAAATTTCCCAAATCTTCCCGTAGGCAACTACACCATTGTTACTACAGATGCCCAAGGTTGTGAGGATAGAGATGATGTGGTTTTAGATCAGAATACGCTAGATTTGATTCCGTTGGATACACCACCTGTATTGTGTACAGATCCTTTTATTTCCTATCGTGTTCAAGCCACTGGAGGAACCGCACCCTATGAGTTCCGATTAGTGGGCGACCCAACATTTGTGCCAGCAAATGTAAATGGAGTTGATATCCATGATTTTTCAGCTGTTGTGACTTTTGGAGTAACTTATTTTGTAGAAGTTAGAGATGCTTTAGGATGTATTTATATTGAAGAAATTGATCCAATAGTACCTCCAAGCCCAATAACGGTAACCGCTACTACTACAACAGCCTCTTGTAATGTTTCGGGAAGCGGAGCTATTGACTATGAGGTTTCAGGATTGCCTGCAAACCCTGCAAACTTTACAGTAACACTTCAAAATACAGATACTGGAGCGACGATTTCAGGGCCTACACCTTATACGAACGAACCTATTCCATTCAATGATAGCTTTACAGGATTGGCACCAGCAAATTACCAAATCACCGTTACTGACGATGATACTGGTTGTAGTTCGAGTACTCTGGTGTTTATAGGGTTCAATTCTCCTTCCATAACTATTGACAATTTCGTGGAGGCCACCTGTAATGCTGGAGCTTTGGTTACGGTTAGAGGTTTTGGCGGAACCGGACCGTACAATTATGCTTACGTTCCCAACGGTGCGGCTGCCCCAACAGTTTTTGCCGCGGCAACAACGTTTGAAATCCCTGGACCATATCCATCTGATTATGATTTCTATGTAGAGGATGCCAATGGTTGTACAGCTTTAACGACGCTTACAGTCACCCAGGAAGCCGGAGTGCCCAATCCTACGATTGATGTGGTCAACCAGTGTACCGCAACAAGTGGCTATCAAATTGATGTCTTATCGCCGTTGACTACAGGTTCTGGACTTCCAGAGGAAACCTTCCTTTATGATATAGGAAGTGGATTTCAAACAGGTACCAACTTTATTGTTCCTAATCCCGGTAGTTACGTAATTACAGTTAGGGATGGTAACGGATGTACTAATACGGTAACGGCAGATGTATTTGATTTCTTTGCCATTTCTGCCGATGCAACCTCATTCCCAACCTGTAATACAGGAGATGGTGTAATAACCGTTAATACCACAGGAGGTAGCGGTAATTTTGAATACCAACTTCGGGATGCGGGTACCTTGGCCAATATAGGTCCTGCACAAAGTTCAAATGTGTTCAATAGTGTTTTGCCAGGGGATTACAACATTTTAGTGACAGATTTGAGTTCCAATACGGCACCATTATGTTCAGATGAAGCCATTGTAAATGTATCCACCGTTAACACTCCGGTAATCACAGCAACTCCAAGCACCCCTATAAGTTGCAATGGAGCCAACAACGGAACAATTGCTGTAGAACTACAGCCTGGAAGTGGAACGGATACGCCATTGAGTTATATATTATATGATGGTTCCAGTACCACTATTGTTACAGGACCGCAGGCGTTACCTATTTTTGATGGACTTGCTCCAAACACCTATCAGGTTGAGGTGGTTTCAGATAGAGGATGTACGGACCGTTCAGGCGATATTTTCATCAGTGAACCCACTTCGTTGCAAGTAAACGCTATCAATACAATATTTAGCTGTAATCCATCAAGTAATCAGTTCAGTACGGCAACCATAACCATTTTTACCGATACCAATGGTGATGGTTCGGGTACTGCAACGGGAACAGGACCCTATACCTATAGTATGAATGATGGCACTGCTCAATTTGATGGTACCAATTTCCAAACCAGCAATACGTTTGAGGTAATTGACAATGGTACAAACCAAACCATTATTTTAACGGCAAGGGACCAAAATGGCTGTGAGGATACAGCAACGGTAACTATCAATACACCTACGGACATTACTTTCAGTTATAACGTTGGACAGATTACCTGCGATGCATCCGGAACAGGAGTTAGCCCAGGTTATATTGAAATTGTGGTCAATGAAGGCCCAGGCAATTATGAAGTGGAAATTTTGCCTCTAGGCTCAGAGCCGGCAAGAAGCTCATCAGGAACAGATAGGGTAACTTGGGATATTGCTACACCAGGAGATTACATTTTTGCAGTTACAGATATTGGCAGTGGAGGATGTACATATTTCACTTCAACCATCAACATGCCAGAATACAATACTATAGAAGCACTGATTGCAGAAGTTCAACCGGTTACTTGCTTTAATGGTAATGATGGTGAAATTAGTATAGAAGTTAATAATTATAGCGGTGTTTATAATTATGAAGTTTTCTCTCGAGACAATGTTGGAGCAGAAACTTCAACGGGGGTTACTGGAAGTTTTGATACTAATGCACCGATAAACACTCCTGAAATTATAACAGGATTGCCAGCTGGAAATTTGGTGGTTCATATTGAGGCAATGGACTCCCCATTCTGTGATGTGGTCAGTAATGTAGCTACGGTACGTTCTCCCGACCGACCACTTACGGTCAATGCACTGGAAACTTCGCCTGTTACCTGTAATGTGCCAGGTTTAGGAGAAATTACCGCTTCAGGAGATGGAGGATGGGGTACTTACGAATATCAATTGATCGCTCCGGATGGAGTGACCATTTTAGTGGACTATCCAAATACAAACCCTGTGTTCCAAAATCTTTCAACGGGGGATTATACGGTCAATGTAAGAGACTTACTGGGCTGTGAGGCTACCACTATTATTAATTTACCATTACCAGTACCAATCACTGCCGACATTCAAGTAGTACAACCCCTCCGATGTAACAATGACAATGATGGGATTATAGAGGTGTTCAATGTTGCTGGAGGTCAGGGAACAGGAAATTATTTATTCCAATTAAATAGGATTACAGATGGTACCAATAGTGGGTTACAAACTACCACAACATTTGCCAATTTATCGGCTGGGGAATATACTATCACCATTTTTGATGGTTGGAACTGTAGTTTTACCACTATGCCCATTACTGTTCAGGATCCGGAAATTGTGATTACGGAATTGGTGGAACTTCAACCACCCGGTTGTGGAGATTTGGGGAGAATGGAATTGACTGTGACAAATCCCGAATCAGGTGTAGATTATTTCTACCGTAGATCAGGTACTTCAGACCCATTTACCCCATTTGGAACAGGAATGACAAGCATTGAGATTACTGCGGATATCACGATGGATCCCGGACCATTTCAATACGATGTTCAGAATTCCAATGGATGTCCATTTGAACGTTCAAACCAAATTTCGTTAGATCCTGCAGCACCTTTGGTGATTGCTCTGGATTTAACCAATGCAACTATCAATTGTGCAGGGGAAGCAACGGGTATTATCCGATCAGAAGCCTTTGGAGGAATAGGGAGTTATCGATATACTCTATTGAATTCCAATATACCACCAAATCCTACATCGGGCAATACTGTTAGGCCAGCTCAGGATTCCGGAATTTTCAGGGAACTTGATCCAGGTACTTATTATGTATATGCACAAAGTGGTGGTTGCGAAGCTATTTCAGACCCCATAGTAATCGACCCAAAACCACCTTTGGTATTGGAGTATCTAGAAGCTGTGCCCGTAGCATGTGCAGGAGATACCAACGGACAGATTATTATAGAAGCCAGTGGAGGAACAGGAGCCATTAGATATTCCATTTCTGATACTTTAAGTGAATTTTTTGAAGGTGATGACCCTCTAAATCCAAATAGGAAAACCTTCACGGACTTGGCACCAAGGTCTTATGATATCATTATTCAGGATGATTTAGGATGTACCATAACCAGAACCGTTGAAATAACTTCGCCTATGGAATTGGTTGCAGGGATAGCGAATACGACTCCTGAAACTTGTATGGGAGATGGCGATGGTACGTTGACCTTACAAGTAAGTGGGGGAACAGCTCCTTATTTTACTAGTGTTAACTCCGCTGAAGATGCTGATTTTGTTCAAAACGATTCTCTATTCTTTGATAATTTGTTGGGAGGTGAAACCTATGTGATTTTTGTAAGGGATGCCAATGGATGTCAGACCAATGTTGTGGCAGAAATAGGGCTGGGCATTGAATTGATAGCTGAGCCCATAGTGGAATATGGTTGTGATGGAATTTTTCCTAATAGTACAGCAACTGTTTCAATTTCAGATAATTCGTTGCTTCCTAGTTTACTATTCTCATTAGATGTGGATGATGTTCAACTAGCCACGGAGCAGCGTACCTTTGGTGACCTTCCGCCAGGAGAACATACCGTTTATATTTATCATGAAAATGGCTGTGTCACCTTCGTGGAATTTGAAATAGATGCTTATGAGCCGTTGACTCTGGAAGCTCAAAAAACTGGTCCCGATGAAATTACAGCCGTTGCAACAGGAGGTTTTGGAGGGTATGAGTTTTTCTTCCAAGGGGAGTCTTATGGAGAAATCAATACATTCAATATTAATGTGGATGCTAATGTGAATATTATGGTTCGAGATCAAAATGGTTGTGTGGCCAATTTGGTAATGCCGTTTGATTTTGATGGAATGCCAGACATTCCTCCGTTTTTCACACCAGATGGTGATGGGCTAAATGATAATTGGTATCCAAGAAATCGTGAATTGTTCCCGAACATAGACGTGATTATTTACGATAGGTATGGTAGGGTAGTAGCCAGATTGGACCAAGTTAAAAAATGGGATGGAACGTATGAAGGACATCCACTTCCAACAGGTGATTATTGGTATGTTGTGTATGCAAACGACCGTGAAAAGCAGCAGTATGTAGGTCATTTTACGCTATACCGATAAGAAACAAGGATGTTAATTGGGTAGATAAAAGTTGATTTAAATTTCAATCTTGTACTGGGTGGAACCAAGCTTGATATATTCCATAGAATTTGCTCAAAATTCGATTTAAAGTATCACCAAAATTTATATTTTTGCAATCCCTTTTCGGGATGTGGCGCAGTCTGGTAGCGTACACGCATGGGGTGCGTGTGGTCGCTGGTTCGAATCCAGTCATCCCGACGAACCACTTTTCAGTGGGTATAAAGCACTGTCAACTGACTGATTGACAGTGCTTTTCATTTTTATTGTATTCATCTGATATCATCTAAAATCATATAAAAGGTGTAGAGTTCGGTGAATGAATTGGTACGTTCCTTGTGCATAATTTGGATAGCGTTTGACGCTGTTTATGGGTGTTTTGCAGACCTGTATTGTCAAATCCGAAAATTCTGTATTATGCGTAACTCCAACACATTAAAGGTTCTCATCTTCACGAGGGACACCTCCAACAATCCAGAGAAATTGACCATTTATGCCCGTATCACCGTCAACGGAAAACGGGCTGAGATAAGCCTTAAACGCAATGTTGCGGTGAACGAATGGGACGAAATCCGGGGCAGGGTCATTGGGTTCTCGCAAAAGGCAAGATTGTTGAATAGCTATCTGGATGAGGTCTATGTACAGATCATGGATGCGCACAAGCAATTGTTGGGCGAGGGCAAGGTGATTACGGCACAGGCCATCAAGGCCCGGTTCCTTGGGCAGGACGACCATCACAAGACCCTAAAGGAACTCATCGAGTACCATAATACCACCCAGACCACTGTCCTTCGGCCCGGCACCATGAAGAACTATCATTCCACAAAGAAATATCTGCACAGTTTTTTGGAGGAAAGGCTGAGGCTCCCCGATATCCATTTGAAGCAACTAAGCTATCGGTTCATCACCGACTTTGAACAGTATCTTAGGACATATAAACCAAAAAAGGCAAGGAAGACCTGTTCCAACAACGGGACCATGAAGCATTTGGAACGCCTCATGAAAATGGTGAACCTTGCCGTGAAACTTGAATGGCTGGAAAAAGATCCCTTTCGGAACTACAAGCTCAACTTCCATAAAACTGAACGGAGCTATCTCACCGAAAGGGAACTGAAACTTATCGAGGAGACCACTTTCAGCGGCCCGGGCTATGAAAAGGTGAAGGATGTGTTTCTGTTCTCCTGTTATACGGGCCTTTCCTATATAGATGTGAAGGAACTCAGAACCCATCAACTGGTTTTGGGAATAGATGGCAACCATTGGATACACACCAAAAGGGAAAAGACCAATGAAGCTGTGAAAATACCATTGTTGCCCAAGGCAAGGGAAATACTTGAAAAATACAGTGAAGAATCCCAAAGGGACATTTTGGGCAAACTGCTCCCTGTGTTCAGCAACCAAAAGATGAACAGCTATCTCAAAGTGATTGCCAAGGCCTGTGGCATCCATAAACATATCACCTTCCATACGGCAAGGCACACTTTCGCGACCACAGTAACATTGTCAAACGGTGTCCCAATAGAGACGGTCTCCAAGATGCTGGGGCATACCAAACTGACCACCACCCAGATCTATGCAAGGGTGTTGGAACAAAAGGTAGGGGAGGATATGCGACATCTTATTGCAAAAATGGAGGCCAGGAACACTGTGGAAAACAAAAGTTATTTGGAAAGGTAAAATGGCATTCCATGTTTTCTGGATTTGATAGCGGAGCTGTCAAATTCGGAAAAGCAAGAGGGTAGCACGGCAAGCCGGTGCTACAAAACCATTTTTGCTCCGCAAAGTACCATAAACAAAGGGATGGGAGATAAACCAAAGAATAATGGGGATTGAAGAGTTTGCGCCAAACTCTCCCGAAACCTCAATAAACACTGAAAAAGTTTGATGTAAAATGATAGTAAAGGGCAAATATCGGTATAGTTACAGTACCATCAACCTCAAGACAAGTGTGGCCAAAAGGTTCCGAGCCTTCTCCAAACGGGTGGCACCATCCCATTCAGAGACACTACAAAAGATGATGGACTTTTTCCAAAGGCATGGCATTGACCCATCTGATAGGTCAACAAAGGGAATACTGGATGAAATACAAAAGAACCGCAAACGAATGGAGGCCGCCATAGCCATCATTCGGGACATAGAGATCACGCAGACCAAACCGACCAACGCTATCCTGCATGCTCTGCTCGAACAAAAAATCAAAGATGAACCGGTTTGTGTTGAACCAAAACCAATGAAAGGAGAACCCGAAATTGAGATTATTGTCCCCAGGATTCGCTATGAACGGTTGATGGACAAAATGGGGATGCTCAAAAGGGAAAGCCAATATGTGATGGACCACATCACTTTAATAAAACCTTCATTCGGAAAACCCTATCTGAAACTGGAGATCACGGAAGGTGAATTGGAAAATTATAAACGTACCCTTCAAAACTTATAGATGATTCCTGAATTGTTTTGAGCTTCCTACCTCACTCAGTAGTATTAGTTTGGCAAGGTTTGGGACGCTTGCAGCGCAAAACATTGTTTTGCTCGCTCATCTATTGAGACAATAGAGCACTTTCGAAAAAAACTGACAGGCAGTTGAAAACTTGTGTTCTTAATTCAATTAGGGTAGGCATTGTAGTATGGGATAAAATGTTTTAAGGAATGTATGAATTATACGGTTATTTGTTTGCCAGATATCCAAAATAGTTTGGCTTTAAAAAAAAAAAAATTACTATTGTCAGAAATATCCCGAGGGGATTGAATTAAATACCAACCAAACGTGATGACAGACAAATTACTCTCCATCTTTTTACTTCTTCTCTTTTTCTCATTTAGCATAGTTGTAGGACAAACAATAGACACTGAGTTGCTGGAATTAAAATTCTCAAATGATGGTTATCCTGAGAGGTTCACACGAGCGGGAAACGGGTTTTACTTTACTGCTGATGATTCAGAATTATGGTATACAGATGGAACCTTGGAAGGGACACAGTTTTTTTCTAAATCAACAAACTCAGGAGATATAAGCTTAATATTACCTCAAGAAAATGGTGTTTTTTTCGTTGCGGAAAAAGATTATCGAACAGATGAATTGTGGGTAAGCGATGGTACTGAAGAAGGGACTATCCAGCTAACGGATAGAAATTTGTCTTTCAGTCAAGATGGTTCAATTAGAGATGCAATAGTTTTCGGCAACAAGGTTTTGTTTAGCCTTTTTGATGAAACTTACGGAAAAGAGTTATGGATAAGTGATGGAACGATTGAGGGAACACGTATGTTAAAAGATATTAATGAAGGAGAAAACCATAGTTCACCTTCAGATTTTCTTCTTTTCAATGAACGTATTTTTTTCAAAGCTTCTACCGAAGAATCCGGTTTAGAACTGTGGGTGTCTGATGGCACAACAGATGGCACTATTATGTTCAAAGATATAAACGTAGGAGATCAAAGTTCTATGGCCTCAAGTTCTGGCTACAAAATCTACAATGACAATTTTTACTTTTTCGCAAACAATGGAGTGGTTGGGAATGAACTATGGAAGTCTGACGGTACATCTGATGGAACAATCTTAGTTAAAGATATAAATGAAGGCTCTTTATATAATTCTGGTGGAAGTTTTATACAAGGAGGTATCTTGAATGGGAAACTATTGTTTTTAGCCAATGATGGGGTTCATGGTACTGAACTTTGGCAAACAGACGGAACAGCGGAAGGAACCACAATTTTTTATGACATAGCGGAAGGACAATACTCTTCGTTTGGTTATTCTACACAATTAATTTTTTCTGATTCAAAGGCTTTTTTCTATGCAACCGATAACGCTCAAAACAGTGGCCTTTGGGTTAGTGACGGAACTATTTCGGGTACGAATTTCCTAAGAGACACTTCGGTGAGTAATTTAACTTTTGACGAATTGGGCGAGTCTATTTTCTTTTTTGGTGATAATGATTCAGGTTACAAGAAAATTCTATGGAAAAGTGATGGCACAGTTCAAGGTACTCAAGTAGTTTCACAAAAGGCTACGGGCACAAATATCAGTTCTCATGAAAATGATATCACTGTTCTGAATGATAGAGTTTTTTTTGCTGGAGAAACAGAGCGTAATGGAATTGAGCTTTGGATTTCCGATGGATCCGATGAAGGAACTTCTCTTTTTTATGATTTTAATAGTTCCTATGGAGTTATACCTTCATTGTTGACAGCCGTTGGTGACCGACTCTTTTTTAGAGGAAATCAATATGGTTATTATGGTTTATGTACTAGTGATGGAACTATTGATGGAACTAAATATTTAGATATCAATTTAGATGGGCAAAGTATTGATGAAGACTCTGAATTTATAGATTTTAACGGCAAGCTGGTGGTTAGTGCCAATGATGGTATTCATGGTTATGAATTATGGATTAGTGATGGAACGCAAGAGGGAACGAAAATGATAAAGGATATAAATCCTGGTAGAGGCAATAGCATGAACTTGGGGTCTAAATTTACCGTTATAAATGAAAGGTTTTATTTCATGGCTGACGATGGTATAAACGGGTTTGAGCCTTGGACGAGTGATGGTACCGAAGCAGGCACCTACATGATTAAAAATATTCATCCTGGTACTTTTACTCTTGGCGGCAATCCAAGTTATCCGGGATATTGGGTGGAAAAGGATGGATTTATTTATTTCAGTGCCGTTTATTCTTTTGGAAATGGAAGTTGGAAGACTGCTCTTTATAAAACTGATAATACTCCACAAGGCACTTCTAAAATTGCAGACATTGGAGGTACTGTCATGATTGAGGTACTTGGAGACAAAATACTGGTGGCTAATAGTAGGAACGATTTGTATGAAGAAGACGACCACTTTTATGTTTGGGTTTACGATACAATTACAGAGAGCTTCACACAATTAAATACCTCATTGGAATTTTATAATAGTGCTTATGTATCAGTTCTAAATGGATATGTATATTATTACGGTCAGAGCAATGGGGTATGGGGTCTGTGTAAGACGGATGGAACGGACGAGGGAACAACGGTTCTGTTTTTTCGCAGCGAACATCCTTTTAATAATCTAGAGATTAGCAGAAACATTACCTGTGGAGATTATATCTATTTTACTCTGCAACCGGGGCTTTCATCGGATAAAGAACTTTGGAGAACAAACGGTACTGTTGAGGGTACTATTCCAATAATATCGGAACAAGAAGGGGTCTTCAACTCTATAGGTGAGTTGGAGTGCTTTAATGGAAATTTGGTTTTCAAACAATACGCCAAGCCTGAACCAATTTGGCTAACGACTGGCAAACCAGATGAAGTTTATGGTTTTGACATTAATGTTGTAAATAGCCAATCTTCCCCATCTTCAATCAATTACCCAACTGCAGCTGGTAACAAACTGTTTTTTAGTGCCAACACTTCATTGAGCGGTAGTGAAATATATGTTACTTCATCTAAAAATTTTGTTGCAGATAATGATTTGACGGATAGTGATGGTGACGGAGTTATTGATTTATTTGATGAATGTCCTGATACTCTAGTGGGTGAGGAAATTAATGATGTGGGCTGTGCACAAAGTCAATTGGATGATGATAACGATGGCGTAACCAATGACATGGATCAATGTCCAAAAACTCTACCCAATGAGGTTGTCGATGCAAATGGATGTTCAGAATCTGACTTACTTGATACAGATGGAGATGGCATTGTGGATTCACTTGATTTATGCCCTCAAACTCCAATGGGTGAATCCGTGAATGAAAATGGTTGTGGGCAAAGTCAGTTGGATGATGACCAAGATGGAGTGATGAACGACAGGGATTTGTGTCCTGAAACACTACCTATATACACTGTTGACTCAGATGGATGTCCAGTTATCTTCGAGTTGCCCGCAAATAATTTTAGCATTGAAACTATAGGGGTAACTTGTGTAGATAAAAACAATGGACAATTATTGATCACTGCCAATGAGAATCATGATTATACAGCACGCATTAACAATGATGATTATAACTTCGCCACGGAATTAACAATTCAGAATTTACATGCAGGAAAGTATGAACTTTGTTTTACAATTGCAGATAAGCCTGATTATATCAAATGCTTCAGCTTTGAAATAGCTGAACCCTCAGAAGTAACGGGAAAATCAAGCTCCTCCATTTCAAATCAAAAGTTAATGGAAAACATAGAAATGTTTTCTGGTACCGCCCCTTATACAGTCTCTGTTAATGGAAGTCAACAGCTAACCACCATGTCGTCCTCATTTTCTGTTGAAGTTAAACACGGTGATTTAGTACAGGTAATGTCTAAGTTTCCTTGTGAAGGAGTTTTCGAAAGAAAAATTGAAATAACGGAGGGAATGAGTTTTGCACCAAACCCAACTACAGACGATATCTATATTTATATGCAGGAAAGCCATCCACCGGATATTAATGTAAGTATATATAATTCAGATTTGAAATTAGTAAGATCAGGACTGCTCGAGGTGATAAATGGCACCTTAAAAGTTTCTATGGAAAGTCTTTCCTCTGGAATATATTACATAAGGATTGGAACTGGTAATTCAAATGCACTCAAAATTATAAAGAAATGAAAAAGCTAATATTTTTCTTGTGCTTACTTGCGTTTCAGGCTTGCAGTAAATCTGGCGGAGGAGATGAGCCTGAGATTGTACAAGAGCCAGAACCGACTCCGGAAGTAACGAATACAGCACCTACTATTCCTAATCAAATTTTCCCTACTAATGGTTTGCTCTGTTCCGACAACCCTTTGGAATTTAGCTGGAATTCATCTACTGACAAAGAAGGTAATGCCATTTCTTATGAAATAGAATTGGCAGAAGACAATGCATTTGAAAATATAATAGAAAAGACGACGGTGTCAGAAACGAAAATAACCTTTACTCTTGAAAAGGGGGTTCAACTCAATTGGAGAATTAGGGCAAAAGATAGCGAAGGGGAATATAGTGGTTATTCTTCTTCATGGAATTTTTATACTGAGGGAGAAGGGATTGTAAATTATTTACCTTTCAGTCCTACCCTGATTAATCCAAAAGCTTTTTCTAAAGTAGAGGACAATATGGTTGTGCTTGAGTGGGCCTCAAGCGATGTTGATGAGGATTCACTTCTTTACGATATCTATTTTGGAGAGACTACACCTCCTGATTTGGTGCAAGAAAACCGTGAAGATTCAACTTACGAGGTTTCCATAAACCCAGACAAAACCTATTATTGGAAAATTATTGTAAAAGACGGCAATGGAGGTGAAAGTATCGGAGACATCTGGATTTTTAAAAGTTAGAAAAATAGCTATTTGTCAATGAAATATTTTTATGTATTCTTTATTCTTTGTATTGCTTCTTGCAGTAAGGATAGTGATCCTATAACGGTTGTTGAGCAAGAAGATCCACCAGAACCAAACTCAATCCCCGGAAATTTTAGTTTGACGGATGTGTCTTTTGAAGGAAATATTGCAACTATTGATTGGGAAGATGTTCAGGATTCGGATAATGACCAAATATATTACAGTCTTTATGTAAATAATGTTCTCATTGGCGAGTACACGGTTTCCATTGCAACTGTTCAACTTCAGTATAATACAAGTTATTCGGTTAGAGTAATAGCTACAGATAAGAACGGGGGAACGGTTGAAGCCAATTCTAACTTTGAATCTCCTCAAAGCAAAATTCTATTCTATTCAGAATTTAATGGGATGCTCACTGCTTTTGATTTATTTAATAAACAGGCTCTTTGGAAAGAACGAACTTCTTTTATTGAAACACATTCTGTTTTTGAAAATGTAGTATATTCTGGTATTGATGGGATAAATGGATTGGACATTTTGACGGGGGAATCTGTTTACACAAGTACACCAAGTATAAATTATAACAAAGAATATAGAAATATAATTGCCGACCAGAACAACATTTATGCCTTTGATTCGGATTCCAATTTACACTGCGTAGATCGTATTACTGGGGAAAAATTATGGGAACGAAGTTTCTTGAATTATTACGCCCCGTTAACTATTGATGACAATAGGGTTTTTGTGTGTAGTAGAAATAATGACCATATATATGGTATCAACAAAGTAACCGGAACGACAGATTGGAGTAGACAGGTAGACCCTAATCCAACAAGTGCAGCCCCACGTATAAATACTAATCCTCTAATAATAAATGAAAACATTTATTATGGCGATAATATCGGACGCTTTTATTCGGTGGACAAAAATACAGGTGAAAAAAAATGGAGTATAGGAGGGTTCAATTCATTCTTTCCTTCTCCCACAGTTTTTGAGGATAATATTATAGTGGGGACATATCAAGAACTTTATTCTTTTGATATAAATACTGGAAATCAAAACTGGAATTATAGGCCTTCAGGTTCTTTTGAAACATCTCCTTTTGTGGAAAACGATAGAATTTATATCGGGGTTTCCAAAAATGGCAGCGGAGAGTTGATTTGTTTAAATGCAACAAACGGACAATTGATTTGGAAATTTGATTTAGAGAACAATACGACTTCTTCTCCTGTGGTTTATGATAATGTGGTTTATATTGGAGATTGGAATAAAAAATTATATGCCGTAAAAGCAGATACCGGTGTATTGGAGTGGCAGATTAATACCGAAGAAATTATTGGGAAATCATTCACTTTGGTTATAGGTAGTGGAGATACAATAATTTATCCATCTGTACATGGCTTAAGGAATTGAAAAGAATGAAATCATGAAATCAAAACAGTTTTTTTTCTTTTATATACTTTTTGTGCTTTTATCTTGTGGTAAAGATGAACCTGAAGTTATTACGGTAATTGAACCGTATGTTTCAGAACCCTTGAGTACCGAAAACTTGATAACGTCATTCAATTTAATATTAAATGGGGAAGAACAGCTTGGCACCATTGATCAGTCTACAAGATTGATTTCCTTTGAAACAGCGGGAGCCGATATTAAAGCGCTTCGTCCTGAAATTGAATATTCTGATAAAGCAACAATCTCACCATCACCTGATGTTGAACAAAACTTTGAGGAAGAAGTGGCTTATACCGTTTTAGCAGAAAATGGAGAACCCAATGTTTACAGGGTTAATGTAAATAACAGGCCTTTAAGTGATGCAAATGAAATTCTTTCATTTAAGATTACTCTAAATAACCAAGTTATAGAAGCAAACATTGATAACGAATTAAAAGAAATAAGCTTCAATTCTGGATCAATTGATATTAGCGATATTGTTCCGAGTATTGAAATTTCCGAGTATGCACGGATATTTCCTGAAAGTGATGTGGCGCAGGATTTTAACAATCTAAATAAATATACTGTTACCGCAGAGAATGGAATAGAGGTTGAATATAAAATTATTGTTAACAAGCCTAGAATAACTGGCTTTAGTACTATTGTGGGTATTTTTAGCAATAATCCCATGCTACTTTATACTGGAGCTGATATGGTGGTTAGTGGTGAATTCCTTAATTTGGATGAGGTAGATTCCGGAGTCTATTTATTTGATGGAGAAAATAAATTTCCCCTATCTGTTTCTGATGTACAGAAAACAGAGCAAGAATTTGTAACCTTTTATTCTCTAAGTTTTAAAATACCAAACAATATCCCCTCAAACCCCAATTATAAGATTGTTTATGAATCAATGGATTTTATAGCTGAATCCGAAGGTATTATCGACTTAATTTCGGAGAATGTACCCAATCCTATTTCCTTAAATCAAACTCTATATCAAAGGGGCGATGTATTTGAGTTAACCGGAGAGAATCTTTCGGAAATGATTGCAATACCCTCAAATGGTTCTCTTTACCTTATCGCCAATTCGGGTAACTATGATTTAATGGTGAACGATGAAAAAACCCTATTGACACTTACTTTGGATGGTTATTTTTTATTCCCATCATATTATGGTAGAGTAGATGAAGAAAAGACCATTACTTTGTTAGGGCCAAATAGAAGAGCTGGTGCTACGATAAAAGCTATTTTTGATTGAATGAGAGTACTATTGAATTAAGTTAATTTTGGTTGATATATTCACATAATACCACAGAATAGTTTGGATTGCTTAGGAGTATATTTTGTTCCAAGTTATTTCTTATTTTAGCTTAGCAAAACATCCATAAATTTTGCATCAGAATGTACCATTTTGAGTAGAGTTTAGAGTTCGGTGAATCAGTCCAGGAAAACAGTGTAAATTATTGATATACAGTATATTGTGATGACCATCTTAATCCAGTCATCCCGACTTACCTTATTTAAGTAAAATCAAAACACTGTTAATCTTATGATTTTCAGTGTTTTGTGTTTTTAGGTATATCATCTAAAATCAATTAAAACCATCTAAAATCATATCAAGGGTGTTCTTATCGGGAACAGACTATTACACTTTATGTTGTAATTTACCGCTACATTAATGTTTTTCTCGGTTAACTTTTTTGTACTGACATACGCTTGTAAAAAGAAAATGCTTAGGGTTGTAATGAGTACTCGCTTCATTTTTATATGTTTAATGTCTCGGGTTCCAATTTGCACTTGTTTTCTTTCCTGCAGCATCAAAATAGTTGACCGAAGCCAACTCTTTTCCATTTTTATAGGTATATACTATTCGGGCAACGCCCCAAGTGGTGTGGTTGGCAGGATTTCCCTTTACATCAAAAAACTTGCGTTCTATTAAATGTCCATTTGTACTGTAAATCCATTGTTCGGTGGCATAACCTACAGATGGGTCAACAACAATTTCACTTTTCAAATTATAGAATGATTTACGAATCGAACGATTTTGGACATCCAATTCGGTTTTTACCTGATGCACCCCGCTTCCCTTTATTTGAGTGGGATTTTCGTCTTTATCAAAATAGCTACGGGAAACTTCGTGCATACCATCTGTTGTACGGGTCATTTTTATCCATCCCACACCGTTGGTAGCATTGGTAGGCTGTTTGTCCATACCAAAGAACCTCCTAGAGGTAACATTACCGAAATTGTCATGTGTGTATTTTACCAAATGTGCCCCCCAATTGGTGGTCTGTGGTTTTCGGTCAGCATCTATGAACATAGATGTGGCGTGTTCGTACAAAGGTGCGGGCGTATATCGAATCTCGGCAATATTGCTCATGCCCCGTTTGGGGTTAAACGCTTCGTCAAGGTTTAGCCACTGAATAAAAAAGGTATTGGCATCGTACCCAATTTTTGTGTGGGCAATACCGGCTTTATCGGGTGTAATTTCCGCTCCCTCTTTGCCATAATTGGTCATAAGGCGGAGCAGTCCACGATGGTCGTAGGTGAATTTGGTAATATAATAGCCAAAACCGGGGCGGTTACGCTGAATATTCCGGTCTATATCATATCGTTTTTCAATGACCGTTCCGTCCGGGTTGGTCGACCATTCATAGGAAGCGATTCTAAAATCATTTTCGGTGGGGTTATCATTAACATCATAAAATTTCAGAGAAGTACGGTCGCCATTTTCATCTAAAGAAAAAACGGATTTGTACACATCGCCCGAAACAACCATTCTATCACCAAATTCGTTGTAAAACGTTCTGATTTCCTGATTTTTATTGTATTCAATGTTGATTTTCGGGGCTCGAACAAATCTATCCTTAAAGGCTTTTAGTTTTCCGTTTAACAGATATTGCACCTTAACCAATCGGTTATATTGGTCGTAGTCAAATTGAAAATGGTTTACTTTTTCAGCTATTTCTTTAGGTAATGGCCGTGTGCCTTTTATATCGGCATAAGGCGTCTCCCGAAAGGCAATTCCCGCATAATATTCGCTTCTAAACGTGGTGTTTTCGTTCCAATCTATTTTCTGAATGAACCCGGCTTTATTGAACGCAATGGTAAAATACAACTGCTCTGTCATTTTATCATAAAACAATCCATTCGGATTAATCAATTTTATGGATTTGGCTTTGCCAACTTCATTTCCTGCTTGGCCCGTACCGGCAAGTACTTCAATCTTGCCATCTAGGGAAACCGTATAGATTCTATGGCCCATCAATGCTGTCACATAGATGGTATCATTAATGATTTTTAAATGCCCCGTACGCCATTGTTGGTTTCCGGGAATGGTGGCAATAATTTTTTGTGAACCATCTGGACCGATTTTTACAATATTGGCATCGTTAAAATTGGAAACATACAAATTGCCCTTGCCATCAAAATCAATGCCTCCTGGATTTATCAAGTGTTTTCCTTCGGCATGGATGGAAACTTTTCCCTTTGGGGTTATTTTACTGATGTATCCACTGGCGTCATTCACATTATGAGTTACATAGATGTTGCCCTGTTCATCCATGGTCATTGGGCCGGCACCGGGTTTGGTATCTGCAAATTTACTTAGGTTACCTTGTTGGTCAATTTTGGATACTTGTGGGGCATTCCATTCCGAAACATAGAAACTTCCGTCTTTTCCTTTTAAAATATCAATAGGTCCTTCAAGCCCCGAGGCAAACACGGAGACCTCTCCTTGTGGAGAGATTTTGTAGACTTTATCGCCATTCCAACCTTCGGTGGCATAAATGGTTTGGTCGGTATCCATCCATAGCCCATCAGTAGAAATTACTTCGTTCAATTGTAGCTTGCTGATATTTTGGGCGATAACGGATGTACTTATGAGGCATATGAGTAAAAAAAGTGCCGTATGCAGTAGGTATTTTATGTTAATCATTTTTAAATAGGTCTAAAATTATTTTGGCGGATTGATTATCAGGAAAATGTTTCTGATAATCGGTGGCTTCCTCGATAATGATGGCGTGAATGTCTTTCTCAAAAATTTCTTTTACTAAAAAACTTAGTTTTTTTGTTTCTTTTGTATCATCCATAAACATGGCATAGAACAAGGCGGAAGAGGTGTCGGGGTCAAAATTGTATGTTTCTGGATGTTGGGTTTTTAATTCCTTCCAAAGTTTTACGGCTGCATGCAATCCTTCTTTTTCATAAAGGTTGGTAACAGGAATAAACGCGGCAGGTTTTGATATCTTTAAATCGATATTGAGCATTGTTCTTAAAATATTTCCTGTAATTCGCCCTACGGGAGCATTATCAACATTCGCAAGGACTATCACACCCAAATTTTCTTCTGGTATTAATACAAAATTGGTTGTAAAACCCACATCGCTTCCACTATGGCTGTAAATAGTATTACCTTCGAAAGATTGAATTGACCAAGCTAAACCTCTATATCTTTCATCGCCTCGATCAACCCAATGGTTCCAGAGTTGATCGTAAGCCGATGGTTCTAAAATTTTAGTACCGTTCAGATTTCCTTTGTTGAGATTTGCCAAGGCAAACTGCGCCATATCCATAATATTTGAATGCAAGGTTGAACTTGGTGCGTGTGCTCGATTATAGGGATAGGTATTCCAAGTTTTGTTATAGCTAAATCTCATATGCGGCGCTGCCCATTTTTTTGGTAGCTCTTCAGTTTTCAGAAAAGTAGAATGGTACATATTGAGGGGTTTCAGAATGTATTGGGTTTGATAGGCTTCAAACGACATTCCCGAAACTTTGGCTATCACATCGCCCAACACTTCAAAGGCAATGTTGCTATAGGCATATTTTTCACCGGGATTGCTATTGAGTTTTAAATCGAACAGGCTTTTCACATAATCTTCTAATGCGTTGTCATCGTATCTCGGATTGTCCCAACCATAATCATCAGTATCGGGCATTCCAGATATATGGCTCAATAGCTGTTGGATGGTAATGTCTTTATAGCGCTCATCGTTCAATTTGAAATAAGGCAAGTGTTCAACTACGAGGTCGTTTAAACTTAACTTCCCCTTTTCTTCCAACTGCATGATAGCCGTAGCCACAAACAGTTTGGAAATGGATGCCATATGAAAGACCGAATTGGTTTTTATAGGTGTTTTCTCAACCATATTTTGATTCCCAAATGCTTTTGCATAAGCGAGTTTTCCATCTTTTACGATTCCCACCGAAAGTCCGGGCAAATCATATTGTTGTATGACCTCTTCGAGATAGGTGTTGAGCTTTGTTCGTGTTTCCTCTTTAAGAATGTTCCCCAAATTGGATTTTTGCTGAGAGGAGCATGAAATGGTTGTAAACAAGAATAGTATGGATACGGATGTGATGATATATTTTCTGTTCGTTTTTTGATTGTTTTCCATTTTGGTTACGTTGTGCAATTTTTAATGATTTTGTTCAGGGTGTGGTTCATTTGATCCAATTCTGCTCGTGAGATTCCTTCTAAGGCATATGCGCGATTCTGTTGAACTATCTTTTGTAGGTCATCTTTGACTTTCAGTCCTTTCTGGGTCAGGGTTATTTTGAACTTTCTTCGGTCCTGTTCATGTATGGCTCTTTTGAGAAACCCATTTTTTATCATAAGTTCAATCATTCGGGTCACGGAAGCATTGTCCTTAAAAATCAGTTCTCCGATATCGGATTGTGACAAATCAGGTTTGTCCGCTATAAAGAAAAGGATAAGGGCATGGTCTACCGTAATCTCATTATCCAGTTTATGAATCTTTTTTTGGGCAAACCTTCGATATTCCTTAATGGCTCGTTCAATTGTATAAAAAACGGTTCGAGTTGGCAATCCATTCATTTTTATATTATTTGATGTAAATATAGTTGTTATATCAAATAAAATATTTAATTGCTTATTTTATTATTGGATAATTATAAATTAGACTTAAAAATAAGAAGGGGATATAATAGCTATATAGAACACGTTAAGTTAAAAATGATTTGTAGTTCCTTTTGCTATATTGAATTTTATAAATACCGGCAGATTAAGTTTGAAAACTATTTGTAGCTTTGTAAAAATTAATAGCTTTTGCTTCAAAAAGTTGCTCTTTACATATTGTGTTCTTATCGGGAGCATATCAAAACCAACAGTGTTTAAAATACTGGAATTCAACTACTTAAAATAACATTTAGGGGTTCAGTCATCCCGACAAACCACTAAATGGGTGGTATCAAAAAAACTTTCAACTTACTGATTGTCAGTTCTTTTCATTTTTTTATATATTCAATCGAACTCATTTAAAATTATATCAAGGGTGTTCTTATCGAGAACAAACACTCCACCTGCAATGGGTTCACCGAACTTGCACATACTGCTAAAAAAAGTACCCTGCTTCATAGTACCTTTTTGGTTTTAGGTTGTCTTATGGAGAGAAACATCTAAAATTTGATTTGAGATGGAAGGACCATCAAATGATTTTATTAAAAAATGGTTTTCCGATAATCCAAAAAAAACAGGCACTGATGATGAGGCCTTGGACGACCTAGTGGCACAGTGGAAGGAAGAAAAACTCCTTGAGGACCTGTCCATATTCGACACTAAGGACTCCGATCCGGCATTTGATGTCATATTGAAACGCTTGCCGAACAAAACCCCGGTCAAGGTCTTTACACAGCGTAAACTGATGTATTATGCCGCTATTTTTGTTCTTGTGATCGGCGGGGCGTTTCTTTTCAAAACCAGACTGTTTCACAAAAAAATACAAACCTACACCAACCGTATCGTATTGACCATGGAGGACAAGGGGTCGGCAGTACTTACACCTGAACCCAATACCATTTATGATTCCAATGGCAAGGCCGTTGCAACGGGCAATCTAGATGAATTAACCTATTACAAACAAAGTATAGGTAGTATGCACAAGCCCGATTTTGGGAAACCGCATCAACTGGGTTACCATACCTTAACGGTTCCGTATGGCAAGACCTTTACCGTAACCCTATCCGACGGCACCAAGGTATTTTGTGATTCGGGCACTACTTTAAAATACCCCCTAAATGGCGATGGGGTTACTGGGCGCCATATCGATTTAGAGGGTCGAGCCTATTTTGAAGTGGCCAAAAACAAACTCATTCCTTTTACCGTGCATACCAAGACCATGGATGTTGAGGTGTTGGGAACCCATTTTAACATCAGTGCGTATCCTGATGATGTCGCCAAGACTGTTTTGGTCGAAGGGGCGGTTACGGTTAAATCCGGCCATAATGGAGCGGCAATTCTTCTAAAGCCCAATCAGATGGTATCCCTTGATAATGCTACTCAAAGTTTTCAAAAAAAAGAGGTCGATGTCGATATGCATACTGCTTGGCGCAAAGGTGAGCTTGTTTTTGACAATGTTCCTTTTGCTTCCATTTTAAAAACCTTTGAACGTAAATATGGGGTGCGCATTTTCAACGCGAACCAAGAACTGGGAAAACGATTATATACCGCAAAATTCCAAACACAGACCATTGATCAGGCCATAAGGGCGTTTCAGGCTGAGGCAGGTTTTGCTTATGAAGTAACAGAAAATGGTATTTACATTAAATAATAAACTCAAAAAGTGAATTTTATAATGAAGATGAACATGGCAAAAAAGATGATGCTGTCCTTGATTTTTATTCTCGGACTTCAATATGTAATGAACGGGCAAATACTGGATCCAGTAAGCTGGAAAACATCGGTGCAGAAAATTTCGGACTCGGAATATGAGCTGACCGTTACGGCCAATATAGATCACGGCTGGCATTTGTATTCACAGCAAGTTCCTGAAGGTGGGCCGATTGCAACTGCTTTCTCCTATATCGAGAATACAACGTATTCTTTGGTAGGCACAACCAATGAATCCAAGGGAAAAACGGTGAACGACCCTATTTTCAATATGCGTATTACCTTTTTCGAAAAGAGCGCTACGTTTAAACAACGTGTTCGTGTTTCGGATGGGTTTAAATCGATAGAGGGCATCGTGGAGTATATGGTTTGCGACGATCGGCGATGTTTGCCGCCAACGGAAAAAGAACTGCACTTTAGCTTTGGCGAGGAGGCCGTACCGGAAACGAAAACATCCGAAGGGGCGGCTATCGATAATGCCCATGTGAACCGTACCCTATATGGTATGGATAGTGGTGATGTTAAAGAGTATTCGGGTGCTGGCACCGAAAATACCCATACGGCCAGTGCCGAGGTATCCGACAACAAATCACTCTGGGGCATTTTTGGCCTTGGTTTCTTAGGGGGGCTTTTGGCATTATTGACCCCTTGTGTTTTTCCTATGATTCCGCTAACGGTTAGTTTCTTTACCAAATCAGGAGCGGAATCAAATAGCAAATCGGGAATTTTCAAGGCGTTATTGTATGGCCTTTTTATTCTGGCCGTCTATCTGTTATTAAGTATTCCCTTTCACTTATTGGACTCGGTCAACCCTGATATCCTTAACGAAATATCGACCAACGTATGGTTGAACCTTGCCTTTTTTATCATCTTTCTGTTCTTTGCTTTTTCCTTTTTTGGCTATTATGAATTGACGTTGCCTTCGAGTTGGACATCCAAATCCACCCAAAGCGAAGGTATTGGAGGGGTATTGGGCATCTTCTTTATGGCCCTTACCCTAGCCCTTGTCTCGTTCTCTTGTACAGGCCCCATTCTTGGGTCATTACTGGCAGGTTCACTTTCTGCTAGTGGTGGGGCGTGGCAGCTTACGGCAGGTATGGGTGGCTTTGGCGTTGCATTAGGACTGCCTTTTGCCCTGTTTGCCATGTTTCCAAATATGATGAAGGCCCTGCCCAAATCAGGAGGTTGGCTAAATACGACCAAGGTTATTCTTGGGTTTTTGGAATTGGCCTTGGCATTTAAATTCTTATCGAATGCCGACTTGGTACAACATTGGGGGATCTTGAAAATTGAGCCTTTCTTGATTATTTGGATTATCATATTCATTGGATTAGCGCTTTATCTCTTTGGTTGGGTGAAATTTCCACATGATTCCCCTTTAAAGAAAAGATCCGTATTTAGAATTGGTGGAGGGATCCTTGCGGGCGCCTTTGCCCTATACCTGGCTACCGGTTTTCGGGTAAATCAGGAAACCAAGATGTTCACTCCCCTTAAGTTGTTAAGTGGTTTGGCACCACCGGTTGGTTATAGCTTTCTAAGGCCCAACAATTGCCCGAACGATCTGAATTGTTACAAAGACCTCAAAACAGGTTGGGAACATGCCAAAAAGGTGAACAAACCCATTTTGCTCGATTTCACGGGCTATGCCTGTGTGAATTGTCGAAAAATGGAGGAGCATGTATGGTCAGATCCAGCCATCGATGCCCTTATTAGGGATAATTACGTGTTGGTTTCACTTTATGTCGATGACAAAAAGGAGCTAGAGGATTCCGAACGTATACAAGTTGGTTTGGCCAATGGCGGCACACGCACCCTTAAGAACTATGGCCATAAATGGGCCCATTTTCAGACCCAATTTTTCAAAACGAATTCACAGCCCTATTATGTACTGGTAGATCCAGAAACCATGGAACTGCTCAACCAGCCCGTAGGCTATACCCCGGATATCGATGCTTATGGCAATTGGCTCGAGAAAGGAATTCGGAACGCTAAAAACCAATAAAGTAAGTATAATCAAAAACGCTATTTACGATAATGAAAAGAAGACTTTTAATTCTATGTTTAATATGGACTTCGGTTCTTCGGGTAACCGCACAGGACAAGTACGAATGGAAAACGGCCACCGAGGATGGATACACCTATGATTATGTGACCAATGATCCTATAAAGGCCCGGTTTTATACCCTTGATAACGGATTGACGGTTATCTTGGCCGAAAATGATAAGGAACCGCGTATTTCGGTGAACATTCCGGTGCGCTCGGGCAGCAATAATGACCCCGCAAATCACACTGGGCTAGCCCATTATTTAGAGCATATGCTCTTTAAGGGAACCCCAAAAATGGGAAGTTACGATTGGGAAAAGGAAGCCCCCCTGATCGAAAAGATCACGACCTTGTATGAAAGATACAATCACACCACGGATAAGGCGGAACGTGCCGCTATTTATAAGGAGATTGATGCGGTTTCAGGGGAAGCCTCTAAATACTCCATTGCCGGTGAGTATGATAAATTGATGGGCTTTGTGGGCTCTCAGGGCACCAATGCCTGGACATGGTTGGAAGAAACCGTTTATAAAGAAGAAATACCCAACAATACCGTAGATGCTTTTTTGACCATACAGGCAGAGCGTTTTAGAAGCCCCGTATTACGGTTGTTCCACACTGAATTGGAAGCTGTTTACGAAGAAAAGAATCAAACCTATGCCAATGATTTCGATATTATTAGGGAATCGGCCATGGATGCCATTTTTCCGACCCACAATTACGGCCAACAGACGACTCTTGGCACCATTGAGCACCTCAGAAACCCTTCATTAAAGGCGATACAAAAATTTTATAATGAAAATTATATCCCGAACAATATGGGGGTCGTCATGGTCGGGGATTTTGATTCCAACGTCCTTATCAAAAAGATCGATAAGGCCTTTGCCTATATGCAGCCCAAGGAAAAAAAGGAATATAACGGTCCCAAAGAACAACCGATTAATGGCCCTATCGTCCGCGAGGTGTTTTCACCGAACCCAGAGAGCATAAGCCTATTCTATAGAGGGGGCGGAGCCAATACCAAAGATGCCCTGCTGGCCGAATTGGCTGCTTTGGTCCTCTCCAACGAGACTGCCGGTCTTATGGACATCAACCTAATGATGGAGCAGCAACTTCAAATGGCCTCGACAAGATTTAACCCCTATAAGGATTATGGGGTGTTCGTTGTAAGTGGAAGCCCAGAAGAAGGGCAGACCTTGGATGAGGTAAAGGAGTTGTTATTGGCACAAATTGGACTGCTTAAAAATGGTGATTTTGATGCCTCGTTGATCAAAGCCATTGTCGCCAACAAGAAACTATTGCGTGAAGAATATTTGATTTCCAATAACAAAATCTCCTTTTTGACCGATGCCTTTATCAAACATGAAGGTAAAAAATGGGATATGGATCTTCGCAAGCTTGATGATATGGCTGCCATTACCAAGGAGGAACTGGTCGCCTTTGCCAATCGCTTCTTTACAGACACCAATTACGCCTTGATATACAAACGGCAAGGAGAGGATAAAGATATACCTGAAATGGTTAAGCCGCCCATTACCCCTGTTGAGATGAATGCTGATAAGACTTCGGAATTTGTAGCAGATATAATGAAAGAGAGCTTTACCCCTTTACAACCAGTTTGGGTAGACTATCAAACGGCAATTACCAAGGAAAAATTAGGTGCGGCGGATATGTTATATGTTCAGAATAAGGACAATTCATTGTTCACATTGACCTATAAGTTCCCCTTTGGAAAATATTCCGATAAAAAGCTAGAGGCAGCCTCTGATTACATTTCCTTTTTAGGAACCAAGGATATGTCCGCCGAAGCTATTAATCAAGAGTTTTATAAGTTGGCCTGTGATTTTTCCGTTTCAGTAAATCAAAAGGAAACAAACGTCATCATATCGGGGCTTCATGAGAATTTTGAAGCTGCAGTGGCACTTTTCGAAAAGGTAATCGCAGAGTGTGAACCAGACGAACAGGTTTTAGAAGGGTTGAAGGAAATGTACCTGTCGTACCGGGCGGATGCCAAATTGGATAAGGATGAAATTGTTTCCGGGCTTAATACCTATGCGCTATACGGTCCTAAAAACCCTTTTAACTATGTATTTAGCGACGCTGAAATAATGGGCTTAAAAGCCGATGAACTGGTCGATAGGCTACATACCCTTGGAAATTATGAACACCAGATAACCTATTATGGCCCTGCTAGCATCACCGAGGTCAAGCAGAAACTCGGTCCTTTGCACAAGCTTCCCAAAACTTGGACCCCTGCAAAACCACAACTGGTTGACTTTGAACAAAAGCAGACCACAACAACGGAAATCTTATTTGCCGATTATGATGCCCCGCAGGCCGATGTGTATTGGCTTCGTAATTCCGGCAAATACGATGTGGAAAACGAGGCTATTACAAACTTGACCAATGCCTATTTCGGTATGGGTATGGGTTCAATCGTATTTAGTACCATCAGAGAGGCCAAGGCCTTGGCATACTCCACTTATAGTATCGTGAGCACGCCAAGTGAAAAAGATAGAAATCTGGTGGTAGTCTCCTATGTGGGTACACAGGCCGATAAAATTCATGAGGCCATCACCACTATGAACGGTCTGTATGTGGACCTGCCCGAATCCAAAATGCAATTTGATATTGCCAAGGAGGGGCTTAAAAATGATACGGAAACCAGCAGGATTGCAAGAAGTGAATACATGGACAACTACCTACAGAACCGAAAAAAGGGAATTGAGGTGAATCTCCGAAAGTTGAATTACGAGAAATACGATAAAATTGATTTTAATGCAATGAAGGCCTATTATCAAGAACAGTATAAAGACAAACCCTTTACCTATGTGATCGTAGGGTCGAAAAACAACATAGACTTAAACACCTTAAAACAATATGGCGAGGTAAAGGAAGTGAACCTAGAGGAAATATTCGGATACTAATACACAAAAACAATAAATAAATCATGAGAAAACCATTTTTAACGTATTTACTTGCCACCACATTGGTTTTGGCGATAACTTCTTGCAAGGACAAGGAAAAGAAAACAGCGAAGAACGAAACAATGGCCCAAGACGGATTTGTCTTAAGCGGAACCATTAAAAATGTGGACAGCGCCATGCTGTTTCTGGAATACGAAAACAAAGAAGGACGGGGCATTGACTCCATTCCAGTGGTCGATGGCAAGTTTTCCTTTAAAGGTGCAACGGAGTTTCCACATATGGCCTTTTTAGGGTTTACGGATTCCGAAACTTACATGGAAGCATTCTTTGTGGAAAATTCGGACATCACGGTAAAAATAGACACCACTGCAATGGAGGCTTTCGTTTTTGAAGGTTCGGCCACCAACAAGGAATTTGCCGAATTCATAAAAATCACCGAAACTCCTTATGCCTCAAAAATGGAGGCATTGTACGAGACTTATGAGACGCTGGAAGACGAGGCCGAAATCAAGGCCCTCGAGGCCCAAATGGAAGCATTGTCCATTCAGGCTGATAGTGCAACCAATCAGTATATAAAAGACCACCCAAACTCGTTCATAGCGGCAAATGCTGTTTTCGATAAGTTTGGATACAGTCCGAACCTTGATGAAATATTGCCTGTTTACAATGCTTTGGGCGATAACATAAAATCTTCCGCACTAGGTGAAAAACTAATGAAAGCAATAGAAATCGCAAAGAGAACTTCACCCGGGGTTATGGCAACGGACCTTACCATCAACAATACTGAGGGCAATCCCGTGACCCTATCAAGCTTAAGGGGTAAGTATGTGTTTTTGGATTTCTGGGCAAGTTGGTGTGGGCCCTGTCGTGCTGAAAACCCTTGGGTGAAAAAGGCGTATAAAAAATACAAGGACAAGGGTTTTGAAATCTATGCGATTTCCTTGGACGTAAACAAAGAGGCTTGGCTAAAAGCCATCGATGAAGATGGTTTACCCTGGATACATGTTTCCGACCTTACCAACAATAGCGAAGCAGCCAATATTTATGGTGTTAAAGGTATTCCGATGAACTTTCTGTTGGATAAGGAAGGTAAGATCATTGGTAAAAACATGCGCGGAGAAGAATTATTGGAAGCAGTTGGAGAATTATTTTAAGTCATAAGTCTATGCTTTTAATGTAAACTATTAGTTTTTTTGAGTTAGCTATTTATAAAAGCCCAAGGGTTGCATATGTAACCCTTGGGCTTTGTTTTTTAAAATTCCATGAAGTTTACAAACTTGGTTTTGCAAGTTGAATTAGCACCTAAATCACTTCAAATGCTCCTCTAAGTATGCCGTTATTTCTTCCGTTTTTGTGAAGGATAGGACGATTTTGCCTTCTGGGTCGATTAAGTGTTTTACTGGAATAGCATCTATACCATAAGCATTAACCGCTTCTTCATCAAGATCTAGAACATTGATCCAAAAAGAACCATTTTTTTTCAGATAATCAGACCATAGTTTTTCACTATAATCAAGGGAGACCCCGTAGATTTCGAATCCTTTTTCATGATATTTCTCACGCAATTTCCGCAGTTTTGGGAATTCACCAACGCAGGGGCCGCACCATGTGGCCCAAAAATCCAGCAATACGTAATTTCCCCTTAAAGAGGATAGGGCTATAGGGTTTCCTTCCATATTGGGCAAATCGATATCGATGGCCATATGGCCAGGTTTGGTTTTATTGAATATGTTGACCACCTTTTCAATTTGTATACCAATGGGCGTCTGCTTTATGCGATCACTGAGATTTTCATAAACATCCAACAGGGAGCCATCATGTTGAAAAAGAGAGAAGTTGTCGAAAACATATTGCGCGGCCACATAGGAATCTGGATTGTTCTGCACATATTTCTTTTGAATATCGACCAATTTGTGAACCAATTCATCGTTTTGTCTTTGTAGGGTTATAGTATCTCCCCCTGTTTCCGCAGCGATCTCATATGCTTCGGAAACGGCAAGCCACTCTTTTCTTATTTCTATATACAAGGGAACGAATTTCCCGTAGTATTCATCGTTGGTCGGTGTTCCCGTAGCTGTTAACTTTGAATCGCTTTCGATTTCGGCAATGTCAATGGTCAACTTTAAAGTGCCATTTTCCAGAAAAACGGGATAATCCCAAAAATAATGCTCACCTACAGTTATTTCGGCATATACAGGATGAGCAATGGAACCTCCAGCGTAATGGAATTGTCCGTTTGTGATTTTCACAGAGTCCTGTAAATTTTCACCATCCAACATATAGTTCAGATAAAGCATATCGGCATCGGTTCCGTTCACTTGGCCTTGCCAAGTACATTGTTCTAGGTCTTGGCTTGTCTTTTTGGCCTTGTTACCGCAAGCGCATAACAGCACCGCGCCGAGTATTAAAAAAATACCATTTCGTAAGGTTTTTTCCATAGTAAAGGGATTGTGGTTTGTTTTAAGGGTGATTTATATGTTTTAGCAAAAGCAGTTTCTTAGGAAACAGCGGAATGGTTGATATAAGTTCAAGGATTCTAAAAAAAACTGTTCGCTGTAAATATTCGAATACAGCGAACAGAATTCTTTTAGACTTTTTCAATTTACCGAAACCTCTATATGAGTTTATCTACTAAAATCGCTAATCAAATTTTTTACTGAGAAAATCGGCAATATCCTTTGTTTTGGGTTGCACCAAAATGATTTTTCCGTCTGGGCCAATAAGGTATTTTGTCGGTACGGCATCTACCTCATATATTTTTTTTGCCGACTTTTCCGAAGCGGGATTATCGATAACATTGGTCCATGTGAGTTTTGATTTCTTTACGAATTTCTTCCATTTTCCCTCGTTTTTATCGATGGAAACCCCATACACCTCAAAACCTTTCTCCCTGTATTTCTTTAAAAGCGATTTTAATTTTGGAAAATCTGCAATACATGGTCCGCACCAGGTGGCCCAAAAGTCGAGCAATACGTATTTTCCTTTAAGGTCTTCCAAATTTCGTAGCTTCCCTTCCATATCCTTTTGAGAAATATTCTTCGCCTTTGTTCCAGGTTTAAATTTCAAATAGGTATCTACGTGTTTTTTGATTGCCTTACCACATGGTGCTTTTTTGATGGCCCCGTTCATGGCATCATAAACGGAAACGAGTGAATTATCGGCCATAAATTCATAAACATATTCTTCTGCCAATACGTAAGCTGCTATGAACGAGTTGGGATGTTTTGGAATATAGTTCTTTCGTATTTGGTCTATTTCAGCACGTAAGGCATTGAATTTTATTTCTAAGGTCGGCGTCATCGTGCCCGAATACATCATGTCAAAACTTTTCTGTCTTTTATCAAGGAATAAGGGCAGGAATTTCTTGTAATACTCATCATTGGTAGGTGTGCCCGTAGCGTGCACTTGTGGCATATTATCACCATCAAGCGTAATGTTCAAGCTTAGCGCCCCGTTTTCTATAAAGATGGGGAGGTCTATATAATGGTTGTCGACCATGATGCTCGCCATGATGGGGTAGTCCGTTACCGGGCAATGCCATGTAAATTTGCCCTTTTCGATTTTTGCGGTACCCTTACTGGATTTTCCGTTACTACTATAATTTATTATAAAAGTGTCGGATTCGCCTCCAGAAACCGAGCCGTTTACGGTGAAAGAGGCCGCATTTATGGGAGTATTCGCAAAAAGGGTGCTCCATCCGCTAAAAATGGCCATAAGGACAATAAGGTACGTATTGATTGCTAACTGTTTCATAAATTGACTGTTATTTGCATGGGTTCTATATACCATACGTTTCAATTATGGTAACTACGTAACTTATAGGATAAAAAAATAGGAAAGCCTACGAAACCTTTGCCCGTTGGGTAAATTTTAACTTGAGGTAGAATTTAGCTCAACCAGGATAATAGCACAAGAAGTACAATAATGGAAGAAGCTGCCATGGTTTTCTTTAAGTAGATCATGGCTTGCCTAATATGGGCTTCCACCGTGCGTTCGGAAATGTCCAAGAGTTGCGCGATTTCCTTATGTTTCAGTCTTTCGATTTTGGAAAGCAGGAGTATTTCCTTTTTCCGAGGGGGTAGCTTCTCTATGTTTTGACGTAAGAGCTTCAGGCGATCCTCCACTAAACTGGTCTCTCCGTACTCAAGTTCAACAATCCGTTCCATTCGTAGTTGTTCCAACAGCTCACTTCTGTTTTTTCTTTTACGGTAATGGTCTATGAATTTGTTTTTCGCGGTGGTATAGAGATACGATTTTAAGCTCTTTCCGGTGACAAGTTTCCTCCTTTTATCCCAAAGGGTCATGAGGGTGTCTTGAACAAGGTCCTCGGTCAGTGCTTCATTGTTACATAAGTGATACACATACTTGAAAAGAGACTCGTAGTACATCAAATAGATAGATTGATATGCGTTTCTATCACCTGTCTTAAGGTTCTCGATCAACACAATATCGTTTCTATCCTTCTTCAATTTATGCAAGGGTTTTAGCCTAGGGCCATTGTTATTTCAAGTGTTCGCCAAGGTGCAAATGTAGAAATTATAATGAAAACTGAAAAAACGTGAGTTTTCGTCAATCTTTTTTAGGTTTCATGTAAGGGATTTTTAGTAATTGATCGTAACAAGTGTAAAGAATGCATCATGGCAACTAAAAAACAACTCAACGTTCTAATTGAAAAATACCTTTCGGGCAAAGCTTCTATCCAAGAGATAAAGGAATTGGAAACCCTTGTCCAAGATCCTGTCAACGAGGAAATATTCAAGAAGATAGTAGGGGAGAATTTCATTGAGGATAGCAAAAAATTGATATTGGATGCTGAAGCTTCTTTTGAAGAACACTCCAAGAAAATGGAAACTCCTGTTCGCCACTTGCGTGTAAATTGGCGTACGTTGAGCAGAATAGCAGCCGTATTTGTTGTTGGTCTGGGAATATGGATGGCGACGAGGTCATATACTACCATTACGGATACAGCTTTGGAAACCCCAGCAGGAAAATTGTTAGCGGAACTTATGCTCGAAGACGGGGAAACCATTGCCTTATATGAATCAAACCAAGACACCATTCGCAACAGGGCGCAGAAGGCCATTGGCTACATGGACGCTAATACGTTTCATTATGTACCAGGCCATTTGAATGCAACAAATGGTAATCATACGATTACCGTTCCCCCGGCAAGCCAGTTTTCGGTCAAGCTTTCAGATGAAACAACGGTGAAGCTCAATGCGGCGACCACAATGGAATATCCGGCTTCATTCAGTAAAGCCGATGAGCGTAATGTAACCGTACATGGCGAAGCCTTTTTCGAGGTGGCCCATGACAAGACCAGACCCTTCAAAGTACATGCACAAGACGTGGTAGTCGAGGTCTTGGGAACCCGATTCAACGTAGATGCCTATAACCATACCGAAGTGGTCACGACCTTGGAACAAGGCAGTGTCAAGGTTTATGAATCCGCTAACGATGGAAAGGCCATAATCATAAAACCCAATGAACAGGTGGTGTGGAACGGTCAGCAACTACAACTTACCAAAAAGAAGGTCTTGTCCAAAGATTATACAGACTGGCGACAAGGTCGCCTAACCTTTGTGGATAGCAGTTTCGAGGATATTCTGAAGGAATTGGAGCGGAAACATAACGTAACCGTACTATTGAAGAAGGATGAATTACGCAACGAACGTTTTTCGGGAAAATTCAAGGATGAATCAATAACGCAGATATTGGACTATTTCATTGAATTGGGCTACGATTTCGAGTATGTCCAAAGTGCGGACAATACCATAACTATTAAATAATACGGGTCAAGAACCCAACTACTCAACTCAACTATATGAACAAGACTGAACCAACACTTTTAATTTATAATACCACCGACCAATTTAGACAACTGTCAGAAATGCTTTCGGTCAAGAAAAAAGCTTCGATGCAATTCGGTAAATATTTGTACATAACCTTTTTCCTTTTCTTTGTGGGGCTTACGAATCTATGTGCGCAAACCGAAACGTATTCCCTGGACATTAAGCAGATTACCGTACGAAAGGCCATGGAGGAAATCGAGGCCATAACGCCGTATACCTTTTTGTACAATACGGCAACGTTGAATCTAGATCGCAATGTCAACATCAGCGTAAAAAAGGGAAGTATACACGATATTGTCCGTCAGCTTATTTCCGGAAGCGATTTGGAATATTCCATTGTGAACGGACAGGTCATTCTTAAGAAAAAGGGTGCCTCCGTTCCTTCACGGTCAAAAGAGGAATCATTAAAAGGAATTATTAAGGACGAAAACGGAGTTCCGATGCTCGGTGCGACCATTTGGAACCAAACCATGGAGTACGGCACGTGGGCTCTGGAAGATGGCTCCTTTGAGCTATCGCAGGTGGCCATAGGCGATGTGCTCATGATATCGAGCGTGGGATATGCCGACATCATACATGTCGTCGAGAATTTTGAACCCTTGTATCTTGTTATGGAGGAGACCGCCTTTCTTTTGGAAGGGGTAGACGTTGTATCTTCTGGCTATGAGCAGATTTCCAAAGAGCGTGCCACGGGATCTTATGACAACATGAAGGAAGTAACCCTCGACAGTAAAATTAGCAACAATATTTTATCGGAACTCAATGGAGAGATCAATGGTGTTTTATTTGATGGTGATATCAATGAGGATAGCGACATTGTTATCCGTGGTATCAATTCCATTTCCACTGCGAACAGAAGCCCCCTGATCGTCGTAGATGGCTTTCCGGTAGAAGGCGGTATAAGTTCTATAAATCCTAATGATGTAAAAAGAGTTACTGTATTGAAAGATGCGGCTGCAGCATCTATTTGGGGTATTAGAGCAGCTAATGGCGTTATTGTTATAGAGTCCAAAAAAGGGAATCGAAACAAGAAAATGATGATAGAAGCTTCTGTGAATACGTCTTTTTCACCGATTCCAAAACTAAAAAACGTACTTGCATCCAAAGCTCAGCAACTTGAATATTTAAAGTCTATATATCAACTTGCTCCTTCAAGCTATAATATTTATCAAGAAGGTGAATCAATTTCAAGCAGTAATTTTTATAAACAAAATCCTGTTATCGAAATCCTAAAAAAGCAAGACCTTGGGCTTATAACCCAAACAGAGGCCAATGCCGCTATAGAGCGTCTATCAAATCTTAACGCCGAGAGTCAATTGAACCGTTATGTTTATCAGCCCATATATAGCAACCAATATAATCTGGCTTTTTCAGGAGGGGGCGAATCCAACGATTATCGTGTATCCCTGGCATACAACAGCAGTAAGGGGCGGATCAGGGGTACGGGCAGCGATGCATATACCATCAACATTGCCAATAATTTAGACATTTCCAAAAAATTGCGATTAAAAACGGCGATTAATACTTACATAACCGACACACGCCTAGAACCTGATGATTCAAACTATGATTTAAGCTCGACGGATCCCAGGGAAACACAGTTTTTTATTGGTAATACCAATTTACTTACTGAAGTTTCAATGTTCGACCCCATAGTAGATGAAAACGGAAACCTGACAGCCATGGCTGTAGGTGGTGGTGCAGATGCTTACGCTTCGGAAGCTGCGCAAAATTTGGGGCATAGATATTCATCTACCTACAACATAAAACAAGAGCTCGACAATAACGACAACCGCAGTAAGAGCTTTGAGTCTCGTATTCGTTTAGCTCTAGAATATGACCTTTTTGAGAGTTTAACGTTATCTGGTCTATATCAGTACGAGTGGGGAAAAACCAAAATGCGTAATTACTTCAATGAAAACAGGTATATAGCACGGATGTATAACAATATATTCACTGAAATTGCGGGTGATGGTACGGTAACTCACCACCTACCGGAAGGAGGGATTGCCGATTTTACAGAAAGTGACTTAAGTGCACACACCTTTAGAACACAATTAAATTTTAATAAAAGCTTTGCTGATGGTAAACATCAAGTCAATGCTTTGGCTGGTTATGAAGCACGAAAGATAATCAACGAATCCAATGGCTACCGCCGTTACGGATTTAATGACCAAACATTAGCTTCTTCATTTCCCGAAGCTGGCTATTTAAATAGTGTAACTACATCTCCCATTAACGATGAAAGTCAGGTTGTTATACCTAGCTATGATGTCCTTCGTTTTGATGAAAATAGATTTCTTTCCTATTATGCCAATGCCTCTTACACCTTAAACAATATATATACACTTAGTAGTAGCATTCGTTTAGATGACACCAATCTTTTTGGGGTATCTAGTGAGGTTAGAAACCGACCATTATTTTCTGTAGGTTTAAAATGGAATGTAGCAAGGGATTTCTTTGCGGATTCTGAAGACATCACAGATTTAAATCTGAGAGCAACATACGGTACCAATGGTAATGTAGACCAGTCGACAAGTCCGTATTTACAATCCGGGGTGGGCTATGCCGATTCACGCTACAACAATCAATCCGGTTTTGTCATTTCTTTACCCAATCCTCAATTACGCCTAGAAAAAACAAGATCATTTAATTTTGGTTTAGATGTTGGTCTGTGGAATGGTGTTGTTAATGCCAGTGTAGATGTATACGATAACCTAAGTACTGACTTATTATCTCCCCAACAACTCAATGCTACTGTAGGTGTAGGGGAACAACAGTTAAATATAGGTTCGCTTTCCAATCAAGGAATAGATGTTACATTGGATGTTGGAGTGGTAAACTCTCCCAATTTCAATTACAACACAACGGCTAACTTCAGCTATAACAAAAACGAAATAACCAAGTTGGATGTTGAGACAAATACGGTCAACAATCTATTATTTGGCACCACTGTTTTAAATGAACCGCTCAACACATATTACAGTGCGCAATATGCAGGTTTAGACCGTGATGGAAAACCTCAGTATTTAGATGCTTCCGGTAATATTATAGACTATACTACCGATATCACGGATACGGCCGCCTTGAGAAAGGAAGGCACTACAACAGCTCCTATTTTCGGATCCTGGATCAACAACCTCAATTATAAAGGTTGGGGACTAAGAACATTGGTTGTTTTCCAAGGCGGACATATTTTTCAGAGAAATTATATTTATGATCCTTCTTCTTCTGATACTCAAAATGTAATGCGTGATTTTGAAAACAGGTGGCAGACCAGAGGTGACGAAAACAATACAGACATTCCTGCATTGGCAATACCATCCGAGCAAAGTTCGCCAGGTTATCAATTATATGCATTTTCAAGTAATCAATATGATAATGCCACGAATATTCGCTTGCAAGAGATTATCCTTAGTTATTCTTTGGGGGAGAACATCTTAAAGAACCTTAAACTAGATAACCTGAAATTCTCCTTTCAGATCAATAATCTAAAATCATGGAACTTTAATAAGTGGGATATTGACCCCTACGAACAATATGAATTATTAAGCATAAACACCAACTACACTTTTGGTATCACTACTACCTTTTAAAAACAGCGAAATGAAAAGAATAATTATATACATCACCATCATAACCTTTGTTGCAGTTGGTTGTACACGAGACAACTACTTAGATTTTGTGCCAAAAGGTAAAAAAGTGCCTTCAACAACAGATGATTATAGGGAATTGCTAGATCAAGTAGGCAAATACTTAAGTTCTGGTACTGAAGTTTTTTCCTATGGATTTGGGGAAATGCACTTTCGCTCACTCTTTTATACAGACGATGTTAACATGACTCAAGAAATAGTATTATCTCTAGGGTATAGTGATATTGCATTTAAAACCTATCTTTTTTCGGAAAGTCATATCCCACAATCTGAATCTGATGCAGATTGGGAAAACTATTACCATGTTATTTATATAGCGAATGTTATATTGGACGGGCTGGAAAACGTAGATGGTACCGATGCAGAAATTGCAGAACTTAGGGCCGAAGCAAAAATTCAACGTGCGTGGGCGTATCTGCATTTGGTTAATCAATATGCATTACACTACAACTCGGCAACAGCATCAACCGATTTGGGTGTGCCCATTCGAAAAGGTGTTGCCCTTACCGGTCTAGACTTAACCAGAGCCTCTGTACAAGAAGTTTACGACTATCTTATCGATGATATTACTTCCGATATGGATGCACTGCCAGATACACAATCTACTGATTTAAGATTTCGCCCATCAAAAGCAGTTGCTAATGCCTTATTGGCAAGAACATATCTTTTTCAAGGAAAATACCAGGAAGCACTAACGGCTGCGGATAAGGCGCTTGCTTCGCACAGTGACCTTAACGATTATAACGATCTTATCAACGATGAAGACAGGGTAGCCTTACCCGAAGATATTGTAGATAATACCGAAATCGTGTGGTACAAATCCACAACAAATTCATTTTTCATAGCCTCTCCTGTTTTCATAACACAAGAATTATTCGATCTCTACGAAGACGATGACTTGCGAAAAAAGCAGTATGCTGAATGGACGGATTACAGTCCGAATGATGATTTTGGATTGATAAATGCTACTATAGAAGAAGCTATTTCTCCATGTAGGGGACTAACTACTCCGGAATTGTATCTTATCAGTGCAGAGTGTAATGCCAGATTGGGCAATACAGGCACTGCACTAAACCGATTAAACGAGCTACGTGTTACACGTTATGATTCTGGCACATACCAAGATGTGGAGATAACAGACCCAATAAGTTTGCTCGATTTTATAAAAGCAGAACGTCGCAGGGAGCTATACAAAAGTAATGTACGCCTTTTCGACATCAAGCGCTACAATCAATTCGACAATGATCAGATATCGGTTACCCATTCGTATAACGGAGAAACGGTTACCCTAGCCCCTAATAGCTTGAACTGGGCGTTTCCAATCGGTCAAGCCTACATTGATTACAACCCCGAAATTGAACAAAACCCTAGAGACTAAAAAATAAGGCATGAAGACACATAACATAAAATTCACGGTTTGCTCGCTATTACTTCTCTTCGCTGTAATAGCCTGTGATGAAGATAGGGAGATACCCCTCACTTTAACTACTACCGATTACACAACAGAAATATTTGATAATCTAACCGTGGGCGATACCATAGGGTTTGTTCCAGGCACCTCTAGTCAAGGAAGTGTGACCTACGAGGTACTTTCGCAATCCCCTGAAGGTGTGGTCACCGTGACCTCCGACTATGGCTATATCATCGTAGCTGATGAAAGCTTGATCAACTCGATTACCTATCCTCAGATAGACCTTGAAGTGAATGTAAGTAAAGCCGATATCTCCAAAACCTCGTCAGTGGCCATCACGGTAAAAGAGTTCATTGCATGCACCGATGTCGATTTATCAGGATTGCAAGGTGAATTAGAGTTGCAGGAAGAGGGCTTTGACCCTATTTCAGGAGAAGGAACTGCGCTAAGCTGCGGAAATTATACCTTAAAAGCGGATTTGGTAAGTTATGGTTGTTCGGATATACCGGAAATCCAATTGGAATTCAGCGAAGCGGTCGATGGTATCAGCGAGATTACAATGGCAAGACAACCCTATTCCTGTTGGGAGGGCTCTAACCTTGAAATCGAAGGTTTCGGGTCTTATGATTTGAATGAGAATACCATTGAACTAAACTATACCTTGTATGATGAAGGTTCTGAACTTTTTGGTGGCGTTGTGAATATTAGTAGCCTAGGTGGTGGTGATGAATGTTCAGCTACCGCCAATTCAAATCTTTGGGCAGGTAACACCGATGTTGAAGATGTAGGTTTTGGTAGTGTGGAAATGCAGACCATAGCGGAATGTGGAGAATTGACATTGGTAGGAGGTGATTTATTTGGAAATGGTTGCTCTGATTCCAATGACCTGATTATTCTATTAGCGGATGACGGTACGGCATCGATGGAACTACAGGAATGGGAATGCGATGGAGGAGGTAAGGAGTATGTTAGCGCCACGGGTACCTATGACGAGGAAACTACGACCATAACTTTGGAATATAAGTATTACTTCGAACCTTTGGATGTAGAATTTCCAGTCTTTGAAGGAACTTTGATTATTACACCTGCACAGTAAAATGAGCCAACCACTTCCGCAAGATTGGTTAGCGCCCATTTTTAATCAATACTATAATGCATTGGTTAATTTTGCTTTGCGGTACACAGGATCTTTGGAAACCAGTAAAGATATGGTTCAAGATATATTTGTGCGATTATGGGAGCTCAAGAACCCTTGTGATGACGAGGCCAAACTCAAGACCTATCTGTATACTTCGGTTCGCAACAGGGCCTTAAACCATATTAAACAACAAAAGGTACAATCGGCCCACTTGGCACAAAGCCAAAGTGGGGCCGAATCAATGGAAGAAGATGACCTTTCAACTATGGCATCGGAAAAAATACGCCTGTTGCAACTTGCCATACATTCGTTGACACCCCGACGGAAAGCCGTTATTATACAGGCAATGAAAGGCTATCGCAACCAAGAAATAGCAACGAACTTGTCCATTACGGTTCGAACCGTAAAGAATATGAAGTCGGAAATATACCGGGATATCAAGGCCTTTTTCGAAAAAATGGAGTAGCTGAACCATGGTATAAGTTCATCCAATCAGTTTACTGGGCACATACCCAAAGTACCGTATGAAAGCTACAGTAAAATGTTGAGTTTTTTTGTATTCAATTTTATCCACTACTTGATATACAGGTAATTTTTGATTGCAGAAAAGGATTTTGGCATATAGATCATAAACGAGTTTACTTTTTGCTTTAGAGTTTTGATATGCTTCGGGGATTTTCAACATTCATTAAATTTGAATCTTAGCGATAATTTTTTGAAAAAATCAAAGTAAATTTTTGTTTTTCAATGATATACGGAACATTTTCTAGTTCTGTCATTCCGACGAAAAAGCACCAATTTTAATTGGTGCTTTTTTATTTAAAATAATTATCAAAACCCAATCATTAAGTTGTATATACAACTTAAATTTTTATTTTTGCTTTATGAAATATCAGTTGGAGCATTGTATCGGATCTAGATTAAGGCGTTTATCCCGAATTGCAGATGGGCATATTAGAAAATTTTTGGGAAACTATGGTATTACTGAAAATCAAATGACCATTCTCTTCGCATTACATGAACTAGGACATGTAGAGCAGGGAAAAGTAGGGGAAGTACTTTGTTTAGAACGATCAACGGTCAGTAGAAGCATAAAATTATTGGAGAAAAAGAATTTAGTCTTAAAGACAATTTCATACAGGCCAGAGGTTGAATTAACTAAAGAAGGTATGAATTTGGTCAAAACACTTATTCCTGAATGGGAAAAAGCCATGGACATTCTGGTTGGTCAATTGGAAGAATCAGGTCTAAAAAGCTTACAAAATTTAGAAAATCACATGCGTTAAAAATTTAATTTAAATGTTGTATATACAACTTATTAAAACCAATTCTAATGAAAACTAATAAACATCGTACAAAACTGTTGAAGACAAAAACAATTCAACTTGAAAAGTTTAACCTGAAAATTTGTTATGCCGAGCTTGGAGATATGGATAACCCCGTGTTACTATTGCTACATGGAGTTCCTGAAAACCTTCAAGCTTGGTACGATATCGCTCCCGTACTTTCCAAGAATTATAGGGTATTGGCCATGGATTGGCCAGGATTCGGGGGTAGTGATGGTTTTGAAGAACTACATAATTATAATCCTAGAACTTTGGCAGCTGTCGCCATGGATTTTTTAAATACGCTTCAGATTAATTGCGCTACAATAATGGGTACGGATATAGGTTTGTCTCCAGCAATGATTATGGCGATTGAAAATCCCACTAGAATTGAGCGTCTGGTGATTATGGACGGAATTCCATTTCCAACCACTGCATATTCTTCATGGGAGTTAAGGAGTTTTGGCAAGAAAAATTCACTTCGGGCCAAAGCACTGATTAAATGGTTTCCCAGGGTTTCTGCCAAGATTGCATATAATAAAGGTTTTTATAAAGAAAGTAATATTCCTAAGGAAATTCTTAAAGAGTTTTTGGCAGATGGATACAATATAACAACACAAAATGCTTTCCTTTCCTTTTTTCAGAACAATGCTCCCGCTCAGGCTTATCTAGAAAGTAGAATTCATGAATTAAAGCAACCAGTTTTAGTAGTATGGGGAAGACATGACCGTTTTATTAATGTAAAATTGGGGGAGATAATAGCCAAAACACTTACCAATGCCCAATTGGAAATCATTGAGGATTCTGGTCACTTTGTGCACATGGACAAACCCAAAAAATTGTTGGAAGCAGTTTATAAGTTTTTAAAGTAGGACAATGGGAAAATGAAAAGAGACGATAATATCAGAATTATAACTTACATATAGGGCTTTTGCGGAAGAACATAATTAAGTCTTTGTTAGGTGTAAATAGGCACTGACATTCTAAGATTGTCAGTGTTTATTTTTAGATCCTGTTCCTTTTTCTTATCTTGAGTATGCGGTCCATGCTCTAATCAATAGATGGTCCCAATTATTACAATTGAATGATATAAGTCGTCCTCATCACATTATATGTTTCTTTTTACTTTTTATATATAGCCTTGTCTCAGCGCAAGACTTGCCTCCAATCCAAAATTTTTCACCAACAGATTATAGAGCGGAAAGTCAAAATTGGGCTATTTCACAAACTGATGACAAAACCATATATATTGCTAATAACAGAGGACTTTTAGCGTATAATGGATCTCAATGGACCTTCAGTTCTTCTCCTAATGAATCCATTATTAGAGCTGTTAAAGCTGTTGATGATAGAATCTATACGGGATGTTATATGGAATTCGGCTACTGGCAGAAAGATGATTTTGGTAGACTTAATTATACCAGTTTGTCCAAACGCATGCAAAAAAGTCTGGTTAAGGACGAAGAATTCTGGAGTATTCTGAATATGGGGGAATGGATGGTTTTTCAATCACATAGCAGAATATACATCTACAACCTGAGCAATGATTCAGTCAATGTGATTGAAAGTGACTCATTTTTGCCAAAGGTTTTTCAGGTGGGCCAATCCGTTCTTTTTCAAAAGATGGGGAAGGGAATCTTTCAAATTAAAAATGGAGAATCTTTCTTGGTTTACAAAGACGAGGAAATACAGCATTCAGAAGTAATCAACATTTTCGAACATCAAGAAGAATACCTGATTTTAACTCGAGATAACGGCTTTTTTAAAACCCAAGAAGGCTTTTTGGAAAAATGGCCCACCAATGCAGACGATTTTTTAAATAATATAAGCCTTTATAGTGGATTAAAGTTGAAGAATGGGGACTATGTTTTGGGTACCATATCCAATGGACTGCTGCTTATGGATAATTCTGGACATCTACTGGATACTATCGATCAAACAAAAGGGTTGCAGAACAATACAATATTATCCATACATGAGGATAGAGATCAAAACATATGGTTGGGATTGGATGTGGGGATTAGCTATATCAACATGGAATCTCCCTTTCAGGTCTACCCGGACAATGAGGGATTGATTGGAAGTGTATATGACTCGGCGATATCAAATGGTAATCTTTATATAGGGACCAATCAAGGTCTTTTTTATAAAAAACAGCAAGATCAATCAGAATTTAAGTTTATTGAAGGTACGCAGGGTCAAGTTTGGTCGCTTAATACTATTGATGGAATTCTTTATTGTGGTCATCACACAGGAACTTATATAATAAAAGGAGATAGAGCTGAAAAAATTTCGGAGATACAAGGTACTTGGAAAATAGGAAGATTAAATGATAATGATCTCTTACTACAGGGAAATTACGATGGTTTATACGTATTGGAAAAATCTGCTGGTAATTGGACTCTACGAAACAAAATAGACGGATTTGATCATTCAGCTCGATATTTTGAAGTTTTTGGGGATAGTATTTTCGTAAATCATGAATATAAAGGAGTCTTTAAACTACAAGTAAGCGATGATTTCCTAAAAATGGAAAAAATGGAAGTCGATACTTTGATCAAAGGATCTAATTCTGGAATAGTTAAATACAAAGGAGATTTATTGTATGCATATAAAAAAGGAATTTTTAAGTACAGCTGGGAGGAAAAAACTTTTGTAAAGGATACTTTACTGAGCAATCTCTATACGGAAGACGAATATGTTTCTGGAAAAATTATAAAGGATGCCCAAAATGGAAATCTTTGGGCTTTTTCCAAAGCAAATGTCAGTTTTGTGTCCGAAGGTGGATTGGCCAAAGCTCCTGTAATTCATCAAATTCCCCTTACCGAGGATATGCGTAATGGTATCATCGGGTATGAAAGTGTTACGGCCTTACCAGAAAATGGTAAATATTTGATTGGTGCCCGCTCAGGATATTTTACTTTGGATACTGACCGTTTTGAGATTGATGCTTTTCAAGTCGATATCAATAAAATAAGAAAAGCTGGCAAGGAAAGGATTCAAACAGATGAAAGTCTGATCAATTCTAAAACAGAAGGAGATTTTGCCAGTTATGAAAATAGTTTGGAAATAACCTATCATGTGGCAAGCTATCAGAAATATTTGCGGCCTAAGTTTCAATATCAATTGGAGGGGATTTATTCCAATTGGAGTAATTGGTCCGAAGACTCCAATGTATCTTTTGAAAATTTACCCTCTGGAGATTATATATTTCGGGTCAGGGCAAAAATAGGTGATAGGGTATCCAGCAATGTATCTTCTTATCAATTTAAAATTGCACGGCCTTGGTACAGTTCCAATCTTTTTATAGTACTCTATGTGCTAGGAGGTATCTTAGGTTCCATAGCCATTCATGCTTCGTACAGAAGATATTATCACAAGCGACAACAACAGCTTATTGCACGGAATAAGCGTGAAATGGAATTGGCCAAAGCTCAAAATGAAAAAGAAATTATAAAAATAAAGAATGAGCAGTTAAAGAAAGAGTTCCAGAGCAAAAGCAATGAACTGGCCGCTTCAACCATGAGCATTATTAAAAAGAATGAATTGCTCTCCAAAATTAAAGAACAGTTGATTTCCAGCGTTGCTGATAAGAATTCTGTTAAACCCATAATACAGATCATCGATACGAATCTGGGGCAAAAAGATGACTGGGAGTTTTTTAAAGAAGCCTTCAACAATGCAGACCGAAAATTTCTGAAGAAACTTAAAAAGGCACATCCAAATTTATCCCCTAACGATATTAAACTCTGCGCTTATCTGCGTCTTAATTTATCTTCCAAAGAAATAGCTCCAATGTTCAATATTTCCCCCAGAAGTGTAGAGATCAAACGTTACCGCCTGCGTAAAAAAATGGATCTTTCCCATGATGATAACTTAGTAGATTACATCCTTAAGCTATAAGTGGCACTACAGCAGTATATTTTACCTCAACATTACCTCAACAAAGTAAGATTTAAGATTTACTACGAGAAAAAGGGTTTTGCTCTTCAAGCCCTGTGAATATTGATATTTTGATTATTTGATAAAATATCTATCATTTTTTTATCATGTATATTTTTTGTTGAGGTATTTTTTATTGATTTCACATTTTTATAGGATATGTTTAGCCTTCTGAAAAATGGAGTTGTGCTATTTCTAAGCAAACCGAGTAGTGCTAACTAAATTAAACTAAACATAACTATGAAAAACAATTTGTTCAGATTATTGCTTTTGTTGTTCACAGTGAATTTGACCGCGCAAACGGATCAGGTATCAGTGGTGAGTAACGAAGAAGGAACGAAATTGGTCGTCAATGGAGAGGATTTCATGATCAATGGAATGAACTGGGATTACATTCCCATTGGGACCAATACAGTCAATGCCAATTTCTGGAAAAAGTCTGATGATGTTATCAAAGCCGGACTCGATCATGAAATGGCTTTGCTCAAAAACATGGGCGTAAATGTTATCCGTCAGTATACCGGAGTACCCGCAAAATGGATTCGGTACATCTATGAGAATTATGGTATCTACACCATGCTCAACCATTCATTTGGGCGCTATGGATTGACGCTCAATGGTGTATGGACACCAGTTACCATTTACGATGACCCCACTACCAGAGAATTTTTGTTAGCGGAAATGCGAGAATTGGTTGAGGGCTACAAAAACACCCCTGGGCTCCTTCTTTACCTTTTAGGTAATGAGAACAATTATGGATTGTTCTGGGCAGGAGCAGAGACCGAAGATTTTCCGGATGATGAAGGTCGAATAGCATTTATAGGTGAGAGTCGAGGTAGACCTATGTATAGATTAATGAACGAAGCTGCCAAAATGATGAAGGAAATGGATGCTTCTCATCCGGTGGCTATTTGTAATGGAGATGTACTGTTTATTGATATCGTAGCAGAAGAATGTAAAGATGTGGATATATACGGTACCAACACATACCGAGGAGTATCCTTTGGAGATATGTTCCAAGTGGTCAAGGACAAACTCGATAAGCCAATAATGTTCACCGAGTTTGGAGCTGATGCTTTTAGCGCTATAGAAAACAAGGAAGATCAGTACTCCCAAGCCTATTATATGGTGGGCAACTGGAAAGAAATTTACGAAAATGCAGCTGGAGTTGGCAAAGTTGGAAACTCCATCGGCGGATTCACTTTTCAGTTTAGTGATGGATGGTGGAAGTTTGGATTTGATGATCGTAAAAATGCAGATGTGCATGATAACAATGCATCTTGGTCCAATGGTGGTTATGCTAGGGACTTGCCAGGTGAAGGCAAAAATAATATGAATGAAGAATGGTTTGGAATTTGCGCTAAAGGTGCAACCAATCCAAGAGGATTGTATGAACTTTATCCAAGAGCAGCCTACTATGCGTTGAAAGAAGCACATCAATTAAATCCATATGATCAAGGTGTTGATCAAGCTTTTGTCCAAAACTATTTTGATAACATTCAGTTGATGGATGCTGTCCTTAAAGCTCGAGGGGATAAAGCAGCTTTAACAGGTGAACAAAGTAACTTACTCCGAATAAGTAACCTCCAGGCCAAGTTCTCTACATTCAGCACTGGGGGTAGTTTGATCACTACACCAGATAATGCAGATCCTGATGATCCGAACACATTTCCCAACCAATTAGGGTTTGACCACATGCAATCCTATTTTATTGGTGTTGAAGGAAATCCAGCTCCAAATATGCGTGCAGAAGTAAATGTGAATGTAGTTGGAAATGTAGCACAAAACCCCATCAATGAAATCTTTTATGAGAACAACTCCCGTCCGTTGGAAGTGAATACCGACCAAGGCAATGTACTGGTACAAGATGTTAACAGAATACGAGTTTACAATGCTGAGTTTGAATGGAAAGCAAAGCAGTTTGATATTAGAGGATTTTACAGGACCGGCCATTATCATTGGGGGTATGAAGGTGACTTTTTCGGATTATATCCAGAGGCCAACTACGGTCCAAACCTTGATATTTACAACGGTGAAATTCTAGGAACTGAAGTTGATGGAAAAGGTGCCTTAAAGGGCTTCAAAGCAGCAATAGGACCACAATTGTGGTGGGGAGCCAACCCAACTATGCTTTTCAAGTACAAAACACACGTAGGTAAATTTGATGTTACCGGTATTTACCATAGAGATTTTGAAACCGATATCACTTTTGATGAAAATGGACGTAGGATATTGGATGTAAATCAAGTACGAAGTGGTGTTATACCACCTTGGCCCACGGAAAGAGCAACCCTTGCCATTGAAAGGGAGTTTGGCAAATTTGGCGTGCACCTTGGAGGTATTTGGGCAGGAAACCCTTTAAACGGGAGTACATTCCAAGATGTTAGGGGTACTTCTGGTAACTATATCGTCTATGAGGATAAAGTACAGGCCAGTGATAATTGGGGAGGTAAAGTTAAACTGACCTATGAAGGAGGTAAATTCAATTGGTATGGGCAGGCAGCAGCAATGGGACTGGTCGCCAATGGTGGCGCTGACCAAACATTGACCTTTACCGGCTGGAAACTTAGGGACACCGGAAGTGGAAACCAAGTCAACTTTTTATCTGGTTTTACTTATGCGACTGGAAATTTTCAGATTGCACCCAATTTCTTGTGGCAAAAACCATTGGTAGATCCTATTCCCAACGATGTGACCGCTCCTGGACGTCTAAGAAATATTATCGATGATCCTTTTTCAGTACGCGGTAATCGCGAAACTACTGCTGGAGAAATACTTTTTACGTTTGACCCAACACCTGGTACATGGATGTATGAATGGGACAATGATAGGGCAGAAGATGCAAAGTTTGCGATGAATCTTGGCTTTGTATACCGTCATTTACCTACAACTCAGGATGCTCACATTGGATTTTTGGCTGATAGGACGTTCTTCGCATTTCCCAACTCGGCACCGGCCGAAGATTTATGGGAGGTACATTCCAGAATGGTTTCAAAAATTAGCTCAGACTTGGGCATAATCGGTAATTTTTATTACGGTAACGGACAAGGAAACGGAGATTCAGAAAGATTGATCAAACGTTTTGGGGGAGATGTTCGAATGATTTACAAAAACTTCAAATTACGTTATGAACAAAAAATCAATGATTGGGGACCTTTTGATTATCACAGGGATTTTAACTTAACGTATCCAGTACAATTGATGCTGGATATATCTACAACTTTGGGTAAACCAGATTGGTTCATCTTACCAAGTACCCAGGTTGGTATACGTGGTACTTGGCGATCACTAAATGAATTTTCGCCCAGATACTTGCCAAATGTGGCGGCCGAGTTTTCAAACGAACCGATTATAAGTCCGGTTGGATTTGACGACGGTAGCGAGTGGGAAATAATGACATATATACACATCAACATTGGGAAATAAAAAGATTGCGTTATGAAGAATAATAGATATAACAGTATACGTTTTGTAGTTCTTTTAAGCTTGGGAGTTTTTGTGTTTTCAAGTTGCGAAAGAGATTTCTCAGATGATGTTGAATTTGCTTCCTTTCCTGCAAATGGAGATGTTTTTATAGATGCTTTTTCGGCAGGGTTGGATTACTTCCCATTTGTGGACGCAGGAGCGGATCCAGAAGCATTTAGTGTGGCAACCGATGACAACGTGTTCATGGGTAGTGCAGCTATGCGTTTTGACGTGCCGGCATTTGGTAATGGATTTGTAGGGGCCACTTTTAATACTACGGTCAATAGAGATCTTTCAGGTTTTGACGCATTGACTTTTTATGCAAAGGCATCCCAAGCTGCTACCATTGATGCCATAGGATTTGGTATTTCTGGTGAAACCAATAATAAATATCAGGTAACCCTGAACAATATGGGCGTTAGCACTAGATGGGAGAAATATGTGATTCCAATTCCAGATGCATCTAAATTAATCAATGAAACCGGTATGTTCTGGTTGGCAGAAGGTGCATCATTTGAAGGGGATGAAGGTGGTTACATTTTATGGTTTGATGAAGTTCAGTTTGAAAAACTGGGAACAATTGCTCAACCCAATCCGACCATTTTTGCAGGTGAGGAGCTAACCGAACAAGCATTCACAGGTTCAAGCATTACCATTACTGGACTTACACAAACCTATAATCTAGATAATGGTGTTAATCAAACAGTATCCGCTGCACCATCTTATTATGATTTTACTTCTTCAGATACAGGGGTGGCTCTGGTAAGTGAGTTGGGTGAAATTACCGTGTTGGGCGAAGGAACCACAAGCATAACTGCACTCTTGGCCAACGTCGCCGCAGAAGGTTCTTTGGAATTGACATCGAGTGGTAGTCTTCAAGCGTCACCCACACCCACACAACCTGCTGTAAATGTGAAATCAATTTTTAGTGATAGCTATACCAACGATACCTCAAGTAGTTTTACTCCCGGTTTTGGAGGGTCTACAACAGAAACCACACTCACTTCCACAAGTGGCGGTGATGTTTTGGCTTATACCAACAACAACTTCACGGGTATAATTTTCGACAATACAGTAGATGCATCAGGATTAACTTTTTTGCATGTGGATGTATATGTGCAGGAGGCTGGTACTGAAGTTGGAATTCAAATCAGGGACATAGGAGCTAATCAAATTTTAGAAACCGATGTCAATACTGGCTTACCTATAGGAGATGATGCAGACCGTCGGTTTGATATGACTGGATTGACTGTAGGGCAATGGACATCATTTGAGATACCTCTCGACGGTGATATTGCCTCCCAGAAAAATAATCTAGGTACCCTCATACTCACAGGAGGTCCAAATTTCTTATTGGATAACATTTATTTCTATACGGAATAATGGATGCTACACTAACAGTAAAAAATAAGTTTATGGATAAGATATATAATAATCGTAAAACAATGAGGGCAATGGTTCTAAAATCTTTTGTAGCGACTTTAATGTTCTGCTTTTCTGGATGCTCAACGGACGATACCCAAATAGTGACCACTTTCACCAACTTGGTCATGGAAGACAATTTTGATGTGGAAGGAGCACCAAATTCTGAGATTTGGGGATATGATATCGGAACGGGTGAGAATGGCTGGGGCAACCAAGAATTACAGTATTACACCGACCGAACTGAAAATGTGACCGTCCAAAATGGGGTGCTGCTCATAACGGCACGAGAAGAATCTTTTGAAAACTCTTCATATACATCTGCACGTCTTTTGACCAAGGACAAATTTGAACAAAAATACGGTCGTTTTGAAGCTAGAATTCGATTGCCGTACGGACAAGGAATCTGGCCTGCATTCTGGATGCTGGGTGCAGATATAGATGAAAACCCCTGGCCTGGAGCAGGTGAGATTGATATCATGGAATATCGAGGACAAAACCCTACTGTACTTATTGGTAGTGTTCATGGACCAGGATATTCTGCAGGAGAGGCTATCTCCAAAGAGTACACCTTGGATAATGACCGTTTTGATACGGGATTCCATGTTTTTGGAATTGAATGGGGACCGGAGTATATCAATTTCTATGTGGATGATGTGCTCTACAACCAAATAACGCCAGAAGATGTAACGGGAACTTGGGTGTTCAACAAGCCCTTTTACATTCTGATGAACTTGGCTGTAGGAGGGACTTTTGTTGGTTCGCCAAATGCAGAAACTCAATTTCCGCAAACCATGATAGTGGATTATGTGCGGGTGTATAACACAGAATTAACTAACTAAACTAATACATACTCAAATGAAATTATTAAATACAAAAGCCAAAATATTTTCTTTATTGATTTTGGCCATATCCTTTTTGGGATGCGAAGATGATGATGAAGGGAATTCCCTTCCAGAAGTTGTAGCAGGATTTACACAGACCGTAGTGGTGAACACAGGTACTGTATCATTCATCAATATTTCTGAAAATGCACAAAGCTATGAATGGAATTTCGGTGATGGGACTACTTCAACCGAAATAAATCCCGTAAAAACATATACAGATGGTACGTATACAGTAACCTTAACGGCATCAAACATTGCTGGGGCCACGGCAACTTTCACAGATGAAATTGTGATATCCATACCGGTCCCACCTTCAATGCCTATGTTGCCAATCACATTCGATGGTACCAACATCGATTATGAAGCTTCTACTTTTAATGGCGCTGCATTTGAAGTTGTGGCCAATCCGGCACCCGGAGGAAGCAATGATGTTGCATCCAACGTTGGAGCCATTACCAATAGTGGGGCAGAATTTGAAGGTATCTTTTTTAATTTGGAGACCCCTATGGATCTTACTGACGATAAAACGGTCACCATGAATTTCTGGGCAGATGCAGCTGTCGATGTATTACTTAAACTTGAGGAAGGTACAGCAGACGCCATTGAACTTACAGCAAGTCATGGTGGTTCTGGTTGGGAATCAATTTCTTTTGATTTTGATTCTTCAGATAGTTATTCCAGACTTACAATGTTTGTGGATGGACCAGGAACTACAAGTGGTACTTTTTATATTGATGACATTGCACAAGCAACAACTATGACTGGAGGTGGTGGTAATATGCCTACAACATCGGCACCTGTACCACCGGCGCGTGATGCCGTGGATGTGATTTCTATCTACGGGGGCACCTATACCAACATTACAGATATCAACTATAATCCAGATTGGGGTCAATCTGGCCTAGCATTTGTGAACACGGACTTTGACCCTGGTGATGGAAATTTGGCCCTGGCCTATCCAACATTTAACTATCAGGGCACGGACTTCTCTGGAAATGCACAGGATGCCTCTTCAATGGAGTATCTCCACGTTGACATCTGGGTACCTACGGGAACCGATAGACAGGTTAAGGTGAGCCCTATCAACGGAGGTGGTGGCACAGGAGCTACCGAGGTATTGGTTGAGGTGCCGTTGACCCCAGGATCCTGGAACAGCGTAGACCTGCCGATTGGGGATTTCACAGGAATGATCTGGGATGAAGTGGTGCAACTCAAATTTGATGGTCAGTTCAATGGAGATGGTACTGCCAATACAGACCCTCAAGATATCTATCTGGACAATATTTACTTCTACAAAGAGGCAAGCAGTGGTGGAAGTGCACCTACCACGTCTGCGCCTGCTCC
>NZ_JABFNN010000027.1 GCF_013090115.1 Flagellimonas amphidinii
TCTTCCAATCAATTGGAACAATTGTCCCAAATCTATCTCATCTGAAGTGTTCTGATGTACTGGTTGGTCCGCCATTTTATGAATTGAATATTTGTTTTAAAATCCTATCTGTGATTAAATAAGTGGGTTTTACCCCTGTTGTGCCCAAACCACCAGAAGCCAAAGTGCTTCCTGTTTCTAACGGATTATCTGATGCATAATAGGCATATCTTACCTTAATGTCTTTCTTTATACTCTTCCTGATTTTTGAAGCCGACTGAATTGCCTTTTGGTAATGAACACCTTCCATTTCCAGACCAATTACATTCCATGTTGATTCGTAAAAGAATCTTAGAATGTCTTTGTTTTGCAATGACGTTCCTAAAACAGTGACCATTGTACCTTCCAAAACTTTTAAGCCATATCCTTCAAAATCTTTGGCGCACAATTCATTTTCAAAAGGATAATTATCCGCAGTCCCTTCAAAAATATGTGCAGAAGGAATCATCAGATCACCTTTTCCGCCCTCTAAAATTCCTGCCTTCCCCATAATGGAAATGGATTCTACATTCAAAAACTTCTTTTGACCATTCTCATCCAACGGTTTCAAAAGTTCGTCTATCGTCTCATAGGCCTGCTCTCCAAACGCATAATCCATAACAAAGATAATGGGTTTTTCATCTTCAGAAATACCTTCTGGCAAATCGTAACAGCAGGTGTCTTTTCCAAACTTAGCCGAATCAAAAATTTGGATATCTATATTGGCACCGGATTCATCGTCCAAAAAAATCATTCCGTTCTGTTGTCCAACAGATTTTATTTTCTTTCGAAGATCCTCATTTTCAGAAGAGCTCAAAGCTTCGTAAATATCAAGGGATTTTGTATTGGGAAATTCTTTTGCTAAGGTTTTTTTAGCAAAAAGAGAATTCATAACACTATGCATATTGGCACTAATGATATGTATGGGTCTTTCCAACAAACCATTTTCATTAAGGGTTTGTTTGATTTTATTGGCCCATCGTTCTCCATGGATGTGATGCCCTAATCTTTCTCGCAGTAAGGGACTAAATGTAATAGTTCTTTTATCTCCTGTTGTTTCCTCTTCTAGGGCCAGTTTACCCAACCAATAAATTACATTTAAAAAGCGGTCAGGATCTTTTGAGGTTTTTAGTTTATCCTGAATTTCCACAACCTCATCATAGGTTCTTCCCAGAATATTGGCTGTATGAATCATGGCTACTTCTCTTTCTGCTTCTTCTTTTTCCTCACTTAAGACAAATTCGGTCAACTTATCCCAATCACGAATAGTTGCATTGCCGTCTTCAACCAACACCCGCTTACAAATCTTACCAGATTCAATGAACAAAAAAGTAAGGTGTGTCAAAATATCGTAGATGTCGCTTCTTCCACGGGTTATCTCAATGTTCATCTGTTCATCGTCAATACGATAACAGTTTCTCCTTCTTTTTGGCGGAACAATAGCTTTTAGATGTGATTTGGAAAAGCCTTCATCTGAAGTAAGATTGATAAAGCGACATTCTTCAATTCCTTTTGGCAATCGCTCCAAAACATAAATGAGTCCATTCAGCTCTGCTTTGTCCTCGGCAACAGAGCCATAAATCTCTGGTCTTAATAATAGAAGGGCACTCCTAAGTGCATTTCCTGATACTCCTGAAGGTTTATAGAATCCACGATTCAAAAGATGTCTCATGGTTATATACAACCGTTCTATTGCATTGGTGGATTCCTGTGCCCGAGTAGTTTGTTTTACCTTGGTTGCCATCATATCTTCTGGCAAAAATAAGGGAATTAATAGGAAAGCTGAACAGTTATTATCAATCTATATTTTAAAGGGTTGAAGTGCTTCTGCCACCTTCCGGTCATTGGCCAGCCGTTGTACCTTATTCTGTCCTCCTAGTTTCCCCAGTGCTTTCATATAATTTTGGAATCCGTTAGGTTGTATCTGGGTTATTTTCAAAGGTTGAAGAACATTGCCGGCTATTAAATCATAATAATAACTATTTTGTTTTTGCATGCTCTCTTCAATGGCTTTGCTAAATTTTTCAGGTTCTGATGGAGGGATCTCAAACTCAACAAACCATTCGTGATAGGGAAGTTCACCATTTTCTGGATCTATCTGTGGAGCTACTGTAAACTCATTTACCAATGCATCTGTTTGTTCTACTGCCATTTTTAGAGCCTCTTCGACTTCTTTGGCTATCACATGTTCTCCAAATGCAGATATAAAGTGTTTAATTCTACCAGATACAATGACCTTGTATGGGTTTTTAGAAATAAACCGAACGGTATCTCCTAGGTTATAGCCCCATAATCCAGCATTAGTAGATAAAATCATGGCATAGTCCACGTCCAGTTCCACATCTGCAATGGTCAAACGTTTTGGGTTAGCTTCAAAAAACTCATCTGCCTTTACAAACTCATAAAAAATACCTGAGTTTAGCAGTAGCAGCATTCCTTTTTCGTTTTGGCTGTCCTGATATGCAAAAAAACCTTCACTAGCCGGAAATAATTCAATACTATCTACTTTTCTACCAATCAAATTTTCAAATTTGGCCCGATAGGGTTCATAATTCACCCCACCATAGATAAACAGTTGAAAAGATTTGAAAAGCTCACCAACTTTTTTATTGGTTTTTGTATTGAGCTTTTCAAAATACATTTGGACCCAAGAAGGAATTCCAGCAATAACGGTCATATTCTCATTTTGGGTTTCCTCAACAATCCTGTCCACTTTCGTTTCCCAGTCCTCTATACAATTGGTCTCCCAACTGGGAAGTCTGTTTGTTTGCAAATAATTGGGCACATAATGCGCTGAAATTCCTGAAAGCCTCCCTAGTTTGATACCGTTTTTCTCTTCCAAGATTGGGCTTCCTTGAAGAAATATCATCTTTCCATTTACAAAACCGGCCTTTCCTGTTTCGTGGATGTAATTTAATATGGCGTTTCTTGATGCTTCAACTTGATTTTTGATGGATTCCTCTGTAATCGGAATATATTTTGCCCCAGAGGTAGTGCCAGAAGTTTTGGCAAAGTAGATGGGCTTCCCTGGCCACAATACATCACTTTGTCCTTCAATAATATCTTCAACGTAGTTTTTTAACTGTTCATAATCCCTAACAGGCACTCTTTCCACAAAATCTTGGTGTGATTTTATTCTATCAAAATCATGCTCCCTACCAAACTTGGTATTCTTCGCCTTGACTATGAGTTTACTAAATACTCTTTCTTGGGTTGCAATGGGATCTGCAGCCCATTTTGCAGTTTTGCGGGCTATGTTATGGGCAAATAGTTTTGCTGCAAATGCTTTTAGCGACATTTTTAATCAAAGTCAATATAATTCAAAGGGTCAACAGCCTGACCTTTTCTCCAAAGTTCAAAATGCAGATGTGGGCCTGTAGTAAGTTCTCCTGTGTTACCGATAGAGGCAATTACTTCACCTGCCTTTACAAAATCACCCTGGGATTTGCTCAAAGAACCATTGTGTTTATATACAGATGTAAGTCCGTCTTGATGTTCAATGATAATAACGTAACCTGTTTCAGCGGTCCACTCTGAAAATAGTACTGTTCCATCCGCAATTGATTTTACAGGAGTATCTTTTGGCGCCACTACATCAACCGCAAAGTGTTTGGCCTTTACATCAAAGGTTTGTGAAAGGGTTCCAGTAACAGGCGAAAACAATAAGCTTCCAACATTTTCTATATTTCGTTCAAAAAGGTTGTACTTATCTTCAAGTTCCACTTCTTCACGCAACAACAAATCTTCACGTATTGGACTTAAATCGACAGATGATGGATCCAATTTGTATTGCTCAAACAAAGAATCCCTGTTCGTTTCATTGTTTTCAATATCACCACGCAACACGAGCCTCACATTGTCTAAATACCTATTGGTATAATTGAGAACCGTAACCAATGAATCTGTTTTGTAAGTGAGTTCCGTGGCCTGTCTTTTTAATTTAGTAGATGAATATCCTGGAATATATTCCCTTAATGGAGTAAAAGCTATAAAAAGTGTGGTAAGACCTATGAGAACAATAATAAATAAGGTTCCTGTTACAAAAACATTCAATCTGTTGAGCTTAAAGGATATCTTTTCCTCAAAAGTACTTTCATTGAGAATCACCAAACGGTACTTGTGCAAAAGCTTTCGCTTAATTTCTTTTCGCTTTTTACTATCCTTTGCCATGATGGGCAAAGATAACCTTAGATTTTGATTTTGATGTTAAGCTTTTTAAAATACATCATACGATTCTAGTTCCTTACGAGCAATTCGAATTACTAATTTTCGTTAATTACATAGCCTCTTAAGGTTCTTTTTAGTAATTTTACTCTTTCATTTAAAGGCATATTTTATGATTGCTCAAACTATTTTACTTGGAATGCTTGGCCCATGGCAAATTGTACTGATCGTGGTAGTGGTTCTATTGCTCTTTGGGGGCAAAAAAATTCCAGAACTAATGAGAGGTCTGGGCAGTGGTATCAAAGAATTCAAAGATGCCTCGAAAGAGGATGAAAAATTAGAAGGGGGAAAGGAAACAGAGTCCTAAGCATATCCATTTAGGAAGATTTTTCTTACCATGATTATCCCCCGTTTTTAAAGGGTTTCTCGATGAAGAACCACATTTTTGAATCATTCACGCCATAAATCTTCCCTTTCACAACAAAAAATTATATACGCTATAATGTTAATTTACTTTAGCGTTTGAAATCGACGTTAAGCTCTTTTTGCTTAGCCTCCAATTAATCACTATGTGATTTTTTGAGCAGCTTGAGTTCTAATGAAAATACTGTTCTTTATCTCTTTTATTTTAGTTTCGCTTGGCATAAGATCCCAAGAAATATCCCTATTGGATTTTGCCGACGATGAATCCTCTGCATCAATTGTAATGGAAGAGGATACCTCTGTAATTGAAAAAAGTTACGTAAATCATCTTGAAGGGCTTAGCAATAGAAAGCTGATGCAATATGTTAGGAAGCAGGGCATTACAGAAAAGCTCATAAAACAAGGTGACGAATACTTTGATAAAATGTGGTATGCAGAAGCCGCTCGTGTTTATGATATAGTTCTTGAAAAAACACAAGCAAAGCATACCTATCCGCTTTTGTCTAAAGCAGGTGATTCACATTACTACAGCGGTAATCTCGATAAATCCTATAAATGGTATCACGAACTCTACGAAACATACAAGCAAGAAATTACCGAGGACAAGTTCTTTAGATATGCTCATGCTTTAAAAGGTACCGGTAGATATAGACGAGCTGCCAAACTTACAAAGTTGTTCCACGAGAAAAATGGAAGACCTCTTAGCAATAGGGAACTGGCAACAACTTCTTGGAAAGGGCCTGCTTTGGTGGAAATCAAAAATATGGCCATTAACTCGAAGTATTCAGATTTTTCCCCAATGTTCCACAAAGATTCCAGTGTGGTATTTTCATCTGCCATGGATTCTGCTTTTATTACAACTCGACGTTATAGATGGAACAATCAACCTTTCCTAGATCTTTACGTTGCGGAAGCTCAATCCGATAATGATGGTGATTTGGTCAATCCTCAAAAATTCTCAAAAAACATCAATACTAAATATCACGAAGCCTCTGTGGCATTTTCGCCGGATGAAAAAACCATCTATTTCACTAGAAACAATTATGGGAAAAGACTAAAACGCGGAAAAAATGGTGTCAATCATTTAAAAATCTATCAATCTAAGCTAGTGGATGGCAGTTGGACCCCTGCAGTAGAGGTTTCTTTCAACAATGAGGATTACTCAACAGGACATCCTTCCTTAAGTTCTGATGGCAAAAAACTATATTTTGTGTCAGATCGCCCAGGGGGTTATGGCAAAACTGACATCTACGTGGTGGACATTTTGGAAAATGGGACGTTTTCCGAGCCTAAAAATTTGGGCAGGGCCATAAACACTTCAAAAAAGGAAATGTTCCCCTACATCACAGAAAATGCCCTCTATTTTTCATCTGATAGAGATATGGGCATGGGCGGACTGGATATTTACAAGGCAAATCATGCTGATGGCATCTTCAGTGTAGGAATCAATTTGGGAGAGCCAATCAACAGCAACCGAGATGACTTTTCATACATTATCGACAAAAAACAGGAGAAAGGTTATTTTGCCTCCAACCGAAAAGGAGGTAAGGGAGATGATGATATTTACTCCTTCAAATTTCTCATAAACCGCAATGAGATTTCTGGTTTTGTAGAAGATGTTTCTAACGGAGAAATGGTTCCAGATGCCAAAGTGGTATTGTTTGATAAGAATAACGTACGTATAGCACAAGTAAATACTGAAACTGATGGAAAATTTGTATTCAAAAACTTAATGCCACAATCCAGCTATACCCTAAAAACAGTTAAAAAGGGGTATTTTGAAACCACAGCACCTGTAATGACCCAAGACAATGAAACGGTTAAAATCACACAATCTTTGAAACCACTTAAGGAAATCATTGTTGAGGAAAAAGGTGTTCTTAAATTGGAAACAGAAGCAATCTATTTTGATTTTGACAAGTTTGCAATTAGACCAGAAGCAGCTGCCGAATTGGACAAACTGGTAGCTGTAATGACAGAGTACAAGGATATGGTCATTAAAATTGAATCCCATACGGATGCTATTGGAAAAAGAGAGTACAACCAATATCTATCTGATAAACGGGCGAAGGCCACAAGAGACTATCTAATTGCACAAGGCATCAATTCTTCACGAATAGAAAGTGCCATTGGATATGGGGAAGAACGTTTGCTCAATAATTGTACAGATGGAAAACGTTGCCCAAGAAGTAAACACCAAGAAAACCGTAGGTCGGAATTCATAATTGTTTCGCAGTAAGTTAAAAATACAAAGCCCCACATAAGGGGCTTTTTTAATGCACATATTCCAAAGTTGATGCCGTTCATCGACAATCCTACTCGGTATGTAGCAATCCAATAAATGTGTTACAACGATAAAACATTGCCTTTCAAGGAATTTGCACAATAGAAAATGCTTTCATCAACATTTTTGGCCCTTTTGTCCTATTGTTTTTTCATCCCCTCATAGATGCACAACCTTTGTCTTGTCTTTAAATCTTAAAACTGTGACTTATGAAAAAACTATTACTTGTTAAAGAAATTTATTTAGAAGGATTTAGAAACTTAGGGCATTACTTGTTGGAGAGGTATTTTAAAATATTTGCTTGGTTCAGTTTCGTCCTGTTCTTTATTGTGCTATATGCTTTTATATATAGAATTGCAACTGGATTTGCATTCGACTAAGATATTTATTTCCCCATAAGCATTTAAAGAACAAAAAGCCCGGAAACTTATATGGTTCTCGGGCTTTTTTGTTTTATGTTGTCGTTATTCTATTGCTCGGATTGAGCATTAAAATCCAAGGTTTTGAGAATAGCTTCCAATTCAAACATATAGTCTCTTTTTTCTTCTGAAGGAGCAAAAGTAAAGCCTTCTAAAATGAGCTTTCTATTGTTTTCTTCATCATTGATGATATAAGTTAGGAAGGGACCTGCCATGGGATAACCATTAATTTCCCAAATACCTCTCACCTCTGCAGCCTTCTTGCCTCCAACTATGGCAGGAAAGACATATGGTGCAAAAGCTTTCTCTGTCATCATATAAGTATTCTCATAAGGGCCAGGAATATATTTTTTCCCTATGGAATCCCTCATTTTTACAATTTCGGCAACAAAAGTAGAGTCATTGGCAAAACTATCTTCAGGCATGGTATAAGCAACGATATTCATGGTGCCTTTTGGAATTTGAATATCCATCCACACAAAATTCTTCTCGCGCTTACCAACTTTGTATAGTGATGGCACCTTTAGGTTTATCCCAAACTCCTCTTGTAGAGCTTTATCTTTGCTCAAAGACCTTGTAAATCGTTTTTGAGCTTCAGCAATTTCCACCTTTTTAAAAGAAGCAATCGCCATCGAGGCCAAAGAATCTATATTTCCGGCTAAATCGTTATAAGTTTCTCCTTTCACCACAGCTACCTTTTGTGGCTTGGCATACACATCGGCTTTAATATGGGCCAAAGAAACAGTATCCTGTTCCACAAAAAGTACGGATCTAGAATAAGTCGTAGCTCCTTTAAAAACCTGAGGTGGAATCTGGGTTATGGAAAATTTCGGTTCACCTTGCGGAAGTCCCAATACCGGAGCCGCAAAATGTTCCCTTATTTTATCCCCGACAGCACCTTTCCAAAGGTCTGTGTCCATGACAACCATGAGTGAATTGATACCACCTGTGGATGGGGGAAGAAATCGAGCTTTAGGTCCAGAATCCTTACAAGACCATAATACCATCATGAAGATGGCGCAAAATAGTGTTCCAAATTTTTTCATCACGTGTTAAATTTACGAAGAACAATCGCACAATTTAAGTTTTGTGCCTGGTTTTAGGTTATTGCCACTAAGACCGTTCCATTCTCGTAAATTTTCTATAGAAACTCCAGGATATTTTCTGGAAATGGTCCAAAGGGAGTCTCCCTCCTGTACCGTATGCACTTTTGAGGTACCTGCCACGGCACCAGATGAAGATTTGGAAGTACTCGTTTTTGAAGTTGTTTGCTTTGGGATATATGGTTTTCTAGGAAATATGGTCAAGCGTTGACCTATTCTTAGATTGTTACTACGTAGTCCGTTCCACCTTTTTATCTGACTCACCCCAACACCATAGCGCTCTGCTATCTTGCCCAAATAATCCCCACTTCTAACTTTATACCGTATCTGATTTTTGGTCTGTACCAATGTGGGCAACGGTTTTTCCAACAAATCCAATTCTTTTTTGGCATAAGCATAGATGGCCTCTTCATTAGAGACAAACTTTCCTATTTTAGAAATTGGCAATCGCAACGCATAGTTTTTTCCTTCAACTTTAGGGATAATATTGAGCTTATAGGATGGGTTTAGCATTTCCAATTCCTCTTTGCTCACATCGACCAATTTGGATATTTGATCAAAAGTGATGAGGTTTTTAACATGTACCGTATCTGTTTCAAAATAGGGCCTTTCAGCTTTTTTATATTGAAGTCCATGCTCTTCTGCATATTCAAAAATGTACATGGTAGCCAAGAAAGCTGGTAAATATCCCGCTGTTTCACGTGGAAGAAATGGTCTAATGTTCCAATAGTTTTCATACCCTCCTGACCTACGTATGGCTTTGTTCACATTCCCTGGACCAGAATTGTATGCGGCCAATGCCAAATCCCAATCACCAAAAATTTCATAAAGTTTTGATAAGTATTTGCTAGCTGCCTTGGTGGCCAAAATGGGGTCATGACGCTCATCCACATAACTGCTCACATCCAAGCCATACATTTTTCCAGTGCTGTACATAAACTGCCACAAACCCTTGGCGCCCACTCTTGATCTTGCCCTTGGATTCAATGCTGATTCAATAATGGCCAGATATTTAATCTCTAATGGGATGTCTTGATTGTCCAGCTCTTGTTCAAATAGAGGAAAATAGAACTGGCTGGCTGTAATCATCCGCTGCATCAAGTCTTTTTTACGTACCAGAAAAGACTTGATAACGCTTTCCAAAGATGGGTTGTATGCAATATTGAAAGGCGTTTTTTCATCCAACCTTGCCAACCTTGCCTTTAGGGTATCTGTTGGCAAATCAACCATAGCTGAATCCATAACTGAAGGGTTTTGGACTTCCAATAGCATTTCGCTGAACAATTGTGCACTAGCGTGAAGCTCTTTTAGCCAAAGACTGTCATAACGTTGCGCTTGGTCTAAATCTTTCAATTGGAAACCTTGTTTATGGGGTTCCAACTCAATCAATTCCCCATCAATTTTATCCTCAGCCACATTTATGGCAATGGGTTTAAGAGAAGATGCATTAATAGAATCCTTCTCTTGGGAAAACAAGGATGCAGATAAAAAACTAAGCGCGGCCCATACGGCTATGTTCAATTTTTGGTTCATTCGGATAGCGGATTTGGATGTGGGAGCCGACTAAATTGGTGTTTTTTTCTGAAATAGTAAAGTTTTCAGAGTTAAAACAACAAAATCTGGAATAAGCCCCATTAATCCATAACGAATCAGCTAGTCCAATATTGCGGCAATACCCGGAAGCGTTCTTCCTTCAAGACTTTCCAACATGGCTCCACCTCCGGTAGATACATAACTCACTTTATCTTGAAAACCGAATTGTTTTACAGCTGCTACGGAATCTCCACCACCAACAAGCGAAAAAGCACCGTTTTGAGTAGCTTCATCAATGAAATTTCCAACTGCGATGGTACCTTTTGCAAAACTTTCCATTTCAAAAACGCCTACAGGGCCATTCCAAAGAATGGTCTTAGAATCCAGAATGACTTGCTTAAAGTTTTCCAATGTTTGAGGGCCGGCATCTAATCCTTGCCATCCATCTGGAATTTCATTTACATCAACATATTGGGTGTTGGCATTGTTGTCAAAATCATCAGCTGCCAAAACATCAACAGGCAAATGTACTTTAACTCCTTTTGCTTCAGCTTGCTTCAGAATATCCAAGGCCAAAGGCATTTTATCATCCTCACAAATAGATTCCCCTACTTTACCACCTTGGGCTTTTACAAATGTATAGGTCATTCCACCACCAACAATCAAATTGTCCACTTTGTCCAAAATGTTCTCGATAATGGTAATTTTAGAAGAGACCTTAGCACCTCCCAATATAGCTGTAACCGGTTTTTCGCCAGTTTGCATTACTTTTTCTATGGACTTGATTTCCTTTGCCAACAGGTATCCAAAACATTTATTCTCTGGGAAAAATTTAGCCACAATAGTTGTTGATGCGTGAGCTCGGTGAGCTGTTCCAAAGGCATCGTTTACATAGATGTCGCCATGTTCCGCAAGTGCCTCAGCAAAAACCTCGTCACCTTGTTCTTCTTCGCCATGAAATCTTAGATTTTCCAATAACAGCACTTCTCCATTTTCCAGTTCTGAAACAGCGGTCTTGGCCACCTCACCAATACAATTTCCTGCAAATTTTACCTGAACTCCTATAATTTCCGATACTTTTTCGCAAATATGGGATAAAGACATGTCTGGATTAACCTTGCCTTTGGGTCTTCCCAAGTGACTCATCAGAACAGCAGAACCTCCATCTTCCAATATTTTAAGAATAGTTGGTTTTGCCGCTTCAATTCTACTGGTGTCTGTCACATTGAAATCGCCATCCAAAGGCACATTAAAATCTACACGGATAAGGGCTTTTTTTCCTTCAAAATTGTAATCATCTATGGTTTTCATAAGGTGCGTCTTTTTGAGAAGCTCAAATGTAAAGATTTCCTGCCTCTTGCTCTGGAAGCTATTGTTATATTTTTACGGTATCAACAAAAAAAGCGCAAAAGTTTTGGAACCTAAAAAATGTATCTTTGGAACATGCTGTTTAAAAATGTTTTAGGTCTGGAGCACATTAAAAATCATCTGGTTGCAACCGCTGCTTCTGGAAGGGTTGCCCATGCACAATTATTTGTGGGGCCTGAAGGGTCAGGTACTTTGCCCATGGCCATTGCCTATGCCCAATATCTGCTTTGCAGTAATACTAGCGGGGAGAATGATGGAGAAAATATCGCTTGTAATACCAAGTGTAATTCCTTAACCCATCCTGACATTCATTTTGCTTTCCCAGTTTCCAATTCGGACAAAGTGAAATCACATGCGGTGAGCGACAATTATTTAGAAGAATGGCGGTATTTTGTTAATGAGCAGCCTTATGGGAATTTGTTTGATTGGTACAGACATATAGGTATAGAAAAGAAACAGGGACAAATTGGTGTAGACGAAGCCCAGGATATTGTAAAAAAGCTTTCTCTTAAATCCTATGAAGGTGGTTACAAAGTACTGATTGTTTGGATGGCTGAAAAAATGAACATTGCTTCTGCCAACAAACTTTTAAAACTCATTGAGGAGCCTCCACAAAAAACTGTTCTGCTGTTGATTGCAGAGGAAGAAGAGCAAATTATCAATACTATTCGGTCGCGATGTCAAATTCTACAATTCCCCCCTTTGGCAGAAATGGATATTGCCAAAGCTCTTCAAGAACGAGGAATAACTGAAAATGAAGCACACTCAATTGCTCACGAAGCCAATGGAAATTTCAATAAGGCATTGGATCTTCTCAACAAAGATTCTGAGGATTTGATTTTTGAACGATGGTTTGTACAATGGGTAAGAAGTGCCTTTAAGGCCAAAGGAAATAAAGGTGCGGTACAAGAACTCATTTTATGGAGTGATGAGGTGGCCAAAACCGGAAGAGAGGTGCAAAAACAATTTTTACATTATTGCTTAACCATAATGCGGCAGGCATTGTTGCTTAATTTTAAAGCTCATGACTTGGTCTACGCAAAAATTCATTTAGAGGGCTTTGATTTAAAGAAATTTGCTCCTTTTGTTCACGAAAACAATATTTTAGACATTGTGGAAGAACTGGAAAAGGCCATTTTCCACGTGGAACGTAATGGTAATTCCAAACTTATTTTTACAGACCTATCCATTAAACTCACTCGGCTCTTACATGCAAAAGCCGCCTAAATAACAAGATTATGGAAAACTTTAGCGCACATGCCACACAAATTTTGCTAATGGTATTTTTGACCATCACCTTTTTGCAAAGTGGAATTGATAAAATAATGGACTGGAATGGTAATGTAGGATGGCTTAAAGGCCATTTTTCCAAAACCTTTTTCAAGGGATTGGTGCCCGTGCTTCTTGGAGTGGTTTTGTTTTTGGAAATGATTTCTGGAATTCTTTGTGCTGTTGGTATTTTTCAATTTGAGTTTGATGGCGAAAGCACTATTGGCTTTCTAGGTGCTGTAATTTCTGCTGTTACTCTTTTATTGTTACTTTTTGGGCAACGTGTGGCGAAAGATTATGATGGTGCCAGAACTATTGTTATTTATTTGATTCCAACTGTGTTCTTAGTATACCTGATGCAATAAAACTTCTTCCATTTAAAGAAACAAAAAAGGGGCCATTCTTTAAATGGCCCCTTTTTTATTGATTATAATAAATTCCCTTACTTCTTGTAAGTATCATTTAAAATCGTAAGAATAGCATCGGTAAGATTTTGTGCTTCATCTCCATAAAGAACAGAACCGCCATCTCCTCCACCTAAAATATAAGTGTAACCGTTGGCCTTACCGTATTCATTGATTTGTTTCTTCACTTTACTTACCAAAGAATCAATTTCTACTTGACTGCTCTGCTGCAATTGTTGTTCCTCTTGTTGCAATTGCTGACCTACAAACTGTCCTTTTTGCTGCCATAGATTGTATTCTTCTTGCGCACTCTTCTGCGACATTTTCTGTGCTTTGGTCTGCAATTCTTGCAATTCCAATTGAAATGCTTGAGAAATACTATCTCTTTTTTTGGCCAAAGCATCAGCTTTTACCTTGAACTTTGCTTCTACATCAATTTTCTCTTGGTACCCATCCAACAACTTCACATTGTCAACGTAGCCAATTTTGTTTTGTTGACATGCAACTGCAGTCAACGCAACTACCAACATTATAAATTTTTTCATGTTTCACTTTTTAATGATGCGCAAAAATAGGAAAGCTTTTGTAATGAGTTCCATTATCTTTTTGTGAAGTCTGAATAATCAAAAAATCAACCATAAAGAAAATCTATTCAATTTTATCGCATCAATTGGCCGTATCTATTTTTTAGAAGATCGTAAACCCCACTCTTAGCTGTTTTCTTTTCTTTGTGACACTATCCCTTAAGCAAGTCGGCGAAGTCTTCATAGCGACCTTTAAAAAGGATATTCACTTCTTTTTGAGGATATAAATTAAAGAAGAATGCTCTTTGGTAAAACATGCCTTAAGATTAGACCAAAGACCAACAAAAAATGCACTGATTAAATTGAACTTGTTCCCTTTATATTTTTCCGAAAGCATGGAAACATAAAAAGCATCAAACCACATAGGTCGGATTGATGTAACCTCCATGTTGTGTTTTCCAAAGAGTTTAGAAATGGAAGTTTTTGAAAAATGCCATAAATGTCTAGGAACGTCGTAACCCGCCCAATATGTTCCGTAGTGTTTTGCATCAAAAGATTTGAAATTGGGAACAGCAACAATTAAAACTCCATTAGGTTGAAGCAGGGAAACCATTTTCTCAATTTGCCCCTCAAGATTTGGAAGGTGTTCCAAGACATGCCATAAAGTAATGACATCATATTTAGCATTACTTAGGCTATCGATATCTGATTCTAGCTCTATTCCCTTGTTTAGAGCCAATTCGCGAGCCTTTTTATTTGGTTCAACTCCTTTAATCTGCAAACCTTTTCTTTTGGCATGCAATAAAAAATCACCTGTTCCTGCGCCAATATCCAATAAAGATTTGGGTGTATCTAATTGATTTGTAGATATTTGTGTTTTATTCTTTAGGTTAAATCCCTTTACTAAATGGTATAATTTATCAGTAAAAGAAGTTTTGGAATCTGTATGTGAAATATAATCATCACTCTCGTAATAGCTGTCTATATTGGAAGGCTGTGGGTAGGTGACCAACATATCCAAATCAGAATCTTGATGTAACTCAAATGGTTCTCCAGAAACCGAAAAATCTTTAGTCTTTAAAAACGGTGTCATTATAATTATGGGTGGACAGATATTCGTTTTTCAGATTTCGAAGATAGGGTAAAACAACTTTCCTTGAAACAGATTCTTCTTTTAAACAATCTTTTTCATTGGCGTTAAATACTTCCATTGCGATATACCAATTTCCTTTTCTGGAAGCATAGACTTCTTCAAAGACGGGATCCATTTCTGTAGTTTGACTTAAGACTCCATCTAAAACTATTGGAAGCAAATTGATGGTTTTTGTTGGAATCTCAACTTCATAAAAAGAAAAATAAAACGTATCTCCATGAATCTGAAAAGGCACTTCAACATCAACATAATAATCTTGAAGGTCAAACTTGGTGTTGATGTAGTTATAAAATTCACTGGTATCCTTTGGGTCTTCAAAAACAAAAACTGTTTTCTTGGGCAAACCTCTTTTAAAACGTTTGACCTTTGTTAATTTATAATCCTTGATGTTAGGAGCAATTCGCAACGGAATACATGAAGTAACAAAAACAGCTGTCAGCGTGAAAAGTAAAGTCTTTTTCATTGGTTTAGTTTTGACACTAAAATGAATCAAAAACTAAGCCATAAAAACTATAAAAAGATGCTATTTGTTCCACGTGGAACAAGAATGTTATCTCCCTAAAAAAACCAAAAGAACACTTACGTCTGCAGGAGAAACTCCGCTAATCCTTGAAGCTTGAGATATGGTAACAGGACGTATAGTTTCTAATTTTTCCCTAGCTTCAAACGAAAGGGATTTTAACTTTGAGTAATCAAAATTATCTGGGATTTTCACATTCTCCAATCGATGCAATTTATCTGCATTGTTTTTTTCCTTTTCTATATAGCCAGAATATTTGACCATAATTTCAGCCTGTTCCAAAACTTCAGAACTAAAGTCATTCTCCTGTACAAATTCAGAAACAGCATCCAGTTGCAACATGTGGTCCATAGTAACTTTAGGTCTTGAAAACACTTTGAACATTTTGTCGGACTGTTTAACCAACGATGAATCCAAAGACTCCAAAATAGGGTTGATTTCTTCAGGATTAAAACTTGTCTTCTTAAAGAAATCAATGAACACTTTCGACTTTTCCTGTTTCTCTTCCATGCGCAGCATTCGCTCTTTAGTGGCCAAACCAATAGCAAAACCTTTAGGGGTAAGCCTCAAATCTGCATTGTCTTGACGTAATAAAGTTCTATATTCGGCCCTGGAGGTAAACATCCTATATGGCTCCTCCGTGCCTTTTGTAATCAAATCATCAATTAAGACCCCTATGTAAGCCTCATCCCTTTTTAGAATAAAAGGCTCTAGTTCATTGATTTTTAAGTGCGCATTGATTCCTGCCATCAACCCTTGTGAAGCTGCCTCCTCATAGCCAGTTGTTCCATTGATCTGACCGGCAAAGTATAGATTGTTCACAAGCTTTGTTTCGAGGGTATGTTTTAATTGAGTGGGTGGGAAATAATCATATTCAATGGCATAACCAGGTCTAAAAAATTTTACATTTTCAAATCCTTTTACAGATTTCAATGCTTTGTATTGAACATCTTCGGGAAGAGAAGTTGAAAATCCATTTACGTAAACTTCAACTGTATTCCACCCTTCGGGTTCCACAAAAATTTGATGGGCATCTTTATCCGCAAACCTATGAATCTTATCCTCAATGGATGGGCAATATCTTGGGCCAATACTTTGGATTCTTCCATTGAACATTGGAGACCTGTCAAAGCCTTCTCTAAGCAAATCATGAACCAACGCACTCGTATGGGTCATGTGACAATCTCTTTGTTCTTTTAAAATAGGTGTGTTGAGATATGAAAATTTCTCTGGTTTATCATCACCTGGTTGAGGAATCATGCTACCATAATCCAAAGAGCGGCCATCCACTCTGGGTGGTGTTCCTGTCTTCATTCTTCCACTATCAAAACCAAAATCAACCAACTGTTCGGTTATTCCCGTAGCAGCTTTTTCTCCTGCTCTACCTCCTCCAAATTGTTTGTCGCCAATGTGAATTAAACCGTTGAGAAAAGTGCCGTTGGTCAACACTACAGCTTTAGAACGAATGTCTATTCCCAAAGAAGTTCTAACGCCAACAACTTTATCCCCTTCAACAAGTAACCCGGAAACCATTTCTTGATAAAAGTCTGCATTTGGAGTTTGCTCTAAAGCGAGTCTCCATTCCTCAGCAAAACGCATTCTGTCATTCTGAGCCCTTGGACTCCACATAGCAGGCCCCTTAGACTTGTTCAACATCTTAAATTGAATAGCCGATTTATCTGTAATGATTCCGCTATAACCTCCAAGGGCATCAATCTCACGAACGATTTGCCCTTTTGCAATTCCACCCATGGCCGGATTACAAGACATCTGCCCAATGGTTTGCAGGTTCATCGTTACCAATAAAGTCCTAGAGCCTAAGTTGGCGGCGGCAGCCGTAGCCTCTGCACCCGCATGGCCTCCTCCAACAACAATTACATCGTATTCTTTTTCGAACATAGCTATTGTTCCACGTGGAACATTTTTATCTTTTCTTCTTCTTTGCTTCGCATCAAAACCTTCTCGTCCTCGCTTTTATCACCATAGCTCATCAGATGCAAAACGCCATGTGCCATGACCCTTAGCAATTCATTTTCAAATGTAACACCAAACGATTCAGCGTTATCCATAACCCTGTCGATGGATATAAAAATATCCCCGGAAACTGTCTCGCCATTTGTATAATCAAAGGTGATGATGTCGGTAAAAGTGTCATGATTTAAATACTCCATATTGAGCTTTAAAAGGTACTCATCAGAGCAAAAAATATAATCAATTTGTCCTTCAAGAAAACCCTCGGAATTCAATATTCCAGTTATCCAATCGGAATAATTGGTTTTGTCTTCTAAAACAAAGTTGGATTCAAAATGGAAATCAATCATTTTTAAAATAGACCTTTACCTTCTTCTCATAATTTTGCCGCAAAGGTAGTGCTTGTCTATTTAATATTTCAATGTCGTTTTGATAATCACGTAGCGCTTCTGGTCTAGTAGTGATGGGGTTTGAATATTCTGTTGAATTAGTATTGCTCTTTCTTTCCTGTTTTTTACCCTGTTCTAAAACAGCATTTTCTAATTTTAGCAATTGATGTTGAATAGAATTGGCCTTACTTTTAGTTCGATTGGTTATCCCATTCTCGAGCAAATCATTTTGAAAATCCTCCATTTGCCTAATCAACTTCTTGGCCAAATCCCTGTCTCCTTGATTCAACATGTCTTTAAGCTGTTGCTCTAATTGCTCTTTTATATGTTGTTGCTCTTTATAGATTTCATATATCTCACTTAATCCCAACTCATCTCCACGCTCACCGAAATTTCCTTTCTCTGACCCACCTTTTTCGCCATCTTTTCCCTGAGTATCGCCATCATCTTCTCCTTCTTGCTTTCCTTCTTGCTTTCCTTGTTGTTCTTTACCTTGGCCGTTCTCACCACTTTGCGATTGACTTTCTTTTCCTTCTTTCCCTTGGCCGTTCATCTGTTGTTGTATGCTTTCTTGTCCCTTTATAATATCTGGTAATTGGAAATCTTGACCAGAACCCTTACCTTGACCAGGGCTCATATTCTGCTGCATATTGTCTAGAATGTTGGCTAAGAAATCCGCTAATTTGTTAGTGGCATTAACCACATATTGCTGATAAGACGCTCCTTGATAAATTTGATTTTCTGCAATACTTTCAAGTGACTTATCAATATTATAATAAACCTCGGTGATTTCCTCATTAACAAATTCTGACAACTCAGCCCTTCTTAGAGACAAAGCAAACAAACTATCATCAACGTGTTCAAAAAGTCTTCTCAATTCTTTTTGATCCTTTACAATTCTGGAAAACTGGGCAATATCTATATCGGCTGATTCGACCTTTTCAAATAGTCCTTCTTGTTTAAAAGAAAATGTAACCAAATTATCTAAAATTTGTCTCAACATTTCTGCATCCTCCATGATAGTTTCGCTTCCTCCTCCTGCTGCACCTTGCTTTAAGGATTGACTCATTTCTTTCATTTTTTGGGCAGCAGATTTTTGTTTACTAACAGCCCTATTTTTAGTTTTCTCTTTTTCATCAGAATCTGAAGATGTATCCAATCCTTGGTGCTTATTTATTTCCTCTAAAGCTTCTTTTTGATCTTGTTTAACGCCCTCAGATTGCTTGTCATCTACATCTAAATTGATTGGTTTTTGTAGCTGTTGATTGTCTTTCTCTAATTCTTTTAGTTCTTCTGATAGATTATCAAATTCCTTGTTCAGCTTTTCTTGTTCGCTATTTGAAAACTCTTCTCCTAGTTTAAGCTCAGACAAAATCTCTTGTTGTTGCGAAAGCTTTTCCAACTCCTTGGATAACTGGGATGCTTTTTCTGTAACATAATATCTTTTAGTGAGCTCTAAAATTTGTTCTAAATTTCTAGCTCCAGAACTTTGCTTTTTACCTAATTCTTCTAATCGTTTTTTAAGTTCTTCTTTATTTATTTTATCTGACAACTCATTCAGTTCCTTCAATAATTGTTCATTCTTCTTAGCTTCTAATTCTTGACGTTCCAATCTTTCTTGAAGCATCTTATTCGTTTCACTATTTGTATCACTCTTAGAAAGGCTTTCTTTTAATTGCTTACTAAACCTCTCCATCTGTTGTTCTTGCCTTTCTTGCTTTTTAAGGAACTCTTTAATCTCATTTTGATCCTCAAAACTCAAAGTTTTATTTTCCTTTTGATTGTCATTGATACGCTCTAATTGTTCCTCTTGTTGCTGATAAATGTCCAAAGACTTGTCAATATCCTCTAAAAGTGAGTCCTGAAGTTCTAACTCTTTGCTTTTCAACTCATTATCATTATAAAACCTTATTTGAAATACTTGGCTTTTAGTCACTTTACCTCCTCTAATACCATCATTGTCAACAACTTCGAAGTAAAACTCATAATTTACACCAGGGGTTACATCAATTCCAGAAGGAAAGGTGTAATAAAATTGGTGGACGTTGGAAGTCGGTCTTTCTAAATTAATGACCTTATGCTCCTTCTCTTCTCCTTCGGAATAATACACCAAACGGACACTTCGGAGTCCATAATCATCTGCGACTTGTCCCACATAAAATGATTGATTAGGATTCAACGTATCTCTAATTTGCTCAACTTCAATGGTGGGCATTTCATCTTTTATAACTTCCAACCTATAACCCAACCTTTCAAAATCGACAACTTCACTATTCGAAGTGCTCAACTCATAATCTAAATCATTAAAGACCCTATTTTCATAAAAAAACTGTTGCTCATTTTTTGTAAAAGCATAGGTAGAATCCAAAACAAAAATGTTTATCGCATCAACATGTTCTCCATTTACGCTCCAAGTCACTTTTGTCCCTTCGGGAATGACTCCATTTCCAGAACCTGATATAACCTCAGGACTTTTATGAAGGTACGTTGGAAAATCAAATTTCATTTCAAAATCCTTTAAAACAGGTGTATTCACAACTTCCAAAATATATGAAGGCGAACTCCAACCATTAGCTGTTAAGTAAAACCAAGATTCGGTTAATGGCAGATCAAAAGTATAAACATAAAAACCATCCTCTTTTTTAAGCAGCAATTCTTCACCATCCACAACCATAAAAACATCCTCTGGTTGTACATCCCCAACAACTGCAACTTTAAGCGTATAAGGCTCATTGTCTAAAACTTTAAGGCTATTATTAACAATGACAAATTGAAAAGGTGCAGGTTTTTGATATGCCAAATCATAATTGACGATACGTTCTTGAGAGCCAAAAAAGGATTTGAGTCCACCAAAAATCCAAATCAAAGCAATAACAAGTAGCGGTACCAATGCATACCTAGTATATTTTAAACTCTCTTTTATATTGACAGCCTCAATAAACGGCACATCACCTAAACTATCTGAACGCTGTTCAATACTGGCTATCAAAAGTTCTGACTTTTCAGCATTATTGGCCAACTCCAATAGATTAAAAAGTTTGTCATCAACTTGATGAAAATGTTTACCTATAAGTTTAGAAGCATACTCATAGCTTATCCCTTTCTTAAGTTGAAAAAGATAAATCAAGGGCAATGCTATAAATCTATATAATAAGAATAACTCTACACCGATAAAAATCCAGAAGAGAATAAATCGCCATGCTGTATTTAACCATAACAACTGTTCCAAAGAAATGACAGCTATCCAAAACAACAAACCAATAGCAATAAATAGTAAAGAACCTTTAACCAATTGCTTGGTATAATACCTCTTTATAAAGGCATTTAACTTATCCAATATCTGTTGATAGCTACTCAATTGAAATGATATTTATTACCAAGATACCTGATAGCAAGCAATTGAGCTGAAAAGTTTTTGTTAAAACCAAAGTTTACTTAGACATAAAGCAGCTTTAATCAAACGAAGCAATCTTTAATTCAAACATTGGTAACCACATCATAAAGCTTTTTAATGCTCAGTTAATGCTCTTATCTTTGCCACAAAATTTCATTAAAAAATGAGTGAAAAAGTAAGGGTTAGATTTGCCCCAAGTCCAACAGGACCCCTTCATATAGGTGGGGTTAGAACAGCTTTGTTCAACTACCTATTTGCTAAAAAAAACAATGGTGATTTTATACTTAGAATCGAAGATACCGATCAAAACAGATATGTAGAAGGTGCCGAAAACTATATCATAGAAGCCCTAAATTGGTGCGGTATTGAGTTTGATGAAGGCCCTGGTAAAGAAGGAGAATTTGGGCCATACCGACAAAGTGAGCGAAAAAACATATACCAACAATACGCTCTAGAACTTATTGCCAAAGGCAAGGCCTATTATGCATTTGACACTGCTGAAAAGCTAGATTTTCACCGCAAAGATCATGAAGCCAAAGGAAAAACCTTTATATACAATTGGCACAATCGCTTAAAACTTTCCAACTCACTTTCGCTCTCAGAAAAAGAGGTGCGACAAAAATTGGATGCCGGTGAAAATTATGTCATCCGTTTTAAATCACCACAAGACAAAGAACTTATACTAAAGGATGCCATTCGTGGCGAAATAAAAATCGACACCAATATTTTAGATGATAAAATATTATTTAAAAGTGATGGAATGCCCACTTATCATCTTGCAAACATTGTTGATGACCATTTGATGCAAATTACCCATGTCATTCGTGGTGAAGAGTGGTTGCCCTCTTTAGCTTTGCATAATTTGTTATACCAAGCTTTAGATTGGAAAGCTCCACAATTTGCACATTTACCTTTGATCATGAAACCTGTTGGCAAAGGAAAATTAAGTAAAAGAGATGGTGAAAAAGGAGGCTTTCCTGTCTTCCCCCTGTCTTGGAATGAATCCGTTGGTTATCGTGAAGCCGGTTATTTTTCAGATGCAGTGGTGAATTTTTTAGCATTGTTGGGATGGAATCCAGGAACTGAACAAGAATTATTTTCTTTGGAAGAGCTTATCCAAGCCTTTAGTCTTGAACGCGTAAATAAATCTGGTGCACGATTTGATCCAGAAAAAACCAAATGGTTTAATCATCAACATCTACAACAAAAAACTGATGCCCAATTAGCAGAACTTTATACAAAAGAACTACAAGGCAAATCATTGAAAACTTCAATTGATTATGTGGAAAAAGTTGTGTCTTTGATTAAAGAGCGAGCCAATTTTGTTTCTGACTTTTGGGAATTGTCCGATTACTTCTTTGAAGCTCCATCAACCTACGCAGAAAAAGGAGTAAAAAAACAATGGAAAGAAAACACTCCAAATATAATGAAGGCAGTAAAAAATCTTCTTGAAAACATCGAAGAGTTTACTTCGTCAAATGTTGAAAAAACAGTTAAAGATTGGATCGCCGCTGAAGAACTTTCCTTTGGAAAAGTAATGCCCCCTTTTAGGTTGGTCATCGTGGGAGACATGAAAGGTCCACACTTATTCGATATTTTAGAACTCCTAGGAAAAGAAGAAAGTATCCAACGTATAACCTATGCTTTAGCCAATTTGCCCAATTGATGAATCTGTAACAAAACTTGACGAATAGCTACTTATATGCTACAGAGTTTTGTATTTTTCATCACAAACATTAAATCATAAATATTATGGGCGACTATTTCTTAATACCAATCATTTTTGTTGGACTGATTATCCTTTTCAAGTTCTTTTTTATTGTGAAACAACAGACCGCTGTTGTAATTGAGCGATTCGGTAGATTTCAAAGTGTAAGAAACTCAGGCTTACAGATGAAAGTTCCACTTGTAGATCGAATATCCGGTCGTTTGAGTTTAAAAATTCAACAATTGGATGTTATTGTAGAAACAAAAACATTGGACGATGTTTTTGTGAAATTGAAAGTATCCGTTCAATATGTAGTTATCAAAGACAAAGTTTACGAAGCTTTCTATAAATTGGAATATCCCCACGATCAAATTACCTCCTATGTTTTTGATGTGGTTCGTGCAGAAGTTCCTAAAATGAAATTGGACGATGTCTTTGTGAAAAAAGATGACATAGCAATCGCTGTAAAAGCAGAACTTCAAGACGCCATGTTGGCCTATGGCTACGATATCATCAAAACATTGGTAACAGATATTGATCCTGATGCACAGGTAAAAGAAGCCATGAACCGAATCAATGCATCGGAGCGAGAAAAAATTGCTGCTCAGTTTGAAGGTGATGCGCAACGTATTTTGATTGTTGAAAAAGCAAAAGCCGAAGCGGAGAGCAAAAGACTACAAGGACAAGGTATAGCCGATCAACGTAGAGAAATTGCCAGAGGCTTGGAAGAATCTGTTGAAGTGTTGAACAAGGTGGGCATCAATTCTCAAGAAGCATCCGCATTAATTGTTGTCACCCAACATTACGATACACTTCAAGCCATTGGCGAAGAAACCAATACCAATTTAATTCTGTTGCCAAATTCTCCACAGGCTGGTAGCGACATGCTGAACAACATGGTAGCTTCTTTTACGGCAAGTAACCAAATTGGCGAAGCCATGAAACAACAACAGAACAAAAAGAAAGGAGAATAAAACTATTAATTCTTTCATTAAAAAAGGGAACCAAATGGTTCCCTTTTCTATTTTTATTCATAACAATTGAATTGTCTTCTTCAATCACATGTGATTGAAGCAAAAAAATGAATTTTAGTCGTTTTACTGCTCTTATGGGCGTTTCTTAAGCCTAAACACACAAATGGGTTGCCCTAAGAAAATAGTGCTTGAAATCGCTTTAAAAAAAGCCCATTTCAATAGAGAACGTCAATGTTTTGTTTGGTTTAGATAAGCTATATCTATGTTAATTTTTTTGCTCTAATTTGGCCCAAGTATCCCTTAGCGTAACCGTTCTATTGAAGACTAATTTTTCAGGTGTCGAATCTTTATCGACATTGAAATAACCCAAACGCTGAAACTGAAATCTTTCTCCTATTTTGGCATTTTCCAAACTCGGTTCTAAATAACCGGTCACCTTGTTGAGAGAGTCTGGATTTACAAAATCCATGAAATCTTTATCCTTATGTCCATCAGGAGTAGCATCAGAAAAAAGCCTATCGTACAATCTTACCTCTGCAGCAACTGCATGTGAAATAGAAACCCAATGCAAGGTTCCTTTAACTTTCCGTAAACTTTCTTCTGTTCCAGATCCACTCTTACTTTTTGGATCATAGGTACATTGTACTTCGGTAATGTTACCGTCCACATCTTTAGTGCAACTTTCGGCTTTAATAATGTAACCATTCTTCAATCGAACCTCACCACCCAATTTCAACCTAAAGAATTTTCGATTGGCTTCTTCTCTAAAATCCTCCTGTTCAATATATAATTCTCTGGAAAAAGGAATCTTACGACTTCCTGCAGCTTCATCCTCTGGATTGTTTTCCGCATCCAACCATTCCTCTTTTCCAGCTTCATAATTAGTAATGACAAGTTTTAAAGGATTTAATACCGCCATAACACGTGGAGCAATTTTGTTCAAATGCTCCCTTATATGAAACTCTAGTAATGAAACATCAACTACATTCTCTCTTTTGGCTATACCTATGGTATCTGCAAAATTCCTGATGGATTCCGGTGTATATCCTCTTCTCCTTAACCCTGATATTGTTGGCATCCTTGGATCATCCCAACCTTCTACCACACCACTTTCAACCAACTGTAATAACTTTCTTTTACTTACAACGGTATGGCTCAAGTTTCTCCTTGCAAACTCTCGTTGTTTTGGGCGCAATTTATTAGAATCTACCAATTGGTCTAAAAACCAATCATATAACTCCCTATGTGGTAAAAACTCCAACGTGCAAAGGGAGTGAGACACCTGTTCAATGTAATCACTTTCTCCATGGGTCCAATCGTACATGGGATAAATACACCAATCGGTATTTGTTCTATGGTGTGCTTTATGCAGTATTCTGTACATTACTGGATCTCGCATCAACATATTGGAAGAGGCCATATCAATTTTAGCTCGCAAAACATGAGCCCCTTCTTCAAAATCACCGTTCTTCATACCTTCAAACAAAGCAAGATTCTCATCCACAGAACGATTCCTATATGGACTTTCAGTACCAGGCTCCGTAGGTGTACCCTTTTGCTCAGCGATTTCCTCAGAAGTTTGGCTATCTACATAAGCTTTGCCCAGGTTTATGAGTTCAACAGCCCAATCGTACAACTGTTGAAAATAATCAGATGCATAGCATTCCGTATCCCATTTGTAGCCCAACCATTCCACATCTTCTTTGATGGCATCAACATATTCCTTTTCCTCCTTGGCTGGATTTGTATCATCAAAACGAAGATTAACTGGAGCATTGTAGCGCAATCCAAGTCCAAAATTTAAACAAATAGAGCTCGCGTGGCCTATGTGAAGATAGCCATTTGGTTCAGGTGGAAAACGAAAACGAAGCTCGTTATTGTTGTATCCATTTTGAAGATCTTCTTCAACAATATGTTCAATGAAATTCAGTGATTTACCTTCTTCTCCCATAACCAAAATTTGAAGCGCAAATGTAGTAAAATCCAGCGTTCATAGCTTTCTATAAAGTGTTGGTGTATACAAAGAAAGCCATTTCACAACACTTTTGGTATACCCCACAACAATATCTTTCCATTCGATGAAATTAAAATCATATTTGTTATTAGGAATGTTATATGAAAATGCAGCGCCTCAAAGCGCTACAACGAACTGAACAAAATTAAGGGGCACAAAATATAGGGCATTATTGCCCACAACCTCTTAAAACTAACGCTGATGAAGAAAAATAGTTCGCTCTATAGCATTCTTGTCTTTGCATATGCAATGATGCTGCTTGGCACCACATCTCTGAATGCCCAAGTTCTCAACAAACCCATTGCGGCAGACAATCCAAATCTAGCTGGCAATTCAGCATGGACAGCTGCATGCGCTTCAGCTGGTTTCAACGAGTATTTCGTAAACTTCACATGGAGTCCACCTTTGGTGAATTCCGATAACGAGTTTGTATTGGAGCTTTCTGATGCGAATGGAAACTTTGGTGACCCCACTGAGTTGGCTCGTCTTAGTGACAAAAACACAGAATTTGAATTTGAATTTGAATTTGCAGTGCCTAATGATGTCCGAGGGGAAACCTACAAATTTAGGGTCCGCAGTACAAGTCCTGCAAAAACAAGTCCACCATCAGATTCTTACCCGATGCACTTTGTGGATTACAATTCGCCATTGTTAATTAGTCCTGATGGAAACGGAACTATTCCTCCCTCAGGAACTATTCAACTTTGTGGAGGAGGATCTGTAACATTGGCACCACATAACATTCCAAATGCTGATACATACCAATACAACTGGTACAGAAGCGGAACCTTGTTGGCTCAAAAAACTGAAAGCATAACCATTTCAACACCAGGCCTTTATTATGTTGAGTTGGATTATGGTTCAGTTTGTTCTGGTTCAGCAAATACACTTTCAAATACCATAGAAATAACTACTGGAACCAGTCAAGGAATTGCTATTAATGGTTCGGATAATGTTGGTCTTTGTTCTGGTGATTCACATACACTTGAAGCCAATATTAGTGGAACAGGCCTTAGTTATACCTGGTATAAAGATGGAGAAGTGGTTGCCGGTCCAACAGTAGATGCCCACACATATTCAGTTAATACAAGCTCCAATGCTTTTGCTGGGTCGTATGAAGTTGAAATAGACGGTACAGGAGCATGTTTAGAGCGTTCAGCAGCTGTGACCATTACAAATCTGGGGGATTTTGATGTAACTCGTCAAAACGAAGGAGACATTGTTTTGCTTCCATCGCAAAGCACTACTTTATCTGTTACAACGTCTTCTACAACACCCGCTTACCAATGGTATAAAGATGGAGCTCCAATAACAGATGCTACAAACAGTTCTTTAGCTATCAGTGAAATAGGAGAATATTTTGTGAGAGTAACTGAAACAAGTGGAGGGTGTTCAGGTTCTCCAGTGGATTCAGAAAAAACTACAGTAGTTGCCCCTGATTCATTTGAATTTATCATTGCATATGTAGGGTCATATACTGCCTGTGAAAGCTCCGATGCAACACTTAGTCTATCTACAATCAATGCAGTAAGTGAGTCTGGTGCTAAAACGGACGTAACTTCAGAACTACAATCTTCTTTTTCCTATCAATGGAAACTTGACGGAACTATTATAGCAAGTGAAACTTCAAAAACTATTACAGTTACTGATTTTGAAAACAATGGAGGATATAAACTAGATGGTAGTTTGGATAATTTCAATACTTCTTCCAATTCATTGAGCGTAACACTTGCTACTGGTTTAGATTCTGAAATAACTTCTAACGGTACTGTTTTATGTGAAGGTGCCAATCCAATAGTACTGAGCAGCTCTATTGACCTCGCCAATGAAAGTTTTGAATGGTTGAAAGATGGTGAAGTCGTTGATAACTCTTCAACTAGTTTAACTGCCAATGAGGTTGGAATATACAAATTGGTAATCACCACAAATGATTGCCCATTGACATCCAACGAAATAACAGTAAGAGCTTTTGATGAATCCCTCCTAGTATTGGATAAATCCAATGACCTGATCATCATTGAAGGTGAAACAGAAACAATTACCGCCAGTGGTACAGAATCTTATGAATGGTTTGATTCTGCCAATAATCTAATGGGAACCCAAGATTCTTATGCATTTCAAGAAGAAGGAGAGTATTTGCTCGTGGCGAATTTTGGCAATTGTACCATAAGTAAAGTAATCACAGTAACGTTTAGAGACACATTTGCGATTCCGAATGTGATTACTGTCAACGGCGATGGAATCAATGACCTATGGATTCTTCCAAACACCTATTCTAGAAGCAATGAAATTCTAGTGACCATTTATGATGAAAGAGGTAAAGAAGTTTTCAGCCAGACCAACTATGAAAATAACTGGCCACAATCAACAACAAGTTTTAATAAACCAAGCCTGATTTTCTACTATAAAATTACCAAAGGAGGATCAAGCTTGAAACAAGGAACCATAACTGTTATCAGATAGACCTAATGCAATTTAAAAAACCTCAATTACTATTATTTATCTTGCTTTTGGCTTTCTCCGGACTTCACGGTCAGGAAGAAGACCCCTTTGTGGATTATAATGTACCTTCTCAGAACTTGTTGAAATTCAACAGGTTCTTGATAAACCCAACATTTTCTACAGTAAGGGAGGATAAATCATATATCAATCTTTTCCATAGAAACCAATCGGTATCTTTTGATGATAACAATCAAGTATACTTTTTGAGCTATAGTGGTAGAGTAAGCGATAGAAGTGGAGTAGGTTTAAGTTTATTCACCAATCGAGAAGGTCTTTTCAACAATTTTGGAGTCCATGCCAACTACGCTTACGGAGTTCGTTTAAGTCCCAAGAGCAATTTCACCTTTGGTGCTAACTTTTCATATTATCAAAGTGCATTTAATCAGGATAGAGCCAATGCAGTAGAAGACGATCCTTTTTTAAATGATTTGGAAAGTAGTTCATTGATTAGTTTTCAGCCCGGTTTCAACCTGTCTTTTGGCAACTTTGACATTGGTGGTTTTGCAGAAAATCTTTTTGATTACAACCTAAAAAACAGCGAGTCTGTTACTGAATTCAATGAGAAAACCTATTCTGGCCACCTACAATATACCCATCAGTTTAAAAATGGAGCGGGTATCTTGGAACAAGGTAGATTAATGCCTTTGGCAAGAGTCAGAAAAATAGGAGAAGAAAACCTTGTTCTGGGCGGTAATCTAATACTTGACTTACCAAAACTAGGTTGGGTTCAAGCTGGATACGATGATTATTATGGAGCTTCAGCAGGATTAGGTTTCAACCTCAACAAAAATCTTTCCCTAGGTTATACCGTTGAAAAGGGTCTGACCAACAATTTTGAAAACTTTGGTGTAACCCACGAGGTTTCCTTGGCATATTCCTTTACGCCAAACTTGACCGAGGATAGAGTGCTTCTGGAAAAAGAAAATGAAGAATTAGTTGATGCCAATACGCCACAGGAAAACCTGAGCCTAACCGATAAAGACTTGAAAATAGCAGAGCTAGAAGAAAAACTAGCGGAAAACGATGCTATTTTGGATGAACTTTTGTTGCGTCAAGATTCTATTGAGACCACCAGAAGAAGTGATTTGGAAAAACGTTTTGAAACGGTCATGAAAATGGTTCGTCGTGAGACGAAAGGTGAGCGCCCTGAATTAGAGGAAAAAGCAAAAGAGGTCTACTTTGCCAGCATGGATAGTATGGATATTATTACCAAACGTCCTACGCAACCTCTAGCAAATCATGGGCTTACTAATACAACATCAGCTAAAAAAGTTATTCGACTCAATAAAACAAAGAAGAATAACCAAAATACAAGTATTGCAACGAACACTTCCATTTCAAGGGATAAAACCAATAGGTCGTATGCTACCAAAAGAAATGCAAGATTTAAGGCTTTCAGTATTCCTCAGGTACAAAGTGGGCATTATCTTATTGCCAACGTTTTCAGGAATCCAGACAACGTAACAGCATTTGTTGAGAAACTTCGTGAACAAGGAATAGATGCGGATTATTTCGAAAATCCAAAAAACGGACTCAATTACGTTTATCTAGAAAACTTTCAAGATAAAGGAGAGGCTATTGCGGCGCATCAAAGCCGTTTTCATGGAAATTATCAAGGTGATGCATGGATCATGAATGTAGATAGTGGTGATTCCCACATCAATTTTGTGGCGGTTGAAAGTCAATCAAACTCCAAATATGCTGACGATATCCTACATAAAAATGTAGCACAACATAAAGGGAACGTACCCAAAGTTGTGTATGCTTCCCACAGAATCAATGGTCTTCCAGAAGGTTATTACATCATTGCCAATGTTTTTGAAAGGGCCTCAGAAGCCAATCGTTTTGTCAAAGATTTAAACGCAAAAGGCCTAAGTGCCAGCTATTTTATTAATCCAGAAGATAACTTAAGGTATGTCTACCTGAAAAAACATCAAACCTGGAATAATGCGCTTACCTCATACTACTCCAAACTAAACGCTTCGTATGATGAAGAAATGTGGATCATGCGGGTAAAACCAAACTTCAACAGCTAAAAATGACCAATCGCATACTAAAAGCCGCCATTTGCCTAGGAATAGGCCTGCTTACTTTTGCGGGTTATTCTCAAGAATATAACTCCTTTGATATTCGTTATCAGAACAATATCAAAGGCGATTTAACTTTTATAGCCAACAATATTGTAAACAGGGATGGAGGTACAAGTTCTACAGAACCTGAAGACCCATACAATACAACTGGAAGTTCTTCCACTTATAATGACTGGTTCGACATGCAATATGTTGATATTGATAGTGACCCAACAACATTTAGTTCCAGTAGGGCAACTTTTGCTTATGCAGAAGCAAACTGTAGTCTTATAAGGTATGCGGGATTGTATTGGGCAGGAACCTACCCGAGTGAGCAGGCAGGACAATCAGTAGGAACCAATAGACAAAATGATTTTAACCAAGTAAAGTTTATGGTTCCTGGTGGTTCCTATGTAGATATTACCGCTGATGATATTTTATACGATGGCTTCACAAGTGGTGATTCATCCATGCGTCAGAATAGCCCTTACGCTTGCTATGCTGATGTAACCTCTTTAGTAACAGCTCTTGCAAATCCTGAAGGAGATTATACCGTGGCCAACGTACGCTCAGTAACGGGTTCACTTTCTCCAGGGGGGGGTGCTTCTGCGGGTTGGACCTTGATTATCGTGTATGAAAATCCAACCTTAACAGGTAAATTAATCACAACATTTGATGGATTTGCACGCGTAAACAGCTCTAATCCAAATGTAGATATCAATTATAGTGGTTTCAATACCATTCCTGCGGGTCCTGTGAACGCAAATATTGGTGTTGCTGCTTTGGAAGGTGATAATAGAATTACAGGTGATCAAGCAAGAATCAGGGCTGCCAGCAATGGGTCTTTTACAACTATTAGCAATGCCACCAACCCATCCAACAACTTTTTTAACAGTAATATCACGTTAGATGGTGTTGTAACCACCAACCGAGATGTAAACAGTGTTAACACACTAGGATACGATACCGATATTTTCTTATTGAGTAATCCGGCCAACGCTGTTATTCCAAACAGTGAAACAGACGCAACTTTCCGGTTCACCTCAAGTGGTGACCAATACTATCCTTTCTTCAACTCTTTCAATGTGGAAATCATTGAGCCGAACATTGTTTTGGAAAAGCGGGTTGAAGATATTGGAGGTAATGATATAACCGGTGCTGGTGTAAATCTAGGCCAGCTTTTAGATTATGTGCTGTCTTTCGTGAACAATGGAAACGATGACGCCACTAATTATACCATTCGAGATGTGCTTCCCATAAACACAACGTTACAGGAGGCCAGTATTTCTGCGCCTGCAGGAGTAACATATGTTTACGATGCTGCCACTAGGGAAATTGTCTTTACCATACCGGACAATCTGGTAGAGGAGGGAGATCCCATTGCTGAAATAAGGATGAGGGTACAAGTGGCGTCCAACTGTTTTGATTTTATTGATGCTTGTACCGACCAAATTGAAAATTTGGCCTACTCTACCTATGAAGGGGTAATCAATAATAACCAGATTACGGATGACCCCAGCGTTTCCGATTTTGATAACTGTGGGTTCACAACCCCAGGTGCCACCAATTTCCTATTGGATGACCTTGAAAACTGTGATTTCTCAAGAACAGTTCAGCTTTGTGGTGATGACGTTTTATTGGATGCTGGAAACAATTTTGATGCCTATACTTGGTATTTGGATAACAACGGAGATGGTCTTATTGATGCCGGTGACACTGTGATCACAGATGGTGATCCAGATAGTGACCCAAGTACCCTTTTGGTCAGCGATGTAGGAACCTATATTGTTGATAAAGAGGTTGCAGACCCTTGTAAGGGTTTTCAGGAAATCATTACTGTAGAACTTTTTGGGGCCACACAATCCAACCCCATCACTGCGCTTATCAATGACACTTCCAATACCGTGGATGGTGAAATCGTAGTTTGTCCGAATGACGGTAGTGAACTGCCCGAGATCTTCTTGTGTGGATTGAACGATACAGAATTGATACAAGTGAACATTCCAGATGCAGTTAGTATTGAATGGCAACAATTGGACGAGGCAAGTTGTGCGGCTTCAACCCAAGATTGTGCCAATACCAACAATGCTTGTACATGGAATAATGTGGATACCGGAAACGACTTTTTAGCTTCAGATTCTGGTCAATACAGAATTGTTATCAACTATTTGAATGGTTGTTTCACCAGATTTTATTTCAATATCTATAAAAATCCACTAGACCCACAATACACCAGTAGGGATATCATCTGTAACACAGACGGAAACATTACTGTGACCAACATGCCATTGAACTATGAGTTTAGACTTATAGATCAAACAACAAGCACTGTGTTAGTTCCTTATAATTCAAATCCTAGTTTCGATATCACCTCCAACGGTGCTTATACCATTGAAATGCGTCAGCAGGGAGTAACTGATGGTTGTGTGTTTGTGTTGGATAATATTGGAATCTTGGAAAGGGGTTTTCAAGTAGATGTTATCCCACAAGACACAGACTGCAATGGTCTGGGTGAGATAGCAATTTCTGTGCTCAACGTAGAGCCCCAGTATTATTACGAAATATCCCAAGGAGGTACAACAGTGGACACCTTTGGCCCTTCCAATGACAACAACTACACCTTTGAGAATCTAAATGATGGCGTATATGATGTATTGGTTACTACCGACGATGGCTGTTCCTACACAGAACAAGTGACTATCAATGATTTAACAGACCTTGATTTGGAAGCTAGGGTTTCGCAACACATTACCTGTCGAGAGGGTAATATTCAGATGGAATCTACCGGTGGGCAAACTCCGCACACCTATGCTATTTGGTCTTACGTGAATGAAAGCGGAACAACAATAACCTCCTATCCTTCTGTAAATGATATTCCGGCAAGCGAATACCAGACAAGTGTAATTTTTGATATCCTAGACCCCGGAGATTATACCTTCGTGGTTGTGGACAGAAATAACTGTTATGCATTTTCCAATACCGTGACCATTTATTTTGAACCCGCTGTAGATTATACTACAGCAAGTACCGACGAAACATGTTTTGGTTATGAAGATGGAACCATTTCTTTCAACATGATCAGTACAAATGGGTATCAAGTGACCTTTTTCTTGATTGATTCCAATGGTGTCGAGATTGCCACAAACACATCAGGAACATTTACTAATCTAGCACAGGGCGATTACACAATTCGCTTAAACCAAAGAAAGGGTAGTGCTTCTTGTGATTATTTTGAAAGTTACACCATCGGTGGTCCAACTTCCGGAATTAGTGGCAACGCCGTGCTTCTTCAAGATTATACCTGTTTGCAAAACGGCATTATTGAAGCACAAAATATTACAGGCGGTACGGCCCCATATGAGTATAGCATAGACGGCGTAAACTTTGTTAACGGAGTTGGTGCAGAAACTTTTTCCAATTTGACCAATGGTTCCTATGCCATAACCATTAGGGATGCCAACAATTGTACGTTTACAACCAATACCATCACAATTGACCCATTAAATCCACCTTCGGATTTAACCTTTACAGCAACAGCGCCCAACTGCCCTGCTTTCACTTCAGATGTTACGGTAACTGTTGTGGATGGTAATACTCCTTTTGTACTTGAAATCATTGCGCCAGCTCCAGTAGCAGCAACCTCAACCACGGGAAACACCGCAGATTTTGATGGGCTAGCCCCGGGAACATACACCTTTAGGGTTACAGATGCCAAAGGTTGTACGTATGATGAGTCGTTCACTATAAATCCAGTATCAGAAATTAATGTTACGGGACAATTGATCAGTAACATAACCTGTTTTGATGACACAGATGGCGAATTGTTATTCACGATAACTGACTTCAATACCAATTACAACTATTCAGTAACTGGTCCTGCCACTTTTTCTGGAACCAACGAAACCAATGGTACTATATCTTTAACAGGATTGGACGATGGCACCTACACCATCACCGTAACCGATAATGTAACAAATTGTACAGATACCGCTAGTGTAACCATCAATGCTCCAACTGCTGCATTGACCATAAGTGCTTCGGAAACACAACCAACTTGTGTTGCTGATGGGTCTGTAACAGTAAGTTCAACCGGAGGTTGGGGGGGCAACACCTTCACCTTGACCAATCCGGATGCTTCGGTCTTTGGAACCAATAGCACCGGAACTTTCACGGGGCTAACACAGACTGGTTTGTATACCGCACAAGTTGAAGATTCCAATGGTTGTGTCGCTACAACCACATTTACACTAAGCGCTGCAGCACCTCCTGTTTTGAACATTGTGCCCAATGATACTTGTTTTGATGATGCTGTAGGATTAACGCTTACGGCAAACGTAACGTCTGGTGGTGATGGCAACTATGAATACAGTCTTAATGGAGGGCCATTTGGAGCAACTAATGTCTTCGCGGGATTAACCGCAGGAACCTACACCATAGATGTTAGGGATGGTAATGATTGTACAGACTCTGCTTCAATTACCATAAATTCAGAATTAAGCGTTGTCGCGTCAGCACCTAACATTCATGCTTGTGCAACAGATACGGATATTGATATTACGGCGGCCGGTGGCGATGGTAATTATGTTTATGCCGTTGTTGCAAATGGTGTTACTCCTACACCGGGGGATTTCTCAACTACAAACCCAGTAACAGTTAATGCAACTGGTGATTATGATGTTTATGTAAGAGATAACAACGGTAGTGCGGGTTTCTGTGAAGCTTCTTACGATATTACTATTGCCCAAGATCCAGCATTGTCATTATCCATTTCAGATACCGGAATCCTGTGTAGCGGTGAAGCTCAAGCTACAATTACTATCACGGCATCTGGTGGTGAAGCTCCATATGAATACAGTATTGACAATGGAACAACCTATCAGTCTTCCAACAGTTTTGTGAACCAAGCCGCTGGAACCTATACCATTAGGGTTCGTGATGCTAACAATTGTGACATAAGTCAGCTCTATAGTATTACGGAGCCATTGACTTTATCAGCTTCGGCCGCTGTTACCGAACTGGCCGAATGTAATCCTGGAATTGGGGCTGAGGTAAGAATAACCAATGCTATTGGAGGAACAGCACCTTACGAATACAGTTTTGATGGAGGAACCAACTATGTTGCAAGCCCAATAGGATATTTATTGCCTGGAACACACACGGTATACATCAGAGATGCTAATTTGTGTACGTTCCCCATGACTGTAACTGTAGAGCCAGAACCTACTGCTCCAGTTGTTACCGCCACAATTGATTACGAATGTGACGGTGAGGGTACTGTAACCATGACACCAAGCAGTACAGACTTTGATTATACCTATGAATTGGATGGAACGGCCAATACCCCCGCAACTTCCAATGTATTCAATGATGTAACCGTTGGATCACACACCATAACGGTAAACTATACAAGTAACATTCCACCTTCTCCAAGTGTTCTACTCTTGGAAGATTTTTGGTGTTGGTTCACCAACAGCAATTCCAGAAATAGACCCATTATTTTGCTTCGAGCCTCAAGATGGAAGTCCTAGCTCATGCCCATCTTTCGGAACAGATACCCATATCCAAGATGGAGAGTATTCTGTAGCAAATACCATAGTCAACCCATATACTTGGCTTGTTCCGAATGAACAATCTGGTGTTGCTGATGGAAGATACCTGGCAATTAACGTTGGAGGTGTTGCTGGTGTTGGTGGTATTGTTTATGCGAAACGAAACATAGAAATAATTCCGAATAGAGATGTTACGGTATCACTAGACATTTTTAACCTCAAATATGTAGGTTCTTCCGGTGCAGACCCAAACTTGGAAATTGAATTGGTGGATCCTTTTGGTACTGTCATTGCCAGTTTAGCAACCGGACTAATACCAAAAACAACTGATCCAAACATATGGGATACAAGAAGTATTACGCTTAACCCTGGGGCAAATTCAAACATTGATATTGTAATAAGAACCATTGCAGTTGCAACAGGAGGCAATGATGTTGTAATTGACAATATTATGGCCATTCAAAATCCAGAGGTCTGTGCCAGCTCATTAACAGTAGATGTCAATATTGAAGACGGTCACGCTTTTGATTCAAACATTACTGCCTTTAATGATATTACTTGTAATTCAGGGGCTGATGGTTCCATCACTTTTGAAGTAGATAATTTTGATACTGTAAATGGCTTTGAGTATCAAGTGAATGGGGGAGGATTCTCTGCTCCACAAACTTCAAGTCCTATAACATTATCTGGTCTTACCGCTGGAAACTATACCATAGAAGTTCGGGATGTATTGGACAACAGCTGTAGTGTTAACCTAAATCAAACACTTTCCGAACCAAATGCTGTGGTTGCCTCAGCTTCAATCACTAATATAATGACCTGTACCAATGGTGGTGCCACCATCACGGCATCTGCAACAGGTGGTACTCCAGCTTATGAATATCAATTGGAAGATGGTGTTGGCGGTATTGTTACTGCTTATCAGTTTTCTAACATCTTTACTGGACTTGCAGCAGGGGATTATATCGTTAGAGTGCGAGACACCAATCTTTGTGAAGACCCTATTGATACAGCTTTAACTGTAGTTGCCCCAACTCCTATCACTTTTACAACTACGCCTACGGCATGTTACAGTGGTAGCAATGATGGTACCATCCAAGTCGATATAACTGCTGGAAATAATGATTATCAATTCAGCCTAAATGGAGGTCCATGGATAACACCAACACCTGCAACCGCTACAACACATACTTTTTCTGGTTTAGCTGCTGGAAATTATACCATAAATGTAAGAGATGGGTTAGGTTGTACAGGTACACTTCAAAATGTGACCATCAATGATGCTTTGGTTGCTTCAGTAAGTGTTGTCGATATTAGTACTTGTGCAGATGGAAGTATTAGCGTTACTGCTTCTGGCGGTGTTCCTAATTTGGAATATGCTTTTGTTCCAACAACAACCAGCCCAACCGGTCTGTTTTCTACCACAAATACATTTACAGTTACTGCGGGTAACGATGGAGATTATGATGTTTATGTAAGGGATAATTCAGCTACTTCACCTTATTGTGAATATGTAGAAACGGTGACTATCAGTCCTGCTACTCCGCTTACGATTACCACAACACCAACAGATCCAGAATGTCATGATGGGACGGGTTCTATTTTGGTGAACATCACTTCTGGAATCAGTCCTTACACTATTCAAATTATTGATTTGGACAATGCAGGAGCTTCAGACCAAACAAACACTAATGTTCTGGTAACAAGTAGAACATATTTCAATCTAATGCCTGGCGATTACACCATCAATGTAACGGACGCAACAGGCTGTACAGTGACCGATACTCCGATAACCATAAATAATCCCGATGAACTTACCGGTACTGTTGCGGGTATTACACCTGCCACCTGTACTGGATTGGCCAGTGACTTCGGATTTGGGTTCTCTGGTTATCCTACTACTTTAGGAACCATTGAATTCAGTGCTGATGGGGGCGCAACATGGATTGGGGATAACTCCGTGCCAGGAACCACAGACCAATTTACAGGATATAATTCTGGTGATGTTGTTAATCCTTCCATGAGAACAATAGATGGTCTAGGAAACACTATTTGTCAAACAGATTTACCTCAATTTATCATCCCTTACCCATTGGATGATCTGGATATTACCATTTTGCCAATCGTGGTTAACTGTAATGAACTTCAAGTAACCGTAAGAGGTCAGAACGGAACCGCTCCTTATGAATATACGTATTCCGACGATCCAGCTAATTTTGATCCGGTAACGGCTACATGGACCGCACCATTGGCATTGGGCGTTACACATACTTTTCTTGGTCTCGTTCCCGGTAGAACCTACACCTTCTATGTGAGGGATAATGCAGGATGTGTAAGACAGAGTAACGTTAATGTAAACGACATTATTACGGTTCCTTTAGAGATTACCTCTTCAATTACCCCTAGTTGTAATGGGTCAAATAACGGTAGTATCACATATACCGTAACGGATAATCAAGCTCCTTTTGGAACCGAATTTAGATGGACACTTTATGATATGTCCTCTGGTGCTGCTGTTGCCATAACAAACAGTGGTGGAAACGTTCCATACACATCTCCACAAGATGTAACTATTACTGGTCTTGCTCCTGGAAACTATTTCATTGAAGTAACCGAAGTTGATGGAGGTATAGACAGCTGTGTGGGCGCTACAGAGAATGAATTGTTGGAAGAATTGGACCCTTTGAGTGGAACCCCAACTGTATTGCAGGATATAAGCTGTGATACTCCAGGATTGATTCAAGTACAAAATCCTCTAGGTGGCGGCGGCACTTATTTCTACACCGTTTCTGGACCAGCTCCGTTTACCACAATTACGGCTACTTCGGACAACCCCATTGAAATTCCAGCGAACTCACCAGCAGGAAATTATAATGTAAGCATAGAAGACCAATATGGTTGTTCAATGCCATTGGGCTCTGTAGCCTTAACATTAACACCGAACCCTACTATAGATGCTATTGCTGTTGACAACTGTAGTGATCCGGCAACGGTTACCATAACAGCATCAAGTGGAGCTGCCCAAATTTTCTATTCTTTGGATGGTGGTGCCACTTATGAAGATAATGGTGGTGTATTCAATAATATTGCAGCAGGTCTATACAATGTAGCTATTCTAGATAGCAATGGCTGTACCGATACAAGTACTATAACAGTTCATCCCGTGCTCGAAGCTACCGTGGCCTTGACCAAGTTGTTGGATTGTTCCGTAAGCCCGGATGCAGAAATTACCATAGATATCCTTTCAGGATCTGGAAGTTATGATTATCAAGTTGTTGATGGAACCGGAACAGTAGTTGCCAGAACAGCTCTGCCAAGTGACCCGTTTGTTTTCATCACCTCAACAGCAGAAGACTATATAATAACAATTTTTGATAATAACACTGCATCACCTGAATGTTCAAGGGTATTTAATGTGTCAGTTCCCCCTGCCATTATACCCTCTTTCAGTATCGATTCCTTTACAGATGCTACCTGTCACGGAGATGATGATGGAACCATTCTGGTAAGTGCTCTTGACAGTGGTACGGGACCTTATACTTTTGCAATTATTTCAGGCCCTGGTAGTTCTGCAACTTTCCCTATTGCACCTACCTCAAACAATTCAACAACAGCCACCTTTAGTGGACTTGAAGGTTCGGCGGCCGGAATAACATATACTGTTCAGGTTACTGCAGCAAATGGTTGTACAACCACATTAACGCAAACCATCAGCGAACCTGATGTGATTGCTAACGTCAATGCAAGTGTAGTTGAGTTTGGTTGTTCTGCTGGAAACAACATGGACAATGCAACTATCACTGTGGACACTGCATCCATTACCGGAGGAAGTGGCACTTATGTGATTTATGAATTTATCAATGATCAGGGAACTCTAGCCACCGGTGATGATGTTGTGGTTCAATCCGGAGCCAATAATGTTTATATTGAAACCAACACCTCTGGAGGAAGTTATACTATCAATATTTATGATGACAATGGTTGTGCTGGATCTACTACTACAACTATTAATCCTTTTGATGAGCTGCTATCTACAAGTATTGCCATTGATGCTGCAGCAACTTGTGTAGCAGGAGAAGACATTACCATTACTGCAACAGGATCAATAACAAATTCAACCACTTCTCCAGCAAATTATGAATTCAGATTATTGCCTTCTGGTACATTCCAAGCATCTGGAAGCTATACAGGACTGGCCATAGGAACACATAATTTTGAAGTAAGAAATACGGTTACTGGCTGTATCATTGCAACATCCCATACCGTAGCAGACCCAGAAGTGTTGGATTTAATCGTGGTAAACACCACGGATATTACTTGTTTTGGAAATACCAATGGTTCTGTTGAATTGGATCTTCAGGATGCAGGAAGTGTTACTTATGCAAGTGCCACAAGTTATACACTTTATTATGATATCAACAACACACCTAGCAACTTGGGTGATGATGTTACCTCTACAGGTACAGATGCAGATGGCAATTTTACCATCTCCGGACTCGCTGCGGGAATATACTATGTTGAAGTCACAGATACTAATCCACCAGGCTCAGCTTGTGTGTATGGTATTGCATTTACAATTAATGGTCCAAGTGTAGGAATCTCAGCAAGCACGCAAGTTACACCTGTGACCTGTGCCCTTGGTGACGGAGCTATAGAAATCATCAATGCTGCCGGCGGATGGGGAGGATATACCTACTTTGTGGATTTGGCTTCAAATCCAATACCAACCTATCCTGGAAGTTACCAAGCATCTCCTTTATTCTCCGGTCTTGCCGGTGGATCAGGGGCAGGTACTGACTACCAGGTTTGGGTAGCTGATCAATTTGGTTGTGAATTCCAATTGGCCAATGTAAACTTGGTTGATCCAAGCCCAATTACTGCTACGCTTCAAATTAACCAAGAAAATTGTACAGACCTTCAAGGAGAAATTGAAGTGGTTGGAACAACTGGTGGTCAAAATAGCAATTATACCTATCAACTGATCAGAGATGGTTCCAATGTAGGTTCTCCTCAAACCAGTACGGTATTCTCTGGTCTAGGTGCTGGTTCATACCAAGTATTAATCGCCGATCAATGGTCCTGTACAACAACCATAGGTACTGTTGTACTAACAAATGCCATGGTTGCTACTCCTACTGTTGTGAAACCTATTGATTGTACCTTGGATCCAGGAGGACATGTTACCATCAATGTAACAGGTGGTTCTGCCAACCTTACCTATGATGTCTTATTCCCTGATGGGCTTACGACAGCTAATAATACCACAGGTGTGTTTACTGGACTTACACAGCCTGGAATTTACACCTTCACAATAACAGATGGTAACACAGTTACCCCATGTACCGTTGTTGTAACACAGGAATTGGATGATAAAGTAGATCCTGTTATTGCCAATGTTGTTGAAGATCCGGTTAATTGTAATGGAGGGTCAGATGGTAGTTTGAGCGTAGAACTTGATCCTGCTTCTATTGCCGATCCAGTATATACGTATGAGTTGTACCAAATGTCCAATTTGGTAACTCCATACCGATTTGCACAGACCAGTCCTATATTTGACAACCTACCTGCAGATGATTACCGTGTACGTGTGATTTCTTCAAGGGCTTGTGAGGATTTCTTTGATCAAACAGTTACGGAGCCTACCGCTTTGAGTGTTTCCTCTTCAGCAACAACCTTTGTTTGTAATCCTAATAATACGGTTAACACTTCGACCATTACAGTTACGGCTTCAGGTGGAACAGGCCCATACCTGTACAGTATTGATAATGTCAATTTCCAAACTTCAAACACTTTTGATGTGTTGGATACGGGAGCAGTTCAAAACATTACCGTTTTTGTTACTGATGCAAATTCTTGTGCTGATAACGATGCAGTTGTTATTCAGCCTATCAACACATTTACCGTGGCAGTAACACAAAATGTTGCTATAAGTTGCGCTAACCCTGAGGAAGTATTGTTGACTGTGACCGATGACGGTAACCCGGGCAATGTCTATACATTTGAACTATTACCTGTCGGAAATCCATTAGGCGCTCAAACAAGTACACCCACCAATGTGACTGCAACTTTTGAATTGACAGCTCCTGGGAATTATACCTTTAGAGTAACCGACACCAATACAGGCTGTTACGTAGATACTAATCCATATGAAATCTTGCCTTATGACTTGATTGAAGTAGTGGCTACTGCCACCGCACCTGCCATTTGTTTTGGAGATGCCAATGGAGCGCTTCAAATCAATATTACGGGATATACAGGAACTTATGACTATGAAGTGTTCAATGCTGATGGTACCACTACCGGAACCAGTGGTTCCGGTAACACCGCTACCAATCCTTTGACCATCACAGGTTTCTCTGGCGGTAATTACTTTGTTCGAATAACCGAAACAGCAAATCCTTTGTGTATAGAAGATTCTAACACAATCACAATTGCATCTCCAGATATGCCATTAACGGTAAATCCTGCAGAAGTAACTCCTGTTACCTGTCTCCTTAGTGATGGAACTATAGAGATTATCAATCCTACCGGTGGATGGGGGGGCTATACATATTTTGTGGATTTAGCCTCGAATCCTGCACCGACCTATCCTGGAAGCTATCAATCCTCTTCATTGTTCACTGGTCTTTCTGGTGGAACTGGAGCAGGTACGGATTACCAAGTTTGGGTGGCCGATCAAGGAGGATGTCAATACCAATTACCAAACGTAAACTTGGTAGACCCAGACCCAATCACTGCAGATATCGATGCAACTCCAACCACCTTAACATGTTATGGAGACACCAACGCAACGGTTTGGGCGCACTCGGTTAGCGGCGGAGAAGGCGTATATCAATATCAATTAAACAGCTATGACCCAACGGGTACAACTATAATATTTACCTCTGGAGCACAAAGCAACCCGGCATTCGACAATTTAGGTGCTGGCATCTATAGTGTTACGGTTTCTGACGGATGGAATTGTGGTGTGGAAACCATTCAGGTCACCATCTCAGAACCTACAGATGTAATGGCTTCTTTAATAGAAGTCAGTGCAATGACCTGTACCAATCAAGCAGAAACAGAGTTGACAGCTACAGGAGGAACCGGACCTTATGAGTTTAGTGTGGATGGTGTTGTTTATGTTCCAATGAATGGAGGTAATACACATACGTTTACAGTTGGAGCCGGTGTGTATCAATATTATGTTAGGGATTCCTTCGGTTGCGAAGCACAAATCTCTAACCAAGTAAACATTGATGCCGTTCCCGCATTGACCATTGCCATAGACGATTCAGCAGCTATGATCAATTGTACTGGAGAACCTTCAGCAACTATTATCGCTGAAGCCACTGGCGGTTTGGGCAATTATAGTTACGAACTCTTTAGTGATGCCGCACTGACCAATTTGGTCAATGGTCCTCAAACTGATGGAACATTTAATAGTTTGATTGCAGGAAGTTATTATGTAAGGGTGACCAGCCAAGATTGTGTGGAGGTATCCCCTGAAATAGTAATTGTTGATCCAACCCCATTACAAATAGACAGAGCAGAGTCTACCGATGTAACTTGTGCAGGTCTTGATGATGGTATTATTACTGTTGAGGTATCTGGTGGTACAGGTGAAATATTCTATGCCATTACACCAAACCTTGACCAGTTTGATACTGTGAATACATTTACAGATTTGGCTCCAGGTATCTACGATGTAATTGCCCAAGATAGAAATGGTTGTTTTGAAACATTCCAGTTTGAAATTCTTCAACCAGAGCCTTTGCAAGCTGAAGCCATTAATGTAATGCACGAAGTTTGTTTTAATAGTGCTGATGGAGCATTTGAATTGAATATAACCGGAGGTACTGCTCCATACCAAACTGCTTTGGATTCTAACCTTGATGCAGATTTTGTTCAGGATCAAATTGCATTTCAGAATCTTACTGCGGGAACCCATGTCGTATTTGTTAGAGATGCTCAAGGTTGTGAGACTACCGTTTTTGTGGAAATCAACCCTGGTGTAAATTTAGAGGCGACCGTTACTCCAATGTATGCTTGTTCTGGAATTCTGCCCACTAACTCCTTAAGTGTAGTATTTGAAGACACTAGTGTGGTATCAGATGTACTATATGCTTTGGATTCAACAGACCCTGCTGATATGCAATTGTCATCAGACTTTACCAATATTGCTCCAGGTGATCACTTCTTGACCATTGCCCATTCCAATGGGTGTATCAATACTGTTGATTTTGCCATTCAAGCATTTGAGCCTTTGACCTTGGAACTGCAAAATAATAACATCAATGAAATAACCGCGGTAGCTACTGGAGGATTGGAAGATTACACATTTTATTTCGGTGATGTGGACAATGGAACAGACAATACATTCATTATAAATAGAACAGATACTTATCCTGTAACTGTTGTAGACCAGAATGGTTGTGAGGTAACCATGGAAATATTCATGGAATTCATTGATATTGAGATGCCTAACTTCTTCACTCCAGATGGAGATGGGATGAATGATAGGTGGTTACCAAATAATTTAGAAGCCTTCCCTAACGTACTAATGATCATTTTTGATCGTTATGGTAGAGAACTCTATCGCATGGAATATGGTGATAGTGGCTGGGATGGTTTTTATAACAGCAAAGAATTGCCTACAGGTGATTATTGGTACATAATCAAGCTGCAAGGCGAAACAGATGATCGAGAATTTATTGGCCATTTCACTTTATATCGAAACTGACGCATAACCCCTACTGAACCATGTTAAGAAAAACATATATAACCATTTTTTTAGTTCTTCTGGCTTTTAGTGCCAAAAGCCAAGAACTTACTGTACCCCAACTCTCACAATACATTGCAGATAATCCCTTTTTAATGTCCCCAACCTATGCAGGTATTGGAGATCATATAAAGGTTCGGCTAAACGGCCTTACCCAATGGGTAGGTATCGAAGATGCCCCAGACACCCAGACTTTGGCCGCGGATGCAAGAATAGGGAACAGGTCTGGATTGGGAATGCTTTTATATAATGATAGTAATGGAGAAACCAAACAAAGAGGGGCAAGAGTTTCTTTTGCGCACCACTTAACTTTGAATAGGTATGACGACATTTTTCTTTCTTTTGGAATATCCTATAATTTTAACCAGTTTAGGATTGACGTAGAAAACTTTACAGAAAATAACGGACAGCTTCCAACAGATGATAAAGCTACAACCAACCATAACTTTGATCTTGGTGTTCTTTACCGCTATAACAAGTTCTATTTTAGTGTAAATGCTTCAAATGTTTTAAATAAGGACTTGGCACAGTTCAATCCAGTTTTTGAACCGAATACTTTAAGGAATTATTATATCTACACAGGTTATAGCATTTCAAAAAATAAAAATAGCAAGTTGGAATTAGAACCATCTGTATTCTTTCAATGGTTTGAAAGTGATGGTCGTTCCGTTACCGATTTGAATGCCAAATTCAGGTTCCACGATTTTGAGGACTATTATTATGTAGGGCTTACCTATCGTTTTTTGAATGACCAATTAGGAACACCTCTTTACATAGCTCCAATTGCTGGTTTGAAAAAAAGCAATTTCTATTTTGGTTACTCCTATCAAGTCATCACCAATGAAATTTTAGGGTATAGTACTGGTACTCATGTTTTAACTGTGGGTATGGATTTGTTCCAAGGTATTAGTAACTGTAGGTGCATGTATTGATTTGGAGGTTTTCTCCTATTTTTGTCCCGCATAATCCGTTACTGTGGGAAAAATCAAATTAAATAACATTCGAGTACATTCCAACCATGGGTGTCTCAAAGAAGAAATGCTGATCGGTAGTGATTACCGGGTTGATTTGGAAGTTACAACAGACCTATCCAAACCTTCACAATCTGATAAACTTACCGATACTGTTGACTACGTTCATTTAAATAATATTGTAAAGGACGAAATGGCTGTTCGTTCCAATCTTTTAGAGCATGTTGCCAAACGTATCATTGATCGTATTTTTTCTGAAATACCAGAAGTGAATACCATTAATGTTGAGGTTTCAAAAATTAATCCTCCTATTGGTGGCGATGTGGAAAGTGTTTCGGTAAAACTCACAGATTCTCGTTAAAATACTGTAATCTAATATTATAGATAAATTTTACTTTTCCTAAATTTACCAACACTAAAAACGGCATTGTGGTCGAATTGGATAGACAAAATCTCGCAAAGGTTTTTATGGTGGTTCGAATCCACCCGATGCCTCTAAAACTGCTCCCAAAGAAATAAACTTACATTTAGATCGGAGCTATCTAAAAAATTCACAAAATATTTATAGCTTTGCCGTCTGGTAAAATGGCATCGTGGCCGAGTGGCTAGGCACAGCTCTGCAAAAGCTTGTACAGCGGTTCGAATCCGCTCGATGCCTCAACAAGACCCAACTTTTCGTTGGGTTTTTTTGTTTCACTAATTCGCTCCAATCCTTCTTGGATATCGAACCTATCTTTGGGTAAAAATCCTTTGGTAATCAATATAATTCCACAAATGATCAAAATAATACCCAATCCTTTTTTAATCAGTACTATTCGTTCTCGGGTAAGATATCTTTTCAATTGTTTAGCTAGTATAATTTTTACCAAATCCGTAGCAAAATAAACCGCTATTACTGTACCGAAGAAGAGAAGAATTCTATTAGGACTATTATCCAAACTTGGCCCTACAATAACAATAAGACCCAACCAAAAAGCGAGTACTCCTATATTGATGAAATTAAGTAAAAACCCTTTGGCCATCAGACCCAAATATGTGCCAGTTGAAGCTTTTAGGTTAGCTTTTTTTGATTCTTTTTTTACAAAAATCACTATTCCATAAATCAAAAGAATCATTCCCCCAAACACAAAAAGACCTGGTTGATTACTTAGGTTTTCCAATAATTGAAAACTGGTAAAGTAAGCAATCAACAAAAAGACAATATCCGCAAGAATAACCCCAATATCCAAGCTAACCCCTGCTCTAAAACCTTTTGTTGCACTGGTTTCCAACAAAACAAAGAAAACAGGACCTATCATAAAGCTCAATAAGAACCCTAAAGGAATCGCAGCTTGAATATCATCAATCATAATAATTTATTCCACTCTTATTATTTTCCCACCAAAAACAGTTCTTTCATCCATTTTTAAAGGGTCTCCATAAACTAAAACTTCGCTACCTGCTTTTACATTGGCCTTTACGTAATCAGTTGCATAAATTTCTGCATTTCCTCCTGCATTGACAGCAATGGTAGTAAATTTTGTTTTGAATTCTTTTCCATCATAACTTCCTCCTGTATTGATGATTACATCTTGATTGTTGGAAAAACCTTTGACTTGTATTTCCCCTCCTGTAACCGCTTTTATCAATAACTGCTCTGTTTGGCAATCCAAAGTTAATTCTCCTCCTTCTTGTGCTTTGAGTTCCAATACTTCTTGCGCAAAGGTTTCTTTAGATGATATCCGTGCATCTTCATTCACGTCTATGACTTTGAGCTCCTCTGTATAGTATAAATTGATGAAAGTTCGATATCCACTAAAAATTTTATCGATTTCCATACGAAGTTTCAAAACCCCATCATTGTTCACAACAGCAACTTTTTGGGTATTGGCTCCAGAAATAACTGCTTTGTTTTCATCAGATTTAATCAAAGTAATGGAAAGTCCATCAAAACCTTTTACCTCAGAAAATTTCTCCAATTTCTGAATACGGTCTTCTTCTTGTATTCCAAATACAGGTAGTGTAAGTAGAAGTAATAGTAGTGTAAGTGGTTTCATACTATTTAAATTGGTTATCAATAGGATAACAAACTTTGTTCCAAAATAGTATTATTCTTTTTTACCAATCAACGAAAAATCTAAATGTCTTTTGACCAAATCTGTATCCTTAACCATAACATAAACTTCATCACCCAATTGATACACTTTCTTAAACCTTTCGCCTACAATGGCATATTGAGTTTCATCAAAAACATAATAATCATCTTTGATATCCCTTATCCTAACCATCCCTTCACATTTATTCTCCACAATCTCTACATAAATGCCCCATTCAGTAACTCCAGAAATCACACCTAAAAATTCTTGGTCTTTATGGTCTTCCATAAACTTAATCTGCATATACTTAATGGAATCCCGTTCCGCATTGGCTGCCAAAAGCTCCATATCTGAAGAATGTTTGCACTTCTCTTCATAAAGTGCTGCATTGGGTTGTTTTCCTTTATCTAAATAGTGTTGTAGCAAACGATGGACCATTACATCAGGATATCTTCTAATTGGTGATGTAAAATGGGTGTAATATTCAAATCCTAAACCATAGTGACCAATGTTCTCTGTAGTATAAATGGCCTTGCTCATACTTCTGATGGCCAAAGTGTCCACCAAATTTTGTTCTTTTCTTCCCTTTACATCTTCCAATAGCTGATTTAAGGAACTATTGATACTTTTTCTATCTCTTAAATTGATACTGTGTCCAAATCTAGATATTACACCATTTAAGGCTATTAATTTTTCTTCATCTGGCTCATCATGGATTCGGTAGACAAATGTTTTCTTTTGTTTACCTATGTATTCTGCCACCTTTCTATTGGCCAATAACATAAATTCTTCAATCAGTTTATTGGCATCTTTTGCTTCTTTAAAATAAACACTTTCAGGTTCATTGTCTTCTGTCAAATTGAATCTTACCTCAATTTTATCAAAAGAAATAGCACCTGCATCCATACGAGCTTTACGCATTATCTTAGCCAACCTGTCAAACGTAAGAATTGCTTCTACTACATCAGAACTCACTGTATATTCTTTTCCTCTAATGGAAATTTCTGCTGGAATGGTGTCCTGTTCTGTTTCAATAATATATTGTGCTTCTTCATAAGCAAAACGCTCATTGGAATTGATTGCAGTCCTTCCAAACCATTGATTGATCAGACGGGCATTGTCGTCCATCTCAAAAACAGCGGAAAATGTATATTTTTCCTCTTTGGGGCGAAGGGAACACGCCATATTTGAAAGCACTTCAGGAAGCATGGGAACCACCCTATCCACTAAATAAACTGATGTGGCCCTATCATACGCTTCTTCATCCAAGACGGTATTGGGCTGCAAGTAATGAGAGACATCAGCAATGTGAATTCCTATTTCATAATTGCCGTTTTCCAACTTTTGAAAAGAAAGGGCATCATCAAAATCCTTGGCATCTTTTGGGTCTATGGTAAAGGTTAAAACATCTCGCATATCCCTTCTTTTGGCCACTTCAGATTCTTTTATGGAAGTATCCAAGGTTTTGGCATATTGTTCCACTTCGTAAGGAAATTCATAAGGCAGTCCATATTCTGCCAAAATGGAGTGAATTTCAGTATTGTGCTCACCAGGTGTACCCAAAATATCTACAATTTCACCATAAGGTGAATCTGCATCATCTGGCCAATCTCCAAGATGTACCAATACTTTATCTCCATCATTTGCTTTCTTTAATTTTTCTATGGGAATAAAAATATCAGTATACATTCTAGGGTCTGTTGGTCTTACAAAAGCAAATGTTTTTTGCTTATCAACAATACCTACATAAGTTGTTTTCTTTCGTTCTAAAATACTGGATATCTCCCCTTCTGGTTTTTTACCTTTTCTACTTGGTTTCATAAAAACCTCAACCAAATCACCATGGAAAGCCTTGTTCAATCTACTGTTGGGAACAAAGACATCATCCTCTAAATCATCAACCAAAATGTATGCATTACCACTTGAGGTTAAATCGACCCTACCTGTAAAACAAGTATGGATAGAAGGTTTCTTTTGGTATTTGCCGCGCTCGGCCTCAACAATTCTATCTGTTGCTTTAAGCTGTCCTAAACGTTTGATTAGGTTATTTCTATCTTGGGTATCAGTTATACCAAGTTTAGCTGCAATTTGCTTATAATTGAAACTATTGTTCGGTTCTTTTTCCAGTACAGTAAAAATGCCTTTTGTAATTTCATTCTTGCGCTGACTTCTTGCCCTCTTCTTTTTCTTTGACATTTACACTATAATTTTTATGAAAGTACAAATTATAATCCTTGAAGAATTAGCTATCATAACTATTCTTAAAATCAAGAATGTTATCAACAATAATTCATACTATATTTTTTTTCTTTTAAAATTTTAAATAAAAATGGTGATGATGATTGTATGTTGAAATGTGGGATAATTTTTTCTTAAAAATGTTGCTTTGAACAGGTAAAAGTTTTTGTTCACATTTTTTCAATTGCAAATTTAATTCAAAATCAAAGAATTAGATTTTTTATACACTGTTTTTGATAACCGTTTTCAACATCAATTTATTGAAAATTAAATGTAATTCTAATGTTAATTACAGCATTTAAATGTTTCGTAATGGTTGATTAATTTTTAATGAAATATCAGTTGAACATTAATAAATTATTTGTATTGGAACATTCTTTTCAAAAATCAAAATTCAATTGTTCTTATTTTTCTTAAAATAATCAACAAAACATACATATTTATAATACTCTGTTTTTAAAATAGATGCAAGTATTTAGCAGTTTTTATAAACAGGTCTCCATAAAAAGAATTGTACCTTTGTAATATACCTTTTTAACACATACGATATGAAAATAGCTATAGGGAACGATCATGCAGGAACCGATTACAAATTGGCTATTGTAGGCCTATTAAAATCAAAAGGTTATGAAGTTATCAACTATGGTACAGATGGTACAGATAGTGTAGATTATCCAGATTTCGCACATCCTGTTGCAAGTGATGTTGAAGAAGGTAAAGTTGATTTGGGAATAGTGGTCTGCGGAAGCGGTAATGGTGCCAGCATGACCATCAATAAACACCAAGGAGTTAGAGGTGCTTTGTGTTGGAACAAAGAGATAACTGCTTTGGCAAGAGAACATAACGACGCAAACATTTTGAGCTTACCAGCAAGATTCATTGCGCTTCCCCAAGCTTTGGATATGGTAGAAACTTTTTTGAATACCGAATTTGAAGGAGGGAGACACGAACGGAGAATAGAAAAAATACCCTGCAGCTAAATATGGGGCACCATCATCACCATGGTCACTCTCATTCGCATTCCCATAAAGACGTAAAAGGAAGAAACCTTTTAATTTCCATAGTATTAAACATTGTTATTACTTTTTCACAGGTAATTGGTGGACTTGTTTCAGGAAGTCTGGCGCTCTTATCAGATGCACTGCACAACTTTAGCGATGTACTTTCATTAATTATTAGTTACATAGCCGCATTTTTAGGTCGAAAAAAGGCGTCCAGTCATAAAACATTTGGTTACAAAAGGGCAGAAATTATGGCAGCCTTTGTTAATGCGGCTACCCTAATTGTTGTTGCTGTTATTTTGATGAAAGAGGCTGTTGAACGCTTATTGAAACCTCAAGAAATAGAATCGAATTTAGTTATTTGGCTTTCATTGATAGGAATTGCCGCCAACGGGTTTAGTGTACTCTTATTGAAAAAGGATTCCAAAGAAAACATGAACATGAAGTCGGCCTATTTGCATTTGTTGACGGATATGATGGCTTCCGTAGCTGTTCTGGTTGGTGGAATTTTGATGAAATATTTCCAAGTGTATTGGGTAGATGCTGTTTTGACCATGGCCATAGGCATTTATTTAATTTATATGGGTTATGATTTGTTGAAAGAATCCACTAAAGTTTTAATGTTGTTCACACCAAAGTCCATAGTGATTCAAGAAATTGTGGAGTCTATTTGTACCATAGAACCTGTAAAGAACGTACACCATGTTCATATTTGGCAACTGAATGAAGATGAAGTTCATATGGAAGCCCATATCGATTTTAAAGAAGACATAAAACTATCCGAATTTGATGCCATTTTAGAACGGATAGAAGAGCATGTGTACCATAAACACGGAATCAACCATGTAAATATCCAACCAGAATTTGATAAATGTGATTCCAAGAACATCATAGTACAAGATTGATGGAAGTAACGATTAAAACCTTTAATGAACTATCTAACACAGAACTCTATCAAATTCTACGTTTACGAAGCGAGGTCTTTGTGGTGGAGCAAAATTGTGTGTACCAAGATTTGGACAATAAAGATCAGAAAGCAATGCACGTATTGGGCAAAAAAGATGGAGAATTGGTGGCCTATACTCGAGTGTTTGCACCGGGGGACTATTTTAAAAATACTTCCATTGGCAGGGTAGTAGTGGCACCAAACCAAAGAAAATATGGTTTTGGCAAAGAAATTATGCAAGAAACCTTAACGGCAATTGAAGAAAAAGACCCAAAAACACCTATAGAAATCTCTGCTCAGAGCTATTTGCTAAAATTCTATGGAACATTAGGATTTGAATCCTTTGGCGAAGAGTATCTGGAGGATGGGATTCCGCATGTGAGGATGTTAAAAACTTAAAAATTATACCAATCTTTTAGCCACCCCAATTTCAATCAGATAATTCAACCTTAAAATAAGATTGATGGGTTTTTCTGCTTTGTTTTTAGTGGAGAAATATAAATAACCTTCATTTCTACAGCTTAATTTTTCCAATTCCAATTTCCCGTGAACATCCTTTCTTTTTTCAACCAATGCAGCAAAAAATGTTTTTGTAAGTCCTAAACTAGCTAAGTGTTGAATAAGTTTTTGCCGGTTCACTAAAGTGATATTACAAGAAGTGAACTCATCATGCACCACATCAGAAAAAATACTGGTCACCAGCGCATAAAAATGGGTCTTTTTGGTATCATCAAATAACCAACCTTGTTTTTGGACACCTTTTTTTTCATAGAAAAGCTCAAAAGCAAAAGTGGGCAAACTTTCATTGATGTAGTCCAGCTGAGCTTTTTCATCAACAAAGTAAATAGCTTTGGAATTTTTGTGTTTTAAGACGATATCAATCCCCAGATTTTGTTCTTTTAGGGATGAAATCCGGTCAAAATCATAGCATTTTAAATGTTTATTATAATAAACATCCAATAATTGGGAGAGTTGCTTTTCTTTGGCTAAGTCTGAAAGAAAGTTACTTTTCAAATTGCGTTATTTTCCGAAACAGTTCGGAACCTATCTTTTCCACAATGCCCACGACCAAGGCATTTCCCATAAAAAATGCACGTTTGGTATCAGAAATACCATCTAATTTGGTGTGATTATCCGGAAACATGTTCAACCGTTCCAATTCCAAGGGAGAAAGTCTTCGTAGTCCTTTTTTGGTCTGGACCACGTGTTTAAAACGGGATGGGGATTTGCCCCCTTCTCCTGTAATAATAGTTCTGGAAGGTTGATCAACAGCATCTGGAAACACCATGCTTCCTTCGCTGTAATTATATTGAAAACCTGCTTTGGTTTTACGGATTTCTTTTTTAGAACCCTTTAAATATTGCCATTTGGGCAAATCACTTTCAGGAATAAAGAGTTCTGGACTAGCTGAGCCGTTTTCCAACACATCGGAAAGAAATACACGATGCCCATCATAATAAGATGCGGTTTTTAAAGTGGATATTCTACCACTAATACAAATACCGGAGTTTAAAAAAGGCGATAGCCCTTTTTCCACATTAAAATTTTCAGAAATGGAAACCAAATCAGCACCCAAATCAAAAGATACTAGATTTTGAGTAGTATTTGCAACAGGAAATGCTGATGCCATGGTGCCTTCTTCCAAAATCCAATCCTTTGGATTGGACTTCTTCATCTGTTTAAAAATTTTGGTTGACTGGTGATACGCCAGAAAAAAAACTCGCCTTCGGCGCTGAGGCATTCCATACTCGGCCGCATTAATCACGCGCCATTCCACAGCATAGCCCAAATCAGTTAAACTGCCGAGCATAACAGCAAAATCTCGACCTCTTTGTGAACTTGGCGATTTTAAAAGACGATCTACATTTTCCAAAAAAAGATATTTGGGCTTTTTCTTTTTCTCAGAAAGAATTCGGTGAATAGACCACCATAACACCCCTTTTTTACCCAACAAACCTTTGGAATTTTTTAAACTGGTGGCGACAGAATAATCCTGACAGGGAAAACCACCCACCAAAATATCATGGTCTGGGATTGCAGAGGTTTCAACTTCTTCAATATTGCTGTTGGAATGGTTTTCTGCTCCGAAACGAGCTTCATAAACCATGGAGGCATGCTGCATTTTTGTGGAAGGCTCCCATTGATTGCTCCACACAACGTTGTAATGACCTGTATTCTCAAGGCCCAATCTAAAACCTCCGACACCTGCAAAAAGTTCACAAACCTTGAGTTGTTGCATGTTCAAAAATAGTATAATTCAACAACCAATCACATTAGTGTTGATGAATAGAGGTTTTCAGTTGATTTAAGCAAGATGAAGCAGGAAGGATACTTCCTTACCTTAAAATGGCATTGTATTTAGAGGAATCATCCAACAGTGCCTTTGCTGTTAAAATGGCATCATCGTGTTTTACATAATACTTGTAAAGGCCATCGCGATAAAAATACCTTTTGATAATTTCATCTTCCAATTTTTTCTCTATTTCCTTTTTAAAAGTGTTCAAAGCAGAAATTTTTCCGCGATTTACCGTCAAAAGCAGGTCTTTGTATTTTTCTTGAACTTCTGGGCCCAATAAATGTTCTTCGTTGTTGATGGACTGTTCCAACAATTCTTCAGTTTCAGTTTGAAAAGAAAAGCTTTGCTCTTGGGCATAAGCTTTGAAAACTTCGTAATCGGTATCAGAAAATGTAAAACTATCTACTGAATTGAAGGTGTGGTCATAATAGAAATTGGTAGCAAAATCGAAGAGAATATTGTTTTGTTGTAGCGCATCAATAAGTGTGTTCGACTTTAGGGAAGCAATTTCAACATCGGGCATAACACCACCGCCATCCTGAACTTTACGGCCATTTTTAGTGGTAAACTCTTTGTATTCTGTATTTCTAACCGCATTACCTTCTGTATCTCGGTTCCAATAGTCCAAAGCTTGAATACAACGCCCAGATGGGGTATAATATCTGGAAATAGTAACCTTTAACTGAGTTCCGTAAGTAAGTTTTAATGGCCGTTGAACCAATCCCTTTCCAAAACTTCTGGCGCCCATTATTACGGCACGGTCCAAGTCCTGAAGACCGCCAGATACAATTTCGCTGGCAGATGCACTTCTTCCGTCAACTAGAATTACCAAAGGCATTTCTAAATCTTCGGGTTGGTTTCTGGTTTTGTATTCTTGATTGAATTTTTTCACCTTGGATTTTGTGGTTACAATCAATTCACCCTTCGGAACAAATAAATTGGTCACATTAATAGCTTCTGAAAGCAATCCGCCCGGATTTCCACGAAGGTCCAGTACCAACTTTTCAGCGCCTCTTCCTTTTAGGTCTTGTAAAGCAGATTTGGTCTGGCTAGATGCTTTTCTATTGAAACGGGAAAGTACAATATACCCGGTCTTGTCATCGATCATATCGTAAAAGGGAACAGCATCCACTTCAACTCCTTCTCGAGTAATGGTTGTTGTTTTGGTTTCCCCCTGTCTCACAAATGTTACATTGACCGTGGTATTGTTTGCGCCTTTAAGTAATTCCCCTGCATCATCATCAAAATCAGAAACTTTGGTCTCTCCAATTTTTATGATTTCGTCCCCGGCCTTAAGGCCGGCTTTGTCTGCTGCATATCCTTTGTAAGGCTCTACAATAAGAAGTTTGCTTTCGTAGGACCGCACTAAGGCCCCAATTCCAGAATATTCGCCGGCATTATTGATTTTATAGGCCTCAACATCCTGTTCATTTAAAAACTGGGTGTAAGGGTCGAGCTCATCCAACATGTTTTTTATGGCAGAATCCATCAACTCTGCAGGATTGGTCTCATCCACGTAGTTCATGTTCAGCTCTTTGAACAAAGTGGTGAAAATTTCAATTTGCTTGGCAATTTCAAAAAAATCACTCTTAAAACTACTAGCGCCCACCAAAACCACAACGGCCAAAACGGGGACCCATATTTTCTTATTAAGTATTTTTTTCATGGAATTCTTTTTTAAGAAAAGCCTCCAGGACATTCTTCATTGCTCCATCTACTTCTTCGAAGTTGGGCATCTTGTCACCAAGGTATAAAAATAAGAACGCAAAATTTCCCTCCATGTTGTTAAAAATAAGGGGCTTGTTCAGCCGGTACGCTTCTCGCAATAATCGTTTGATTCTATTTCGGTGCACCGCTTTTTTAAACTTTCTTTTTGGAGCAACAACTCCCACTTTAATTTTGGCACCATCATCAAATAAAGAGGGGATATACAACAATTTCACAGGAAATTTATGAATGCTGCTTCCATCTGCAAAAAGGGTTTCGAAGAGCTTTTTGCTTTTGAGTTTTTCGTTTTTTTGGAAAGTAAAATATTCAGATTTTTCCACGGATATACAAATAATGTCCCCTTTAGGGGACAAAATAATTATGCCATTGGCAAGTTACGGGTAAAAACCTTAACAGCTATGAATCCTATGGTTTTGCCTGATATACGTTATTTTCCCCATTTACATCTGCCATGAGTTGAGAAGGATCCAGAACAATGGCCGTTACCTCATCAACAGGTGTATCTATTGTAAATTCATAAGTGGGATAAGCCCAGGCCCAATCTTCTAGAACAGTTCTTTTCAAGGCAGGATAAGGATTGTCCTTTTCCCCACGCATCATACGTAAAGGAATGTAATAGGTTTCTTGATTGCCATCCGCATTTACCACTAAAATATCCAACGGCATGGGCATGTCCCCAATACGTTCAAGGGTAACTTTAGTTTTACCACCTTCTGCTTCCACACTTTTAATGGAATAGTCAATGGTATTGGTAGTCTGGGTCCAATCAGTTAAATACCAATCCAATTCCATTCCTGAAACTTTTTCAGCAGTTCTTTTGATATCATTTGGAACGGGATGTTTGAATTTAAAATCATCAAAGTATTTTCTGATGGTCTCCATTAATTTACCCTGTCCGATGATATAGCCCAATTGCGACAAAAAGATAGACCCTTTGCTGTAAGCGGCAATTCCGTAGGCAAAATTGGTGGTATAACGGTCTGCGTGCGTAGTCTGTGGTTTTTCCAAGCCGGAATTCACCAAAGCATAGTAACCTTTGTAAGAACCTTCAAAAGGGTTTTCCTTGTTCTGCTCCATAATTTCATTCATGCACAAACTGCTGATAAAAGTAGTGAAGCCTTCATCCATCCATTCGTATTTGGATTCGTTGGTCGCCAAAACATGTTGAAACCAAGAATGTGCCATTTCATGTGCCATTACGCCCACTAGACTGGAAAACTGTCTGTTTCCTGTAATAAGTGTGCTCATGGCATACTCCATTCCACCATCGCCACCTTGTACCACAGAATATTGCTTGTAAGGATATTTACCAATGTTTTTACTGAAGAATTTCATGGCCGCTTCAGTTTTTGGCTGGAGCTTTTTCCAGTTTTCTATAATTTCTGGATTGTTTTTATAATAAAAGTGCAATGTTGGTCCATCCGGCACTTGTAAAGTATCATGAATATAATCTGGATCTGCGGCCCACATGAAATCGTGTACGTTCGGCGCTTTAAAATGCCAAGTCAACGTTTTGCCCTTGGTTTTAACTTTTGTTCCTGGTGTTTCGTAGCCATGTCCTATTTCATTGGGATTTTGTAAATAGCCTGTACCACCTACAACATAGTTTTTGTCTAGGGTAAGTTTTACATCGAAGTTGCCCCAAACCCCATGAAACTCACGAGCTATATATGGATTGGGATGCCATCCTTCAAAATCATATTCAGATAGTTTAGGGTACCACTGACTCATGGATAGGGCCACTCCTTCTCTGTTATTTCTTCCAGAACGACGGATTTGCAAGGGTACTTGCCCTTTAAAGGTCATTTCTAAAGTGGTTTTTCCTCCTGAAGGAATTGGTATTGCCAAATCAACCACAAGAATGGTTCCTTCTTCAGCAAAGGTCACTTTTTTGCCATCTTGAAGCAAGGATTCCACATGCAGATAGCCCATTTCGCTTTCAGAAAGCGAGGCAATCCTACTTTTTTCATTTTCCATCATCCTACCATCAGGGTCTTTTATACTTTGAAGTCTAGCATCCATTTCACTGCCGGGTTGAAAGGCATTGTAATACAAATGATAATAAACTCTGCTTAATTCATCAGGGGAATTATTGGTATAGACCAGCTTTTGGGTTCCCCCATATTGAAAAGTCTCAACATCCATGGTAACATCCATGGTATAATCTACGTGTTGTTGCCAATATCCAGTGTTATTCTGTGCTGAAAGCATCAAAAACCCAGCTAAAACTGAAAAAAGGAGTGAAAGAAAACGCTTCATGTTATTTTGTATTGCTAGACAATGTGGTTTTTCCTTTGGAAATGTTCTCAGCCAAAATTAATGCATTGTACGCATTGACCATTTTCCCAGATTTGGAAATTTTATCAAAAGTATCTGACTTGGATGCATCTCCAGCTACAATTACAGAAGTTTTGGAACGCAGGCCTGATTGCATCAAAATATGTTTTACTTGTCTTGCCGAAAGTTGTGGATAATACGACCTAATTAAGGCAGCTACTCCGGCAACAGCAGGTGCTGCCATTGAAGTCCCACCCTGAAAATCATAATCATTGTTGGGCAGAGTGGAATAGATATCGTCCCCTGGGGCAAAAACATCTACGTTTTGCTTGCCATAATTGGAAAAAGTGGCAACCATTTTAGAACCGTAGTTACTGGCCAAAGCACCAACGGTAATCACATTATCTGAAATTTCAACGTTTCCAAACTTATGGTCATTTGGATAGTTTGGATTCTCAGGATTGTCCAAATCATGACCATCATTACCAGCTGCATGAACAATAAGCACATCTTTTGAAGCTGCATATTTGATGGCATCATATACCCATGTCGCATAAGGGGAAAAGGATTTTCCAAAACTGCAATTAATGATTTTAGCACCATTATCCACTGCATATCGAATGCCCAAAGCAATATCTTTATCGTATTCGTCACCGTTGGGAACTGCTCTAATGCTCATTATTTGAACATTTTTGGCCACACCGTTGACGCCCTTTCCGTTATTTCTTTCAGCAGCAATGATTCCCGCTACATGGGTTCCATGGCTTTCGGTGTCAACACGGTTTTTGGGATTTCCATTGCCGTAATCAGTGTCGGTTATATCATAAGGATTGTCGCCAACAATAGCTCTACCGTCAAAATCCTTATTAAGGTTATAATTGACCTGATCTGTAAAGTAGGTGATGCCTTCATTCAATTCTTCCATAACCTCTTTAATACTGTCACCGTATGCGAACATTTGCGTTAGAATTGCAATGTTCTGCTGCATTTGTTCCGTTTTGGCTTCTATGGCCATCAATTCTTTTTTGGTGTAAGAATCTTTGCCCAATTCTTTTTTAACAGCTTCATCGGCATTTTTCACCACTTGGAAAATTTGGTCATATTGCTGCTTGTTTTGAAGAGCTTTTGGATATGCTTCATCCAATTTTAACCTTGCTTTTGCCCTTTGGGAGGCATCTCCAATATCCAACCGTAGCATTCTAACATACTCCAATTGTTCATTGTAGGCCTCACCTAAAAAGTTGTATCCGTGAATATCATCAATATATCCATTGCCATCATCATCCTTTCCATTATTGGGACGCTCCCCTTTATTGGTCCAAAGCACATCGTCCAAATCCTCATGCTCTAAATCAATACCAGAATCCACCACTGCTACAACAACGGTTTTTCCACTTTTGTTTTTGATGATTTCACGATAGGCTTTATCAACACTCATTCCAGGGATGGTATCAGCGATTAGGTCTGCATGGCCCCAAGTCTTTTTCTGAGCTTCGGTTAGCTCAGAGACTTTAAGAGGAACGGCATCTATGTTTTCAACGGGAGTAGAAACTAAGGTAGTGGCTCCACATCCCATAAGAAATATGGAAGCAGAAATAGCAGTAAAGGGTATTCGAGTATATTTTCGATTCATAAATATGTAATTATAGCAATGTAAAACTTTATTGTTATTTGAATATTTCATTAAAGGAGAACAATTCGTTCAGCCGCACTCCTTTTTCGGTTTGTTTGAGTGAACACAGTTGGTTATGCGCATCGTGTTCAAAATACAATAACCAATCGTTTTTTGCAGCAGTGTTCAAAAATTCGGCTTTTTCTTTTAGCGTAAGCAAGGGACGGGTGTCATATCCCATTACGTAAGGCAAAGGAATATGTCCAGCGGTAGGAATTAAATCGGCAACAAAAACTATGGTTTTGTTTTGATAGTTGATATGGGGGAGCATTTGTTTTTCTGTATGTCCATCCACAAAAAGAATACCAAACCCCAGAGGGGAAGTTTTCATGTAAGTATCTTGTGAATGCTCCACAAAATGTAATTGCCCACTTTCTTGAATGGGCAATAGGTTTTCTTTTAAAAACGATGCTTTTTCACGGGCATTTGGGTTGATGGCCCAATCCCAATGGCCTTTGTTACTCCAAAAACGCGCATTTTTAAAAGCAGGTTCATAACCAGTTCTATCCTTGTTCCATTGAATGCTGCCACCGCAATGATCAAAGTGTAAATGGGTAAGAAATACATCGGTGATATCATCCCTATGGAAACCCAATTTATTTAAAGAATTGTCCAAGGAATAATCCCCCCAGAGATAGTAGTAACTGAAGAATTTTTCAGATTGTTTGTTCCCAAGACCATTATCTATTAAAATGAGACGATTTCCATCCTCAATCAAAAGACATCGAGCTGCAAGCTCAATCATATTTTTGGAATCTGCTGGATTGGTCCTGTTCCAAATGGATTTTGGGACGACACCAAACATGGCGCCTCCATCCAATTTAAAATTACCAGTCTCTATGGGATAAATTGTCATTCAGAAAAGCAAATGGCATGCAAAATAAGAAAAGAGCAACGCAAAAGGAGAAAAAGAAAGGATTTATTGGGCCTATTTTAACAAATTTGGGTTGATTGTAACTCTTTTTATGGCTTTTTTGATATGGTTACCAGCTATTTAGAATGGAGATTATCTTCAAAAAACGCCTAATTAGTGCTATAAAAATTAGCAGAAAAGAATTATTGACCATTATTTGAAGAAAAACTGTAAATTTCAAAAAAACTAAATCAATGCTAGAACTAGCAGGAATTATTATTCTCGGCATTATTGCACAATGGGTGGCTTGGAGATTTAAATTACCTGCCATTTTACCTTTGATTTTAATTGGATTATTGGTTGGCCCTGTGGCCACATTATATACCGAGGATGGTGCAAAACTCATTGAGCCTATTTGGAATGGTACCAAAGGGCTTTTCCCCGGTGATGGATTATACTATTTTGTGTCCTTGGCCATCAGTATTATTCTTTTTGAAGGAGGATTAACGCTAAAAAGGTCTGAAATTGCCAATGTAGGACCAGTTATCACTAAACTAATCACGGTTGGAACTGTGGTGACTTTCTTTGGCGCAGGGGTGGCAGCCCATTATATTTTTGGGCTCTCTTGGCAAATATCCTTCTTGTTTTCAGCATTGATTATTGTTACAGGACCAACGGTAATTACACCTATTTTGAGGAATATTCCATTAAAGAAGGATGTTTCTGCTGTGTTAAAATGGGAAGGTATTCTCATAGACCCGATAGGGGCATTGGTTGCGGTTTTGGTCTTTGAGTTTATCAGTGTTGGGGAAGGACAGGCCTTTACCAAAACGGCTCTTATAGAATTTGGAAAGATCTTGTTGTTTGGAACAACTTTCGGATTCACATTTGCACATGCATTGGCATTTGCGATCAAAAAAGATTTTATTCCACATTACCTTTTAAATGTAGTTTCTCTTTCAGTGGTTTTGTTGGTATTTGTTGAATCTGATTTGTTCGCTCACGAATCTGGCCTCTTGGCGGTGGTGGTCATGGGAATGGTATTGGGCAATATGAATCTGCCCAATTTAAAGGAGTTGCTATACTTTAAGGAATCGCTCAGTGTCCTGTTGATATCAATTTTATTTATCCTCTTGGCTGCTAATATTAATATTGGCGATATGCAACTGATCTATAATTGGAACTCTGTGGCCCTTTTTGCTGTAATTGTGTTTATTATTCGACCTCTTGGAGTATTTCTAAGCTCCCAAGGGTCTAATTTAAAATTCAATGAAAAGCTTTTTATAGGCTGGGTGGGCCCAAGAGGTATCGTGGCCGCCGGTATTGCCTCTTTATTTGGTTCGAAATTGTTGGCAAAGGGAGAACCAGGTTCAGAATACATTACCCCTTTGGTATTTATGATTGTTTTGGGAACCGTATTGCTCAACGCAACAACAGCCAGGCTTTTTGCAAAGCTAGTGGGGGTGTTCTTGAAGAAATCCGAAGGAATTTTGATAATTGGAGCATCTAAATTGTCTAGAATTATAGCCAACTATTTAAAAAAGAACAATAGACATGTGGTTTTGATCGACAATAATCAAACCAATGTTGATAAAGCTAAAAAGCTTGGATTGGAAGCTATTACAGCAGATATCTTTTCAGATACGTTGACAGATAATATTGAGCTTAACGACATGGGATATTTGATGGCGCTTACTGGAAACGCGGACATCAATAATTTTGCAATCAACAAATTTCAAAAACAGTTTGGAGAAAATGGGGCCTTCCGATTAGTGAACACAGAGGAGGTCAATAATCCTGATAACAACCCAAAAGAAGGCTTATTTTCTCCTACAGATGATTTTATCAACTTAATGGAAATTATTCGTAGTTACCCATCCATTCAGGAGATTGACGTTACTGACAAGCAACATTATGACAATCTCATGGAGGTTGCAAAAAAAGAAAAAGATATTGTGCCAGTATTTACCAAATCTCCCAATGGCAGTCTTGAAATTATTCAGGCCAATAGTCAGGATTTTCAGCTCAAAGGAGAGGGTTATAAATTGGTATATCTAGGAAAGGCTTTTGATGCTAACGGGCAACTCGTTTCTTAAATTTATTCCTCTCATCCTCTAGTTTATTTGTTTACATCAATTCGTATGGCGTATACGTCAATCGCCTCCTATTGAGTTACTTAACCCTTTATAGATTTGGGTTGCTTTTAAGCGAATGACCTAAATCTTAAGATAGTGAGAATATATTTACTACTGTTACTTTGGGCAATTGTCTTGCTTTTTGGTTGCTCTAAAGAGGATGAAGCATCCAATTGTGATTCTTGCATAATCCAAACGCAAAAAGTTAAGTTTTGCGATAATGGGGATGGAACATACCTTATCAGTTCGGCAGGAGAAAGTTTAAAATACACGTCCCAAGAAATAGAAGACCTTGGTTTAACTTTTGAGGAGTATATGAAATCTTGTTGTATTTCTGGAAAGATTCAATAAAAAGAATGCGCCAAGACACTTTTTTCTGGTCAATCAGATTTCAACAAAGTTGAAGACAACCAGTTGACGCATTCGCTTTTTTATTCTTTTAATATTGAAATAATGGCATAGCGCCCCATTTCACCAAGACCTCATTACCCTGCCCCTAAATTCGTAATCCGATCCGCGAAAAGCGATTTCAGCCCTAATGATGATATGTTTGCGTTTGCCCACTCTCCATCTGGGCCCCAATGAAAAATAAAGGTCATTGCCTCCATTCTCTTTTAAAGAGAAAGCGTATCCCAAGTTGCCACCAACCCCAAATTTTTTGGACAACGAATAGTCTATACGTGCACTAGCGGAAATCAGCCCAAAACCTTCTATATTTTTATCCTTGCCGACAAAATGTGTATAGTCCGCTTCTGGACCTGCACTTAGGTTTTTGGTCACGCCAAATTTGTATCCTGCAACAACTCCATAGGAGAAAGAACTTACATCTCCCAGATTTCCAGAGGGAATCCCTACGCTCAATCCAAGATGTGTGGAATTGGCCAATTCATCTTTTGAAATGGTGGAAACTGCAACGAGAGTTTCTTGTTTTGACTGATTTCTTTTTTGCGCCGTGCAGAATGTCGTATCAAAAAATAACAAGGCCACTGGAATTAGAAAGAAAAATAATTTTGTGTTTTTCATATTAGAAATGTTGTTGAGTTGATGTACTACTGAATAGCAGAAAGCCATCCATGTTTTTAAAAGCCCAAATTCACCTCGACCCCTGCGCTTATGGCATTAAAGCTTCCCCCTTCCACAGAGATACTACTGTAATCAAATATTGCGTTAAAGATGTCATTTATGACGTGAAAGAGGCCTAAAGAATAAATGAAACCGTTAACGTCATAGGATTTATTGGTTCCGATTGCATAACCCAGGGCTCCCCAAACCCCAAAGTTTTTTACCAAATGGTATCTAATTCCAAGTTGAAAGGGAACAAAGGGGTTGTCTTCTGTTTTGAAACCATTGGTCTCTTTTCCCATGAATTGGGTATAGCCCACACCCCCAAACACCTGTGCATTGGCAAAAACGGTCATATAGTAGTAGGCAAAAACGGCCAGCTTAAGTTTAAAGTAATCGCTTTCTGTACCCGTGGGAAGTCCAGCCATAAAATTGGCGCGGAAACCCCTATCCGCAGCTCCTGAAGATGAATTTTGCATAAAGTCATCCGCAGTATCAACGCCGAAGCTATTTTCAAAGGCATTATACCCAGATATGTCATTAAGAGCGGAAACGTTTATCGGTCTATTGGTCAATAAAGAATTGTCGATGTAATTTTCTGATGTAACGAATGCTATGGGTTCATTAAGAGATATACTTTGTATATCCTGAAGTTCTGCAAAGGTAGATCCGGTCTGGGCGGAAACGAATTGTAAGGTAAGGACTAGAAAAGTTGATATTAAGAAAGAAATTGTCGGCTTCATTTTTTGATGATTTTGGTTTAAATCAAAGAGAGCCATTAAACCATAAAAAGGCAATACCGGAACTCAGGTATTTTTTGTGGGAATTATAACAAGAACAGAGGTGTTTTCCCCTTTTTTGGAATCCAATAAAAATTCCCCCTTCATTTGGGCCACTCGATGTTGAATGTTCTGTAGGCCCAACCCATTGGGTTTTCCTTTTTTGGGGAGACCAATGCCGTCATCTTCAAAACTTAGCGCAACGGACTTTTCATGGCCAAAGAGCTGAATGGTCACCAATGATGCTTTTGCATGTTTAACCACATTCTGAAGCAGCTCCTGGACAATGCGAAATATATGGGTAGCAGTATGGTCATCCAACTCTTCGGGAAAGCCATAAGAGCTAAAGTGAATCTGGAAATTTTCTGTTTTTTCAACGGTTTCCGTTAAATCTTGGATGGCTGCGGGGAGTCCGACCAATGAAATTTCCGCAGGAGTTATATGATGGGCAAGATCGCGAACGTTTTCACAAATAGCATCGAAACTACTTTCAAGTAGTTGGTCAGAAAATTTTGATTCAAAAGTACGTTTGAGCTGTGATATCTTACTGCCAATATTGTCGTGCAACTCCCTGCCAATTCTGCTTCGTTCCTCTTCCTGACCTTGTAAAAAAGCGTTTAGAAATTGCTGTTGCTGTACCACCAATTTTTTGGCCAGCACATTGCGATCTTGATAGATTTTACCTAGAATTAAGGAAATGGTCACCGTAAGCAAGAGCAATTCCATAGTAGAGGCGTAAAGAATTGTGGGAAGCCCAAAAACAGAGGCGCTTACCACCCCAAAACTATGATGTAGCAACACCAGTATTGAACCTGCTGCCATACAAAAGAAAGACAAGGCAAAATAAGATCCAATTTTTGGGTTGTGTATGATGTATATGATGATTTGCACAATAACAGATAACACCAACAGCAAAATGGTAAAATACCAAAACTTCATAAATACCTCTGTATGTATATTGAAGGCTGATTTGTAGAGAAAATGAAGTCCCAATCTGGAGACTATTTGGAAGAGGACAATTATTTCAACAAACCTTTTGAGCTTAGGCATGTATTTTTTGGCCTGCAAGATGTGTTGTGCAAAAAGCACAAAAAGAATGGTGGAAAGTTCTATGGAAAGTACATATATAGTTTTGCCAACCTCAAGAATATGGCCAGGCAAAATCATATTGCTATACCCCAAATAGGAACCAATAAAAATAGAAAGCACCACTAAATAGAAACCATATAAAACAAAAGCCCATTTTCTGATAAGCCAGAAAATAAAAAGCGAAAAAATGAGGGACAATAGAATAAGTCCAAAGTAAGCACCTATTCCTAAATGTTCCATGGTATTGGATTGTTCGTAGGAGGAAGAATCCATTAGCTGGACTTCTGAAGAGATGGGTTTCCCTTTTGCTTTACCAAAGACCAAATAATAAGTGGTCGTTTCATTGGGGAGAAGGTCTAAAGCAATATGCCACTTCCTCCCTGAGGATTTTTTCTTGCTTTTTAACCCTGTTCTATCCAAAAGAACAAGACCATTCTCAGAAAACCTGTATAGCGAAACATCCTCCAGAAAAGGATACGAGAATGAAATGATTGTTTTTGTAGATTGGTTTAGCGTGTTATTGATTGAAAATTTTGAATAGGCATTAGTTGCATCAAAATCCAAGTAGTAAAATGATCTATCGTCGTTTTTAACTTGGAAAAGGTGTAGACTTTCCATTGAAAATGAACCTATAGCTTGTTTGGTCAATAATAATGGAGTAAGCTGCCTTAAGTTTTCATGGTATTTTTTTGATGTGATTTTTAAGGTGTCATTGGCATACATGGAATTGGTTATGAACACCAGTAATAAGCAAACAAGAAAAGAAAGACTAAATAATCTTGTTTTCATGCGCAAAAGTTACAAGTTTAGTGCTGCTATCCACACCCAGTTTTTTATAGATGTTTTTTTTATGGGTCTCAACGGTAAGTGGACTAATGTGCATTTTCGAAGCTATTTCCGGGACTTTTTTACCATCACATAAATATGTGATAATTTCTTTTTCTCTTTTGGTAAGATGGATGCTTTTATAGAAACCGTCTCCGTTAAGGTTTATTGCGTGGTTGTCAGTTACAACACCTTCGCCATGGTAAAAACCCTTTTCATGAGTTACGTGCTCTAGTGCATAGTAAAGATCATTGGAAGAGCAGTTTTTCAATAAAAACCCATTTGCCCCTTCTTTGACGGCCCTTTGAACAATTGATTTTTTATTGTACATGGTCAATATGAGGACTTTCAAACAGGAATCTTTAACACGTAAATCTTTTAAGATTTCGAAGCCATTTTTTCCTGGAAGGTTTAAATCGAGTAGTAAAATGTTGGGTTGTCCCTTTGATATCAGGTTTTCCAATTCCAAGGGGTCGGCAGTTGTCGCTATAACTTCAAATTCGCTAAAGCCAGTTATTATGGAACTAAGACCATCAACTACAATTTGATGATCTTCGCAAATAATGACCTTTTGTTTTGTGTTTTTCACTGTGGCATTTCGCTAAGCACAGTAATTTACAAAAGAATTAGTCATTCAACTTTAAAACGGCCATAAACGCTTGCTGAGGTATTTCCACATTGCCTACTTGGCGCATACGCTTTTTACCTTTTTTCTGTTTTTCCAATAGTTTTCGCTTTCTGGAAATATCACCTCCGTAACACTTGGCCGTAACATCTTTACGTAACGCTTTTATGGTTTCTCTGGAAATGATTTTGGAACCAATAGCTGCCTGAATAGGAATGTCAAACTGTTGCCTTGGGATAAGCTCTTTTAGTTTTTCGCACATTTTTTTACCGATAGTGTGCGCATTATCAAAATGTACCAAAGCAGATAAAGCATCCACAGGCTGCGAATTTAAAAGAATATCTACCCGCACCAGTTTAGAAACCCGCATACCAATAGGAGTGTAATCAAAAGAAGCGTAACCTTTTGAAACAGTTTTCAATCGGTCATAAAAATCAAAGACAATTTCTGCCAAAGGCATATCAAAAATAAGTTCAACCCGTTCTGTGGTCAAATACGTCTGATTGGTAATTTGTCCTCTTTTTTCAATACAAAGAGACATTACATTTCCTACAAAATCTGATTTTGTAATGATGGTTGCCTTAATATAGGGCTCTTCCACCCGGTCCACAGTAGAGGGGTCTGGCAAATCTGAGGGATTGTTGACAATGACAGCAGTCTCCCTATCTTTGGTGGTATACGCGTGGTAACTAACGTTGGGAACCGTTGTTATTACTGTCATGTTGAATTCCCGCTCCAAACGCTCTTGGATGATTTCCATGTGTAGCATCCCCAGGAATCCGCATCGAAAACCAAAACCTAGTGCAGCACTACTTTCAGGTGTAAATACCAGTGAAGCATCATTGAGCTGCAATTTTTCCATGGAGGATCGCAATTCTTCAAAATCTTCGGTGTCCACGGGATAAATTCCGGCAAAAACCATAGGTTTTACATCCTCAAAACCTTCGATTGCATTTTGTGTTGGATTGTTGGAATCCGTAATGGTATCACCAACTTTAACCTCACGAGCATCCTTTATACCTGTGATAAGATAGCCCACATCACCTGTGGAAATTTTATTTTTTGGAACCTGAGTGAGTTTTAAAGTGCCAATTTCGTCGGCGTCATATGATTTTCCTGTGGCAACAAACTTTATACGTTGCCCTTTTTTAATTTCACCATTTACAACCCTAAAGTAAGTTTCAACACCCCTAAAAGGATTATATACAGAATCGAAGACCAAGGCCTGTAAGGGTTCATTTAAATTACCTTCAGGTGCAGGAACGCGCTCAATGATGGCAGTGAGTATATCTTCAATTCCCAGTCCGGTTTTGGCACTGGCGGGAATAACTTCTTCAGGATTACAACCTAAAAGATCTACGATATCGTCGGTAACTTCTTCAGGGTTTGCACTGGGTAAATCAACTTTGTTGAGCACTGGAATAATCTCCAAATCATTTTCTAGGGCCAAATACAAATTTGAAATGGTCTGTGCCTGAATACTTTGAGCTGCATCAACCACTAAAAGAGCACCTTCACAAGCAGCGATTGAACGAGATACTTCATAGGAAAAATCTACGTGGCCAGGAGTGTCAATTAAGTTAAGAGTATATGTTTCTCCCTCATGCACATATTCCATTTGAATGGCATGGCTCTTTATGGTGATGCCACGTTCCCTTTCAAGATCCATATTGTCTAAAAGCTGGTCTTGTTTTTCACGCTCCGTAACAGACCCTGTATAATCCAATAACCGATCTGCAAGGGTACTTTTGCCGTGATCTATATGTGCAATAATGCAAAAATTTCTAATCTTTTCCATACCAACAGTTGCTCAGCATTTTAGTAGGTTGATAAGCATCTGCAAATATAGCTGTTTTAAACACCTGTGAACTGCTCAAAAATAATTTCTTAGATTTGATATATAACCCCATCTTTAAATGAAGCGCATTACCTACGTTCCTTTTTTGGTTTTTTTGTTTTCCAATTGTTTGATTGGACAGACATACCAGATTACAGGAAAGGTGATTGATCAGCAGAACCAGATTATTCCCTACGCCAATATTCTTTTGCTTCAAGCTACAGATACAACCTTTGTCCAAGGAACATCTGCAGATGATTTGGGAGAATTTATCTTGGAGGATGTAGAACCAGATTTATACCTCCTACAAGCCAGTTATGTAGGGAGAGGCTCTAAGCCCTTGGCATTGGACATCCAACAAAGTATTTCGTTGGGTGCGCTGGTGATTTCACTGGAAACCAATGAATTGGATGAGGTTGTGGTCACGGCACAACGACCTAAATTACAAAAATTGGCAGACAGACTAGTCTTTTCAGTTGAAAACACAGTAATTTCTCAAGGAACTTCTTGGGATATCTTAAGAAGTACTCCTGGGGTCATTGTTAACCAAGATGAATTGTTGGTTAGGGGACAGAATGCGACGGTGTATCTTAATGATAGAAAAGTGCAACTGTCCAGCCAAGAAGTACAGGATTTATTGCAAGGGCTTTCAGGAATCAATATAAAATCCGTTGAAGTTATTGCCAATCCTCCAGCACGGTACGATGCCGGAGATGGTCCGATTTTAAATATTGTGACCAGTAAAAATATTGTTCCTGGTTACAAAGGAAGCCTTAATGGAACTTATACCCAGGCAGTTTTTCCAAAGTTTAGCATGGGAACGAGCCATTATTATAAAACAGAAAAACTGAATTTGTTTGCCAATTACAACATCAACCCGCAAAAAGAAATAAAAAAGACCACCAAAGGCATCAATTTTATAAATGATACTGATGAGGTGTTTTCTCAATGGGACACAAAGTACAAACAGGTTAATAAGTTCATCTCTCATAATGCCAATTTCATTCTTGATTATGATTTTGATGACAGCAATTCATTGAATTTAACCTCCAACGTGGTATTCAACCCAGGTCGCGAAAGAGATATTTCTTTAAATGGAACAATTAGGGATGGACAGAATCAATTGGATTCCACATTTACCTCAATGAACGCCATGGATTTTGACAATACCAATTTGGCGTTTGATCTTTCTTATGTGCACAAACTGAAAAAACCTGGCGCTCGCTTGACCTTTAATGGGCATTATACCTATTACAATGGTCAATCTTTTCAAGATTTGAACTCGGATTATTTTAATGCTGATGGCACGTTATCAAGGGGTTTTGGTTTCAATACAAATTCAGAACAAGACATTCAAATTTTTACAGGACAAACAGATTACTCATCACCCATAGGTTCTGCTTCCATAGAAACGGGAGCAAAAGTCTCCTCCATTATATCAAAAAGTTATATGGATTTTTTCAATTTCACAGGTTCTAGCAATTCTGTGAATACTTCTTTATCTGACAGATATGAGTATGATGAAAATGTATATGCAGGGTATTTCAGTTTCGTGAAAAACTGGGATAAATGGTCTATGAAATTGGGTTTGCGAGGAGAACTTACAGATGCGCAAGGAACCTCGATTACCCTGAACGAAACCATTGAACAAAATTTCTTTGAAGCTTTTCCATCGGTTTATTTGCTGTATTCGCCTTCGGACAAGCACAGTATCTCTTTTGACTATGGTAGAAACGTGGATAGACCCAAATATGCTGATTTAAATCCTTTTCGCCTTTTCTTCAATGAAAATGATTTTGTGGAAGGAAATCCAAGATTGCGTCCTAGCTTCAGTAACAATTTTAACCTTAATTATACCCTAAATAGCGAGTTCTTTTTCGATATCTATTATCGAGACAACGGGGAAAATATAGCAGGTTTGGTTTTTCAGGACAATGAAAATCAAACTCTGGTAGATTTGCAGCAGAATGTGATAGGGAGCAAGTCCTATGGCTTGGATTTTACCGTGAGCAAGTCCATTTTGTCCTCTTGGTTCCTATATGCATATACCTCTCTTTTTCATGAGGAGGAAACCTTTTTGGCCGTTGAAAGCAATAATCAACCCTTTACGGCTGAAGTGGAAGGAGTTTATGGATATTTAGCCAATTATTTTACACTTTCAAAAGATGGTAGTTTCACAGGTGAGCTAACAACTACCTATATTTCCAAGCTTTTGTTCGGTTCTTTTACCACGGATGAACAATTGAATCTTACAGTTGGATTGCGGAAATCCTTTTTCGACAATAGATTTATAGTTTCAGTGGCCGCTGAAGATCTGCTGGAACGCTATAACCCAACGTATACTTCTCGCTATTTAAACCAGAATAACTTTTATAAAATACGTCCAGAAACCCAATTTATCAGATTTGGTTTAGTCTACAATTTTGGAAACTTTAGACTGCAGGATAACGAGAGGGGCATCGATAAAAAAGAGCGAGAGAGGCTCAAAACGGACTAATAAGCTATTGATTTTAGGGTATTTTGTATTTTTGCTGTCCAAAAATGACTGGATTTGCCAAAAATTGGAAATATAGAACTTCCTGATTTTCCGCTCCTTCTTGCTCCAATGGAAGATGTGAGTGACCCTCCTTTTCGTGCTTTGTGCAAAGAACAAGGGGCAGATGTGGTCTACACAGAATTCATTTCCTCGGAAGGTCTGATTCGTGATGCCGCCAAAAGTGTCATCAAATTGGATATTTATGAAAAAGAACGCCCGGTGGGCATCCAGATTTTTGGAGCAGAGCTAGATTCCATGTTGCAAGCGGTGGACATTGTGGAAAAATCGAATCCTGACATTATCGACATTAATTTTGGCTGTCCTGTAAAAAAAGTGGTCTGTAAAAATGCGGGCGCAGGGATTTTAAGGGACATTCCATTAATGGTAAAGTTGACAGAAGCTTTGGTAAAAAGAACAAAGCTTCCAGTTACTGTAAAAACCCGTTTGGGCTGGGACCAAAACTCCATAAAAATTGTTGAGGTGGCTGAAAGACTGCAAGATGTGGGAATCAAAGCTATTTCAATACATGGCAGGACCCGGGTACAGATGTACAAGGGCCAAGCAGACTGGAAACCCATTACCGAAGTAAAGAACAACCCAAGAATGCACATTCCTGTTTTTGGGAACGGTGATGTGGATACCCCGGAAGCTGCGGTTAAAATGCGCGATGAATTTGGTTTGGACGGAGCTATGATCGGAAGGGCCAGCATTGGGAATCCATGGTTTTTTAAGGAAGTAAAGCACTATTTTAAAACAGGAACCCATTTACCTCCTCCAACCATGGAAGAGCGCGTGGAAGCCGCTAGAAGACATTTACAGATGTCCATCGACTGGAAAGGTGAAAAGCTTGGGGTTTTTGAAACCCGAAGGCATTATACCAACTATTTCAAAGGTATACCACATTTTAAAGAATATCGCATGAAAATGGTGACAAGTGATGATTCTGCAGATGTTTTTGCCGCTTTCGATGAGGTTTTGGAGAAATTTGGCGATTATCAGTTTGCTTAGATGGCAATCAGTTTTCTTGTGATTCTACTGCTGGCAATTTTAGAGCTGATAAAGCCCAAAACCACAATGGTAGCCAATACTAGCAACAAATTCATAAAATCATACTCAACAGGATAGGCAAGGGAAGGGGTTATTTTTAACCAACCGAACATCATTTGGGATAAAATCAAGAGTGATCCTATCAAAACACCGATCAATCCTCCCAAAGAAGTAACCAGCAGCCCTTGAATAAAATAAACCCTACGAAGTTCTTTAATGGTTGCTCCGAGGCTGAACAGTGTTTTGGAGTTTTGCTGCTTGTCCAAAATCATCATGATGATGGCTCCCACCACATTAAAAAGTGCTATAATCAATACCAAGGTAAAAATGAGGTATGTAGCCAAATTTTCAGTATTGAGCATACGGTGCAGCGTGCCGTTCAATTGTTGACGGGTTAACACCAAAACCTTGTTGCCCAAAGCATTACTTATGCCTTTTTGAACCTCATCCAAATCAGCCCCATCTGCAAGCTTAAAATTGACTCCAGAAATTTGTGTGCTGTCCTTTTCCAACAAAGCCTGCACCAAAGGAAGCTCGGTAAAAGCATATTTTTTATCCAGATTTTCTTCCAAAGAATATACGCCGCTCACCGAAACGTTTAATTGATTGTAGGGCTTGCTCTGTTGCGTAATAGAACCCTTACCTGGTTTGGGCACCAGAACTGTTAGTGGACTTTGGTAATTGTTCAAAGGAACGGCAAGTTGGTTATAAATTCCAATTCCAAGTACGGCGTTCAATTCATTCACGCCCCAATTGCCAAAATATAAGGTGCTGTCCACCCCAGTAACAGACCGATAATTTTCATCTATACCTTTTATATAAGCGATACAACTTTTATCTCTAAAGGTAAGGTAGGCCCTTTCTTCAAGCTCTTTGGAATAATTGGCAATGCCATTTACACTTTGTAGTGCATTTGTATCTCCGTCCGTAAAAGAAAAATATTTACCAGTTGCTGGAATTGCTTTAAGATCAGGATCAAAGGTATTGGTGAAGGAGAGACTGAAAGTTTTAAGTCCTGCAAAGGCCGAAAGCACTACAAATAAAGCTGCAGAACCAATTACAATGACCAAAAAGGTGATAAAATTGATGATATTGATGGCATTCTGACTGCTTTTTGAAACTAAATAGCGCTTGGCGATATAGAAGGGAAAGTTCAAAATCAGGATTTCTTTCGTTTATCCAATAAATCCCTGTTTTCAATAGGGTTTTCTTCTCCTTTTAGGGATTTTTCAATATTATCAATATACTCCAAAGAGTCATCCAAAAAGAAAATCAACTCTGGCACACGGCGTAATTGGTGTTTGGTGCGCTGGGCCAGTTCATGCCTAATGGCCACTTGATTGGCTTTAATGCCCTTTAAAAGTTCTTGGGCATCTTTATTTGGGAAGATGCTTACATACACTTTGGCAATGGAAAGATCTATGGTCACATATACCTTAGAAATCGAGATGAGAGTTCCTTTAAGTCCCCCATCCGTAGCTGCCCTTTGTAGAATATCTGCTAAATCCTGCTGGATGATTCCCCCTATTTTCTTCTGCCGTTGCGTTTCTTCCATAAGAGCAAAATTACCGAATTAGTACTAACCAAAAGAATTACATTTAATTAGTTGTTTGATTTCTTATTTTTTTAGGCAATGCCAAAAGTCATATAAAGGCTCAAAAACCTTTTTCATCTTTACTCCAATACTATATTTGTTATGAAAGATAGTGTCTTATTTGATTTTTGAATCACCCCAAAGAAGTATATAACACTATAAAGCATAACCAAGCATGAAGAAACTATTAATCATATTATTGATGTTGTCCATCTGGCCGGCCAGCTCACAGATACATGATTCCATTTTGACTCAACAGAAAAAGATGCAATGGTTTAAAGATGCGAAGCTGGGTATTTTTATTCATTGGGGATTGTATGCGGTTGACGGAATTGATGAGTCATGGTCCTTTTTTAATGGATACATTTCCCATCAAGATTATTTAGAACAAGCACAAGGTTTTTCGGCCAAAAATTATAACCCGCAACAATGGGTAGACCTTATTAAAGAAAGTGGTGCCAAATATGCCGTTATTACAGCTAAACATCACGATGGATTTGCCCTTTGGGATACTAAATATGGTAATTTAAATGTAGTAAAAACTGCCGTGGCCCAAAAAGATGTGCTTTCGCCATTTGTAAAAAAGTTGCGCAAAGAAAACCTCAAAGTAGGAATATATTATTCACTACCAGACTGGTCTTATGATGATTATACGCATTTTACCAGAGATTCAATTCGATATACCATAAAAAAAGAACCCCTGCGATGGATTAAGTTTTTAAATTATTATCAAGGACAACTTAAAGAACTATCAGAAAAATATAATCCAGATTTATATTGGTTTGATGGGGACTGGGAGCACAGTACCGATGAATGGCAGGCGCAAAAGGTAAAACAGATGTTGTTGGACAATAATCCCAACACCATACTTAATTCTAGATTAAAAGGTCACGGTGATTATGCAACGCCAGAGCAGGGAATGCCCATTACAAAACCCCAAAACAAATATTGGGAGTTATGTATGACTTTGAATGATTCTTGGGGCTACCAGAGAACAGATGTAAATTACAAAACGGCTAATCAAGTTATAGGCATCTTTGCTGATGTAATTGCCAACGGAGGAAATTTGCTTCTGGATATAGGCCCTAAGGCAGACGGAGGTATTCCACAAGAACAGGTGCATCTATTAAAGAGTCTGGGAAGATGGACACAAAAACATAGCGAAGCTATCTACGGCACCCTATCTGGCATTCCAAAAGAACATTTTTATGGCCCTTCAACGTTATCCAAGGACAAAAAAGTTCTATATCTATTTGTAAAAGGAAACCCGGGTGGAGATGTGGTGCTCAGGGGAATCAAAAACAAGATCAATCGGATATGGGTAGTAGGCCAAGGAGCTAAACTAAAACATCAACTGGTAGGGAAAGCGTATTGGAGTTCTTATCCTGGCATCAAATATATCAAGGTTCCAGAATATGTTTTGGATGAAAATATGACGGTACTGGCTGTACTATTGGATGGGGAAATCAATTTATATCGAGAAGACGGTCAAGTGATAGAGAGCAATTAAAGGAAACAAAATTTTGAAGAAATGGATAAAATAGAACACATAGGGATTGCTGTAAAGAACCTGGAAGCTTCCAATGATTTATTTGCCAAACTTTTAGGTACTTCGCATTATAAGATTGAGGAGGTGGTATCTGAAGGAGTAAAAACCTCGTTTTTTAAATCTGGTCCCAACAAAATAGAATTGTTGGAAGCCACAAAGCCGGATAGCCCCATTGCAAAATTTCTGGAAAAAAAGGGAGAGGGAATCCACCATGTTGCCTTTGCGGTCGAAGACATCGAATCAGAAATTACGCGACTCAAAGCTAAAGGGTTTGTTGTGCTAAATGAAACACCAAAAAGGGGAGCGGACAATAAGTTGGTGGCATTTTTGCATCCCAAGGGGACCAATGGGGTACTTGTGGAGCTATGCCAAGAAATAAAAGAAGAGTAGCCGCGTTAAAACCTTGCGGTATAGCAAAATAAATGCTAATATTGCATCCGCAAAATTGCGGGTCCTATAGCTCAGTTGGTTAGAGCACCTGACTCATAATCAGGGGGTCCATGGTTCGAGCCCATGTGGGACCACTAAAAACCTTCCTTTTAAAAGGAAGGTTTTTTGGTTTTATAAAGCAACAAGAATTCATATCGCATAAAAAAACCTATCCGGTTAGGATAGGTTGTTAAATTTGGTGGAGAATACCGGATTCGAACCGGTGGCCTCTTGCCTGCCAGAAAGAGGATTTAAATGTCAATCAATTACGAATTAGCACATATTTAATTGATTTTAAATGGATTAAAAAAAAATAATATGAATTGAATTCAAAGGAAATCGATTATTTGCGTGCAAATTGCATGCAAATTTTTCTATCTTTGAATGGGATGAATACTAATGTAAAACTTTCTTTGGATACACGAAGGCAGAAAAAGGATGCCTCCTATCCTATCATTTTACGATTGACACATTTTCGTAAAACCACCTCTATAAGTTTAGGACAGTCTGTGAGCAAAGAATATTGGGACACTAAAAACGAGAAAATAAAAAGAGCTTACAAAGGCACTTCGTCAGTAAGCAAATTGAATAATCTGCTCTTGAAAGAAAAAACCAGAGCTGTGGATATAATCAATGACCTACATGAAAAGGACGAACTCGACTTTTTATCAATTCTACAACTAAAAAATAAAATTGTAAAAACCTCCTCTTATAAATCATTTATTGAATATAGTAAATGTATTATAGATGATTTAAAAAAGGCAGAACGTTTTGGAAATGCAAATACGTACCATGCTGTAATCAAAGTACTGGAAAAATTCACGAAAGGAAATGATATTAAGTTTAACGAAATTAATTATGATTTTCTTAAAAGATTTGAGAACTGGCATTTCTCACGTGGAAATTCCGTAAACGCTCTTTCTACTTATATGAGGACGATTAAGGCAATTTTCAATAAAGCCATTAAATCAGATGTAGTTGCCAGAGACGCTTATCCTTTCACCCATTACAGAATTAAAACAGCTCCTACAGAAAAAAGAGCTCTTGATGCTGATAGTATTAAATCCATAATGCTTTTAAAACTGAAAGAATCGGATAGCTTGTTTCATTATAGAAACTATTTCCTGGCATCTTATATGCTCTATGGAATCTCATTTATGGATTTGGCATTTCTGAAAGTCCAAAATATTGTTGATAATCGTCTTAAATTCCAGAGAAGAAAAACTTCTAAACCCTATGATATAAGTGTTACTCCTCAACTAAAAGAAATACTTTCATTTTATCTTAGCAACAAGCAAAAATCTGACTTTATCTTCCCCATAATCAAAAGAGAAATTTTTGAACTCCAGTACAAAGATGTTTTATGGGCCAGAAAAAGATATAATAAAGGACTTAAAGAGATTGCGGTTAAGTGTAATATAGAGCAGAGGTTGACATCTTATGTGTCACGTCACAGTTTTGCTACACAAGCCATGTTGCAGGATGTTCCCTTACAAGCGATTTCGGCAATGCTTGGTCACAATCGATTATCCACCACTCAAGTATACCTGAAATCCTTACCAAGTGAAATATTGGATGATTACAACAAAAAACTAGTTGAATTATAGGTTGTTCTTTGTTTGTCCCATTTCTTACCTCTAAACTTTGCGCATGGATCCTACGGGATTTTTGTAGTGTTCAGATAGATAAGCGTAAGGCAAAAATACCATAGGGCGCATTCTACTTTTAATTAGCCAAAGGTATTCCAAACAATGACAGGAAGGAGTTGTTAGGGATAGCGAGAGGGTAGCGCGCTAAAGCGGTGCTACGTTATCAATTTCTGGCCGAAAGACCAGTAAACATAATGCTTTGAATAAAACTGCAAACATTGGATGATTCCAAAAAGTTGTGACAATTCTTTTAGTAAAGCCCGTGAGTACCGGAAAAGATTGTGACAATTTACATTTCCATTGGAGATAACGATTGTGCGTAATTTCAACTCTACATCAAAATCGGGAGTCAAAAATAAAGTCCGTTAAAAAGGAGAGTTTGCTGTAAATGCTTTGGAAACCATCGAAATTACAGGGAATTTTTACTGTAAATAACCATTTCCCCGCTCAGTAGTATTAGTCCTTGGTATGATTTGGGGCTTGCAGCGCAAAACCCTGTTTTGCTCGCCTTTTCCTTCTATATGTGGTTTCCTTATGTATAGTTCTCTTTTGCAACCTACGGGAGCAAAAGCAAGATTTGTCATGACAATGACACATCTTGAAATTTGATTTTTACATCAAAAATTGTATATAAAATAGGAGTTGCCGAGCTTTTTAATGTAAAAAGGGAAAGGTGTCATTTTGATAGACTATGCTAAGTTTCTCAATTTCAAATAATTATGTTTAACAACATCGCATTGGCGTGTTACCCTCTTGCTTTACATTCCTCGTCCTGCTGGCAGGACAAAAAAAGTAAACACCTTGTGCCTTTCAAATCTATCATATTTCACTAAAACGTGTTAAGTTCTATTGATTGTTAAAAATCAAAGAGAACTAGAGTATTAAAAATATTATATTAAACCATTTAACACCAATTGAATTCAAAATGCCATGAGTACTGATTCTCTTCCTTCTTGATAAAAAATCAGTAGTTTAAAACTTATTTCGATTTCGAGGGTTGCCAAGTAAAAAGTAGAGAGAGATAATTAGATTCAAATTTTATTTATTGAATTGCGTAAACGCATAATGGACAAACATCACGATTAATTGATCTTTAATAATGTTTTGGCTATCTGTCAATCAATTTCCAAGTATTATAAAAAATGAAGACCAATAATATCAAGATGAATCCTGCCCAATGCCACCATGGTCTTCGAAGTTTTAGACCATTTTCATAATATATCTTTTTGAGCTCATAATTGAACTCACTTTTCTTTATCTTCCTTTTGCAATGCTCACATTCCATAAATGTTTCCCTTCCTAAAGGGAACATGGGTACCAAAAAAATATGGAAACAACTCCCAAATTCTATAATGTTCTGGGTTTCTTTTTTTTCGCAAAAATTACATTTAACATCGTTCAATTTTAATGCGCCGATGTAGTTTGATCTAGATCCAAGAATTTTCATAGTAAGATTGGTTTTAAGAATTTATTTTATCTACGTGTATTATTTCAAGTCTAATTTAGGACTGTCATCGTTTTAAGGTAAAATGTTTTTTTATAATTCTACCATCCTTCAAACTCAGAACGAACCAATAATCGCTTGAGGGCAATCTTCGTCCATTTAGGGTTCCATCCCACCCAATTTCGTTGGCTGTCAACTGTATCAAGAACTTACCATACCTATCAAAAATTTGGATATTGGCATCGGAAAATCCTTGAATATCATCTATATGCCAGTAATCATTCACTCCATCGTTATTGGGGGTAAAAAACTTCGGATAATCCAAAACAAATATCTCCTTTGTAACGGTTCCACATCCATCAATATTTCTAACAAATATGCTATGGGTCCCGCCTGGAACATTTGAGAAAATATTGCCTTGCTGGTAATACAATCCGTCAATCGAATATTCAACATTATTTGTTTTCGAGGTAAGCACTTCCACCGTGTTATTTGTTGAAAAATCACTGATGCGAACCTCTTCAATTATTGGAATCTGGGATTCTTTAACAGTAAATAAAAATGTTTTATCGCAACGAATACCGTTATCTGCTTTGCCAACAGAAAGAGAATAATTACCCCCTGTTGTCAAGACTACTTCATACGAATTTGATAATACATCTCCTTCTTCATCCTGCCATTGCCAAAAATCCCATGCGGTATCTGCGGTTAATGTCAATTTGGTTTCGGGATGGCACAAATGATATTCTTCTTCCAATCCAATATCCAGAGGTTCACTGACAATCAGGTCAAAACTGGTTTCAAAAAAACATTCTGAATCTTTTTCATTGGTTATTCTCACAAAAATGGTCTCCCGAAAAGGGACATTGTTCTGGTATATTGTCGGCAAAGAATTTGGAAGCTTGTTGCCGTCCATATCAAAATATGCAATCTCAACACCAGTTTGTCCATCTATTAACTGTAATTCAATATCAGTAATGTCAAAAGTAGCATAGCCCCCACCCTCATCACAAGCGTAGAGATTAAGAGGTTTATTGATCACTGGTATTGACAGCACCTCAAACTGGAGAAGGGTCTCGGCAAAACAATCGGTTTTAGGATTCGTGACCCTTATGATAATTGTTTGGCTTTTAGGTTCCGTATTTTGAAACGGATTGGGAAGCGGAGACTGCAATGGATTACCTTCAATATCAAAATATAAAACCTCCAAACCTGTTTGTCCTCCTAAAACTGTGGCCTCTACGTTTGATGTATCAAATGTCGAAGAAATTCCTGATCCTTGAATTTCTTCACATGAAAAAAAAGTACTTACGGGATATGCTCGTACTGGATCAGAAACTTCAACAGATTTCACAATATTGAATTGCCTCCCGGTATTGGTCGTTACCGTCACCATGACAGTATAAATTCCCGCTAAGGTGAACTCGTGTAGTGGTTCAAGATCCGTGGCATTATTACTTGTTCCCGAATCAGCATCCCCAAAATCCCATTGGACCTCGACAATACCATCAATATTGGTAAGGTTAAAATCTACTTTAAGGTCAGTGCAATTGGTTTTATGTTCTATCTCAGGTTCCTCAGTAGAACTAAGCTCACCAAAGACCTTGAGATAATAGTTTGCATCCGGAAACCCAAATTCAGTTGTTGTTGCATAGGTAAACGGAGCACATCCGACAGGATGAAACCAGGATGGCCCAGTTTCATCCTCAGTGCTTGCAATGAATATCACATTGGGTCTTGTAATGGTTTCCTCTACTTCAATAAGGATGCGATTTGTATTATTTGGCACAACTATGGGATCATCAAAATAGATAGTCAAATTTTGAAAAGAACCTGTTCCAAAAACGACTGAGGGATCATTGAGTTCCACAGTCTGGCTAGACCCAAGCAAATTGGCCTGTGGGAAAGAATCCGGAAAATCATCATCAATTATATAGACGTTGAAGCGCACAAAAATTGGATCCCTATTGAAGATTCCAAGAGCGATGTTAATCTCGGCTCCATTGATCGTTAGTCCACTATTTTGGGAAACACCGAAATCTTGCAGCTCAAAAACCCTACCCCAATTGTTTGCAGGATTACAGAAAAACTTGGGACTGGGCACTATGTCACCAACATTATGATCCAACGTAATTTGGGTGAAAGCTGCACAAGGAAAAAAAAGAAGTGCAACCATTAAGCTTGTCCGTACTATGGAGCATTTTTTAATCTTAGACAAGGGATATTGATTCTTGACCAAAATATGGCTTATTATAACCCATAAAACTAGGGCAAGCCTTTACAGAAACAATCCCATGTCCTTTTAACGGAATGTTTCACCCATTCTTTGGAAAAACATTCATAGCCTTATTATGAACAGGCCAAAGCAGTAAAAACTGCACATTGGGTTTTATCAAAAAACAAGTTTCGAAACAAAATACCCCGACATGTCCATAACGGATGTACCGTTCGATTTTTCGGACAAACTGCAAAAGTCTATCTTAAATTGCCTTTCCGAAAAGAAAAAGGATATAGCCTTTAAACAAATAGAAATTACCTATTAAAGGATAATATACTTCCATCGCTTACTTGCCTGCATACCTTTGATAACGAATTGATTACAAGCAAAAAACATGTTTTATCGATTCAATATGTAAACCCAATCATCATCGAACCTAAATTCTTGATCATGGATTTAAAACGCCTACTTTATCTTGTTTTCATATGGATTTCAGTTGTTATTGCGACACACGCACAATGCGACGCGGATAATTTTACTGCAACGATGATCCCTGGAAATTGCCCTGCGGATGGAACCATAAGCCTGTCACTTCCAGGAGGCCCACCCTGTATTGGATGGCAGGCCATATTGACCAACCCTAGCGGAGTGGAGACCATTCGAAACATTCCTTCGAACGGAGGCCCTGTTGATTTTAACTCCTTGGCCGTGGGGGACTATACCGTAAGATTGGTCAATGGTCCAACGGAAATACCCTATCCTAACAATCCGGTTCAGGTGACCACCACCTACCAAAATATGAACATTTCAAGTACGAACCAAGCGCCAAGTTGTCGAAGTGCGGCCGGCCAATACACTCCAAATGGAACTTTGGCAATTACCATTGATAATGGGGGTACAGGCCCTTTTCTATATGAAGTAACCTCAAGTTTTGGACCTCAAAGCTTCGGCCCTACGGCAAATACTTCTCATACTTTTGGAAATATGGAAGGTGGGGAAGCGATTTCCTTTACGGTCACTGATGTGGGATGTGGTGTATCCCAAACACAAGATCCGGTAATAGTCACAAACAATACAGCAGCATCAAACTATTACATCGCCAATTATAGTAGAAGGTGCTTACCGGAATGTGATAGATTTGATGTGGACTTTGCCATATTTGTCTATTCTACAGACGGGCAGAACGCGGTGCAACTCCCGGGCAACGCCACCATCAGTATCAATGGAGGAACACCTCAAAACCTATCATTCGTTAATATCAACGGGAGAACAGTAAACTTCAACTATCCCCCGGGCTTGACTGAAAATGACACCTATGAGCTCATATTCAATGATGGTTGTGATACTTTTGGAACAACGGATGCTGCCCCGGCCATGGACAATGACCATCTGAATGTAATTCCATCATTGTCCTACAGTGCTACGACCTGTTCTTTCTCACATTCGGTCAACGTTACTTCCGCAAGTTTCACAGGGATTGCCAGAGGCGAAGATGCTGTTTCCTATTTTTGTAGTTCCAATGCTTCCAATAGCATAACGCTAGAACAGGAAATTTCACCGGGCGCATGGGTCACTATCCTATCAACCAGCTCCCTGAACATAAACCATAGACTTTCCATTCCCTTGCCCGGCCAAGGACATTATAGGGTCACCGGGACCGATCCATGCCATACCATAACCCGTGAATTTGATACCCTTGATGAACTAAATCCATTGAATGAAACGGAGATACTTACGTCAAGTTCTATTTTGGAGGGAACAGGAGCAATTGTGATCGATAGAATGCAAAGTGGTGGAAGTTCTGCTCCTATCCCCACTACCACATACGAGATACGTCCAGTTCCGTTTGTGTCCAGTATGACCATTACACCAAACCAACCCTTTAGTTTGGCCGGATCCTATACTATTGATTTCCCAGTGGTCTATACCACCTCTATAAACCGATCTTATATAGGGGATCTACCACTTGGTGATTATGAAATCAACATGACAGATGTATGCGGCAACCAAAGACTGCTTTTACATACCGTATCGACCCCCTCCCAGTATAACCCATCGATAGATGTAGTCAACGGATGTGCAAATTCCTCCAGCATCGTTTATGATATGGATCCCAGGTTTGTGGCAAGTACCACAAATAACCGTGCAGGTGTCGAGTTATGGACCAATGATGGAAATGGCGGACTTGGCATGCTGGTACAGGGTGACATTCCTCCTGATGGACTTTCTGGTACTTTCAACAATGTTACATCCGGAGATTACATTTTAAGGTTTACCAACATCAATTTTAGGTCAAATAATCTGAATGAAAATTTTTCGGCCGTCACACTAAGTAATGATGATAGGGAATATCGAACATCTGTTACCGTAGCTCCTTTCCAAAACATCACTGCCACTAGCAACGGTGCCTTCTGTGACCTCAGTAATGCTTCTTCCGGTTTTATATTCTCAGAAATCACAGGAGGTACTCCCGTTTACCCTATGACCTATGAATTATTTGATGTCTCCAATCCGTCAATTGCCCTACAGACACACGTAGAGACCGACACATCCGTGACCGATCATCTCTTTCAAAATGTACCTGAAGGCAATTACCAAGTCCGTATAAGTACTCCTTGTGATGGCTTGGATTCCAATATCGAACTTATACTGGCTCCGATACAGCCATCCATAGCTGCAGATAGTAATGGTGTCTTATGTGCCCCCGGTGGAGATGTTGACCTATCCATTGACCTATCTGAAAGCCTATTTGATATTGTCTGGACGGACAATCAGGGCAATACCGTGGGCACGGGATCTCAAGTCACTGCTTCGGTTACCGCTACTACTATATTTACAGCCACCTATGAATTCAATCCCCAATTCTGTACTTCAACTGTGATAAACTCAAATTCGGTACAGATACAGATAGACCTTCTCCCGGAACTTGCTCAAATAGGTTCCGAAAGCACCACTTGCAATGTTTCAGGGGCCGATTATTCATTAACAGTAGAACTTACGGGCACTCCACCCTATACTGTTACGGGTACAGGTGCTCCCGGGGTGTTTACTGGCAACATCTGGACTTCCGACCCGATTCCGGCAGGTACAGATTACAATGTGAGTTTTGAAGATGTGAATACCTGTAGTGTATTGACCGTATCGGATATTGCCCCTATTTGCTGTGTGTTTCAGGTCACTTGTCCCACATTCCCTGCCATGATCGTGGAATGTTATGACGACCTGCCATCAGCCACAAGTCTGACCGAAGCGGAGTTTGAGGCCTTGGGGAATGCCGATGGTTCCATTGGGGACATTCCTTGCGGAATCATTGAGATAACCGCTTCCAATAGTCCAGATACGGGAACCTGTGTTGCAAGAACCATTGCTAGGACCTATACCATTACCAAATATGAGGATGCCAACAATAATGGCATCAGGGATTTAGGTGAAGATACCGTATTGAATACCTTGAGCTGCCAACAAGACATCATGGTTGTAGATACACAAGCTCCAGTATTTGTGGAAAGCTTGCCTTTCGACACTGCGACCACTTGTAATGAGGTGCCCATTGCTGCCACGTTGACCGCAATGGACAATTGCGACTCCAATGTGCAGGTGGTTTTTGACGAAACTACTACTAATGATTCTAATTGTGCCATCGGTTATACCATTACAAGGATATGGACTGCAATGGACTGTGCTGGCAACCAGAACACACATATCCAAATCATTACTGTTCCGCCTACTGGACCTATTATGGCCGATTATGATGAGGAAATCACCATCATCTGTGGAGAGGAAATACCACCAGTTCCCGACCTTTTCTTTACAGGGGGATGTGGGGACTATGTGGTGAATTTTACCGAGGAGACCATATTGTCTGGAAATACCGATGACTTCATGATTGAACGTCTTTGGGAAGTTACCGACTCTTGTGGGAACGTGGAACTGTTCCAACAGATCATTACCGTGGTACAACCCGAAAGGGAGTCGGTGACCATTGATATCTGCATCGAGGATGACAGTATTGACCTCATTGGTCATTTGCCATCTTCTTTCGACACCAATGGGACATTTGAGGTTGTATCTGGGGACGGAACTTTGAATGGAAGCACTTTCGACCCTTCCAGTTTTGGGATCGGGGAGCATCAAATCGCTTATAGCTCTACCGAGGGGACCTGTAAATACTTTATGGATTTTACGATACGTGTCAACAGTGATTGCGTCCCTTGCAATGCCTCGGAGATTGTTGCCTCGAAGACGGTAACCGCCAACTCGGATGGCGTCAACGACTTCTTCGAAATCAAAGGGGGCGAGTACTGCAACTATGTGTTCGGATTACGGATGTTTAACCGATGGGGACAAATCATATACGAATCGGACAATTACAGAAATGATTGGAGCGGTTTTTCCCCGAACAATGCCTTTGGCAGTTCGCGTACTTTACCTTCCGGCACATACTATTACATCATAACGGTCCAAAACCATGAGGTCGAACCCATCAATGGATTCATTTATTTAGGTGCGGACTAATATAATCATCAACAGATAACAATCCTATGAACCCCAAATTAATATGCCATCAATTTATTGATAGCAATACTAAACCATGGAAAGCATGAAAACAATACATAAATGTCTAATCTCGATTATAGCCCTGTGCGGTCTTGTTGTAAGTGGACAACAACTGCCCCAGTTCACACAGTACATGTTCAACACCATTTCCGTGAACCCTGCTTATGCAGGAAGCAGGGAAGGAATCAATGTAACGGCTCTGCACCGCAACCAATGGGCTGGTCTCAACGGAAATCCGACCACTAGCACCTTTTCGTTCCACACTCCCATGAACAACGAACGTGTGGGACTGGGTCTATCTTATATTTCTGACCAATTGGGCTTTGAGAACACCAACTATGTATATGGTGATTTCTCGTATACCGTTCCCATGACCGAGGAAGTTAAGCTCTCATTTGGGCTAAAAGCGGGGTTCACCAACTATAAATTGGAAAACCCAGATATAACCGACCCCTTCTTCAATGCCAATTTCAACAGTTGGAAACCAAATTTTGGCACCGGGGTTTACTTGAGCAGTAATAGGTGGTACATTGGTTTCTCTACGCCCAGGATTTTGAACACCGATTTGAACGAGGGGGAATTCCAAGCCTTGGAACGAAACAGCTATTATGCAATCGGGGGGCTCGTCCTAGATCTTTCCGCGGACATTAAGTTCCGTCCCGCTTTTATCACAAAATTCACGAATGGAGCACCTTCCACCTACGATATTACCTCTAGTTTCTTATTCAATGAAAAACTATGGGTAGGTGCGTCTTACCGGTTCAATGATGCATCCAATTTTGGGGCTTTTGTCGACTTTCAAATCTCAAAGAACATACGACTGGGCTATGCCTATGATGTGCCCACTTCAACCATTAGACCATACTCCGGCGGGACACACGAGGCCATTCTCATTTTTGAACCAAGATTGCCCAAAAAGACCCGTTTGTATAGATCTCCCAGATATTTTTAAACCCTTATCCCATGAAACCTGATAGCATCACTTCTATTTTTTTGTTCTTTGCTCTGTTTGGAGCATTGTCCCTGAATGCCCAATCGATTGTCCAAAAAAGAGCGGATCAATTGTTCTATAAATTCGCTTATGCCAAGGCCATTCCTGAATACGAAAAAATGACCAATGGGAAAAACGCCCTGCATGCCCATCAACGTTTGGCCGAATGTCATTTATTCTTAAGGGACTTTGAAAAGGCCCTGCCCCATTTTGAACAGTTTATCAATGAACCCGAGACCCCAACCCACTATTACTTCGAGTATGCCATGGCCTTGAAAAGTTCCGGAAAAGAAAAAGCCGCATTGATGTGGTTGAAACGCTACGGGAAATTGCATAAAAAAGATAAAAGGGTCAAGCAGTTCCTCAAAGATGGAAATTTGGCCTCTGTAGTCTTCAATAGCAAGGAACAATACGATTTGGAGCCTGTCCATTTCAATACCGAGTATAGCGAGTTTGGAGCTTTTGTCCATGATGGACAACTCTATTTTAGTTCCAGTCGCAAGGAGAAATCCTCTGAAAACACCTATGGCTGGAACGATGAGTCCTGGTTGGATATTTTTCAGATTACTGAGAGTAGCACCTCAGAAGTCCCTCGTAAATTTGAGGGAGATATCAATTCCAGGCTCCATGAAAGTTCCATGGTCTTTTCCACGGATTATAAGAACGACACCATCATTTATTTCACAAGAAGCAATTATTTCAACGACAAAGAAAGTTTTTCCACACGCAGAACGGAGGATAGAAATATTGAAAAACAGAACAATTTGAAAATCTTTAGGGCGGATAAGGTGGATGGCCAGTGGAAGGTCACCCGGAGCTTAAAGACCAATGCCGATCATTATTCCAATGGGCATCCTACTGTAAATTCAGACAGGACCCTATTGTATTTTGCTTCGAACAAGCCTGGCGGATATGGGGGAACAGATATCTATTACTGTAAAATCCATCCAAGGGGAGGCGTTGGGCATCCCATAAATGCGGGACCAATTGTAAATACGCCAGGTAACGAAATGTTCCCGTATGTAAACAATGAGGGGCAGCTTTTCTTTTCCTCGGATGGACATGTCGGCTATGGTCAATTGGATGTCTTTGCCACCGTAGCCGATGAAAATGGAAACATAAAGGAAGTGGTGAACTTGGGAAAACCCTTGAACAGTGAAAAGGATGATTTTGGGTATTATGCACTTGACAATGGGATAGATGGTTATATAAGTTCCAATAGAAAAGGAGGGAAAGGAAACGATGACATATACAAATTTAGGTTTACTCCTTCACTTGATCTGGAGGGAACGGTCACAGATGCGGTAAACCTTCAAACCTTGGACAGCGTGCAGATATCCTTGTACGACCAAACGACGGGCAATTTGGTCAATAGGGTAATAACGGATGAAAATGGGAGGTATGAAATGTCTATTGATAGACACAGGGCCTACATGATAGAGGCTGTACGAAAAACGCATCCGCATAAACATATGTACTTCAATACTTTTACCACACCAAGATCTACAAAGCGGATTTCCAAAGATATTCAGTTGGAACCAGTACTGGACTTGAAGATTCTGGCCGACCTGAACAAAATCTATTTTGATTTTGACAAAAGTGATATAAGGCCTGATGCCGCCCATGAATTGGACAAAGTGGTCAAATTGATGACAGAGACCTATCCTGAAATGATCATCCGTTTGGAATCCCATACCGATCCAGTGGGCAGCCATACATACAATGATAACCTGTCCGAAGCCCGTGCCAGATCAACATATGAGTATTTGATAGCCAGTGGAGTTCCTAAGAATCAAATCCTATCCTATAAAGGGTACGGAAAGCGTAAACCCATCAATGATTGTACAGGAAGAGGAAACTGTTCCGCAGAAGAACTGGAGCTGAACAGAAGGACTGAATTTCCGATCATTCAAATCAGTGAGGCCCAACCCAACACGGCACTGGCCAAAGAGTAGTGATTATTCCATACAATGGACAAAACAAAACGATAGATGGATCAAAAAGCCCTTTTATCAAAAACTGAATCAAGAAAATCTACTGGAGGGATATATTTAAGCCCAAAATCGTGCATAAGAAATACCTTAAACAATACAAAGGTATTTAACCGATTGGATTTTAATATGCCTTCCAATGCTCCACAAGAAGTAAAAAGAGCATTCATGCCCAAACCAATTACCATGCAAGGAACGATAGACTTTATGATATATGACAAGCAAGGCCCTATGAGCAATGCGATTAAGCATGTTTTAAAAAACACTGAAATCAGTATACATCGCCTCAAGAAGGTTTCGGAAATTAAAAATACCTTTAAGAAAAGAACAACTACCAATTTTATTTTTATCATGTTCGTTTTTAATGAAGTATTCGAGTTTATGGACTATTTGGAGTTGGAAACCTTTGGTGTCCCCATTGTTTTTGCGCCCACAAACAAACGTTGTTATGAAAGGCTTTGCGAAATCGAACATATTTGGGTGATGGACGTATCCCGGAACAAACAGGAATATATCCAACAGATCAATGATTTTTTAGACATATTGCAACCTAATTGATTGATTATATTCGTAGTGGAAAACTAAAATCACGACATAACCATTTTCATGCAACCTAAAGTGACGACCATAGCAATTATAGATGATACAGTGTCCGACATTGAATATTGCAAAGAACTTTTGGCAAAAAACTTTGGCGATGTGGAAGTTCTGGATTGCTTTACAAATCCGGTTACTGGGCTTAATTATGTCAACCAAAACAGACCCGATGTATTGATATTGGATATTGAAATGCCAAAATTGAATGGTCTGAATCTCATAAAAAGACTCAAATCTCCAAACACAGAGGTAATCTTCTATACTTCGCATGCCAATTTTGCCCTTGACGCCTACCGTACCTTTGCCTTGGGCTTTTTATTAAAGCCCATTAACGAAGCTGAATTTGTGGGTATTGTTACCAAAGCACTCCAAAGACTGGGAAATACAAAAAAGGAAAGTACAACACGGGAGAGTTTGGCCATTGAGCTCCAAGCATTGGAAAATAAAAAAGTGGGGATTCCTACTATGGGGTGTACTTATTTCCCAAAAATCATGGATATTGTTCGGTTGGAGAGTGTGGACAGTTATGCCAAAATACATTTAGCGGATGGCAACATCCATTTGAGCTCCTATGGCATCAAACATTTTGAAAAAACCTTGAGACCTCCGTTGTTTTTTAGGGTGCATAAATCACATTTGGTCAATCTTAAACGAGTGGACAAGCTTTTTCCCGACGGCACATTGGTCATGGGGACCGGAGATCGAATTCCAGTGGCCAGAAGGAGAAGGGCTGAGCTATTGGAGCTTTTTGAATAGCCTTAACTTCATTATTCACATCTACATAACCGTTAAACAAACAATAACAACCTTTTAGGAAATGTATTCTTGTCAAACAAGCTATATGCTTGATTTTTACATACATGAGTGTAAGGTTAAGCTCTTTGATTTCATTCCATCCAAGATATAAAGAGGTGCACCTTAAAGAATATGATTCAAGCTTATGCTCATCACACTTTATTCTTTTTACAAGGCATGTAAAATCCGTTCGGCTAGACCATTTTTTGCTCCTCTTATGTTTTATTTTTCTTTTTATTGGACAAGCATCGGCCGCAAATGAAACTCCTAATGATTGTAATAAATCCAAAGTCCACATATTGAATGGGTTTAAATTATTCCAAGAACCACCATTTTCAAACCAAGAGGTCAGGGCAAACAACCTTACGTTCCCTAACGGATTTATCGATAGGGATGTTCCAAAGCCACATTTATTGGTTAGTAACTTAAAATCAAAGGAGGAGGATGGTACGTTTCACTTATTTTCCCATGGAAGACCAGGTGAGTTATTGATCAATGGAAAATGGCTCAACGCTGTTGAATTAGCTCAATGGCTTCAAAAAAACAAATTATTGCAAAAGGTTTCCCATATCAATATTTATGGTTGCAATTTTGCCAAAGGTCCGAAAGGTCATAAGGCTATGACATATCTCAAAACAGTTTTAGGGGTTTCCACAGGGGCCTCCGATGACTTGACTGGCAAAAATGGGGATTGGGTCTTGGAGGCAGGGATACCCTATGGAGCGATAGCCATGGCAGATTATCCGTTTAACCTTCAAGATTCGGACAATGATGGTATTCCGAACGTTATGGATTTGGATGACGACAACGATGGAATTCCTGATTTACAGGAGTGTCCGGGGAATACGCTTATCGTAGATGTGACAACACCTGTATTATGGATTCCTTCATTTTTCTTTGGAGGTACAGGCACATCAACACTAGTAGTGGATCTTTCAGGTACAGGAGTTTCAATAGGTACACAAGTAACAATATCCAATATTGTCGCCACTGGAGATTTAAATAGTTCCATTGAACATTTTATATTGGACTTTAACTTTGGTGAATTTAACACGGGTGGTGTACAAACAGGGTTTCAAGGATGTAACATCAATAACCTTCGCCCAATAACCAATCCAATTACAACTATGGTCACGGTAATAGATATTGGATCAGGAGTTCCTGGAATACAAATAACCGGCAGTTTAGCAAACGCAAGCGTAGGTCCGTTTTGCAGCCCTAGATTCTTCGCTGTATTTTACCAATTGGACATAGACATTCCATGTGCGGATTACGATGGGGATGGAATCGAAAATTACCTTGACCTGGATTCGGATGGTGATGGTTGCAATGATGTCGTAGAGGCGGGTTTTACCGATGGAGACAATGATGGCGTATTAGGAAGCCCTCCTATTACAGTTGATGCAAATGGCATGGTTAATAGCGCCTCAGATGGGTACACCACCCCAGTCGATGTTAACAGCAATGGTATATTTGATTTTTTTGAATTGGGCGTATTGCCTGCTATTACAACACAACCAACGAATACCCGAATAATTGTAGGTGCAAGTGCCACAATGTCAACCCAAGCCATTGGTGCCACAAACACCTATCAATGGCAAGTGAGCACAGATGATGGCAATAACTACAGCAACATTTCCGATGGTAGTGAATATACCGGCACCAATACCACAACCTTGAACATTGTAACCCCCGATATCAATAAAAATGGTAATCTGTACAGGGCTTTGGTCACGGATAACGCCTATATATGTAATAGTACCATTTCCAATGGAGCGACCTTGACCATTGGCCCAAGAACGATGATTACCAATCGTGGCATAACCATAAGGGTCAAAAGAAACTAAATCAGAGGATGTAAGGAATCTTTATTGTAACCCGTGTCCCATTGCCCTGCTCTTCGGCCAAATCTTTAAAACTGATCTCGTACTTCCCATTTTTGTTTATTTGGTTCATCAGATTTAACCGTTCTTTTAAGATTTGCGAAGCATACGATTGATGCTGTGTTTTCTTTTTTCCATTTTTTGATGCTTCGATACCCAATCCGTTGTCTTCAATAGTAATGATCAATTGTTCAGTGACCGATGACTTTTCAATGTTCAAAACAATCACTTTGCTTGCTTGATCCTTGTCAAAACCGTGTACTATCGAATTTTCAATTATCGGCTGCAACAGCATTGGTGGGATAACCATCTTATCCACATCAATATGCGACCCATATTCTACGGTCAGCACAACGTCCGAATTATTATCAATGTTACTAAGGTCCACGTAACTTTTTATAAAATCAATTTCCTTGGAAAGTTTGATGCGTTCGTTTCTGGTAACATCTAACGTAAGCCTGGACAATTTGGAAAAAAGGGTCACATAATGATCTAAACCCTTAATTTTTCCGCTTCTTAACCTATTCCGAATTTCGTTCAGTGCATTGAATATAAAATGCGGGTTCATTTGGGAAATCAGCGTTTTCCGTTCCAGCTCCACCAAAGTCAGGTTCAACGCATACCTTTTTCTTGTTTTGGCGGCATTTTTCAATCCCCAAAAAACCAATAGTCCTAATATAAAGAACACGCCCAGTATTTGCAACCAAAGTATTTTATAGAAGACCTCGGGCACATGGATGTCATATGACAGCCCATTTGCGGATTCGATTCCCGTGGCGTTGAACCCCTTGATCTTTAACCGATAATCCCCTGGGGGAATGGACAACAGCTTCAATGTTGTTTGGTTGCCCATATCCACCCAATCATCGGTAAAGCCTTCCAGTTTGTAAAAGTACCGGTTATTGTCCGTGTTGAAATTATCGTTGATACTATAGGATATGGAAAATGAATTTTTAAAATGCGGCAAATTGAAACTAAGATCGCCATCATTGAAAGCATTGATCGTCATTTCTTTATCCGTTGAGCTGTCAAAGTATTCAAATTGGGTAGGGAATATTTTGATTTTCCTGGATTGGTGTGTGACATTGATACTGTCAAATGCAACAATTCCGTTAATACCCCCAAAGAACATGCGATCTTCAGAGGTCTTGAAATATGAGTTTTGGTTGAAATCGTTAAAAGTCAAGCCATCTTCAACAAAAAAAGAAGCGATCTTTTCGGACTTGGGGTCATATCTAAAAAGACCATAATAGGTACTGAACCACATGGTGCCATCGGCATCTTGTAAAATACCGATAACATTCGAATCCGAAAGCCCGTCTTTCTTATCGATGATCTTGATTTCCTCCAAATCCTTGTCCACATGGATCACACCTACATCCGTGCCCATCCAAAGATTTTTAGCCTGATCCTCAAAAACCACATAAACTTTATCAGTTGGGATTTTTAAATCACTTCCCGCATTTTTGTTCAAAGCCTTAAAGGAATTCGAACGCAGATCTTTTATGAACAGTCCATTCCTATCCGTAGCTACATAAAGTCGCTCCCGTGTTTTGAGCAAATCCCGGACGTACACTTCACTATTGTTTTCAACGGGCAATATGGGCAGTTCTTTGAACGCTTTTTGCTCAATGTCAAATTCTTGCAGACCAAAATTGCTTGCTATCAATAAGGAAGAGCCCGAATATCGCACTACATCGTAGTATTGCAAATGCGTTAATCTCCAATGATCGTCAAATTGGTACTGCCCCAAAATCTTGTCATCAAGAAAGTTTATCTCGGATATTTTTTTATTCTCTCCTGCGCACCATGCTGTTGAATCACTGATTTTCACAAAAGATCTTAGATAATCAAGCGAGGGAAAGACTTTTTCGGTCAAATAGGTTTGCTCACCAAAGTCATTGGTAGCGGGACTAAGTTTGAAAGTTCCAGAATAACTTGCCGCCAAGATTTCCTTGTTGGGCAGTTCCAAAAAACCCCGTGCACTTATCTTCCGTTCCGTGTGGTCATTAAGGATTTTGTGAAATGTATGGTTATTGAACTTTATTTTACTGACCCGATCATAGTTGCATACATAAACTACATCATATTTGTCGACCACTACATCGTCTATTTGGTATGGAAATGCTATTTCATGTGCTTTTACCATATGGATTTTCCCGTTCATTTTCTGTAACTTATAGAACTGCAGCTTTTTTCCGGATTGATCGATTGCAATCAAGTCCGCATGGTTTTTTAAGTAAGGCGTATCGCTTTTGTAGACAGGTATCATTTCCCGGAAGGGCAGGTTGGTCACCTGAATGTCCAGATCTTCTATAAAATGGGTCTCAAAAACGGCTCCCCCAAAGCTATAGGTGGTATTTTGGGATTGCGGAAAAAGTTTGCCATTCTCCGTAATCAATAGGCCATCCCCTCCGTTAAAAGACCATTCTGGATAGAGGTAGTTACTGGAGGTGTAATTTAAGGATGGTGTATGATCTGCTTTCAACGTGCTCTTCCCGTCCTCAAGGAGATATAATTTGCGCCCTAATCGATATAGGATTTTGTTGCAGTCAATTATTCTTTCAACAAACGAAAAATTCCTTTGGAAATAATCCGTATTTATCTCCCTATTAATTTTTGGGGTATCATACTTCGTGACCTTTAAAGAAGAATCGATCTTCAGAATAACATCATTATAGGTCCCCGCCCAAATGTTTCCGTCACAATCTTCGATTAGAGAACCCAAAGAAACATTCTCGTTTTCCAGGATTTTTCTAAAACGGACTTTGTCAAAACTATCATCCAAGCTATCGGAAATAAAAACACCAATGCCCGCAACTATCCATATTCGTTGTTTGCTGTCTATAAATATGACATCCAAATACGTTGGCAATATTTCCTCATCCTTGTCCAAAAAGGTGGAAAGTATGGAATTGGTCTCAAAGTCCTTTACAATACCGTTATAAGTGGAATACCAAAGTACTTCATCGTCATCAATATATATTTTGTTCCTGATCTTATGGGTCTCGTCATTTTGGTTTATTGGGATATCACGCATTTGATATTCCTGGGCATGTAAAAAACCAAATGTCAGAAAGAAAATCAATAGGGCTAAATATCTTATCGACATATCGAGGTTGTTTAAGTGATCGGTCATGTGGTTCAAAGGTTTCGGTTGAAAAATAATTCCATGCCAGTAACTGGACCCTCCCTTTCAAGAGCAACATTTTAATAATATACGGCCGATTTGGCCTTTTGGGATTAGACGCAAGTATTTCAAAATCAATACATCCTTTATTTCGGTTGATCATATCAAACAAAGCATGGAACCAGGGGCAATCCAGACTTTGTTTGTACGGACAAACAAATTTATGCGACAGACTAGCCGTTTAAAGCATCAGAAAAGCCGTTTAGAATAAATCATATTCATACAAATAAGAAAAAGAATAGTATTGTATAGGAAAATATATCGTATAATCTATATTAATATTATATCATGTTAATCTGTGAAACAAATAAAACCAACTACATACTCTGCTTGAATGAAGAAGCCAAAAAGCTGTTCATGGAATCAAAACAAAAACTTATTGAGTCCAAATGCCATGATTTTATGGTCTATAAAATTCTAAATGGATATACTGGAAATCATTCGGATTACAACAACTGGCAAGAAAAAATGGAAATCGATGCAGATACTTTTTTTGAACTTCATTTGAATCTTTGCGGTAAAATTGGAAGAATTGTAAGAGGATGAATTTGTAAAGTTTGAACAATCCTCTGTCTAAAGGACACAGCGATATTGATAGTTATGATGGTTTCCAAGCTTCCCTTACAATCTGTTATTGAAATGTTGGCGGTTTTCACTTCTACCTAGATTTAACTATCCTGCCATTTTGATTTTTGATCAGATTCTCTCATTAGAAGGATATCTAAATCCCAAAACAGTCCAGATAAGTGTAAATAAAATGATTGAAAAAGAAAATAGCACATTGTTGTACCTATGTTGTACCCAAGTCAATTTTGGACAATAAAAAAGGGCTTCAATCTCTTGAAACCCATGCATTTGCTAGTAGCGGGGACTGGACTCGAACCAGCGACATTCGGGTTATGACAGATACAGTCAAATTAATTTCCAAATAAGCAAGATTTCTAGGTTTCTCTATAACCATATCTCTTATTCCAGTAATTTAATTAGAGAATACCGCAAAAGTCTCCTAGTCACTTACATTGAAGGGAAGTTAATTACCTTGCAAGAGCAGCGTTATTGATGACATGGAACAATTGAATTCCTTATATGAAGCTGAAAAACGTCAATTTATATCAAATATAATCTATTCTGCATTTTGCGTGCAAATTGCGTGCAAATGAAAAAGCTCCAAAAGCCATATAGCCCTTGAAGCCTTGATGTTTACTGGTGGAGAATACCGGATTCGAACCGGTGGCCTCTTGCCTGCCAGGCAAGCGCTCTAGCCAACTGAGCTAATCCCCCAAGAGAGCGCAAAGGAAATACTTTTTGGTAAGGTTTCAAAATTTGTCTGCCCTGCTCAGTCCTTTTTAACGCTAAGCACAAGCACGGGAATGGGAACAAAAAATTCAGATTTTGGAATGATATTTTTCTCCCACAACTTTTTAAAGAATCCGCGCTTCCTTCGGAATACGCACAACAAGTCCGGTTTTTGGTTCTGAAAATGTTCCAACACGCCAAGATAGGTGGTCACATTTTCAGAAATGGTCAATTGCTTACTGATGTCCATCAAGGCCGTGTTCACCTGTAGATCCTCTTCAGAATAACCAGGTCTTTTGACCAATAAAAGACTAATACTACCTCTAAATTTATCTTTTATGGCAACTAAGGGATTCAATACCCTTGATCTTTTCAAAATACCAGAACCAAAGGCGGTCAATATCTTTTTAATGGGTTTAAATTCAGTACCCTTTGGGATAATCAAGGCAGGAATATTGGTTCTTTTAATGATTCTACCTGAGGTGCTTCCCAAATACAATTCCTCTTTAATATCATTGCTTCGTGGAGCCATGATGATGAGGTCAACACCCAATTCCTTGTTGATTTCATTGAGTCCATCAATAAGATCACCATTATAGGTGGCTATTTTTATGTCAACGTTTTTGGTGTCAACTTGGTCAATTACCCCTAACAAATGCTCTTTGCTGCTTTGGGCCACTTTTTCCTCCACATTGGCGAGACTACCAGCGGTGGAAGTAACCGAAAAAACATCCATTACAAAAACTTTGGCCCCAAAATTTGCCGCAAAATCTATGGCGTATTGCAGGGTATCACCTGCATTGGGGGAGGTTCCTATAGGTACAAGTATATTATTCATTGTTTGGTGGGTATGATTATCGCTTAAATTTACAACTTAATTGAAATGAATCCATGATACGTCCTGCAAAGTTATCGGAAATAAAAGATATCCTTGATATTACAAAAGCCTGTGCCCTTAAAATGCAAGAAAATGGAATTTATCAATGGAATGAACATTACCCTACAGCTGCTCCGTTTAAAAAAGACCTTGAACGTGAAGAATTGTATGTGAAAGTTCAGCAAGAGCAAGTGATTGGTTCAATTACAGTTTCTACAGAAATGGATGAAGAATACATACCGATACAATGGTTGACACCCAATGGAAAAAGTATCTACATTCATAGATTATGCGTTCATCCCAAATATCAGGGGATGGGTTTTGCTCAAGAAATGATGGACTTTGCAGAGGACTATTCAAAAAAGAGGAATTGTATATCAGTCCGGTTGGATACTTTTTCCCAGAATAAAAGAAACCAGAGGTTTTATGAACAGCGAGGCTACCAAAAGCTTGAGGATATTTACTTCCCAAAACAAAGTGAGCATCCTTTTCATTGTTACGAATTAGTGCTGTAACTTGCCGTGGTTTTGCGAACCGAAATCAATTTTAAATCCATCAATCAATTGGCCATTCCCGCAACCATATCGGGAATTGCAGAGCCCATCCTATCCATTACGGACACGGCCATAGTGGGCAACATCCCAAAGGATGGACTGGAATCATTGGCGGCAGCCGGAATTGTAGGTTCTTTTCTATCAATGCTCATTTGGGTGCTGGGACAGACTAGAAGCTCCATTTCTGCCATCATATCACAATACTTGGGCGCTGGAAAACTTGAAGAAGTAAAAAATCTGCCTGCACAGGCCATTTTCTTCAATATCCTCTTGAGCATCTTTGTACTGCTCTCCACAGTTTTTATTATTGAAGAGATTTTTAGCCTGTTCGAAGCTTCGGGCAAAATTTTAAAGTACTGTATCTCGTATTACTCCATTCGGGTTTGGGGCTTTCCGTTAACGCTGTTCACCTTTGCGGTCTTTGGCATTTTTAGAGGTCTTCAGAATACTTTTTATCCCATGGTCATTGCTTTGATCGGGGCCGTTCTGAACATTATTTTGGATTTTATCCTGGTCTATGGAATTGATGGGTTTATTCCCGCCATGTATTTGGAAGGTGCCGCTTGGGCCAGTCTCATTTCCCAAGCCGTAATGGCCATCCTGGTTTTCATTCTTTTGATTAAAAAAACGGAAATAAGTCTAAAATTGGTCTTTCCGTTGAACAAAGAAATAAAGCGATTGGTTTTTATGAGCCTCAATCTTTTTGTGAGGGCATTGGCCCTGAATGCCGCCTTGATCATTGCCGTGCGTGAAGCCACAGCATTGGGAGACAGATATATTGGAGCGCACACCATTGCCATCAACCTTTGGTTGTTCGCCGCTTTTTTTATTGATGGATATGGAGCCGCCGGAAACAGCATGGGAGGAAAATTGTTGGGAGAACAAGATTATAAAGGCCTTTGGACTTTGGCCAAAAAAATAATCACCTACGGATTTGCAGTTAGTTTGATTTTAATGCTGATAGGATTTGTTTTTTATTATCCCATCGGACGTCTTTTCTCCAACGAAACAATTGTGCTGGACACCTTCTACGGTATTTTCTTCATTGTGATTCTAGGCTTGCCCATGAACACCATGGCCTTTGTGTTTGATGGTCTTTTTAAGGGTTTGGGAGAAATGAAATATTTAAGAAATGTATTGCTGTCCGCTACTTTTTTAGGGTTTATTCCTTCTTTATATATTGGAAAATATTTGGGATGGGGTTTCTATGCTATTTGGATCGCCTTTGTGGTTTGGATGTTGATTCGCGGGTTGGCCCTGGTTTGGAAATTCAGAAGAAAGTTCGGGCCCTTGGCCCAAAACATTTAATTTAGTAAGCCCAGAAAAGTTTAAAACTGATACAAGAAAACATGCCTACAGCTAGAACAAACGGAAGTCTTTATACCAAAATTGAGCACAAGGTAGCAACAGTTGAGTTTGGTCATCCAGCAAGCAATTCTTTTGTTTCGGAATTATTGGAGCGGTTGGCCAATGAGTTGCAGAAGCTATCGGAAAACAACGAGGTTGCTGTAATTGTTTTAAAATCTGAAGGTGATAGAGCTTTTTGTGCTGGGGCTTCCTTTGATGAGTTGGTGGCCATATCGGATTTGAATGAAGGAAAATCCTTTTTCAGTGGCTTTGCCCATGTGATCAATGCCATGCGTGTTTGTAGCAAACCCATTATTGGAAGGGTTCAGGGCAAAGCCGTTGGTGGTGGAGTAGGCTTGGCTGCGGCTTGCGATTATGTGTATGCCACCGAAGCTGCCTCTATAAAACTTTCAGAAATAGCAATTGGTATTGCCCCCTTGGTGATTGCTCCCGCGGTGGAACGGAAGATTGGAAAATCAGGATTGGCTGAACTTTCCCTGAATCCCACCGAATGGAAAAATGCCTATTGGGCCAAAGAAAAAGGACTGTACGCCAAAGTATTTGATTCAATTGACGAAATGGATAAAGAATTGGAGTTTTACGTTTCAAAATTGGCGGAATATAATCCAGAAGCCTTGGCAGAAATGAAACGAGTGCTTTGGGAAGGAACCGATCATTGGGGACAACTGCTCTTGGACCGGGCAGAGGCCTCTGGTAGGTTGGCACTCTCTCCAAATACTAAAACAGCACTTGAAAAATTCAAAAAATAATTTATGGACATTCTTTCCTTTTTAAATAGCGATGTAGTGCTTCCGGCTGTTGCCGTTTTGGTTATTGCGGTATACGTCATTACAAGAATTCGCAATAGAAATAAATTCAAACGATAGCCAAAATGGCGCTTAAAAAACACAATATGTGGTGGTTGTTATACGGATTCTTTTTCGCTTTGGGATTTCTACTGGCCTATTTTGGATTGCAGCACTACAATAAAACCCAAAACCTGCTTTTAGATGGGGTGAAGACCACCGCAGTGGTCACTGACCTACTGGTTAATCAAGACACGGATGGCGATACGTATATTCCAGTTTTTGAGTTCAAGGATCGCACAAACACTATAAGAAACTACAAAAGCCCGATTGCATCTAGTCCTCCGGCCTATCAAGTAGGGGAAAAAGTAAAAATCATTTATGATAAAAAGGATACGAACAATGTAAAGACCATAAGTTTTTGGGGACTTTATAGGTTCAGTATTATATTATGGATGATAGCTGCCCCGTTGTTGATTATTGGAGGTTCCTATTTGTTATATTCATTAAGGTAAGCACGCTAAAGTGATGCCATTCCCTCATTAGTTGATTATCTTTGCCACAAGAATATTGTCATGGCAAAAATTAGGATTACCAAGCAATTTACATTTGAAACTGCACATGCTTTGTACGGCTATGATGGCAAATGCCGAAATGTACACGGACACAGCTATAAACTATCCGTAACGGTAATTGGCACTCCCATTGAAGATGTAAACCATGTAAAATTGGGTATGGTTATCGATTTTGGGGATTTGAAGATGATTGTGAAGGAAGAAATTGTGGACATATTTGACCACGCCATCGTTTTCAACAAAAACACGCCCCATGAAGCTCTTGCCAATCAATTGGCAGAAGAAGGGCATAATGTAATCTTAGCGGATTATCAACCTAGTAGCGAGAACATGGTGATTGATTTTTCAGAAAAAATAAAAGCAAGACTTCCTGAAAACATTAAGTTACACTCGTTGAAACTTCAAGAAACGGAAACTTCATATGCGGAGTGGTACGCCTCGGACAATTGATAATTTGCCATTTCCCAAAATTGGGAATTCTTATCTTTACAACTAGATGACGTCCATTACCCTTCCACCAGGCAAAAAGATTTATTTCGCCAGCGATAACCATCTTGGGGCACCTACCCGGAAAGAGAGCATGCCTCGGGAAAAGAGATTTGTAGCTTGGTTGGATTCCATAAAACATGATGCCCATGCCATTTTTTTGATGGGTGATCTCTTTGATTTTTGGTTTGAATACAAGACCGTTGTGCCAAAAGGATTTACCAGAACTCTGGGTAAATTAGCGGAACTTTCGGATGTGGGCATTCAAATCACCTATTTTGTGGGCAACCATGATCTTTGGATGAACGGTTATTTTGAAGAGGAACTCAATATTCCCGTATATCATAAACCTCAACAATATAAAATCAACCATACTTCCTTTTTTATTGGTCATGGTGATGGTCTGGGACCTGGTGATAAAGGCTTTAAACGCATGAAAAAAGTGTTTACCAACCCGGTGGCCAAATGGTTTTTTAGATGGTTGCATCCCGATTGGGGCGTACGCTTGGCACAGCATCTATCGGTAAACAATAAAGTAATTTCAGGTGATGCGGATGCTACTTTTTTAGGCGAGGACAAGGAGTGGCTCATTCTTTATGCCAAACGAAAGTTGGAAACCGAACATTTTGACCACTTCATTTTTGGGCACCGTCACCTTCCAATGGAAATCAAACTCAACGAAAAATCAACGTACACCAATCTTGGGGATTGGATCAAGTATTTTACCTATGCCGTGTTTGATGGAAAGGAGCTTTCCCTGTTGGAAGAAAAGAGTAACTAAAGATTAATCTTTCTCCTGTTCTTCAACATCTTTTGAAAGGTCCAGCCTCCTGAAGGTAGGAGAGACTATTGCGGTAGTTCCCACAGTCAACAAGGTCATACAACCTCCAAACACAACGGCGGTCACTGTACCCAAAAGTTTAGCCGCCAATCCACTTTCAAAAGCACCCAATTCATTGGATGACCCTACAAATATTGAATTTACTGAAGCTACTCGACCGCGCATATTATCTGGAGTTTTCAATTGCAGAATCGTTTGGCGGATAATCATAGAAACGCCATCCACCGCTCCACTTAAAAATAAAGCAACTACAGAGAGCCAGAATAGTTTGGAAACACCAAAAACTAAAATACAGACCCCAAACCCGAACACGGCCCACAACAATTTTTTCCCCGCATTTTTATGCAAGGGAAATCGGGTAGAGCCCAACATGGTAATGGAAGCCCCAACTGCAGGTGCAGCACGAAGGATACCAAACCCCTCTGAGCCTACATGCAGAATATCTTGAGCATAAACGGGCAAAAGTGCCACAGCACCTCCAAAAAGTACCGCGACCATGTCCAATGTCAAAGCTCCAAAAATGGCCTTACTACTGAACACAAAGTTCAAACCATCCTTCAAACTTTGGAAGACAGGCTCTCCAATTTTCGGATTTAAAATAGGTTTTTGAGGTATTTTAAATAGGAAAAGTAGTGCAATCAATGAAAAAGCAAAAATCACGCACATAGACCAGTGGACACCGATCCATCCAATGGAAAACCCAGCTAAAGCTGGCCCAAGAACCGAAGCAAACTGCCATGTGGAACTGCTCCAAGTGGCCGCATTGGGGTAGATTTTCTTGGGAACGATCAAAGCTATCAATGAAAAAACAGTAGGGCCAATAAAAGCTCGCACCAATCCTCCAAGGAAAACCAGGGCATAAGTTATATAGAGTATTTTTCTTTTTGATATAGAGGCTTCTAAACTTGGGTCACTGATCAGAAAAAGTCCTAAACTAATAATGGAAAACCCAATAATACATTTGATCAAAAGGTTTCTTTTTTCTTTCTGATCGACTACATGACCCGCAAAAAGTGCCATGCCAACTGCTGGAATTACTTCCATCAAACCTATAATGCCTAATGCTAAGGGATCTTTGGTAAGAGAGTAAACCTGCCACTCAATCACAATAAATTGCATGGACCAAGCAAAGACCATGGCAAAACGAACAACCAAAAATATATTGAATTCCTTAAAGCGAAGGGCTGCGTATGGATCCATATGTTCAACGAATATCTCTTAGTTTAAGTTGAAGATTTACCATGCCGTTCCATTCATTTTCATCTAGGGAGAAAACAGCGTCAAAAGGTTTTTTGTTTTGGACGGCCTCCAATTTATGGCCCAAACCAAAGCCAATAGCACCGATAGGAGCGGCACCATTTTGGCGGGCAGAAATTTTCAGGTGTTTTCCATCTTCCCCAACGGTTTTTCCAGATCCGGTATCCTGAATGCCCTCGGCCATAAAGATTGGAGTCATGTTTCCAGGTCCAAAAGGTTCAAACTGTTTTAGGATTCGCATCAATTTAGGGGTGATTTGCTCTAAATTAACCTTCAAATCAATTTCAATCTCAGGTTGTAATAAATTTGGGCTAATGGTTTTAGCCACCACTTCTTCAAATTGCTGTTTAAAGGCTTCATATTGCTCTTCCTGCATGGTAAGTCCGGCAGCGTATTTATGTCCTCCAAATTGGAGTAGATGACTGGAACACTCCCCTAGTGCATTATAAATATCAAAACCTTTTACAGATCGTGCCGAAGCAGCCAACGTATCACCACTTTTAGTAAATACCAACGTAGGGCGATAGTGGGTTTCAGTTAGGCGGGATGCCACGATACCAATAACACCTTTGTGCCAGCTTTCATCATAAACTACTGAGGTGAATCGTTCCTGTTCTTCATTGGTTTCAATTTGAAGCAAAGCTTCTTGTGTAATTTCTTTATCTAGACTTTTGCGCTCTGTATTATACGCTTCAATATCCTTACAAAATTGTTGGGCGGTGGTCCAATCTGTTTCGGTCAAAAGGTTTACGGCATGTTCCCCGTGCTTCATTCTTCCTGCTGCATTTATTCGCGGAGCAATAACAAAGACCACATCAGAAACGGTAAGCGTCTTTTTTTTGAGTTGGGCGGTGATTGCCTTGATGCCCAATCTTGGATTTGTGTTGATGACCTGGAGGCCAAAATGGGTCAATACTCTGTTTTCACCAGTTATGGGAACAATGTCGGCAGCTATTGCGGTGGCTACTAAGTCTAAATAGGGAACTAAACTTGCTATGGCTCTGCCATTTTTTAAAACTAAAGCTTGAATCAACTTAAACCCAACACCGCAACCGCATAACTCTTTATAAGGATAGGGACAATCTTCTTGTTTTGGGTCTAGAACAGCAATTGCATTGGGCAAAATGTTTCCAGGGCGGTGATGGTCGCAAATGATAAAATCGATGCCTTTTTCCTTAGCGTAGTTGACTTGCTTCACTGCCTTTACACCACAATCCAAAGCAATGATGAGTGAAATATCATTATCGGCAGCATAATCGATTCCCTTTAGGGAAACACCGTACCCTTCAGCATACCTATCAGGTATATAGGTGGCCACATTGGGATATGTTTCTTGCAAAAAAGAGGACATTAGTGCTACAGAGGTGGTTCCGTCCACATCATAATCTCCGTAGACCAAAATATTTTCCCCGGCACTTATGGCTTGTTCAATGCGTTCAACCGCCTTGTTCATATCCTTCATTAAAAAGGGGTCGTGCAGATGGTCCAGTTGTGGTCTAAAAAAATGCTTCGCTTCTTCATAATTGGTAATGCCACGTTGCACGAGCAAATGAGCAACCAATGGATCAACTTTCAGTTCATTGGAAAGTTGATTGATAGTTTCTTGAGAAGGTTTAGGTTTTATGGTCCAGCGCATAGGCTAACGTTCACGGGTTTTAATTGGTTGTAGGGGTAATTTCAAACTTTTTGATCAATGAAAAGGTGATAAAAATATGGGCGAGGTAGTAGGTGGGGGTAATTAGAAAATCAAAGGTGTGATAGTCCAAAAATTCTTTGAAAGCTATGATTGTATCCGAAAATAGAATCAGTATAATACCAACTATATAACTCCATTTAGCAGTTGGATTTCCTTTCATTCCCAATGAAGCCCCCAATGAAAAACAGGAAATAAGCAGATAGATTAAGGAGGCCATCATAAGTACCCTATCCGTAAAAGTGGGGTAAAGCACCACAAAGAAGAATACGAGGTATGCTACGAGCAGGACAAGGGTGAACTTCCATTTTATCTTGCCGTTCATGAGGGCATAAAGCAAATAGCCTACGTGGGCCAAAAAGAAAAGGGCTATTCCTTTTACAAACATGAGACTGTCCCCGTTCATGTTGGACAAAAACCAATCGCCAATGATGGAAAACAGAAAAGCGCCAACAATCATCCAAACATCCTTGATTGGCTTGCTCGATCCAAAATTGAGCGCAGAAAGAATGATGATTCCCATTCCCGCAGTGCCCGATTTAAAAATGAAGTTGGATGTGGTTACGCCAAGAATGGCAAGTACTATGGACACAACCAACAATCCATAGGCCCAATTTCTCTTGTGCTGCATATTGTTTTTTTGTTTTATTTGTTGACATTGGGTTTTTGGGAAACCCAATGTTTCAAAAAAGGACCCGAGGTTGTTTTTCCATGTGCCCACCTTAGGTGTGGTGGTACATAATTTTGATGTCCAATTGGGCAAACCTACGAAACATCTCCATAACACCGCAATACTTTTCCACGGATAAATCAACAGCGCGTTGCAATTTTTCTTCTTTAAGGTTGTCACCATGAAAATGATATTCTATGGTTACGGTATCATAGTATTTGGGATGTTCATCTGTTAAGTTGGCGATGGTCTCAATATGAAAATCATCTACATCCAATTTCATTTTTTTTATGAGTGAAGCAACATCCAACCCAGAACATCCAGCCAACCCAGATAGCATCAAAGCTTTTGGTCTATAACCATCTCCTTTTCCACCATCTTCCGGACCTGCATCAATCTTTAAAGTATGTCCGGAGGGGTTGTTGCTTTCAAACGCCATTTCGCCTAACCATTTGGTTGTGATGTGATTTGTATTTGCCATAAATTTCGTTTATTGTAGGGGATAAAAATACAAAATAGACCCAAAATGGCATTAGTCAATCCTCTTAATCCCAATCATGATCCAGAGACCCAAAAATTGGCGGAATTTTTTAATGAAACCTTGGGATTTTGCCCAAATTCGGTGTTGACCATGCAGCATAGACCTGCCATTTCCAAAGCATTTATCAACCTTAATAAAGCGGTCATGACCAATGAAGGAAGAGTCACATCGGCCTTAAAACGCATGATTGCCTGGGTGAGCAGTAATGCTACCGGATGCCGTTATTGTCAGGCGCATGCCATTAGAGCGGCGGAACGCTATGGGGCGGAACAGGAGCAGTTGGACAATATTTGGGAGTACAGAACCCACTCGGCGTTTTCTGAAGCCGAACGTGCGGCACTCGACTTTTCCTTGGCGGCCTCCCAAGTGCCCAATGCGGTTAATGCAGATATCAAGGAACGGCTTTATCAACATTGGAACGAAGGTGAGATAGTTGAAATGCTAGGGGTCATTTCTTTGTTTGGATACCTCAACCGGTGGAACGACTCCATGGGAACGTCCATTGAGGATGGTGCGGTGGAAAGTGCAGAACAATATCTGGGCAAAACTGGATGGGAAAAGGGGAAGCATGATGGGTCTAGGTATTAGATTATTGGGGTTTTTGAGATAAATTTAGAATGACGCTTTTTCGACACGAATTTCACTAATACACACGAATATTTTCTTTTTCGTTAGGCTGAACTTGTTTCAGTTTCTCACGACCTCGATAAGATTCTTAAACGAATTTAGAATGACGTTTTTTTGATATAAATTTCACCAACTAGGACTACGAGGGTATTATTTCTTGATTTACATCAACACCTATAAACAGACTGTGCCAGAACTTTGTCATAACCAAAAAACGAACAGTTATGGCACTAATCGTAACAGCAGAAAATCAAATACAACGACTTAATGGAATACTAGGGAAGGTTGAAAAGCTACAACAGCTACCCCTGAGCCAGCTGACAATCCCTGCCCATGAAAGATCTTGGTGCATAGTTGAGGTACTGGAGCATTTGAACATAGCCTATCAATTATATGTAGATAAAATAGACCATGCGTTGGGCCATTTACCTTCCACAAATTCTGACTCTTCTGAGTTCAAGGTTAGGGCTTGGCAAAGGATGGTCATTGAAATGCAACGTCCCAAAAACGGTGAAAGAAAGTGGAAAATAAAGACCATGAAACGCTTTGAGCCGCTTTTGGATACCAAAAACTTGGATGAAGAACAAGTAAATGCCATTTTTTTGAATTTTTACGCACTTTATGGACATTTAAAGGATGCTATAATTCAAAGTAGGGGGAAGGATGTAAAAGAAATTAAGATTACCTCTGCCATTGGCCCGATTGTGAAGTTCTATTTACCGGAGAGTTTTGAGTTTTTGCTCTGCCATTTGGAACGGCATATGGTGCAGATTGAGGAAATCTTAGCGTAATCGGACTTAAAACAAACCAAGTAAAAGCTACTTCCCTTGGTAAGGGAAGGTGGATTTCAATCTTTGGTTGAAAGGCGGAAGGGATGTTTTACCCTTTCCGTCCACTAAAGTGGACACCTTTCCCTAAAAGGGAAAGGAAGATGTTTGTTGGCAAATCATATAAATTTTTTTGGTGCGGATTGATGGGATTTTGGAATAAAGCTGTTAAACTAGTATATAGTTCCCGGTATGATAGGGGTTTATGTGCAGTTCCTTCTTTTACTGGGGCTGGAGAATGTAAGCTACTGGCTTATAGATTTTGGGTAGTTGATAATGAACTTTGTGCCGAGTTTTCCATCAGATACCACTTTAACCGTTCCGTTGTGCTTTTCTATCACTTTTTTTACAATGGCCAGTCCAATGCCAGTGGTTTCATTGTTGTAAGACCCATTAATGGTTTGGAATACCTCAAAGATCTTTTCGTGGTATCTGGCGTCAATACCGGGACCATTATCTTCCACTATAATTTTATAAAATTTGGGTGTTTGGTCGCAAGACATGTTTACTTCGCAAACACTTTTATCATTATGTCCTATGGCATTGTCAATCAGGTTAGAAAATACTTGGGACAGCTGCACTTTATCTCCATCAACCACAGGAAGTTTTCCTTTAATGTTAAGTTGTACGTTGTCCAAATGCTGGTGCGTTTTCATGGCTTCATTTATCATTTCTTCAAGGTCAACCTTGCCAACTGTTAGTTTTCCCAATCGGGAGTATTTTAAAATGCCGCCGATCAGATTGTCCAAGTGCTCCACCCTTCCTTGCATATCATCAAGATGTCGCAAAACGTCCTCTTTTTTTCCTGCTTCTAGATCTTCTTTTATAAAAGAGGCCAAACCAGAAATTCCCCGAAGCGGTGTTTTTAAATCGTGGGAAGTAACATGGGCAAATTGCTCAAGTTCTTTGTTCTTTAATTCTGTATCATCTAAATTTTGGTTGAGCACGTTCATTTTTTTAAAGCTGTCCAACCCGGTACGGACCACAATAAAAACAAACAAGGCCCCCATAAAAAAGATAGCTCCAGAAAGAAAGGAAAGCAGTTCGCTTTTTCCCAGAATAACTGCTGCGGCAACAACCAAGTAACCCGCCAAGAACACGAACATGAGCACACGGAGCTTCTTCCAATTATCCTTTAGTTTTTTGTCTGTAAGTAAGTTGAATATTTTTTTGGTGCACCATGCGCTTAAAAGCATAATAATGGCTCCCAGAAGAATAAGTGTTGCGATTATGAGGTTGGTGGATTCCACAGGCCCTGAAAATAGGTTAGTGTTAAAACTTGGTTTTGCTTGAAAAGCTACGGTTATTTAGAAGCAGTTCTTGTTAACAGATACCGTATTACAACGAAAGTGGACCAATAATTATTGTGGTAATTTCTTACAAATACAAGTTCCAATGGTATTGGGTAGTATGATTTTGTGTTTTGTTTGAGGACTCGCTTTTATGTGGTTTGAGGAGCTTTATATCTTATTTTTGATAAAAACTACTCTTCCCACATGGATGATGATATGTACTGCAAGCTGATGAAGTTCTTTCCTCAAGTGCGTTTGAATTCTGAGGAGGAATCTTTTTTTAGGTCTTTGTGGTATCCCAAAGTATTTAACCAATATGATCTTATAACCGAAGCCGGAAGCATAGAACGGTATTTTTACTTTGTGCTGGAAGGGGTGCAGGCCATTTATTTATTGAATGAAAAAGGCGAAAAAGTAGTATTGGGTTTTTCTTATAAGGGCAGTCCTTCCGGGGTTTTTGATTCTTTTATTGAAAAAAGACCTTCGCATACTTTTTTGGAGGCCTTGAAACCTTCCAAGATGTTGGCAATATCGCACAGCGACTATGCACAACTTTTTGAAAACTGCCCAGGGTTTTACAAATGGGGGCATGAGTTTTTTCAGAATATTTTGTTCGGGAGGTTAAGTAGGGAAGTGGAAATTTTAACGCTTTCTGCGGAACAGCGTTATGTGGCATTTATGCAAAGATGTCCAGAAGCACTCAAGACCATACCTCAAAAATACTTGGCCTCTTACCTTAATATGAAACCAGAAACCTTCAGTCGGTTGCGCTCAAATGTTACCTATTAGGCTTTTAGTGCTTCCGCAACCCTTTTTTTAAGCATCGGTACCACAGCTTGCTCAAACCAAGGATTTTTGCTCAACCAAAATCGATTTCTGGGAGATGGATGTGGTAATACAAAGTATTTGGGAAGATACATTTCATGGTTTCGAACAGTTTCAGTTAGATTTTTTTCCATTTGATTGTCCAAATAATGACGTTGGGAATATTGCCCGATCAAAAGCGTCAATTTTAGATTTGGTAATTTATCCAGAAGCGATTGATGCCATTGTGGGGTACATTCTGGCCTAGGTGGAAGATCACCTGATTTCCCTTTTCCCGGATAGCAGAATCCCATGGGCATTTGTGCAATTTTAGTGGCATCATAGAAATCGTCATCGGTTACTCCCATCCACTTACGGAGTTGTTTGCCGCTTTGGTCATCCCAAGGAATCCCTGTTTGATGCACTTTGGTGCCCGGAGCGTGCCCAATGATTAAAATTTTAGCATCGCTATGCGCTGCAACAATGGGTCTGGGTCCTAAAGGCAGGTGTTGGGAACAAATTGTGCAGTTTCTGATTTGAGCAAGTAGTTGGTCCATTATCTCTTCCCTCCAACTACAATGACAAATTCACCCTTTGGGGCGTTTTGTGTAAAGTGTTCCAAAACTTGGGAAAGAGTTCCTCTTATGGTTTCTTCGTATAATTTGGTAAGTTCTCTAGAGACGGAAACCGGTCTGTCCGCTCCAAAATACTCCACAAACTGGGTCAAGGTTTTGATGAGTTTATGGGGAGATTCGTAAAAAATCAAAGTTCGACTTTCTTCAGCAAGTTGCTGTAAGCGGGTTTGACGTCCTTTTTTTACAGGAAGGAATCCTTCAAAAACAAAACGGTCATTGGGCAGCCCACTATTGACCAATGCAGGAACAAAAGCGGTAGCGCCAGGGAGGCATTCCACCTCAATGTTATTTTCCACGCAGGCTCTGGTCAATAAAAAACCAGGGTCGGAAATGGCAGGGGTTCCAGCATCAGAAATTAAGGCAATCGATAACCCAGAGCTCAATTTTTGAATCAAACCATCCAATTGCTTGTGCTCATTATGCATGTGATGGCTTTGCAATGGGGTCTGGATGTCAAAATGTTTCAAAAGTTTACCACTGGTACGGGTATCTTCGGCCAAGACCAAATCCACTTCTTTGAGCACAGTAACGGCCCGGAATGTCATGTCCTCAAGATTACCTATAGGGGTTGGAACCAAATATAGTTTTCCCATGGGCCTAAGTTACGGCCTTCCAATTAAAAAATTATCTAGTGTATGGAATTAGGCAAATCTGCGCTCAATCAATGAGACCAATCGAGCTTCATATGTTTCCTTGCCCTCCCAGTTGTTGTATTCTGGTTTAACCATATTATTGATAAAGGCTATGGAACGCTCTTCAGTATCAATGGTGTTCAATTGAGAAATTACCCGATTGTAATCGTCCATATTGTCATCAAAGAGATGTTTAGCAAAAGCAAGTCTGTCATTAAGGCCAATTTGAAAATCCCTCATCAAGGTATCGTTCAGGGATTTGGGCTTTGATTGCCCTGTATCACTGCTTCTTTCTGTGGGAGAAAGATTTTCCTTGTCATTTTTCATGTAATCTGGTTTGGCCACAAATTCTGTGAATACATGCTCCACAGCCATATCAGAAGGCATTTCCGAAACCATATCTTTAATGGTGTCCATGCCTGGGGTCATGATATCCTCTTCATGTGGATTACTTTCAGGCACAGCTATATTTCCGCTCAGTACAGCGTTGGCCATTTTCTCAAATCGTGAAGCGATTACATTTTTGGAAACATCTACCTCAACATCACTCAATTTTTCATCTATGAACTTTAACACGGCCAATTTCTCGTAGATTTCCTTCGCCTTGTCATAGAGCTCTGTAAGTTCCTTGTCTTCCCTAGAGGTAATTATATCTGTAGATAGCTTTATCAAATCCTCTCTTAATTTCCTTATCATGGCTTTCTTCTTTCTTATAAAAATAAAATCATTTTACGTATCTAGCTACGAACAAAAGGTTAAATTTTTGACCTAAAGCCGGGGTATAATTTTTTAGTAGCTTTGTGCTTTGTCTTAATAAAAACGGCTAAACCCCTCAGTTTAGTTTAAAGTTACGATATGTTTTTAGAAAACACGGTAAACCATAAAGAACAATTTGGATGGATTGAAGTCATCTGTGGTTCCATGTTTTCTGGAAAGACGGAGGAGTTGATAAGAAGGTTGAAACGGGCACAGTTTGCGAAACAAAAAGTAGAGATTTTCAAACCTATAGTGGACACTCGATATCATGAGGATATGGTCGTGTCGCATGATGCCAATGAAATTCGCTCTACCCCGGTGCCGGCTGCGGCAAATATTCGCCTGTTGGCAGACGACTGTGATGTGGTTGGTATTGATGAAGCCCAGTTTTTTGATGACGAGATCGTTACGGTTTGTAATGATTTGGCCAATCGCGGCGTTCGTGTAGTAGTGGCTGGCTTGGATATGGATTTTAAAGGCAATCCTTTTGGGCCGATGCCGGCATTAATGGCAACGGCAGAATATGTAACCAAAGTACATGCGGTCTGTACAAGGACCGGAAATTTGGCAAATTATAGCTTTAGAAAATCCAATGACGATAAATTGGTGCTTCTTGGTGAAACAGAAGAATACGAGCCTTTGAGTCGAGCAGCATTCTATAAAGCCATGCTGAAGGAAAAAATCAACCAAATGGATGTAGATGTAAAAGAGGTTGATGCTAAAAAGAAAGCTGCCAATGAATAAAGTTGGTGAAACCACTCTGCAAATAAACCTGACTGCTCTAGAACATAATTTCAGGTTTTTTAAATCCAAAATAGATTCAGGAACCAAGTTAATGGCGGTTGTAAAGGCTTTTGCTTATGGTAGTGATTTGGTTACAATAGCCAAAAAACTTGAAAACTTAGAAGTTGATTATTTTGCGGTAGCCTATGTAAAAGAGGGAGTTTTATTGCGTAACGCTGGAATTAAAACTCCTATTTTAGTGCTGCATCCCCAGCCGATAAACTTTGAAGAACTTATTGATCATTGTCTGGAACCAAGTTTGTATTCACTCAACATCTTCAAACAATTTCTGGAAGTTGCCCAAAATAAAAATGAAAAGAATTATCCTGTTCACGTCAAATTCAATACAGGACTGAACCGATTGGGGTTTTGGGAAAATGATGTCGATTTAATAGTCAGTACACTTCAAAAAGGAAAAGCACTTAAAATAGTTTCAGTTTTTTCGCATTTGGCCGCCTCAGAAGATGCCAATGAAAAAAGTTTTACTGAAAAACAGATTGCGACTTTTGAGAGAATCTGTAATCAACTTCATGAAAAATTGGGCTATATGCCTTTAAGGCATACACTTAATACCTCGGGTATTCTGAATTATCCTCACGCACAGTTTGAAATGGTAAGAAGCGGTATCGGACTTTACGGTTATGGGAATGATGAAGCTTTTGATGCTCAATTAAAGCCCGTGGCAACCCTGAAGACCATTATTTCCCAAATACATACAATAGAACCCAATGAAACTGTTGGTTACAACCGTGCTTATACTTCCAAAGGTCATAAAAAGATCGCCACACTGCCATTGGGCCATGCTGATGGGATTGGTAGGCAATATGGAAATGGAAAGGTTTTTGTTTTGATTGATGGCAAAAAAGCCCCGATAATTGGAAATGTATGCATGGATATGATCATGGTAGATATTACTGGAATTGATTGTAAAGAAGGAGATGAGGTCTTGGTTTTTGGTCAAGATAATTCCGCAGAATCCTTTGCTTCAGGAGGAAAAACCATTTCTTATGAAATTCTTACAGCCATATCGCAACGGGTTAAAAGAGAGGTCATTTCTGGCTGATTTTCAATTAATTTGTGGAAAAAAAACAGTTTTTTGGTTACATTGTCAGAGTATTAACCAATTACAAACTATAAAATGGGATTTTTAAAAGAGTTTAAGGACTTTGCAATGAAAGGAAACCTAGTGGATATTGCCGTAGGTTTCGTAATGGGTGCTGCTTTTAACAAAGTGGTTTCCTCATTTACCGGAGGAATTGTTTCTCCACTGATCGGGTTACTGTTCGATGCCGATTTCAATGATTTAAAATATGTGGTAAAAGAAGGAACCATGAATGATGCTGGAGAAAAAGTTGGGGAAATTGCCATTTTATATGGACAGTTTCTGACAAACGTGATAGACTTTATCATTGTTGCCTTTGTAATGTTCCTTATTGTTAAAGGAGTGAACAAAATGAAAAAACCTGAAGAACCTGCCGCTCCAGCTGGACCAACTGCTGAAGAGTTATTGGCTGAGATTCGGGATGCATTGAAGAAATAAGAACGTTTTCCTGAAGCTTCAGGAAGACCGCTACACCACAATAAATAACCTTAAAAGCCGTCGATATGTTTCGCTAACACATCGACGGTTGTTTTATTCATAACATTTTGTTATTTTTTGATTATCGCATAGAGAAATACTTGTTTTAATAAATTGCTGTACTACCTTTGTCCCAATAAATAAGTTTAAAATGAAAGTAGCAGTTGTAGGAGCCACTGGAATGGTTGGCGAGGTAATGTTAAAAGTGTTGGCGGAGCGTAATTTCCCCATTACTGAATTGTTGCTGGTCGCTTCGGAAAGATCAGTGGGCAAAAAATTATCTTATAAAGGTGAGGAGCATACGGTGATTGGACTTGCAGATGCTGTATCTGCACAACCAGATATTGCAATCTTTTCCGCAGGAGGAGGTACTTCCTTAGAGTGGGCTCCAAAATTTGCCGAAGTGGGAACAACTGTCATTGATAATTCGTCTGCATGGCGTATGGACCCTTCAAAGAAGTTGGTGGTGCCAGAGATAAACGCCCAAGAATTAACTACTGAGGATAAAATAATCGCAAACCCCAATTGCTCTACCATTCAAATGGTTATGGCCTTGGATCCATTGCACAAGAAATATAAGATGAAGAGAGTGGTGGTATCCACCTATCAGTCTGTTTCTGGAACAGGGGTAAAGGCTGTTGAGCAAATGGAAAATGAGGCTGCCGGTGTTCAGGGAGAGATGGCATATCCGTATCCTATCAACCGTAACGCATTGCCACATTGTGATGTATTTATGGAAAACGGATACACCAAAGAAGAAATGAAATTGGCGCGAGAGCCCCAAAAAATATTGGATGACCGTACTTTTTCAGTAACCGCTACTGCGGTTCGTATACCTACTGCAGGAGGTCATTCAGAATCCGTGAACGTAGAATTCTATGAGGATTTTGATTTGTCTGAAGTTCGCAAACTATTAAGTGAAACATCTGGGGTGACGGTGCAAGACAATCCGGAAACCAATACTTACCCCATGCCCATCTATGCCAATGGCAAGGATGATGTTTTTGTGGGGCGTATCCGCAGAGACGAAACCCAACGCAATACGTTGAACATGTGGATTGTTTCGGATAACCTGCGAAAAGGAGCTGCAACCAATGCCGTACAGATTGCCGAGTATTTGGTGGAGAACAACTTAATTTCCAAAAAGCCTGAACCCATTTCTTAATGTAGAGAAATAAAACATTTGGCAATTCATTTCTTATGAATAGAATAAATCCGTTTTCTTTGAAACGGATTTTTATTTTTGACGCATGCTAAAAGTTGCTATAGAATCATTCACCTACCTTGATCAAACTGTTTTGAAGAATGTTTCCTTTCAAGTGGGAAAAGGAGAGCATTTGGCCTTGATGGGGGAAAGTGGTTCTGGCAAAAGCACTTTGCTTAAAATTATTTATGGGCTTTTACATGTTGAAAATGGCACTATTTTTTGGGGAGAACGGGAAGCATTGGGCCCTAATTTTAATCTGGTGCCCGGGGAACCATATATGAAATTCCTTTCTCAGGACTTTGATTTGATGCCTTTTACCACCGTTACAGAAAATATAGGTCAACATCTTTCTGTTTTTGAACGGGAAACACATCAACAAAGAATAGACGAACTTTTAGAACTTATTGAATTGCAAAACTATGCCAAAACTAAAATTAAAAACTTAAGTGGTGGGCAGCAACAGCGCGTGGCGTTGGCCAAAGTCCTTGCTCAAGAACCCGAAGTTCTATTGTTGGATGAGCCTTTTAGCCATATCGATAATTTTAAAAGAAATTCGCTTAGAAAAAATCTGTTTGCCTACTTAAAAGAAAAACAAATTACTACGCTTACAGCTAGCCATGACCCCAATGATGTGCTTCCGTACGCAGAGCGAACCTTGGTTTTGGAAAGAGGAAAAATTGTGGCCAATGAACAGACCAAAAAACTATACAACAATCCATCAAGCTACTATGTAGCATCTTTGTTTGGCGAGGTAAATGAGGTGCCCATGAAACTTTTAAAGTCTTATGCTACAATAGACCAGTCTGTGCTTATCTATCCGAATGAATTCCAAGTTTCTGAAACTTCAGGGTTAGAAATTTTAGTGAAAAAGAGCTTCTTTAAAGGGAGTTATTATATAAATGAAGGAAAAGTAAATCAACAGATTACGCTTTATTTCAACACACCAAATGAGCTGACAGAAGGGGAGAAGGTTTTCCTTAATGTATCTTTGGAGACCATAAATGCTCGGCTAAATCTTGAACAGGGAACAAATACATAGAGAATTGCAGTTTAAAGCTGTTCGAAGCGGAGGAGCGGGCGGACAGCACGTGAACAAAGTTTCCACTAAAGTGGAACTCTCCTTTAACATACCTGCCTCAAATGGTCTTTCTGATGTTGAAAAAGAACGTCTTCAATTGAAGCTGAAAACCAGATTGAACCAAGATGGAAACTTGATTTTAAGGTGTGATGAATCTCGAAGCCAACACAAAAACAAAACTCTAGTGGTAAAACGTTTTTTTGAGGTCTTACGAAACGCCCTTGAGGTTCAGAAAAAGCGAAAACCCACCAAACCTACAAAAGCATCTGTTGAAAAAAGGTTGCAATCCAAAAGAAAAGAATCGGAAAAGAAAGCTGGCCGTAAAAAACAAAATTGGGATTGAATTTATTTCAATCCCAATTTTTAAATGAAAATATTTTGTCCAGATAATTTTATTAATAAGTTATTCCCTCTGTTTCTAAATAGGGAAAAGCGATTAGATATTTTCCAAATCCTCCCATATACGATTCTCTCCAAGCGCCAACCCATTCAGCACCTTCAGATTTTGTTAGAGGTCTTTGAAACCCTCCTGTTCCACTATATGCATTTTGTAATGTGCCATTATTATAATAAGCATTGGCTTGTGCTATTGGAACCATATAGTGAAACTTTCTAGTCATCTCGTGCGTTGGATAGCCAGAGGCGTTTACTTGTCTAACAGCTCCCCAGCCATTTAACCCTGTAGATTGCCCCAAGTATTTTGTAAAAGCCAACAAATAATTTTCTAAACCTTTTGTCCCTCCTTTTGTATCACTACCTGCATGAGAAGGGAGATAATCGCTTAGCCCTTCACTTGTAGTATAATCATAAAAATAAGAATAACTATATCCTTGAACTATCGGATTGCCTTGCAAAACCGCAACTGCATGACTATGCGCTATGCTTGTTAATGTAGACATTGTTATACACCAGTATTGTATTCCTTGACCTGGAATACTAGAAGTGGCCCTCTTCAGCTCAGTGGATGTGCCATCTGGGAATACACTTAATTTGAAAACATTCTGATACCAAGTTTCTGATAAATCCAAAGCTGCTTGATCTTGGAAAATTAAACCATAATAGTGCAAATAACTTGCATACTTAGAAGGCACATTCCAGTGGGGAAGCACTGCTGCATGATTCACTGTATAATTTGTTTGTTCTACAGTGTTGATTGCAATTACTGCATTGTTGGATCCAGAGTATTTCATATTATACCCGGTACTGCTTGCAGATGATTTCCAATTGGACCCATAACCATCAATATAATGATTCGTTAATTTATCGTATAACCAATTCCTACCATCTTTGAACCAGTTTTCTACAGTTTCTTCCTCTTCATTGGTTAAGCCTGTGTCCAACCCCATTGACTTAATTAAGGACCAATTGTTCAATGTTTTTTCAAGCCAAGCAGCAGTTAAGAAGAATGGGTTGGTTTCAACCCCATCCAACCAAGAGCTCCTATTGGTGAAGTCAAGATTTGGGTCATTTGCCCTATTGAGGGTTTGGGCAGCTATGGCTTTAGCCAATTGCTCAGCATACTCTATGTCGCCATCTTGATTTCTATTGGCAAGAATAAAGGCATAAAGGCCAGCGTAAAATATATTTTCTGCAACATAATGATTACGATTAACAATATTTATGGGTACTGGATCGCAACCTAATCGGCATTCTCGTATGCCGCTAGAAGGCATCCAATCTAATCGCCCAGTGTTAGGGGCTGAAAGAAATTCCTGAGCCTCATTAATCATTCTTGAAATGTCTTCCCCATTAGTTCCCGGTCTAGAAAAACCACTAGAGAGTCTTGAAATCATTGTGGCTATTTGATTGTCGGTAAACATCACCTGATGAAAATTGTTGTTTCTGTCAGCCTGTGAGTCGTCAGTACTTTCTTCCCCGGTGTTTTCTTCTTCAGTTTCTTCCCCGGTGTTTTCTTCTTCAGTTTCTCCCTCTGTACCTTGAACTTCCTCTAACTCTTCTTCCAGAATAGCTTCTAAGAGTAAATCATTGTCCTTGTTGCAGGATATGAAAAAGATAAAAAGAGAAGAAAGAATGGTTAACATCATTCGCTTTGAGGTTAGTGAATTCATAATATGAGGATTTGAAATTGGGTATTACTATATTAAATCAAAAAAAATCGATTAAACGCATGTTATTTGCGTTAAAAGGCAACATCATGAATACAAATCTACGGACAGATGTTTTGTTTGGACGTTTCATCGATGCAATTTTCGATGAAATGCATTGTTTGAGTTAATCTTACAGGGTAGATTTAACTGGTGGTAAGCGAAAAAAATGGAAATAAAGTTAGAAAATGGACTGGTTTGAGAGGTTAATCAAGACTGAAAAACCAAAAGTCTGAATTAATAATTACTCTACTTCAAGTATTGTGAAATGCTTTCCATTAAAGTGAAATTCTTCTCCAGCCGCCTTACCCATCAATAGCTGTGCGATAGGAGCCTTTGCAGACACACAATAAATTGTGGTATTCGCTTTTTGAAAAGCGCCGCAAGAAATGGAAATAAAATAGCTTGCTGTATTGGTCTTTACCAAACTTCCCAGACTAATCCTATTACTAGACTTTGTTATGTCTATTCGTTGGAGAATAGCTCTTGTTTTTTCGACTTCCAATAGTTGTTGGCCCAATTTTTCCTGTTCCAATTGTACCATGGCCCTTCCAGTTTCATGTTTGTCTCCCGCACTGCTTTTTGTTTCAGAGTTTAAAGAGTCTTGCAAGCCTTTCATTTGTTTTTGGATGGTTTCTGAACGCTCTTCAAGATGCATCCAGCAATGTTGCAACAGTTCCTCCTTGCTCATATCAGTTCTGCTAGTTCTTTGCCGACTAAACTACCTAAAGCTACGCCCATCCCTCCCAATCTTACACCGCAAAAGATGTTGTTGCTCACTTGTTTTACAATAGGTGTTTTTTGTGTTCCCACGCCCATAATTCCACTCCATCGATAATCTATTTCGACTTTTTGCTGGGGGAGAATTACTTCAGTGAGCAATTTTTCCAATGAATTTTGAATAACGGATGTTTGTCCAAATGTTGTTGTTTCCTCTCCTTTAACATCTAAATTTCTACCACCACCAAATAAGATACGGTTATCCACATTCCTGAAATAATAATATCCCTCGTCAAAATGAAAAGTACCCTCGATCTTTAGATTTTTAATTGGCTTGGTGACCAAAACCTGTGCTCTGGCCGGAAGTACCGTTTCGTTTTTCAAAAGTGCCGATGCAAATCCATTGGTCGCTACAAAAACCCGGGTGGCATTGAATTCAAAGCCCTTGGTTTTTAAGATTACGTTTGTACCGCTATCATCAAGTGCCGTAACCTCAATACCATTTAGAATGTGGATGTGGTTGGATTGACATTTGTCAAGTAGCGCCAGCATCATTTTACCAGTGTCCAATTGCCCTTCCAGCTTATGGGTAATGTAGTTTTCTTGAACCTTTCCAAAACCGAAACGATTATGGGCCTTTATAAATGGACTTTCCCCAAAGACTGGTTGCAGCATTTGGTTCAATTCGTCCATTTGGGTTAAACAGGCTTCATATAACCCCGGATTCTCTCTTAAAAAAAGCTCATGCCCTCCGAGCTTTTTAAACCCAATTGTTTTATCACTTAAAAGATTACGTAAAGTTTGAATTCCTTCCCATCGCTTTTGAACAAGCGCAACAACTTCTTCTTCAGAGTGGGTTTTTAGATCTGAAAGGATTTCCGAGATGCTTCCGAAACAGGCAAAACCTGCATTTTTTGTGCTGGCCCCTTGCGGCAAACTACCTTTTTCCAAGACTATAATTTTGCTTTTTGGATGTTTTTTCCTGAGTTGCAAGGCACAATTAAGCCCAACAATTCCACTTCCAATAATGGTAAAATCCACATTGGACAACCAAGTTTTATATTCCCAATAACTTAGTTCCATAAAGCAAAAACCCCGATTTGCATCGGGGTCTGTTTAGTATTGATATTTCTCGTCCATTTCAAAATCTTCCATGAATTTGGTGGTATAATTACCGGCCAAATAATCTGGATGATCCATCAATTGTCTATGGAATGGAATAGTGGTTTTTATTCCTTCAATCACAAACTCATCCAAGGCTCTACGCATTTTATTGATGGCCTCTTCCCTAGTTTGCGCAGTTGTGATCAATTTGGCAATCATAGAGTCGTAATTGGGCGGAATAATGTATCCGCTGTACACGTGGGTGTCCAAACGAACTCCATGTCCCCCAGGAGTATGTAAAGTTGTTATTCTTCCTGGTGAAGGTCTAAAATCGTTGTAAGGATCTTCAGCATTGATTCTACATTCTATAGAATGTAATTTAGGAAAATAGTTTTTTCCAGAAATTGGGACACCACCAGCTACCAATATTTGTTCACGAATCAAATCATAATCCACAACTTGTTCTGTGATGGGGTGTTCCACCTGAATACGGGTATTCATTTCCATAAAGTAGAAGTTTCGGTGTTTATCGACTAAAAATTCTACAGTTCCCGCTCCTTCGTATTTAATGTATTCTGAAGCCTTAACAGCAGCAGCCCCCATTTCCTCTCTTAGGGAATCTGTCATAAAAGGAGAGGGTGTTTCTTCTGTAAGTTTCTGATGTCTTCGCTGTACGGAACAATCCCTTTCTGATAGGTGACAGGCTTTCCCGTATTGATCACCCACAACTTGAATCTCAATATGGCGAGGCTCCTCAATCAATTTTTCCATATACATTCCACCATTACCAAAGGCAGCAGTAGCTTCTTGGACAGCACTTTCAAAGTTGCTTTCCATTTCTTCTTCTGACCAAATGGCGCGCATACCTTTACCACCACCACCAGCAGTAGCTTTAATCATTACAGGGTACCCCATTTTCTTGGCCTCCTTCTTAGCATGCGCCACATCCTTCAATAGACCATCTGATCCTGGAACCGTAGGGACACCTGCCTTTTTCATGGTTTCCTTTGCAGTGGCCTTATCTCCCATTTTTTCAATCTGCTCACCAGAAGCACCAATAAATTTGATATCGTGCTCGGCACAAATTTTGGAGAACTTTGCGTTTTCAGATAAAAAACCGTAACCTGGATGAATTGCATCGGCATTGGTAATTTCTGCGGCTGCAATGATGTTTGGTATTTTTAAATAGGACTCGTGGCTGGGGGCTGGCCCAATACAAACGGCTTCATCAGCAAAACGGACATGAAGGCTTTCCTCATCGGCTTTGGAATAAACGGCCACCGTTTTAATTCCCATTTCTTTACAAGTACGAATAATCCGTAGTGCAATCTCGCCCCTATTAGCAATCAATATTTTCTTGAACATAATACCTAAGAATTTCAAATAGCCAATTCCATTTTCCAAATTAATTGGAAGATGAAACTTGGGTATTCTAGTTTATTTAAGATGGGTCAACCAAAAATAAAGGCTGATCAAACTCTACAGGAGAGGAATCATCAACCAAAACCTTGACTATCTTACCTGAAACTTCCGATTCAATATCATTGAACAATTTCATAGCTTCAATTACGCAAAGTACATCACCTGGATTGATGGAGCTTCCTACCTCAACAAATGCAGGTTTGTCAGGAGAAGGTTTTCTATAAAATGTTCCAATAATTGGAGATTTAATAGTAATATATTTTGAATCATCATCAGCTTCCTTAGTTTCTGCTGGAGCTGGTGCGGCCGCTTCTTGAACAATTGGAGCAGGTGCAACTGGTGCCGCTGGTGCCTGTGCCATCGGTATTTGCTGCACAATAGTGGTTTCTGAGCCAGTGGAAGGACTACCGGTGCGTATGGTAATTTTAAAATCTTCCATTTCCAACTTCACTTCGCTGGCACCCGATTTGGCCACAAACTTGATTAGACTTTGAATTTCTTTAACATCCATTGGATTATGATTTAGTTAGTTGTATTATTTTGAATTATAGGCCCATTTTAAGTAAATGGCACCCCAAGTAAATCCTCCGCCAAAGGCAGCGAAAATAAGATTATCACCTTTTTTCAATTGTTTTTCATAATCGTATAACAAAAGTGGCAAGGTTGCAGAAGTCGTATTTCCGTATCTATCAATATTAATCAACACTTTGTCAGGTTCCAAGCCCATTCTGTTGGCTGTAGCGTTAATAATTCGCATGTTTGCCTGATGGGGAACCAGCCAATCCACATCATCTTTATCCAAGTTGTTCCGTTCCATGACCAAAGCAGAAACATCTGCCATATTGGATACTGCAAATTTGAACACAGATTTTCCATCTTGAAAAACATAGTGTTGTTTGTTTTTTACAGTTTCTTCTGATGCAGGTAAAATAGAACCGCCGGCTTCTATCTTCAAAAACTGTCTGCCAATACCATCCGACCTTAAATGCTCATCTAAAAGCCCCAAACCTTCTTCATTAGGCTCAAAAAGTGCTGCACCAGCACCATCGCCAAAAATAATGCAAGTGGTTCTGTCTGTATAATCTATTATAGAAGACATCTTATCAGCGCCTATCAACAGCACCTTTTTATACCTTCCTGATTCTATATAACTAGCAGCAGTTGACATTCCATATAGAAAACTGGAACAAGCGGCTTGAAGATCATAAGCAAAAGCATTCACCGCACCAATTTCTGAAGCAACAAAGGCCGCGGTCGCGGCAACAAGAAGATCAGGAGTAGCGGTGGCCACTAAAACAAAATCTATTTCTTTGGGATCTGTCCCACTTTTTTGAAGCAAGTCCTCTGCGGCTTTTATGGCCATGTATGACGTTCCAGCTCCTTCTTTTTTTAGTAATCTACGTTCCTTGATACCAGTTCTGGTAGTAATCCATTCATCGTTGGTGTCTACCATGGTTTCCAGTACTTTGTTGGATAAAACAAAGTCAGGAACATAGCCTCCCACAGCGGTAATTGCTGCCGTTGTTTTTTTCATATTAGGTGTCTTTTTTTGTCAAAAACATTAAGATTTGACCCAAAAGCGGTGAAAATTAGTCATTTTATATGACTTTTTGATAAAAATGGGGTCGTTTTTAAAATTGATTATGGCCCATAAAAAAACTCCCGTTACAACGAAACGGGAGTTGGTTTATTTTTTAAGGATTTTTTGCGACTAAGCTGCAGTTTCTTCTTCAGCTTTATCAATCAAAACCTGACCTTTGTAGTACAATTTACCTTCGTGCCAGTGTGCTCTGTGGAACAAGTGCATTTCACCAGTTACGGAATCTTTGGCAATTGTGGGCATAGAAGCTTTGTAGTGGGTTCTTCTTTTGTCCCTTCTGGTTTTTGATGTTTTTCTTTTAGGATGTGCCATTGTTAACCTATTTGTCCGTTAATAACTTTTTTAAGTCGTCCCATCTGGGATCGGTTTTTTCTGATTCTTCTTTGTTCTCTTTGGGCTGTAATTCTTCCAGCTTATCCAAGATTTCAGATTGCAGCGTGCCATCCAATACTCCTGGATGAATCCTTTTTTGAGGAACCGCCAAAACCAACATTTCATAAACATACTGAGCAATGTTGATTTGGTGCTCTCCATGGGGAATGATCAAAATCTCATCATCTTCGTCATTATACTCCTCCCCAAACTTGATTACCAAATGCAATTCTGATTCTATGGGTTGATCAAAAGGCTCCCCAGTAAGATCACAATCCACATCTACTGTTCCCTGAGCTGAAATATCCAATTCCATCATATTGTTCATCTTGTCCAATATGGCTATGACCGGAATAGAAGCCCCGTTAAACTCTTGGTAATCAAAAGATTCAAAGAACGTATTATCAATTTTGTACTCAAACGTGTGTTTTCCCAGTTTTAATCCAGAAAAAGGAATGTTGAACTCCTTTAGCTTCATCATTTCTACACTTAAGGTTTGTGTACCAGCCGTTAAAGGCGGGTGCAAAGATACTACTTATTTATAAATGTACAATTCCATTGGAACAAAACTGCCCCATTAAGCTAAATATTAACTTGCTCTTTTAACTTTTTGCTTTTGCAAAGGGTTTTTATGGAGCTCTGTATGCTCTAAACGGTTCCGGAATACTTTAATTGCCGTAAACACAGCTTCTTTGAATGAGCTGGCATCGGCTTCTCCTTTTCCTGCAATTTCATAAGCTGTTCCATGATCTGGGGAAGTGCGTACTTTTTCAAGTCCGGCAGTATAATTAACTCCTTTGCCAAAGGCAAGTGTTTTAAAAGGGATAAGACCTTGATCGTGGTATGCGGCCAAAATTGCATCAAAGTTTTGATGGGAGTTGGAGCCAAAAAAACTATCTGCGGAATATGGGCCGTAAACCAAAGTCCCCTTGTCAAATATTTCCTTTATGGTCGGCTTCAGAATTTTGTCGTCTTCCTCTCCAATGGTGCCATCATCGCCACTATGTGGATTAATACCTAAAAGTGCAATTTTTGGACGACGTATACCAAAATCCATTTTGAGGGATTTTTCCATGGTAGCAACTTTATCACGAATCAGCTTTGGAATAATGGCCTTAGCAACATCCTTTACAGCGATATGATCAGTTAAAAGACCCACACGCAAGGTGTCAGTGACCATGAACATCAAACTTTCACCTTTGAGCTCCTGCGCCAAGAAATCTGTATGCCCGGGAAACTTAAAATCATCGGATTGGATATTTTTTTTATTTATAGGGGCGGTCACTAAAACATCTATCTTACCTTCTTTTAAAGCTGCCACTGCCGCCCTAAGGGATTTGATGGCATATTTCCCTCCTTCTTCGGTTGATTGGCCAAAGGCCGTCTTAGGAACTTCTTTCCACACATTCACAATGTTGAGTTTGCCATCAACAGCTTGCGAAGCATCTCTTACCCCATGGAATGAAATATTGATTCCCAATTCTGATTTTTGTTGGGAAATGGTTTTATTCGATGCAAAAATTACAGGAGTACAAAAGTCGAGCATTCTGGAGTCTTCAAATGTCCTCAAGGCTACTTCGCATCCAATCCCATTTAAATCACCAATGGATATTCCCAGTTTTATTTTTTGATTTTCCTTCATAAAATCAATGCCGATATGGCTACTTTTACAGTACAAAACTAGTCAATAAAAAAGATTCATGTTTACGGGCATCATTGAGACTTTAGGGAAAGTTGAAAAACTTGAAAGAGAAGGGGGTAATTTACATATTACAGTATCCTCTGAGATTACATCAGAATTGAAGATAGATCAGAGTTTGGCGCATAATGGCGTTTGTTTGACTGTTGTTTCACTTGAAGGGAATACGTACACTGTAACGGCGATTGAGGAAACCTTGAATAAATCCAATATTGGAGAATTGAAAATTGGAGATGCCATTAATTTGGAAAGGGCTATGGTTTTGGGAGCTCGATTGGATGGACATATTGTTCAGGGCCATGTGGACCAGACCGCCATTTGTTCTTCTGTTGAGGAAAAAGACGGTAGTTGGGTATATAGTTTTACCTATGATTCCAGTCTGAACAACGTAACCATAGAAAAAGGCTCCATTACTGTTGATGGTGTGAGTTTAACTGTTGTGGATTCCAAGAAAGATGGTTTTAGCGTGGCTATTATTCCATATACGCATGAGCACACAAGATTCCATTCTTATACAAGAGGTACCAAAGTTAATTTAGAATTTGATGTTATTGGCAAGTACGTGGCTCGGCTTATGGGATTAAAAACTGACTAAAATACGTTCTTCATCTTACCCCAAACTTTTTTAAGTGTGAAGGTGGAAATCAAAACCAAAAAGGTAAGTCCTATGGCCAACGGATAGTTTCCATAAATCCAATTGCCCATGGCAAACAAGCATCCGTAAACCAATACGCAACCAATAATCATCGCAAGAATTCCTGATGGAACGCTCCATTTTTCGCTTGAACCTTCTATTTCCTCTCCATCATTTTTAGCTGCTGCACGTATTTTATTCCATCCCGGGCCACCTGGTTTGGTTATTTTATAGAATTGGTAAAGTACTTTATTGTCTTCTGGCTTAGTGATAAAGGTGGTCACTACCCAAATGATTGTGGTCAACAGCACTACCAACAAAAACTTGCTCCAAGCTGGGAAAGGAGCACCACCACTTAGGAAAAGTTCTTCTTCAAACTGCCAAAATAAAATGGAGATGATACCTGAGGAGAACATGGCAACAATCTCGCTCCAAGCGTTTATTCTCCACCAGAACCATCTCAGAATAAAAATAAGACCAGTACCAGCACCGAACATGATGATAATATCAAAAAGTTGGGTGGCATTGGTCAAGGCCAATGCAAACAAAGCACTCAATACCATTAAAACAACCGTGGTTATTCTACCCACATTTACCAATTCTTTTTCTGAAGCATTTTTATTGATTTGTTGTTTGTAAAAATCATTTACTACATATGAAGACCCCCAATTTAAGTGGGTGGAAATGGTCGACATATAAGCAGCTCCCAAAGAAGCCAGAACGATTCCCAAAAGACCCGAAGGCAATTTGGTCAGCATGGCTGAATATGCCAAATCGTGACCAAGTTTACTTTCTTCAACGTTGGGGAAGGCCTGTCTGATGCTTTCCAAATCAGGAAAAACAACCAAGGAAGCCAAGGCAACCAATATCCATGGCCAAGGTCTTAGGGCGTAGTGCAGAATATTAAAGAAAAAGGTGGCACCAACCGCATGATTCTCATCTTTGGCAGCCAACATTCGCTGTGCGATATAACCACCACCCCCAGGCTCACCCCCAGGATACCAAGCACTCCACCATTGTACGGCCAGTGGAATGATCAATACTGAAATCAAGGCTTCGGTATTGGAAAAATCAGGAAGAATGGACATTTTGCTCCGCACCAATTCGTTTTCCAATATGTTTGAAAGGCCTCCAACCTCTGGAATGTTCACCAAATAAATAGCGGCTCCGATTGCGCCTACCATTGCCACAAAGAAGAGTACAAAATCGGTATAAACAACACCTCTAAAACCACCGATAGCACTGAATACCACGGTAATACTTCCGGCAATAAGAACAGTTTGAACCGGTGTTGCCCCAAGCATGATCTGACCTATTTTTATGGCAGCCAGTGTAACAGCTGACATGGCCATTACATTAAATACCACTCCCAAATACAATGACCGGAACCCTCTTAAAAAATGAGCAGGTTTACCGCCATAGCGCAAATCGTAGAATTCCATGTCGGTTGCTACATTAGATCTCCTCCAAAGTTTGGCATAAACAAATACGGTAAGCAAACCAGTAAGTAAAAATGCCCACCAACCCCAGTTGCCAGAAACCCCATCTGTACGGACAAAATCGGTCACCAAGTTGGGGGTATCTGTTGAAAATGTTGTGGCCACCATAGAAAATCCCAAAAGCCACCAAGGCATGCTTCGACCAGATAAAAAGTACTCTGCCGTACTTTTTCCAGATTGTTTAGAGACGTAGATTCCAATAAAAAGCACTAGGGCGAAGAATCCAAATATGATGAAATAATCTAAAGTTTGAATGTCCATATCGGTCTTGGTTGGTAAGCTTTTAAAGATATAATTTTTTGAGATACCTTTGTCCTTTGTTCGCTAAACACCAGTTTTGGTTCTATATACAGCTTCTGAACCGTCATGGATGGCGTGGCTTTTAGCGGCCACAGCCACTTTTTTAATGGGAACCTCTAAGGCTGGGTTAAAGGGCATGTCCATTTTTAACGTAACGCTCATGGCTTTGGCCTTTGGAGCGCGACAGTCCACAGGTATATTTATTCCATTATTATTGGTAGGAGATATTTTTGCCGTTGTTTATTATAACAAGCATACTCAATGGAAATATCTTTTAAAGATTTTACCTTGGATGCTCACAGGGATCCTTATAGGTGTTTTGGTGGGGAGTGACCTTCCTGAAAGAGAGTTTAAGCTGAGTATGGTCGTTGTTATCTTCATTAGTTTGGGGATGTTGTATTGGTGGGACAGGCGAAAATCATCCAAAATCCCTACGCATTGGACTTTTTCTGGGCCTATTGGAATTGTAGCGGGAATTAGCACCATGATTGGAAATTTGGCTGGAGCGTTCACCAATATTTTCTTTTTGGCCATGCGATTGCCCAAAAATGAATTTGTAGGTACGGCAGCATGGCTTTTCTTCATTACTAATATGTTCAAATTGCCTTTTCATGTTTTTGTTTGGAAAACGATCTCTGCAGAAACGTTGATCATCAATCTTAAATTACTTCCGGCCATTTTTGCAGGTCTTTTTCTGGGTGTTTTTATTGTTAAGAAAATCAATGACCGCAATTACAAAAGATTCATTTTGATTGTTACGGCCATTGGTGCAATTGCCATTTTGTTTAAGTAAGATTTTTTTCTGATAGTTTTATTTTATCGAACTTTATAGAACCAAAATTTGATTATGGATTTAAACGGTAAAGTAGCCTACATCACCGGCGGAACAAAAGGGATTGGATACGGCATTGCAGCATGTTTGTTAGAGCAAGGAATGAAGGTTGCAATTAGTGGAAGAAGCAAAACAGGAGTTAATGAAGCAATACAAAACCTAAATGATGAGGAGAATGTTTTGGGATTGGTCTCCGATGTTTCAAAATCTGGAGATGAGGTAAAAGCTGTAAAAGAAATATTGAAGATTTGGGGTAGACTTGATGTTGTTGTGGCTAATGCTGGAGTAGGTCATTTTGCTCCAATTGATGAGATGAAGGAAGAGGACTGGAACCAAATGATCAATACGAATCTAAATGGGGTATTCTATACGTTAAAAGCATCCGTTGATGCATTGAAAGTGTCTGAGGGATATTATATGACAGTTGCGAGTTTGGCTGGCACTAATTTTTTTGCACAAGGTGCTGGATATAATGCCACCAAATTTGGAGTTGTAGGGTTTACCCAAGCTGCTATGTTGGATTTAAGAAAATACAATATCAAGGCAACTACTATTATGCCTGGTTCTGTGGCAACACATTTTAACAATAATGAACCTTCTCAAAAAGATGCTTGGAAAATACAACCCGAAGATATTGGTAAGTTAGTGGTGGATTTATTGTTAATGCATCCGCGTACATTGCCCAGTAAGATAGAGGTACGCCCCGCTAGGCCAGATTTGAAATAATTAAACCTGTTTTTCCATAAAGGGAATATTGGTGTTACAGATTTCCAAAATTAGTTTTTTGAGGTTGTCTTCAAACACACCTAAAGTCGCAGCATCTATAAGCGAGGACCCTTTGTGTATTTGAAAAGGGAAAAAACCCTGTCCCAAATTTTTAAAGGAATAGATACCGGCACTGATATGGTCAATATGATGTTTTTTGCTGAACAGAAGACCATAGCACAATAACTGAAAAGCTTTGCTTTTATCATAATTGGTGATAAGCTCATCCCAATCGGATATTTTTACATTTTTGGATTCTACCCTTCCAGTTTTGTAGTCAACTATCCTTGTAACATCATCAATTGTATCAACTCTATCCAAGGTTCCTTTGAGTTTTATGGGGAAATCCAATTCTTCAATGTTTACTAAGATTTCATGTTTTTCTTCTAAAGCCAAGATTTTAATCTGATGTTTTTGAATGAGCTTTAGTTCCAAATCAATAAAGTTGTTGAGATACTTTTGGATAACATTATAAACTAAAAGGAACTTTCCTTTTGATGTATCAACTCCAGATAGGTTTTTTTGGAAATGTCCTTTTACTACTTTGGGAATCAGCGGTTTTAAGGAAGTAACATTTTCTTTCGTCAAGATTAAACCAATCAATGGGGTATAGAGTTCCTCCAAACTGTCATGAACAACGGTTCCAAAAGTATTGGCTGCGATATTCTCTTCAACTTCTTCCACATCGTTGATTTTTAGAATATTTCTGGTATAGAAATCAACAGGGTTTTTAATGTAGTTGGTGAGCGATGTTGGTGAAAAGCCTTTTTTGGCAAATGCCTTGATTTCCTGAAATAGGGAATCTCCTTTGGTGATTTCCTCTGGAGTGAATGGTGTTATTGATACTTTTGGTGATAACACCTTATGGGTAATGTATGGTGCTAGTTTTTCATCGGTAAGTAGTTGATTGATGAGTCTGCTTTTTTCGCCGCCCTCCAAAACATCCGGTTCCGTATTATAGATAATATGAACATTTTTCGCCCTTTGTAGAAGCCTATAAAAGTGATATGTGTAGATAGCGTCTTTTTCCTTATATGTAGGTAAGCCGTAGTCTCTTTTCACATCAAAAGGAATAAAAGAATTATTTGATTTTCCCGAAGGCAGTATCCCTTCATTCACAGAAGTGATAATAACAGTTTCAAAGTCCAGATTACGACTTTCCAACATTCCCATAAGTTGGAGGCCGTTAAGGGGCTCTCCAATGAAATCCAGAGTTTCTATGGATGCTAATTGCTTAAATAAGCTTTTGACTGCTTGAAGATCATTTATATGGTCTTTATCATCTATATGATTGTTCAGTTGATTGAATAAGGTATAAAATCTATAGAGCTGTTCCAGTTCAAAGGGTTTCTTCTTTTGCTGAAAATAATCTTTCAAGATATTAATGAGCTGCAGACAATTAGCTGTCCACACATTGGGAGTAATGTTATCTTTTGAAAACATAAATTGTATTGCGGAGTTTGTTCTGCTATATAGAGAAAGAATAGCTGTGTTGATATACAGCCAATTTTTCTCTTTTATTTCTTGGGTAATTTTGCTGGCAAACCCTTCCCCTTTCAATGAGGAGAGGATTAAAGTATAGGGATTTGAAAGAAATTCGAGTACTTGCTTATAAAACCAGCCTTTATCACTCTTGCTGATATTAAGTTCCAATAGCGAATTAAAAAATGAATAAAGAATGGTTTTGTTCAATGGCAGTCCCATGGTGATATTAACTTGGTTAATTTCTTTGGGAATGGCCTTTAACATGGGCTGAAGCAAGTTTTCATCAGCTAGTACAAGTGCGGTATTTTCAAGTGTAGATTGTGTATTCGCTTTTATTTGTTGTAATAACTGACCTACATATTTGGTTTGTGAAACACTTTTGGGAACACCAGTAATGGTTATTGTTTTGTTCGATAAAAACTCATTTTGAAGCTTAATAGAAGCTTGTTTTTCATAATATGGCCATGTATCTATATATTCCCTAATAAAAAGTCCGGCATCATGAATAGGGTCATCATAAAAATGTGAATCTATATCCCAATAAACTTCTCCATTGCCTTGTTCTAGAAAATATTGTACAATTTTAGATTCAGAGGTGTTAAGGGCATTGAAACCAACAAATACTATTGGACTTGTTTTATGGTAAGACGCCAATTTATCCACAGCTACTTTAGATATAAGTCCTTGGTAGCCCCTTTTCTTTGATAGAAGAGTGGAAGTGAAACTATTATATAGAGGTTCTATATGTTTCCAGAAATGTATGTAATTCGTTACAAGCTCTGTTTTGTCTTTTTTTAGGGACCAATGGTTGAGTTCTTTTATAGCTGAAAGATAGTTGAGGATATCGTGGGATGGGATTAGGTAACCATCGATTTCATTAAAATCGTGGAGTAGTGTTTGTCCCCATTTTATAAATGAAGAAAAATCATCTTTCTTTTCTACTTCTGAATCTTTATATACTTGGAAGAGTATTAACAGAAGTTCTAGGTTTGATGCAGGTGTAAGTCCAGAAATTTGCGCAACAAAATCTTGAATGGATAATATTTCTGGACAAAAAATATGTTGTTCCAACGTTGTGGAAAGCTGTTTTTTTAGAAAAGTTCCCGATCGTTTACTGGGAAGAACAAAGGTGCAATTTGTAAAATCTGTTTCTTTCTTTTGCAGCTCATTCAGTACATATCTGAGAAAGTTGTTGTGTTGCATGTATTAAAAATAAAAAAGGCCCTGCGGAATACAGGGCCTTTTCGAAAAGAAAACAGAAGTTTTCTAATATCTTATTTTACCAAGTTGATTTCAACTCTTCTGTTTTGAGCTCTACCTGCTCTAGTGTTATTGGTAGCGATTGGCTTAGACTCACCGTAACCAACAGCAGTTAATCTGTCAGCAGCGATACCTTTGTCAATCAAGAAGTCTCTTACAGAGTTAGCTCTTTCATCAGAAAGTCTCTGGTTTGTAGACTCTCTACCAACACTATCAGTGTGACCTTCAACAGTAAACTTAGCGTTAGGATACTCGTTCAAGATTTGGATGATATCAACCATTACAGTAGTAGATTCTGCTTTGATAGAAGATTTACCAGTATCGAACAAGATAGTTCTAGCGTAGTCGTTCAATTGTTTTTGAACTTCTTCAGTTACTTCAGGACAACCGTTGTTGGCAACAGTACCAGCAACTTGAGGACATTGATCGTCTTTGTCAAGAACGCTGTCTCCATCAGTATCTGGCCATGGGCAACCGTTGTTTTCAGATGGACCAGCTTCGTTAGGACACTGATCATCTTTGTCAGCGATGCCATCACCGTCAGCATCAGGACAACCAGCTAATGCAGCAAGACCAGCATCGTTAGGACAAGCATCGTCTTTATCAGCTACACCATCACCGTCAGCATCAGGACAACCATTCATTTCTTTAGAACCAGCTTCGTTAGGACAGCTGTCTTTACCATCTTCGATGCCATCACCGTCAGAATCAGGACAACCGTTGAAAGCTTCCAAACCAGCAACCTCTGGACAAGCATCGTCTTTGTCATAGATACCATCACCATCAGTGTCAGTACCACCAAATCTAATGCTAAGACCAGCCAAGTGCTGAAAATGCTTTACTAAATAATCTTCGAATGCGTGCTTGTATTGAGTTTGCAAAGTCAGACCAATGTTTTCAGAGAACCATAAGTTAACACCAATACCACCGTTGGCAGTACCAGCACCGATCTCATCAACCCAAGTATAACCACCGCCTATTTCAACAAAAGGATCAATTGTTGTGTTCTTAAGGAAGTTGTACTTAATGGTACCATCAATAGCATAGTGGGAAAGGTCATCAACAGCTTGATCACCGTTCTTTTCAATTCTGTTCAAAGAACCTCTAGCACCAACAGAGAAACCATCTCCTACATATCTGGAAACAGATACGTATGAAACGGACGGCAAGATATTCCAGTGGTCAGAAACGTTGAAATACTCATCGAACAAGGTTGGGCTCGAAAAAGGATTGTTTTCATCGTTAGTTGGGTATGTGTCAATCGCATTAACCCCAAAACTAATCTGCCATGGATTATTCTCGTCTTGCGCTTGTATGCTGCTAAACCCTACAAATACTAGGGCAACAACCAATAATTTGCTAAGATGTTTCATGCTCAAAATTTTAAGTTTAAGTGTTTATCAGCTGCAAATGTAAGTTGTTAGTACCTATTAACAAAATCAAATTTTCATTTTTTTTAACGCATTACATAGAAGATTTAAAGCACTTAAACGATTTTTAGTGCTTTTCCAACTTTGATAAATGCATTTATTGCTCGATCCAAATGTTGTTTTTCATGTGCGGCTGATAGTTGTACCCTAATCCTTGCTTTATCTCTTGGGACCACTGGAAAGAAAAAGCCAATGACATAGATTCCTTCTTCCAAGAGCATATCCGCCATTTGCTGTGAAAGCTTGGCATCGTATAGCATTACTGGAACAATGGCAGAATCCCCATCGATAATATCGAAGCCAGCTTCCTTCAAGCCTTTTTTAAAATATTCGGTGTTTTCTTGGAGTTTATCCCTTAATGATGTGTCTTTTTCCAACATGTCAAAAACCTTGATGGAAGCACCAACAATAGCCGGGGCCAAGGAGTTGGAGAAGAGATAAGGCCTAGAGCGTTGCCTTAGCATTTCAATAATTTCTTTTTTCCCTGTAGTATAACCACCCATAGCTCCGCCAAGGGCCTTGCCTAAGGTTCCGGTGATGATATCTATACGATTCATGACTCCCTTTTCTTCTAAGGTTCCCCTTCCGGTTTCACCAATAAAACCTGCTGCATGACATTCATCAATCATCACAAGCGCATCATATTTATCTGCTAGGTCACAGATCTCATCCAAGGGAGCCAAAAGGCCATCCATAGAAAACACGCCATCGGTTACTATAATCTTGAAACGAGCACCACCTTCTTGGCTTTGTTGCAGTTGCTTTTCCAAATCGGCCATGTCATTATTTGCATAGCGGTATCTTTTGGCTTTGCATAGACGCACACCGTCTATTATGGACGCATGATTCAAGGAATCTGAAATGATAGCGTCCTCTGCGGTAAGCAAGGGCTCAAAAACCCCTCCATTGGCATCAAAGGCGGCGGCATATAATATGGTATCCTCGGTGCCGTAAAATGAGGCGATTTTTTCTTCCAATTCTTTATGAATATCCTGCGTTCCACAGATGAAACGAACTGAAGACATTCCAAAACCATGTGAGTCCATGGCATCCTTAGCAGCTTGTATAACGTCTGGATGGGAGGAAAGCCCCAAATAATTGTTGGCGCAGAAGTTTATGACTTCCTCTCCTGTCGAAATTTTAATAACCGCTCCTTGTGGCGAAGTTATGATGCGTTCTTTTTTAAAAAGTCCAGCTTCTTTTATGGCTTTCAACTCGCTGGCCAAGTGCTCTTTAATTTTTCCGTACATAGTTGTTGTTGTTTAGACGAAAACGGGGTTTATTTTTTGATCAATATAAACAATAATGGTATGTTTAATTTTAAAATTCATCTCTATTAACACATCGGCGTAATGCTTTATTTGTGTTTTATGCGAAGGTGATGGACTTCCAGTTTTATAGTCGATGATAATTGCTTCATTTTCAGAGATTACAATTCTATCAGGACGTACAGATGCCCCATTCTTGGTAAGAATCTCTTGTTCATTATAAATAATGTATTCGTCTGAAAAATATGTTTTTAATTTTGGATGGGTCACAACTTCCATCAATTTTTGTTTGATATCATCTGCAGAATTTTCAGTAAAATAACCCGCTATTTGAAGATCTTCAACCACTTGGGGAACATTTGCTGTAATTTTGATTTTACTCAACGCGAAATGGATAAGATTTCCCATTTCAATCGCTTCTCTTCTCTCATCATCCCATAAGCGCCCAGATGAGGTTGAAATTTGAAAACTTGAATCGTCTGCTGGCCGTGTGCTATAGGAAATGTAATTATTTTCTAATGGTTCAGGCGCAGGAGCATTTGAATTTTCTGAGAAACTACCAAAACAATATACCTCACTTTCGTTCTTTGGAATTCCTTTTTCCTTCAAAAACTGTTGGAATAACTCGGCATAAGATGATGCCTGTTCAATTGAATGTAGCTCCTTACTGCTTTCCGAGAATATAAAGAGTCCTAGTACAGGTCGAGTGAGGGCTACATAGAGCACGTTCATGGAATCTAAAACAGTTTTTTCCTCCTCCTCGGTATAAATAGCCGCCGCAATGGGATTGTATTGGAGCATTTCTTTGTTGGCGTTCAACAGAAATTCATTAAGCCCTAAATTTTGGTCTTCCGCTGTTGTTGGCACCCAAGATTTTTTCTTTTTTCTTTTATCGTCCAATAAGGAATTTGCAAAAGGAAAAATAATAAAAGGGAACTCCAATCCTTTGGATTTATGAATGGTCATTATCCGTACTGCATTCAGGCTATCTGGGGCGGCAATAGAGAGTGTTTCTTTTTTTTGTTCCCAATAATTTAAGAATGCATGTATGCTGATACTTTCTCGTTTCTCAAAAACAAGAACCTCGTCCATAAGATAGGTGAGGTAGGCATCAGATTCATTGGCAAGCTCAAACTGTACAATGGCTGTTTCCAAAATATTGAAAACGGACTGCCCTTTTAAACTGTTGATATGAAAGCCATATTCCGAAGAAAGGAATTCTTGAGGGCCATCAAGATTTTTGGAAATGAAATCGTGCTTGCTCTCTTCTTCTTTGGCCAAGTATAGTAATACCTGATAGGAAGCTTCTCGATGGGTGGTGTTTTCCATTACCTTGAGCAGCGCTATTAAAAATTCCACTTTTGGATTGTTCTTGAGCAAAAGAGCATCCGAAGAAATGATTGGGATGTGATTTCGAGTCAAAAAATCCGCTACAAGCATACCTTTACTATTATCCCTGACCAATACAGCGATATCCGAATAATTATATTGTTTGGATTTGATGCTGCGGATTGTATCCAAAACCTCACCGCAATACAGGTCGTCTTTATCAGAAATATCCTTATCCAAAAATGAAAGCGCTACGTAGCCACCAGATTTATTGTTGGTTTTCTGCTTTGAACCTTGAAGAAACAGATTTTGATAATCCTTATGCTGAAGCACAGGGGCAACCGTGGTAAAAAAGTCATTGTTGAAGGTAACAATTTGGTCATGGCTCCTCCAGTTGGTGTCCAAGGAATGAAAACTTGGCGCAATCACAAAAGGATGCGATTTTCCATTCAACAGGTTTAAAAATTGTTCTGCTCTCCCACCTCGCCACCTATAGATGGCTTGTTTTACATCGCCCACTAAAAAAAGAGAACCCCGTTGGTTGTTTTGGTTCTGACCCTCCAATGCGTTTCCAATAAGAGGAACCAAGTTTTCCCACTGCATTTGAGAGGTGTCTTGGAATTCATCAATAAAATAATGACGGAATTTTTCGCCCATCCGTTCATAGATAAAAGGAACAGGTTGATTTTTGATTTCCTTGGAAAGAATACCGTTCATGGACGAAATAGGAACAATGTCTTTTTCCAGCTCTATGTTTTTGATCTCCTTGGCGATTTCATTCAGTACCGTTAATGGAACGATGTTGCCATAACTATTTTTCAAATAGCTTCTCCGATAGATTTTATGTTTAATTGAGCTGAAGACTTTCAGGATTTGCTCCGATAAAAAAACGCTGTCCCTAGAATCATTGGCCTTTAGAATTTTTCCATTAAGAAGGTTTTCCTCCAACTTATTATTGTAAAGGCTTTTTGGGCTGAATTCACCTTCTGTTATTTTTTTAAAGTGATTGGGCAAGGTCTGTCTAGGAAAATCTGTAAAATCAAAACCTTGGTTCGTTATTTCTTGAAGCACTTGTTGCGAGGCTTCAATAATATTGGTTTCAAGTTTTTTAATTTGTAATGCTAACGCTTTTTGTACTTCCTTAAAATCGTGGATGGATTTAGAACGCAAGGCATCAATATGAGGCGCATGGTTTTCCTGAAATAATAATTTCCCAATCTCTACCAAGTCATGTGCAATGTTCCAACTTTTGTCCTCATCTATTTTTTCCAAGGAGAAATCAATCAATACACTTGTGAGTTCGGGCTCATTGCCTGTCCTTTCCAATAAACGTCCTACAGCTTCCTCCAAAATAAGAAGCGTGTCCAGTTCAACCTCAAAATTTTGAGATAGTTGAAGGTCACGGGCAAAGGTTTTAATGATTTTATGGTTGAACTTATCTATGGTAGAAACTTCAAAGAATGAGTAATTGTGCAAAATCCGCTTTAAAACAAGCTTGGATCGTTTCCTTAGTTGTTCAACACTAATGGAAAGCTCATGGCAAAGCTCATGGCAAAGTGGCAGTTGTTTTTTTGGGATTTCTTCTTTTGTAAATGAATGAAGGTTACTCAATATCCGCGTTTTCATTTCGTCCACGGCCTTATTGGTGAACGTGATGGCCAAAATTTGCCTGAACTTTTGGAAAGAATCGTTTTTTAGCAATAGTTTAAGGTATTCCTTGGTTAATGCATACGTCTTACCGGATCCAGCTGAAGCACTATATATTTTAAAATGTGATTCTTCCAAAATTAATTTTCTGCAAATTACGGATTACCAACCTTAAGTTAATGTTGTATAGAGTGAAATATAAATGATAAAGCCGTATTTTTACAGGTATCATTAATAACTTAAAAACAGTTTTATTATGGCTTTTGAATTACCAAAATTACCCTATGCATATGATGCCTTGGAGCCACATATAGATGCTAGAACCATGGAAATCCATCATACCAAACACCATAATGGCTATACTACCAAATTGAACGGTGCTATTGCTGGTACTGATTTAGAAGGCAAGGATATTATGGATATTCTTACCAATTTGGATATGTCCAATGGTGCGGTTAGAAATAATGGAGGAGGTTTTTACAACCATAGCCTTTTCTGGGAAGCTATGTCACCAAATGGAGGAGGAACTCCAAGTGGGGATTTAGCTGTAGCAATTGATGAAGCTTTTGGCTCCTTTGATGGATTTAAGGAGAAGTTCAGTGCAGCCGCAGCAACCAGGTTCGGATCTGGATGGGCTTGGCTATGCGTGCACAAGGGAGGTAAACTAGAAGTTTGCTCTACTCCAAACCAAGATAACCCCCTTATGCCAGAAGTTGGATGCGAGGGTCACCCTATATTAGGGTTGGATGTATGGGAGCATGCTTACTATTTAAACTATCAAAATAGAAGACCAGATTACATTTCTGCATTTTTTGAAGTGATCAATTGGGATAAAGTTTCAGAGGATTACGAAGCGAACAAGTAGTCTACAACAATTTCATATTGAGGAAAGTCGGGCCAGCGCCCGGCTTTTTTTATGTTCAAATTACTACAATAGAAAAGGGTGAGGAAGCCCTCACCCTTTTCGTCCCAAATCTTACCATAAACTTAACCTACTTATGCTATGGCGAGACTAAAATACTGGTATTGTGAGAAATAACAAAAGTTTTTGAATTTTTTTTTGGATTTGGAATTAATCTAAAAAAGGAGATTTATCCGACAAAATCTCTTAATTCCTTGGGACTCAAATATAAAGAAGGCGGAGAATACTCCGCCTTCTTTCCCCAAATCTTACCATGAACTTAACCTACTTATGCTATGGTTCTCCAAATGTAAGCCAAACGTAATGCTTGCTTAAAGCTTTTTAGATGAAACCCTTTTAATTTGGATGAATTGCCAGGAATGTGGTTTGAGCGCACTATTGTTAAGGAAAAGGATTACGAAGAGATAAATGGATATGGTATAAATAAAAAAGGTGGAATAGCTTCCACCTTTTTTGCCCCAAATCTTACCATGAACTTAACCTACTTATGCTATGGCAATACTAAAGTAACTTTGAGAGCTACCTAGTATGCATAAACCCGTTAATCTACACATATCATCGACGAAATGCATGGCTTAACTTAAGTTTGGCAAAGGGTGATTAATAGGCTCTTTGATTTTTTCCTTCGTAGAAATTGATGAACGCCCTGTTTACTACCCTATTTCCTCCCGGAGTAGGATAATCTCCCGTGAAATACCAATCACCAAGATTTTTTGGGCAAGCTGTGTGGAGCCCTTCTATACTTTGGTAAATGATGCTAACCTCTGCATTGATTCCTTGTGGACTTAATATCTCTGCTATTTTGTCCGATATCTGATCGGCTGTAAAAGGAGCATAGAATTCCTTTACATAGTTGATGACATCTTTATCCTTTGATTCTGTTTGTGTAAGGCATTTTTCATAGATTTCTTTGATCACATGTGTGGTTCCATGTTCTTCATGTAAAGCCTGAGCCGCTTTAAAGGCAACAAAATCCTCAAGTTTGGCCATATCTATACCGTAGCAATCTGGATATCGGATTTGTGGTGCAGATGAAACAACAATGATTTTTTTAGGAGACAATCGGTCTAGAATCTTTAGAATACTTCTCTTTAAAGTAGTTCCCCGAACAATACTGTCATCAATGATCACAAGGTTGTCATTCTCTTTTACCGATCCATAGGAAATGTCATAAACGTGGGTCACTAAATCGTCACGGCTACTGTCTTGCGTAATGAAAGTCCTTAATTTTGCATCTTTGATGGCCACTTTTTCTATTCTAGGTCGGACATCAAGAATTTTGTGCAATTCTGCACCGGAAATATTTGGCCCCAAAGCCAAAATTTGTTCCTCTTTTCTTTTGTTGAGGTAGTTTTGGGCTTCTTTCACCATTCCAAAGAAAGAGGTTTCGGCTGTGTTTGGGATATAGGAAAAGACAGTATTGACCAAGTCATTGTCAATGGCCTCCAATATTCGAGGAAACACCAATTTCCCCAACATTTTTCGCTCCTGATAGATTTCCTTATCACTTCCGCGTGAGAAATAAATACGTTCAAAGGAACAGGCTTTTCGCTCTGTAGGCTCCTGAATTTGCTCTAAATGTGTAGAACCACTTTTCTTTACAATTAATGCATGTCCTGGGTCAAGCTCATGGACTTCATCATATTTTACATTGAAAACGGTTTGTATGACGGGTCTTTCCGAAGCAACCACTACCACTTCATCATCTTTATAATAATAAGCAGGTCTAATTCCTGCTGGATCTCTTACTACAAAAGCATCTCCGTGACCCAACAAACCACCCATGGTGTAACCTCCATCCCAATTTTTAGAGGCTTTTCTCAGAATTTTGGCCACATTCAATCGCTCTGCGATCAATGGGGAGGCCTCTCTTTTGTTATACCCTTCTTTCTTTATTTGTTTGTAGAGCTTTGCCACTGCATCATCCAAAAAATGTCCGATTTTTTCCATGACAGTAACGGTGTCGGCCATTTCCTTTGGATGTTGTCCCAGCTCCACAAGGTTGCCAAAAAGCTCATCAACATTGGTCATGTTGAAGTTCCCGGCCACAATAAGGTTTCGATGCATCCAATTGTTCTGCCGTAGAAACGGGTGTACACTTTCAATGCTGTTTTTTCCGAAGGTACCGTAACGCACGTGGCCCATCAACAATTCTCCTATATATGGAATGTGTTTTTTTTGAAGCTGTACATCTTCTTTATATTCTGGATTTTCGGCTATGGAAGCATTGATCCTGGAGTTGATTTGCGCAAAGATATCCTGTATGGGCTGCTGCTTTGCAGAACGCACCCTACTCATGTAGCGTTCCCCAGGATTCATATCCAGTTTTATACTTGCAAAACCGGCGCCATCCTGTCCACGGTTATGCTGTTTCTCCATCATCAGGTACATTTTGTTGACTCCGTAAAAAGCTGTACCGTACTTTTCTTTGTAGTATTCCAGAGGTTTAAGCAAACGGATCAGTGATATTCCGCATTCGTGCTTAATCGCATCACTCATAACAAAACCAAAATAAAAAAGCCCTGAAATTTTCAGGGCACGTATTTATGTTAATTCAATATTGAATTGTGTTAATTCTTTAAACTGGACCAATCGTGCATCCACTTCTTGTTTCTGTAATTCTACCATTCTCTCGGTTCCGAATTTTTCCACACAGAAAGAAGCCAGATTGGATCCTTGTATAATGGCATTCTTCATACTCTCAAACGAAATATTCCCTGCTTCTGCTAAATAGCCAGAGAATCCACCTGCAAAAGTATCTCCTGCGCCAGTGGGATCGAACACCTCTTCCAAAGGAAGAGCGGGAGCAAAGAAAATATGGTCTTCATGAAACAAAAGCGCACCGTGCTCTCCTTTTTTAATGACCACATATTTTGGTCCCATTTCTTGAATTTTGGCAGCAGCTTTTACCAAGGAATATTCTTGGGTCATTTGCCGGGCCTCTTCATCATTGATGGTAATGACATCTATTTTTTTGATGACATCCATCAACTCATCCCAAGTATTGTTCATCCAAAAATTCATCGTATCCAAAATGATGAGTTTTGGTCGTTTTTCCATCTGATTGATTACACCCATTTGGATATTGGGATGTAGATTTCCCAACATGACCACATCGGCATTCTTAAAATTATTGGGGACAATGGGATTAAAGTCTGCCAAAGTATTGAGTTCGGTCACCAAAGTGTCCCTAGAATTCAAATCGTTGTGATATTTACCTTTCCAATAAAAGGTTTTTCCCCCTTTAACGATTTCCACTCCGGAAATGTCAATGTTTCTATTTTTTAGAATATCGAGATAGGATTGGGGAAAATCGTCCCCAACAACGGATACAATAGAGGATTCTACTTTGAACTGTGTGGCGGCCAGGCCTATAAAAGTTGCGGCACCTCCCAAAATCTTGCCTGTTTTTCCAAACGGGGTTTCAATAGCATCAAAAGCAAGAGACCCAACGATTAGCAATTTGCCCATTCACTAAATTTTGTGCAAATATACGTTTTAGCTATTCCTTTTGGTACTATTTGTTCAATTTGTGGTCTACGGATTTATTTCCTTCCAAAATCTGCGGGAATTTCTCCCCAAGCCTTGGTCTCCCATTTTACAATTGGCGTATCGTAGCGGTTCTTTTTCAACCAGTCTTCCGCGCGAGTTATAAGTTCAAAAAGAGGAGCATTTTTGGCATTCTTTTTTAGTTTGGTACCGCATTTCTGTTTCCGTACCCAGCCAATTGCTATCCTGGAGTCTGAATAAAGAATTCTGCTGCTCTTTTGTTTTTTTAAAAATGCCAATCCATGAACGAGTGCCAAGAACTCACCTATATTACTGGTTCCTTGGGCAAAAGGCCCTTGATGAAAAAGAACTTTTTTGGTTTTGGTGTCTACGCCTCTATATTCCATTTTCCCGGGGTTGCCACTGGAGGCCGCATCCACGGCAATGGAATTAAAATTAGGGTCACCTATTTTCAACAATTCTTCTGGAGACAGTTCGGATTTTCCTTTGGATTTTCCCTTGTACTCCAAATAATTGCTGTTGAAGGCTTTTTTAGCTTCGGTAAAAGTGGGGAATGATTTGTATTGTGCTCCTTTAAAACCTTCTATTTGAGCTTTACAGTCATCCCAAGTTTCAAAAATGCCAGGATGTTTGCCTTTCCAGACTACATAAAATTTAGCTTTCTTGGCCATCGGGGAAAAGTAGTGTTTCAATCACTTTAGGGAAATGCTCATATTCCAATTGATGTACTTTGGCGGCAATGGCCTCAACATTATCAGAAGGATTTAATTTTGTCTTGGCTTGAAATATAATGGCACCTTCATCATAATGCTCGTTGACATAGTGAATGGTGATGCCGGTCTCAGTTTCAGAATTGTCCTTAACCGCCCTGTGTACATTATCGCCATACATTCCTTTTCCACCGTATTTTGGGAGAAGTGCGGGATGTACATTGATGATTTGTTCCGGAAAGGCACTTGTTATGTTTGGAGTGATTTTCCATAGGAAACCTGCAAGGACTATAAGGTCTGGAGACAGTGTTTTTAACAAACGAACTACAGTGTCAGAATCAAAAAAAGCAGTTTTATTAAAATAAAAAGCGGGCACCTTCAATCTTTTGCATCGCTCCAAAACCTTGGCCGTACATTTATTGGTAAGTACAGCGGCTACTTCGACATTGGGATTTTGCTCAAAGTATGTAATGATGTTCTCCGCATTGGATCCACTCCCAGAAGCAAGGATAATAATTCGTTTCATACAGTAAAGAAATGGTGCACTTAGCGACCAATTTTCCGCGGCTAAAGTAATATACTGGACCTTAAGATGTTTAATTTGAGGTACATTTTATCGACAAATGGTGTATTTAATCCAAAGTTTTATATTTTTGCCAACGATTAAATTTTTAAAACCAATATAATTATGTCAGACATTGCATCAAGAGTAAAGGCAATCATCGTTGATAAACTAGGTGTGGATGAAAATGAAGTTGTTGCAGAGGCAAGCTTTACCAACGATCTTGGAGCGGATTCCTTGGACACTGTTGAACTTATCATGGAGTTTGAAAAGGAATTTGACATTCAAATCCCAGATGATCAAGCAGAAAACATTGCAACTGTTGGCCAGGCCATTAGCTATATAGAAGAAGCGAAGTAATTTTATGATATTTTACTAAAGATTTTAAATTATCCATGTGATGATCATCACATGGATAATTTTTTTATAATTTAGGTTCTCAAGGGTAAAAAGATAGTTCCATGCAGTTAAAGCGAGTAGTAGTTACCGGAATGGGCGCGTTGACGCCCATAGGCAACAATTTGGAAGCTTATTGGGAAGGACTAAAAACCGGAAAAAGCGGTTGTGCGCCCATTACATATTTTGACACCGAAAAGTTCAAGACAAAATTTGCCTGCGAACTGAAAGGGTACGATCCGCAGGATTATTTTGACAGAAAAGAAGCTAGAAAACTGGACAGATTTGCTCAATATGCCCTAGTGTCTTCGGATGAGGCCATTGCTGATTCTGGTATAGATTTGGACAATGTTGACAAATTTAGAGTAGGTGTAGTCTGGGGAGCAGGAATTGGCGGTCTTGAAACGTTCCAGAACGAAGTCATTGGTTATGCCAATGGTGATGGAACACCACGGTTTAACCCATTCTTTATCCCAAAAATGATTGCAGATATAGCTCCTGGTAATATTTCCATCAAACATGGATTTATGGGGCCAAACTATACTACAGTTTCTGCCTGTGCTTCTTCTGCCAATGCATTAATTGATGCATTGAACTATATCCGATTGGGACATTGCGATGTTATTGTAACTGGAGGTAGTGAAGCTGCCGTAACCATTGCAGGTATGGGTGGATTCAACGCAATGCATGCCCTTTCCACCAGAAATGATAGTCCAGAAACAGCTTCTAGGCCTTTTGATGCCACCCGGGACGGTTTTGTTTTGGGTGAAGGAGCAGGAGCTCTTATTCTTGAGGAATACGAACACGCAAAAGCTAGAGGAGCAAAAATATATGCAGAGGTAATGGGCGGAGGATTGTCCAGTGACGCATACCATATGACTGCACCACATCCTGACGGAATAGGAGTGGTAAAAGTCATGGAAAACTGCTTGAAAAATGCTGGAATGAACCCTGAAGATATTGATGCCATAAATACGCATGGAACATCTACTCCTTTAGGAGATGTGGCTGAGTTAAAGGCGATATCCAAGATATTTGGAGAGCATGCTCCCAACATCAATATCAATTCTACCAAGTCTATGACAGGACACTTGTTAGGAGCTGCCGGAGCCATTGAAGCTATTGCATCTATTTTGGCCATGAAGCACAATCTGGTTCCTCCTACAATTAACCACAGCGTAGTGGATGAGGAGATTGATGCATCATTAAATCTTACCCTGAATCAGGCTCAAGAACGTGAGGTAAATGTGGCCATGAGCAATACCTTTGGGTTTGGTGGACACAATGCATGTGTTTTGTTCAAAAAAATAGGATAGTTTTGTAAACATGAAGTTCACCTCTAAAATATTTAATTCCCATCCAAAAACGGATGGGGATTTTTTTTTAGGGATAAAGCGAATCCTAGGGTTTAAACCTAAGGATATTGAAATATACAAAAAGGCATTTCTACATCGCTCGGTAAACAAAAAAGACGAGCAGGGCAATCCCATGAACTATGAAAGATTGGAGTTTTTGGGAGATGCCATGTTGGGCACCATCATTTCTAAACACTTATATAATGAGGTTCCAGAGGGTGACGAGGGATATCTTACCAAGATGCGCTCCAAGGTTGTGAGTAGAAAACATCTAAATGAATTGGGCAAAGATCTTGGCCTTCTCAAATATGTGGAAAGTAGGATTCCTAAGTCCCATTTTGGTGAAAATATTCATGGGAATGTGTTTGAAGCTTTGGTGGGAGCGATTTATCTGGATAAGGGGTATGCCTATTGTGAAAAGTTCATCAATGAAAGGGTAATTGAACCTTATGTGGACATTGAACAATTAGAAGGCAAGGTCATTAGCTATAAAAGCTTGGTGATTGAATGGTGCCAAAAACAAAAAAAGGCATTCAATTATGACGTCTATGAAGATAATGGTAACGACGAGCTAAAACATTTTGCCGTAAAATTGAGCATTGGGGACAGAATTATGGCCAAAGCTAGGGCCACTTCTAAGAAAAAGGCAGAGGAAAAAGCTTCTAAAAGAGCATATTTTGCCTTGCAGAGCAGAATAGAAAATCAATAGGTTAAATAAAGGTAAACTAAAACGTTTTCGTTGGTTTAAATGGCGCATTGTCCCATTTGAGCTAGGCTGTAAAACGGATTAAGCCTATATTTACATTTCGTGTTAAGGGCATGTTGACAACACATAAAATATCGGCAGACTTTTACGATGACAATTTTGAACTCATCGCTATCCATAGCAGCCTTGAAGATTATGCTATGGCCTATGCCATAAATTCTACTTGTGGCCTTCATTTAAAAAGAATGAACAACGACCTTCAGATCAATGAAAGCCATACCTTCTCGGTATTTGATTGGGAGGATGATATTAATGATATGTATTGGACACTTATTTCGAATACATGTGTTGTGGAAGAAGTAGTGCCTTCTGAAGGATTTTTTGAGAACAGAACTTCCTTAAGGACATTTCATTTAATGGAGGAGCGAAAAGAAGTCGATTTTTTCTTAAAAATAGATATGTCTGATGAACCGTTGATAGATGAAAAGTCAAAGGCCATCAATAGAATACCCAAGGTCATTACGGCCTATCCGATCGAAACAAAAACCTTAAAATCAAAAAGAAACTTAATCTTTTAACAATGCCAACTAGAAAGAAGACGAAAATTGTAGCAACCCTTGGGCCAGCTACGAGTAAGAAAGAGACCCTCAAGGAAATGATAGAGGCAGGTGTGGATGTTTTCCGAATTAATTTTTCTCACGCTTCTTATGATGATGTAACCGAACGCATTAGAATTATTCGGGAACTCAATGAAGAGTTGGAAATGAATACATCTATCTTAGCAGACTTACAAGGACCTAAACTAAGGGTTGGTGTAATGGGAGGAGAAGCTGTTGTGGCACCAGGAGACGAGATTACCTTTGCTACGGGAGAGCCTTTTGAAGGAACAGCCGAAAGGGTTTACATGAATTATGAGAACTTTCCAAAGGATGTAAAACAAGGTGAGCGTATCCTTCTGGATGATGGAAAATTGATATTTGAGGTAAAATCCACCAACGGGAAGGATGAAGTAAAGGCAACGGTGATTCAAGGAGGACCTTTAAAGTCAAAAAAGGGGGTGAACCTTCCAAATACTGATATTTCATTGCCAGCATTGACCGAAAAAGACATTAAGGATGCAATTTTTGCAATCGGACATAAAGTAGATTGGATTGCGCTATCCTTTGTGCGTTATAGTCAAGATCTTATGGATTTGCAAAGTTTGATCAATGAGCACTCAGATCATAAAATACCTATTGTAGCCAAAATTGAAAAGCCCGAGGCCGTTGAAAACATTGATAAAATTGTGGCGTATTGTGATGGTTTAATGGTGGCCAGAGGGGATTTGGGAGTTGAAATTCCGGCACAAGAGGTTCCACTGATTCAGAAAAAACTGGTATTACGCGCTAAAAAAGCGAGGATACCTGTAATTATTGCCACACAAATGATGGAAACCATGATTACCAGCCTAACTCCAACTAGGGCTGAGGTGAATGATGTGGCCAATTCTGTTATGGATGGAGCGGATGCCGTAATGCTTTCAGGGGAAACCTCGGTAGGAAATTATCCAGTTCAGGTCATAGAAAAGATGGCAAGTATTCTAAACAGTGTAGAAGCCTCCAGCCTTATTAAGGTTCCACAAACTCCACCGCATATTCGTACTAAGCGATACATTACCAAGTCAGTTTGTTACCATGCTGCGGTAATGGCCAATGAAATTCAGGCAAAAGCTATTTCCACGTTGACGAACAGTGGGTATACTGCATTTCAAATTTCTGCATGGAGGCCCAGTGCTCATATTTTGGTCTTTACGTCCAACAGAAGGATTTTAACGCAGCTTAATTTGCTTTGGGGAGTAAAAGCTTTTTATTATGACAAGTATGTATCAACTGATGAGACTATAGATGATGTGAACCAAATCGCCTGTAAAAAAGGGTATTTGGATGTAGGTGATATGCTCATTAGCCTAGCCGCAATGCCTATAAAGGACAAAGGGATGGTGAACACTTTAAGGGTAACCGAAATAGAGACTTGTAATTTCTAGAATTCCAAAGCTTAGGCAACTTCCTTTTCAAAAGCGATGAAGTTGACTACTTTACCACTTTTGTCACGAACTGGGGAACCTTTGATCCAGCAATTATAGGAAGTTCCATTTTTTCTGTAGTTGGTAAGAATTACCTCAAAAGGCTCTTGTTGTTGAATGGCTAGAGATACTTTTTGGGTGGTTTCTTTGCAAGTATCCTTGCCTTGGAACATTTTTGGTTTTTTCCCGATGATTTCGTTGGGAGAATACCCATTCATTAAGCTGATATTAGTAGAGGCGTAAACAATGTTCAAATTGGTATCAGTGACCACAACAATATGTTGTTTATCCAGAATTTCATTCCTAAAAGGAATGTCTTGTTCCCACTTTTCTTTTTGAGCCAAATCACTCAGATTTTTAATGTCTTTAAGGTCAGTGCAAACCCTACTGAAGTGTTGGGCATAAAAGTCCAAAGAGGAAATAGGGTAGCTTCCTAACACCTTGTCGCTATAGAAGTTGGAAACCGCTTCGTCATAAAATCTTGTTTCTTTCATACGTCAATACTATAAAAACAGCAAAAGCAAAACAACTTATTAACAGTCTTGTTTAAGAAATTGTTATGTTATTGGCTCGCAAACCATTGTAAGTATCAACAAACAAAACTGACTAAAAGACAGATTGAAGGCATTTTTTAAATAATCAACAGGCCAAATCCAATGCGATACGAATACAAAGATTCAAAATTAGGTTCCATTTTAGGATTAACGGATGATATTAGAGAGGATGAAAAAAGATTTTCAAATACTACCAATACCATTAAATTTTTATGGAACAAAAACAATGCCCCTTTATTATTTGAGGTAGATGGTTTGGAGCTGGAATTGTTGCCAAACCAGATAGTGACCGTTACCCCTTTACAGCATGTGGCTTTCTCAAAAACTGAGCTGCCTATTTTGGCCATTCTTTTTAACCGAGAATTCTATTGCATTTTAGATCATGATAGTGAGGTTTCGTGTAACGGCATCCTGTTTTTTGGTACCCAAGACCTGCCTATTGTCACTATTCCAGAAGAACAACAGAAAAAATTCAAGCTGTGGTATGATGTTTTTGTCGAAGAGTTTTCAACTCCGGACAATATCCAAGGCGATATGCTGCAGATGTTATTGAAGCGATTGATTATCATGAGTACTCGTTTGGCCAAAGAACAACATATTGTCAAAACGCTGAACAATGAGCAAATTGATACCATCCGGAAGTTCAATTTTTTGGTAGATCTTCATTATAAAACCAAAAGAAAAGTGAGTGATTATGCAGAAATGCTGTTCAAATCACCAAAAACACTTTCCAATCTTTTTTCAATCTATAACCAAAAATCGCCACAAGAGATAATTCTACAACGGATTGCATTGGAGGCAAAAAGACTGATCAATTATACCGATAAACAAAATCAAGAAATTGCCTATGACCTGGGGTTTAATGACCCGGCTCACTTTAGTCGTTTTTTTAAGAAAATGACCCTAATGACCCCTTCAGAATACAGAGATAGCCTTTCAGTTTCAGCTTAAGGGAAAAATCTACAAGTCGTCGGGAAATCCTTCCTAACACCTCCCTTCCTATTCGCCACATCTTTGTCTTGTAATTAAAAAACACGGTAAAGATCATGGAAAGACCAATATTCAATCTTATTGAAATTTTTAGAACGGCTAGAAAACCTGTGACACAAGAAGTTGTTTCGGGAAGCCATTGTGATGAAAAATACCATCATGATTTCTATTGTGATGTGGAGAAACCTTTTGTTGAAAGTCTATAATCAAATTCTAATACAAAACATTTTTAAAATTATGAGCACATTTAATGTACCTAAAAGAGAAGAGGTAAGCGAAGTCAATCAGTCAATTTTTGACAATTTAGAAAAAGCGGTTGGTTTTGTACCTAACCTATATGCTACCTATGCCTATTCTGAAAATGCGTTGGGGAACTACCTAACTTTTTCAAATGGCAAGACATCTTTAAGAGCTAAAGAAAAAGAAGCGGTAAATCTTGCGGTAAGTGAGGTCAACGGATGTCTTTATTGTTTATCAGCCCATACTGCCATTGGAAAAATGAACGGGTTTACGGATGATCAAATTTTGGAACTAAGAGCAGGGAAAGCCTCTTTTGACAACAAATTGGATGCGTTGGCTCGTTTGGCCAAAAATATAACCGAGAATCGTGGAGTAACCGACGCAGCTGTATTGGATAATTTCTTTGCTGCCGGTTGGACGAAGGAAAACCTAATCGATACAATCGTTTTGGTAGGGGACAAAACAATCTCCAACTATATCAACAATACTACAGAGATTCCTGTTGATTTCCCAGTGGCCCAACCATTATAAACTATTGAAGCATAATTAATAATCTAAATATTGAATAAAATGAAAAAAGTAATTGCAATTTTAGTATTGACTGTCGGAGTAGTATTTTCTACTAGCGCACAAGATAAAATGATGAAGGATAAGACGGTAAAGACCTTGGCGTTGGAACAAACAGCGGGAGAGTTTACCCAAAAACAAATCACTGTATCATCTGGAACTTATGTGTTTGACATTACCAACAACGATGTGGGGCATGATGTGGGATTTGTATTGGTAAAAAAAGGGAAGGATATTAGCAAGCCTGAAAATCATATTCAGACTGCTTATGTAACGAAACCTGTAAAAACAGGAACTTCCCAAACTTCTAAACCTACTAAATTGGAAAAAGGAGAATATGTTTATTTCTGTCCTTTGAACCCAACCTCTACTGATAATATTTTGGTGGTCAAATAAGAAAAAGAAGACTATACTGAAAAAGCTCCTTGACAAGGGGCTTTTTTATTTTATACCACTTCCATATCCGCAAAAAGAGAGGGAGCTATGCTCTTGGCCATGTGAATGGGCCAATCATTACTGAATAAATAACTTTCCATTATTGCACCTTCATACAACATGTAAAGTCCTCCAGAGATTTTTTCCGTTTCTGCTTTGGAAATATTCAAAATATTATCGCCAACAACTTCACCCAAGAATAATAATAATTCCTTCTTCTGTTTTTGGATAACATCGAGTATTTTCTTTTGTTTTGGAGACAGTTCGCCCAACATTTTGAGTGCCCAGCACCCGTGAAAATCATCTTCGTGATAGCTGTCCCTTAAAAAATCAAAAATTGCCAATAATTGATTTTTCCCTTTTTTTCTTCTGGAAACATATCCCTTAAGAGCTTCCAGAAAGCCATTATGACGTTCAGCTAAGTAAGCAATACAAATGCCTTCTTTGGACTTAAAATGACTGTATAATGTTGCTTTGGCTATATCGCACTTTTCAATGATCTCATTAATCCCCGTTGAGTTGTACCCATTGGTGTAGAAGAGATTGCCCGCAGTGCTTATGATGTGTTGGTGTAAGTTTGTGCGTGGCATATGTACAAAGTAAACAAGAAATAATGTTCTGGACAATAATTTATTACTGTCAAAAATCAAATTTTAATTGAACCGAAACAGTTTTTTTACTTTGTTCCTCTTTTTTCTTTTCAGTGTTTAGGTTGGCTAGGGAGATTCCCAACAATCTAACCGAATTTTGAAGCTCAGATTGGTATAAAAGTTCTTTGGCGGTTTCTAGGATAAGATCTTTGTTTGATATAAAATAAGGTATGGTCTTGCTTCGGGTTTGAAGGGTAAAATCGCTGTACTTTATTTTTAGGGTAACGGTTTTTCCGGCTATTTTGGACTTTTGAAGTCTTCTCTCCAATTCGCTGGCAATGCTTTCGAGTTTTTCCAGCATGAAAATTTCACTGCTGAGGTTTTCAAAAAATGTACGTTCGGCCCCTACAGATTTAGGAATACGGTGAGGCTTTACGGGACTTTTATGTATGCCCCTAACTACGTGATAGTAGTACTTGCCACTTTTGCCAAAGTGCTTGTCCAAGAATTCAAGTGATTTTTGTTTAAGGTCATTACCCGTAAAAATGCCCAGTTTGTACATCTTTTCGGCAGTTACTTTACCTACTCCGTAGAACTTTCTAATATCCAAGTCCTCTAAAAATTGAATAACCTCTTCGGGGTTGACCGTTTTTTGTCCATTGGGTTTATTATAGTCACTGGCAACTTTGGCAATAAATTTATTTATGGAGATTCCAGCTGAGGCAGTTAATCCTGTCACATCCAATATTTTTCCCCTAATTTCTTTGGCAATCAGTGTAGCAGATGGATTTCCCTTTTTGTTTTCAGTGACATCTAAATAGGCCTCATCCAATGACAATGGTTCCACTAAGTCTGTGTATTCAAAAAATATTTTTCGAATTTGTTGCGAGACTTCTTTGTAACGATCAAAGCGCGGTTTTATAAAGATTAAATCTGGGCAATTTCTTCTAGCGATATAACCAGCCATTGCACTTTTTACCCCAAACTTTCTGGCTTCATAACTAGCTGCCGATACCACACCACGTTTAGAACCTCCACCAACAGCAATAGGCTTTCCTTTCAAATCAGGATTATCCCGTTGTTCCACAGATGCATAGAACGCGTCCATATCTACATGAATGATTTTTCTTAAGGGAAAATCAAAGTCCATACTCAAATTTAGGGTATATTTAGTTTGATGGAACAATTGGAAATTGAACGTAAGTTTTTGGTTACTTCAGATGCCTACAAGGACGAGGCTACCTCGCAGAGCCGAATGGTACAAGGATTCTTAAACACGGATCCCAATCGTACAGTGAGGGTGCGTATAAAGGATGGAAAAGGTTATTTAACAGTAAAAGGAGCAAGTAATGCTTCGGGCACAACCCGGTTTGAGTGGGAAACGGAAATTAACACTACCGAAGCCACTAATCTTATTGATCTCTGTGAGGATGTTATCTTGGAAAAGATTCGTTATGAGGTTCCTTATGGTAAACATGTTTTCGAAGTGGATGAATTTTTGGGAGAAAACAAAGGTCTTGTTGTCGCTGAAGTAGAATTAAAGCATGAAGATGAGGTTTTTGAAAAACCTGATTGGTTGGGTGAGGAAGTAACGGGAGAGGTCAGCTATTACAATTCACAATTGAGCAAGAACCCGTTCACAAAATGGTAAAAAACAACGAAAATTGACCTTTCCCGCCATTTCTTCCTTTCAAATGGAATCCTGTTTATAGATACTTTTTTAGAGTTGGTAGAAAACACCCTAAATCTTCTGTTAAAGCTCTAAAACCTACTGGGTTTTCATGGCCCCCCACATTAGCTTAGCGGTATAAAACACCTTAAACTAATGAGAAAAGTATCCTTTTTTTTGGCCATTTTCAGTGTTACTTGCACGATGGCACAATTTTCGGACGAGATTAAATTTGAGCAAGACCTATTATCCGGAAGCAATGTTGCAAACATAAATAAGACCAAGGTGGGTGTGGGTTTTCCGCTTTTTAAGACAGAAACATATAGCTTGAGTATAGGAGGGGACTGTCAGGCCACAAACATTAACTACGTAGATGCCGACGTACCTTTCACCACAGAAGAAATTGAAAATTTTCAAACCTTCTCAGGATCTTTAAAATTTGCCCATAAACTTGGAGATAAATGGGGTCTTATCCTAAAAGGGGAAACACAGTTGTCTTCAAATTTTGATAACGATATGAGTGGCGATGATATCTTTTATAATGGTAGCCTGATTTTCCGCAGAACAAATGAAGAGAACAATACGGTTTGGAAAATAGGAGCGGTCTATGACCACCAATATGGCCTGGATATACCTATTCCTTGGATAAGCTATTCCAAACAGGTAAACGAGCAATTTGGTTACCAGATTGGGATGCCGGAAATGTATGCCACCTATAATTTGGGTAAAAGTCATCAGTTTAATGCTTTTGCCAAGCTAGATGGCTTTATGGGATCTTTTAATGATGAAATGGAGATCAAGGTGTCTGATTTTGAGGATGTGGGCATACTAAGACAGACATCCGTTGTCTCTGGTCTTGGATATAGATTGAATTTTTTGGAGAATTTAAGCCTTAACGTAGATGCCGGATTTAGTTTGTACAACAACATGACGGTTGAAGATTATGATGGCAGCGAAATCTATGATTTTGACTACAAGAACGGCTTTTACGGAACCATTGGAATTAGATACAGGTTCAGCAACAAATTATTGGATTAGCTATCGGCTGTTTTCCTGCTATCTGATGGGAAAGAGTGTCTTGCGCAACTAGGGGCACTCTTTTTTTTGGATTTATATTCTATCATAGAAAATGGGCAATATGAAGAGTGGACCAGAATGTTTAGGCGTTCTCCGCAGCCGATTTAAACTTGGCATTAACAGGTTTCTGTTCACTAAGTTTTTTAGTGACTCCACCAATTGCAGGAATAAGTAAGCCAATTGCTAAAAGCAATCCAGAACACATAAGAACGGTATAACTTGAAAGTAAAAATGTTCCGCTGTTGAGAACAGCCAATACCAATATTGTTGAAATAGGGAATGATAGCGCGAGTATGGCAACTCCAAAATCTCCACTAAATGTTCTTTTTTCAGATTCAACATCTACCTCAAGAGTATCAACAGTAGCAATGTGCGCATAAGGCCAAAAACTGCACGCGCTCAATCCAAAAGCAATGGCCAAAAGAATATTACCTGAAGTTGTAATGCCTCCAAATGCAATGAAAATGCCACTTATTAAAAGAACCAACCCTGCTCGTATACAAAGCAGAGAGAAAATCTGGAAAAACTGCTTGCGTTTAATTTTTACCGCTAACCCAATAAAAAGCAGCACCAAAGGCGTCATGATAAGACTAAGTTTTTCAAGGGTCTGACCTATAAAGAAAGGTAGAGAATCTTTGGAAAATCCAAAAGCTAGCAGAAGCAGGGCGGCTCCAATAAAGATATTTACAGGCTCAGAAACCATTGCTTTAAGCATGGTCTTCATTTTCCCTTTGCCTTTTTTCACATGAGTTGACCACAAGCTATAATGCCAATTCATTGCGATGAGGTACAAAAAGACGAGCACAAAGAACTTGTTTCCTAAATCTGCCATGGCTGCCTTTGCCAAATAGTCTTCACCTAGAAATTCCAATACAAATGGAAAGCAGGAAAGTCCTGGGGCCAAAGAAGGAACCAATAAACGTGCTGTGCGATATTCTGGACTCTCTTTTTTAAGACCCACAAGAGGTAGAAGTAAAGGCATGGAGAAAAACAACAATAGATTTAAAACCAATGCCAATATGGGAAGTAATAACAGTCCCAATTCTATTTTGATTCCAAGCAGGGCAATGAATATGGTTGCAGGCAAAGCAAGATTCAGGATAATCTTTTTGATTCCTGTAATCTCTTCCTTGGATCTGAATTTTACCTTAAGTAAAACACCAATCCCAATGAAGATTAAAAAAACAATGGTTTTTTGAAACCCTATATCCACTATACCAATACTTTGTTTATGGCAGCTGTGAACAGTTTCATTTCATCTAAAGTACCCATACTCACGCGACACCAGTTTTTGCCCATAAAATTAAATGCCCTTACCCCAACTTTGAGGTTGGTCATTTTGCTTAGGAACAATTTTCCATCCATTTCAATAGGAAAGATCATGAAACTGGTATGGGAAGGAACATATTCAAATCCCATAGCATCCAGACTCTGGTATAGGTATTCCCTAGAAGCGGCATTTAAAGTTCTGGATTGGTCAATGAATTCAGCATCATCCATAGCAGCCATTGCGGCATAGACAGAGGGGTAAGAAATTCCCATTCCACCTCTGGTAATATTTTGAAGTTTTCCTAAAGTGGATTCTTGTCCAACAATATACCCAACACGCATACCTGCCATACCATGTATTTTAGAGAATGTTCGGGCTATAATGACATCTTTACCTTCATTGATCAATGATACCATACTTTTTTTGGCGCCATCTTCCAAGAACCATAAATAAGCTTCATCAACAAAAACCGGTACTTTTTCAGATACTCTGGAACAAAAATCCACAAGTTCCTCATGTTCAGTGATAGTTCCGGTAGGATTATTGGGATTACAGATATAGACCAATTTGGTATCGTCATCTATGGCTTCTTCCATGGCCTTTAGATCATGCGACCAATCATCTTTTAAGGGCACGGGCTTCCAAGTGGCTCCAACAGATTCGGCAACCCTAATAAGAGACATGTAAGCTGGGTCAGCAGATACGACATTACCTCCATTCATAAACAATACCATGGCTGTTTTTTCCAAAAGATCAGAAGATCCTGGGCCCATCATAATGTTTTTACTTGCTACGCCTTCAAAAGCTGCAATTTTATCAACTAATTGAAACAATTCTTTCCAAGCGTATCTATTCCCACCTGAAGCTGTATTCTTAAATGCTTCCAAGGCCATTGGGGAAGGACCGTATGGATTTTCATTGGCATTTAGTTTGGCGTCAAGGGCAGGAAACTCCCTAAAATCTTCTGGCAAATATTCTTTGAAGAAAGGACTGTACACCGCATTTCCTTCTACATCCAATGATAGTGGAAGATGGTCATTTTTAGAAAACCCAAGGTAGGGTGCCATCATTACACCTCCTGCGGTAATTGCACTTCGTTTGAGCCAGTCTCTCCTGTTTAAGTTAGTTGATCCCATGGTGATTATTAGTTTTAGCTATGAGACTAAAATTACAGGATTACAGCCCCAAAAACAATGCTAAAAATTTAAAAATCAACCATTTGAATTATATAATTCAAAAAAAATGGGTGCCAAAAAGATGAAATATTAAGTATAAATGTTAAAATGAAGATTTGAATTGTTCTAAAAACCGGACATCATTTTCACTCAATAGTCTAATATCTGAGATTTGATGTAACAGCAGGGCAATACGATCAATACCCATTCCAAAGGCAAATCCAGAGTAGACATCTGGGTCTATACCACAGTTTTTAAGAACGTTAGGGTCTACCATGCCACAGCCCATAATCTCTAACCAACCAGTTCCTTTGGTCATTCTGTAATCGGTTTCGGTTTCCAATCCCCAATACACATCAACCTCAGCACTTGGTTCTGTGAACGGAAAATAGGAAGGGCGCAATCGAATCTTGGATTTTCCGAACATTTCTGAGGTGAAATATTGCAAAGTCTGTTTCAAATCGGCAAAAGAAACGTTCTTGTCCACATACAATCCTTCCACTTGGTGGAAGAAACAATGCGAACGAGCTGAGATAGCTTCATTCCGATATACCCTTCCGGGGGAAATAGTTCTTATGGGAGGTTGGTTGTTCTCCATATAACGCACCTGTACCGATGAGGTGTGGGTGCGCAACAAAATATCTGGATCGGTCTGAATGAAAAAAGTATCCTGCATATCTCTTGCAGGATGGTATTCTGGCAAATTCAAGGCTGTAAAATTGTGCCAATCATCTTCAATTTCTGGTCCTTCAGAAACATTGAAACCAATTCGGGAAAAGATTTCGATGATTTGATTCTTTACAATGGAAATAGGATGTCTGGTACCCAATTGAATAGGTTCGCCGGGTCTAGTAAGATCACCAAATTTTCCAGAAGTATCCGCTTGATTTTCCAAAGCTGCCTTTAAAGCATTCACTTTTTCGGTAGCTGAGGTTTTTAGTTGATTGACAACCTGCCCGAATTCCTTTTTCTCTTCATTGGGAACATTCTTAAATTCGGCAAAGAATTCATTCAAAAGACCTTTTCGTCCTAAATACTTAATTCGGAAAGTTTCAATTTCATCTGTTGAAGTAGCGGTGAATTTTTCTACCTCTTCCAAATGCTCCTTAATGGTATCAATCATTGTCTGCGATATTGGCAGACAAATTTAGCAAATTGTCCCTGAATATATAGGTAATTAGAAAATGTACTGCAACTCCTCCAAAGAAATGCCACAACCAGTGTGTTCCCATAGGGAAAAAGGTTTGGGTAAGGTCAATACTCCGGAAAAAGATGGCCAGCCCAAAAATGCTAAAGGCCAGTACAACCCAAAGTAGTCCTCTGCCCTTAGTTTTGATGAGATAAAGAGCTAATGGGAAAAGGATGGTCAAGGCAGTAATAACATACCCAATTGAAATCCGAAGAGCTTGTGGCAGGGGCAGTGTTCGGACAAGAAATGAAACTCCTAAAAGTGCTAGTACAAACAGCAAACGTTGCCACCATTTATGCACTAATTTAAAGATGAAATAAATCATTAAGGCCATGCAAAGAAACATAATGGGCATCCAATCCAATCTTAACCAAAACTCATGACTTCTAGTGGCATGGTAAACCGTTCCCCCAACATAACTTATAGCGATTACGGGAAGCACCCATGCTAGAAATAGATGTTGTTTTGTGTTTTTGTAGACTTTAGAGCCCCAATACATAAGAAGAACCAGAAATATAAGGTTGCTGTAGGTGTTAAAAGGCTCTATGGGAAACCTCCCCTCAATAGTCTCCAAATAAATGGGGCCTGAATCTTGTGGAAATTTAAGTAAGTAGAGCATAGCGCTCAATATTCCTTTTAAAAACATTAATCGTGGTAGATGTCTTCAACATTTTCTTCAACCCAATCCATACAGCTTTGGAAATTATCAAAAATATGCTCTTCCGGAATCAAGTCGGGGATAATATCAATGCGTTCCATCATGTATCTGGGTTGTTCCAAAATGTCTACCATGACAACAATAATATTTCTTTTGATCAAATCCTGAAGCACATCTTCCATGGCATAAAGTCCAGATTGGTCCATATACTGCATTCGCCCCATTCGGATGATTACATTGGTGGCGGTATCCGGAATTTGTTCAGCCAATTGCTGAAACTCACTCGTTGACCCAAAAAATAGGGGCCCTTTGATGTGCTTTATGAATACCTCTTCGTTTAGTTTTTTTGGAAAGTCTTTTTCATCAGACCAAGCCTCTTCTTTTAATGGTTTTACATCTGAACGTTTTGCAGTAATGTCTCCAATCTTTTTCATGAACATCAATGAGGCAATTACCAATCCTATTCCAACGGCGTAGACCAAATTCCATACAGAGGAAAGGACCATTACCACCAACATAATAATAACTTCAGAACTTAATTTAAAGGGGCCAAGTTTGATGTCTTTTGGCAAATAAGGAATAGCTTTCAGACCTCTGTAGTCCATCACACCAATACCGACAGTAACCAAGATGCCGGCCAGAACAGCAGCGGGTATTTGGGAGGCTACTGGGCCAAGTGCAAGCAAAATGACCAGCAATAATATTCCAGCTATCATTCCAGAGAGTCTGGTTTTACCACCAGAGTTAATGTTGACAACTGTTCTAATTGTAGCCCCAGCACCAGGAATTCCTCCAAAAACAGCAGCGATACTGTTTCCTATTCCTTGCCCAATCAATTCTTTATTGGGTTTGTGTTTGGTCTGCGTCATGTTGTCTGCAACAACCGATGTCAAAAGCGAATCTATAGCTCCGAGCAAGGACAACGTAAGCGCCGTAAAAATGTAGGGAGTTATGGATTTTAAGCTGAATTCTGTGAAAATTTCAAGATTGGGAATAGGAAGACCTGTTGGAATTTCCTCTATAGGCCGGTAACCTAATCCAAAGCCATAGGCAATTCCTGAAACAGCAATCAAAGCAACCAAGGTACTGGGTACAGCAGTAGTTATCCGTTTGAACCCGTAAATGATAATGATGGTGGCCAAGGCGAGACCTAATTCGAGCCAATTGATATTTTTTAGTGCCCTAGGTAAAACCCTAAAGGTTCCAAGCACACCAGAGGCATCACTTGCAGCTAAGGTTTTGGCTTCTTTCAACATATCGGCCTCTGTAATTTCTTGGGCCCTTTTTATGGTTTCTTCAAAGTCTTCCAAAACTAAAATACCTTCTCCTGCTTCTTCCCTTAGAATATTTTCTAATATTTCTTCTTCTGCTTGAGCTTTAAATTGATTTACATATGTTTTATCTTCTTTTGGATAATAGCCAACCGCAGGAAGTATTTGGGTCACCAAAATGATGACACCAATAGCGGTCATAAATCCAGAAACTACAGGGTAAGGAATATATTTGATATACTTTCCCAATCCTATGACCCCCAATGCAACTTGCATGAGCCCCGCCAATAAGAAGACTGCTAAAATTATAGGGAGTGCTTTGCTGACATTTCCATCATGCACTGCCAAGATTCCTGCAATGATCACCATGCTCACAGCAGTCATGGGGGCAGTAGGACCAGAAATTTGAGTGTTGGTCCCTCCAAACAAAGCAGCAAAAAAACTAATGAAAATTGCGCCGTATAGCCCAGCGCTAGGCCCTAAACCCGAGCTTACCCCAAATGCCAAAGCCAATGGCAAGGCAACAATCCCTGCGGTAATTCCTCCGAATAAATCTCCTCTGAAGTGTTTAAACATGCTTACAGCAGTTTTTTGATTGTTGGGCAGTCAAGATACTAATTTTAACAAATTAAAAGAGGCCAATGAAATGTTAAACACTGGCCTCTACTTTATTTAAGAAAAAGTACCTATAAATAATACACTTCTCCTGTAGAGATATCATACATACCTCCCACAATAAGTATTTCTCCATTATCTTCCATTTCTTTAAGAATTACACTTTGGTTTCTTATATTCTCCAAAGTCATTTCAACATTTTTAACTGCAACGGCATCTACGAAGTCCAAGTTTTTTGAATTTCTTAAAGATTCTTCCTGAGGCTCTTTTGTGGCATAAACGGCAGGTTCAATTTTGTTGATAAGAGTGGTAAGATTTCCAAGACGGGCATGATCACAAGCACCTTTTACGGCACCACAAGAAGTGTGGCCCAAAACCACAATCAATTTAGTTCCTGCAAGTTTACAGGCAAACTCCATGCTTCCCAAAATATCTTGGTTTACAAAGTTGCCGGCAATTCTAATACTGAAAATGTCTCCTAAACCTTGGTCAAAAATAAGTTCTGCTGAAACCCTTGAGTCAATACAGCTTAGGATGGTAGCAAAGGGAAATTGACCATCTTTAGTCTCATTTACTTGTTGTAAAAGATTTCTATTGGCCTTAAGGTTATTTTGAAATCGTGCATTACCTTCTTTCAAAAACTTTAAGGCTTTATCAGGATTCATTGTTGCCTGTGTCTCTTTAGTATGTGCTTTCATAGTATAATTTTTTTAAGCAGATTTTGGTGTAAGTTTAAAAAATTGGATATAGCTGTCTGGATTTTCTACAATTCCACGTTCAGAAATCAGTTTGATATTGATGTTTCGGTTACGGGCTTTTTCTGAAAAATCTTCTAGGATTTCAATAATATCATTATCTAGAAAACGGGTCTTTCTCACATCCAATTGAAGATATGAATTTTCAGGAAGACTATCCAGCTCCTTAAGAATGGCACCTTTATTAAAAAAGGTTACTTCCTCTGCCAAGGTCATATTGATTTTATGTACACCGTTACTCTTGTCTTCAATATGCAAGAAATGTGAATTCTGATAACTTTTTATCAAAATGACCACAATACCAACACCCAATCCCAAACCTATACCTACAAGAAGGTCTGTGAAGACAATACCGACTACGGTTACAACGAATGGGACAAATTGTTTCCATCCTAGTTGATACATTTTTTTGAAAAGTGCAGGTTTTGCCAATTTATAACCTACTATCAAAAGAATGGCCGCCAAAACAGATAAAGGAATCAAGTTGAGCAATCTTGGAATTAGTATTACCGAAATCAGCAAGAAAAAACCATGGATAATGGCAGAAGCTTTAGTTCTTCCTCCAGACTGAATATTGGCAGAACTACGAACAATTACCTGGGTAACGGGAAGACCTCCAACCAATCCGGAAATAGTGTTTCCAATACCTTGTGCAAACAGTTCTTTGTTGGTCGGGGTAGTTCTCTTATAAGGATCTAATTTATCTGTAGCTTCAACACACAATAGGGTTTCCAAACTTGCAACCAATGCAATTGTAAATGCCGTAATCCAGATTTCTGGATTCCCTATAACCGCAAAGTTTGGAAAACTGAGCAATGTTCCCAGAGAATCAAAACTTTCTGGGATTGGCACCTTTACCAAATGTTCCTTGGATATGGCAAGAGTTTCATGATCAGCAGTAAAAACATAATATAAAATACCAAGAACTACTGCAACCAAAGGCCCTTGGATAAGTTGAAAGATTTTTGCTTTTTTGGTAAGTACTCTATCCCAGAGAATAAGTATGGTCAAAGCAACAATAGCAATTAAAGTTGCACCAGGACTGATGAATTTAAAAGCGTTTAGAATGCCACTAAAAGTATTTCCGCCGTCCGTTTCAAAAAAGGCGAAATTACCTTCCGGGTTGGAATCATAACCAAAAAAGTGTGGAATTTGCTTTAGGATAATGATGATACCGATACCGGTAAGCATCCCTTTAATTACTGAAGAAGGAAAATAGTAGGCAATAATACCCGCCTTCAAAATACTGAATATGATTTGGATGATTCCACCCAAAACTACGGCAACTAGGAAATTTTCGAATCCACCCAAGGTTCCGATAGCTGTCAATACAATAGCAGCAAGACCTGCTGCAGGGCCACTGACCCCGATTTGTGAGCCGCTAAGTGTACCAACAATGATTCCGCCAATAATTCCGGCAATCAATCCTGAAAATAAAGGGGCGCCACTGGCAAGGGCAATACCCAAACAAAGGGGTAATGCTACAAAGAAAACGACAATACTAGCAGGCAAGTCATTTTTTATATACTTGAACATGATAATTAATTTATTGCTCTCCAGCATCTATAATGTTGAAGAAGGTTAAAAACGAGTTGTAAATGATTGATTCTTGACAGTTATTACAACTGTTGAGGGGGAGGTAGCAGAATTTCTGCTTTGAAATCAGAATGGAGAAACACATGTTTTTTGTGAACCGATTTTTCTTTTTTGTGTAGAAAATTTCCTGTGGTCACCAATCCATGCAGAAACAAATCTTTTTCCTCAAATTTTTTTTTAGATTCTTTTTCCTGATTGTTTTCTTCATCGTTGGAATCGACCAAAACAGCAATGGCACCATCCTTGTCCACCAAGGAGATTACCGACGGAGCCAATATGGAGAATATCAGCATCAGGGCAATAAAGGGAAATGCAATTGCTTTTAGCATTGGTTCGTTTTCAAAATAATTGATAGTAAAGCTATTATTTTTTCTTGAATATAGCTTAAAAATCGTTTAAAAGCTTGATGTTGTTTTCTTTAAGCCAACCAGTTTGGCCATCTGCAATCCGTATCTTGCTCCAATCGTTCAATTCATCCAGCACATTTACTTTAGTGCCTTCATGTAGCGAGAAGATTACTTCGCTATTTACGTTGGGTTCAGATGTAATCTTTACTTCCTTACTAAATACAATAGCAGGATTATCATTTTTGAACTCTTGATATTGCAAATAAGCCAATAAAACACATAGTACTCCAAAAGAAAGAGCGAAAATACTACCTATGAATGCTATCCTTTTTTGATTTGCATTGCGAAGAAAAAAGTAAACCAAATATCCCAGTACAAATAAAACGACCAAGGCTACAGCCAAATAAGCCCATTGGTCAAAGGAGAGTAAGTTAATCAGGTTACCATAAATTTGTGCAATCTCAGTTTTGGGCATTTCCTCAATGGCATCCAACCTCATGTTTTGGGCATAGGCCAAATTGTTCAAAATTTCACTGTCATTGGGTTTTAGAAGCAATGCCTTTTCATAATAGTAAATGCTTGGACCAATGGCATTGAGCTTATAATTACAATTTCCAAGATTAAAGTAAAGCTCTGGAGAATGCTCGCCACTTTTTAGGATTTTCTCATAATTTTCTGCAGCCTTGAGGAACTCACCTTTGTTATAATATTCCGTAGCTTGGGTAAAAAGCTCTTTGTTTTGGGAGAACCCAAAGCACATGGAAAAGAATAGTAAAGCGGAAATCAGTTTTCTCATTCTCATAGGTTCTTATCCAAATTAGAAATAACTACACTCGCTTTTTCATAATCATTCTGCATCTGAACATCAGAAAAAGGGCTATATCGGGCCATTTCGCAACTTTTCAATAAAGAAATAAAACCTTCAATATTTTCAGTATCCACATTTTTTTCAGTGAGAATAGCAGTGATTTTTTCTTTACTGAACTCCGAAGTCTCGATTTTCAACTTGGCTTTTAGGTAATTATGAAGGCCTTTTTCCAAAGCCACATAAAATGCTTCTTTGTTGCCCAGTTCTTTTTTAGCAGTGGACAGATATTTTTTGGCCAATTTATTGGCCTGTCTAATCTTGTTGCCAGCTACATCACTGGCTATGGCCTCTCTTTTCTTGAAGAAGAAAATCACCAAGGGAATCAGAAGTAAAGGGGCAAACAACCACCAGTAAAAGCATTTGGAACCGAAGAAATAATGAGTTCCAATTTTGGTAAGATTAGGATTCAATTTTAAAAAATGAAATTGTTTCCCAGTTTTTACCACCAGTTGTTTATTCGTAGAATTTCCCACATTGGTATTCTCTGAAGCTCCAACCGGACCCTCCAAAACTTCAATATTAATTTCTTCAGAATTGAGGGTTATGTACTTTTTTGATTTTGGATTAAAGTAGCTAAAGGATATGCTGGGAATGGGGTATTTTCCTCTGAAGGACGGAACTATGGTGTACCTATTGGCGACTTTTCCTTCCATTCCCGAACTATAGGTGTTTACATTTTCTTCATGTTCTGGCTCATAAACTTCAAGGGCACTGGGTAATTCTGGTTCAGGTAGTTGGAACAATTTTAGGTTTCCATTTCCTGACACTTCAACTTTGGCCTGAAGGGATTCAGAAGCATTCAATTGTTTTTTACTTGCGGTTACGGAGAATTCAAAATCACCTACGGCACCACTAAAATTTGCAGGTTTTCCTGCTTCAGGCAATGCTTTAACATTGATGGTTCTTTTTCCGGCGGACACTCTTTTGCTGGTTTGGGTATAAATGCGACCGCCAAAGAAGTCTCTTCGGTTGGTAGGGACATCCACAAAAATTTCCAATGAAAGCGGTTCAATTTCCAACTTTCCAGACTTTTGGGGATAGAGGACCACCTTTTTTAAAGCTACAAAGCGATATGGTTTGCCCTTATAAGTGCCATTTTGAGCGGTATGTTTTGTCACCGGAATTTCTTGACTCCAAAAATTATTGTATTTGGGATTATCCAATGGGCGATAGTTGGTGACACTGATATTTGGACTTACATACAGTTTGTAAATTACGGTTACTGCCTCGTTGAGGTAGGGATTTCCTTTGGAAACCTCGGCAACCAAATGAAGACTTTCATCAGCTACGTCATCAACTGTTTTTTGGTCGCTGGGTTTATCTACCGCTGCAGTTATCTCTACGGTTTTTGGCAATGTTTTGTATGTGTTGCCGCTAATGTCAATCGTAGCTTGTTTTATACTGAACTTACCTCTTGCAGTTGGAACAAGAATATAACTGTATGTTTTGGAAAAACTACGTTTTCCATTGACCCAAGAAGATTGTATAGACTGGGAAGGGCCCATAACTACTTCAAAACCTTCAAAAGAGGGAGGGGTGAAATTGTCTCCATCCTTATTCATGGTAAAATCTACCCTTAGACGTTCGTTGATGCCCAGCTTTTCCTTGCTCAACTTCATTTGAAAGGAAACCTCTTCGTCTTGGGAGTACAGCGAAAACCCTATAAAAAGGGAAACACAAAGTGTCCAAAAAGTTTTGCCCATCAACCTATACATCTACCAATCTTTTTCGTTTTTAATCTTTTTGCCCCTTACTTTTTTGGCCTCCATTTTTTCCTGCACCTTTTTTTCCTCATTTTGCATGGCCTCTAGCAAATTCTGAATTTGCTGTTTAGAAAGTTGATTGGGTCTAGGCTGTTGTTTTTGCTCTTCGGGCTTATCTCCTTCATTGGGTTTTTTCTCCTGCTCTTTTTTCTCATCACCATCTCCCTTTTGATTTTCTTCAGGTTGATCCTCTCCATTTTCCCCTTGATCTCCCTTATCCTTGTTTTCATCTTCATTTTGCTCCCCTTCATCTTGCTTTTCATTATCCCCTTGATTGTTCTGGTCTTGGTTTTGATCTTTCTGGTCTTGTTGATCCTGATTGTCATCGCCACCCTGGTTGTCATCATTTTTTTGCTCCTCTTGCTCTTTTTCAAGCATTTTCTTGGCCAAAGCTAGGTTGTAACGGGTTTCGTCGTCTTTTGGATTGTTTCGAAGAGCTTCTTTATAGGCATCAACGGCCTTTTGGTATTCCTTGCTCTTCATATAAACATTGCCCATATTGTGATAGGCTTTGTGCTTGCCAGATTTGGCCTCAGCAGCTTCCCCTGCTTCTTTATATCTTCCAAAGGCTTCCCCGTAACTTTCTCTGTTGTAATAGGCATTGCCTAAATTGAAGGGCGCCACTGAGTTTTTTGAACTTTTGGAAATGGCCCGTCTATATTCAGATTCTGCAGTTGTAAAATCATTGGCGGTAAGCTCTTTGTTTGCTTCCCAAGTAAGGTTTGTTGAGGTCCGTAATGCCTTTTGGGCCTCTTTGTCCACTACTTTTTCCTGTGCCTGAAGTGTTATTCCAAGGAAGAACAGCAGGCCGGCCATGAATCTTATCTTATTCATAATCGCTTTCATTAAAAAGATTTAGCTTTTTCAACCATTGGGTTTTTCTGTCCAGAACGAAAATGTCCAAAAATAGAAATAAAAATGCGGCCCCAAGAAACCATTGAAATTGGTCCTTGTACTCTGCAAATTGCTTGGCCTCAAATTCTTTTTTATCCATTTGGTCCAGTTGTTCCTTTATATATTCAACTGTTTTTTCAGTATTGGAGCCATCAATATATGCCCCATTTCCTTCATTTGCAATTTCTGAAAGGATGGCTTCATTGAGTTTGGTGATCACAACTTCACCTTCGTTGTCTTTCTTTAAACTTTCCACCACACCGTTCCTCTTGATTGGAATTGGGGCGCCTTTGGTCTTTCCTACACCTATGGTGTAGATTCTAATACCATTCTGAACAGCTAGGTCAATAGCTTTAACGGTTGACCCCTCTGAGTGATCCTCACCATCAGAGACAATGAACAAAATTCTATTGGTCTGTTCGGCATCATCGTAATAGGTGCTTGCCAATTCAATGGCGGCGTCTATGGCGGTTCCTTGTGAAGAAAGCATATTGGTGTTCATGCTTTGCAAGAACATTTTTGCGGCTCCGTAATCTGTGGTGATGGGCAATTGGGGATAAGCCTGTCCGGCGTAGGCAATGATTCCTATACGGTCACTGGCCAGTTGATTGATGATTTCTGAAACCAATCTTTTTGATTTTTCCAGACGGTTTGGGGCAATGTCCTCGGCCAACATGCTCTTGGAAACATCTATGGCAAAAACAATATCAACTCCTTCACGTTTTACGGTTTCTAACTTGGTGCCAATTTTGGGGTTTACCAATCCCAGTATCAAGAAAGCCAAACCTGCTAAAAGAAAAAACAATTTCAACGCAGATTTAAAACTAGATCTATTGGGAGCCAGCCTGCGCAGTAATCTGGAATCTGCAAATTGGCGTTGGGTTCTTTTTTTCCAGATTTGAAAAAAGAAAAAGGCCAATACCATCACCGGAATGATGGCCAAAAGGTAGAAGTATATTTTCTCGTCAAACTGGATCATGTACTAAATAAAACTTTTAAATATGGAATTTCTCAATGCCCATTCAATCAACAGTAAAGCTCCTGCCAAAAGAATCAATGGCCTAAACTTTTCTTCGTACTTATAGTATTTGAATTCCTCTATTTCGGTTTTTTCCAACTTATTGATTTCATCATAAATTTCCCCCAACTTTTCATTATCGGTAGCCCGGAAGTATTTACCTCCTGTAACTTCTGCAATTTCTTTTAAAAGCTCTTCATCTATTTCCACTTGTCGCATACCATATCTGTAGGTGCCATCTCGGTTATATGCAACTGGAGAAAGTGCATTTCCGTTGGTTCCAAGACCAATGGTATAGGTTTTTATGCCAAATTCAGCAGCAAGATCTGCAGCGGTTTTCGGCTCAATGAAACCAGAATTGTTCACACCATCTGTCAATAAAATAATGACTTTGCTAATGGCCTTACTTTCTTTTAAACGGTTTACAGAAGTAGCAAGTCCCATACCAATAGCGGTTCCATCTTCTAATTCACCATAGGTAATCTGCCTCAATGCATTCAACACAATGGTCTTATCACTGGTGATAGGTGTTTTGGTGTAGCTTTCAGCAGCGTAGCCCACGAGTCCAATACGATCGTTGGGTCTTTTTTTGATGAAATCCGCGGCTACTTCCTTTAAAGCGGCAAGGCGATTGGGCTTTAGGTCACGGGCCAGCATACTGGAAGAAACGTCGATGGCCATAACAATATCAATACCCTTAGTGGTCTTTGTCCTTGTTGAAATGTCTTCAATTTGTGGTCGAGCCAATGCAGTGACGATTGAAGCCAGTGCCAATAGTCGCAAAGCAAAAAGCACAGGTCTTAACTTGGAAGCCATACTACGTACAGAAAATCCTTTGATGCTTGATATTTTTAAAGAAGCGACTTCTTTTTTTCGTTTGAAAAAATACCACAGCAAAGCCAATGGAAGCAAAAGCAGCAACCAAAAAAACTGAGGATTTGCAAATTCTATATTTTCAAACATCTATACTTGTGTTTTTACGTCCAAACTATTCAATATGCGGGTTACGATTTCTTCTGCATAATCATCCCCATCTTCCCATGTAATCACAATCTGCTGCATGAAACCTTTTCCGCCAAATGTTAGGATATTGTATTTGGCCTTTTTTGAATCATTATCAAGCGCGGTATTAAAATTCCCAGTTCCAAAGGTCTTTAAACCTTTTACACCAGATTTTGTAACGAACTCTTCTTGCTTGGTGATTATATTTTTAACACCCGCACCTTCAAACGTGGCTATAATGCCACCTATTGCAGCTTCAAAATTGGGATCGATTTCTTCTTTGTAAGTGACAGAGCTTGTTGCTACTGAAAAAACACCGACATAACTTCCATAACTAAATGTTTGTAGCTCCTTGATTAATTCTTCGGCCTCTGGGGGTAACTTTGCTTCTTGACGGATCAATACATCTGGGGTTTCCAACTCAATGGGAGGATATCCGTAAGAGCTTCCAACCCATTCTCCTTCCAATAAGTCTTTGGTGGGATATCCAAATACAGTGTCCCTAACTTCTTTGAAACCAAAATAAGCTATGGAAAGTCCTCCACCCAAGAAAATAAGTCCGGCAAAAATAGCAGCGGCCCAATAGATTCTTTTGCGTTGTTTTTTTTTGGCCAGTTCTTCTAAATACTCCTCATTTTGCAAAAGTTCTTCATCAGTAGGATCTGGTAATGCATCGTGGGTTTTGACCACAATTTGTTCTACCAGTTTTCTGTCCTGTTCCGCAAGGGAAATAGCGGGTTTAGATTTGGCAAACTTTACCAAGTCGGCGGTTTGTAATATTTTTTGAAATTGTGAAATCGTTTCATCCTGTAAATCCAGCTCTCCTGCATCCCGTAGCAATTCTAATTTTGTGATGAGTTCTGAAGTGGTACTTTCCAAGGCCGATACCTGGACATCTTCTTCTAAATATGATCGGACAATATCGGTAAGCTCGGAATAGTATTTTTTGAATTCATCTTGAATAAGATATCTGGAGTTTTCCAGTTTTTTGAGTTCCAAAAGAGCTCGGTCATAGGGAGGCAAAAGAGCTTCCATTTCCTCTTCTGTTAAAGGTTTTTTTCTTAAGAAAAACCAATAAACCAAGCCGCCTACAACTAGAAGTGCCAAAAGCACCCAGAGCAAAATAGTCCAAAGTTTGGCATAGCTTTTTTCAACCTGTATCAAAGGTTTTATATCGTACATTTTTTGCGTTGTAGTATCCACAACTACATCGGCCACTTTTATACGAAATGAATCTGTGTAAAAAGGTTGTTCGTTTACGGCAATTCGTTGAGGGGGAATGGTATATGCACCACTATCAAATTGGGTAAGGGCATAAATCCTTTGCAAAATGACACGATTTTTGTTTTTGGTAGTGTCAATCATCAAGGCCTCCACTGTTTCCAAGGGAGAAAATGTCTGTCCTTCTGGGAAATGTACTAAATCGGTGGAGTCGGTTTCAACGGTAATCTTGTATTGGATTTGTTCACCAATTTTTATGGAAGTGGTATCAATTTCCGATGAAATTTTGGGAGCGTTTTGGGATTGGCCCCAAAAGGGCATCAGAAAAAGGCACAAAAACAAAAGTAGCTTTTGAAACCAACTGATTTTTATGGTGTTCGACTGTATGGGCTCAACTCCAATCATCCTCTTCTTTTAAAATACCCCAATAATTTTTTTACATAGCTGTCATCAACCCTGGAATGAATTACCCCACAACCTGCTTTGGTGAATGAATCTTGAAAATATTTCACCTTATCCTTATGAAACTGCCCGTAGGCATTTCGCACTTTTTTGGATTGTGTGTTCACTAACTGCAAGGCCCCTGTTTCTGCATCTTCCATTTGTACCATTCCCAAATTGGGGATGGATTCTTCTCTTTCATCAAAAACACGTATGCCAGTAACATCGTGTTTGTTGCCAATAATTCGAAGCGTATTGTCATAATCATCTGCGATGAAGTCAGATAGAACAAAAACAATTGCCTTTTTCTTCATCACATTGGTAAGGAACTTTAAGGCCCCTGCAAGGTTGGTATTTGTACTTTTAGGGGTGAATTCCAAAAGCTCCCTAATAATCCTTAGTACATGACTTTTCCCTTTTTTAGGAGGGATAAAGAGCTCCACTTGGTCAGAAAAAAGGATAAGCCCTACTTTATCATTGTTCTGTAAAGCTGAAAAAGCCAAAGTGGCGGATATTTCCGTAATGACTTCTTTTTTGAATTGCTTTGCAGTTCCAAACAACTCAGAGCCACTCACGTCCACCATTAACATCATGGTCAGTTCACGTTCCTCCTCAAAAACCTTTACAAAGGGTTCATTGTATCTGGCTGTTACATTCCAATCAATAGCTCTTACATCATCCCCAAATTGGTATTGTCTCACCTCACTGAAAGTCATACCCCTACCTTTGAATGCGGAATGGTATTCCCCACCAAAAATATGATCGGAAAGACGACGGGTCTTTATCTCGATTTTACGTACTTTCTTAAGTAGTTCTTTCGTGTCCATTGGGTTCAAGTAACAAGCTAATTGGTTTTCTGGCTCTTCTAAAGTATGCCTACTTTGAACGAGAAACATTGAACCATTACGGCACCTCTACCTCGTTTACAATCTTGTTGATGATTTCTTCTGAAGTGATGTTCTCCGCTTCGGCCTCATAAGTAATACCAATACGATGTCTTAGTACATCATGAACAACGGCCCTTACATCTTCTGGAACCACATACCCTCTTCTTTTGATAAAGGCATAGCATTTTGAGGCATTGGCCAAATTGATACTACCCCTTGGGGAAGCACCAAAACTGATAAGTGGTTTAAGGGATTCAAGATTGTATTTTTCTGGATATCGGGTAGCAAATACCAAATCCAAGATATATTTTTCAATTTTTTCGTCCATGTAGACCTCCCTAACGGCTGCCTGTGCACTTAAAATTTGTTTTAAGGTTACCACAGGTTTTATAGCTTCATAAGAGCCCTTTAGATTTTGTCTAATGATAAGCTGTTCCTCATTGAGTTTGGGATAGTCAATGACTGTTTTCAACATAAAACGGTCAACCTGAGCTTCAGGTAAAGGGTAAGTCCCTTCTTGTTCTACAGGGTTTTGTGTGGCCATTACCAAAAAGGGAGCATCAAGTTTAAAGGTTTCATCACCAATGGTAACTTGTTTCTCCTGCATAGCCTCTAGTAAAGCAGACTGCACCTTTGCAGGAGCCCTATTGATTTCATCCGCAAGGACAAAGTTGGCAAAAATGGGCCCTTTCTTGATGGAAAAATCGTTTTCCTTGATATTGTAAATCAATGTCCCAACAACATCCGCTGGTAAAAGGTCCGGAGTAAACTGGATTCTGCTAAAACTTCCTTTGACCGCTTTGGCCAGCGTGTTTATGGCCAAGGTTTTTGCAAGACCTGGCACACCTTCCAAGAGAATGTGACCTTGACCCAATAGACCAATGAGCAATCGCTCAACCATGTGCTTTTGACCAACAATGGTTTTGTTCATTTCAGTGGTCAGTAAATCAATAAAAGCACTCTCTTGAGCAATTTTTTCATTCACAGCACTAATATCAATAGTAGTGTTTTCTTCCATATAAACTTTTATTGTGATGTATTAATGTGAGCATTTTTATGGGAAGTGCAAAATGAAAATTAATTTAAAAAGCATCTGTTAATTAATGGTTAAAAAAATGCAGACAACCCCAGTTTTATGAAGGATTTAAGGGTTTATTTTTATACTTTAACTCTCTATGCAACATATAAATAATTTTTCCAGAATCATTTCTGGAACCATGACATGGGGAAGTTGGGGCAAACAATTTTCCAACAGTGAAATGGTTGGGCTGATGCACCATTGCATTGCACAAGGGATAACCACTTTTGACCATGCAGACATTTATGGCGATTATTCAACGGAATTGGATTTTGGCAACGCCTTTGTTGAAAGCGAAGTTGAGCGGTCATCCATTCAATTGATTTCAAAATGTGGAATCCAAATGACGACGGGTCGTAAAAACCGTTTGAAGCATTATGAATACACCAAAGAATATATCATATGGTCTGCTGAAGAATCACTTCGGAAGCTACGCACGGAATATTTGGATTTACTCCTGTTGCACCGACCCAGTCCGTTGATGGAACCCCAGATAATTGGAGAAGCCATTGCTCAATTGATGCAGGAAGGTAAAATAAGGCAGTTTGGAGTTTCCAATTTTACTCCTTCGCAGATTGCCATGTTGGAAAAATCAGTTCCCATAACTGGAAATCAAGTAGAATTTTCTCTAACGCATGACTCACCCATATATGATGGGACTTTTGATGATTGTATAGCCCAAGGTAGAATGGCAATGGCATGGAGTCCGTTGGGGGCTGTTTTTAGAGCAAAGAACGAACAAACACAAAGAATCACTAATACCTTGGGCAACCTTGCAGAAAAATATGATGTAGAGGAAAGTCAATTGCTATTGGCATGGGTACTTAGACATCCTGCAAAGGTATTTCCAGTGATTGGCACTGCAAATAAGGAAAGAATAGCGTTGGCAGCTAAAGCTGTGGACATTCAGTTAGAGTTGGAAGATTGGTTTGCTTTATTGGCGGCTAGTCAAGGGCATGAGGTGCCTTAGGAAAAATTAAAAATGAAAAAGAAACAAACAGTATTGATAACTGGTGCAACCAGTGGAATTGGAAAGGCAACGGCTGAACTTTTTGCAAAGCAAGACTTTAATTTGGTGTTATGCGGCCGAAGGCAAGAACGTTTGGATGACTTAAAACAGAACCTTGGAAAGGCGGCCCAAGTTTACCCCTTGAAATTTGATGTAAGGGACAAGCAAGCTGTTGATTCTGCTATTTCTGAATTACCAAATCCCTTCTCAGAAATAGATGTTCTGATCAACAATGCCGGGAATGCACATGGACTCGAACCCATTGATCAAGGGAGTTTGGAAGACTGGGATGCCATGTTGGACATTAATGTAAAAGGATTGTTATATGTATCAAAAGCAGTTTTGCCCCAAATGGTGGAACGAAAGTCGGGACATATTATCAATATTGGATCCACTGCTGGAAAAGAAGTTTATCCTAAAGGCAACGTGTATTGTGCCAGTAAACATGCTGTTGATGCAATTAACCAAGGAATGCGTATCGATTTAAACGAATATGGCATACGTGTGGGAGCGGTAAACCCTGGTTTGGTAGAGACCGAATTTAGTCAAGTACGGTTCAAAGGAGATACGGAAAAGGCAGAAAAAGTCTATAAAGGATATCAAGCTTTGAGACCTGAAGATATAGCAGATATCATTCATTTTGTGGTGACTAGACCTTACCATGTAAATATTGCAGATTTGGTAGTGATGCCAACGGCCCAGGCAAGCAGTACCATTGTGAAGAAGGAACTATGATCAATAAACGCCTACTGGTTAAAAATCTTTTGGCGCACAATGATGAGAACAGCTTTTATGATAAGAAGCGGTTTATTTCCATTGGCGAAAAGGAAGGAAAGGCGAAATTCTTAAAACATGTCTGTGCGCTGGCCAACAGCAATCCACATAACAATTCTTTTATAGTGATAGGAGTTGAGGATGAGGACAATAAGATTGTTGGAGTAGATTTTTTTGATGACAGCAAGATTCAAAATTTGGTCAACGCCTATTTGGATAATCCACCCTTGATTTCCTACGAAAACATTCCTTTCCCGCATTTGCCCGAAGGTAAAGTGGTTGGGTTGGTCACCATTCGGTCCAATGGGAAAGTGTGTGCACTAAGAAAGAACATTTGGAAGTATTATGGAGGCGCAGTTTTCTTTAGGGAAGGGAGCATCAGTTTGCCCAAAGCTTTTGATATTCAGTTAAAAAACATCAACTCAGAGGCGGTGGCCACTATTGAAAAGCATGCTCGTAACAATATTGAGATGACCTTGGACGCCGTTATCAATTTCATGAATAACAGACACCCAGATTTAATCAGTGATTATAAAGTTTTTAAAGAACAATTTGTGGTCTGTTGGGCCGGAAATCGGAAAAGGGTAAAGAACAAAACCTATTATTCCAGAGTGGATATTGAGTTGATCAATGAGCAGGTAAAACTATTTTATTCAGCTTTGGATGAAATCACCATTACCTATAACGATGATTCTTTTAGCACTTTGGAATATGTGCAGTTGGGATTGGGAACCCAACAAAAATATTATCCGCTGGAGGAAATGATGATTACCTTCTCCGAAAATGGAAAATACACCATCAACAGTAATTTGGTATTTGAGCCACCCCAATATGATAAAAAAACGCTGTATCACGTTTACAATACCAATAATACACTACTTCAAAAACTTGAAAATAAGATTGCCCTTAACCAATCGGAACATATTGATTTGACACATTTGCCGGCAACGTATCTTATTTGCTACCTCAATGGTTTTGAAGAGGCCAAAGAACATATGGACAAGGCAAGATCTTTGTTGAAAGCATATGATAGAAATGTCTATCTATCATTGAAGGAATCACAACGGATATTGAGGAAAGTACGCTATAGTTGATTTGTTAAAGCAATGAAACAATCTAAGCTTCCAGTTCACCTTTTGTAGGAAGCGAATTGATGGCCCCAAAGTTGGTTGTGGTTATAGCCCCTGCTTTGTTGGCCTTGGCCACCATTTTGGTGAGTAAATCAAAATCATCAAAAATTTTATGCAAGTTCCCCATATCTGCTATTTGTTGTAAAAGACAACCAATAAAAGCATCCCCTGCCCCAGTAGTGTCAACAGGTTGTACAGGAATACTTGGAACCGTTTTTTTAGAACCGTTCATGCTGACCAAAGTGCCTTCTTTACCCAAAGTAATAGTGATGATTTTTGTTCCTACTTCGTGAAGAAAATCACAAGCGTCATTTAAATCTGTTTTTCCAGAAAGCAATTGCGCTTCTTCCAAACTGAATTTGCACAGGTGCGATTTTTCTACAAAAGGCATACATTTTTTAATGAACTGTTGCTCATTTTCTTTCCATAGATCTCCTCTAAAATTGGGGTCAAAGCTTATGAACATTTCCTTGGTAAGTCCATCAAAAAGATATTTACCGTAGGTTTTTTCCAAGTTTCCCCCTAAAAGTGCGGTAGCTGCGCCCAAATGCAAAAGATTGCCATGAAAACTTTTTCTAAGTGATGGGTCATAAACCAGTTCTTGGTCTGCACCCCGACTAAAAACAAAATCTCTTTCACCATCCTCGGCCAAAGAAACAAAAGCCAAAGTGGTGAATGTTTTAGAAAACTGGGCCAAAGAAATATCCACCCCTTCTCTTTTTAGAGTGTCAAGTAAAAATTTTCCAAAAGGGTCTTCCCCAACACAGCCTACAAAAACACCTTTGCCGCCTAATTTGGCAATAGCACAGGCTACATTGGCTGGAGCACCCCCCGCTTTTTTAGTAAATTCAGTGGCTTTGGAAAGATCGTTCCCTTGTTTTTCAGCTACAAAATCAATGAGTAGTTCACCAACACAGAATACCTTCTTCATATAGGGTGTTAAAAATTGAGCATTTCAAAGTAAGGGGAAAAAGGGAGCTATTCCAAAATTTTATGCTCAATAATGGTGAAATAGCTTGTGGATGTATCTGGACAAAGGCCTTCTTTTGCTTTAACTTCCAGAGAAGTGCCAGTTTCCAAAACTTCTGGATCGAAGAGAAAAGCCACGTCCATTTGCTGTTCTTTGGTAAGTTTTTGATTGATACTGCTTCCAGATTGAAGAATTTCCGTCACTTCAACATGAAATACATGCTCTTTGGATAGACCACAAATTTCTTTGTCTTGTGTGGAGGAGCCTAAAACCTTTATTTTCAACATTATTTCGTTGGGCCCTAACATTTGTTGTTGATCAATCACAGTCTCGTCATTTTCATTTTGAACACTCTCTTCTAATAGGCCTTCTGTGGAGGAAGAATTTTCTGGTTCACTGCAAGCAGTACTCAGAATAAATAAAACAAAAACGAAAACAGCTTTCATTGGAAATAAAGTTTTACTAATATATACGAAGCTGAGCTTCAATTGGATGTTATAAAAAAAGCGCGATGTTAATCGCGCCCTTCGTTATTCAAGTTGGTAGTTATTTTTTAATGATTTTAAAGTTTTCATTAGTTTTTGCTCCTTTGATTTTTACAAAGTAAATACCAGCAGGATTGTTGGAAGCATTCCAAATAATAGGATCGGAACTACTGGTCTCTTTACTTTCAAAAACCATTTGTCCCAACAGATTAAAGATTTGAGTTGTTACTTTTGGATCTTCACTGTCTTTTAAAGCAAAATAGAATTCATTGGTAGAAGGATTTGGCCAAACCGCTGTGATTACATTGGTTTCTACCGTGGCCAGACTTTCCGAAGTTTCATTGCCTCCAGTGCCAGCCGCGGCCGTAGGAGCAATCTCGGCAGCAGCATCCATAGTAGAACTATTGTCCACACTTCCAAAAATTTGGAACACCAAATCTTCTGGAGTTCCACCAAAGGCAACAGATTGTGGAGTCCAGTCCACGGCACCTGTACCAAATAGATCCGCAGTATCCCTAAAGGCAGATTCATTACCGATCAATCCAGCTTGTGTAAACCAGAACCACTGAGTGGCATCGGGCGAAAAGTCCAAATTAGCGTATACGGATAGCCAATAGGTTCCTTCAGTAAGCACAACCGCTTCAGGGAGGTCCAAAGTCAGATTAGCTTGGCTTGGCTCTGAAGAGGGAGCAAAAGCCCCACTATCGTAAACTATAGCCCCAGGTAATCCGCCATTGTCTTCATAAATGACAACAGAAGCATTGGTTAATGAAGGACTGTTATTAGCCCCGCCAAACGCCACAATACTATTTATGGTCCACTGACTTCCGGTTGGAATTATAAAATCATCCGCAGACTGTGCCAAAGCCCCGCCAAAATCAGTAAATAACTGTGATGGGGTACTGCTGGAAACGCCTTCATTTTGTTCATAAATGGGCAATTCTGTCAAGGTCACCGTAAATCCTTCAGATACTTGCTCTTTGCCAGAAGTTGCTACCAATCCAATGGCTGCTGATCCTTCCATATCGGGAGCGAAAGAAAGGCGAATAGTATCTCCGTCCAAGACAGCAGTGACCAAATCAGGATTAGAATTGGTCAATTCAATAGAAATGGGTCTGTTTCTGGAGTGTACAAATAAATCGGTTACATCCACTTCTTTATCCGCGCTACCAATTGGCAATAACATATCAGAAAGCAAGTAGGCTACACTTAGTTTGGATTCTGGCGATTTTGATGCATAAAATTTTCCGTTGTAGACACCATTTCCATGGGCAGCGACTGCAACAAAACCATCTTTTCTGGTCCTAATTTGCGGCACTACAACATTACCTACTATGCAAGGTTCCCTATACCAGCGTGTGCGATCTCCATTTAAATAATAGGATGCATAAAGTCCGGTACTTGTTCCTACAAAATAAATATTGTTATTCCCGTTGATGGCAAACCATCTAAGCGATGGTCCATTTCCTGTTCCATCACTGTTTTCTTCCAAATTACCACTGATACTTTCCCAAGTTTCTCCAGCATCCCTGCTCATGAAGAGACTCTTAATATTATAGTTGGAAAACACGGCAAATACTTGATCGGCATTATTTGGGTTCACATAGATTTGATTGATGTTTCCTGCCGGAAGCCCTTTACCAGTGGAAATATCGATAGGCTCTTGATCATCTATATTGGCATTTTCCATTTTAAAGATCATACCGCTGGAAGTTCCATAATATAATCTATTGGCAACAGGATATCTGGAAACATCCAATCCGGTGATCAATGAACCATCAGGTGTGGCAGTTTGGCTTTGTTCAACCCAATTTACGGTTGCCGGGGCGTTGGAGAACAGTGGAATTTCATCCAAATTATTATTGCGCCACATACGGTCGCCTGCGGGCATGTACATAATGTTGTCATTGATGGGATCCAGTATAAATGGCGCTACAAAGTCAAATCCACTTGCTCCAGCGGGAATAACCCTCGTAAAGGAGATAAAATCACCTGTTTCGTTAAAATTGAAACGATACACATTTCCGAACTGGGAGGATACATATCGTGTTAGACCGCCATCAGCAATGGCATTGAATGAGCCATCACCACCAAAATCCTCTTCCCATGGGTCTTTCCCATCAGTTGAACTGGTAAACCAAGTACCATTGTCTTGGAAACCAGCTACCACATCTTGACTATTCCCTTCTGGGTCTATGGATATAGCGTAGGGCTGGGTGGTAATGTAACCATTGTTCAAGGAAGTCCAACTTACAGGTTCGGAGGTAGTTGTAATGTCTTCGGTCACCTGTACACCTCCATCGTTAGCCGAAATTGATTTGTTTGGGTTTGAAGGAAGAAAAACTAAATTGTGCTGATCAGGATGGTGGTTTGGGTAAACAGCGAAGCTATTACTAAAAATAGTATAACCACCGATCCAGCCTTCAAATCCTGTTGGAGTTGTAAAACCTGTAGTAGACCTATAGAGATTGGTTCCACCCAAAAAGACCAAATCTGGATTGGTGGGGTGTACCTTAATAATCATGTTATAAGCTCCCTGAAGGTTCAGATTGCCTGCTAATCCACCAATACTTGTTGGAAGATTGGCAGTTAGATCAACCCATTGTTCCTCTGGAGTTGTAGCATCTGCTTGATATCTCCAAAGGTAAGCTTCACCAAGGCTGCTCAAGTCATAGGAAAAGAAGTAAACTCGGTTTTCATCTGATGGGTCATAAGCCATGACCGTTCTTCCAAAAGCGGGAAAGATCCCGGCTGGGGTAATATCGGTCCATGTATCTCCATCTTGCGAGGTGTAGAATCCAGCGTTCTCTCCACCAAAGATGTCCACTGTTGCGTAAATGGTTCCATTAGGGGTAATGATGACCTCTGTTTGGCTATCAAAACCACTTGGAAGAACTTCGTCAAATGATTTTGCTCCGTTCTTGGAACGAAACAGACCATCAAAAGTTGCTGCGTACACATGTCCATTGGATGGATGTACCGCTAAACTATTGATTAAATCAAAGGAAGAAAACGAGGTAACGTCATCGTCTGAGGTGTTTTTCATTCTACGCCAAGTCTTCCCATTGTTGGATGATTTATAGATACCGGAACCTTGATAAAAAGCACCTGGAGCACCTGCGGAGTTACCGTAACGTTCACCAGAGGCATAATACCATATATTTTGGCGATTTTTGCGGGTATCTTGGACAATGGCAGTTACACTAGGCGATTCGCGCTTTCGCGTCACCCTTTTCCACGTTTGCCCTGCATTGGTGGATCTCCAAAGCCCCCCAGATACTCCTCCGGCAAGGATGGTATTTTCATTTTTTCTGTCCAATGCCAATGCTCGGGTTCTACCCCCAACATTGTAGGGCCCTCTTTGCTTAAAATAGAAGTATTTCTTTTTATTGGCATCACCACCATAAGCCTTGGACATTTCTGATTGTATGTCCGTGGAATCAATTTTTCCAGAAAATTGAGCTTCCAATTGGCGAATGTTCTCTGGAATTTGCTTAGTGAATGGATCTTGTACTTGCCTAAATTCATAAGCTTGTCGGTCTAGAGCGCGATCACCCGGTGCAGTTGGTGAAATACCAACAGGACCCTTTTTACTGTCATAAAGTTTAGACTGTTTGTACAGATTATGACCTTTTTGGGGCGAATCGTCATGTGTTCTTTTTAATTCTTGTGCCTGGATTCCATAAATAGTTAGGGAAAAACAAGTAAAAAGAGTTAAGAATAGTTTAGAGAGTAGAGGTTTTTTCATAAAGTGTTTCATTTTATATAGTTAGCCTTTCAATATAACAAAAAACGAAAGCAAAGCGTAATTAATTCTTACAAAAATCGATGAAATACATCGTTAAGGGAATTTAAAATTTAGCTTTTAGTTTTATACCAGAAACCATAATTTAAACTTTACGCCAATTATTGGGAAGTGTATTGGTTTGTTGTGTATCATTGCGAAAAATTTTTCTATGCGAACACTGGTCATTGGTGATATCCATTCAGGATTAAGGGCATTGGAGCAATTGATGCTTCGGGCCAATGTAACACAAATGGACCACCTTATTTTTTTAGGAGATTATGTTGATGCATGGAGTACAGCTGTGGAGACAGTTGATTTTTTAATCAATCTAAAGAAAGAATACAATTGTACTTTTATTAGGGGCAATCATGATGAGCTTTGCAAGGAATGGTTATTGACCAAAAAAGAGAATCCTCAATGGTTGGCTCATGGAGGCATCGCAACCAGAGATTCTTATTTAAGTGCAGGCCGGGAAAATTGGGATTCACATCTTGAATTCTACAACCAATTGCAGAATCACTTTTTAGATGAGTCCAACAGACTATATTTACATGCCGGTTATACTAACCTGAAGGGAATTGAACATGAGTATTTTGATCAATTGTTTTATTGGGACAGAACTTTATGGGAATTGGCAAAGGCATTGGACCCCAGATTGACACCCGAGGACAAAAAATTTCCGAAAAGGCTGATACATTATAAAGAGATTTTCATTGGACATACCCCTCTTTCTAAAACAGGATTGGTAGTTCCACAAAATGGAGCCAACGTATGGAATGTAGATACTGGAGCGGCTTTTAAGGGTAGCTTGACCATGATGGATGTTGAAACTAAAGAGTTTTGGCAGAGTGACCCTGTACACAGCTTCTACCCCGGAGAACGAGGTAGAAACTGAGTCTAAGGGTAAATAATTTTAGAACTTTCCTCCTTTGTGCTCATCTTGCCACTTGGCCAATTCTTTCCATTGACCCTCATAAGCCATTTTGGCTTGCATTGGCCAAGATGCAGGATCATGAATTCTATAACGATCTCCACCAGAGTCCAATACTTCTTGACATTTGTCTGTTGATGATTCTGATAGTGCTTTCCAAGTTTTTATTCCGAAATTGTGGAATAGGCCTTCAATCTTGGGTCCTATACCTTCTACTATTTTAAGGTCATCTTGTTTTATTTTCTTCCCAAAAGCAATTTTGGCAGCATCTGCATCAAAAGCTATTGCTGTAGGGGCAGTAGCAGTCAAGGATGAAGTTGGAACCTTTGTTTTGGTGGAAACGGGAGCTGCTGTCAATTTTTTGTTACAGGCTTCTAAATCAGCTTTTAGTTTGGCATTTTCCAATTCAAGTTTTTCAACATCCTCTGAATGGTCCACAACGGTAGAGCCTTTGCTCTTTCCTAAAAGGTATCCTAAAATTGTAGAGATGATCCCTACCAAAGCAGGTATGATCCAACACCAGATATTTAGATTTTCAAAATTCATTTTCTATAGTTTATGGTTTATATGTAATAGTTAGTTTAGTGTAACAACGGTTCTTCTGTTCTTGGCCCGACCTTCTTCGGTGTCGTTGGATGCAATAGGGGAATCTGGACCTTGTGAAGAGGTTTGTATTTTAGATGCTGGAATAGCATTTCTAACCAAATAAGCTTTTGCAAAATCTGCACGCTCTTGCCCAAGGGCAATATTGGTTTCTCTAGAACCTGTATTGTCAGTATGCCCTACCACCAGACATAAGCCATCATCGGCCTTGTCTAAATATTTAGAGATCATGGCAACCTTTTGCCTTTGTGTTGCTGTAAGGTTTATAGCAGCTTCCCCTGTTTGGAAATAGAGGACTAGTGGGTCAGATTTGATTTCTTCATATAATGCTTTTAATTTTTCTTCAGCATCTACGTCTGCTTCGGAGATTACATAAGAAACAGGCCCCAAAAACACATTTTCCTTAGGAATTAGGTCTTCCATTAGCTTTCCCTCTGTATTAATTCGTTTTGAGGAAATTCCACTGACCACAAAGTGATTTTTAACCGAATTGGCCCTTGCCAACCCCAAGTTTGGAAATGCGGATATGTTTTCCTCATCGGAAGTATAATGACCAATAATGTTGATTGATCGGTCTGGATTTGAATCCAAGTAATCCTTCAAGCTGGAAACACCGCCTTTCAACTCTTCAGAAATAGGCATTAGAAAAGATGGGTTGGAAACATTGAAGTTAAAATTGTCATTGACTTTGTGTGCAAAATCCCCGTACTCAAAAGCAAATGGAGAAAAACTGTGTTGCGGGATAGTTTCTATGGGCGGGATTACTTCTTCTTGGACTGTTTCTACTACGGTTTTAGTTAAACCACACTCACTACAAAGATTGATGTAGAGAAGTGTTCCAAGAATGATCGCAGCCAATATTCCCAACAAATAAGTGGCCTTTGTTGTCATAAGTGTTAATAGTTAGTGTTAAGAACACCAAAATATTAAAAAATTGCTAAAATGTTAAGATTAACATTAAGAATCTGAGGATGTTATGATAAAAATGGGTGGGAGATGAAATTTGCACAACAAAAAATAACGTAAAAAGAACCAATCATACACTTTTTACGACCATTGATACCGAAACGAATCTATCGAAGGGTGTTTATATAGAAATTTGCACTAAATATTAGGTAAGAAACCCTATTTCTCCCGACAAAGATCCGGCATTGGAATAGGGTTTAATAAAACTAAGTTTGAGTTAGTTAAGTTGGTTTTTTAAGGCCGCCTATTCTATGTTCATCTAGAATGGCGGCCCTCTTCTTTTTTAAAGGTCAAATTTTATGCCTTGTGCCAAAGGAAGTTCAGTAGTATAATTTATAGTGTTGGTCTGTCTGCGCATATAAATTTTCCAAGCGTCCGAACCACTTTCACGACCACCTCCAGTTTCTTTTTCGCCACCAAAAGCTCCTCCTATTTCCGCACCAGAAGTTCCAATATTTACATTGGCAATACCGCAGTCACTCCCTGCTGCTGATAAAAATCGCTCTGCTTCTCTAAGGCTGTTGGTCATTATAGCGGATGAAAGACCTTGGACAACTCCATTTTGCAAGGCGATTGCATTTTCCACATCCCCAGAATATTTCAACAAATAAAGAATGGGGGCAAAGGTTTCTTCTTGTACAATTTTGAAAGTGTTTTCGGCTTCAACAATGGCAGGCTTTACATAGCAGCCACTTTCATAACCTTCGCCCTGTACAACGCCGCCTTCAATTAGAACCTTTCCACCTTCTTTTTTAGCTTCTTCAAGTGCATTGGAATACATCTTTACAGCATCAGTATCGATTAGTGGCCCAACATGATTGTTCTCATCCAAAGGATTGCCAATTTTCAATTGACCATATGCATCAGTGATTGCATTTTTTACTTGATCATAGATAGATTCATGAATGATTAACCTCCTTGTTGAAGTACATCGCTGTCCAGCAGTTCCTACAGCACCGAAAACCGCTCCTATAACGGTCATTTTAATATCAGCATCGGGAGTAACAATGATGGCATTGTTTCCGCCCAGTTCCAACAAAGATTTACCTAATCTTGCCGCTACTGCCTGTGCCACAATTTTTCCCATTCTGATGGAGCCTGTGGCTGAAACCAACGGAATTCTTTTATCATTGGTCATGAATTCCCCAACATTATAATCCCCATTGATAAGACAGGAAATGCCTTCGGGCATGTTGTTTTCCTTTAGAACTTCTGCAATAATATTCTGGCAGGCTACTCCACATAATGGAGCTTTTTCTGAAGGTTTCCAAACACAGACATCACCACATACCCAAGCAAGTGCCGTATTCCATGCCCAAACCGCTACAGGGAAATTAAAAGCGGAAATAATTCCGACTACGCCAAGCGGGTGGTATTGTTCATACATACGGTGACCGGGGCGCTCAGAATGCATGGTCAAACCGTGCAATTGTCTTGACAATCCAACAGCAAAATCACAGATATCAATCATTTCTTGAACCTCGCCGAGTCCTTCTTGATAGGATTTCCCCATTTCATAGGAAACCAATTTCCCCAAAGGTTCTTTAAGCTCCCGAAGCTTTTCACCAAATTGCCTCACAATTTCACCTCTTTGAGGTGCTGGTTTCAATCTCCAGTTTTTGAAAGCCTCGGTAGCAGTTTCCATTACTTTTTTATAATCTTCTGAAGCAGTTGAGGTAACTTTTCCAATAAGCGCACCATCTACAGGAGAGTAAGAGCTTATGACTTCTCCTGAACCGAAGTTTTCTGAACCTGTTGAAGTACCCTTGTTTATTTCTTGTAAGCCCAGTTGTTCCAGAGCTTTAGTTATTCCAAAAGCAGTTGCAATATTTGACATTTATAACTTTTTATGAATATATTGTTATATTTTTTCAAAACTACGAATATTTCTGAAGAGGAAGAGGAAGATTTTAGAGGAAAAGATGGGCCAACAATAATACAATACCCAATAGGGCAGGAAGCCCTTGCACGATAAGTATTTTTTTGGATGCAGTAATGGCTCCATAAATACCCGCTACGGCCACACAACCCAAAAAGAAGAGAGCTACATAAATTTGCCAAAGAGCATCTGTTATGAGTAAGGACCAAATGAGGCCAGCCGATAAAAAACCATTGTAGAGCCCTTGATTAGCAGCTAAAGTTTTGGTGGGCTCAAACAAATGCTCTGGAAAGTTTCGAAATACCTTCTTGGCTTTTGTGGTCCATGCAAACATCTCCAACCACAAGAAATAAAGATGAAGCGCGGCCACAATGAGGACTATAATTTTTGCTAGGATCAGAATCATTCTTCTTTTGCTATAAATCTTTTATCTACCGGCATTACGGTTCCACAGTTACTACAAGTTCTTAGTTTTTCAGAGCCATAAAAATGCTTAAAATGACCCAAAAAATCTTTTTCAATATCATTTAAAGTGAAGTACACCTCATAAAGTTTATGGTTACAGTTGTCACAGAACCAAAGTAGCCCGTCATCAACTTTCATATCCGCTCTTTTCCGTTCCACTACCAATCCAACGGAACCTTCGTGGCGTACGGGGGAGTGGGGTACATTGGCTGGATGAAGGTACATATCACCTGGGCCAAGCTTCATGGTTTTCTTTTGTCCATCTTCTTGAATATGGACCTCAATGTTTCCTTCCAACTGATAAAACAATTCCTCAGTTTCGTTGTAGTGATAGTCTTTGCGGGCATTGGGTCCAGCTACGATCATTACAATGTAATCGCCGGCATCTCTGTATAAATTCTTATTGCCAACAGGAGGTTTTAAAGTATCACGATTTTCCTCAATCCACTTGTTCAAATTGAAAGGTGCCTGTATCGCCATGGTCAAAGATTTCACGAAAGGTAAAAAAAACCTTTATGGGAACATAGTCGAAAACAAAAAAGACCTGCAAACGGGGCAGGTCTCTCTTTCACACTAATATATGTTGGTAGTTATTCCACTTTAATAAAAATCTGTGTAAAATAAGGTCTGTCATCCTTATCAAGTTGAACACTCAAGGTGGTATGACTATAGTTTCCTTCCAATGCTTCTTTATGGGAAGCGCTATTAAGCCAACCTTCCAGGGTTTTTTCAGCTGAGGTATAATAGCGGGCCACATTTTCACTCACGGCAACGGCTGTAGTCTCTTCTGCAATTTTGGTAGCTCTTGCATTGAAATTATCATGACTCAGTTCATTTTTAGAAATCATGTAATTGTTGTGTTCTTCAGCATATTTGTAAGAGGACGGACTATCTTCTAAAACTGGTAGCCCCTTGGTTGACCTATGGTCATTCACCAAGTCCAATAGTTCTTTTTCCAAAGCTTCTGAATCAACAACTATTTTTTCATTTCCCAATAAGGCTTCATTAAATTCATTTTCCTCTTCTGAAACTGAGGGGGTGCTACACATGCTTGCCAGTGCTACCAGCGCAACAATAAAAATTGCTCCAAATAACTTTTTCATTTTCGGGGGTAATTGTGGGACCGGTTCTAGCAATCCCTATGTTCTCGTTGGCTAAACTAGGGTCAGGCTATATGAATGCCATAAAAATTCCATAGGATGGCTTTTTCTAACGGTAAAATGCAGGATTGTAATATGTTAACCTTTTTTCTAGAAAAACAGATGCCTTTTGTCGATAAAAAGGAACGTTTTATATTATTTGAGAATTTTCCGTTTCTGGTGGATCCTGTTCTTTTTTTTCAAGAACAAAGGAAAAGACAAATGCCCCTATTTCCTTTACAGGTTCATAGAAAATAGATTCTTTTTTAGTCTCTTCGTTAATGAAGTTAAACGAAGAATTGAGCCTGTCAAAAAAGATGAGCAAGGCCCCTAGTATTATGGCAACCTTGAGTGCACCAAAGATGCCGCCGGCAATTTTATTCAGAAGACCTAACATGGCAAAATCAGCAATCTTTGTTAAAAATTTACCCGCAAAATGGACAATCAAAACAATAGCAAAAAAAGTAATCAAAAAAGCGGTGATTTTGATGTACTGTTGTCCCCAATTCATGTTTTCGGACAAATAGTCTGCAGTGATATAGGAAAAATGGATGGCCCCATAAATTCCTGCAATCAAAGCCACTAAGGACGCAATTTCCACAAAGAGGCCGTTTTTTAGACCTTTAAACAAGCCCCAGACCAATAGAATCCCAATAACAATATCCAAGAAACTCATAAATGCGCTTTCAACAAATATAGGATATTGATTTGTACCTTTGGATCTCTTAAAAACGCCAATGGCTAGAGACGAAATATTACGCGAAAGATGGGAGGTTTTGGTGGCCAAATTGTCTGAACAATTTTCAGATGGTGACCCCTTGGAAATGGATGGAATTATTTATTTGGTCGGAGTGCAGGAATTGGGCGATTTTCAAAGGACCTTTAAAAAAGATGAGAAGGTCAACCTGATGCATATTGCCATTTGCCGTTTGTTAGAGCCTTATGGGTATTATGATTTTGACTTTTTTGATGACGATGGATGGCCACATTATGCCATAAAAGAAGAGCTTCCACCATTAAAAGCAGGTGAACAAACTATTTTAATGAAAGAGGCTTTGGTCAATTATTTTTTGGAGAAAGAATATATTAACTAAATGGAACTAGAACAGCCCTATTACGCCGTAATTTTTACCAGTAAACGTACAGATGGGGATAATGGTTATGCTGAAATGGCACAGGAAATGGTTGAACTTGCCAAACAACAATCGGGCTTTTTGGATGTTGAAAGTGCAAGGGATGGAGTTGGGATAACAATTAGTTATTGGAAAAACCTTGAAGCTATTGCCGACTGGAAATCGCATGTAGACCATAAAGTTGCGCAAAGAAGGGGAATACGGGAATGGTATTCATGGTACAAAGTCAGAATTTGCAAAGTGGAGCGTGAATATGAGTTTGGCCAATAGTTTTAGTCCATATACAATTGTGTGATATGAAAGAGACCATTAGATTTTCAAATCTGGACAGGAAGGAAATACTTCAAGCCATTACTAAAGAGACTTTTGATCTTTTGGTTATTGGAGGTGGTATCACCGGAGGTGGAATTGCTTTGGATGCAGCGTCCAGAGGATTGAAAGTGCTATTATTGGAGAAAGGCGATTTTGCTTCGGGCACGAGTAGTAAATCCACCAAGTTGATACATGGAGGCCTTCGATATTTAAAGCAATTTGATTTTTGGTTGGTGAAGGAGGTGGGCTCAGAACGCGCTATTGTGCATAAACTGGCTCCACATTTGGTTTTGCCCGAAAAAATGCTTCTACCCTTGATTGAAGGAGGCTCTTATGGAAAATGGTTGACATCCATCGGCCTAAAAGTGTATGATATTTTGGCCCAAGTGACAGGAGATGACAAACGGCAAATGCTTGAAAAGAAAGAGGCTTTAAAACTGGAACCGCTGTTGCCCAAAAAGATTTTGAATGGTGCAGGGTATTATGCCGAATACCGGACAGATGACGCCCGTTTGACCATAGAAAACATTAAAACAAGTTTAGGTTTTGGGGCGAAGGCCCTTAATTATGCCAAGGTCACTGATTTCATTTACGAAAATGGAAAAGTAACAGGGGCCAAGGTAAGCGATGAAATTTCAGGAGAAGAATTTCAAATAAGATCAAAGTATGTAATTAGTGCTGCGGGACCTTGGGTAGATGAGCTTCGGATTGTGAATAAATCTAAAAAGGGGAAACGACTTCATTTGACCAAAGGAGTGCATTTGGTTTTTCCGAAGGAAAAATTACCCGTAAAACAGTCCGTATATTTTGATATTCCAGATGGTAGGATGATGTTTGCCATCCCTCGTGGCAAGGTTACTTATGTAGGCACTACCGATACCAATTTCAATTTGGACAAAGACCAAGTGACCACAGATATTGCCGATGCCATTTATTTAATTTCAGCAGTGAACAATATGTTCCCGGAGATTAATTTGGAATTGGACGATATTATTTCTTCATGGGCTGGATTACGTCCTTTGATTCATGAAGAAGGGAAATCTGCTTCGGAACTTTCCAGAAAGGATGAAATTTTTACTTCAGATACAGGATTGGTCAGCATTGCAGGTGGAAAATTAACAGGATACCGTAAAATGGCAGAGCGTGTGGTGAATAGAATAACCAAACAAATGGAAGAGGATGAGGGGATAAAAACCGAACCTTGTACTACGGATCAGATTCCTCTGTGCGGTAATGATTTCAAAAAGTCAAAACATGTAAAAAAATACATTGCTGAGGTTTTTGACCGAATTAAAGTTGATGGACTGACAGATTATGATGCTTGGTACTTGGTCACTACTTATGGGAAACAGACAGAACAGGTTTTGGATGAGTATGATTCATTGAAAAACAAAGATGTTTATCTACGGTTATTACGTGCAGAACTACGATTTGCGATTCAGTATGAAATGGTAACCAACCCCATGGACTTTTTCATTAGAAGAACGGGCCGGTTGTATTTTGATATTGGTAGTGTTCGTCAATATTATGAAGCATTGCTCAAAGACTTTAAGGAAATCTTTGATAACGATCAACAACAGCTGAACCAATGGAAACAAGCCATGGAGCAGGAATTGGAAGTCCATTCCAACTTCTCTTTACATAGAGATTAATCCAACTTTTCGGTAAGTTTGGCAAACACCTTTTTAGGGCTTTTCTCTTTGTATAGGATATCGTAGACTGCGTTGATGATGGGGGTTTTGGATTTCTTTTCCAATTTATCCATCAAAAGATGGGCACTTTTAGTAGCATAATAACCTTCGGCGACCATATTCATTTCCATCATGGCACTTTTTACGGTGTATCCCTTGCCAATCATATTACCCAACATTCGGTTTCTACTGAACACGGAATAGGAGGTCACCAACAAATCCCCTAGATAAGCCGAGTTATTGATATTGCGTTTCATTTTATAGACCCTATCAATAAATCGTTTCATCTCGCGAATGGCATTGCTCATCAATACGCTTTGAAAATTGTCCCCGTATCCAAGGCCGTGTGCAATCCCTGAAGCCATGGCGTAAATGTTCTTCAACATCGCAGCATATTCGGTTCCAATAATGTCATCTGAAATTTTGGTGCGGATATAGGAACTTTTCAATACATCAGCCACCCATTGGGCCTTTGCTTCATCTGCACAAGCTATGGTAAGATAAGAAAGACGTTCCAAAGCTACCTCTTCAGCGTGACAAGGCCCCGTGATGACTCCAATGTTTTCAAATGGAATTTCATATTGATCATGGAAATGTTCCCCCACAATTTCACCACTTTCAGGTACAATTCCCTTAATGGCAGAAAAAACAATTTTCTCTTTGAGAGAAACACGTAGGTTTTTTAGTTCCTGTTCCACAAAAGCGGACGGGATGGCAAAAATGAGCACATCTGAAGCATCAATAACTTCATTGATGTCATGGCTAAGGGTCAGTTTTTCCAAATCAAACTCTACAGAGCTCAAATAATTGGGATTATGCCCTTCTTTTGTGATGTGCCTTATGGCAGATTCGTTCCGCATGTACCAGCCGATATTATCCAAATTTTCAGATAACATTTTTACGATGGCAGTTCCCCAACTTCCACCACCAAAAACTCCAAAACGTAGTTTGTTCTCCATTCCCAACATTTAGCAGGCAAAGCTAAAAAATATATTAAAGGGCACATTAATAACTGATTATCATAATGTTATGAATTTTGGCATGGTGCTTGGTTTATATAGGCTGAACCAAAACCTGTCGATTATGAAAATTGGAAAATTACTATTTGGGATACTTTTTACTGGTCTTTTGGCCAGCTCTTGTTACACAGAAGTGGTCTTTGAAGATGATTTCTATGTGGAACCGCCTTATAATGCTGCTCTTACTTTGGAATCCTACGATTTGTGGTATGTGGACATCCATGAAACCCGTGGTAATGGAGAAGTCGCTTTTTTGCAGCATGCATTTACCATTTCATTTGATAGAGGTACCGTTTTAGCCAATAATAACTTGGTTGGTATCGGAAAAACCGGAAACGGTTTAGGGATTGATGTAGGTTCTTATGACATTCTTTTTGGAAGTGTTGAGATTGATCATGATGTTGATGGCCTTTGGCTGTTGGATGTATATGAAATGAATAACCATACATTGGAACTGCGCGATCCGCAATCTAATACAACCTATGTTTTGAGAGGTTATCAGAGGAATAGCTTCGATTATGACATGATTTTCTATGACAATATTCACTATTTCTTGCAGGAATACGAAGCTTGGGAAAAAACCTATACCAGTCAAGAAGGAGCTGTCAATGATTTTGATAATGAAAATTACCTACAGTTTTTATCCAATAATGATGGATTGTTCAGATCATCCATAGATGCGTCCGGGACATCTCTAATAAATCTGCAGTGGGACTATGAGGGAGATTATGCCGTGTATGATGTGGCCAATGATGATACGCTTAAAACTTTAACATTGGATTACGATTTCTTGGGCAATGATTATTTTGAACTATACGTTATTAATGATAGTACCATTGAGTTGTACCACGTAGCTAGCGGAACAGTCTATGAGTTTACCGGAAGAGGATATATGCAGTATTTAAAAACCGGTAGTTCAGGCAAGGCAAGAACAAAAGTTAAAAATGCTACTATGAACGTTGCCAGACAACGAAAAATGTAAGGAATAAAAATAGTGTTCGACTATATATACAAGTTTTTTGGTTGGTTATTTAGTTAAGAATCGCCCTAAACATCCTAGTTTAGGGCGGTTCTTTTTTTACGCCATTAATTTAGACTGAAAAAGGATGCTTCCCTATTCATTTTTTTCGGTAAAACCTTGAAACATTGGCAGTAATGTCACAAACCATTGCCATATCCTCAATTCTTTTTGGGAATAGTGCTAAACTGATGATTAGTGTTATTTTTGCCTCCTTATAATCGGAAGATGAAAAAATACCTTAATCTTTTTGATTTCTCTCAGAAAGTAAACTACCGTACAGAAGTCTTATCTGGATTAACCGTGGCTCTTGCTTTAGTGCCAGAAGCCATTGCTTTTGCCCTAATAGCTGGATTATCCCCCTTAACAGGATTGTATGCCGCTTTTGTTATGGGCTTGGTAACATCCATTTTGGGAGGTAGGCCCGGAATGATTTCTGGTGCAACCGGTGCTGTTGCTGTGGTAATTGTAAACTTGGCCAAGGATTTTGGAGTTGAGTATGTTTTTGCTACGGTAATTTTGGCAGGACTGCTTCAAATGGCTGCGGGGTTTCTAAGATTGGGAAAATTGATGCGTTTGGTTCCCCACCCCGTAATCTTCGGATTTGTAAATGGATTGGCCATTATTATTTTCATGTCCCAACTAGATCAATTCAAAACAGTCGATGGATCTTGGCTGAGCGGAACTACGCTTTATGTTTTTTTGGGATTGGTGCTTCTGACCATGTTGATTATTTGGGGTCTTCCTAAATTGAGCAAAGTAGTACCGGCGTCTTTAATGGCCATACTCTTGATTTTTGGCATTGTTTTTTTCTTCGGAATTGATACCAGAACCATTGGAGATATTGCTTCCATTGAAGGAACATTTCCACCTTTCCATATTCCCGATTTGCCTTTCAATTTGGAAACTTTGAAAATTATATTCCCCTATGCGGCCATTGTTGCTGGTGTTGGACTTATTGAAAGTCTGCTCACCCTAAACATCGTGGATGAAATTACTGAGACGCGCGGGAGAGGAAACAAAGAAGCGGTGGCACAAGGAACTGCAAATATCCTTTCTGGACTTTTCTCTGGAATGGGAGGTTGCGCAATGATTGGTCAAAGTTTGATAAATACTTCAAATGGAGCTAGAGCAAGATTATCTGGAATTGTGGCGGCCGTGATGTTGTTGGCATTTATCATGTTTGGCTCCAGCCTTATAGAAAAAGTCCCCATGGCAGCGCTCACAGGTTTGATGATTATGGTGGCTTTGGGAACTTTTGAATGGGCCAGCTTAAGAACCTTTAGAAGAATGCCAAAATCAGATGTTTTGGTAATGGTCTTAGTGACCTTGGTGACTGTTTTCTTACATAATTTAGCCTTGGCCGTTTTGGTAGGCGTTATCATTTCCGCATTGGTATTTGCCTGGGACAATGCAATTCGTATTAGAGCCAGAAAATATACCGATGAAGAGGGGGTAAAGCATTATGAAATATATGGCCCATTGTTTTTTGGCAGTACCACTTTGTTCGCAGAGAAATTTGATGTGCAGAACGACCCCAATGATATCATTATTGATTTTGCTGAAAGTAGGGTGGTGGACATGTCAGCCATTGAAGCCGTGAGTAAAATCACAGAACGTTATAAAAAAGTGGGCAAAAAAGTACACCTAAAACACCTGAGCAAAGATTGTATACGCTTGCTCAAAAATGCTGATGACATCATTGAGGTGAATGTACTGGAAGACCCAACCTATAAAGTAGCGGTTGATAAAATTTGGCCTTATAAATAGGGAGTCTGCTTCAATTAACAAAGAAGGAGTAAATTCCAAAACATAAGACAACTAAAACTACCAGAGCGAGGAGTGAAATTTTTATTTCATCAAGTCTATCTTTTTTGGCTTGCCTGATGATTTTATCTCGAATTTTCTTTTGCTCAAAAGGAGTAAGCTCTTTGAATTGTAGTTGTGTTTCATTCAAGTAACCATCGTAAGCTTCACGAATTTCTTTGAAACTCCGACGCTTTTTCAATAAAGCCCTATTGGCTTTGACCACTAACATTGGTTGGCTTGCTGAACCCATTTTGTTCTACTTTAATTATGGGTTGCAAAAAATGGTATTTTGTTACAAAAGGCCTTTACTAGGTTCTGATTTTGCCCATAAAAACATTCACCTTTGGGTTGATGGGGTTTTCAGTGATTCTACGCATCATCACTATTTGCCCCGTGTGGTAAATGCAATCAGAGAGCATGCCGTTGATTAAATTCCAATAGGGAAAAGGCGTTTGTTTGTCTCCATTTTGGAAAATCACCTCAAAACTTTCAAAATCTTCAGCCTTTTTGTTTTGCACAAGCTCACTGGCAGCCTTAAGATTTTCTAAGGTTCCTTTCCGAAGTTCTTCAAAAGAATAACCAGAAAAATCTGCTGGACGGATATTGGGAGTGGCGGTGGGTGCGTTCATGATCATTTCCGACATTCCATAAATATGTTGAAGTGTCTCCATCAAGGTTCTTGCTTCTTCAGTAGGCTTGTATTCCAAATCCTTTTGGGTTATACCTTCGGTGGCCCAATAATATCTAAACCCAAGACCGTCTATCATTCTAGCTGCAACATTGCCAGGGCTATAATCTTTTGGATAATCTGGAATTTCGTGATACGGAAGTTCTTGTGCCTGCATTTGAAAAAAAATTAAAACAAAGGTGATGGTAAAAATGGTCTTATTCATGATGTGAGTATGTTATACGTGAGGATAGCATAATAATGCTCTATTGTTATTTGTTCCGAGAAAAAAAAGTCAACAGTTGATTTTGTTCTTTATTGAAGAGCATCAATTTTTTATTATCGATTTTATAGGAAGCACTATTCTGAAGTGCAGTTAAAAATTCAGTTTCTGCCTTTACATTTGGGCAAGCCATTTTGGTTGTGGCCACTTGAGGAAATTTTAGCACTCCTTTTTCAAAAACAAAACTGCCATTCATTCGGTTGCAACCGGCGAGTCCAGAAAAGGTGTAATTTTTCAGGTCCATTTGAAAGTATGGGACTTCATTTCCGTTAAAGTCTGATTTTGATACTTGGCGACCGCCCATCTCCTCTAGAATCCAAGTATTGTCCAGTTTTGGGTCTGAGGTATATGTGCCGCAACCTTCCAGCACACTTGATGCTTCCTCTTCAGCCTTTTTGTATGAAATGGTGACGGTATATGGAGATTTCAGTCCAGTATCAGGATGAATGCATTCTTTTTGTGCAATAATGATATCCATTGAAGTTGCTTCGGTCTTAATGCGATACATTCTTAAATTGGAACTTTCCAAAATTATGGGTTCCACTGTTGGCGTTGTGATAATGTTTGCATCAATTTTCAATTCAACTTGGTCATCAAGAAGTTTCAACGCCCAAGTAGGTTCATCACCTTGGGCTTTAAAAAAACTTTCATCCACTTCTACCGCTTCAGGCTCAATCACTTCAGCTGGTATGGTGTCCTGAATCTCGGCGCCTTCTTTTGGCACTATGGTTTTCTTCTTTTTATCCACACAGTTAGACATCAGAAAAATGACAAAAACAAAAAGGAATGTGTTTTTCATGGTTCAGTTTTTTAGAGAAGATCTTTTGCTCCAGATCTCGTAGATGGGTTGACCTTTGCTGCTTAATCCTGAATGGTGCCAATCCCCATCTTTTAGTTCAAAATCAAATTGAAGACTTGCCCCGACCCTGGAATCATCTCTGGAAAAGAACTCAATATGTTCTGTATATTTTCCATTAACAGTAGTGTAAGTGCCTCCCCCAGTGCCCATAAACTCCTTGGTCTCGGTATTGTAAGCTATCCATTGAAATCGGGTGCCAGAAAGAATTTTCATGGTCTTGCGTGGTCCAGAAGTATCACGTTTTCTAATTTCTCCATTACGCATCCTTCCAGAAATAAGCCAAGCTCCATTTAATTCTCCCGGATTGCCGTTATCAATCTTGGCCCATATTTTATCGTCCATTAAAATTTTCCCATCTAAAAACTGATAAGCAATACTGTTGGATGTTCCAACCAATTCAGGGTCAAAAGAAACATATTCAAACGTATAGGTAAAGGTGTTTTCAGTTGTTGTAAAAGTTCCTCCCCATGTCCCTATGAACTTGCCTGTTTTTTTATCATAAAAAGCTTCAGAAAAATAGTCGCCAGAAATTATGGCAACATGGCTGACCTCAACGCCTTTAGCATTGGTTGAAGTAGATGCCCAAGCACCTTCAAAATTTTGTGCTTTCAATACCAATAAACTTTGGCATAAGATGATGGTTAGCAATACTTTTTTCATGGAGATGGATTTAATACATAGTATTTGGATTTGCCGATTTCTCTGGGATTTGTTGTATGGCATCCCAATGTTCGCATATTTTACCGGAGGCATCAAAACGGAAAAAATCCATGGTCACATATTCGTCGTTTCCAGGCCAAGTCTGATGGGTGTGCAGCGCTACCAAATCCCCTTCTGCAATGCATCGCACAAATTCAATGGACTTTTCTGGATATTCCCGCTTCATTCGTTCAAAATAGGCAATGAAACCTTCTGTCCCGTCACCAACATCTGGGTTATGTTGAATGTATTCTGAACCAATATATTGTTCAACAGCCTCTCTGGGCTTACCTTCATAAGCCATTTTGTAAAAGGCTATTGCATTGGCTTTGTTTGCTGCTAAATCCATACTAAAAATGCTGTTACCTTATGTATAAAGATAACAGCATTTCAAAGATTTTAAATAAAACTTTATAGTGTCCTAAGATACTCGGCCAAATCGCGAGCCTCTTCTTCTGTCAGATTTTGGTTGAGCATAATGGCATTGTTATACTCTTTTAATAGTGCTTTTGCAATTGGGTCTTCCCTAAGCATTCCGTCTGGGTTCAACATCATGTTCATGACCCACTCTGGGCTACGGCGCTCATAAACTCCTTTGAGGGCAGGACCGATCATGCGCTGATCAATCATGTGACAGGCTACGCATACTGCATTGAACTTGGCTTCACCGCGGGCAGCCATCTCGGAATCAATATCAGCAGGAAAATCCAAATTTTTTATGGGGCCAACTCCTTTATTGTCCAAATCTACAGGCACACCTTCACTGGATTGGGCCTTTTTGTCTTCCGTTTTGGTTCTACTTACTTCAAATCCGTCTTTTTTTTCTTCTTTTTTTCCGCCACAGCTAGCCACTAAGGCTCCCAATGCCAAAAACAGGAGTAATTTTCTCATTGTGTTAATTTCAGTTGTAATATTGAGTAATTGCAACCACTAATATAGGGAATTAGGGTGTATTTCATCAGTTTTTAAAATAGGTTTTAGCAATAAGCGAAGCTTAGAGGGAGTTAAAAAATTCCAAGGCTCTTTTTTCTGTGTAAGTAATATTGTTTTTTCCCCAGAAACCAACATGGCCGCCAAAGCTCGGAACTTCCAAAAACAACATGGCATTTTCTTTTGATTCTTTATGAGGATAGCATTCAGGTCCCAGAAATGAGTCGTTTTTTGCATTGATGATCAAAGCAGGGACTTTAATATTTGGCAAAAATTGCAAGGAGCTACATTGGGTATAATAATCCAACGCATCATTAAAATTATGCGCCCTGCTGGTATAAATATCATCAAAGTCCTTTAAGGTTTTGATGCTTGCAATATCTGAATCCGTAATCAGTTTAGGAAAAGCAGGTTGTTTTTGTTTGAGCTTTTCAATAAGATGTTTTTTAAACCGCTTTGCATATAAAATGTTTTTGGAGGTAAGTAGTTGTTCGCAAGAACTTTGCAGACTACAGGGGACTGATACTGCAACCGCGCCTTTCACTTCATTGGGGATAACATTGCCCTCACCCAAGTATTTAAGTGTTAGATTTCCACCAAGACTGAAACCTTTGATATAGATTTCTGCGTATTTTTTAGTTGCAACAATGTGATGGATGACCTCGTTGAGGTCTTCCGTTGCTCCAGAATGATAGGAACGGTAAAGGTTATTGGGTTCGCCGCTACACCCGCGTAAGTTAACAGCACAGGCATCGAATCCATTTTTGTTGAAAAGTTTTGCGCTTCCTGTAATGTAGGGGCGTTGGGCGTTTCCCTCCAGCCCATGCAACAAAATCACCAGTTTATGGCTGGGAATTTTTGAAGAGCTCCAGTCCAAATCCAAAAAATCACCATCACTTAAATGGAGTCTTTCCCTGGTTTGAACGACTCCATCAACACTTCGGAACAACCCGCAATAAATAGTGGCAAGATGACCACTTCTAAAAAACAAGGAAGGTCGATAGTTGGGTGATATTGTTGGCATTGTTCCTGAATGTTTTGAAATGGATTTACCTCAGATAGATGCCAAAAATAAGGGTTCTAGTCTTTCGGGAAAGTTTCTAAAAGCTTTGCTTGTTCCTCAATTGAGGACTTGAATTCACTTTTTAAAGTATCCACAAGCTTTTCCACCGGAAGTATATTTTCTATGGAAGTGACCCCTTGCCCAGCTGACCATATGGTTTTCCAGGCTTTGGCTTCGGTATCCAATTCCTTTCCAAAATCAATTTTGTGGTCTTTTTTGAGGTCTTCTTCAGAAATTCCAGCAGCTTTTAGACTGGCTGCCAAAAAATTGGCATGTACCCCAGAAATGGCTGCGGTATAGACCACATCATTTGCGCCAGCTTCAATGATCATTTGTCGATATTCATCTGGGGCCTTGCTTTCTTCGGTATTGATAAAGCGAGTTCCCATATAGGCCAAATCGGCACCTATTTGAAGCGCAGAGGCAATATCTCTACCTGTACTGATGCAACCTGAAAGTAAGATTGTCTTGTTGAAGAATTTTTTGATTTCTGCCACCAAACTTAAAGGGTTAATGTTTCCTGCATGCCCTCCTGCACCAGCAGATACCAAAATAAGACCATCCACACCAGCTTCAGCAGCTTTTTCTGCATGGCGTTTTTTGATAATATCGTGAAAGACCAGACCACCATAACTGTGTATGGCGTCCACAACCATGCTCACAGCACCCAAAGATGTTATCACCAAGGGCACTTTGTGTTTCATGCACAGTTTAACATCGGCTTCCAAACGGGGATTGGTAGGATGCACAATAAGATTTACTCCAAACGGCGCAGGTTTTTTACCAGTTTCTTCCTCAAATTGCTGTAATTCAGTTGTTATTTGGATGAGCCATTCCTCAAATCCTTCACTAGTGCGTTGGTTCAATGCAGGAAATGTTCCCACGATACCATTCTTGCAACATTCCACAACCAGTTTAGGGTTGGAAATCAAAAACATGGGTGCTGCCACAACAGGTAATGACAGGTCTTGGATAAATTGGGCTTTTTGACTCATGCTATATAATGTTAAACTATGTTTAAAAGTAAAATTAATTCTTCGACCAGAGGGTCTTAGTTTTCAAAACTATGGTAATTTTACAATTATTATGCATGCATAACAAATTAACCAGCTATGTTTTTTAAGGAATTTGAAATTCGTTGGAGCGATTTAGACGCTAATCGACATTTAGCCAACTCTGCCTATATCAATTTTATGAGCCATGCACGCATGGCCTATTTGGGACAATTGGGATTTAACCAAAAAAGTATGGCAGAACACAATATTGGTCCTGTGGTCTTTTATGAACACATGTATTATTTTAAGGAGGTCTTTGCCGGAAAACCAGTAAAGGTTTCTCTGGGGTTCCAGGGAATGAGTAAGGATGGAATGTTCTTTGAATTTCAGCACGATTTCTATGACAGTAAAGGCAAAAACTTTGCTCGTTGCCAGATGATGGGTGCTTGGATTGATTTAAAGGAACGCAAATTGATTGGCCTTCCCCAGCAGTTTTTGGATGCTTTTGAACAAATGGAAAAGTCCAAAGATTTTAAAATATTGACCAAGGAAGATACTCGTAAGCACGTACAGATTCCTACGGACCTGGTTTAGGCTTTTTACTAGCCAAATAAACGCCTAAGAGGACTAGAATGGTGGCCGTGATTTTTATCCAACTTAAATGGTCCTTACCAGTAGCCAAGGCAAATAAAATACCTACTAAAGGCTGAACATACATGAAAGCCCCAATGGTTGAAGCCTTTAGCTGGGTTAAGGCAAAAACATTAAAAAGATAGGTCATAAAAGTAGTTCCTATCACCACAAAGGCAATTATACCATAAGCCCAAAGTGGCATAGTTGCCCACTGGATTTCCAAAAATTCGGGCAAAGTAATGGGAAGATTGATAATAATTGCAATGGTAAACAGCCATTTCATCAAGGTGAATGGGTGGTACTTTTCAATGAGTGTTTTAACAACGATAAGGTAAGCACCGTACACAGTTGCATTGACGACAAACAAAAAGTTTCCAAGAGGGATATTTGGCGCATCTTGTCTTACTTCGGCTCCAAAAAGAATAAGGCCCAAGGCACCAACAAAACCCAACAGAATACCAAGTGCTTTATTGAGTTTGATTTTTTCATTTAAAAAAAATGCGGACAACACCACTACAATTATGGGTGTAATAGTGACCAAAACGGCACTATTGATAGGTGTGGAGAGCTGTAGCCCTTTAAAAAAGGATAGCATATTCACTACCATACCCAAAATGGCACAGACCAAAATTCGAGGCCAATCCTTTTTATCAATTTTTTCTTTGGGCCCTAAAAAGGATATGGACCAGAACAGAATGGCGGCACCAAGTACCCTAAGCATGATAAACCCAAAGGGTTTTACATAAGTGGGCATGACGCCTTTTGCAAGCGTATGATTAATACCATAAATAGTTGTGGCTCCTATAGCGGCCAATATGGCCAACGTTCTTTTGTTCATGGATGCAAGGCCTCTTTGGCGGCCTGGACCACCTTTTTGGAATTACCAACAAAAATCTGGTCATCAACAATAACAACAGGTCTTTTTAAAAAGGTATAGTGTTCAAGAATATGTTTTTTATAATCGTTTTCTGAAAGTTGTTTTTCATTCAAACCCAATTGCCGATACAACATGGCTCTTTTACTAAATAGGGATTCGTACCCTCCTGATAAGGATGACATTTCCTCCAATTGTTCTGAAGTAATGGGTTCTGTTTTTATTTCTTGAAGCGAAACTCCTTCCAACGGCTCTAATTCTTTCAAAATACGTTGACAGGTAGTGCAATTGCCCAAATGGTATATTTTTTTCATCCTATTGAAATAAGTCCACAAAGGAAATCAATTAATCCTCATGCTGTATTAAGAAAGCGCAAATTCTACAGCTTTTTCAGCATGAATTTTTGTTGTATCAAAAGTGGCAATAGATGCTTCACTTTCAGGAATCAATATGGGCAGTTCAGTGCAACCCAATATAGCTCCTTCTGCGCCCAGTGCTTCCATTTTTTTGATGATATCCAAACAAATTCCCTTGGATTCTTCAGTAAAGGCCCCTTTTACCAACTCATTATATATAATGGATTGTAGTTTTTCCCTATCCTGTACATCTGGAATCAACACGTCCAAACCAAAATCTTCTTGAAGAATTTTGGTGTAAAAATCGCTCTCCATGGTAAACTGGGTACCTAAAAGTGCTATCTTTTTTAATCCTTTTTGTTGAATTGCTTCACCTGTGGCTTTGGCAATGTGTAGAAAAGGAATCTCGGTAGTATTGGTGATGGAGTCACTTACCAGATGTATGGTATTGGTACAGAGCAAGATCAATTCAGAGCCAGCGGCTTCCAGTTTTTGGGTGTGTTCCGCCATAATAGCACCAATCTTATCCCAATCTCCCGAAAATGAATGCTTTTCAATTTCATCAAAATCAACAGAAGAGAGAATGCTTTTGGCAGAATGAGAGCCTCCCAATCTTTCACGGACCATTTCGTTGAGGTGTTGATAATATATTTTGGAGGATTCCCAACTCATTCCTCCGATCATTCCTATAGTTTTCATATGCATCTCTTTGTAATTACTTGATTTTGGACATATCCTCAGCACCTTCAAATTTAAGGGACCCCAGAAAGTTGAACAGTCGCTGTTTAATTGTTTTTTTGATTTTTTTTGGAGGTAAAACTCCATCTGTGTGGTTGTAAGTCAAACAGTTTTTCATAATATTTATAATTCGCTATTTATAGATATGTCATTCAAAAAAATTATAATTCTTCTTCTAGGGCTTCCACATAAGCCTTGATGACTTCTTCATTTCTTTTGTAATAGGTCCATTTGCCATGCCGAGTGGGAATGACAAGATTCGCATTCTGCATGGAATTTAAATAGGTGGATATGGTGGATTGTGACAACCCAGTTTTGTCCTGTATGAAGCCAACACACACACCATCGTCAAAATGATCAATATCTTGATGCGGCGGAAAATTTGACTCGGGATTTTTTAACCACTTCAAAATATTAACCCTAGTTTTGTTGCTTAGAACTTTGCTTATTTCAACAATATCCATAGTCAAATTTAAATAACATATTCACATATCTAAAAAAATAGATATGTTTTAACAAAACAATAACCTTACACATGGAAAAACTACTGGATATCCTATTAAAGAACAGAACAATTCTTGATAACATTCTCAAAACAAGTAGTCCAGAGCTTTTGTTTGAAATCCCAAAGGGATTCCGCAATAATATATGGTGGAATATTGCCCATGTATTAGTAACTCCAGAGCTTCTTATTTATGGTTTAAGTGGATTGGACTATACGATTGAAGAAGATCTCATCAATAAATATCGCAAAGGAACATTTCCGGATGGGGAGCCAACTGTAGAAGAAATTGAAAAAGTCTCAGCTTATCTTTTTAGTACTTTGGAACAAATTAAATCTGATTACGAACAAGGCAAATTCAAAGAGTTTAAAGAATACACAACTTCTCCAAAAATCACATTGCAAAAGGTGGAAGATGCCATTGCTTTTTGTGCTTTTCATGAAGGAATCCATCTTGGTGCCATCAACGCATTAAAAAAAGCTATACAAAACCAAGGTTAGGATTTCACTTTTAGTTTTAGAAAACCATTGATTTCAGCATATGGGAGGTTCAATACAATTGGGCCATCTGCGTATGAGGCTACTTCATATTGATTATAGATCAATTGTATTCCCTCTGGAGTATACCCTACATTTTCGGCTAAATGAAATGTATCTTGCTCAAACATAAATCCCGTTGCGTTGATGTTTTTATCTTGGGGAATATGTTCTTGAATCCTAAATTTGGTCTCGGCAAATTTTAGGAAACCTTCAAAATCTTCAAACAGTTCCCAGTTTTCCAATTCGGAGCCACTACGCTTGTCAAAATTTAATAGGGTGGTGGAGCCATAACCGTGTGCGCCTCCTGTAAAAGTATAGGAGTTTACTGCTATGGTAAGTACTGCTTCGTCCTCATAGCTTACTTCTCCGTTTACGCTTGCTTCCCAACCCACGCTTTCATCGGGAAATTTGGCCTTTAAATCTTGGTAGCTTTTGGTAAAAGAAGTCATGGCCTTATCAATATTATCAACCTCTTGTTCTTCATCAAATGAAAGCATACTGATAATTTCCTCCTCCAGGGCTTGATTAATAGTTTTTGAAATAGTGAGGTTATCCAGAGCTTTTGGAACCGAAATTTCAATTTTAGGACAATTAGAACAGGTTTTGCCGTGCAGTTCCATGGGTTCAAAAGTAAGTTTGCTCTCATTTTCGCAACCAAGGATGAGCAAAAGAATTGGAAGTAGTAATAATGTTTTTTTCATGGGTAGGGGATTATGCATCCCAAAAATAAGACATGATTGATTACTCCAAAAGATAACAATACATTTGTATGCATATCACAAGACCATGAGCAAAAAAGAATTGAAATTCAATAGTAAGACCATTCACGGAGGTCAACATCCAGATAAGGCCTATGGAGCTGTAATGCCACCAATTTATCAAACATCCACTTATGCCCAAACCACACCTGGAGAGCATCAAGGATTTGAATATTCTCGGAGTGGAAACCCTACCCGTGCGGCTTTGGAAAATTCGCTGGCAAGCATTGAAAATGGAAATTATGGTTTGGCTTTTGCAAGTGGATTGTCCGCTATTGATGCTGTGATAAAATTGTTGAACCCCGGAGATGAAGTGGTCTCAACGAATGATTTATATGGAGGGAGCTATCGACTTTTTAAACAGATTTTTGAGAAGTATGGCATTACCTTTCATTTCATTGGAATGCAAAGTATGGATGTCGTTGAGGAGTACATTAATGCAAATACTAAGCTTATTTGGGTAGAAACGCCCACTAATCCAATGATGAACGTCATTGATATTAAAGCTGCGGCTGCTTTGGCCAAGAAGTATAGTTTGTTATTGGCCGTAGACAATACATTTGCCACTCCTTATCTACAGCGACCTTTGGATTTGGGTGCTGATATTGTGATGCATTCGGCCACCAAATATTTAGGAGGTCATAGCGATGTGGTAGTAGGAGCTTTGGTGGTCAAGGACAAGGAATTGGCAGATAAACTCTACTTTATTCAGAATGCAAGTGGAGCCGTATGCGGTCCCATGGATAGTTTTTTGACATTACGGGGGATAAAAACGCTTCATGTGCGTATGCAACGTCATTGTGAAAATGGTAAAGCAATTGCAGAATATTTGGCAGGTCATCCCAAAATTGAAAAAGTTTACTGGCCAGGTTTTGAATCTCACCCCAACCATGATATAGCCAAAAGCCAAATGGATGATTTTGGGGGTATGATTTCCTTTGTTCCCAAAGGAGCCAATTACGAAGCTGCCATAAAAATTGTTGAAAAACTAAGTGTTTTCACCTTAGCCGAATCTCTAGGCGGGGTTGAAAGTTTGGCGGGTCATCCAGCGAGTATGACCCATGCCAGCATTCCAAAAGAAGAACGTGAAAAAAGTGGTGTTGTGGATGCACTTATTAGGTTAAGTGTAGGCATTGAGGACATTACCGATTTGATTGCGGATTTGGAACAGGCTATCGGATAGTTATTTTTGAAAAATTTACAAAAATTTGGTATTCAGATTATATAAATAATATAATTTTGCCGTCTAATTCATAATTCAATAAAAATTAGCCTTTGGCAAAGCCTGAGGGCAGTAAACAGAAATCCGTTTTATGGAAGCAAAAATCAAAGCATTTATGGATGAGGTCAAGACCAGAAATGGACATGAGCCTGAGTTCATCCAAGCGGTACAAGAGGTAGCTGAAACCGTTATACCGTACATCGTGCAACACGATATTTACCATGGTAAAAATATTCTTTTGCGCATGGTGGAACCTGAAAGGTTGATTTCTTTTAGGGTAGCATGGGTTGATGACGAAGGAGAAATCCATGTAAATAGAGGATATCGTATCCAAATGAACTCTGCGATTGGACCCTATAAAGGAGGACTTCGATTCCATCCAACGGTAAATGCAAGTGTATTAAAGTTCTTGGCTTTTGAGCAAGTTTTTAAGAATAGTTTGACCACTTTGCCCATGGGTGGAGGAAAAGGAGGTTCAGATTTTGACCCTAAAGGAAAGTCAGATGATGAGGTAATGCGTTTTTGCCATGCATTTATGACAGAATTGTCAAGGCATATTGGTCCTAATACAGACGTTCCCGCAGGAGATATTGGTGTGGGGGCTCGTGAAATAGGTTTCTTGTTTGGAAAGTACAAGAAAATAAGAAACGAATTTACCGGTGTATTGACCGGAAAAGGAATTTCTTGGGGAGGATCATTAATTCGTCCAGAAGCGACTGGTTATGGAACGGTTTATTTTGCAGATAGTATGCTGAAAACTGCCAACCAATCTTTTGAGGGTAAAAATGTGGTGATTTCAGGTTCTGGAAATGTTGCTCAGTTTGCTGCTGAAAAAGTGTTGCAGTTAGGTGGAAAAGTACTTACACTTTCTGACTCTGGAGGTTACGTTTATGATAAAGACGGTATTGATGCTGAAAAACTGGCCTTTGTAATGGATCTTAAAAATAATCGCAGAGGAAGAATTTCTGAGTATGCAGATAAATATCCTTCTGCTGAATACCATAAAGGCAAAACTCCATGGGTTGTTCCCTGTGATGTGGCATTGCCTTGTGCTACCCAGAACGAATTGCATGGAGATGATGCGGCCACTTTGATTAAAAATGGTTGTATTGCAGTTGCCGAAGGTGCCAATATGCCTTCTACGCCAGAAGCGATTCATGCATTTCATGACGCTAAAATTTTGTTTGCCCCTGGAAAAGCTTCCAACGCCGGAGGGGTTGCCACTTCTGGATTGGAAATGTCCCAGAACTCTTTAAGAATCAGTTGGACTCGTGAAGAAGTGGATGAAAGATTAAAAGGAATCATGAACGATATCCATGACTCTTGTATTGAATACGGTAAAGAGGAAAATGGTTATTGTAACTATGTTAAGGGAGCAAATATTGCCGGCTTTGTGAAGGTTGCCGATGCAATGTTGGCCCAAGGGGTGATTTAATCATTACTACAACATAAGGTTATAGTGGGCAGTTACCACGGGAAGTGTTTATTTTTATACCCGAGGTAACTGCCTTTCTTTTTTAAATACTTCCATGCAAATAACAACAAAGGCCATAGTATTGTCTTCCCTAAAGTATGGGGATACGAGTCTTATTGTAAAAGCCTACACAGCATCTGATGGGTTGAAATCGTATTTGCTAAAAGGAGTATTGACCTCTAAAAAAGGAAAATTGAAACCTGCGTATTTTCTTCCATTAATGCAGTTGGAAGTAGTGGCCAACCACAAAAACAAGGGAACTTTGGAAAGTATTAGGGAAGCCAAGGTAATCGTTCCCTACAGAACACTTCATACAGATGTCATAAAGAACAGTATGGTTCTTTTTTTGGCTGAAATGTTGGTCAATAGCATTCAAGAACAAGAACAGGACCAGTCATTATACAATTATTTGGAGTATTCGCTGCTATGGATGGATGAACATCTTCCTGACCCCAACTACCACATCCTTTTTTTGTTGAATCTCACTAAATTTTTAGGTTTTTATCCAGACACTTCGTTCGTTGATACGCCCTATTTTGATCTTTTGGAAGGAAGCTTTGAAAAACGACCAAGCCTTAACCCATTGATAGAAGGTGAATTACTTGAAAATTTTAAGAAAATTTTGGGCATGAATTTTGATGCATTAAAGGCGTTACAACTAACTAAGACAAATCGGCAAGAACTACTTAAAAAGGTTATTCTGTATTTTGAATTACATTTGCACGGATTCAGAAAACCGAGGTCCTTGGCCGTCCTAAATGCAGTTTTTGAAAAATAGTATGCGCACCCTTGGATCATTCCTACTTTTTTTATTGGTTTCTTCAACAATTTTTGCCCAGAAAATCACAATCTTGGATATGGATTCCGGTATTCCGGTGGCTAACATAGCCATTTACAACAGGGATAAATCCAAAACCACAGTTTCTGACCTTAATGGAAAATGCGATTTGGAGATTTTTTCTCAAAATGAAAAAATTACCTTCAAACATATCAGCTATGAAGCCTACACTACTTCAAAAGTGCAGATAGGTAAAAAAGGCAATCGGGTTTACCTAAGTTTAAAAGCCAAAGAACTACAGGAAGTGGTCATGTCCGTATCCAAATGGGAACAGCAGAAAAAACACATTCCTCAAAAAATAGAATCGATAGATGCACAGTCAATCGCATTTAATACGCCACAAACTTCAGCGGATTTACTGCAAAGTAGCGGCAAAGTCTTTGTGCAGAAAAGTCAGTTAGGAGGCGGAAGCCCCATGATAAGGGGTTTTGCTACTAATAGGTTGTTGTTGTCCGTAGATGGTGTTCGCATGAATACAGCCATATTTAGGGGAGGAAATGTCCAAAATGTAATCTCGGTTGATCCATTTACTGTGAGGAAAACAGAGATAATTTTTGGCCCTGGTTCAGTTATTTACGGAAGTGATGCTATGGGAGGTGTCATGAATTTTCTTACCCAAAAACCTCGTTTTTCATTTACGGACAGTCTTGCCTTTTCAGGAAATGTCAAGTATAGATTTGCTTCGGCCAATAATGAAAGCACAACACACGTAGATTTCAACTTGGGAAACCAAAGATGGGCTTCATACACCAGTTTTACATACAATAATTTTGATGATTTGATGATGGGGGAGCATGGTCCTGATGCTTATTTGCGGAAAAATTATGTCACCCAGCTAAATGGAGAGGATGTTTTGATGGAGAATGATGACCCCAAAAAACAAGTTACTTCTGGATATGATCAAATCAACTTTCTTCAAAAAGTAACGTACAAACCAAATTCCACTTGGCAATACGATTTGGGACTCTATTATTCCGAAACATCAGATTATTCAAGATATGATAGGTTGATTCGTCCAAACAGTTCAGGTGATGGGCTCCGTTCTGCAGAATGGTATTATGGGCCCCAAAAATGGTTTATGGGGAATCTTCAGGTAACCAAACAAGGAAAAAACAAATTTTATGATGGGGTGAAATTGACCACCGCTTACCAACGTTTTGAGGAAAGTAGAAATGACAGGGGATTTCAAGATACGGAACTGTCCATGACTCAAGAAAAAGTGGATGCACTATCAGCAAACCTGGATTTTGAGAACAAAAAGATAGGAGATTTACGCCTCTATTATGGCATGGAATATATTTTTAATAAAGTCCATTCCAAAGGAAGTCTGCAGAATATTGAAACCAACGTTACTGTTGAAGCGGCTTCGCGTTATCCTGATGGCGCTACATGGCAAACTTTTGCAGGATATGTTAATGGAGAATATCAACTAAAACCGAATTTCTCCCTCCTTTCAGGAGCCCGTTATAGTCAAGTTTGGGTTGATGCGGTCTTTGATAAAACCTTTTATCCCTTTCCGTTTGATGAAGCCGATTTGATCACCGGGGCCTTTACGGGAAGTATAGGGTTTAGTTGGTTCCCAAGAGCCGATTTGCAAGTGACCCTCAACGGATCCACAGGATTTAGAGCCCCCAACATTGATGATATTGGTAAGATATTCGATTCTGAACCTGGTTCCGTAGTGGTGCCTAACCCAGAGCTGGAACCGGAATATGCTTATAACGCTGAGATTGGAATCCGCAAAAATTTTAAAGATAGATTGGTATTTAGGGGGTCAGCTTATTATACCTATTTAGTTGATGCTTTGGTACGAAGGGATTTCACCTTTAATGGAGCATCTGAAATTGTGTACAATGGAGAATTGAGCAATGTACAGGCGATTCAAAATGCGGCAAAGGCTTATGTCTATGGATTTGAATTTGGAATGGACGCTTTTTTGGATGACAACTGGTCAATATCTTCAAATTTAACACTTACTGAAGGTATTGAAGAAGATGACGATGGGGTGGATACACCAGCTCGTCATGTCGCGCCCACTTTTGCCGATGTACACCTTATCTGGCAAAATGAAAAATTAAAAACAGATTTCTTTCTAAATTATAACGGGGAGATCAGCTACGAAGATTTAGCACTTTCAGAACAGAGCAAAACATACATTTATGCAACGGATAGTAATGGAAACCCCTACTCTCCCTCTTGGTACACGTTGAATTTGAGGTCGCAATACCAGATATCCAATGCCTTTAGGGCCAGAATGAGTTTGGAAAACATTACCAACCAACGGTATAGGACTTATTCCTCTGGAATAGTGGCGCCAGGAACCAATTTAATTTTGGGATTGGGATATACATTTTAAAAAAAGGCATGGATTAGTTCCATGCCCTTCTTTTGCAATATTGAAGTTAGATTTCTCTATACTTTTAAACTATCGATGGCCTGTTTGGCAGCGTCCTTGGCATCATCTCCCATTTTTTTGGCTTTATCCATAGCATCATCGCCTGCCTCTTTAACCTTGTCCATGGTCTCTTCACCAGCTTTTTTGATGCTATCCAAGGCTTGTTCACCAAGATCAACAGCACCCTCGCCCGCTTCTTTTACCGCATCAGCGGCATCATTGGTAACGTCTTTCAGGTCTTCACCAGCTTCTTCAAGAGCTTCGCCTGCTTCCTCGGTGGCCTCCTTTGCTTTGTCTGCAGCTTCTTTACAAGAGGTCATTACAGACATTGATAATGACAATGCAATAACTGCAATAAGAACTTTTTTCATTTTGAATTATGGTTTAGTGTTAATAAGGGCATAAGATAATGAATCTGGGATAAATTAAAATATGAAAGATATCATATTTAGGTTAAGGGCGTTACGAAAATTCAATCACAATTTTAGGTACTTTAATTCCGTCTAAATTCATAATTTTGCAAACTTGGAATTCTAGAAGAAGTAGCAGTATTTATGAAGTTTGCGGAGTATAAAGGATTGGATTTGCCCAAGGTATCAGAAGAGGTTCTGGAATTTTGGAAGGACAACCAGATTTTTGAAAAAAGTGTATCCACACGAGAGGGCGGGGAGAGTTATGTCTTTTTTGAAGGACCTCCATCTGCTAATGGCATGCCTGGAATTCACCACGTAATGGCTCGTACCATAAAGGATATTTTTCCAAGGTACAAGACCATGAAAGGCTTTCAAGTAAAGCGAAAGGCTGGTTGGGATACGCATGGGCTCCCCATTGAGATTGGGGTAGAAAAGGAATTGGGTATTACCAAAGAAGATATTGGCAAGAAAATCTCTGTTGAAGCATATAATGCAGCTTGTAAAAAAGCGGTAATGCGCTATACGGATGTATGGAACGAGATGACCGAAAAAATTGGGTATTGGGTGGATATGGATGACCCGTACATCACCTATAAATCCAAATACATGGAGTCTGTTTGGTGGTTGTTGAAACAGATATACGACAAAGGACTTTTATACAAAGGGTATACCATTCAACCCTACTCGCCAAAAGCGGGTACAGGATTGAGTTCTCATGAGCTGAACCAACCTGGGACTTATCAAGACGTGACAGATACCACGGTTACGGCCCAATTCAAGGCAAAAAAAGATTCTCTTCCTAATTTTTTAAAGGATGTTGAAGGCGATTTATACTTTTTGGCTTGGACGACCACACCATGGACCTTGCCTTCCAACACGGCATTGACCGTGGGCCCAAAGATTGAGTATGTATTGGTAAAAACCTTCAACCAATATACATTTGAACCCATTAATGTGGTATTGGCAAAGGCGTTGGTGGGCAAACAGTTTTCTGGTAAGTTTTTCGCTGTTGAAATGGATGAAGAACTGAATGCTTTTGAAGCTGGAAATAAAAAGATACCTTATAAAATTGGAGAAAGTTTTATTGGAAAGGATTTGGTCGGCATTCAATATGAACAATTGATTGACTATGCACAGCCGTATCAAAATCCTGAAAATGCTTTTAGGGTTATTTCTGGGGATTTTGTAACAACAGAAGATGGTACCGGTATTGTACACACAGCTCCCACCTTTGGTGCAGATGATGCCTTGGTGGCTAAACAGGCCACTCCAGAAGTTCCGCCTATGTTGGTTTTGGATGAAAATAATACTCCGGTTCCTTTGGTAGATCTTCAGGGAAGGTTTAGAACAGAATTGAAGGAATTTGGCGGTAAATATGTCAAGAACGAGTACTATGATGATGGAAAAGCTCCAGAAAAATCCGTTGATGTAGAGATAGCCATCAAACTAAAAGAAGAGAACAAAGCCTTTAAGGTTGAAAAATATGTCCACAGTTATCCCAATTGTTGGAGAACGGACAAACCTATTTTATATTACCCATTGGATTCGTGGTTCATCAAAGTGACCGATGTAAAAGATCGGATGTTTGCATTGAACCAAACCATCAATTGGAAACCTAAAGCCACAGGTGAAGGCCGTTTTGGCAACTGGTTGACCAATGCCAATGATTGGAACCTTTCCCGATCGCGTTATTGGGGAATTCCATTACCTATTTGGCGAACAGAAGATGGCTCAGAAGAAATGATCATAGGTTCTGTTGAAGAACTGAAGGTGGAAATGGCCAAAGCTGTTGAAGCTGGATTATTGGAAAAAGACGTCTTCGATGATTTTGTTGTAGGTGATATGAGCGAGACCAATTATGATAAAGTTGACCTTCATAAGAATATTGTAGATCAAATTACATTGGTTTCAGCTTCTGGGAAGCCCATGAAGCGGGAATCTGATTTGATAGATGTTTGGTTTGATAGTGGATCTATGCCCTATGCACAATGGCACTATCCGTTTGAAAACAAAGAACTGATTGATGATGGCATCGCTTTCCCGGCCAATTTTATTGCGGAAGGGGTAGACCAAACCCGAGGATGGTTCTATACACTACATGCTATTGCCACCATGGTTTTTGATACCATTTCTTATAAAAATGTGGTTTCCAATGGTCTGGTTTTGGACAAGGAAGGCAAAAAAATGTCCAAAAGATTGGGAAATGCCGTGGATCCATTTAAGGTACTGCCAGAACATGGACCAGATGCCACACGTTGGTACATGATTTCCAATGCCAATCCGTGGGACAACTTAAAATTTGACATTGAAGGGATTGTTGAAGTAAAACGTAAGTTCTTTGGCACACTATACAATACCTATTCCTTTATGGCATTATATGCCAACATAGATAATTTTACCTATGCTGAGGTTGATACGCCTTTGGAGGAAAGACCAGAAATTGATCAGTGGATTTTATCAGAACTGCATACACTTATCCAAAAAGTGGATGAAGCTTATGCGGATTACGAAGCGACCAAAGCTTCCCGTATGATTTCCGACTTTGTCCAAGAAAACTTGAGTAACTGGTATGTTCGTTTGTGCAGAAGACGTTTTTGGAAAGGGGAATATGAGCAAGACAAAATTTCTGCTTACCAAACCCTTTACACTTGTTTGTTAACTGTAGCCAAACTATCGGCTCCTTTGGCTCCTTTCTTTATGGATCGATTGTACAAGGATTTGGATGCCTCCACCAAAAAAGAAGATTTTGAAAGTGTACACTTGGCACATTTCCCAGTTTTTGATGCTACAATCGTCAACAAAAACTTGGAACGCAAGATGCAATTGGCACAAAAAGTGTCTTCTTTGGTATTGTCCATCCGTCAGAAGGAGAAAATAAAAGTTCGTCAGCCGTTGCAGAAAATAATGATTCCTATATTGGATGAAAGTCAACGGGATGACATCTTAGCAGTATCGGACCTTATAAAATCGGAAGTCAACGTCAAAGAAATAGAACTCTTGGATGATGCTTCGGGTATACTTGTGAAACAAATAAAGCCTAACTTTAAGGTTTTGGGCCCTAGATTTGGTAAAGATATGAAGGCCATAGCTGCTGCTGTGAACCAACTGGGCCAAGAAGACATCCAAAAAATTGAAAAGGAAGGCGAATTAATGCTTCATTTGGAAAATAAAAGTATTAATTTACAGTTAACCGATGTAGACATTAGTTCCCAGGATATTGAGGGCTGGTTGGTAGCAAGTTCAGGATTTTTGACTGTTGCTTTGGACGTGACCATCAATGAAACCCTAAAAAAAGAAGGGATTGCCAGGGAGTTGGTCAATAGGATTCAGAATATCCGAAAGGAATCTGGATTGGAAGTGACCGATAAGATTGACATCAAAATATTGAAGGACGGTCTTGTGGAAAATGCGGTTTCGAGCAACGAAGAGTACATCAAAACAGAAACCCTTACTGCAGTGCTAGACTTCGAAGAAAAACTAGAAGAAGGTGTAGCAATCGCCTTCGATGAAGTGAATACAAAATTGTTTATCCAAAAGCACTAGAATATGGCAAATGAATTAAAAGTAAGATATTCGGATAAAGAACTTGAGGAGTTCAGAACGCTTATAGAGGAAAAAATAGAGAAGGCAAAAAAGCACTTGGAGCTTTTAAAGAGTGCCTACATGAACGATGGAAATAACGGTACTGATGATACTTCCCCTACCTTCAAGGCATTTGAGGAAGGTTCTGAAACCATGAGTAAAGAAGCCAATACACAGTTGGCCATCCGTCAAGAAAAGTTCATCAGGGATTTAAAGAATGCCCTTTTGAGAATAGAGAACAAAACCTATGGAATTTGCCGGGTTACAGGAAAGTTGATCAATAAAGAACGACTTAAACTGGTTCCACATGCCACCCTGAGCATTGAGGCAAAGAACATGCAGAAATAATGAAACGCCTTAGGGCGTTTTTTTGTTATGAGAATTCTCTTCTTTCTGTTGACGTTTTTTTCCATTTGCAATGTGCAAGGACAAAAGCAGGTAAAAAAAGCTTTCATTGGCCCAAAGATTGAATCTATTCAAATCGATTCCCAATATTGTTATCAAGTTAACATTGTTACGGCAAATACCAATCAGGTTGAGGTTGAGGCAAGCATAGAGGGAGAATATGCCAAGGACTTGTTGGTCACCATTAATGAAGAAGGAAAAACGGTTTTGATTGCTGCTGGTTTTCACCCCAATTTTAGCAATCCAAATGACAAACTCAGTGCCCATAAGGTTGTTTCTATTGCTTTGGAAATCACGGTTCCAAAACACAAAGAAGTCCATGTTTATGGAACCAACAGCAACGTTAATGTAGAAGGGGAGTATAGAAAACTGGATGTAAAATTAGCTGATGGCCGATGTGTTTTACATAATGTAGTGGAAGTTGTCGATGTGACCACCCAACAAGGGGATATTTTGGTAACAACCTCCAATGGAAATATTACAGCTAAAAGCGCCTATGGCCAGATACATGAAGAAGATATCCCACAGGGGCACAATCAATTTATATTGAACACTGTAGAAGGCAATATCTACCTAAAGAAAACAAAATAATATCCCTACTTTTGCGCAATCTCTTTTAAAACCATGAATTTAAAGAAGTCCTTGCTGGTAATACTACTGATTCTCTTAGCTGACCAAATCAGTAAAATATATATCAAAACCAATTTTGTTTACGAACAGACTGAAATTATTTTTTCGTGGTTCAAAATCTACTTTATAGAAAATTCTGGTGCTGCTTGGGGTACCAAATTGAGCGATTTTTTACCCATCTCAGAATCGACAGGAAAACTAATTTTGACCATCTTTAGGATTTTTGCGGTCTTTGGAATTGGTTATTGGCTTTGGGACATCATACAGAAGAAATCTCCCAAAACTCTGATTTTTGCTGTTTCCTTAATTTTTGCCGGAGCTTTGGGAAATATTATAGATTCTGTCTTTTATGGAATGTTGTTTGATCATAGCTACGGACAAGTTTCTACTCTTTTTGCCGACGAACCTTATGGAAGCTTGTTTCATGGCAAGGTGGTAGATATGCTTTATTTCCCAATGATTGATACCACATGGCCAGACTGGGTTCCATCTTTTGGGGGTAAACCATTTCGTTTTTTTGAACCTGTCTTTAACATTGCGGATACGGCCATAAGTACCGGAGTTGGTATCTTGATTGTTTTCAATAAAAAAGCATTTCCCAAGAAAGAGGAAAGTGAAAGAACGGAGGATTAAAATTTATAGATTTCGTTGGGGCAGATGCAGTAGTCCAATTTCACATCATTTTCGTGAACATCTGTAATAAGCTCTTCGGGGCCAAAGAAAGAAAGCCCAATCTTGATTACGTCTTTTCTGCACTTGTTTAGAAAGGTGTCGTAGAATCCTTTGCCATAGCCCACACGGTTTCCTTTTTTGTCAAACGCCAACAGTGGAAGAAAAACCACATCAATTTTTTCGTCGGGAATGGTGATGCCATCTGTAGGCTCGGGAATGTTCCATTTATTTTTTTTAAAAATGGTACTGTCCGTTAATAGGTAATTGTCCATGGAGTTTTCGCCGCTAACTTTTGGAATAACTACATGTTTGTCCTTTCCCTGGAGCAAAGTAATGATGGGGAGTGTATCTACCTCTCTATTCTCTTGAATGCTCAAGAAAACATGGAAATAAAAAAAATCCCATAATGGGATTCTAAGTACATGATTAGATAAAGCTATACTGTAATCTGATATTTGAGCATCACTTAAGTCAGCTCTCAGATCTTTGTATTTTTTTCTTAGTTCATGTTTCAACATCTAATGTTGAAAGAGTTTGGGGTGTGTTTGGGATATAGTTAATGCTATTCTCTTGTTGAAACAGAGAAAAAGATTTTGAAGAACAACATCAAAATCAAGTACATTCCCAAAACGATAACATAGTTTTCCATCGAATTGTATTTATATGGTTAAATGTAGGTAAAAGAATTGAAAATTTCACTATGAAATGCATTTTTTATCGATGAAATACATCATTTTTAGCAGCAGTTTAACAATTTTTAGACACTTTTAAAGGTTTTTTTGCGCGTAATGAGGTGATGACCAGAAAGATTTGACATAAAACCATTAGATCAAAAGATGGAATTGTAAAGGCAAAAAAGTAATCCATCAACTTTAATTCAAAACACTGCAAATAAGATTTATTTTTGTTATAGTGTCAACCTCTGGAGATTATATGTCCAAACAATCCTCAATAGATGTACAAATCAGTACACTTCCCAATAGTCCGGGAGTGTATCAGTTTTATGATGATGATGAAAAAATCCTATATGTAGGTAAGGCAAAGAACCTTAAAAAAAGAGTCTCTTCTTATTTTAATAAAAAACAAGAATACGGAAAGACTCGGGTTTTGGTAAAAAAGATACGGTCCATCAAACATATTGTGGTATCTACAGAATCTGACGCCCTACTTTTAGAAAACAACCTGATCAAGAAATTACAGCCTCGATATAATGTAATGTTGAGGGACGACAAATCATACCCATGGATCTGCATTAAAAATGAGCGTTTCCCAAGAGTTTTTCCAACTCGTAAGCTTATAAAGGATGGTTCTGAATACTTTGGCCCCTACACCAGTATGAAAACTGTGAGGACATTGTTGGATTTGATCAAAGGTCTTTATCCTTTACGTACTTGTAATTATGATTTGTCTGAAGAGAAAATAGCAGCTGGCAAATACAAAGTGTGTCTGGAATATCATTTGGGCAATTGTTTAGGGCCATGCGAAGGGCTTCAAACAGAGGATGAATACCACGGACAGATTGAAGATATCAGACAAATTATCAAAGGCAACTTTAAAGGGTCCTTGCAGTCGTTTCGCATAAAAATGAAGGAACTGGCCAGTAATATGGAGTTTGAAAAGGCGCAGAGGGTAAAGGATAAAATCGAAATCTTGGAAAATTATCATGCCAAATCAACAGTGGTAAATCCCAAGATCAATAATGTGGATGTGTTTACCATCATTTCTGATGAAACCCATGGATATGTCAACTTTTTACAACTTTCACACGGTTCAATTATTCGATCTCATACCATGGAGATCAAGAAAAAACTGGAAGAAACCGATGAGGAACTATTACAATTGGCCCTTACTGAAATTAGGCAGCGGTTCAAATCACTTTCTAAAGAAATTTACTTGCCGTTTCCTGTAATGGTAGAAGAAGATGTGAAGATTACTTTGCCCAAACTTGGCGATAAGAAACGCCTTTTGGAGCTTTCTGAGCGCAATGCTCGTTTTTATAGACAGGATAGACTAAAACAGATAAAAATTACCGATCCAGATAGGCATGCAAAGCGACTGATGGCGCAAATGAAAGCCGATTTGAGACTTTCTGAAGAACCAACACATATTGAATGTTTTGATAATTCAAACATTCAGGGAAGCAACCCTGTGGCCGCTTGTGTTGTCTTTAAAAACGGAAAGCCTTCAAAAAAAGACTATAGGCATTTCAATATTAAAACTGTGGAAGGCCCAGATGATTTTGCCAGTATGGAAGAGGTGATCTTTAGAAGATATAGAAGGCTATTGAATGAAGAAGAGCCATTGCCTCAGTTAATAGTTATCGATGGGGGAAAAGGTCAATTGTCCTCTGCCCTAAAAAGCTTGGATATTTTAGGTCTTAGAGGAAAGATTGCTATAGTGGGCATTGCCAAGCGCTTAGAGGAAATTTATTTTCCAGAAGATCCTGTGCCATTGTATCTGGACAAAAGATCTGAGACCTTAAAAGTAATACAGCAATTGAGGAACGAGGCCCATAGGTTTGGCATAACGCATCACAGAAATAAGAGAAGCAAAGGAGCCATAAATTCGGAGTTGGAAAGTATTGAAGGAATCGGAGAGAAAACTGCTGAACAGTTATTGAAAAATTTTAAATCTGTTAAGCGAATAAAAGAAGCCACCATAGAAAGCTTGGCAGAATCTGTAGGCATGGCGAAGGCGAAAAAAATATATAAAACCTTTCATTGATTAAGATGAGCATCCATAAGATAATTCCGTTACTAGTTTTTTTATTCTTTGGTGCTTTGGCATGGTCCCAGACCGATGTTGATAAAACGTCGCCAAAAGTAGGCTTGGTATTGAGTGGCGGTGGAGCAAAAGGGTTGGCGCATATTGGCGCGCTTAAAGTTATTGAGGAGGCTGGGATTAAAATTGATTATATCGGCGGAACCAGTATGGGGGCTATTGTTGGTGCGCTTTATGCTTCAGGGTATTCTGCACATGAATTGGATTCCATTTTTAGGGTAACGGATTTTGCAGGGATGATTCAAGATAACGTTCCTAGAGGAGCCAAAACTTTCTACGAAAAAGAAGATTCTGAACGATATGCGCTCACCCTCCCTTTTACAAATTTTAATGTATCGTTTCCACAGGCCATTTCTGGAGGTCAAAATATTTATAATGAATTGGTACGACTTTTATTTCATGTGAAGGATGTTCAAGATTTTAAAAAGTTACCCATTCCTTTTTTGTGTATTGCTACAAATGTGGAAACCGGTGAAGAGATTCTACTGGATGGAGGATACCTGCCCGAAGCCATTATGGCAAGTGGCACTTTTCCGTCACTTTTTGAGCCATCGGAAATTGATAATATGATTTTGATAGATGGCGGGGTGGTCAATAATTATCCCATCGATGAGGTAAGGGATTTAGGAGCTGATTTGATTATTGGGGTGGATGTGCAACACGACTTGTCAACTAGGGAATCTTTATCTTCCGCCACTGAGATTTTGTTGCAGATCAATAATTACAGGACGGTCAACGATATGAAGGAGAAATCCAAGAGAACCGATATCTACATTAGACCGGATATTGACCAATTTTCAGTAATTGATTTTGAACGAGGAATTGAAATTATGGCTAGTGGTGAAGAAGGTGCTTTGACCAAAATTTCAGAATTGCAACATGTGGCCCAAAACCAAAATAATCTGACTTCAGTTGAGGATAAACAAAGAATTCAAGCACAGGATAGTCTCATTATAAATCGATTGATTATTAGAGGTAACGATAGGTATACACGTGGATACATCAAGGGAAAATTAAGGTTCAATTTGGCAGAGAAAATTTCTTTTGACAAATTAAAACAAGGGATGAACAACTTATCGGCAACGGGTAACTTTAAGGCCATTCGCTATGAATTGGTGTCCAACGGATTGGGAACAGACCTAATCCTTAAGCTCAAGGAAAATCCAACAAAAATGTTCTTGAAGGTAGGGGCCCACTACGATGATCTATACAAAAGTGCCGCTTTGATCAACCTTACCAAGAAAAACTTTTTACTTAAAGATGATGTGGCTTCCTTTGATTTTATTCTTGGTGACCACATAAGATATAACCTCCAATATTATATTGATAAAGGATATTACTGGAGTTTTGGAGTCAACTCAACATTTACCAATTTTGGAGAGGAAATTGATTATGGATTGATTCGCGGAAATTTTGATGTGCCCAATGACCCCAACATCAGTGAAATAAATTTGGACGTGACAGATTTGACCAATCAGATTTATTTGCAAACTGTTTTCCGGGAGGAATTTGGAGTTACTTTGGGAGTAGAACATAAATTGTTGCGCTATAGTACAAAAACCATTAATGAGATTGTAGAAGATAATGATGGCACTCCCCCTCCATCCTCTTCTGATAGGACCTATTTTGAAGATTCAAATTATTTCAGTGCTTTTGGAAAAATAACCTTGGACACCTATGATGATAAGTATTTTCCGACTAAAGGGGTCTTTTTTGATAGTGACTTACATTTATACTTGTTCTCTTCGGATTTCAATGATAATTTCAGGGAATTCTCTGTTGGAAAAGCGAGGTTGGGCACCGCCTTTCCTGTACTGGACAATCTTAGCCTTAATCTAGAAACTGAAGGAGGCTTAAAGTTGGGGACGTCAAGTGTAACTTCCTTTGATTTTGTTCTTGGAGGCTTCGGCAATGACTTTGTGAATAATTTTATACCCTTTTTTGGTTATGATTTCTTAAGTCTGCCGGGCAACAGTTTTGTAAAGGCCTACGGAAGATTGGATTATGAAATTGCTCCAAAAAACCATCTTATGTTTTCTGCAAATTTCACCAATGTTGCGGATGATCTTTTTAGAACTGGGGATTGGTTCAAGGAACCCAGTTATTCTGGATACGGTGTGGGTTACGGTCTCGAATCCTTTTTTGGCCCAGTACAGATTTACTATTCATGGTCGCCTCAAAATAATCAAAGCAATGTTTTTTTTAGTGTAGGGTATTGGTTTTGATGCATGAGTTTCTTAACTATTTACTAAAAAACCTCAATTAACAACTAGTATAGTTAAAGTCCGTTAAAAACTTATTTTCCTACAAAACCTTGCTGTATCTTTACAGCAAATAAGGGGTGGTTCCCTTATAACTTTAAGTATTGGTTTTTCATAATTTAAAGTTTGGTTGGTTATTTAGGAAAAGCCCAGTTTGTAAACTGGGCTTTTTTTGTGTATACTATTTTGGAACAAGTTTTGTTTAAGTAATTGTAAATCTATCAGCCTCAGAATGTGATTTTAGTAACTTTATACCAATTTTATTGCTTATGAAAAAGGCTCTTATTGTTTTGTACTTACTGTTATCGTTACCGGCAATGTCCCAAAAATTTACGCCGGCGTTCAAATCTGGTGAATGGCTCAAGTTCAGGATTCACTATGGATTTCTTAATGCCAGTTACGCCACACTGCACTTAAGTTCCAAGAATTTAGATAGTGTTCCGGTGTTTCATGTAGTTGGAAAAGGAAAGACCACTGGCTTTGCAAGTATCTTTTTTAAGGTGGACGACACCTATGAAAGCTATTTTGGCCGATATGATGGCAAACCCTATCGATTTATAAGAAAAATAAACGAGGGAGGATATACCAAGGATATCGAAATAGATTTTCATTACGACGAAGAAAAAGCTATCCTAACAGATAATAAAAATGGCACTGCAATGGACATTGCCGTCCATGATCGTATACAAGATTTGCTATCTGCCAGCTATTTTCTAAGGAACAATTACAACCTAGAAGAGTTTGAAGAAGGCCAATCCATAAACTTGGATATGCTTTTTGATGACGATGGGGTCTATAAATTTAAACTAAAATTTTTGGGCAAAGAGGTCATCCGAACGAAGTTTGGGAAAGTAGAATGTGTTAAATTTAGACCCTTGGTTCAATCTGGCCGTGTTTTTAAAGAACAGGAAAGTCTTACACTATGGGTCTCAAATGATTTAAATAAAATCCCTGTACGAATCAAAGCTGATTTGGCAGTAGGATCCCTAAAAGCTGATTTGGATGCCTATAATGGACTGAGGAACCAGTTTAAAATAATTATGAAGGAATAGTAATAGTAGATGAACAACGGTGACCGGATCAAGTCCCAAATCAACAAACTTGAGGAGAAATATAAAAATTCTGGACAAGACCTAAGCTCTTATTTGGATGGTCTTCTCTATCAGCGTTATCTAACATATTGGGATTACATTCATTTAGATACGCTTTTAAGTATACAAGTACCCCGAACCCATTTTCCAGATGAAGAAATCTTCATCATGTACCACCAGATTACAGAGTTGTACTTTAAACTGATTCTGCACGAGCAAAAACAAATTGTGGAGGACAGGTCACAGGATGTTGATTTTTTCATTGAAAAAGTGAGCAGGATCAACAATTATTACAAAGCCCTCATTTCCTCCTTTAGTATAATGATCAAGGGAATGGAACGAGAACAATTTCTTCGGTATAGAATGGCTTTGCTGCCTGCCAGCGGGTTTCAATCTGCACAGTATCGTATGATTGAGATTTATTCCACTCCTATGGAAAACTTGGTGCACCATACAGAAAGGGAATCTTTCTCAGAGAAAGATACCATAGAAGAACTCTTTGAGCACATTTATTGGAAAAAAGGAGCAACAGATGTCAACACTGGAGAAAAAACATTGACTCTAAAACAATTTGAAATTAGATACACGCCGCGATTGTTAAGAATAGCCAATCAGGTTAAGAATAGCAACGTATATCATAAATACCTTCAGTTGCCAGAGCAATCAAGGAAAAATGAAAATTTGATCAAGGCCTTAAAAGATATGGATGTGAATGCAAATGTCAATTGGCCGTTGATGCACATGGGCTCGGCATATAGATATTTAGCCAAGGCAGATAGGGATGTTGATGCCACTGGAGGCACCAATTGGAAAGAGTTTTTACCCCCCGGTTTTCAGAAAATAATATTTTTCCCAACTTTGTATACAGAAAATGAGATTGATACATGGGGAAAACAATGGGTAGACCATATATTCAACCCAGCAAATAGTTAGATTTTTAGAATGCAAAGAATTTTTGGGGCAATCTTGGCATTGATGGTTTTGGCATCGTGCAAACAAGACAAAGTTGTAGTGAATGAGTTGGTTCAATCGGAAACGCTTGAAAAAGTTCCAACAACTCATTTTGGCTTTAATTTGGATGAATTTAATGTAGTAAAAGATACCGTTAAGTGGGGAGATAGCTTTGGTGAACTTATGCTGAAAAACAAAGTAGAGTATCCAAAGATTGCCACAATTTCTGAAAATTTCAAGGACACTTTTGATGTAAGGAAAATCCAAGTGGGAAAGCCCTACTTTATCTTAAAATCCAAGGACACTTCTGAAGTAGCAGAAGTTTTCATTTATGAAAATGACCGTATCAATTATACGGTAGTGGACCTAAGGGATAGCGCTGTGGCCTATAAGAGCAAAAGAAAGGTAAGATATGTGGAGCGCGAAGTGGGAGGTGTCATCCACAGTAGTCTTTCGCAGGCCCTCGATAGTTTGGGAGTAGATTACAATGTTACCATAGACCTTTCTGAAATCTACGCATGGACCATTGATTTCTTCCGACTGGAAAAAGGAGACCGTTTTAAGGTAATTTATGATGAACGCTACATCAATGATAGTATTTATGCAGGTCGTGGCCCTATAAAAGCTGCACTTTTTGAACATAAGGGAAAACCAATTTACTCCTTTCCCTATGTCACCGATTCTTTGAAGAACATATTGGACTACTATGATCATGAAGCCAATAATTTGCGCAGCACTTTTTTAAGAGCTCCCATAAAGTTTGGGTACCGATTATCCTCTCGTTATAACCTAAAACGTAGAATCGCTTATTACGGTTACAAAGTTAGGCCACATTTAGGAACGGATTATGCAGCACCTATTGGAACTCCAATCATTGCTACTGCCGATGGTACCGTCACAGAATCCACGAGAAGGGGAGGTAACGGAAAATATGTTAAGATTAGACACAATGGCACCTATAGCACTCAATACCTCCATATGAAAAAACAAAAGGTGAAAAGAGGAGAATTTGTGAGGCAAGGAGATGTAATTGGCTGGGTTGGTATGACTGGAAATACAGGTGGCCCTCATGTATGCTATCGTTTTTGGAAAAATGGAAGACAGGTAGATCCTCTCAGAGAAAAATTACCGACTGCGGAACCCATTGCAGATTCTATTAGAACAGATTATTTAAATTACATACAGCCCTTAAAAGAACAGCTGGACTGCATAGAATATATTGAACCAAAATTTGAACCTGAAGACAATACTATAACGCTCAACCAGTAAAATGGCACTACCTACAATCAACCCCACAGAAACACAAGCCTGGAAAAACCTTCAAGAACATTATCAACTAAACAAAGACGAACACCTAAAAGACCTTTTCGCTTCCAATCCTAAGCGGGGAGAACAGTTTTCTATACTTTGGAATGATTTTTTGGTGGACTATTCAAAAAATAGAATCACCGAAGAAACAGTGTCCCTTCTTTTGGATTTGGCCAATGAAGTTGGATTGAAAGAAGCAATCTCCAGTTACTTTGGAGGAGAATTGATCAATCAAACCGAAGGAAGAGCGGTGCTTCACACTGCCTTGAGAGCCAAAAAAGAAAATCAAGTTTTTGTAGATGGAAAAAATGTAATCGAAGAAGTGTTTGAGGTCAAGGAAAAGATAAAATCCTTTACTGAGGCAATAATTTCGGGAAACAAAAAAGGATATACCGGAAAACCTTTTACCGATGTGGTCAACATTGGGATTGGCGGATCGGATTTAGGTCCTGTAATGGTAACGGAAGCCCTAAAATTTTACCAAAATCATTTAAAGGTTCATTTTGTGAGCAACGTTGATGGCGATCACGTTCATGAGAGTTTGAAGGGACTTGACCCAGAGACCACATTGTTCGTTATTGTTTCCAAGTCGTTCACTACCCAAGAGACCTTGTCCAATGCATTGACCATTAAAAAGTGGTTTCTAAAACATGCGTCAGAAAAAGATGTAGCGGCACATTTTGTGGCAGTATCTACCAATCTGGCCAAAATTGATGAATTTGGAATTGCGCAAGAAAACGTATTTCCCATGTGGGATTGGGTTGGTGGTCGATTTTCACTTTGGAGTGCTGTAGGACTATCGATAGCTTTGGCGGTAGGCTATCAAAATTTTGAAGAATTACTGTCCGGAGCCAATGAGATGGATCTCCATTTCAAGGAAACCCCATTTTCGGAGAATATTCCAGTTGTTTTGGCCTTGTTGAGTGTGTGGTACAACAACTTTTATGGCGCAGAAACAGAAGCTATAATTCCCTATACCCAATATCTTAACCGCTTTTCTGCCTATTTACAACAAGGCATTATGGAAAGTAATGGGAAAAGCATGGACAGAAATGGTAATCGAGCCAATTATGAAACGGGAACCATTATTTGGGGAGAACCAGGAACCAATTCGCAACACGCATTTTTTCAATTGATCCATCAAGGGACAAAGTTGATACCTACAGATTTTATTGGTTTCAAGAAGTCGTTACATGGTGATGTGGACCATCACAACAAACTTATGGCCAACTTTTTTGCCCAGACCGAAGCTTTGATGACGGGTAAGACCAAGGAAGAGGTTCGAGAAGAGCTTAAAAGTCAGAATCTATCAGAAAAAGAGTTGGAATCCTTGGTGCCGTTCAAAGTATTTGAGGGCAACAAACCTACAAATACTCTCCTCATTGAGAAACTTACCCCTAAAGCATTAGGTGCGCTTGTAGCCTTATATGAACACAAAATCTTTGTGCAAGGGGTTATTTGGAATATCTTCAGTTATGATCAATGGGGTGTTGAGTTGGGCAAACAATTGGCAAAGACCATTCTTGCAGATATCGAAGATTCAGGAAATGGCGATCATGACGGCTCTACAGTAAACCTTTTACAATTTTTTAAGAAATAATCTACAATTCAGTAAAATTCCTTCAGATTTAATTGATTGAATTGCAATTACTTATATTGCATTGCCTGCTCATAGGGCCTTGATTTCTTAACGTTGCGTTAACACCACAGAGGTCAAAAAGCAAGATTTTTGCCAAACAATTCAAAACAATTAAACACTGTTAAAATGAAAAGAATCTACTTGGCTTTTGCGGCGATTTTAACGTCAGCATTGGCATTTTCACAAGGAACAATTACTGGTACTGTTGTAGATGGTGAGCTAGGAGGCCCACTTCCAGGTGCTAGTGTATTGGTTCAAGGCACATCGACGGGAACATCAACTGATTTTGATGGGAATTTTACTTTAGAAGTTTCTGAAGGTTCAGGTACTTTGGTTATATCCTATATAGGATTTGTATCCAAATCTGTTCCATTTTCCTCTACAGGAAGTGTAGGCACCATTTCTTTATCTCCAGATGCTGAAGAATTAGAAGGAGTTGTAGTCGTAGGAACAGGGATTATTGACTTGGCTTCGGATAGACAAACTCCGATTGCTGTATCGTCGGTTCCTGTAAAAGTAATTCAAGAAAAAATAGGAACACAAGACGTTACTATGACGTTGGTGAATACTCCATCAGTTTATGTTTCAGGACAATCTGGTGGATTTGGTGACACCAATATGAGGGTAAGAGGTTTTGAGCAAGACAACACTGCTTTCTTACTTAATGGTCAACCGATCAATGGTATGGAAGACGGATTGATGTACTGGTCTAACTGGTCTGGATTAAATGACATTGCCAAAGGGGTGCAGATTCAACGTGGATTGGGCTCTTCTAAATTGGCCATTTCTTCTGTTGGAGGTACGGTGAACTTTGTAACTAAGGCTACTGAGATGAATGAAGGTGGGTTTGCATATTCTACAGTTGCGAATAATAACTACATTAAGACCACAGCTGGTTACAACACCGGAATTTCTGAAAAAGGATGGGGTCTTACTGCTATGTTCTCCCACTGGCAAGGTGATGGCTATAATGAAGGAAACTTTGGTGAAGGTCAAACTTACTTCTTTTCTGTGGGTTACAGGCCTAATGACAATCACAACTTTAACTTCTTGATTACAGGAGCTCCCCAGTTCCATGATCAGAACTTTACCAAATCCATTTCTGATTACTTGGAGTATGGATTTCAGTACAACAACAACTGGGGTACTTATAACGGAGAGTACAAAACCGAAAGAAGAAATTTCTATCACAAGCCAGTTGCCAACCTTAACTGGGACTGGGTATTAGATTCATCTACAAGCCTTTCCACAGTACTTTATGCTTCTTGGGGTAACGGTGGAGGCACAGGTGACCGTGGAAATAGAATCAGAACTGATGAAGGTCGTATAGATTATGATGCTATCTATGCCCAAAACGCACAGGTTCCTAATGGAGCTGGGGTTTATTTTGGTTCTGATGATGCATACATTACAAGAGCTTCCATGAACTTGCACAACTGGTATGGGCTTATTTCAAACTTTGAAAAGAAATTCTCTGATAACCTTACTTGGAATGCAGGTTTTGATTTAAGAACATATTACGGAAAGCACTTTAGAGTAGTATCTGATTTTCATGGTCTAAACTCTTGGACAGAGAACATCAGATTAAGAGACCAAAACAATAACCATGAAACTTATGGAAGTTTTGGCACCTATAAATTTGTTACTGCTACGGAAAGCTTTAGGCCTTCAGGATGGGCAGCTGCATTCAATAGTTATGATGAAACTCAGAAAATAGCGTATAACAATGAGGAAAGAATTTCTTATGGAGGTTTCTTTACCCAATTGGAGTATGCTACTGATACATTCTCTACTTTCTTCCAAGGTTCTATCTCAAATCAGTACCACCAAAGGTTTGACCCATTTCAGTATGCTGATCAATCACTTATTGATGGGACTTCTCCACAGTGGACGGGAGAGCCTTTGCCAGCAGGGATTACTGATGGTGTAGATTCCGAAAAAGTAAATAATCTTGGATATAACGCCAAGGCTGGATTTAGTTATAAACCAACTTCTCAGCACAGTTTCTATGCTAATGTAGGTTACTATAATCGTCAACCATACCATGATAATATCTACTTGAACTTTACTAATCAAGTAAATCCATTGACTGAAAACGAGAAGATTTTTGGTTTGGAGGCTGGTTATGGCTTTAGAACTAATGTGTTCTCCGCCAATGTTAACTTGTACAGGACTTCTTGGAAGGATAGAGTTGAAACAAGTTCAGATTTTGTTGATGATGTAGTTCAGTATACTTCTAACTTTGGAACAGAGCAATTACACTCTGGAGTTGAGTTAGATGCTAAGTTAAGACCAGTAAGTGGGCTTACCATCAACGGATTTGCATCTGTTGGTAATTGGGAGTATGTTGGAGAGGCAGTCACTCAGGTTACCGATGAAGAACGAAATGTACTAAGCACTGAAACTGTTGATATTGATGGCGGGAAAGTAGGTGGTGCTGCCCAATTATCAGGAGGTCTAGGATTTGCATACAGAATTAATAAGATGTTCTCTTTCGATTCTGATTATAGATTCTATGACAATCTTTACGCAGATGTTGGTGCAATCAAAGAAAACTTGGAATTACCCTCTTTCAGCTTAGTTGATGCAGGGGTTACTTTTACCTTACCTGTTGGTGTAGACAAATCAAACCAGTTTAAGATAAGAGCAAATATGAACAACGTATTTGATACAGAGTATATTTCTAGATTGACTACAGCAAACTTTGTTGAAGCTGGAGATGAAACCTATGATGGTTTGGCAGTTTCCAACAGAGGTTATTTTGGATTAGGAAGAACTTGGAATGTAACTATTCGTTACGATTTCTAGGATTCTCTAAAAATTATAGCAAAACCCTGCCAATCGGCAGGGTTTTTTTATTCCCAAAATCATTACATTTAAGCATTCAAATTGTACCTATGGAAATCATCAAGAACCTACACTCCTATCTGGCCTACGTGGTATTGGCCGTTTTACTAATTGCAGTGATCAATGCGCTTTTGGGCTGGATCAATAAAAGGGATTTCACCATGCACAAAGATTTAAGAATTAGTCTTTTTGCATTGATTCTAAGCCACATTCAGTTAGTGGTGGGACTTATCCTATACTTTGTTTCCGCTAATGGCTTAAAAGCTATACAAGCCTTGGGTATGGGAGGGCTAAATGCTCCTGCCCGACTATTGGCCTTGGAACATCCCGTAATCAATATCATCGCCTTGGCGTTGATCACCATAGGTTGGTCCAGACACAAAAGATTAATGGAGAGCAGCAAAAAATTTAAAAGCATTGGTATTTTCTACGGTCTGGGGCTTTTACTTATTTTGAGTCGTATTCCATGGGGACAATGGTTTGCTTAGAAGTTGCATTCCATCGAATACACAGGGGTTAAATTCTTTTTAGGGTTTATTTTTTGTACTTTTTACTATGTAAAAACAATAAGTATCAACCTATGAAAACATTTATTTCACTGTTATGTTTAGGTCTCGCTTTTAGCTTTCATTGCGAGGCTCAAAGAATATCCAAGAACGCTATTGGAATTAGAATTGGCGATGATGACGGTTTTGATTCCCTAGGTGCCGAAGTTAGTTATCAAAGGGCTCTTTTTGATAACAATAGATTGGAATTGAATTTAGGTATTCGGGGCGAAAAGGATGTATACGATGCTTTTAAGTTAGTGGGTCTTTATCAATGGATAATGCCCCTAGATCAATCTTTTCATTGGTATGTAGGGGCCGGCGCAGGTGTTGGTAGTGTGGATTTTGACAATGGAGGTTCCAATTCGTTTGCGCTCTTGACGGGTAATATTGGAATTGAATATAATTTTAAAATACCATTGCTCCTTTCGCTGGATTTACGACCAGAATTGGGCTTAGGAGACGAGGACTATGGTGACGGCTTTGACTTTGACCTCGGCTTGGGAATCAGGTACCAGTTCTAAGGTAGAAGTTCAATTTATCATTGCTTTGATCAAATAAAGGTATACCGGGAAGTGGTCACTGTACCCCCCGGTATAGCTTCCTCCAGAGTAGGTGCGTAGCGGATAACCCTTATATTTTCCTTCGGTGGTTCGGATATATGCAGGAGTAAATATTCCCGCTTTCCAATAGGACAATGTTTGTTTTGAATCATCCAAAATGCTCGGTGTCATAAAAAATTGGTCAAAAAGATTCCATTTGTCGCGGTATGCCAAAGACCCTATACCATTTCTATATAATTTTTCCATGGGATTAAAAAGGGAGATACTGTCCAGTTGATTGACCTTGCCCTTAGTTTTTAGAATTTTTTTTAAGCTATCGTCCCTTGGGTCATCATTAAGGTCACCCATACTTATAATTTTGGCATTCACATTCAATTTTTGAATAGAATCAATAATACGCTTGTTCAGCAAAGCTGCCCTAATTCGTAAAGGATTGCTTTTAGAAGCACCACCTCTTCGGGAAGGCCAATGATTCACGATAAAATGGAATTCCTCTCCATCCATTACGCCACCCACCACAAGCTGATCTCGAGTATAATCCCTTTCCCCCAAATCATCAAAGAGCAATAACCTACGGCTTTGAAACGATGAGGGAATAAATGAAGATTTTTTATAAAGCAAGGCTACATCTATACCCCGTTGATCGGGAGAATCAAAATGGACAATTCCATAATTTTTTCCCAGAAGATTACGATGATGGATCAAATCCTCAATTACTTTTCTATTTTCAACTTCGCAAAGACCAATAATATCTGGAGAAGACCCAGACACCGTTTTACCTATCTGCGCTAAAACCTGGGAGATGTTTTCCAATTTTCGGGCATAACGTTCCTGAGTCCATTGGTACTTCCCTTCCGGAGTACGGTCATCATCAAAGGTGAGCGAATCGTTTTCAATGTCAAAAAGGTTTTCAACATTGTAAAAAGCAATGGTCCGAATTTTATAAGTTTTGGAAACTTGTCCGTTAAGTGAGGTCGATATTAATACAAGTAGGCATATTAATAATCGCATTTATATTTTGATTTTGCGACTAAAATAAGTAAGATTGCACACATTTCTTACAACCTCTTTAGTAATAACCCCAATTTTTGTTTAATTAACCTACTCATTAGCTATGAGAACAGCTTTGTTCTGGGCTGTGTTTTGCTGTGCCATAATGCAATATGGTCAGCAGAACACTACTATTTCGGGGAATATTTTAGAGAAAGGGTTGAAACGACCAATTGCTAATGCCGAAATTACCATTGATAATCTTTCAGAAAAGTTTTTTACCGATGGTGATGGAACATTTTCGATACAGATTTCCCTTTCAGGAGAGTCCATTTTAAAAATTACTTCAGACGGTTTTGTTACCCAAAACTTCGCGGTTTTTTTAGATGGAACACCAATTGATCTAGGGGAGATTTACTTAGACAAGGATTTGGTTCAGGAAAAGACAGACAATCTGTTGACCCTTACCGATGCTGAACTTTTTGATGATGACCAAACTGTTTCCTCATCTCTGGGTATTCTTCAATCTACCAGGGATGTTTTCTTAAATCGTGCTGCTTTTGATTTTGGCCAAGCCTTTTTTAAGGTAAGAGGTTATGATTCTCGTAATGGTAATGTGCTCATCAATGGTATTTCCATGAATAAATTCTTTGATGGAAGACCACAATGGAATAATTGGGGAGGACTCAATGATATAGTAAGAAATCAAGAATTTACCAACGGACTTGCCGTCAATCCCTTCACTTTTGGAGGAATATTGGGCAACACCAATATTGACATGAGACCTTCTGGGTTCAGACCCGGGATTCGATTGTCCAGCTCTGCTTCCAATAGAACTTATAGGGGACGATTGATGGCCACATATAATTCCGGATTACAAGAAAATGGATTGGCTTACTCCGTTTCAACTTCACGAAGATGGGCCAAAGAAGGATATGTGGAAGGCACTTTATACGATGCCTATTCTCTTTTCGGCACTTTGGAATATCAGATAAATTCCACCAATGCAGTTGCATTAACGGCTATTCTGGCCCGAAACAGGAGAGGACGTTCAGCAGCTATTACAGAGGAAGTTTTTGATTTGATGGGGAGTCAATATAATCCATATTGGGGCAATCAGGATGAAAAAATCAGAAATGCTAGGGAGCGAGACATTTTTGAGCCCATTTTTATGTTCAATTACTTTGTAAGGTCCAAAAAATGGAGCTGGACCACTGGAATTGGATATCAGTTTGGAACCAATTCCAGAAGCAGGTTGGGTTATTTTAATGCGCCCAATCCAGACCCTACATATTACAGATACTTGCCCAGCTATCATTTAAACAGCTCAATAGGCGCAGATTTTTACAATGCAAATTTGGCAAAGGAAGGACTTTTAAATACGCCTCAATTACAATGGGCAGATCTTTACAAGGCCAATACTGCCAATACTGGAAAAGCGGCTTATCTACTTTATGATGATGTTGTCAAGGACAATCAGATTATGGCTTCAACCGCAGTGACCCATAGTATCAATGAACATATCAAGTTGGGAGGCGGGTTTAATTTTAAAAAATTGACTTCCCAGAATTTTGCCCAGATAGAAGATTTATTAGGTGCCGATTTCCATGAGGACATGGATTCATTTTCCAACACTTTGAACGATGTCCAGGGAAGCTTGACCAAAACTGCAGGAGAAAAATTCAATTACAACTACAAACTGGAAGCTTCACAAATGGATGCTTTTGGCCAGTTAGAAATGGGTGGAAAAAACTGGAACGGTTTAGCGTCAGCCTCTTTTGTAAATTTTAACGTGCAACGAAATGGCCTGTTTGCCAATGAGCGCTTTTTGGAGAATTCCATGGGGCCAAGCGAGAAAGTATCAATAGGTGGACTGTCATTTAAAGGAGGATTGAGCTATTACCTAACAAGAAGGCATTGGTTTTCAGTAAACGGAGCTAAATTGGAAAGACCGCCTACCATTCAGAATATTTTCATCAACCCAAGAGAGAACAATACTGTGGTTCCAGAAATTCAAAAAGAAACCATTACCACTGTAGACCTTAGCTATTTTATTCGGCTACCGGACATCACGGGAAGGGTGAGCGCATTTTATACCCGTTTTCAAAATACTACGGACATCAATTTCTTTTTTGTGGATTCTGGCTTAGGGTCAGATTTTGTTCAAGAAGTCATCACTGGGTTGGATAGACTTCATAAAGGGATTGAATTTGGAATGGAGTATCAAGCCTCATCAAGTGTAAAGTTATCAGTGGTTGGAAATTTGGGACACTATGTTTACGCCAGTGACCCATCAATCCAAATAAATTTTGATACCGCGGGAGCTGAAGAAGACCTCATCGCCCCAGAAGGGAATATCGATTTGGGCATTGCCAATCTGAAAGATTTAAGGTTGGCTCAGGGGCCTCAAACTGCAATTGCCTTCGGAATTGAGTACCGAAGCCCTAAATATTGGTGGGTTGGAGCCAGTGCAAACTATTTGACCAATAATTATAGCGGTCTTTCTACAATTACACGGACCAAAAGCTTTCTTCTAGACCCAGAAACTGGAGCGCGTTTTCCAGATGCAACCGATGAAAATGTAGCTGAATTATTACAGCAACATCCACTGGATGAAATCTATCTGTTGAATTTGATTGGAGGAAAATCTTGGATTGTTGGCAAGAAATACATCAGTGTTTTTGCCAGCGTGAACAACCTTTTCAGTTCCATTTTCAGAACTGGGGGATATGAACAGAGCCGAAATGGCAATTATGGGCAATTGACTCAGGATAATCAGAGTGGCAGCCCATCCTTTGGGCCAAAGTACTGGTACAGCTTCGGGAGAACCTATTTTTTGAATTTGGCCATAAGCTTTTAATCAGCAATAATTATGAAACGTATCTTAAATACATCTGTAGCACTTTTTATGTTGATGCTAGGCTTGTCATGTGTTGACGGAAGAGATTTTGACCGTTTGGAAGCATCTTGTACCCAAGATTTAGAAGCAAATATCAGCTTCGCCGAGCTTGAAGGTTTTTTGGAAGAGGAAGTCATACAAATACATGAAGATTTGGTTTTGGAGGGTTATGTCATTTCTTCGGATCGCGCAGGAAACTTTTATGGAGAACTTTATCTGCAAGATACTCCAGCAAATCCCACCCAAGGATTACAAATTGAGATTGACCTTAGGGAATCCCATTTTTGGTACGAAGAAGGAAGCAAGGTTTTAGTAAAACTGAAAGGGCTTTACTTGGGAAAAAGTGGAGAAGACTTAAAAATAGGAAGTGCCTTTACATCTTTTGGCAATATTTCAGTAGGAAGGTTGCCCGCACTTCAGGTGAAAGAACATATTTTTCGTTCCTGTGCTACTGCGGAAATAGTTGAACCTACTTTAACTACAATCTCCAATATTGATGAGCTTCCGGCCAACACTTTAGTGCGCCTTGATGCCGTGGAATTTGTAGAGGAGGATTTAGGGCAACCCTTTGCCATTGAAGGAGAGGAAACCGAAAGAAGATTGAAAGATTGTGAAGAAATCGAAATTGTGATGGTCAATAGCGGATACGCAGATTTTCAGGCAGAGCTATTACCTGAAAGTAATGGGACCATAACCGCGGTTCTTCTCAAGAATGGAGTTGCACCCAGCTTGGTTATTCGAGATTTGCACGATATTGATTTTACCCAAGAACGCTGCCCAGAAGTTATTACCGAGTTTACATCCAACCATATTTTTATTTCAGAATTGGCCGACCCAGAGAACAATTCAGGAGCAAGGTTTGTAGAACTCTACAATTCAGATGCTGAGCCCTTGGATTTGAACTTATGGACGCTTCGACGGTATACCAATGCCAATACCGAAGCAGGCTCTTCCATAGACTTATCTGGGCTTGTGATTGAAGCAGAGAGTACTTTGGTTATTTCCCCAAATGCTCCAGAATTTGAATTGGTCTATGGTTTCTCTCCAGATTCAGGCGTGTCTACCAATACCCCGGCAGATTCCAATGGAGATGACAACATAGAATTAGTGGATCCCTTCGGAACTGTAATCGATGCTTTTGGTATAATTGGCGAGGATGGGTCTGGCACCAACCATGAATTTGAAGATGGGCGAGCAGTTCGGAACCCAGATATTACCATAGGGAATCCCAACTACAACTTTCAAGAGTGGACCTTATACAACGACACAGGAGAAGCAGGGACCATTAAACAACCACAAAACGCGCCAGAAGATTTTACTCCTAGTTTAAGGGAGTGATTCTTATAATTCCAAAAACCCCTAATTCTAAAGAAGTCCTACTCCTTCACAAAATCCTTTTTCAAACGTAAGGGAACTTCCGCTTCCAAGTTGGTGAGGGTTTTGCTGCCGTCAGCGGCCTTTTGCAGTTCAAACCCATCGTACAAGCTGCCCAGTGGTGTAAAAGCTTGGTATTTAAGTTTGTTGCCCTCCACAGAGATTATCTGGAACAGCTGGGTAAATTCACCTCTTTTATACATCCAATCCCGATCTTGCGATTGGTACATTTTAGGTCCACTTACCGAAACGGCATAGACCGTTCCCGCATCAGAGACTACTGTTTTACCCTCACCATTGTTGGCATCATATCCTCTGGCATAAGTGTGGTCATGACCTTGAAGCACTAGATCAACCCCATATTTGTCAATTAAAGGTTTTAACCCTTCGCGGAGTTCTTTGTTGTCGCGTCCCTTAGCCGTGGAATAAATGGGGTAGTGTAAAAATAGTGTGGTCCATGTTTTGGTATTCTCAGACAATACCTTGTCCAACCACGCTATAATGATGTCCCGATGCTTGGCATGGCTATTAAAATATTTGGCATCTATGGAAACCAACCGCATATTGCGGTAGTCCATGGTGTAAAAAGTTTCTTCAAAATCAACAGCAGGGCCATTTTTGGGCAAATTGAACTGCGGTTCCCATAAAACTGATAAATCCCCTCCTTTATATTCATGGTTTCCTGGAGTCATGATGCTCGGCACGGTGGCATGAAGATAACTGCCAGCATAAAACCACTCTCCCCATTCCTGATTGGATTCACTATGATTGATCAAATCCCCAGCATGCATCATAAAATCAACTTCGGGCACCATCTGATAGGATTTTCGGATTACTCTGGACCACATCGATTTTACATCGTTCTGCGCATCTCCAAAATAAACAAAACTAAAAGGCTTGTTCTGATCCATATCTGGAACTGTAATTTGGAACCACTCGCTCCACGTAGGTGCATTGATGTCATCTCCGTAGCCAACATGGTACACATAGGTCTTGCCAGGCTCCAATCCATCAACTAGGGCAGAATGGTAGGCTGCCTTCACCAAAGGCTCATTATCCCTTTTGTTCTCATTTTCGAACATTTGGGTAGTTGCTTTGATGCGTCTGGCTACACCCGGTAGGCGATGATCAGGGCCATGTCCTTCAGGAGCTACTTCAACAAAAGCTTCTTTTACACTTTGTTCGCTTCGCCAGTTTACCGCAAAACTGTGTGTTGGGTCTTCAGTAAGGTTGACAATAATCCTATCTGGCACTTTGGATGGAAAGATAAGTTTGTGGGCAGGTACCCCAGAATGATACTGATAATGACTATGACCATGTGCTTCCTCACCCTTATCTTGGCCAAAGGCTAAGGTTCCGAAAAGAAATAGTAGACCTAGTGTAAAATGTGATAGATGTAGCTTCATGTGTTTTTGGTTTTCTGATATTGGATTTGATGTAATTACAAAAGTCCAGTAATTCAGGCTGAATTCATTGGAAAACATTCATAATTAACGGAAATTTAAATTACCGTCTTGTTGACTTCAGAAATGAAAAAAGGAGCAAAAATAGCTCCTTTGTAATATCGTTTCTTTTTTGGATTAAGAGATTTGTTAGAATGGTTTATATCCAAACTTTTGACCGCCAACTGAAGCATCTGCCATAAGTCCAGCTTTGGGCAATGCAAAAACGGCAATACCTTCCTTATATTTTGCATTAAAGGCAATTCCCGATTTTAGGGCGACTGCCGAAGTCTCAGCTGAAAACTGGAATTTACCCTCTTTAAAACGTTCCAAATCCACTGGGGTTTCAAAAAAAATGATTTCAATTATAGCTTGTCCGCCAGCCTGAAGACCAACGTTCAACTTTTTAAGATTGGCCATGCCAATAGCTTCACCTTTTTCATAAACAACACCATTTCCTGAGGCTCCACCAATAATAAAACCACCCTTTCCTACATTAGGGAAAAGTACATAACCTGCAGATTCCTCAAAAAAGCGTTCCAATCCACTATCTGCTTGCAAAAGTGTTTTTTTTGCCTTTTTGGCGTCGTTCATAATTTTTCGGTCTTTCTTACTTTGGGCCATGGTTACAGTACCAACCAATAGTAGTAATAGCAAAGCAAAAGATTTCATTTTGTTCATAGCGTTCTCATTTAAAATCTATCTCAAAAGTAAAAAACAAACCCCATCCAATAAGAAAAGGGTTTGCCAATAAGTGTTAACAAAAAGAAGAGCCCCTATTCTGGTTTGCCTTTTCCAGGAAAATTCTCGAAAAACCAATTAACACTATAAATAGACAATCCTTATGAATTAATAGTATTTTAATATGAATCGTCTATAGTGTGGAGAGTGATTTTCGTAACTTTAGTCTGGTTAAAAATCTAAACAAAAACAACATATTTATCATGAGTAAAGAACTAGCTAATGGGGCAGATGCAGGCATGTGTCCTTTCTTAAATGGCGAATTGAATCAAGCCGCTGGCGGAGGTACTACAAACCGGGATTGGTGGCCCAATTATTTGAATTTAAACATCCTAAGACAGCATTCTTCCCTTGCTGACCCTATGGATGAGGGTTTTGATTATGCGAAGGAATTCAAATCCTTGGATTTGGATGCCATCAAAAAAGACCTTACTGAGGTTATGACAGATAGCCAAGATTGGTGGCCTGCAGATTTTGGTCACTACGGACCGTTTTTCATCCGAATGGCATGGCATGCTGCTGGAACCTATAGAATTGCCGATGGTCGCGGAGGAGGTGGAACTGGTAATCAAAGATTCGCTCCTTTGAACAGTTGGCCGGATAATGCCAACTTGGACAAAGCAAGACTACTGCTTTGGCCCATCAAACAGAAATATGGAAAGAAAATTTCTTGGGCAGACCTTTTGATTTTGGCCGGGAACGTTGCACATGAATCCATGGGACTTAAAATGTTCGGTTTTGCTGGAGGACGGGCTGATATTTGGCAACCAGAAGAAGATATTTATTGGGGTTCTGAAGCCGAATGGCTGGGGAACAAAGCTAGATACGATGAAGAAGGTGAGTTGGAAAACCAATTGGGCGCCGCACACATGGGATTGATTTATGTAAATCCCGAAGGACCAAATGGAAACCCTGACCCAGTAGCCGCTGCAAAAGATATTCGTGAAACTTTTGGGCGTATGGCCATGAACGATTACGAAACTGTAGCATTGATTGCTGGAGGACACACCTTTGGTAAAACGCACGGTGCCGCATCAGATGCAGAATATGTTGAGGCAGAGCCAGCGGGAGCTTCCATAGAAATGCAGAGCATGGGTTGGAAGAATAACTTTGGAAGTGGAAAAGGTTCAGATACCATTACTAGTGGTTTGGAAGGAGCTTGGACCAATACTCCAACTCAATGGAGCCATTCTTTCTTTAAAAACTTGTTCGGTTACGAATGGGAATTAACCAAAAGCCCAGCTGGAGCACACCAGTGGAAACCAAAAGATGACGCAGGGGCTGGAACTGTACCAGATGCACATGATCCAACTAAAAAACATGCACCGTTCATGTTGACCACGGATCTTTCCCTTCGATTTGATCCCGAATATGAAAAGATTTCAAGGCACTTTTTGGAAAATCCAGAGGAGTTTGCTGATGCGTATGCCAGAGCTTGGTTTAAACTGACTCACCGTGACATGGGTCCTGTTTCCCGTTATTTAGGTCCAGAAGTACCTCAAGAAGAGTTGATTTGGCAAGATCCTGTTCCTTCTGTAGATCATGATTTGGTAGATGATAAGGATGTAGCGGATTTAAAAGCCAATATCCTTGCATCTGGGTTGACGGTTTCTGAATTGGTATCCACAGCTTGGGCTTCTGCATCAACTTTTAGAGGGTCTGATAATAGAGGGGGAGCCAATGGAGCACGCATTCAATTGGCACCACAAAATACATGGAAGGTCAATAACCCAGAGCAACTGGGCAAAGTGTTGGATACTTTAGGAAGAATTCAAGAAGAGTTCAACAGTGCACAATCTGGAAATAAAAAAGTTTCCTTGGCAGATTTGATTGTTCTTGCTGGTGGAGCTGGGGTTGAAAAAGCAGCAAAAGATGCGGGTAGTGATATCACCGTTCCGTTTACCGCGGGTCGTACTGATGCGAGCCAAGAGCAGACTGACGTGGAGTCTTTTGAAGTTTTGGAACCACAAGCGGATGGTTTCCGCAACTATGCTAGGAGAAAGTTCAGTGTGCCAACTGAAGAATTATTGGTGGACAAGGCACAATTGCTTACACTAACGGCTCCAGAAATGACTGTATTGGTTGGTGGATTGCGTGTATTGAACGCAAACTTTGATAAATCAAATCACGGGGTGTTTACCCATAAACCCGAAACTTTGACCAACGATTTCTTTGTAAATCTTTTGGATTTGGGAACCAAGTGGGAGGCAGTTTCTGAAGATGATGAGGTATTTGAAGGACGTGACCGCAAGACTGGAGACGTGAAATGGACAGGAACCCGTGTAGATTTGATTTTTGGATCCAATACCGAATTAAGGGCATTGGCCGAAGTTTATGGGTGCAGCGATTCACAAGACAAATTTGTAAAGGATTTTGTGGCTGCATGGACCAAAGTGATGAATTTAGATAGATTTGATTTGGCTTAGAACCAAGGTTTAAAATCAGAAAAAGAAAATTAAAATAGACTGCCACAACGCGTAAAAGTTGTGGCAGTTTTTTTATAACTTCAACCTGTAAAATGAGTAACAAAGAAGATTTTTTCAACTACATTAGAAATGGCAATACAGAAGCCATGGAAAATTTGTTGGATGTAGATGCTACCCTTTTGGAGACCAAAGACCAAAGAGGTTCCACACCTTTATTGTTGGCCTCTTATTATGGACATTTAGATTTGGTGGAATCCTTGTTGGTCCGTGGTGCTATGGTGGACACCAAAGATGGCACAGGTAATACGGCTTTGATGGGGGTTTGCTTTAAAGGATACGCGGAAATAGCCAAAAAGTTGATTGAAGCAGGAGCCAATGTCAACCAATCCAACGCCATGGGCGCCACATGCCTTATTTATGCAGCAACATTCAATAGAATGAAAATTGCCCAATTGCTTTTAGAGCATGGTGCCAATACAGATACCAAAGATGCAAGAGGAAATACCGCTTTGGACCATGCAAAAATGCAAGGCATTCAACCTTTGGTTGACCTGTTAGAAACACACACATAATCCCCTTATGGACTTAAGAGAACAACTCAATTTTGTTAAACGTATCAAAGCTATTTCAGAGACAGGGTTGGTATATGCCCAAGATCCCTATGATCGAGAAAGGTATGAAGAGTTGAAACATATAAGTTTCCAATTAATGGAAAGTATGACCAATGTACCTCTGGGGACTATTGAAGATTTTTTCATGCCGCAGAAAGATTACCCTACCCCAAAAGTGGATGTAAGGAGCTTTGTTTTGAATGATGAGGACGAAATCTTGATGGCCAAAGAAAGCGTTGATGGAAAATGGACCATTCCTGGTGGGTGGGCAGATATCGGGAACACCCCTTCTGAAACTGCAGTAAAGGAAGTACTGGAAGAAACGGGTATAAAAGTTGAGGTTGTCCGACTACTGGCAATATATGACAAGCAAGTACATCCCCATCCCCCAGAACCCTATTATATTTATAAATTGATGTTTTTGTGCAGAATGGTTGGTGGGGAACTCAAACCAGGTTTTGATATGTTGGGAGCCGATTTTTTTCCGTTGGATAAGCTTCCAGAACTTTCTCTTGAGCGAATTTTGGAAAGTCAGCTACATCAACTTTTCCATTTAAGCAAGTCTTCATCAGAAATGGTATATTTTGATTAGGATGATGGAAAAGCTCAATATAGCCCTTATCCAATCGCACTTACACTGGGAAAATCCTGTGGCCAACAGGTCCATGTTTCAAGAAAAATTGAAATCTATCAATAGTCAGGTTGAAGTCATCATTTTACCTGAAATGTTCTCCACAGGCTTTACGATGACTCCACAATCTCTTGATGTCTCCGAAGGAAAGCTTACATTGGAATGGATGCAACAAATGGCCGTGGAGCTGCAAGTTGCCATTGTGGGCAGTATTGTTTTCACTGAAACAGAAAAGAATTTTAACCGATTGTACTTCGTTTTTCCGGATGGTACTTACAAAAGTTATGATAAAAAACACACTTTTACCTTGGCTGGGGAAGATGCCGTGTATGAAGCAGGGAATGAGAAATTGATTGTGGAATACAAGGGATTTACATTTTGTCCACTGATTTGTTATGACCTAAGGTTTCCGGTATGGGCAAGGAATACAGAGGATTATGATGCTCTTATATATGTTGCCAACTGGCCAAGACCTCGAATTACAGCTTGGGATACCTTGCTCAAAGCCCGTGCTATTGAAAATATGGCCTACAGCATAGGGGTAAATAGGATTGGATTGGATGGATTGGGTTACGAATACCCAGGGCATTCGGGAGTTTATGACACCTTGGGAAATATACAGGCCTATTCAGAAAAAGAAGAAATATTGTATGCCACCTTGGACAAGAATCATATTGAATCTACAAGAGGCAAACTTAAGTTTCTAGGGGATAGGGATGAGTTTATTCTGAAATGATAAAGTTCTGTTCCAATTCCCAATTGGCTCTTACATCTATGACATCTGGATAATAGCTCACCTTTTCGGGCTGGATTTTTTGCAGATAATTCCCCGTGTCCCATTCACCATTGCCATTGTCATCAAAAATAACCCTGATTCTATAATTTCCGGGATTGAGGTTATTGAATTCAAAAATTTTGGATTCATCGGCCATTAATTCCCGTTGGACCTCTTCCCTGTCGTTGGTCAACTGAATAATTAATGGATAGCGCACGGCACCACCCAATCTCAGGCGAAGATTTCCATAATCGGCATAACTTCCAGTGTTAATGCTGTAGCTTAATGTATCATTTTGAATGCCAAAAAAATCGGTTACTGCTCCTGGCAATAGGGTGAAAACGTACCGCTGATTGGGTTCGGTTTCAAAATCAAAATCAATTTTATTGATCAAGGAATCCACCTGATAATTATACGGAGCGATTAAAGTATCCTTATAAAAAGCAATTTTGGAGGTGTCCACATTTGCAATGGGGGTGCTGGCCAAAAGACTGAAAGCGTCTTCAAAATTGAACGTTCCACTTTTTGAAGGACGCAATTCGAGGGAATCCAAAGGCAATTTTCTGGTCTTCACGGTAAAAGTATCAATGACTTCCAGTTTAGGATTGCTTACCGTAAAAATGATGGAATCGATATCGGTGGGCGTTAACCAATAATTTAAGGTGTCAGTTTCTCTATCTTTTAGGATAAGGGTTTGAACAGAATCTGGCAACGTTGTCAAAGACTCAATGCTAATATCTTCATGCTCTCCCTGAAAACCAAAAATAATCCGGTTTTTGGCCACATAACTTGGTACGGAAACCTTATAATTTGGACGTTCTCGAAAAAGATTCAACAGATAAACCGAATCGTTGGGAAGGGTAATCGTATCTGTCAAAAAACCTATTTTATCCTGACTTTGGTCAAAAAGGTTGTTTTTATTAACGTCCTTCAGTCCAAACAAGGCGTAATTCCCTTCTTTCAGATTTTTAAGCTCAAAAATGGGAAGGCTATCCATGGTATTGGTAATGTACAACGGAGGGGTTTTGTAGACGGTTGAATCCGTATAGGCTGTATCGATTTCATAAAGCATCACACTGATGAACTCGTCTGCTGTTCGATTGAAGGCATCCTTTACGGCCCCAGTAAGATATAGGGAATCTATATAATCACCTGTGGAGAAAACATAGGTCAAATAACTGTTGGGATTCCCTTCGTTATTGTCCGTAATGCTTTGTCCAAAATTTAAGGTATAGGTGGTATTTTCCCTTAAGGTATCTTTTAAAATGATTTCCACATATTTGCTGGCCCCGCCTTGAGGACTTATTTCAGGGAGATATTTTAAGGGTGGGGACACAATAAGTTGATTTTGCACATCCTGAAGTTTGATGAGTTCATCAAAATACAACCTGATTTTTTCTGCCTTGAAATTAGTGGTAAAATTATCCGGTTCTGTTCTTACCACTACAGGAGGAGTAATATCTTTGGGGCCTCCAGAAATAGAACCTCTTTTAGCACATTGCCAAAGGGCCAATCCCATCAGAATTACAAAGATAAAGCTCAATAATTTTTTTAGATGCACCATCTTAAAAATCAATGTGGGACAAAGAAACAACTAATTTGAAAATGGAGTGACCGAATTCACAAATTTTAACCCTAGGATACAACGGCAATGCTCAATACCGAAACTTGAAGGCCTTTCATTTGAAAAAGTGCTTTTGAACAAGATTCAATGGTGGCACCAGTGGTAATTACATCATCAACCAATAAAATATGTTGGTATTGCTTTTGTAGTGAAGGGTTGAGTTGAAAAGCTTCCTGAATGCTTTCCCAACGTAATAAACGGTCTTTTTTGGTCTGTGTTTTGGTGTTCAAGGTGCGTATCAGTACGTCATCTCTATATTCTGCTTTGATGGATTCGGCCACTTTTTGGGCAAAAAGGGCCACTTGGTTATAGCCTCTTTTCTTTTGTTTCTTTGGATGTAAGGGAACAGGAACAACTACATCCACTGTTTGAAGCGTTTCATCATTTTCCAACTGGGCGCCGCACCAGTCCCCCAAAAACCCGCCTATTTCCTCATGATTTTTGTATTTTAACCAATGCAAAAGGTTTTTGATTATCCCATTTTTTGTAAAAAAGACGAAAGAAGCTGCCTTTTTTATGGGAATTCTCCCGTAAAATATGCGGTCAGTGGTATTCTCATCTTCAAAGTTATGATCGGTGAGTGGCACATCATGTCGACAAACGGTACATAGAATGCGTTCTCCTCTGGATAATTGGGCATTACATCCAAAACACACCCTTGGCAATAGGATGTTGTTAATCTCGTTTAGTATCTTAGCCGTCCTTTTAGGCATCAAATCTTATTACGTTTTTAGTAGTCTGTTAATCCATGAACCCCCAAGATAACACTTTCAACTACAAGATTATTTTTGCGGCACTAATCGCTGTGATCGTGGGGATATTGATTGCCTTTTATTATAGCTACGCGCAATCCAAGAACCAAATGATTTTCTTGGAACAGGAAAAATCACTTTTAGTAAAAGACTTGACCCTTATGAAGGCCGAGGTGGACCGACTATCTGGTCTTAATGAAGTAAATGATATTGAACTGCAGACTTCACGCTTCCGGGTGGAGCAATTATTGGATTCCGTGGGCCGATTGAACTTCAGTATAACCAAACTGAAAGAAACCCGAACAGAATTGCGCAGGTTGGAGCTGAGATTTGATAGCCTTAAGCTCAAGAACAATTTTCTTCGCTATAACAACAGTTTATTGGCGAGCAGATATGAAGAAACGCGAAAACAGCTAGAAGATCTTCGGGGGAAAGCAACTAATTTAGAGCAGACAGAGTCGCTTTTACGGGAAACCAATAAAGAGTTGACCCGGGAATTGCGCATCAAAAGTTACCTGAAATTACAAAATGCCGAAGGTAGCGGGTTCAGATTGCGTGCCGGAAGACCCATAAAGACCAACAAAGCTTCCACAATTGAAAAACTACGTGGTTGTGTCACCATTTTGAGCGATGCCAATCAGCGCGGTGATGTAAAAATATTATACCTTCAATTTTTAGACCCTAACATGGCTGTGGTAGAGGATAATGCCAGTACCATTTCGGTGAGTGGCAATACATACAGCAAAAAAGTGGAGGTTATCTATACCGGAAAGGAAATCAGTGTTTGTGATGCCATTACTGTTCCAGAAGGCTCCCTTACAGAGGGAATTTATACCCTTAATGTTTTTGAGGACGAAAGACTGCTCTCCTCTACTGAATTTCAGTTGAAATAGCGTATTTGTTTTGGGCTAAAATTCTATTTTTGCCGCATGGCAAATCAAGAAGATATTTTTAAGAAGGTGATTTCCCATGCCAAGGAGTATGGGTATGTGTTCCAATCCAGTGAAATTTATGATGGCCTCAGTGCTGTTTATGACTATGGGCAGAACGGGGTAGAGTTGAAGAAAAACATACGGGAGTACTGGTGGCAGGCCATGGTACAGCTCAATGACAATATTGTGGGCATAGATGCCGCTATTTTTATGCACCCTACCACTTGGAAAGCTTCGGGTCACGTGGACGCCTTCAATGATCCCTTGATTGACAATAAGGATTCTAAAAAAAGATATCGTGCTGATGTTTTGGTCGAGGATTATGTGGCCAAAATTGAAGCTAAAATAGATAAGGAAGTTGCCAAGGCCGCCAAACGTTTTGGTGACGCTTTTGACAAAGACCAGTTTTTGGCCACCAACCAACGGGTGTTGGATTATCAAACAAAGGCCGATGGCATATTGAAGCGTTTGGGCAAATCTTTGGAAAATGAGGATTTAGCAGATGTAAAAGCCTTGATTGAAGAGTTGGAAATTGCCTGTCCCCTTTCAGGTTCCAAAAATTGGACGGATGTAAAGCAGTTCAACCTCATGTTTGGAACCAAATTGGGAGCTTCTGCAGATTCAGCCATGGATTTGTACCTCCGTCCAGAAACCGCACAGGGTATTTTTGTCAATTTTTTAAATGTACAGAAGACAGGCCGAATGAAAATTCCGTTTGGGATTGCCCAAACTGGAAAGGCATTCCGAAATGAAATTGTGGCCCGACAGTTCATTTTCCGTATGCGGGAGTTTGAACAAATGGAAATGCAATTCTTCATTAAACCTGGCACGCAACAGGAATGGTACGAAAAGTGGAAGGAAAAGCGCTTGAACTGGCACCTTTCTTTGGGAATGGGAGAGGACAATTATCGTTTCCACGACCATGAAAAACTGGCACACTACGCGGATGCCGCAGCTGATATTGAGTTTAAGTTCCCCTTCGGATTTAAAGAATTGGAGGGAATCCACTCCCGTACCGATTTCGATTTGGGTCAGCACGAAGAATATTCAGGCAAAAAGCTGCAGTACTTCGACCCCGAAGAAAATAAAAGCTATGTACCCTACGTGTTGGAAACTTCCATTGGTTTGGATCGTATGTTCTTGGCAGTTTTCTCCAGATCCCTGCAAGAGGAAGAACTGGAAAATGGCACTACCAGAACGGTATTGAAGCTTCCCGCGGTATTGGCACCGGCCAAGGCTGCAGTGCTTCCCTTGTTGAAAAGAGATGGCCTACCAGAAGTCGCCCAAAAATTAGTGGATGAACTAAAGTGGGATTTCAATGTGGTGTACGATGAAAAAGATGCCGTTGGGCGTCGCTACCGTCGCCAAGATGCGGTTGGAACCCCATTTTGCATTACCGTGGACCATCAAACCTTGGAAGATGACACCGTGACAATTCGCCATAGGGATACCATGGAGCAGCAACGGGTTGCCATTGCAGATGTAAAGGGCATCATTTCTAAAGAGGTGGACATGCGCTATTGGTTGCAGAAAATATAGTTGTTTTTGTCCGTGTGGTAATCACCTATTCTCTTTTATAACGCTGTTGAGGCAATTGATAAAAGTAGCGTACCCCTTAAAACTTTGTGGACCAACAACAATGTCAATAAGATGTTTTTTTTGTTGCCCGTAAGCAATATAGATTTTACGGTGCGCCATTCGATGTCCATACCTGCCCAGAATTGCCGGAATTGCCTTGGATGAAAACCCCTTAATGTCTCGGAATGCAATACTATTGGGTTTTACAATCGGTTTTTTAAAAACATTGCTCCTCGATTGTGTAATGATCTTTTGTTGGGTATTTACAATGATGTTTTTGGAAATTGTATAGAACCATAAAAATGCTCCAGAAGCTACTGTAAGTGCAATGATAATTCCCCAGAATTTAAAGTTGTTGTCGCCATGGGCCATCATTAGGTTGGGAATAAAGAGTACCCAAAACACCGGAAGCAGGTAAAGGATATAATAATCGTTTCGGATTTGAATGGTGAAGCACACTGCATCTCCTTTTATACGGAAGTTTTCACCAGCAAAAAGACGCTTTATGGTTGCCGACAATGTTACCAGCTCTTGAAATGGTGTTTGCTCCATATTTTTTTAGGCAAAATAGCACCAAAAGGTAGCAATGTGGGTAATCAATATATAAATGACGGTTATGGGTTGATTAAAGGAATGAAGGTATAGATGAGTCACTTTTGAAGTTATGGCTGTAAGGTTGAGCGCAGTTGAAACCTTAAGGTAACTAGAAAGGCTGGTAAAGGCCTCTCGACTGCGCTCGAGGTGACAACTTGTTTTGCAGCGCACTTACCTTCCGTTTCGGCATTGCATGGTTTGGTGGCGGCGCGACCCTGAACTGAATTTAGGGTGAGGCTACTAATGAGTAGTAACAACCCCTCATTTTTTGGAGTAATTTGCTCCCATGTTAACAACCGAACAGCTCGTTGAATTAAATCTATGGATTGAGGACACCTATGGCTCTCCCGAACAGCTCGCCAAACAACTCAATGAGCTTATCTATATGTTGCATTATGTGGATGAAGAGGTATTTACCCCACGTGAAATACAGGATGTAGTGGAAACTTTACGAGGTTTGGGGAGGGTGTTGGGGTAACGGTTTTGTATATGAAAAGTAGCGGATTTTTATTCACTAACATTTTTGAAAATAATGTACTTAATTAAATAAGAAACGGTTCAGATTTACACCTAAACCGCTATTTTTTATACATTATCGTAGCACGTTATTTCTTCATTGTTTCTACAATTATGCGTCCATTGTCAAGTTTGTTTATTTCATAATTTCCATCGTATTTCTTCACATTTGCAGAATGTAATAGCTCACTATGACTTTTACATCGGTGAGGATTGGAAATGTCGTTTCTACTTTTTTTATTATATGTAGATTTCTTTTTTGCCATTACCATTTTGACGTAAACGCTTTATAAAGTAACGAATTTTTTTCAGTTTTGTTGAGTTTGGCTTCACAAAATTCCTTTTTCTGTCTTTTATTTTTGGTACTTTTTACAGTCCAATTCGTTCCTTCAAAAGTTGCTTTTACTTCTCTATTTCCATCTGTCCAAGTGTCATTTCCTTTAAAGTCGGTTTGAAATAACCAATCATTACTATCTTTTATTTTAGCTAAATCGTTTTGCATTTCTAAAACAGTATTGTAACGACTATTAGGGTCTGGATGTAATGCATTTGCTATTACCTTTCTCAAAGGTTTTGGGATATGTGGAAAATGAAAACTCCTATCAGGAAATTGACCATTTTTTAATCTCTCAATAAAGTGAGCATCAGCCTTTACGTTTCTTTTTATAAAAGCTTGATTTATTTGATGAACAAATATTTTATCTCCAATACACATACGCAAAAGAGTTATTCCAGCTTGATATATATCAAATTTTAAATTATGTTCTGCTTGGTCAAAAAGTTCTGGTGGTGCATACACTTGAGTTGTGCCAAATACCTTGGCAAATCCATAACTTCCTGTGTGCTGTGCGAGACCAAAATCAGATATCAAGGCTTGATTTGATTTTGAAATTAGGATATTTTCAAGTTTAACATCAAAATGTATAAGTCCTTTTGAATGTATATGGTGTAAACCAGAAAGAAACTGTAATCCATACCTTATTATTTCTCTTGAACTCAAAAATCTACTATCACAAATACCTTTTAACGAACCATTTTGATAGAAAGGCATCGCTAAATAAATATGGTCGTCATCTTTACAACCGTAGTTTACTGCTACTACATTTCTGTGTCTTGTTAAATATAGTTTTTTTGATTCTTCAAAAAAGAGAGACTCATCTTTAAACTTTGTATGAGCTACCTTTTTAACCGCAAGTAATGCATCTAATTGATGGTCTTCAGCCTCGAAGACATCACCTTCTCCGCCTTTTCCAATCCTTTTTCCAAGCTTAAAATTTAGTTTTGCTTCTGTAATTAATGATGACATCTATTTTATAATTTTAGTGAGGCGTGACAAGCTAAAATACTTTCTCTTTCTTCTTTTGAAATAGAAGACCATATTATTTCATTCGGAATATTTTCAAACTCTAATTCATTGTCTGCAAATTTCTTAAAATTCTTTCTCTCAATTTCCAATAACATTGCAATAGTAGCAATCTGTCCTAATTTATATTTACTGACTGTACTACCAGCTAAAGATTCTAAAAGAACACCTTCTATGTAAAACCTTTCTATATCTCTTTTGCCTACATTATAGAGAGATTCCTTTACGCGCACAAGAGCATTATCAATTTGATATTCGGCAATAATATCAATGATAGTATTTCTAATATAATTTAATCGTTCGGGTTCCTCCATTGCAAGTGGAACATTTATTGTGTCAACTGTAAGAAAATTGTAACTATCATCAGTTTCTTCAATAATCGCGTAAAATATCTTTTTGTTAGAGTAAACTCTTAATCCAATTCCTATCATTCAATGTTTGGTTTAATGTGCTACAACTTATTTATATAGATGTATGTTACATCCATACACCCCTAATATAGCGTATAAACGATAATTATTGTAAGAATTCAATTTTTCTGTCAGAAAATATAGCTCAACCGTACCCCTCCGTAATAATTTCTACCATTACTGGGGTAAAAGAGAGTGAGATTATCACACAATTATGATAAAAAAAGCACGCTAGAAAAAGCGTGCTTTAGCAAGAACAGATATTTTTTTAATTATTCTTCTTTTTCATATTTTTCTTGGTATTCCCCTTCCCCTTCGTCAAGAGTTAAAGTCAGTACATTATCTTCAATGGAAAATGGAACTTCATATGTGTCATTGTTGCCATAGTCCAATTCTATGACTTTATCAGTAATATAAGACCACGCTCCAGTCTGGTTTCCCCCGGTATTCTCACATTCTTGTCCTACAATGTAATGGTATCCATAATCAAAAGAACCATCTTCTTTAAAGGTCAGGTAGTCCTTGCCATCACATTCTGTGGCAGGTTCTTCCCCTTCATCATCCAAATACAATATAAAATACCAAGTTCCAATTAACGAAACAGTATCTTCTGGATTTTCTTCAGGTGTTTCAGAATCAGTTGAGCAAGAAATAAAAAGGAAAAAAAGTGCAAAAAAATACGTAAAAGTTTTTCTCATGATGTTGAAGTTAAGGTTGATATTCAAACCAAAACGAGACTGCAATAGCTATATTGTTCCAGACTACAATATTTGATACCCTAAACGAATACCTCCATAATAATTTCTACCGTTACCGGGGTAAAAATAGCGGGGCAGGGCGCCACCAAAGCCTACGGCGTTGATCAATACGCTTTGGGCAAAGTTGGTGTTGAACAGGTTGTTCAGTCCTGCATTAAGTCCTAAAGAAAAATGGTCGCCCAAACGGTTGTGGTAGCTCAATTTGGCATTAAAAAGGTTAAAGGCTTCGCTGCGCAAGGTATTGGCATCGGTAAGGGGAATTTCGCCTACATACTGGTGGGTCAAGTTCAACCGTAGGCCGTTGGTATGGTGTACGGTGAGCCCAGAACTTACCCGGTGCTTGGGCACTCCGGTCAAGGGGTTGCCGGAGTAGTCGTTGTCGCCATCCACAAAATCCACAAAACTATGGTCGTTAAAGGTATAGCTCAGGTAAGGTGAGAGCGCCAGCGTTTGGGAGAGGCGGAGAATGTATTTGGCATCCAGTTCCAATCCGTTGTGGCGGGTCTCCCCAGCGTTGAGACCAATAAATTGGTCCTCACCCACCCGTTGGGCCACCAAAAGGTTGTTAATGTCCATACGGTAGAGGGCCAGCCCCACGGTAAGTTTGCGGTCCAAAGGCCGCCATCGCCCACCCAGTTCATAACTCATGCCGGTTTCTTGGGCTATATCGGGGTTGATCACCCCATCGGGGGTCAAGGTCTCTTCCAAACTGGGATTGGAGAATCCACGGCTTACATTGGCGTAAAGATGCCCTTTGTTAAATTGGTATTGCAATCCTAGGCTGGGCAGCAGAATAGGGTCAAAATTGCGTTCCGCAGAGGTATTTTCTTCCCCGGTGTTGAACAAGTCCCTAAAATCATAATCGGTTTGGTTCAAAGCCAGCCCCAATTGTACTGAAAACTTTTCTGTAAAAGGATAAGTGAACGTGCCAAAAAGGTTCAGTTGCGTCCTGAACTCTTTGTTATCGCTTAGCTGGGCACCTTGTAGGCTGCCATCCCCATCATTGTCCCGGAACAGGTTTCGGTAGGTGCTCCATGCGTATTCGTCTTTGTAGAGTTCTCCGCCAAAACTGTAGTTGGAGCTGCCCCAAACGCCTTCAAACAAACTCCTAAAACCGTAACCGTTGGTGATCTCGTCCAAAATATTGAAGGGGCGCGGTTCGTAATGGTCCAGATGGGTGTAAAAAATGCTGCTGGTGTTCTTCAGTTGGTCGGCAAGTTGCCATTTATGGTACAAACCGGTAAGGGTGTATTTGTTGTCCTCGAACCCACGTGCGGCCAACCAATTGGCGGCGGCCAGCCGGGGATTTTCCGAAAAATCGGTTTCGTTGAGCGAACTGGCGATCTGTGCGGTGTAATCAATATAATTGACGAGCAGGCCCAGCTCACTTTTGTTGCTGAGGCGGAAGTTGGTGTTCAGTAGCAGGCCATCGCGGGTCATGCCGTTGTTCTGTCGAAAGCCATCCGTTTCCAAATGATTGTAGCTGAACCGCAGACTGAATTTGCGCTCCCGGTGGCTAAAGGAAAGATTGTCTTTCCACATGTTGTAGGAACCAATGGTAAAGGTATTGCTGATTCGGGTGCGGTCCACATCCAACGGAAGGGTGTTCAACAGCACCGCGCCGCCCAGATTACCACCAAAGGTGGTGCCCTTGGGGCCTTTGATGACTTCTATGGCGCCCAGGTTCTCAAAATCGAAAGCCTCAATAGTGGAGGTGCCCGTGCCATTCGTCACCGGAATGCCGTTAAAATACATACGGAGCTTATCCGTGCCAAATGGCGTTCTTGCCCCTACACCTCGGATGGTAAATCGGTTGGTGTTCAAGGCTCCGGAAAGAATATAGACCCCAGAAATTTGGTTGATAGCGGAGGCAATGTCCACAGGATTGAACTTTTCAAAAGTAGATGGCCCTACAATGGAGGAAGCTGTAATGCCCGTAGCTTTTTTGGGGACTGCATCTTCCAACACGATAACTTCTTCCAATTGGGTCACGGAATCCAATTGAACCTCTTGCGCCATCAAAAAGGAGGTGAAAAAAAGAAGCAGGACAGTGAAGCAGATTTTCATGGAGCGTGAAGGTAGAATGAAATTTTTATAAATCAGTCTTTCAGTTTAATGGTCTTTCCTTTTTGGGCACTTTTTCGGGCGGCATCCAAAATTTCTACCACAATGAGATTGTTTTCCAGAGAGGACAAATCATGCTGAGGCAAGGTCAATTTCCCTTTGATTACTGCTGCCAACATGGCAAAAGGATCATTGTTAGGGCTTTGTCGTTCCTCAAGGGTGAATTGCTCCTCATCATAACCATCGTAACCTTCCGCCATCCGGATGCGTAGCGTATTTCGGTTATCGGCATAAATGGCTCCGGTAAGGCCATAAAGTTCCATGTCCTTTCTGCCGATGGGCCAGTTCCAAGAGGGCTCCAGAATGGCTTGGGCATCGTCATAAGTTAAAATAATGGTGGCGTCATCATCCACCTTCGGATTGTTTTCGGGCTGTAATTGTTGGGTAACAGCGGTAACGGTGTTGGGTCGCTCGCCATTTTTCAACCAAGTCATCAAATTGGCCCCGTAGCAGCCAAAATCGGTAATGGCTCCGCCGCCGTTGCGCACAGGGTCTTGCAGCCAGTCCAAAAATTCTTTGTTCACCCCTATTTTTACGGGGCCCCGGTGTCCATCCCGAACAATGACCTTGCGCAAATCCCCAATTTTACCTTGATCCAATAGTTCTTTCGCTTTGTGATTGGTGGGGTACCAAGTGGTTTCGTAGTTGGTGAGCAAATGGATGTTGTGCATTTTTGCCAGCGCAGCCATTTTTTGGGCATGGGCCATAGTTACGGCCAGCGGTTTTTCCACCATCACATGGATGCCTTTGGGCGCACAAACCTCCACTACTTGTAAATGGTCGTAAATGGTTCCGAAGGCGGTTACGGCTTCAGGTTTTGTGGCTGCAATCATTTCTTCGAGGCTGCTGTAGACCAAATCCATTGAAAAACCATGTTGCTTGGCATAGCGTTGGGCCAAATCTGTGTTGGGTTCTGCAATGCCAACGATTTCAATATCGCCCAAATCCTCCCTGCCCAAGATCCAATGTACATGGGTATGGGTAAGGCCGGCCACCCCAACCCTTAAGGGTTGTTCTTGTGAAATGCCAAAAAATGACATCAAAAGTGAAGCGAAAACTAGGGCTACATAGGTGCGAAACATGACCATAAGTTTAGTGATGATTGTATAAAAATAAGAAGGAATTACCCAAGTTGCTCCAAGTAGGCTGCTGTGTTGATTACTGTTGCAAACTCGTCCTTGAGGTTGGCCAGCGCAATGCTATGGGCCAATTCTGCACTAAAATGTTCTCCATTGACTCCTTTTTTATCGAAAGCAGCCGTGGCATCGGAAATTAGAGTGACGTTAAAGCCAAGATTGGCGGCCATTCGGGTAGAGGTGGAAACACAGTGTTCCGTGGTAAGGCCAACTATGACCACATCGGTGATGTTTTGGGACTTTAATCGTTCTTCCAAATCAGTTCCGATAAAAGCGCTGTTCACATGTTTTTTGATGATAGGTTCACTTTCCAAAGGTTCAACCAACGGATTAAACGCATTACTTTCCTTTGAGGGATGTAATGGGGATTCTGGGTTTGTGGAACAATGCTGGACATGGAAAATGGGCAGCTGCTTCTCCCTAAAAGCATTTAATATTTTTTGACTGTTGGCCTCTGCATTTGGATTGTTGCGCTCGGTGCCATAAAAGTCGATTTCCTGCAAACCTTGTTGGATATCTATTAAAATTAGAGCTTGCATGCTATATCTATCTTAAACAATCAAAACTGAAGCGCAATACCGATTCCTTGTTTGGACGGGACAACTTTAAAAGCAGATTTTGGGTTAAGACCCTCATTATACTTTAATATTGATTTTTTCTTTTGCGAACTAGATAACAAGGCAAAAGTTAGGAATGAAGCAAATGAACTCATTACACCAATGAATGGTCCAGTTGTACTTTTATTCTTAGAGTGATTATCGAGTTGCCAAACAAAGAAACCTATTTCAGCACCAAAAGAGACATAGGATAATGCACTAAAAGTTTTCGATTTTTTCCAATGGGAATAGGCAATCTCATCTTTCTCCAAAAGAGAAACAAGGTTTTTTTTGGTAATTCGTTTATCATCTTGATAGTATTGATAATCCCAAAATCCTGCAAACATTGTTATTTCCTGAGATTTGAGGCTTATGAATGGCAGCCCTATAAAAAACGATAGAAAGATAAGTCTTTTGATTTTCATTTTACATGAATATTAGGTTGATATTGAGAATAAAAATAATCTATATTTTGACTTCAGCAATCTGAAATGTAGAAACCACAGTAAATCTTTAACCTGGATAGGATCATTTTAAGAACCGAAATGCAATGGTTATTTTTAGACAAAATTTCAGCATGAAAATAGTATCGTACAATGTGAATGGAATCAGGGCCGCCATGAAAAAGGGTTTTACCGAATGGTTGCAATCTGTTGACCCAGATGTTGTTTGCATTCAAGAGACCAAAGCCATGAAGGAACAGGTTGAAGTTGCCGAATTGGAAGCCATTGGTTACAACCATCATTATTGGTTCAGCGCCCAAAAGAAAGGGTATAGTGGAGTGGCTTTGCTTTGCAAGGAGGAACCCGACCACATAGAATATGGTACTGGAATTGATTATATGGATCATGAGGGAAGAAACCTAAGAGCAGATTTTGGGGACTTGTCCGTCATGAGCATGTATTTGCCCTCGGGAACCAACTTGGATCGTTTGGAACACAAGTTGACCTATATGGCCGACTTTCAAAAATATGCAGATGAGTTACGTAAAGAACGACCCAACCTTGTTGTTTGCGGAGATTATAATATCTGTCATGAAGCTATCGATATTCATGATCCGGTGAGGAATAAAAATGTATCAGGTTTTCTGCCTGTGGAACGTGAATGGATCGGTAATTTTATCCAAAGTGGGTTTATTGATAGTTTCCGACATTTCAACAAAGAACCGCATAATTATACGTGGTGGAGTTATCGGGCCAACGCCAGGGCCAACAATAAAGGCTGGCGATTGGATTATGGCATGGTCAACGAATCTTTACAAGACCGCTTAAAACGTTCCGTTATTCTTTCAGAAGCGAAACACAGTGATCATTGCCCTATTCTGTTGGAGATTGAAAAATAACAATTGTTTTAAATATCAGTGGATGGGATTGCCTAATTTTGGAAGTCTTGAAGCTATGAAACTATGAAGTACACTAGAATTCCACATACCGATATCCGTATTAGTAAAATTTGTTTGGGCACCATGACCTGGGGTCGACAAAATACTGAAGAGGAAGGTCACGAACAAATGGATTATGCCCTCGATCAAGGGGTCAATTTTTTTGATACAGCAGAAATGTACCCGATTCCTGCTAAAAAGGAGCTCTACGCAGTTACCGAAGAATTTATCGGGAATTGGTTCAAGAAGACCGGGAATAGAGATAGAGTGGTTCTGGCCACTAAAATTGCTGGACGAGCAGAATTCACCAAACACATCAGAACTACAGGTTTTAGTCGTGACTCTATAATTAAAGCTGTGGAGGGAAGCTTAAAAAGATTACAAACAGATTATATTGATTTGTACCAACTTCACTGGCCAGAGCGTAATACCAATTATTTTGGACAACGAGGCTACAATGCCCATTTTGTAGATGCTTGGGAAGATAATATACATCAGGTTCTGGAAACCCTTCGGGATATGGTGACCGAAGGGAAGATAAGACATGTGGGGCTGTCCAATGAGACTCCTTGGGGAACGATGCGCTTTTTGGAAGAAAGCAAGGTACATCAAGATTTGCCTAGAATGAAGACCATACAAAATCCCTACAGCTTACTCAACCGACTATTTGAAGTGGGGCTTTCCGAAATTTCAATGCGGGAAAATATTGGACTTTTGGCGTATTCTCCTTTAGGTTTTGGTGTTTTGAGTGGTAAATATTTAACCGAAATACCTCCAAGGAAAGCTAGATTGACTTTATTTCCTGCTTACAGCCGCTATAGCAACGAGATTGCTACGGAAGCTACTCGAAAATATCAACAATTGGCACAAGATCATGGTTTGAGTTTGGCACAAATGTCTTTGGCATTTGTAAACACCCGTCCATTTGTGACCAGCAATATTATTGGCGCTACTTCCATGGAACAGCTAAAGGAAAATATAGGGAGTATTGATGTAGATCTTTCAGATGAGGTTTTGGACGGAATCGAGGCTATCCACAATGCCATACCTAATCCGGCGCCTTAAAGGAAAATGGTATTGTTTTTGGCAATGGTATCTCTGTTAGGTTGAGTGGAGTTGAAACCTAATGACCGGTTATGTGTTTTGAAGACCTCTCGACTGCGCTTGAGGTGACCTTTGGGGAGAGGTTTAATAAAACCTTTTAAAAGCTATCCAAACAAATTACTGACCACATCTTCAATTTTGGAGACCAGTTCCACTTGAATAGTGGTTTGTTTTAAGCCCATCTTGTTGTTTTTGGAGACGAAGATTTTAGTGAACCCTAGTTTTTCGGCTTCCAAAATGCGTTGGTCTATCCGTTGCACAGGGCGAATTTCTCCTGCAAGACCCACTTCAGCAGCAAAACATATTCCTTTTTCAATAGGAATATCTGCATTGCTGGATAGAATTGCGGCCATCACAGCTAGATCTATGGCAGGATCATCCACTGAAATACCTCCGGTAATGTTCAAAAAGACATCTTTGGCCCCTAGTTTGAAGCCTGCTCTTTTTTCAAGAACGGCCAAGAGCATGTTCAAGCGTTTGGCATTGAACCCAGTTGCAGAACGTTGAGGTGTTCCATAGACCGCTGTACTCACCAAAGCCTGAATTTCAATCAGAAGCGGGCGCATGCCTTCTACTGTGGCGGCAATGGCCGTGCCGCTGAGGTCTTCATCATTTTTGGAGATTAACACTTCGGAAGGATTATTGACTTCGCGAAGGCCACTGCCCTGCATTTCATAAATGCCCAATTCTGCCGTGGAACCAAATCGGTTTTTTAGGGAACGTAAAATACGGTAGACGTAATTTCGGTCACCCTCAAATTGAAGCACGGTATCCACCATATGCTCCAAGATTTTTGGACCAGCAATAGTGCCATCCTTGGTAATGTGCCCCACTAAAATAACCGGGGTATGGCTTTCTTTGGCAAATTTGATGAGTTCTGCGGTGCACTCCCGAATTTGAGAAATGCTTCCAGCTGCAGATTCAATATAATCCGTGTGTAGGGTTTGTATGGAATCGATGACCACTAAATCGGGCTCCAAGGCACTTATTTGCTGAAAAATGCTTTGTGTTTTGGTTTCTGTCAGTACAAAACAATTCTCACTGTTGGGTAGAATACGGTCTGCCCGCATCTTGATTTGTCGCTGACTCTCTTCCCCAGAAACATATAGGGTCTTATAATTTAACTTTAAGGCAATCTGAAGCAAAAGAGTGCTTTTGCCAATGCCTGGTTCACCTCCCAAAAGTGTTAAGGAGCCAGGAACCAAACCTCCACCCAAAACTCTGTTGAACTCTTGGTCCAAAGTGTCTATTCGTACTTCCTTTTTATGGGTAATTTCGGAAACACGAAGGGGTTTATTGGCTTTTTTGGATGTTGGGGCATCCGTTTTCCAACTTCTTTTTTCTTCTTTTTGCACAACTTCTTCCACAATGGTGTTCCATTGCTTGCATGAGGTGCATTGGCCAATCCATTTGGGATATTGAGCGCCGCAGTTCTGACAAAAAAAAGCTGTTTTGGTCTTGGCCATAACCTATGGTTTCGGTTTTGGCTAAGATAACAAAGTCCAATAAAGAAACAGGTTTTTAGTACCCGAAGTCGGCTTTTAGGGCGTCAATTTTTTCTAAGGCCATATCCTTGGTCAAAAAGTCGATTTCCTCTAGTTGAAAGGCTTTTTCAAAGGTTTTGAATGCTTTTTTGGGCTCCCCCAGCTCTTCATAGTACTCGCCTTCAAAATAAAAGCCCATCATGGTATCTGGATATTCCTTCTTGCACAACTCTGCCAATGGTTTTAGAGATTCAAAATCATCCTTTTTCAAACAGGCCGCATAAATGGCCATAATGTCATTGAGTTCAACGGGTTTTTCAAAACCAAAAAACTTTTCAATGGTGTTGTATCTGTTTTCCAGATAGCTGAACGCTGGTTCATCTGAGGTCAATATTTCTGTTTTATATTCTTTTGGACTTATGGGTTTGAATACATTGAAAATATTGTCAAAGGCTTTACTGATACCATATGCGGCGATGGAAGTATGGTCGGCATCCTCATATTCATCAAAAGCATAATGCAGGGTTTCCTTGGTGATGGACTTTATGGAGTGATTCATCTGAAGGATTCGCTGTCTGTCATCCGTTTTTTCCTTTTCAACAACCAGTGTATAGAAAATTTCTTGGTCCAAAGCTGATAAGCGAGATGGAACTCTACTTTCCATTTCTGGGGCCAGAACTGGAGAAATGCTCAAATAGGCATTGAAAAAGGATTTATCCTTGAATAAAAAGTAGTTGCCAAAATTGGCGGTGATATCGTACCCTATGAACATTTTGAAGGGTGCAATGTTGTAACTGGTTTCTAAATATGGAATGATTTCTGTGCCTAGAAATTCATAAAAATTTGCCCCTTTCTCTGTAGGAAGACCAGAGTTTTCCTCGTAATCACAGTCATCCCAACGCAGGTCGTTTTCTGATTGATGAATACCGACTATTATAGCTTCGGGCATACGACCTTGACTGCTATAAAATTTGTTATTGGCAACAACTAAATCAAACAGGTAGTCTGCATCCAAAACCACCAAGAGCGGATATTTGGTTTCTTCGGAATAATCTTCAGGGAAGTAATAGGAAACATCCCTACGTTCCTGAAGTTTAAAAGATTCAAAAATTTCTTTTTTGACTTGGGCTCCGAGGTTAAAACAAATTAAGCCTATTAGCAGGAATAGACATTTTTTCATGGGTATATGTTTTAGTTGGCAGGGGTTTACCTATTTCTATTCAATAACGGTAGTACAATGAAGGATATTGTGCCAAAAAAAACAACCATTAGGGTCTGTGCGATCCACATGATCCACCCGAAGGCATCACCGGAAACAGCACTAATGCCAAATATGCCCAAAGCAGCACTTACGGCTATAGGGTAAAGTCCAATTCCTCCATTGGTGGTGGACATGGCAAAAGCCCCGGCCACAAAGCCAACCAATAGTTCGCCCAGAGATAAGTTTATGGTTTCTGCAACGGTATGTTTAATGACCCAGAACATGGCGATATAAGCTCCCCAAATGAGTAAGGTGTGGAATATGAAAGGCCACTTTTTTTTCATTTTAAATATGCTGAGCACGCCATCCAATAAGCCATTTAAAAAAGATTTAACCTTTAAGGCAAAATTGGACTTGGATTTTTTGATGATTACTGTGGCTGCAAAAAGCCCCAAAATACCAACCAGGAGTAGTCCAAAAGAACCGATTAGGTTAACTCCTTTGTCTTCCAAAAAAGTCAAAATAATGTCTGTTTGTAAAATCAAGGTGATGATGATGATTGACAAAAGCATTAACAGATCTATGACTCTTTCGGTGACAATGGTGCCAAAACCTTTTTCAAAAGGGACATTTTCATAAGTGGTCAATGCGGTTGCCCTTAAAATTTCACCTGATCTTGGAATGCCCAAATTAGCAAAATATGAAATGAGTACAATGAGCAGGTTATTGTATAATTTGGGTTTGTAGCCCATAGGTTCTAAAAGGTAGTTCCATCGAATTGCACGAGAAATATGGCTTAAAATTCCAATGGCCACAGATACAATTACCCAAAATGGACTGGCGTTGGAAATGTAATGGATAATCTGTTTCCTTTCTTCAGGAGTGGTTGAAGCATAGGAGTGCCAGACCAAAAACAACCCGAATGCAATCGGGATAACTATTTTCAGAAATTTTTTAAGGGAATTGCTCAAAACTAGTTCAAAAGATTGGTTTCCTCGTTGGGGAATACCAATGCTGGATTGAATGACTTTGCTTTTTCAATATCCATCCAAGCATATGTGATGAGAATCAGCACATCACCTACGGCCACTTTTCGGGCGGCAGCACCGTTCAAAGTAAGCTCCCCTGAACCTCTAGGTCCAGGAATGGCGTAGGTTTCTAAGCGTTCACCGTTGTTGTTGTTCACAATTTGGACCTTTTCACCTCTAATGATGTTTGCAGCATCCATAAGATCTTCATCAATGGTAATACTACCAATATAATTGAGGTCGGCTCCAGTTACTTTAACTCTGTGAATTTTAGATTTTACAACTTCTACTTGCATGGCGCAAAATTAATCAATTCAATCTTAGATTGTCTATTAAGCGGACGTCATCTGCGTAAACGGCAATGAACGCCCTATATTTTCTTTCCTCTTGTTTTTTGACAATTGGAGTTAATGTATCCTCATCAGCTATTTGAAAGTATTCCAACTTAAAAACAAGGTTTTTTGCAAATTCGGATTTTACCCAATCTATTATAGATTTAGCATTTTCCGTGCCAAATTTTTGTTTGGCAGTCTGTAGGGTTTTGTAAATGAATCCTGCTTCTTCTCTAGTCGTTTTTGATAGTCGTTCATTACGGGAACTCATGGCCAGTCCATGGGGTTCCCTCTCAATGGGGCAACCAATAATTTCAAAGGGCAATTGCTTGGATTCCACCATTTTTTTGATGATTTGCAGCTGTTGGAAATCCTTTTCCCCAAAGTAAGCCTTGGTAGGGGCCACAGCTCTTAGTAAGAGTTCCACGATTGTTCCAACACCATCAAAATGACCTTCTCTGAACTCACCTTCCATAACCTTGTCCAATCCATCAAATTCGTAGGATTCTGATGTCACATTATCACCATAGATATCTTTTACAGATGGGGCAAAAACAACAATATTGTTGGATACAAGACCTAAAATCCCAAGGTCTTGTTCTAAATTTCTTGGATATTTTTCCAAGTCGTCTTTTTTGTCGAACTGTGTAGGATTTACAAAGATGCTAACGACCACCAAATCATTTTCCAAGAGGGCTCTTCTTACCAATGAAATATGACCTTGGTGCAAAGCACCCATAGTTGGAACCAAGCCTATGGATTGGGAGCTATGAGCTTCCTTCTGAAAGAAGTGCGACAGGTCTTTTTTTTGGTGAAAAATGTGCATAAACAGGAGTAAAAGCGTGCAAAAATACTATAAATACTGGTAATCGGCATAATTTTTGTAATTTTGCAGCTACGTTTTTCGGATTAGCAAAAGAAAGTGTTTATGAATGGTAAAAAGATATTGTTTGTATCTTCTGAATTAGTGCCTTACCTTCCAGAGAATCCAGTTTCCTTAATGTCGTACGAAGCGCCTCGAATGGTTAATAGTAGCGGGGGGCAAATACGCATTTTTATGCCAAGGTACGGGAATATCAACGAACGAAGACATCAATTGCATGAGGTTATTCGTTTATCGGGGATGAACCTGGTCATCAATGATATGGATATGCCCTTGATCATCAAAGTTGCATCTATACCTAGGGAGCGGATTCAGGTTTACTTTATAGATAATGAAGAATATTTTAAGAGAAAGGCCACATTTGCGGATGCTGAGGGCAATCTTTTTCCAGATAATGATGAAAGAGCCATTTTCTTTGCCAAGGGTGTCGTGGAAACAGTTAAGAAATTGAATTGGTCCCCAGACATCATTCATGTACATGGTTGGATGGCATCCATGCTTCCACTTTATTTGAGAAAATATTATGCTGACGAACCTTTGTTTGCCGACAGTAAAATAGTGACTTCTATCTATGATAGAGGTTTTGAGGGCGAACTGGACAATCAGATGATAGATAAAATTGCCTTTGATGGTATTGAAAAAGAAAGTGTTGCTTCTCTTTCCAAGCCGGACTATAATAATTTGTTAAAAGTTGCAGCGGATTATTCTGATGCCATTATTTTAGCCTCGGAAGAGGTGTCCGATGATTTAAAGGAACACATCGAAAGCCTATCCAAACCGGTATTGCCCTATGTTTCCCTTCAAGAAGCAGAAGAAGCATACACAAATTTCTATAAAACAGAAGTTCTAAAATAAATTGCATGAAATTTTATAGGGCTATTCAAGTTTCAGCCTTGGTTGGAGCCTTGTTTCTACTTAACATTTCCTGTGAAGAAGAAGATTTGCAGACCATTGGTGAGGGTGTTGTTGGAGGGGAACCTTTTAGCACTGGAAAACAGGTCTACGACGTTTTTGCATTCAACAGAAGTATAGAAGCCGTACAGACCAATGGCTTGCCATTATATCAATTGGGGAGCTTCAATGATCCTGTTTATGGCAAAAGAAGGGCAAACATTGTTTCTCAGCTCTCTTTACCTAGCAACAATCCCACTTTTGGGGATTCTTCACAAGCTACAGAAGATACTGCAGATTCAGATGATTCTGCTTCCACAATTGAAGAAAATGAAACTGTAAAGGAAGTATATCTGTATATTCCCTACCAGCAACCACCAAGTTCTTTACAAGATAGTGATGGTGATGGGGTGCAGAATGAGTTAGATGCTGATCCCTCGGACCCAACCTCTGACACTGATGTTGATGGAGTTACAGATAATGAAGAACGAATCATAGGTTCTGACCCACTTGATAAAGATTCAGATGGTACAGAAGAGGGGTTTGTGGCCAACATTTTTCCAAGGACGTTTGATTTGGACAGTATTTTTGGGGATAGAAATTTATCTTTTGATGTAACGGTTTCAAGATCTACTTTCTTTCTTCGTGATTTAGATCCCAATTCCAATTTTGAAGAAGTACAAGAGTATTTTTCAACTCAAGATTTTTCTGGTTTTATAGGGGAGGAACTTAGCATTCCAGAAAGCAAAACCGTGGTTATTGATAACATGGAAATGCTCACATTCGAAGAAGATGATCCTGATACCGATGTAAAAGAAAATGAGACGGTGGTTGAATCAAGACTTAATCCAGGAATCAAGATTCCGTTGAACAATGATTTCTTCCAACAAAACATTTTAGATAAGGAAGGTCAATCAGAATTGTTGAGTCAAAATAATTTCAGGGATTTTCTCCGGGGAATCCATATTACAATTTCTGATGTGCAGGATATGGAAGACCTGATGTTCCTTTTTGATCTTACCCAAGCCAATATCACAATTGTTTACGAATATGATGACTATGATACCACAGAGGAGGAGGTGGTCAAATCTGAGAGTGAATTTGTCTTAAACCTTCTCGTTAATAGTAATGGTGCCATTTCTGGAAACGCTATAAATACTTTTGAAAATGAGATATTTCCTCCAAATGTGCTTAATGCATTGGATAATGGTGAAAATGCTTCAAGAATATATGTAAAAGGCGCTGGAACTACTACAGAAATAAGATTGTTTGATGAAGCCGAAAATGGCGGGGCGGATATCATAAATCAAATAAAAGCCAATAACTGGATTATCAATGAGGCCAAATTGACCTTTTATGTGGATCGAGATGCGTTAGGAGATTCAGCATATGAACCGCCAAGACTTTATCTGTACAATGCTGAAACCAATCAACCCTTGTATAATATTCTTACAGAAAACAATGTGATTGATGAGCCACTTGGGCTTTTTTTGAATCACGATGGAATCATACAAAAAGAAGAAGATCTCGGTGTAAAATATTCCATAAGGATTACGGAGCACATCAATAATATAATAGTAAGAGATTCTTCCAATGCAAAACTGGCATTGACCTTGACTTCAAATATTGGAATCGCCACTGTACGTGAATCAGTAGCAACTGCTGACCCTAAAGAAATAGACTTGCCTTTAATGTCAACCATAAACCCTATGGGAACTGTGTTATTTGGAAGCAATGTGGCCGAAGAGAATGAGGCCAAAAAATTGCAATTGGAAATCTATTTTACTGAAACCAACTGATTATTTAACTTCTTCTTATAGTTATTTTTTGGTTGTTTGTCGTTTTTCGCGCGTTGTTTGTCTTAATTTAGATGAATAGGATATAATTTTGGAAATCTAAATCCAATAACCAATTCATTAATTCAAAACTGATCTTATGTGTGGAATTGTCGGTTACATTGGTCATCGAGACGCCTATCCAATTATTATAAAAGGACTGCAACGTTTAGAATACAGAGGTTATGACAGTGCAGGTATCGTACTGTTTGATGGAGAAAATACCCATCTCTCCAAGACCAAAGGGAAAGTTGAGGACCTAAAAAATAAATCTGAAAATACCATAGCCCTCAAAGGAAAGCTTGGACTAGGTCACACACGTTGGGCTACCCATGGTGTTCCCAATGATACCAATTCGCATCCTCATTATTCCAATTCTGGAGATTTGGTGATCATTCACAATGGAATTATAGAAAACTATGAATCCATTAAAAAGGCATTGATTGGGAGAGGTTACACGTTTGAATCAGATACAGATACCGAGGTGTTGGTTAATCTTATTGAGGAAGTCAAGAAGAAAGAGGGGGTTAAACTGGGTCACGCAGTACAGATAGCTCTTAACCAAATTGTGGGAGCGTATGCCATTGCTGTTTTTGATAAGAATAAACCCGATGAGATCGTTGTTGCCAAATTGGGAAGTCCATTGGCCATAGGTATCGGTGAAAATGAATATTTTATTGCTTCTGATGCTTCACCATTTATTGAGTTTACCAATAATGCCGTGTATTTGGAAGATGAGGAGATGGCTATTATCCGCATAGGGAAGGAAATCAAACTAAGAAAAATCAAGGACGATTCAATTGCCTATCCAAATATTTTGGAACTTCAATTGAATTTGGAAGAGATAGAAAAAGGGGGTTACGATCATTTCATGCTCAAAGAAATCTATGAGCAACCTAGAGCTATCTTGGATACCTACCGAGGTCGATTATTGGCAGATCAAGGTATTATAAGAATGGCTGGCATTGATCAGAACCTTGAAAAGTTCATGAATGCCAATAGAATCATTATTGTGGCATGTGGTACTTCATGGCACGCTGGCCTTGTAGCTGAGTACATTTTTGAAGATTTGGCCAGAATACCTGTTGAAGTTGAATATGCTTCCGAGTTTAGATATAGAAATCCTGTAATTACAGAGAATGATATCTTAATTGCCATTTCACAATCTGGCGAGACAGCAGATACTTTGGCAGCCATTAAACTTGCCAAGGAAAAAGGCGCTTTTGTTTTTGGGGTTTGCAATGTAGTGGGTTCGTCAATTGCGCGTGAAACGGATGCGGGAGCTTATACCCATGCCGGACCTGAGATTGGAGTGGCATCTACCAAGGCATTTACAACTCAGATTACGGTATTGACACTTATTGCATTGAAGTTGGCCCAAGAAAAAGGTGTTTTCTCCAGCTCAAAATTCCATGAATATTTAACTGAATTGGAGTCAATTCCAGCCAAAGTTGAAAAAACATTGGAATCCAATGAGTTGGTTGAGCATATTTCAGAGATATATAAGGACTCCAGTAATTGCCTCTACCTGGGAAGAGGTTACAATTTTCCAGTAGCATTGGAGGGAGCATTAAAATTAAAGGAGATCAGTTATATCCATGCTGAAGGATATCCCGCTGCGGAAATGAAGCATGGCCCCATTGCATTGATTGATGAACAAATGCCAGTCATTGTCATCGCTACCAAAAAGGGACATTACGAAAAAGTGGTAAGCAATATTCAAGAAATTAAGTCCAGAAGTGGAAGAATTATTGCTATTGTTACTGAAGGAGACAAAACGGTCAAAGAATTGGCAGACCATGTTATTGAGGTTCCAGAGACTTCGGAAAGTCTTACTCCTTTATTGACAACAATTCCGTTACAGTTGCTTTCCTATCACATAGCCGTAATGCGTGGTTGTAATGTGGATCAACCTCGAAATTTGGCAAAATCGGTTACTGTGGAGTAACTTTTCAAAAATCTATTTTTAATAGAAAAAGGCACCTTTTTAGGTGTCTTTTTTATTAAATACGTAGATATACATCTCTTTTTTTAACAAAAAAGTATTATGCATGCATAATTTTTTCCAATTTACTAGAAATCAAATGAAAAAAAATGTATCTTCCACCCGATTAACTTAACATATACTTAAATCAAATTTAACTCAAATTCAAAGCTATGAGAAGACTAGCGATAATTTCCCTAATGTTGTTTGGAGCACTGGCATATGGACAGACAAGAGTTCAGGGAAAAGTAGTTGATGAAAATAATGAGCCTATTCCTGGAGTCAATGTTGTATTGGTTGGGAAAGCGGAAGGAGCCACTGCTGACTTTGATGGAAATTTTACTTTTGAGACATCGGAACAACCGCCCTTTCAACTAAGGTTTACCAGTATAGGTTTTTCAGATTACGTAGCCGATGTAACTTCCAATAATCAAACATTAAATATTGTGTTGAGGGAAGCATCTACTATTTTGGATGAAATTGTAATATCAGCATCACGTACTCCGGAACGTATTTTTGAGTCACCAGTTTCTGTGGAAAGATTTGGCTTGAATGATATTAAAGAAACCACAGCAGAATCATTTTATGGTGGATTACAGAATTTGAAAGGTGTGGATATGAATACCAATAGTTTAACCTTTCAGTCTATCAACACCAGGGGTTTTGCCACTTTTGCCAACAATAGATTCTTGCAATTGGTAGATGGTATGGACAATACTGCGCCTGGTCTAAACTTTGTATTGGGGAACTTGGTGGGGATGTCTGAGTTGGACGTGCAAAGTATTGAAATACTCCCTGGAGCATCTTCTGCACTATATGGGGCTGGTGCTTTTAACGGAATTCTCTTCATGAGGAGTAAAAGTCCTTTTGATTTTCAGGGAATCAGTGCTTATGGAAAAACAGGGATTACTTCTCAAGAAGCTGCAGGAGACAATAACTATTATGACTTTGGAATTAGGGCGGCGCATGCCTTTAATGATAAGTTGGCCGTAAAAGCCAATTTTTCAGTTTTGAAAGGTGAAGATTGGCACGCAAACAGTATTATTGATTTGAATAACCCCGGAGCTGATCGTTCAAACCCAGCTTATGACGGACTTAATGTTTATGGTGATGAGGTATCAACACTTTTAGATTTTGATGCTGCTGCGGGACTTCCAAGTGGAACTGTTGGTACTGCTGTTGTTTCCAGAACGGGTTATGAAGAAAGAGCATTAGCCAACTACAATGCGGAAAGTGTGAAGACTGATTTCGCAGTTCACTATCGTCCTTTCGCTACAGATTTGGAATTGATCTATAACGGAAGAATAGGTAGAGGTACCACTATCTATCAAGGTGCCAACAGATATGCAGTGAGTGGGTTCTCTATGCAGCAACACAAATTGGAAATCAAAAATGACAACTTCTTTTTAAGAGGATATATTGTTTCTGAAAACTCTGGTGATGCCTATGATACTCGTTTTGCAGCAATCAACATCAATAGATCATGGAAATCCGATACACAGTGGTTTACTGAATATGCCGGAACTTATATTCCAACCTATTTAGGGGGAATACAGCAAGGTGGATTAACCCCTGAACAAGCTTCTACAGCTGCCCATGCCGCTGCAAGACAAGTTGCAGATACCGGAAGACTTGTTCCTGGAACACCAGGATTTCAGAGTGCTTTCAATACAGTGACTAATGATGGCGATTTAACAACGGGAGCAAAATTTATTGATAACACCAAGTTTAGACATCTTAATGGTAATTATAACTTGGCGCATTTAATTGATGATTGGGCTGATATTCAAATAGGAGGTTCATATAGAGAATATGAGTTGAATTCCAGTGGAACCATCTTTACTGATTTTGATGGTCCCATAAGTTATAATGAGTATGGTGCCTATGCCCAACTACAGAAGAAATTTCTCAACGACAGATTTAAGTTTACAGGTTCTGCAAGATATGATAAGAATGAGTTTTTCGATGGATTTCTTTCGCCAAGGCTCTCATTATCTTACACAGCCGGTGAAAATAGAAATCATAACATAAGGGCTTCTGTTCAGCAAGGGTTTAGAAACCCAACTACGCAAGACTTGTTTATTGGGTTGAATGCAGGTGCCGCTATCTTGGTTGGTTCCGCTCCTGATAATTTGGATAGGGATGTTAGGACTTTTGATGTAAGCCAAAGCGGTCAGGCATTGATTGGCCAGTCCACTGTTGACATTGTTGGTCGTGCTGCCTATGAAAATGCCTTTTCATTGAATTCTGTTCAAAGTGGAGCACCTGAAGCGGTAAATACTTCGGTAATCAAACCAGAGGAGATTACCGCATTTGAAGCAGGGTATAGAGGTCAGATTGGAAAGTTCACTATTGATTTGAGCGGTTACTACAACAGTTATTCAGACTTTATTGCAAATGTCACTACCGTAGTTCCTTTTTATGGTACAGCTGGCGATGGAGCACTTTCTTTATTGGCACTGCAAAATGGGGACTTCCAAGCTTATCAAACTTATACCAACTCTACTGTGGATATTAACTCTTATGGAGGTAGTGTAGGTGTGGATACCAAAATAGGAAACTTTGATTTGGGTGTTAACTATACCTATACCGAATTGGATTTTGACAAAGCAAGATTCCCAGACTTTAGAACCAATTTCAATACACCAAAACACAAGGTAAAGGCTTCTTTTGGAAATACGGAACTGTTTAAAAACTTTGGATTTAATGTAAACTATAGATGGAGTGATAGTTATTTTTGGGAGGCTTCCTTTGCAGATGGCGACGTCCCTGCGTTTACAGTATTGGATGCACAGATTAACTATTCGGTTCCAAGTATAAAATCTATATTTAAGGCAGGTGGTTCCAATATTTTGGGTGATGAGTATTTCACCGCAGTGGGAACAGGAAATATAGGTTCCATTTATTATGTTTCATGGACGATCAATCCATAACAGAAAATCACAATATTATAGAAAAGGCACTGTAAAAATCAGTGCCTTTTTTCTTGTCAAAAAAACAAGATATTAGTTTCAGATTAAAAAGGGAAAAGTATATCTTTGCAGCCGGAAAAAAAACGGTTTTTTCCTCGTATTCAATTAAAAATAAACACAGTAATGTCTAAAGTTACAGGAAAGGTTGCCCAAATTATCGGCCCGGTCATTGATGTTGAGTTTGAATCGGGAACAGAAATCCCAAAGATTTACGATTCCCTTGAAATTAAGAAAAACGATGGCTCCGCATTGGTTTTGGAGGTTCAATCGCACATTGGTGAAAACACCGTAAGAACCATTTCAATGGACTCAACGGATGGATTGAGCAGGGGAGTTGAAGTAGTTGCCACCGGTAATGCCATTCAAATGCCGATCGGTGAAGAAGTCTATGGAAGACTTTTTAACGTAATCGGGGATGCTATTGACGGGATGGAAAACCTTCCAAAAACTGGAGACAACGGACTTCCTATTCACAGGGAGGCCCCTAAGTTTGAAGATCTTTCAACTTCTACAGAGGTGCTTTTTACAGGAATCAAAGTTATCGATTTGATTGAACCTTATGCAAAAGGGGGTAAAATTGGATTGTTCGGTGGTGCCGGTGTTGGTAAAACCGTATTGATTCAGGAGTTGATTAACAATATTGCCAAAGGGCACGGTGGACTTTCAGTATTCGCTGGTGTTGGGGAAAGAACTCGTGAAGGAAACGATTTGCTTCGCGAAATGTTGGAGTCCGGTATTATAAAATATGGAGACGATTTCCTCCATTCTATGGAAGAAGGCGGATGGGACTTGTCCAAAGTGGATAAAGATGCCATGAAAGATTCCAAAGCAACCTTTGTTTTTGGTCAGATGAACGAACCTCCTGGAGCACGTGCTCGTGTGGCACTTTCTGGATTGACCATTGCCGAATATTTCCGTGATGGTTCTGGAGACGGACAAGGGAAAGATGTATTGTTCTTTGTGGATAACATTTTCCGTTTTACTCAAGCTGGTTCTGAGGTATCTGCTCTACTAGGTCGTATGCCATCTGCGGTGGGTTACCAGCCAACTTTGGCAACAGAGATGGGTGCCATGCAAGAAAGGATTACTTCTACAAAAAGAGGTTCTATTACATCGGTACAAGCAGTTTACGTTCCTGCGGATGACTTGACGGATCCTGCTCCTGCTACAACTTTCGCTCACTTGGATGCTACTACTGTACTTTCACGTAAGATTGCTGAGTTGGGGATTTACCCTGCTGTAGATCCTTTGGATTCTACTTCAAGAATTTTGACTCCAGAGATTTTAGGAGCCGATCACTACGGATGTGCACAACGTGTAAAAGAATTGTTGCAACGCTATAAAGAACTTCAAGATATCATTGCCATTTTGGGGATGGAAGAACTTTCAGAAGAGGATAAATTGGCTGTTGGTAGAGCAAGACGTGTGCAGCGTTTCTTGTCTCAGCCTTTCCACGTAGCTGAGCAGTTTACAGGTATTCCAGGGGTATTGGTAGATATCAAGGACACTATCAAAGGATTTAATATGATTATGGATGGAGAGTTGGATCACCTTCCAGAATCTGCATTTAACCTTAAGGGAACCATACAGGATGCCATAGAGGCAGGAGAGAAAATGTTGGCTGAAGCACAATAATTATGTTCTTAGAAATTGTATCACCAGAAGCTACGTTGTTCTCAGGAGAAGTAATTGCCGTTACTGTTCCTGGAATAAATGGCGAATTTCAAATGCTGGAAAACCACGCTCCTATTGTTTCTTTATTGCAAGAAGGTAAGGTTAAAGTAAAGGGAGACATTGCCATTGACGAAGAGTTCCAAAATAAGTTTTCCAAAGGAACCGATGGAGAAACGGTACTTGCTATTACCAGTGGAACTGTTGAGATGAAAGACAATAAGATTATTGTTTTAGCGGACTAAGTTTCCTCAAACAAAAATATAGAAGCCCAATTCTTTTGAGTTGGGCTTTTTTATTGTAATGCAATAATGGACCATATTGTTTCATTCACCCTGTGTTGGGAAAGTTCTTTAAACCCAATGGCTTTATGTGCATTCATAGAGCGTATATTATTGGTATCTACTTCGGTGATGATTTTATCAAAACCTTCTGGCAAGCAATTTTTCATGGTATGGTATAGATTTCTAAAAACTCCTAGACCTCGATGGCTCTTTGCTATGCAGACTTGACCCATGACCATATAATTGGATTTGCTGCCTTTTATTACTTTATTGATTTCAGCAAACATAGGCTTTAACACCTCTATTGAATCTGAAAATTTGGGGTGCATACATAGCGCGTAACCTACCACATGATTATTTTGTAAAGCTATAATATGCCCACATTCCTTGTTCATTGCTGTAAGAGTGTCTAGATTGTGCTCCACGGTCAGAAAGCCTTCCTTTTCTCTTTCTTTTGAAGATAGGCTTTTGAATAGGTTCACTTGCTGAAGCGCAAGAATTTGTTCCAACTCATTTTTTGTTGATGCCTGTTTGTAGGATAACATGCGAAAAGGATTTCAATAAAGATAGTACATTTGATCTATGGCAAAATTACCCAAAAAGCTTGCGCAAAAACTTGACAAAAGACGCCAAGATGGAGCTTTAAGAGAGTTGTGTGTCATTCCAAATCTGGTTGATTTTTCTTCCAATGACTATCTAGGTTTTGCCCAAAACGAAATAATTTCAGGGAACATTTCAGATTTTTTGAAAAATTCCTCACAAGTAAATGGCTCAACAGGTTCCAGATTGCTTACGGGGAACCACCATCTGTATACTGAGCTTGAGAGCTTTTTGGAAAGGTTCTATACTGCAGAAGCAGCTTTGGTCTTCAATTCTGGGTATGATGCCAATATTGGCTTTTTTTCATCAGTTCCACAACGGGGAGATATTATTTTGTTCGATGAGCTTGTACACGCCAGCATTCGGGACGGTATCCGATTGAGTGATGCCAAAAGCTACAAATTTGCTCATAATGATGTAGAAGATTTGGATAAAAAAATGCAATCCGTCCGGCGTCAATCAAAAGGGGATGATTCCCAAATTTATGTAGTGACAGAATCTATTTTTTCTATGGATGGGGATTCACCGGATTTGGAGAAATTTTCAAACTATTGCAAGGATAATGCATTGCAGCTGATTGTGGATGAGGCTCATGCAGTAGGGGTATTTGGAAATGGAAAAGGATTGCTACCCCAATTGGAATTACAAAACCAAATTTTTGCCCGAATTGTTACATTTGGAAAAGCATTGGGTTGTCATGGAGCCGCAGTATTGTGCGATGGAACCTTGAAAACATATTTGGTGAATTTTGCCCGTAGCTTTATTTATACCACTGCTCTACCACCGCATACGGTGGGCTGTATTTTGGGCGCACATCGATTTTTGGAAAGTAAGGAAGGAAGGTCCCTAATTGCGGGATTGCATGAAAATATTGCATTTTTCAAAGAGACGATAAGCAGTTTAGGGCTGCAACCTTTATTTTTATCCAGTGATTCGGCCATTCAGGTGGTCGTTTTAAAAGGGAATCAAAAAGTAAAGGAGTGTGCTCAACTGTTGCAAAACAAGCAATTTGATGTACGCCCAATTTTGACTCCTACAGTTCCTAAAGGAAATGAGCGTCTACGTATTTGTTTGCATGCATTCAATACAAAAAAAGAAATTGGGGAAATGTTGAATTTAATTTCAAAATACAGTCATGAGTAAGGATTGGGTGATTCTTGGAACTTTTGAGTTTTTGGCCGATGTGCAAATCATCAAAGGAAAGTTGGAATCCGAAGGTATTGAAGTGCAATTGAAGGATGACAATACCGTAAGTATAGATCCTTTTGCAAGCAATGCCTTGGGTGGAGTGAAGCTACTGGTTCATAAATATGATGAAAAAGAGGCTAGAACCATATATGATGAAATCCGGAATTACGCCACCGACGAAAATGGAAATCTAATTACATGCCCTAACTGCAAGGCACAGAAAAGTGAAGTGTATTATGCACGGGACACATTGCTTTATAAGTTGTTTCCTTTTTTAGAATCCAAAAAATATAAGTGTAATAATTGTAATTTTCTCTCAAGAGCTTAAGCATGAAACTCTTCATAACTGGAATTTCAACTGAAGTAGGTAAAACGGTTGCATCAGCAATTGTGGTGGAAGCGTTGCAAGCAGATTATTGGAAACCCATACAAGCTGGGGACTTAGAACATTCAGACAGTCATAAAATCAAAGGGTTGATTTCCAACGATAAAACTGTTGTTCATCCCAATAGTTATGCCTTGAATACCCCTATGAGTCCACATGCCGCTGCAGAGATAGATAATATTACCATTGAACTTGCCCAAGTGGTTCCTCCAGAAACGGATAACCATTTGGTCATTGAAGGTGCGGGCGGTTTATTGGTTCCCCTCAACGATACCGATACAATTTTTGACTTGATTCAACTCGACTATAAGGTTATTGTAGTTTCAAGACATTATCTGGGAAGTATCAACCATTCCCTATTGACTATCGAAAAACTTCAAGAAAAGCAGTTAAAAGTTGGGGTTATTTTCAGTGGGGATGAGCACCCGACAACAGAAACCATAATTCTGAAAAAAACGGGCGCTACATTTCTTGGACGGATTAATGAGGAGTCAAAATTTGATAAGAAGGTCATTCAAAAATATGTTCCCTATTTTCAGAGTACTCTTTCCCGCTTTTAACCATTTATCATCATCAATAGAATAAAGGATTTTTTGCCCTTTTAGTTCTTCCTTATATAGAATGTAATAACCATTATTTTGAAAAGATGAGGTTTTTCTTAGGAATTGGTGTCCAAAAAGCTCCATATAAGCGGCAGTTTTATAAAAATCCCCAATCTTGTGGGGGTCAAAAGCATTGATTTTTGAAAATAGAAAAATAAAATCATCACCTGTAATTTCTAATATGTTCTTTGCGTGACTTTTGAATATGGATGAGTGACTTTTGTGCTGTTTTATAGGGTACACAACAAGGGAAAACATCACTTTGATTAGAACAATGCCTGTTAGCCCAAAAATGAGTTTATCCCAAAAATATTTTCTTTTTAGTTGAAGAAAAAATAACAATAAAGCCAATAACCCCAAAAGAGGGCTGTAATAAGAAATCCCATCAATTACTTTGAAATAATCAATGAAAGGAAGTATAAAACAACATACCCCAAGTGTAAAGGACAAAAAACAAAGAACATTAAAGAATATATTTTTCTTCCAACTATACTCCTCATTGTCAAATAAAAAAGCATAGGTCAATATACTTATAACAATGGGATAAAACATATAAGTGTATCGAGATTTGGCACCTGGCGATAACCAATAAATAATAAAATTTGAAAAGAAAATCATGATTAAGAATACCATGTATCTGTTTCTCTTGATTTTACCAATCACTGTTTTTTTAAACAGAAAAATAATAAGTAAAGTGGCTGGAAATAGGTTTGCCAGCATATTAATGGGAAACCATAAAAAATGAAATATAAAGGCATTATTTTTCTTTTCTAGAAAGGACTTATTTCGTGTTATTTCCCACATTCCTTTTATATAGGAATAAGGGTCGTCGTATAGTCCATAAATATAAAAGAATAGAAATATTCCTCCCAAACAGCAAAACATGGACAAAAAATGGATGGGTAGAAACAGTTTGATGAACTCTTTCTTCTGAATGAAAAATACTAATAGAGATATAGCCAAAAAAACAAAAGAGACTACTCCTTTGGTCAAAAAACCTAAAAAACAAAAGAAGTAGGCAAATAAAAAAAGTGAAGTAAATTTTTTTTGTTCATAAAAGTGATAGATGCTCAACATGCTGAGCAAAACCAAAAGAGAGAAAAATATATCTATTTCTGCTGTATTTGAAAAGAAAAAATATAAGTCTGCAGAAATTAAGTATAAGAATGAAGCAATAACCCCAAAAGAGTGATTTACATGTTTTTTTCCCATAAAATAAACCACTAAACCTGTTAGAAACATCGATAGTGCCGAAGGAAACCTGAAAGCAAATTCACTATCCATTCCAAATATTTTGCATGATAGGGATAGGATAATATACCATAAAGGAGGATGGTCATAAAATGTATCGTTAAATAAGGTGGTTACTACATAGTTATGATTGAAAATCATTTCCATGGCAATTATCGATCGTCTGGGCTCTTCATTATAAAACGGTGCCATTTCAAGATTTAGAAATAATGAAATCAAATAGAGAAATATAAAAAGCAAGGTCAAAAAGTTATCCCTTCTTTTAATACAAAGAAAAATGGCTTTCACCGTCACAACATATAGGTTTACATTAAAACTCTAAAAAGGGTACTTTTCTAGTTTTTTAAGTATGGGGTAAATTATATGCTGCGGGTAATTGTAAGTAACCCAATCTCACAACGGTCGTTTTGTGGAAATATTGTTAAGGTTGAAAATCATTGAAAAGCAATCAATGGATTCTTTTGTAGATTAATCCTCTATCTATTGTTTCAATTAAGAAATAATGTTCTAATAAGTAGTCATTAATGTATTCGTTGATTTGTGTAAACTTACCATCAAAAATACTTTTGCCTTTTCTTGCCACTATAGTTTTGGGTTGTAGTACTTCTAAAATATAACGTAGTTCCTCCATACTGGTTTTTTGCTCGTTTTCCATAAAAGGAAAAAGCTCTTCTCGGGTTATATTGCTTGGATGTGTCGACACTTTGGTTGGAGGAGTTGCTCCGAGTACCCAATAACCAATATGATATTCTGTAAAAAAGATATTTTTGGTTTCTAGATTGTTTTCTGTTATGTAAATGGGCACATCAATGCCTTCTCCGTTGAAAAAAGAACCTTTATTGATTTTGTTTGAAACGATATTGGCATACTCTAAATAAGATTCCATAGGGATAAGTACAAGGAGTATACCCGTTATTAATCTCAAAGGTTTTTGTAAGCTGGGCAGTTTTCCCAAAGCCATTCCTATCAGGATCAATATAAAAGGATAGAGCTGGATGAGATAATGTCCGTTTACTTTACCCGCTTGCATAAAGGACAACAAAATCCCAATAATTATAATAGATAAGAATTGAAGTTTTTTTGATGTGATGTCAATCAGCTTAAAACCAAAACCGGCAATCAAAAGTGAGAGCGTAACAAGAACAAAAGGGAGCACGTTATAAATGGAATGTTGTTTTGAACCTGAGTAGGCCAAAGGGGCTTTAAAAATGGAAAGCCACCAGGTATTCGTTTGGTTTTGTGTGTAATAAGGAACAACTGTCAATGCAATAAGAAAGACGAAGCCCAATCCAAGCACAACCAATTTTTTCAAGGTGTTTTTATAGTCTTTTTCCAAAAAACCTTGCCCTAAATACAACCATAAAAAAACAAATGGGTAAGCCATGTTCAGTTTAGACATGACGGATAAACCAAATAGAATCCCTACTGCGAAAAACCATGCCCAATGATTCTTGGCAAACAAAAAATAAACGCCCGCTACAAAAAACAAAATACTGATATGTTCGCTCATGACTCCCTGAAGACTTCCAAAAAGACTTTGAAAGAAAACACAGAAAAGAGCACACCAAAAGGCGATTTTTTGGGAGGTTATTTTAGTGGCTATGCCATAGGTGAACAAAGCGGTCAGTGCAACCATTAAACTACCGAACAGTCGAATCGCAATAAAACTTTTGCCAAAAAACTTAATGATCACCGCAAAAAACAAAAATGTAATGGGAGGTTTTAGGTCCCAAAGCTGCGTATAGGGCAAATGGCCATCCACCCACGACTGCCCCATAATAATAAAAGTGCTCTCATCCCGATCAATATAGTCCCTAAAGAAAAAGGGAAACCTAACAAAAAGGGCCACCAAGAACAAAATCCAAAAAACGGTCTTCCAGTCTAAAGACCTATAATCTAGATTAGAAAAAGGGTTGGTTAACTTGGTCACAATTTGGTTGGAGTTTATTGGCTTTTAATTATGATCTTTGCAATATAGATAAAATGAAGGGGTTTGACAGATTTTATAGTATCGAAAAAACTATCTGAAAGAGACAAAAAACATCTTTGGCATCCTTTGACCCAGCATAAGATCCACTCAGAAATGTTGGCAATCACCAATGCCAAAGGGTCATTGCTTTTTGACGAAGATGGAAAGGAATATATAGATGGGATTGCCTCATGGTACACATGTATGTATGGGCATTGCAATCCGTATATTTTAGAAAGGGTATCAGCTCAAATGCAAAAGCTAGATCAAATAGTATTTAGCGGTTTTACCCATGAACCGGCCATCAAACTATCCGAAGAATTGATAAAAATACTTCCCAGTAATCAGGAGAAGCTTTTCTTTTCAGATAACGGTTCCACCGCCACCGAAATTGGCATTAAAATGGCATTGCAGTACCATTTTAACAAAGGGAAAAAACGAAATGTGCTCTTAGCTTTTGAGGAAGGCTTTCACGGTGACACCTTTGGCGCCATGTCGGTTTCAGGACTTTCTGTTTATAATGGTCCTTTTGAAGACTTTTTTATTGAAGTGGAACGTATCCCGGTTCCGACCCCAAATAATATCGATGCTATTTTATTCCACCTAGGGAAAAGATTACAAAACAATGACATTGCGGGGTTTATCTATGAACCTTTGGTTCAAGGCGCTGCTGCTATGAAAATGCATGATGCTGAGGGTCTTGATAGAATTTTGGCTTTATTGCAAGACCATCAAGTACTCACCATTGCCGATGAGGTAATGACGGGCTTTGGAAAAACAGGTAGTTTTTTTGCTTCGGATTTCTTGGAAACCAAACCAGATATTATGTGTTTGTCCAAAGCACTTACCGCTGGATTGGTTCCTATGGGCCTTACTACTTGTACTGAGGAGGTTTATAATGCTTTTTATAGTGATGATGTGTCGAAAGGATTGTTCCACGGACATACCTATACGGCAAATCCATTGGCTTGCTCGGCTGCATTGGCTGCATTGGAACTCTTGCAGACAGATGAAGTCCAGGAAAACATCCAAAATATTATGCAATGGCATCAACAGTTTGATGAAGAAATCAAAAACCATCCAAAGGTTGCCAACACCCGACAACTAGGTGTCATCTATGCGTTGGATTTGGATATTAAAATGGAACGATATGGTAATTTAAGGGATAAGCTTTTTACTCATTTAATGGAAAATGGTGTCTTTTTACGTCCATTGGGGAATACCATATATATTTTGGCACCCTTTATTACATCCAAAGAGCAAATGGAGAAGATTTATGACGTTATCAAATCAACTTTTGAATTGGTATAACCAAATTGCATGTTAAAAGAGCCTATTTCAATTACCGCTTTATCATCCATTTCTGCTTTAGGAAAGCATTCGAATGAAGTTTGGAGTGCATATAACAACAATGACCATTTTTTAACGCAAAAGAAAATTGGTGAGCAAAGCGTTTGGGTTTCCGCTTTGCCTAATCTGGTACAGCAAGAAATTGAAAACCTTCGCAATTCAGATGCTCGCTACAAACATTTGGATGATACTGTCCTATATGCAATTTATACCGGAAGAAAAGCAATTGCAGCAGCAGGGTGGACAAATGAATCCAATTTTGGGGTGAATATAGGCTCATCAAGAGGGGCGACCGCACTTTTTGAAAAATATCATGAAGAATTTTTGAAGAACGGAAAATCAGCCACACTTTCATCACCCACTACAACATTAGGAAACATTTCTTCTTGGGTAGCACACGATTTAAAATCCAAAGGGCCAGAAATATCGCACTCCATTACCTGTTCCACGGCTTTGCATTCCCTTTTAAACGGAGTTGCTTGGATTCAAAGTGGAATGACCGATAAATTTTTGGTAGGAGGTAGTGAAGCACCTTTGACTCCATTTACCATTGCCCAAATACAAGCATTAAAAATTTATAGCAGAATGTCGCCACGAGTGGAGTCGAGAAATCATGAATTCCCATGCAGAGCATTTGATTTGGAAAAGACAGAAAACACGATGGTTTTGGGAGAAGCTTCGGCCTCGGCATGTTTGGAAAAGGGTCAAAATCCTGATGCCCTAGCTTTGATTAAGGGAATAGGGTATGCTACAGAACCCTTAACACATAATGTTTCTATTTCAGCTGATGCACAGTGTTTTCAAGATTCCATGCAAATGGCACTTGGAGAAATGCCACCCGAAGAAGTGGATGCTGTTGTGATGCATTCTCCGGGAACCATAAAAGGCGATGCTTCTGAAGTTGCTGCCATAAAAAAAATATGCTGTAACAAAATTCCATTTCTGACGACAAATAAGTGGAAAGTAGGTCACACTTTCGGAGCTTCTGGGATGCTCAGCTTAGAAATGGCCATCCTAATGCTTACCCACCAGAGGCCTTTGCCCGTTCCGTTTGTAAAATACCCAATACTTCCAAAAACCATTAAAAATGTATTGGTAAATGCTGTTGGTTTTGGAGGGAATGCTGTATCTGTTTTACTTTCCAAATGACCTAATATTATCCGTCATGTTTAATGGCGAAATGATAACGAATAAGACCTTCGAATTTCCATACAAAGTCTTATCTTAAACTTTTACTACCAACAACTTTAAATGTAATACCATGGAAAACTGGTTCGCAGCTTTAACGCTTTTTGAAAAAATCTATTGGATAGTTGCTATTGCAGGGTCCGCCATATTTTTAGTACTCATTGTCATGACCTTAATGGGTGGTGATATTGAGGATATGGGCGATGTGGATGCCGATATTGATGGTGACACTGGTATAGGTTTTCAGTTCCTTTCTTTTAAAAACCTTATGGGGTTCTTGACCATTTTTGGATGGTCAGGACTAGCCTGTATCGATAATAGATTGTCAACAAGCCTTACTATAATTATCTCGGTAATTTGTGGTTTGTTGATGATGTTGGCCATGGCATCACTTTTCTATTATTTGGGGAAACTACAAAGTAGTGGAACGCTGAATTTAAAAAATGCCAAAGACCAAATAGGTGAAGTATATCTAACGGTAGGAGCCAATAGAAGTCGCATTGGTAAAGTGAGTGTGAATGTTCAAGGAACCTTACGCGAACTTCAAGCTTTGACTGATGAAGACCATGATTTGGTTCAGGGAAATGTGGTGAAAGTGCATGATGTCACCGATACAGGAATTTTAATTGTTAACCTTTTAAATAAATAATCAACATGATAACATTACCATTGCAAATGGGCGGAGGAGCCACACTGTTGGCTATAGGGTTCGCCATATTATTTTTCTTTATCATTATTATTTCCTTCATCAGAAGGTATAAACGTTGCCCATCAGATAGGATTCTCGTGGTTTATGGAAAAGTGGGTTCTGGTAACTCAGCAAAATGTATTCACGGTGGAGCCGCCTTTATTTGGCCGGTGATTCAAGATTATGAATTCTTGGATTTAACGCCTATTTCCATAGAGGTGGATTTGACGAATGCCTTGAGTAGACAGAACATACGGGTGAATGTGCCTTCAAGATTTACGATAGGGATATCTACAGAGCCAGGGGTTATGCAAAATGCCGCTGAACGTCTTTTAGGGCTAGGATTACCAGAGGTACAGGAATTGGCTAAAGAAATCATCTTTGGACAATTACGTTTGGTAGTTGCTTCCATGGATATTGAAGAAATCAATGCGGATAGAGATAAATTTCTTTCCAATATTTCAACCAGTGTAGAATCAGAGTTGAAGAAAGTAGGTCTTAAGCTCATCAATGTGAATATTACTGATATAGTAGATGAGTCTGGCTATATTGAAGCCTTAGGTAAAGAAGCCGCTGCCCATGCCATTAATGCGGCCCGTAAATCGGTTGCTGAAAAAAACAGAGATGGTGCTATTGGAGAAGCCAATGCTTTACAGGATGAACGTTCACAAGTTGCTGCTGCCAATGCAAAAGCTGTGGAAGGGGAAAACTTGGCGAAAATTGATGTGGCAAACTCAGATTCACTAAGGCGTCAACGTGAAGCTGAAGCAGAAAGAACTGCAATTGCTGCCGAAAAAGTACAGGCAGCTAAGGCATTGGAAGAGTCATACTCTGCGGAGCGCGAAGCTGAGAATGCAAGGGCAGAACGTGAACGTAGTTCACAAATGGCTGATATTGTAATTCCAGCGCAGATTGATAAACAAAAAGTAGAGATAGAAGCTGAGGCCGAAGCTGAAATGATTCGTAGAAAAGCTAAAGGTGAAGCTGATGCAATTTTGTTCAAAGCCGAGGCTGAGGCGAAAGGTATTTTTGAAGTATTGACCAAACAAGCAGAAGGTCTTGATAAAATTGTAAAAGCAGCTGGGGACAATCCAAAGGATGCGGTCTTATTATTGATTGCAGATAAACTTCCAGAACTGGTTGAAAAACAAGCAGAAGCCATTAAGAATATTAAAATTGATAAGGTAACCGTATGGGATTCTGGAACCAAGACAGAGGATGGTAAAAATTCTACTGCCAATTTTATATCAGGAATGTACAAATCTGTACCGCCTCTACAAGAAATGTTCAATATGGCAGGGATGCAACTTCCTGAGTACTTAAAAGGCAAGGAAATTCCTAGTCCACCTAAAACAGAAAGTGAAGATTCTGACCAGAAAGACAACAAAGGTGAATAGATGCTTTTTGAACACTTTTCAATGAAAGAGCCCCATGACAATTGTCATGGGGTTTTTCTTTTTAACGAGATATAATTGTACCATTAACGGAATTAGGACTATTTTTGAAATTGATATATTCTAGACCATGAATACACCAAGACACAACTGGACTAAAGAAGAGATTCTTGAAATCTACAATAAACCCTTAATGGAATTGCTTTACGAAGCTGCAACTGTACACAGGGAACATCACGACCCCAATACCGTTCAAGTTTCCACTTTACTTTCCATTAAAACTGGTGGTTGTCCAGAAGATTGTGGATACTGTCCGCAAGCAGCTAGATATCATACTGACATTGAGGGCAATGATTTGATGTCTGTTCAACAAGTAAAGGCTCAAGCGCTTAGGGCCAAGTCTTCCGGGAGTTCTAGAGTGTGTATGGGAGCGGCATGGCGTAATGTAAAAGACGGGCCTGAGTTTGACCAGGTTTTGGAAATGGTCCGTACCATCAACAAATTGGATATGGAAGTCTGCTGTACGTTGGGAATGGTCACAGAAAATCAAGCAAAGCGATTGGCAGAGGCAGGTCTCTATGCGTATAACCACAATTTGGATACATCAGAGGAATATTATAAAGAAGTTATTTCCACTCGTGGTTACGAAGACCGTTTACAGACCATTGAGAATGTGCGCAAAACCAATGTTACTGTTTGTAGCGGAGGGATAATCGGTATGGGAGAGGCTTTAGAAGATAGAGCTGGAATGCTGGTTGCATTAGCAACACTTAATCCACAACCAGAGTCTGTACCTATCAATGCATTGGTTGCGGTTGAGGGAACCCCCATGGAAAACGAAAAGCCGGTCAATATTTGGGAAATGGTACGTATGGTGGCAACAACCAGAATCGTGATGCCAGAGACCCAAGTCCGACTTTCTGCTGGTAGAACTGAAATGAGTAGGGAGGGTCAGGCCATTTGTTTCTTCGCAGGAGCCAATTCCATCTTTGCTGGGGATAAACTATTGACTACCCCAAATCCAGATGTAAATGAGGATATGGAAATGTTTGCACAACTGGGTTTAAACCCTCAAAAGCCGTTTTTGAAACACGTACACCCCCAAACTGTTGAAGCAGAAGACTCTCAATACACAGCTATGGGTGAAAAGCCAAAATGGTCAAGGCCTGGGCATACCATTGAACGTAACGAAGCTGTACGACAAAAGTCTGGATTGGTCTCCAAAGACTAAGGAATCAAAACCTTTTAAAAAGCTTTTTGCTAATTTAGTAGTTTCAAACTCATTGAAATTTTGAAGCTTAACCTTGAACAAATTCCTAGGGAGCAGACTCTTTCAAAAGAGGAATTTCTGCGCAAATACTTCAGACCCCAAAAGCCAGTTGTTATAGAACGCTTTGTGGAGGATTGGCCAGCATACTCTAAATGGGATTTGGAGTACATCAAGCAAGTGGCTGGTGAAAAAGAAGTGCCTCTCTATGATGATCGTCCTGTAAAGCATGATGAGGGGTTCAATGAGCCACATGCCAAAATGAAGATGCGGGATTACATTGATCTTTTAAAAAGTAAACCCACCAAATACCGTATTTTTTTGTGGAATGTTCTAAAAGAAGTTCCTCAGCTACAAAAAGATTTTTCATATCCAGATTTTGGCCTTCGATTAATGAAAGGATTGCCCATGTTATTTTTTGGAGGAAGCGATTCGCATACTTTCATGCATTATGATATTGATTTGGCCAATATTTTCCATTTTCATTTTGAAGGAAAAAAGCAGTGTATCCTTTTTCCGCAGTCCGAAACCAAATTTTTGTATAAAATTCCCCATTCATTGATTACAAGGGAAGATATAGATTTTGCAGACCCAGATTTTCAGAAATGGCCGGCTTTGCAATATGCCAAAGGTCATATAGCGCATCTGGAACATGGTAATGTATTGTACATTCCGGAAGGCTATTGGCACCACATGAAATATATTTCACCGGGATTTTCTATGAGTTTGCGGGCCATAGCCAGAAAGCCCAGAAATTTTGGAAAGGCAGTCTACAACATTTTCTTTATGCGCTATTTTGATAATTTTATGCGCAGACTCAAAGGACAACAATGGATTGATTGGAAAAATGAGCGTGCCGTGGCTCGTACCCAAAAAGTATTGGTTCAAAAGTAGGTGGCTAAATCAATTCTTGCAATTTGGCGTAAACCAGATTGCTTTCCCATCCTCGATACAGCAAATAATCTGCTAATTTTTTCTTTCGTTTTTGGATGTTGGTCTCATTGATTTGTGTAAGGCGCTTGCGGGCCAATTCATCCAAAGTAATCAGATAATCCTCTTCTTCAATTTGGGATAGGGCGCTTTTTATATTGAAAACGGAGATTTTTCGTTGTTTCAGTTCTTGCACTATTCTATTTTTGCCCCACTTTTTTATGCTGAATTTTCCTTGAGCAAAAGTTTGGGCAAACCGTTCTTCGTTGAGATAATTCTCTTGGATTAAATGAGTAATGATATGGTCTATTGCTTCAGGAATCATCCGCATCCCTTTCAATTTTTCATGAACCTCTTGATGACAACGTTCTTGATAAGCACAAAAACGTTCCATTTTCTTTTGTGCTTCTTGTACCGATATATGTTTGTTCTGAAAAGACCGAAGGGACATGAAGTTACTTTTTGGTCAGTGTTAATCGATTTCCAGAACCAATAATAATGGATTTATTACCATCAGTTAAAATTTCACCTTTCCCTTCTACTATTGCATAAGTGCCTTTAGATAAAATTACTTGTAATTGCCATTCTGGCTGGGTTTGTTGGATATCGATGGTCAACTCATCTCCAGTATTTGTATAAAATATAGAGATTTCATTATCCGCAATGGCTACATTTTCCAAAGAAGCAACATCCCAATCACTTGGCATTTCAGGTTCAATAATAATGGTTTTTTGGTGCGCCGTAGGTTTGATTCCAAAAAAATGCCGAACTACAGGAACTGCAAAAGCATAAATATTCCAAGCTTGGGTCATCATGCCATAGTCTGGGGATACTTCATACATGCTGCCGGGGAGCGCATAGCTAAAAGTACGGGACATTCTTTTTAGGTACTCCAAAGCTTCATCTGGGCGGCCATAATTGCTTTCGGAAACGGCTTGTACTCCTGTAGGCAGTGTCATGACTGCTCCTGTATACGAAAACACTTTGCTCCCCTCAAAAGAACCAAAATCCTTTCCCGCAGATGCATCGCGATCAATTCCCGTGACGAACATGCCAAAAGGATTGGTGAAATTTTTAGCAGTTTCTAAAGCGATGACAGCTTTTGCGGAATCAGCTATGCCCATTTCCATGGGTGTGTTCACCACCCAATTGTGGTGTAATACAAAAGGTTTTAGTTGGTTTGAAGGATTGTTTAAGATTTGTTTTTTAGTGTTTTCCAATTCTTCAATGGCCCAAGGTTTGTTCAAAGTATCTGCACGTACGATAGCATCTTCAATTAAATGAATGGCTTGTTCATCGGTTCCTAAAAAATCGGCAAATGAGCCAAATTCCTCTGACCAAAATTCTGAATTGATTTTGTTTTTTAGGTTGGCCGCTAGTTCTGCATATTTTTTGCTCAATTCCTGCTGCCCTAACTCTGTTGCAATTTGCGATGCATCATGAAATGCTCTTTGGGTATAGGAGGCAACATCTATCATTTCACTATCCAAACCGTGAATTTCCATCATGCCAAAACCATCTGGGAATAGGTTTTTATTGCTATCGTTTTCAGACAATAGCCAATCTAGACCAGCTTGAACGGTTGGGAAATATTTCTGTAAAAAGCTCTTGTCTCCTGTCCACTTGTACGTTTCCCAAATCAAGGAAGCAAATTGGGGGGTTTCATTGATATTACCCTTGTTGAAAACAGCTCCGTTGGTGGACATTTCATGTATGATTTTTCCATTACCATTTACTGCCCTAGAGACACTGTCCAGCAGTTTAATGGTCTTTTCCACAACTTCTCTTTGCCCGACAGCCATGTAACCTTGCAAGGAATATTCGCTGTCAACACCAAAATACCAAGGATAATCTGGGATTCCCGCGCCAATACCCGTTCCAATTTCTGGAACTGTACGCACTAGCCAATCACAATTGTATTTGAGCCATTCAAAAGTTTGTTCCAAGGTTTTATCCGGTATGGTGAGTTTAGTCTGCTCAGCTAAAGCCTTGTAGCGGGCTTTTTTATCAGTAAGTAAATCGAAATGATTTTGGGCCATTCGATTATAAGTGTCCAGGGCATCTTCTTTGGATTGATAAGAACCTGCAATAAAAAAATTGATGACTGTGGGTGAATCTCTATCCAATGGGAGTTCATAAGTCAATATATTAGAAATGCCATTTTCTTGTGAAGCTGCTACTGTTTGATGCTCAGTTGGAACACGGTCGGATCCAAAAATGTTGAGCCAAGGATTGGATTGGTCTTTTACCACCCATTTTCCAGCTTCAAATGAAGCAGAGTCTTTATCATCGATCATTTGGGTTTGCTCTCCCAACCAAGTGGGCCTAAGGTCTGTATGTCCGGTAAAATTGAATAAAGAAGGAGTGGAATTCTGTTTGGATTTGATGATATACTGAACAACAATTCCTTGCAATGCATCTGGCACAAACTGTAAGCGTTCCACTGTAATATTTTTGGAAGGCCATTCAAAACTATGTTTATTGGCAAAGGGATAGTTTATAAATTCTGTAGCTTGATTTAAACTTAGGGTATCTTTGCCAATTATTAAATCAGCATCAAACCCATCCATAAGTTTTATGGGATGATTCCAAATTCCGCCCATTTCCCCCTTAATATGCCAACCAAGATTAGGAAAGCTGCCATTTTGATGGCCGACCATATAAACACGATCACCAGCTGTTACATAAGGAGAGTCCAAATATGCATTTTTCCCTTTGATGGAGGGAGCATCTGTAAGCAATGTTGATAGCTCGGGCTCTATCTTTTTGGAACAGTTTGCCATCAAAAAAATAAACAGAATGCCGTAAATGAATCTCATTTTTGAATGCTGTTGGTGATTTATCAAAAGTAGCATTTTGTCTTCATACCGTTTTAAACAAAAAAAGCGACTCCAAATCGGAGTCGCTTTTTTATGGTCTTATAGTTTTACCATCTTTATCTTTAAAACGGTATTCTAGGTATTTATAGGCATCCCTAGGTTGGATTTTTATCCATTTTTTTAAATCCATGTACCATTTGGTTCTGATAGAAGGAAATCCTTTGGTAAGGTATGCTGCAATAAACGGATGCAAATTCAATACAATTCCGTTCTTGTGGCGTCCTTTTAGGATCTTTTCCAAATCCGCTTGGATTTTGTCTATCAAGACTATAGGAGCCTCTACTTCAGAACCCGAAAGATTAGGATTTTCCTCGCTGGTCTTTATGTTCATTTCTGGACGTACCCTTTGTCTTGTTATTTGAACAAGACCAAATTTGCTGGGTGGCAAAATCTTGTGTTTTGCGCGATCGTCCTTCATTTCTTCCCGAAGCTGATCAAACAATTTTCGTCTGTGCTCACCTTTGGTCATATCAATAAAGTCCACTACAATGATTCCTCCCATATCCCGTAATCGTAATTGTCTTGCGATTTCCGCAGCGGCCAAAAGATTTACTTCCAGTGCAGTATCTTCTTGATTTTTGGCCTTATTGGAGCGGTTGCCACTATTTACGTCAATAACATGTAATGCTTCCGTGTGTTCAATAACAAGGTAGGCACCTCGGCTCATGGAAGCTGTTCTTCCAAAAGAGGTTTTGATTTGACGTTCAATTCCGAATTTTTCAAAGATGGGGGCAGAACCTGAATACAGTTTTACGATGGATTCTTTTTTGGGTGCAATTTCATGCAAATAATCTTTGATTTGATTATGGAGCGTATCATCATCAACATGAATTCCTGTAAAGGAATCATTGAATACATCACGAAGAATGGAGGAGGCTCTATTGACCTCTACCAAAACTTTTGATGGATGCGGAGCTCGATGCAATTTTTTGCACATTGCTGTCCATTTGGACAACAAATTCTGGAGATCTTTGTCTAGTTCTGCAACTTTTTTGCCTTCTGCAACGGTACGTATAATGACACCAAATCCTTTGGGCTTGATACTCTTCACCAAACGAATGAGTCGGTCCTTTTCTTCCTTGCTTCCTATCTTTTGAGAGACGGATACACGGTCAGAAAACGGGACCATGACCAAGTAACGTCCAGCAATGGAAAGCTCTGAACTAATACGTGGGCCCTTAGTGGAAATGGGTTCTTTTACAATTTGTACCAATAGTGACTGATTGGCTTTGATAACATCGTTGATGCTGCCATTCTTGTCGATATCTTTTTCAAATGGAAAATCTTTTAGGGAATAATCTTTAAGCTTCCCTGTCCTAACTTTTTTAATGAATTTCAACATGGAGGACAATTGCGGACCAAGGTCATGATAGTGCAGGAATGCATCTTTTTCATAACCCACATTGACAAACGCCGCATTAAGACCGGTTACCGGCTTTCTAATCTTGGCTAGGAAGATATCCCCAACGGAGAAGTTATTGTCGTCTTCATCTTTGTGTAATTCGATTAGTTTTCCATCCTTCAGTAAGGCAAAATCGACTGCATCAGGACTAGATCTAACAATTAGTTCTCTATTCACCTGAATCGATTTTATGTTATTCCAGTGGTGTTTTCTGGAATAAATGATTAAACAATATGCTGAATCGATCTTTTTTCAGACCGATTGAAATTCTTTTTCCCGAATCTCTATGTCAAAGAACGTATGTGTGTAAAATGAAAAAGTAGTTGCAACAACTACTTTTTCTTGTGTCGGTTAGCTCTTCTGCGTTTTTTACGCTTATGGGTAGCTACCTTATGTCTTTTTCTTTTTTTACCACTCGGCATATGGTTATTCCTTTAATGTTAGTTTATTTATTTTACTTGAACATTGCTCTTTACACCTTCAACAAAAACTTTGGCAGGTTTAAAGGCAGGGATGTTGTGTGCAGGAATTTTAATAGTAGTATTCTTGGAAATATTTCTACCTGTCTTTTCTGCTCTTGTCTTAATGATAAAGCTTCCAAAACCTCTTAGATACACATTATCACCATTCTCCAAGGACGATTTTACCTCCTCCATAAAAGATTCAACTGTCGCTTGCACGTCTCCTTTCTCAATTCCTAGTTTCTCTGAGATTCTAGTTACAATATCTGCTTTCGTCATTTCGTCTATTTATTTTCTGTTTTTTTAGGCTTGCAAATATAAAAATTAAAATTAATCTTTCATTTAAAGCCTTTAATTTTAAGTATATAAACTGCTACATTTGACCAATAGTATTTTCCTGCATGTCTTTTTCCCATAAAATTTTGGCTTGGTATCATGAACACAAGCGTGATCTTCCTTGGAGAACCACTCAAGATCCCTATAAGATCTGGCTTTCTGAGATCATGTTGCAACAGACCAGAGTGGCCCAAGGAATGCCGTATTACCATAAATTTTTAGAGGCCTTCCCAACTGTAAATGATTTAGCTCAAGCTTCCGAGGACAAAATTCTTAAACTTTGGCAAGGACTTGGGTATTATTCCAGAGCCAGGAATTTGCATGCTACTGCCAAAATGGTGGTGAAGGATTATAATGGGGAATTTCCAAACACTTATAAGGAACTCAGAAAATTAAAAGGTGTTGGAGATTATACGGCAAGCGCTATTGCTTCTATTTGTTTTGATCTTCCAGAACCGGTTGTTGATGGTAATGTATATAGAGTTTTAGCTCGATATTTTGGTGTAGAATTGCCGATAAATAGCACGGAGGGCATCAAATACTTCAAAAGTTTGGCAAGGGAAGTTATGAATGTAGAGAATGTTAGGGATTACAATCAAGGTATTATGGAATTTGGAGCCATTCAATGTGCTCCCAAAAAACCATATTGCCTACACTGCCCTTTACATGAGAGTTGTGTTGCCTTAAAAGAAAATAAGATTGACAGTTTGCCGGTTAAGTTGAACAAAATCAAAATCAAGAACAGACATTTTAATTATTTAGTTTTTGTTGATGATGACAAACGTACTGTTTTGGAACAGAGAATAGGGAAGGGGATTTGGCAGAACCTGTATCAGTTTCCGCTTTTGGAATCTAATAAGGAGTTGAATGCGTTTGATTTGAAGCTTAAAATGACCGGTCATAATGGCTTCCCTTCTTTGGATTCAATTTCGTTGTACAATGAGACACCAATTGTTCACAAATTGTCCCATCAACATTTATATACCAAGTTTTGGATATTAAAAACTGAAGAAAATCTAAAAGAAGGGGTTCCATGGAAGGAAATCAATTCATTTGCAGTACCGGTTTTAATTGCAGATTTCATCCAAACATTTAAAATTTAGTAATTTTGATTAATTGAAGAGTTATGAGTGGAACATTGAATAAAGTAATGCTGATCGGGCATTTGGGAGATGAGGTTAAAATCCATTATTTCGAGGGAGGGAATTGTATAGCCAGATTTCCATTGGCCACCAACGAAACCTATACCAATAGACAGACAGGAGAGAAAGTAACCAACACAGATTGGCACAACGTTGTAGTAAGGAACAAGGCTGCGGAGATTTGTGAAAAGTATCTTTCCAAGGGGGATAAGGTATATGTGGAGGGGCGGTTAAAAAATAGACAATGGCAAGGAGAGGACGGAAACACTAGGTATACCACCGAAGTGCATGTTCAGGATTTTACGTTTTTATCCACAAAAAAGGAAAGCATGGCCAATGCACAACAAGCACCAGTTCATCCAACTCAAAGCGAACCGGTTAAATCGGTAGAGACTCCAACTGTTGAAGAAACTCCGGAAGACGATGACCTTCCGTTCTAAAAACTAAGTTTAAAGCAATACATCTTGGACCCTGAGCCCCATTGTTTGGCATTTTTATTTTCGACTTATAGCGGTATATTCACCATTAAGGTAATAGTGCTAGTACTCTTGTTGGGTTGCTCTGCAATGATTTCTGCCGCAGAAGTAGCATTGTTTGGACTTTCCCAGACAGATTTGAACGAGATGGAGGAAAAGGATTCTGCCAGAGGGAAGATCATTGTGAAACTTCTTAATAAGCCAAAAAAACTTCTAGCCACTATTTTGATTGCCAACAATGCCATTAATATTGGAATAGTATTGTTGTTCAGCGCTATTGGCGATACCATTTTTTCTCAAGTGAATGAAACTCTTTTTGGAGTGGTATCCGTTCGATTTGTACTAGAGGTAGTGGTTGCCACTTTTTTAATTTTAATGTTTGGGGAAATACTTCCGAAAATCTATGCCAATAGAAATCGTGTACAGTTTTCACACCTTATGGCATATCCGCTTAATTTTTTAAACTCAGTATTTACTCCTTTGAGTTCTCCCATGCGTTCCGCAACAATTTTTCTTGAAGATAAATTGGGAAGGCAAAAATCCAACCTTAGTGTGGATCATTTGTCCCAGGCACTGGAACTGGCTTCTGAAGGGGATACCACAAAAGAAGAGCAAAAAATATTGGAAGGCATTGTAACTTTTGGAAATACCGACACCAAGCAGGTGATGCGCCCTCGGATTGATATTTTTGCACTCAATGAGGAGATGAAGTTTCCAGAGGTATTGGTTGAGATCAAGAAAAATGGCTATTCCAGAATCCCTGTTTTTTCAGAGAACATGGATAATGTTTTGGGCGTTCTTTATGTAAAAGATTTACTCCCCTACATCGATCGTAAAAGTTTCAATTGGATGTCACTGATTCGGGAGCCCTATTTTGTTCCAGAGAACAAAAAATTGGATGATTTGTTATTGGAATTCCAGGATAAAAAGAACCATTTGGCCGTAGTGGTGGATGAATACGGGGGAACATCAGGTATAGTTACTTTGGAAGATATTATTGAAGAAATTGTAGGGGATATTAGTGATGAATTTGATGATGAAGACCTTATTTTCTCCAAATTGGACGATTACAATTACGTTTTTGATGGTAAAACAACACTTAAAGATTTTTATCGCGTAGTAAAAATTGAAAATGAAGAAGAGTTTGAAGATCAAAAAGGAGAATCTGAAACTATAGCTGGATTTGTGTTGGAGATTTCTGGAAGTTTCCCCAAAAGAGGAGAAAAGGTGTTTTTTAAAAACTACCAATTCATAGTGGAAAGTTTAGACAAAAAAAGATTGAAACGTATAAAAGTTACTTTGCCAAATGAAGTATAACACAATCCTGTACATTTTTGTTTTCATTTTTCTTGTGGGCTGCAAAGATGAAGGCCTTCCTAAACCAAAGGCCATGTTACGATTGGATTACCCCAAGGCAAACTACCAATCTTCAGATATAGACTGTGTTTATGGGTTTGACCAAAACACATTGTCTACCATAAAAGAAAACAAAGATTGCTCATTGGTTTTGGATTACCCCATGATGAAAGGCTCTATTTTTCTTACCTACAAAAAAGTGGAGGGTAACGTTAGGGAATTATTGATCGATGCCCAAAAGTTGACTTATGAGCATGTGGTAAAGGCAGATAACATTGCGCCAAAGGAATACCTAAATCCAGAAGCAAAAGTGTACGGAATGTTTTATGAAGTAAGTGGAAATGCTGCTTCGCAATCACAATTTTATGTTACGGACAGCACAGACCATTTTGTAACGGGATCTTTATACTTTTATGCCAAACCTAATTATGATTCCATACTTCCGGCTGCCATATATCTTCAAAACGATATTAAAAGGATAATGGAAAGCCTACGTTGGAAAGATTAAGGCTTATTCCTTGCCTAGTAAGGTTTCCGCTTTTTCAACACTTGAATTGATTTCTTCGCGAAGCGCCTTTACTTTTTCTTCCTCTTCATTGAGCCACTGTTGTTTTTCTTCAGTGAGGGCCTTGCCGTTCAGGATTTCATCAGAATCAAATCGATCACCAAAATTCATCATCCAATCCATCATAGATTTATGTGCTCCTTGTAGGTCTTCCATGGCAGCTTCATACTGTTGTCCCATTGCAGTGGTATCCACTTTAGCCTTGAGTTCACCAACTAATTTTCCTAAATGTCCCATTTTTGGCATCACTTCATCATGGATGGCCATTACTTGTTCCATTTGGGAAGGGGATTCATCTTTCTTTTTTTCTTTTTTACAGGAAACTGTAGCTACAAAAAGTACGGTTAAAAATAAAGGGATAATTTTTTTCATTGAAATAGAATTGACCACAAATTTAAGCATTGATGGGCAATCTTAACCATGCTCCACTACAATACTGATCTTTGGAAGTGCAAAGATGACATTTGTCAGTTTTTTTGGGTGGAATGATAGCTAGTTTTGAAGGCTAAAATTGTCCATTGGCCAATACAGGGTATAAATCGATTTGTATTTCTTCACTCTTCATAATTCTGATTTTGATGGGCAATCTGCGGTTTTCCTCAATGTATATCTATTATAGTGTTGATCGGGAGGGTTTTGTTGAAAGACTTTGCGAGAACAAGGACAGGCCCGAATTAAAATGTGATGGTAAATGTATGCTGGCCCAAATGCTAAACGCCCAAAGTGATGATACCGAACTGCCCATGCCTATTATTGGTTGGGAACAGCTCTTAGTCTTTTATATGGCCCCATTAGGGTATTTTATGCAAGAAGCCAAAGAAGAAAAAAACATATATTTTCACTATACCAATAACTATTCCTTTAACTTCATTTCCTCTTCATACAAACCACCTCTTGTTTAAGAGCCATTTTCACATATAAATCGGTTTTGTGATTACAGACCGAATAGGTATAACCTTAAACAATAATTTAAATGAAAAGTTTTTCTGTGGCAAAACTCTTGGTTTTGTCTTTTTGGACCACCGTGTCCTATGCACAGGTTGAAACTGTGCAAGATTCCCTTGCCCAAAGACCAGTTAAGTTGAATGAAGTTGTGGTGGAGGGCAAAAGTACTACTGATCCCGTTTTTTCAGTAGTGGAAAATAAACAATCAAAAAAAATAGTTCAACCTAAAAATGTGGCAGACCTTTTTAAGGATATCAACGGGTTTGCATTGATCAAACGAGGAAATTATGCAATAGACCCTTCCTTTAGGGCATCACAATATGAACAATTGAACGTTCAGTTCAATGGGGGCACCAAGGTGATGCACGCCTGTCCCAATAGGATGGATCCCATTACTACCCATATCATACCCGAGGAAATTGAACGGATAGAGGTGGTTAAAGGACCTTATACCTTTAGGTATGGGTCAATTTTTGGGGGATTAATAAATCTGGTCACCCATCAAACCGAAAAGGATGAAAAAGGGTATCACGGAAAGGTAAGTTTTGGAGATGAAACCAATGGAAACTCCATTACCACGTTAGCCAATTTAAAATATGTGCACGAAGCTTTTGATGTAAACCTTAATATCGGGTATCGCGATTTTGGAAACTACGAGGATGGAGATGGAAATGAAGTCCCTTCATCTTTCAAGAGTACAGACTATGGTGTTCAGGTGGGTTTCAATCCAAATGAAAAACAACGTTTTCTAGCTGAATTTAGACAATCCTATGGTAGGGATGTGCTACATGCCGGACTTCCAATGGATACGGACGAAGATAATAGTACCGTAGCTTCATTGGATTATAAATGGGAAAACGCGAGTGGTGCACTCAGACAAATAAGTGCCAAAGCCTATTTTTCGCAAGTTGACCATATTATGTCCAATATGGATCGGCCAAGTTTTATGCGGGTAGATGCCGTTTCTACGGTTGATGCCACCACCTTGGGAGGTCGAGTTGAGTTGGAGTGGAGACCCAATGAAAACTTCAAACTTTTTACAGGAATTGACGCTTTTTCTGTTGGAAGAGAAGGACAAAGGGTAAGATTGATGAAACTGAACATGAACGGAGACCCACTGCCAATGCCAATGGAATTTGTGGATGAAGTATGGCAAGATTCCAAGATCGATGATTTTGGAGTTTTTGTGGAAGGAAAATACCCGCTTGCAGAAAAATGGTTGCTCAACATGGGTATGCGGTATGATATGGTGCGTTCGGACATCAACGCTCCTGCTGCTGATTTTGTAGCATTGTATCCCGAAGTGGGAAGTCGTACGGAAAACAATATAAGTGCCACCGCGTCCATAAAATTTATGGCCTCCTCAGATGTTTTGTTCGAATTTGCCTATGGAAGGGGAGTGCGTTCTGCCAATATGATAGAAAGATTCATTAACCATTTCAATGTAGGTCAAGATCCATACGAACATGTAGGTAATCCGTTTTTAGATGCTGAGGTCAACAACCAATTTGAATTGGGAGTAAAGGCCAAAAAGACTTTTTCGGATTCATTTATTGACAGGGTGGATTATGGAGCGTCTGCCTACTATTCCTTTTATGACAACTACATTGCTCCATTGATTGATGGAACATTGGACAAAAAGTACATGCCCATGTCCCTTCCTACGGAAGTGAAAAGATTTACCAATGTGGATAAAGCTTATAAGACCGGTTTTGAAGTCTTTGGGGAGTTACACTTTTTAAATGACTTCAACTTTAAGGGAGAAATGGCCTATGTCTACACCAAGAACAAAGATTTGGATGAGGCGTTGCCATTGACACCGCCTTTGGTCACGAGGTTTAACTTTGGGTACGAAAGGGAAAAGCTATGGGCAAGGGCAACCTATACCCTAACCTCGGAGCAATCAGACATTGCATCCTCATTTGGAGAACAAGTCACAGAGGGCTATGGTCTTTTTGATTTTAGATTCGGTGCCAAGCCCTTCAAACATTTCACCTTGGGAGTGGCGGCCATGAACATTTTTGATAAGACCTACAACAACCACTTGAATTTTTCTTTTGTAAACCAAGCTGATTTTGGACGGGTTCCAATAAACGACCCCGGCCGAAGCTTTTCAGCTTTTGTGCAATATAGTTTTTAGTTGTTCTTCATAATTAGGGCAGGTGATTTTAGATTATCTGCCCTTTTTACTACATCGGATTTTCTAGGATGGCAATATCCTTAATGGAGTAGATATAATCTTTCACCCGGGTGTCGGTTATGGTTTTTTGGATTTCTTCTGAAGTGACCAATTTAGGATTAAATTCAACCATGGCCATTCCGGTTTCATAACTCACCGTAGCCTTAAAAACACCTTGTATCTTTCCAAGATTTAATTGGATGGTATCTGCGCAACCTTCTTGGCACGCCATGCCATGAATGGTTATTTTGGCAAGGCTCACGGAAGGAAAGTCTTTTGAAGAGGTTTGATCTTTTGTGGTCTGTGCACCAACAAAATGAACAGACAGAAATAAAAACAAAAAGCAGGGAAGAAGTTTGATATTCATCGATCTTAATTTATTAGATAACTGCAATTTACCTCTTCTATTTTCTGAATTTGTGTTTTTTTCTTGAAAATCGTTTAGAGGTCAAAACAAAAAGTGTAAAACCAGAGAGAATTGTGAAAAGCCCAAAGAGGGCAAAAGCTCTTAACAACAGGTTGTTAAAATTGTCCCTCCCCTCGTAGTCCATGGTGTGCAACATCCATAAAAAATCAAAAGCACGCCATTGATTATTTCTGTAGGTTTGAACATTTCCATATTCTGGGGAGACGTATATAGTAGTGTTGGCAGGTTTTGCAAAGGTTATGGCATAGACTGGTAAGGGTCTTCCTCGGTATTCGTGATGTTTTCCACTCTCAGTAAGGAATTCCACTTTTTCCATAGCCGCTTTGACAGTAAGACTTTCTTTGGCCAATTGAACAGCTTCTTGCCCTGTAAGTGGGAGTTTTTGTTTTCCTGAGACAGCATCAAAAAGTTTCACTTTTTTGCTTTTTTCAACTGTATAAGTAACCCTGTAAACAGGTTTTTCAAGGATTGTGGTCAATGCTATGGATTGAATGCCACCTTTAGGAATATCCCCAAGATTTAAAAATTGAGTTGGTGGAACAATGGAATCAGGTAATGATGAAAGGAATTGTTTTTTCTTCAAGTTATCACCCCTGATTTCATCAATATTGGTCCAACTGAAATATAGCCCTCCCAATGTCCATAAAAAGAATTGGACACCAAGAATAACACCAAGATATCGATGCCATTTTCTATTGAATTGAATGAATTGTCTTTTGGTCATAAATTTGAGATGGATTGATCCCGTAAAATTATGGATAGGGATAAATAAAAAAAGCGTTCCTAAGGAACGCTTTTTTTATGTAATCTTTGGGTCATTCAAAATCAGAAGGGGAAACACCTTCATTGATTTTGATTTCCTTGACTTTGAACGTCAAGGTTTGTGGCCCGGCAGTCTGACTTAGTTCAAAAGGAAATTTTATTCCAGATACTTCTTGGTAATCTGTATACTCCAAGGTTGAGGACATTTCTTGCCCTTGCATTTCTTCAATGCTGATTTCCTTTAATTTAAGACCGGTATCCACATCGTAAAATGCAGTTTTCTTTGCTGTAATCTTTAATTTATAAGCTTTTTTGTCTCCTACGGACTCTATACCTTCCAGAGTAATATTTCCGGCAGCTAAATAGTTCAACTCGGGAAACGCAGCAGATTCTTCTTTTACTTTTTCCACTTCTTCAGGGGATAAGTCCTTACGCTGACCTTGCGCCACCATATATCCTTTGTCGCCATCCAACACTTGTTTTTGCATGGAATTGCCCATTACTTTAATGTCTTGCATAAACTGATCTTTGGTGGTTTTTTTCATTTCCAGCTCAAGGATCATGCCTTGCATTTCGGCTTCAGCAAGCAAAGCATAAGATTCCACACCTTCCAACTTTTCCTTGCCTCCAATGGCCGCTATATAATTTTGTAGTACTGTAGCTGATGTGATTCCCTCAGGGACTGCTACATCATAATTTGGTTTTTCGGCTTTGTTGGCGTACTTGTCATAGTAAAGTACTGGAACTTTTTTCCCATTGAAACTTACTTTTTCAAGATTTTCTAGCACTTCACTACCTTTTCCAGTGACCAAAACCCTAGCATTGGTGGTGGAGAAATATTTTTGGGCAGCTTTTTGAACATCCTCTTTTGTTATGCCCTGAATTCGTTCCAAATAGGTTTTATAAAAGTCTTTGGACAAATCTTCGGTTTCAATGTTCAAAGCGTAATTGGCAATTGTCTCTGGATTTTCCAATGCCATTACAAAATTACCAGCGTATTTAGCTTTGGCATTTGCCAATTCTTCATCAGTAACGGGTTCTGTTATAATCCTGTTGATTTCTTCCAAAATTTGAACAGCTGAGCTATCCGTAACCGAATTTCTTACCTGTGCGTAGGCGTTAAAGCGCATGGGACTATATTTGTTGGCCCTTATGCCCGAGTAGGAGCCATAAGTATATCCTTTGTCCTCGCGCAAATTCATGTACAGTCGGGCTTGTGAACCACCGCCTAATATTCTATTGGCCATAAGGGCATCAAGATAGTCCTCGTCCTTCATTTTTAATTCGGTTATGTTCTGTACGGACACTTCTGATTGAACAGCATTGGGAACATCAACAAAGTTGATTTGGTTATACTGGACATCTGTAGGTTTTGAATAATTGAAAGATGGCGGAACTGCTTTGGTCCATGGGGTAAAAAATTTGGTGACCAATTCTTTCACATTTTCCAACGCTACATCACCAATAACAACCAAATAGGCATTGGCGGGAACAAAATAGTTTCTGTAGTGTTGTTCTATATCTGCTAGGGTAACATTGTTTACGGTTTCTTCAGAAGTGATTTCTCCATAAGGATGTCCTTTGCCATAGGTCAATGCCAGTTGTACTCGTGTGGCAATCGCCTCAACATCTTTTTCTTCTGATTTTAATCCGGTAAGAATTCTGTCCTTTTCCTTATCAAACTCTTCTTGGGTAAAGTTTGGATTTAAAGCCGCATCAGCCATTAATTCCAACACCCTTGGGAAATATTTGGACAAACAGCTCGCTGAAGCACTTTGGTCGCCAATCGTAATATTGGCCCCTAAGAAATCAACCTCTTCATAAAAATCATCTTTTGGGATGGATTTAGATCCTTTGCCCAACAAACTAGAGGTTAGGTCGGCCACTCCAGCTTTATCACCTTGTAAAATAGGAGGGTTATCTATCATCAGCTGTATACGCACTCGGGGTAGTTTATGATTTTCCACTACCATCACCTTGAGTCCGTTCATTAAATCAAAACGAGCAGGTTCTTTCAAGTTGATTTCGGGAGCTGGTCCTGGTTTTGGTTGTTTGCTCCTATCAATTTGAGCATACGAGACTGCCAAACAAAGTGACAGTACTGAAAAAATGATATACTTCTTCATCTTAGTTGGCATCTTTTTGTTCTGGTAAATACTCTAATTCCACACGTTGGTTGACCTTCAGGTATTTTTTGGCAACTTCCCTAATTTCTTCACGTGTTATAGATCGATAAATATCGATTTCAGTATTGATGAGGTTGGTATCGTCACGTAGCAAGTAGTTTTCGGCCAAGGAATTGGCAATTCCCGATATGCTACTATTGGCATTGACATAATTGTTCTCAAACTTGTTCTGAAGCTTTTGATAGTCTTTTTCAGAGATTAAATCTGTTTGAATCTTAAGAATTTCAGCATCAATTTCGTCCTTGATATCCTGAATTGAGTTTTCACCAACAGGAAGCCCTCCAACAACGTAGCAACTGTAGTCTTCAGCATCGATGGGGACAGAGAATATTTGAAGTGCTATTTTCTTTTCATCCACCAGTTTTTTGTACAATTTGGAGCTTTCCCCATCACTCAGATAGGTAGATATCATATTAATGACATAGGCATCTCTTTCGGCTTGTCCAGGAGTTCTATAGGCCAACAAAATAGCTGGAATCTGGATATTGGAATCGTGATAGGTGGCCATTATGGTATTGGTGATGGGCTCCTCTTTGACTTCGTTTCTTTGGATTTCTGCTCCTTTTGGAATAGGTCCAAAGTAATCCTGAATCATTTTTTTGGTTTTGGGAGTATCAAAATCACCGGCTACGACCAAGACGGCATTGTTGGGAACATAATAGATCTGGTTGAATTTTTTAAAATCATCCAATGAGGCACTGGCAATATGGTCCATAGATCCTATAACTCCCCATCGGTAAGGATGTTTTGTATAGAGATTTTTTAAGAGCTGTTCAAAAAAGGCACCATAGGGTGAATTGTCAAATCTTGACCGTCGCTCTTCCTGCACAACTTCTTTTTGGGTATCCACGCCAACTTGACCGATTATTGGGTGCATCAAACGTTCGGACTCCAGCCAGAGACCCACTTCCAAACTATTAGAGGGAAAAGTTTCATAATAATAAGTACGGTCCAAAAAAGTATTGGCATTGCCACTTCCTCCATTGGAAGCTACTATTTTGTCCCACTCCCCACGTTCAATGTTTTTAGTTCCTTCAAACAATAAATGCTCAAAAAAGTGGGCAAATCCAGTTTTTTCGGGATCTTCATCTTTAGATCCAACGTGGTACATTACTGCGGTGGTAACAACAGGGGCTCCATTATCTTGATGTAGGATGACATGAAGACCATTGTCCAGATCATATTCCTCAAAGGCAACTTCTTGAGCAAACGTAAGATTACCAATGGCAAATACGAAAAGAACAGAAAGTAGATATCTTTTCATGATACAAATTTTTTGTTTTGAAATAATATTAGGATAAGTATATGTTTTTTGATTGATGTTACACTAAAGATAGCATAAAATTCACTAGCTGTTTGCAACGACAACAAGTCTTTAACAGGAAACATATGGCATAATTCATAAACATTTGGTAAATTAAAGGAGTATCCAAAAACTAAGGTTATGAAAAATTTGACCCTTCCTATCCGTTTTGGAATCGTGACCAGCGCGGTTCTTATTGCCTATTTTTTGATTTTATCCTTATTGGGAAAGCACACCAATGTTTTTTACAGTCTTTTTAATGGTGTAATCACAGGTTTTGGCATTTATGAGACCATCAAATATACCAAGATGAGGCAAGGAAAGGAATTTGGCTATGGAAAGGGTTTTGCGGCTGGTGTTACCACAGGATTTATTGCCACTTTGTTGTTTACCATTTTCTTTGCGTTGTACAGTACAGAACTGAACGGTTCTTTTTTGAATGAACTTTCAGGGGTTTGGGCCAAGGATTACAAAAATTTTGAAGGAATTGTTTTCTTTACAGTTGCCATTATGGGCTTTGCTACCACTCTGGTTTTGACCCTATCCTTTATGCAACTCTTCAAAACCTCTAATAATCCCAAAAAATAATGCCTCAAAAGAGCGAATAATACTTGTAGGTTAAGGATTTAGCAGTATATTTGCACCCGCTAATTTTCATAAAGCGAGGAAATTTTAATTTTTAATCAACGCATATGTACGCAATTGTAGAGATGGCAGGGCAGCAATTTAAAGTTGCAAAAGACCAGAAAGTGTACGTTCACCGTTTACAGACAGAAGAAGGCAAAAAGGTAACTTTTGATAAAGTTCTTCTTTTGGATGATGGTGGTAACGTAACTATTGGCGCCCCAGTCATAGAAGGTGCGGCTGTTGAAGCCAAAGTAGTAAAGCACCTAAAAGGAGATAAGGTAATCGTCTTCAAAAAGAAAAGACGTAAAGGATACCGCAAGAAAAACGGTCACAGACAATATTTGACTGAGATTGTTGTTGAAGGTATTGTTGCCAAAGGAGCTAAAAAAGCTGCTCCAGCTAAAGCTAAAGCAGAAAAACCAGCTGCAGAGCCAAAAGCTGTTGAGAAAAAGGCAGAAGCTCCTAAGAAAGCCGCTCCAAAAGCAACAGAGGATTTAAGTTCCAAAACAGTTGCTGAATTGAAGGAAATGGCAAAGGCCAAAGAAATCTCAGGGTACTCTTCCATGAAGAAAGCCGAATTGATTGAAGCACTTAGCAAATAAGAAAAGAACTAAAATTAAGATATCATGGCACACAAGAAAGGTGTAGGTAGTTCAAAAAACGGTAGAGAATCAGAATCGAAACGCTTGGGCGTAAAGATTTTTGGTGGACAGGCTGCTATTGCTGGTAACATTATTGTTAGACAACGTGGTACCAAGCACAATCCTGGTGAAAACGTATATGCAGGTAAAGACCATACCTTGCATGCCAAAGTAGACGGCATCGTAAAGTTTGAAAAGAAAGCAGGTGGAAAATCTTATGTGTCCATCGACCCTTTTGAAGCTTAAGACATAAATTATCTTAGATAAAAAGGCTCAGCATTTGCAGGGCCTTTTTTTGTTTCCCTAACCCATTTTTAAAGGTTTCATAACTTAATGGTGATATTGGGGATGCCGTAATTGATTTTATTGAACTTCTGTTTATTCCAGAAGTGTGGTATGCAAAAGGTGTTGAAATTCTTGTTTATGTTGGTTTTGGGAATACTGATGATTCCAACAAAGTCATTCTCTCAACAACAAGACAAAGGACTATTAGAAAGGAAAGTATCAGATTCCATTTTTGAGACTTTGCACCAACAACTGGCAACATCCAAGGAACAGCCACATTCTCCTCAAAAAATTGCCCAAAACCATCTCAACTTAGGCGAATATTATCATACCTTGGGTTTGTATTCTGAAGCGGTAAACCAGTACAATCAAGCTTTGGAACAGATTGGGGCCAACTCTTCAGACACACTTTACATAGCTTTGAACAACAATATTGGTAGAGTATATCTCTCTCAAAATGAGTTTGAACTTGCCAAACAATACTTTGCTGATACCATGAATGCTTCAGTTGATCTGGGATATACATCTGGGCAGGCAATATCCATGGGTTTGTTGGGGTCTTGTTATGAAAAACAAGGTCATTATGAAAAAGCATTGGGGTATCAGAAAGAAAGTTTACTATTATTCGAAAGACTTAAAGATAATCGTGGTATTGCAATGGCCAACGAGAATATTGGTAGTATATATGAAGATTTGGAGAGGTTTGATTTGGCGTATCAATATTTTCAGAAAGCCTATGGTCATTTGAAGGGGACCAAAACTTTTGAAGAAATCAATGTGCTCAATAATTTGGGTGATTCCTATAGAAAAACAGAAGATTACGAAAAAGCATTGCATTATACTGGAATGGCTCTTCAGGTTGCCGAAGAAATTGGTGAGTACCACCAATTGGAAAGTGCTCACAAAGATTTATCCAAGACTTATGCCTTAATGGGCGACTATAAAAATGCCCATAAACAGCTCATGGAATCTGAAAGGTACAATAGCGTTATGTTTGAGACACAAAACAACAACCAGCTGAGTGTATTACAGACCATTTATGAGACCAACAAAAAAGAGGCTGAGATTAAATTATTGAAGGAGAAGAATAAAGTAAGTGCGGCAAATCAAAGTGTTTTATGGGTAGCCTTATTTGCCATAGCAGCAATTCTTACCATTTTATATAGTTATTTGGGCAGGAAAAGGAAGGCCAAACTAAAGATTCAAAACTACAAACAGCGCATGCTCAAGGCTGAATTGGACAAAAAAGAAATTGAAGAGAGAAATCTTCAGCGTGAAGTACAACTTAAAACGGCATCCCTATCGAGGTATAGTCTTCACTTGGCCCAGAAGAACAAAATCCTACTCGATTTGTCCAATACGCTCAAAAACATCGCCCTCAGAAAAAACATGAACACTTCTGGCAAGATTAAAAACTTGGTAAAGGAAATAGATTTTAATCTCCAACAAGAAGATGAATGGGATGAATTTATGAGCTTTTTCAGAGAGATTCATCCAGAGTTCATCAAAAAACTATCTTCTATTTCAGAAAATAGTTTGTCGCCCGCTGAACTTCGTTTGGGGATGTTGTTGCGTCTAAATCTTTCCTCAAAAGAAATTGCATCAATTCTTAGAGTTACACCAGATAGTGTTCGAGTTGCTCGACATAGATTGAGGAAAAAACTGCCCATAGACCAAAAAGAGGAATTGGTAAATTTTATGATTGAACTTTAGCGCATTTTACCCCTCTTTTTTTGAAAAGGTTAACCCAATGTAAAAAAACTGTAATTGTTGCCTTGTTGTTTCTGCTTTGTTTGAGTTTTGTTTCCCTTTTGTTTCCTTTTTGTTTAAGACTTAATGGGTTGATATACATAGTTTTGGCTTGTCATAAACTCAAACCAAAATGAAATCAATGAACTTAAAATCACTTTTAATTGTAACGCTTTTTCTGATGGTCGGCTTCGCAAAAGGCCAGGCGCAAACAGGAAATATTCAAGGAACAATTTCCGATTCCAACGGTATTTATGTACCAGGAGCAAACGTTTTAATTTCCTCCTTGTCCAAAGGGGCAATTTCCGATTTTGATGGAAAATTTACATTATTAGATGTTGCAGAGGGAACGTATACGCTTCAAATCTCTTATTTAGGATATGAATCTATAAATCAAGAAGTAGTTGTTACTTCCGGTCAAACTACTACGGTTTCCATTATCATGAATCCTACTAATGTTGAGCTTGATGAGGTTCAGGTAAGTGCTTATGGCCTAACCGGTCAATCTAGGGCTTTGAACACGCAACGAAACAACATGAACATTACCAATGTGGTTTCTACAGACCAGATAGGGAAGTTCCCAGATGCCAACATTGGTGATGCTGTTAAACGTATTCCTGGGATTACTATGCAGGTGGACCAAGGTGAAGCCCGTAATATTATTGTCCGTGGTCTTGCTCCACAATTAAACTCTGTTACCTTGAACGGTAGCCGTATTCCTTCGGCCGAAGGGGACAACAGAAATGTACAGATGGATTTGATTCCATCAGACATGATTCAGTCTATTCAAGTAAACAAAGCGGTAACTCCAGATATGGATGGAGATGCACTTGGGGGTTCTGTAAACTTGGTGACACGTTCATCTCCACAAAGTTTTAGAGTATCTGCCACTTTGGGTTCCGGTCTTAGCTTTATCAATGATAAACCTATTTACAATGCTAGCTTTTTGTTAGGTGATCGTTCAAAGAATGGCAAGTTTGGTTATATGTTGGCAGCATCATATAACAATGTCGATTTTGGATCGGACAATGTTGAGGCAGAATGGGTAAATGAGGATAATCCCTATGTTGAAGAATCGGATGTAAGGACTTATTTGGTACAACGTATCCGTAGAAGTTTTTCTGCCAATTTTGATTATGCTTTTGATGCCAATAACAGTGTATATTTTAAGAGCATGTACAACTGGCGCGATGACCGTGAAAACAGATATCGTTTACGGTTTAGAAGTATTGAATTTATTGATGAGGATAATCCAAGCCTAGGATTCCAAGGAGAGATAAGAAGGCAAACAAAAGGAGGTATAGATAACGACCGTAACAAAAACAGAAGGTTGGAAGACCAACGTATGCAGAACTATACCTTGGGTGGTGACCACTTGTTCGGCAACTTGAAAATGGATTGGATGGCTTCTTACGCTAAAGCATCTGAAGAGCGTTTAAATGAACGTTATGCTGAATATGAAATTGGCGATGCCATTCCTATTTCTGCAGACCTGTCAAACCCTCGCTATCCTTCATTTAGGGCTACAAATGCATCGGATGCTTCTTTGTCCAACTTCGAATTAAAAGAGATTACTGAAGAAAACCAGTATACTGACGAAGAGGATGTAAATACTTTTCTAAACTTTAAATTGCCTGCGGATATTTTTGGGGCAGGTGATGGCTTCATCAAATTTGGTGGACGTTACAGGGCTAAGAATAAAGTTCGTGACAACAACTTTTTTGAGTACGAACCAACAGGAAGTGGATTCGATACCTTGGCCGATGTTGAAACATCAGACGAAACCAAAGATTTCTTGGCAGGTAGCCAGTACGCCGCAGGGAGTTTTGTTTCCAAGGAATTTTTGGGTAATCTAGATTTCACCAACAGTTCTCTGTTTGAAGAGACTGATGTTCAAGAAGAATATGTGGCAGGTAATTATGATGTAAAAGAGAACGTTTTTGCTGCGTATGCAATGTTTGACCAAAAGCTTTCCGATAAACTAACAGTGCTTGCAGGGGTTAGGTTCGAAAGTACCAAAGTGGATAGTGAGGGTAGTGCCATTGATTATATTCCTGAAGATGAGGAACAAGGTATAGATGAACAGGTGGTTATTACCTCTGTTAACAATGAACATTCCTATTCAAATATAATGCCTGGCGTTCATTTTAGATATGCCCCAAGCAACAATACCATCCTTCGTTTTGCATGGACAAATACTATTGCAAGACCTAATTATGAAGATTTGGTGCCTTTTAGAAGCATTGTCAGGGAAGATGAAGAGGTAGAGGCTGGTAATCCAGAATTGGATCCAACCACATCTATGAATTTTGATGTAATGGCCGAGCACTATTTTGAATCTGTTGGAATTATCTCTGGAGGATTGTTCTACAAAGACATTGAAGATTTTATATATACATCCTTGTCCACTGATACAGCAACAGGCTTTGATTTGTTCCAACCTTTAAATGGGGACAGCGCTTCCATATTTGGTGCAGAAATTGCTTTTCAAAGACAATTGGATTTCTTGCCTGGTTTTGCTAAAAATTTCAGCCTTTACTTAAACTATACTTGGTTGACTTCTTCAACAGATGGTATAACAAACGAAGATGAAGTAAGAGAAGATGTGGATTTGCCAGGTACTGCGCCTAACATGTTCAATGGTTCATTGGGCTATGCCGATAAAAAGTTTAGTGCAAGCTTATCATTGAACTTCTCCGATGCTTATATCGATGAATTGGGAGGGAATGCTTTTGAAGACCGTTTTTATGACAAGCAAATATTTCTGGATTTCAGTGCCAACTACACTATCAACAACAATCTTAGAATTTATGCTAGCTTAAATAACATTACCAACCAGCCATTGCGTTACTACCAAGGGGTTTCCAATAGAACCCAGCAAGTAGAGTTCTATGAAAAACGATTGCAAATCGGTTTAAAATACGATTTGTTCAAGAAGAAATAGTCTTAAATTCATAAAAGACCACCTGTTCCTGAGCAAAGGTCGAAGGACAGGTGGTTTTTTTATAGCTAAAAAGTATACTAATGAAAAAACTAACAGCATTTTTGGTTGTATTACTTTGCTTTGCATGTAAAAAAAGTTTGCCACCTATTGCTCCAGATATAATTACTGAAAAGTCCATCAACGATACCGATGACCCCGCTATTTGGATAAATCCGAAAAATCCTGCCGAGAGTATTGTATTTGGCACCGATAAAAAGACCAACGGAGCTATTTATGCGTATGATCTTAACGGAAAAATTATTGAGGAAAAAACCATCCGAAACATTAAAAGGCCCAATAATATTGATTTGGAATATGGTTTTCCTTTAAATGATTCTACAACTACTGATATTATTGTATTTACCGAAAGGGAAAAACAACAAATTCGTATGTTTTCTGTACCAGATATGACACCATTAGATGATGGCGGATTTAAAATGTTTACAGAGGCTACAGGGTTAGAGCACAATTTACCAATGGGCGTTGCACTTTATAAATCGCCGAAAGACGGTTCTTTTTATGCCATTGTAGGAAGAAAGGCAGGACCAAAAGAAGAGTATTTGCATCAGTTGAAATTAGAGTCCGATAGCACGGGAGTAACTGCTAAATTGGTTAGAAAATTTGGCTCGTTCAGTGGTCAAAAAGAAATTGAAGCAATTGCCGTTGATGATGAAAACGGACTGGTGTATTATTCTGATGAAGGAGTGTGCATCAAAAAATACTATGCCGAACCAAGTATGGGCAATGAAGAATTATCGTGTTTTGGCGGGGAATATTTTTTGGAGGATATTGAAGGGATAGCTATTGCTTCTTATGAAAACGGTGAGGGTTATATCATTGTTTCCAACCAACAACAAGGAGAATTCAACATCTTTTCAAGAAAGGATAACACTTTTATAAAAGCAGTAAATCTATCCACTACCGAAACAGATGGTTGTGACGTGGTCACGGTTCCTTTAAATGACATGTTCAAAAATGGACTTTTTGTTGCCATGAACGATGCCAAAGATTTCTATTTTTATGATTTAGGCAAATTGGGATTAAAAGTTGACTGATTCCTTTTCCCGAGCCATATTACAGGCTATATTTAAAGGGAAGATCATAATGGATGTCCTATAAATATACCTGTCAACAAAATGTATATTCATTTCCCGGTCTAAAATCGGTACTGGCAAAAGCCAGCCCTTTTAGAACGGGAGATGCCCTTGCGGGTTTGGCAGCAGAAAGCAATATGGAACGTGTTGCTGCCCAGTTTTTACTTAGTGAGATTCCGCTAAAAGAGTTCCTGAACAAAACCATCATCCCGTATGAAGAGGATGAAATTACCCGATTGATCATCGATTCGCACGATGCGGAAGCTTTTCAGCAAATATCCAGTTTTACGGTGGGCGATTTGCGCAATTGGTTACTTTCCCATGAGGTAGACACCAAAAAATTGACCCAGATTTCCAAAGGACTTACACCAGAAATGGTCGCTGCTGTGTCCAAACTCATGCGTAACCAAGACCTGATTGCCGTTGCCCAGAAGTGTGAGGTGATTACCCAGTTTAGGAATACCCTTGGCAAAAAGGGGCATTTATCAGTACGATTGCAACCTAATCATCCTACGGATGCTTTAAGAGGGATAGCAGCCAGTATTGTGGATGGACTTTTGTACGGCAGTGGAGATGCAGTAATTGGTATCAACCCAGTAACCGATAGTGTGGATATTGTAGGGGACCAACTTAAAATGATGGATGAGATACGAATACGGTTTAATATTCCCACGCAATCCTGTGTATTATGTCATCTAACAACTTCCTTGGAATTGCTGAATAAAGCTCCGGTGGATTTGGTGTTTCAGTCCATAGGCGGAACCGAAAAAACAAATGCTTCTTTTGGAATTGACCTTTCCATGTTGCAAGAAGCCTATGAAGGTGCTTTAGAACTCAACCGGGGAACCTTGGGCAATAACCTCATGTATTTTGAAACAGGACAAGGCTCATCCTTATCCGCTAATGCCCATTGGGATGTGGACCAACAGACCTGCGAAGCTAGATCCTATGCTGTGGCTAGACACTTCAATCCCTTATTGGTGAATTCTGTGGTGGGATTCATTGGTCCGGAATATTTATATGATGGCAAACAAATTACTCGTGCCGGCTTGGAAGATCATTTTTGTGGTAAGTTGATGGGATTACCCATGGGGATGGATGTATGTTATACCAACCATGCCGAGGCCGATCAAGACGATATGGACAACTTATTGACGCTTTTGGGGGTGGCAGGTTGTAATTTCATCATGGGCGTGCCCGGTTCTGATGATGTGATGTTGAACTATCAATCCACTTCGTTCCATGATGCTTTGTATGTTAGAAAGGTTTTGAAGAAAAGACCTGCCCCAGAATTTGAAAATTGGCTTCAAAACATGGGAATTATGGATAATACAGGAACCCGAATAGCTGTTAAACCCTCACATCGATTGTTAAAGGCTATTTTATGAAAAAGGAAAAATCAACTCCTGCTAAAATAGATCCTTGGCAAGACCTAAAGGAATTTACCAATGCGCGAATTGCATTGGGAAGTGTGGGCAACGCAATTCCGTTGGAGGAGGTGCTCCAATTTAGATTTGCCCATGCCCATGCCAAAGATGCTATAGGTTCGGAATTGGATAGTGTTACATTAAAAACAGAAATCCAATCATGGGGCTATCCGGTTTGGGAAGTAAAAAGTCAAGTTAAAAATCGAAATGAATATTTGAGGCGACCAGATTTGGGGCGAAGACTTGATGCGCAATCGAAATCAGTTTTGCTGGAAGATAAGGCTCCCTTGGATTTAATCATAGTCTTGGCCGACGGACTTTCTGCCCAAGCGGTGAATCAAAATGCCCTTCCTTTGCTAAGGGCCTTGCTCACCAATTTGGATGGATATTCCATTGGATTTGTAATAGCAAGAATGGCAAGGGTAGCCTTGGGGGATGATATTGGGAGTCATCTCAACGCTAGATTTGTGACTTTGTTTATAGGGGAAAGACCAGGACTTTCCTCTCCAGAAAGTATGGGAATTTATACAACATACGCACCAAAATTGGGTTTAACAGATGAGCGTAGGAACTGTATCTCAAATATTCATGAAAATGGACTTGATCATCAACAAGCAGCTACTCTAGTGCGGTACTTGATTCAACAATCGTTTGCCAAACAGATTAGCGGGGTGGAGGTTAAAATCAATTTAAAAGAGCTTCTGGAAGATTGAATTCTAAAAATGTAGCTTCCGTTTCCGCGCTGTAATGGCCCAAGAGTCTGTTTTCCTTCCATTTTGAATCACAGAAACTTCATCATGTAAATTAATCGTTGGACAAATGTGGTAGGGAATACCATAAAAAACATCGCCGACATTTATGTTTTTCCAATTGCCTACTTTGAGTACACCATGTTCTTCGCTTTGCGAAAGCAGTTCATAACCATCAAGATTTAAAAATTTGACTCGTTTGTCGACGGTATTTTCAGCAGCTATGGATTTGTGTCCCAAATCGATGGTGATAATACCCTCAGTAGGTTTAGAAATTACCCGGGTCACCACTAGGGCAGCAAATTTAAAATTTTGCTCTGTCAACTTTTCGCTATAACCCCAATCCCAAAGTACACAGGTTCCTGGACTAGTAATTCTACCATTTTTCTTTAGGTGGGAAGTAAACGAAGGCGTTCCACCGCAGATCAGTTTTATATCTGGATAGGTTTTCTTTAAAGAATTGAAATATTGGGTGACGGCCTCAAATCCTTTTTCAATTTTTTGGTTTCGTTGTAAAAAATCACTGTCCCGAAGGTGACCATCATACACATGAAGACCCTGGAGAGAAAGTGAATTGCAGTTGTTCAAAATGGCCATTAAATTATCCAAATCTGCACCAATTTTTATGCCCGAACGGTCCATCCCATTGTTGATGTCGATATAAATATTGACGGATAAACCTTTTTCCGCTGCTTTTTGATTCAGTAATTGGGCTATGGAAATATCGTCTATAATCGTTGAGAACTGAGTGGAGGGAAAATGAGGAATCAATTCCAGAAAACGATTCATTTTAGGCCCTACCAACTGATGGGCTATTACTACTGAATTTGCTCCAGCCTCGGCTGCCATTTCTGCCTCTGCTACGGTTGAAGCCTTAAAGTTGGTGATGCCAGCGTTCAACAACAACGTAATGACTTTGGGCATTTTATTGGTTTTCACGTGGGGCATCAAGCGTTCGGTATTGCCCTCCATGAGAGAAAGCATCGCTTCAATATTATACTTGATATGCTCTGGGTAAATAGCAATGGAAGGGGAATCCACCATTTCTATATTTTCAATCTCATACCATTCTTTGGTCATTTTCTGTATAGTTTGAGTTGAAACCAATGTAGGTATTTGCCCAGAAAACCCAAGTGAAAAATGAAAATATTTACTTTAAAATATCCCGAATAATTTTTAAATGATGACGAGTGTGTATTTTTAAAAATCGTTGGGTCTGACCCTTATCCAGTTTTTTAAAATAGGGATGTTTAAAATAGGCCTTGGTATCCAGGCCCTCTATTTTCTTTATATTTTCCTTGGCTTCTTCCAACTGTAAATAAAGGCTGTCTGTTATGATGTCCTTTGGTGGCCTTACCGATTTTGGGGATTGTGCCACCCCCCGTGGAATGATACCCGAGGTAAATACAAAAATTCTGGAGAAGCTAAAACTGGACTTAAATTTATCTGGTTCAGATTCCTCAAGAGCCTCACAAATCCTGTTGATGGTTTTAAGGCTATGGTCTAAATGCCAAGCCACATCAGCTTCAGAAACTTTTATGTTTCTAGCATCCCTTTGTGGGATATAATTTACCATTTCAGAGAACTGCTCATCCAAAAAATCAGGTCCAGATTCAGAATTATTAACCAAAACAAATACACTTATTATAAATATTAAAGCTAATAAAATTAGTGCGACCTTTTTCATGAGGTTCTTTTTAGGTTAAAATTGAAATTTGTATCCGAAGTCAGGGAAGAACCCAATTTGATCTACTTGGTCCACATTGTTGGTCAAGCGATTGTAGCGTCTAACAAAAATATTTTCATTGGCGGTAACGTTTTGAAGATCCACATAAAATTGGTGCGATCTCTTTTTGTTTCTACTATTTATTTTGATGCCAAATTTTACATCCCACCGGAAATATTCATCATATTGCTGGCTAAAAGCAATGTCTTCCTGCAAAATCTCAAAACCAGCTTGGCGTGATGCTTCTAAATCCACAGGAGTATAATACCTGCCGCCCGAAGTGGTTAAACGGGTATCCACAAACCAAACATTTTTACCAGATGCCCCCGTTTTAAATTCCTTGCCGGCCAAAAGATTGACCACATATCCATTGTTAAACGGAGTATTTCGTTCTATGCCATCACTTCCCTCATACTTGCTTTCAAAAAAGGAACTGGTCAATAGACCGTAATAGCCTTTGCTGAAGAATTTTTCCAAGGTAAATTCGACCCCTTGGTTGTATCCTGTCCCTTCATTTACCAACGAGACTTTGTCATTGTCAAAACCAAAATCTGCTCCTTCGGTTAAAGTGGAATAGCTAGAGGGAGAGGCTTCCACTCCGGCTTTGTCAATATCTTGATAGTAAACTTCCACTTTTCCTCGCCAGCTGTTGGCAAAGCTGACGTCATATCCCAATACGTAGTGATTGCTTCGGACGAAGTCCAAATCCCTATTGGTTTGTTGCAGGGTTCCATTAATGTCTTCGTTTAAAAAGAGCAAGGGTAATGGAATGGATTGATGATGAAGGCCATAACCCAAATTGATGCTGTGGTTAGGAAAAATAGCATAATTGATAGCGGCTCTGGGTTCAAGAACAAATTGTTTGTTCAAAGAACTGTATTGGGTGTGTAACCCAGCATTTAAAGTAAATTTTTCGGTAACTCTCAGCTGACCTTGCGCGAAGGGTTGCCACAAAGTGATATTCTCATCAATATCTCTAAAGTTGACCAAATCTGGATCACCATCCCCGTCATTGTCCGATTGCTCGTCGCGATCTAACAAAAGACTCTGCACATTGAAGGTCTCTAAAAGTACTCCCGTCCTAAAAGTGAATCTACTGCTTAGCTTGCTATTGAAAAGGGAAGAAAATGTAAATCGGGTTTCAGAATTGTCGGCTTCGGTAAACCTGATCAATCTTTCATCAGGGGTATCCATATCTATAAATCGATCTACGATGAATTCATTTCCAGAATAGGAGGCGGAAGCTATAGTTCTAAGAAAAGAATTGGAGCCCAAACTCAGATTATATTTTAATCCCACCACACCAAATCTGGAATCCACAAAGGTGTTTTCATCCTCTGCGGCAAAAAGATCATCAGGGTCAATATCGTTTCCTAAAAATTCTATGTCCGAAGTTCCTAAAATTCCAAAAATGGAGAGGTTTCCAGAATTCACCCTGCCAAAATCAATATTAAAAGAAAGGTCATTGTAGTTTGGAGTCGCTGAGGTTCCACCGGCGCCAATACCCAAAAGACTTACCAAAGAATATCTCGCCGCAACCAAAAACGAACCTCTTTTTTGACCCAAAGGACCTTCGGCCATGGCTTCCACTCCGGTAAAAATTCCAGTTTGAAGGGTATACTCGTAGTCGTCTGCATTTCCTTTGCGGAAACCAAGGTCAAAAACGCCACCAAGCGCATTTCCGTATTCTGCAGGAAAGGCAGAAGTGATAAAATCTGAGTTTTTAAGTAGGTTGGGATTCAAGGCCGATACGGAACCTCCGGTGGTGCCAATGGTAGAATAATGGTTGGGACTTGGAATGGGAACTCCTTCCAATCTCCATAGGAGTCCAACAGGTGAATTTCCTCTGATAACGATGTCATTCCGACTATCATCAGGGGCCGATACTCCTGCAAAATTAGCGGCCAAACGACCTACATCGCTCCTTCCACCAGAAAAACGAGTAACCTCTTCTACACCGAACTGCCTTGCGGAAACAGTTGCCAATTTGTTCAAAGGCAGATTTTTGCCATCCTCATTGGTAAGGATGATCTCATCCAATTGATTGAAGGATTCTTGCAATTGTACGGTAATGAACACATCTTTTCCAGAGGTTACTTCTACATTGGGAATTGTAACGCTTTCAAATCCTATATAACTGATAAGCAATGTTTTACGACCCAAGGGAATATCTTCTAAAATAAATTGTCCATCAAAGTCGGTAATGACACCAGTGGCAATTTCCATGTCCAAAAGTTCAACGGTGGCGCCTTCCAATGGGCTTTCGGATTGTTTGTCCAGCACAACACCCTTAAGGGTGCCGGTTTGGGCAAGGGTTACAAATCCAGAAAGTAAAGTAAAGATTAGAATGAATTTTTTCATGATGACGTTATTTGATTTTTGCCGAAGATGAGTCATTCTCTTTTCTGGTGAAACAAGGAAATAGTTGGATTGCCGTTTTGAGGTTTGTGTTGTTAGGGAAGAGATTGAATCACTTAAGGGGTAAATTTTAAGGGCGATTCCGGATAAAGGATGATTCTTTACAGTTCAGGTTGTTTTTTAACAGTTGAGAAGGGGAATTAAATTTGATAATAAGGTCTTGCGTATCTTTAACCTATGGCATTGCGTATATACAAAAACAAAGAGGTCAAAAAGTTTTTGTTTCGATGGATGGTGGTCAATGTGGTCTTTTTTATCATTAAGGTCACCACGGAACATGAGGAGGATGCATTGCAAACTTTTTTCTCATCAACCAGTCAGTTTTATTATTGGACCGCCTTTCTCTTTTTTATGGTGACCTGGGAACTCAACGATTGGCTGATTCATAGAGTGCGCAGGCGTTCTCAACTCAATCTTAGAAATAGCATTGGGATTTATTTAAAAACCATGACAGTTTTGGCTCCCTTAAGTGCCGCAGTTTACTATATGGCATATTTTCCATTAAGGGATGTACTGAAAATAGAATGTGACCAGTCCTATGTGTTGGACTTTTGGGGTGATTTTTTAAGGGCATGTGTAATTGGATCAACAGTTATTTTTATCAACCTTTTCTATTATTCGATGAAGCAAAAGGATGAAATGGAAGAACAAATGAAAAACCTTAAAAGGGAAATGATAGCCTCCAAATATTCTTCATTGCGAAGCCAGATCAGTCCCCATTTTTTGTTCAATAGTTTGAATACACTTACCTCTTTAATGTATGAGGATCGTGATTTGGCCTCAGATTTTGTTACCCGTTTGGCTTCTAGTTATCGCTATATTTTAGACAATAAGGAGGAGGATTTGGTAAGTCTTCAAAAAGAGCTGAATTTTTTGGATGCCTATATTTTTATGATGGAAGTAAGACATAAAAAAGCAGTATCCATCAAAATGGATATCAAAATAATCCCCGAAGATTATTGGATTCCGACCTTAACATTACAGATGTTGATTGAAAATGCCCTGAAACACAATATGTATTCCAAAGAAAAACCTTTGAAAATATCCATTACTTCTATTCAAAATGAAGCTTTGGCAATAAAAAATAACCTGAGAAAAAGGGAAATCAAAGAAGAAACAACCCAAATGGGTTTGGAAAACATCAAAAAACGATATGCGTATTATACCAATAAACCTGTTTTGGTTAGGGAGGAAGAGGCATATTTTGAAGTCATTATTCCGTTAATGGATAAAAAAGCAACTGAAATGAATCTGAAAGCTATTTCTTAAAATGAAAGCAGTTATTGTTGAGGATGAGGAATTTGCATCCAAAAGATTGGCGCAGATGGTAGGAGAACTTGCTCCAGAGATGCATATTGTGGCCAGTTTGGATTCGGTGGAAAGTGGGGTCGATTGGTTTACCAAAAATGCCCTTCCGGACCTTGTTTTTATGGACATTCAGTTAAATGATGGCTATGGTTTCGATATTCTGGACGATATGGAAGATCATCCCCCAGTTATTTTTACCACGGCTTATAATGAATTTGCGATTCGTGGATTTAAATACAATGGGGTAGACTACCTTTTAAAGCCTATTGTTAAGACGGATCTTAAAAAAGCACTTGAAAAATTCAAAAAGAACGTTACCCGAAATGGGCATACCCCAACAGATAGCCTAGAGCATCTAAAACAGCTTTTCCATAAAGAATACAAACATCGGTTTATGGTAAAGGTAGGGAACCAATTTAGGTCGTTTAATGTAGAGGATATTGCCTATTTTAAATCACATGAAGGATTGATATGCCTTTTTACACACTCTGGACAGTCCTACCCTATTGAGTACACTATTGACCAATTGGAAAATATCTTAAACCCTATCCATTTTTTTAGGGTCAACCGCAAGTTTATGGTTTCTGTGCAAGCAGTGGTCGAAATCCACAGCTATTTTAATAGTCGGTTATTGTTGAAAATTCTTCCAAAGGAAGAAGAACAAGTAATTGTTTCCAGAGAAAGAACCACCAACTTTAAGCGGTGGTTGGACATGTGACTTGTAAAACCTATGGAATAGGGTTATACTTTATGGGTTTTTAATGTCCAAAATATAGGCGCAGATTTTCTTTGCAGTTAATATTAAATTCCCAGAACTTTGTAACAATTCTTCATTATTGACTACCAACGGTAGTCAGAGATTTTTTCTCTATATATTAGTTAACGATTTTTAAAACCCAAAAAATGTTCAAAAAACTAGGCTTATATGCCCTTACCTTAGGAATCATTGTTTCTTGTGGCCCAAAGAACCTATCCAATGATTTGGCCGTTAGCAATCCCATTAAAGCGCAATTAGATTTGGTGAATATTCAAGATGACAAGGTCAGTGTGATCATTGACCCAGGTCGATTTGTTCAAGATACGGTCATTTACAGATTGCCTAGAGTGGTACAGGGGACTTATGCAGTTTCTGATTTTGGAAAATATATTGAAGAGGTTAAGGCCATAGATTATGACGGTAATGAGCTAGAGTTGAAAAAAATGGATGCCAATAGCTGGATGCTCACCTCTGCCAAGAATTTGGATAAAATCCTTTATGCGGTTAATGACACCTTTGATCAAGAAGTGGATGGAGGTATTGGAGAGGAAGTTCCCTTTTCTCCTTCAGGCACCAATATAGAGCCCAAACAGGTAATGTTGAATCTTCATGGTTTTGTTGGGTACTTTGATACCCTAAAAAATAACTCTTATCAAATCGATATCACATCACCCATAAACTTCAACTATACATCACCATTACAAGAAATTCAATCAGCTCAAAGTGAAGATGGAACCGCAAAGAGTTCTACTTTTCTGGCTAGTCGATATTTTGAGGTAACGGACAACCCAATGATGTTCGGTGAAACTGAGGTTGAGGAATTTATGGTAGGGGACATCAAAATTGTTCTAAGTGTCTTTTCGCCCAATGGAGTACATAAGGCTTCGGATATGAAAAAGACCATGGAAGAAATGATGCAGGCGCAAAAAAAGTATTTAGGAGACTTGAACAGTACACCTAGATATGATATTCTAGTTTATCTGTCCGACACCCAAAAAGAAGGCTCGCCAAAAGGATTTGGAGCTTTGGAACACCATACTTCTACAGTAGTGGTGCTGCCCGAGCAAATGCAACCTGAGGCTTTGGCAGAATCAATGATTGATGTGGTTGCCCATGAATTCTTTCATATTGTAACGCCTCTTTCAGTGCATTCTGAGGATGTACATTATTTTGACTATAACAATCCGACATTCAGCAAGCATCTTTGGTTGTATGAAGGGATAACAGAATACTTTGCGCAGCATTTTCAAGTCTATGAGGGACTGATTGATCAAGAGAAATTCTACGCTCGTACGATGGAAAAAATCAATACCTCAAAGTCCAATTATGATGACACCATGAGTTTTACCCAAATGAGCGAGAACATCTTGGAAAGTCCTTATAAGGAAAACTATGCCAATGTATACATGAAAGGAGCTTTAATAGGGATGTGCATTGATATTTTGATGCGGGAACACAGTGACGGTAATCGAAGCTTAAGATCATTAATGGGAGAGCTCTCTACCAAATATGGAAAAAATAACCCCTTTGTTGACGATAACCTAATTGCCGAAATAACCGCAATGACCTATCCAGAAGTTGGCGAGTTTTTAAATACAAACGTGGTGGGAACCACGCCTATCGACTATGACAAGATATTTGAAAAAGTAGGGCTTTATTTTGGAGAGGCAGAAGTGGAGACCAATTACATTCAAAACGCTGGGAACATAATTGTTGATGGCGATCCTATCAAACAGGCAATAAAGTTCAACGAGTTGGTGACTGAAAATAGCTTTTGGAATGATAACGGGGCCAAACCGGATGATATTTTCAAATCCATTGATGGGACAGAAGTCAGTTTGTCAAGTGCCAATCAGGTTTTTGGCGATGTATTTACATGGAAACCTGGCAGGGAGATTGAAGTGGTTCTTTTACGGGGCGATGAAGAGGTTGTCATTAAAACCACCACAATACCAACTTACACTAAAACTACTACCTTGATTGAAAACCCTGATGCCACGGAAGCACAAAAACAATTACGAAGTGCTTGGTTGAAAGGATAGCATATCATACATATACGTAAAACAAAAAGGGCCCAATCTATGATTGGGCCCTTTTACTAAAACCTAATAAGGTTAGTATCTATAATATTCAGGTTTATAAGGGCCTTCAACGGTAACACCGATGTATTCAGCTTGCTCCGGGTTTAATTCCGTAAGCTCTGCACCCAAACGGGCTAAATGTAATTTAGCCACTTTTTCATCTAAATGTTTGGGAAGCATATACACTTCATTATTGTATTTGTCACTATGTTTCCAAAGTTCAATCTGTGCCAAAGTTTGGTTGGTGAACGAGTTGCTCATTACAAAACTTGGATGGCCAGTTGCACAGCCGAGGTTGACCAATCTACCTTCGGCCAAGACCACCACATCTTTTCCGTCAATGGTGTATTTGTCAACTTGAGGTTTTATTTCATCCTTTGTATGTCCGTAGGTTTCATTCAGCCATGCCATATCAATTTCGTTATCAAAATGGCCAATATTACAAACAATGGCTTTGTCTTTCAATGCTCGAAAATGCTCCTCACGGATGATATCTTTATTACCGGTTGTGGTGATTACAACATCAGCATTTTGTACCACGGTCTCTAGTTTTTTTACCTCATAACCATCCATGCAGGCCTGCAGCGCGCAAATAGGGTCAATTTCAGTAACGGTTACGATAGCTCCCGCTCCTCTAAAAGAAGCAGCTGTACCTTTACCAACATCGCCATAACCAGCTACCACAACACGTTTTCCGGCCAACATTGTGTCTGTGGCCCTTCTAATGGCATCTACGGCACTCTCGCGACAACCGTATTTATTATCAAATTTGGATTTAGTAACAGAATCGTTCACATTAATGGCTGGCATGGGCAATGTGCCATTTTTCACTCTTTCGTACAAACGATGTACTCCAGTTGTGGTTTCCTCAGATAACCCTTTGATTGCAGCGGCAAGCTCTGGATATTGGTCGAGCACCATATTGGTCAAATCCCCTCCATCATCCAAAATCATGTTCAAAGGCTGTCTTTCTTCACCAAAGAACAATGTTTGTTCAATACACCAATCAAATTCCTCTTCGGTCATGCCTTTCCATGCATAAACGGGAATTCCAGCAGCGGCAATGGCGGCGGCGGCATGGTCTTGGGTGGAAAAAATATTACAAGAGCTCCAGGTAACTTCTGCACCAAGGGCCACTAAGGTCTCAATTAACACTGCAGTTTGGATGGTCATATGCAAACAACCGGCAATCCGTGCGCCCTTAAGGGGTTGTTCACTCCCATACTCTTCACGCAAGGCCATCAAACCAGGCATTTCGGCCTCAGCCAACTCAATTTCTTTTCTGCCCCAATCCGCTAGGGAAATATCTTTAACCTTGTAAGGGACATATGGAATTGTCTTTGTGCTCATACTTTAAATAAATTTACTTTTGTAGCTTCGCTTTCATAGCGGAGCAAAGATACGAAATCACTTAACTTCTAGTCGTGCCATTATATAAAACCATTACAGTTTCACCTACCACTAAAGTATACATTTGGAAAGTGGTGGAAACTGAAAATGCTCTTGCAGATGGAATTGAACTGACCCCTCATTGCCAGAATAGGATGGATGGGATGAAATCTGAAGCACATCGAAGGGCATTTTTGAGCATTCGCCATCTTATGGCAGTGGCAGGTTATGAAGACAAGGATTTATTTTACGATGATTTTGGGAAGCCGCATCTTAAAGATGGTAATTACATTTCTATCACCCATTCACGAAATTTTACGGGAATAATAGTGAGCAGTACAGATGAGGTGGGAATAGATATTGAGATGCAAAGGGAAAAAATCCTCAGGATTGCCTATAAGTTTACGCCAATAGAAGAATACCGTACATTGGCCAATACCGAAGCTATTATTAGAAAATTGACCATTGTTTGGGGAGCCAAGGAATCACTTTATAAAATATATGCACAACAAGGGCTTAGTTTTTTAAAGCACATTGATGTATTGGATTTTGCCTTTGATGACTCACGTACCGTAGCCAAAATCTTATATAAAGGAGAAAGGTCCCATTACGAAATTGAGTTTTTGGAATTTGAAGGTTTCACATGTGTATATGCACTTAAAATGTTGGGTGGATGAGAGCAGTCTTTTTAGTAGATTTGCCACCTAAGAATTTGCATAGCCCATGAGAATATCCGTAGAACTTACCTTGACCCCGCTTCAGGATGATTTTGAACCTGCAATCATTAACTTCATCAAAAATTTAAGGAATTCTGGATTAACGGTTTTGGAAAACCCATTGAGTACCCAAGTTTATGGGGATTACGATGCTGTAATGGAACTCCTTCAGACTGAAATCAAAGAAGCCTTTGAACTTATTGAAAGGGGACTGCTCTATATGAAAATCGTAAAATCGGACCGAAGCGATTATGAGCCCCATTTTTGATTTTTTTCTAGGGCCATATCAAGAGAGACAGCTCTCGTTGATTATTTTGGAAGCTACCGCTTTTTTCTTTGGAATAGCCAGTGTAATCTATGCTAAGAGAGAAGATATCATGGTCTACCCGACCGGACTTGTAGCTACAGCAATAACAGTTTATATTTTTTTTATTGACCGTTTATTGGGCGACATGATGATGAATTTTTATTATTCCATCATGAGCATTTATGGGTGGTGGAATTGGGCCCGGAGAAAAAACAATAGAGAATTTGTGGTAAATATTTCAAGAACCACTGTAAAGGAAAAATGGATTGGTGTGGTACTTTTTCTGCTTACCATGTTGGTTACCTTTGGGGTTTACAAGGCTTTTGATGTTGAAATAGGACCTACCAACTATATTGACATTTTTACTTCAGGCATATTTTTTACTGCCATGTGGTATATGGCGACAAAAAAGCTGGAAAACTGGACACTTTGGATTATTGGGGACCTAATTACCGTACCTTTGTACGCATATAGGGGATGGGGGATGTTTTCATTGCAATACCTCATTTTCACAGTATTGGCCATTCAGGGATATCTAGCATGGAAGAAAAGCTTAGTCAGCAACCCTCAGACATCATAAAAGTTGTTCTTTTTGGACCAGAATCAACTGGAAAAACAACACTTTCCGAACAATTGGCTAGACAATACAATACGGTTTGGGTGCCAGAATATGCCCGGGAGTATCTTCAAAATAAATGGAACAACGAACGCAAGACCTGTGAGCCCAAAGATTTATTGCCCATCGCCAAGGGGCAAATACAATTGGAAAATGAGCTAGCGACCAAAGCAACAGATGTGCTTATCTGCGATACAGACCTATTGGAGACCAAAGTATATTCAGAAGCATATTATTTGGGATATTGCGACCCCATTCTAGAAAAGGCAGCTCTAGAAAACACCTATGACCTCTATTTTCTTACTTATATAGATATTCCTTGGGAAGCAGATGATTTAAGGGATAAACCCAATGAGAGGGAACATATGTTTGCATATTTTCATGATACCTTAAAAAAATATGACCGTAATTTCGTTATCTTGAAGGGAGATAAAAAAACAAGACTCAAAACTGCAGTTAAACACATAGATAAACTTCTTCAGAGACATGATCGACTTAAGTCAAAAAGACTTGGAACAATTGGATAAAAAAGGGATCTCCAAAGAAAAAGTATCCCAACAAATCAAAACATTTCAAGAAGGAATTCCATTTGCAGACTTGGTGCGGGCCGCTATAGTTTCTGATGGGATATTAAGGTTTTCCGAAAGCCAACAGGAAGACCTGGTTCAATATTTTGAGGATGCCAGAGTAAATCTGGAATTGTTAAAATTTGTGCCTGCTTCTGGGGCTGCTTCTAGAATGTTCAAGGCCATGTTCAATTTTTTGGATGCTTACGACCCTGCCCAAGAAGAACTTTCAGCATATATTGAGCGGACAGGAGATAAAGCCGTAAAACAATTTACGGAACAGATGTCCGCATTTCCATTTTATGATTTGATTATGGAAAAAATTAAGGACAAAACATCGAACCCGGGAGAAACTGCCCACCTTTTTGTGAAAGAGATGTTGATGGAAGACGGACTCAATTATGGGTTTTATCCCAAAGGATTGCTGCCGTTCCACAAATATGGGGAAGAAGGAGCCACACCTTTTGAAGAGCATTTGAAAGAAGCTGCCCTTTATGCTAAAACAGATGGTAGGGCCAACTTACACTTTACAGTATCTGAGCAGCATGTAGCAATGTTTGCTGATGAGGAAAGCAAAGTAGCTCCTAAAATTGCTAAAACAACCGGCACCGAATTTGCAGTTTCCTATTCGCAGCAAAAACCATCTACGGATACCATTGCAGTAGATTTGGAAAACAAGCCTTTCAAGAATAGTGATGGTTCTATTTTGTTTAGACCTGGGGGTCATGGCGCATTGATTGAAAACCTGAACGATCAAGATGCCGATATCATCTTTATCAAAAACATTGATAATGTTGTTATTGATGCCAATCTTGAAAAAATAGCCAACAGCAAAAAAATGTTGGCAGGAGCTTTAAGAAAAGTCCAGGAACAGGCTTTTGACTATGCAGCTTTATTAGAAACAAGCGACATATCAGAAGAACAGATGGCGGAAGTCAAAACCTTTTTGGAAAATGAGCTTAATGTAAGATTTTCTGAAAATTTCTCAGAGTTGAGTTTTGATGAACAAATTGCTTTGCTAAAAGAGGGCATAAATCGCCCTATTAGAATCTGTGGAATGGTTAAAAATGAAGGAGAACCTGGTGGAGGTCCCTTTTGGATAAAAGATGGAGCCGGAAACATATCACTTCAAATCATTGAATCTGCCCAAGTGGACATGTCCAATCAGGAGCAGGCTGGACTTCTTAAAAATTCTACCCATTTTAATCCAGTAGACTTGGTTTGTGGAGTTCGAAACTATAAAGGAGAAAAATATAATCTTTTGGACTTTGTGGATACCAAACAGGGATTCATTACCGGTAAGACCAAAGAAGGAAAAGAGCTGAAGGCTTTGGAGCTTCCTGGACTTTGGAACGGTGCCATGGCCTTTTGGAACACCATTTTTGTAGAGGTTCCCTTGGTAACCTTTAATCCGGTTAAAACAGTAAATGATCTTTTGAAGCCCACGCATCAGCCATAAAAAAGCTATTATTTTAATGAAAAATCCCTTCCATAATATTTGGAAGGGATTTTTTTGTGACCAGAATAAAAAAGAAGTGTCATATAAATGAAAAGCTAAGGCAAAGGATTGATTGGATGCATCATCCATCATGAGAATTTGAATTAGTCTGAGCGTAATAGCTTGGTTTTTTTCGGTTGGTTGATTTGGTTGAAGGTCGCACTTAGTGCGACCTTTTTTTGTGACCAGAATAAAATAGTTGTGTCTTATGAGTAGAACACTGATATGATGATTTATAAAATAGTATTGATTGTAAGTCTGGTATCCTTTTTAGTGCCAATTTTTTTGGTGGTTTCCCATTCCCTCGATGATAGAAAACGAAAAAGGAACAGCAATTAAACTCTTTTGGATGATGCTATGCAAACACTAACCTTTGCGTTATCCGTCTGCGTCAACCGAAATGTTGACCAAGTAGAAAAGGCCGCAACTGCGGCCTTTTTGTTTTAAATGGCATCTATCCCGCATCAATTGCGACGGATTCCATTATACATGCTCAAAAAAGTCAAATAGTGCGTATATAATTATGAAAATTTAGTGCCAGCTATTACATTTGCCCCATCTCAAAGGGGTGCTTTTTAAATAAGGCTGAGATTATACCCAATGAACCTGGGCAGGTAATGCTGCCAAGGGAATGCGCAAAGCGCATCTTGGAATTTCTAAGTTTCTATATAGAAACACAAAATCATTTATTAACAAGAATAATGACCCCTTTTATTCGTAAAATTTTACGAATGAAACCGCTTTATTCAATTAATTTCAGGACTGCGGGATTACCATGCGGTTCAATGCGACAGGTAAAACAAAATAAAGGCCATCGCATTAAAACTTTATGCACAACATTCGCCCTTTCAGGGCTGGGACTGGGTCTGTACGCCCAGGAAAAACCAAAGGATTCTTTGGAGAGAAAAGAAATTGTACTGGATGAGGTACTTGTCCAGGCCATTAGGGTTACCAAGGAGTTTCCCATTACCTTTTCCAATTTAAGCAAAGAGGAGATTGCTCCTCGTAACTTAGGGCAAGACATCCCAATTTTAATGAACTTTTTACCGGCCGTGGTAACTACTTCAGATGCAGGCGCAGGTGTGGGCTACACGGGTATTCGAGTGCGAGGTAGTGATGCCACCCGGGTAAATGTTACCATTAATGGTGTTCCCTACAACGATGCGGAATCGCAGGGGACTTTTTGGGTCAATATGCCCGATTTTGCTTCTTCCACTCAAAGTTTGCAATTGCAACGTGGTGTTGGTACATCTACTAATGGAGCGGGAGCTTTTGGAGCTAGCTTGAATTTGTTGACAGATGCTTTTTCCGAAGAAGCCTACGGAAGAATTTCTTCTTCTTACGGAAGCTTCAATACGCTTAGAAACAATGTAAAATTCAGTACAGGAATTCTTAATGAACATTTTGAGCTGTCCGGAAGACTTTCAAGAATTACTTCGGATGGATATATTGATCGAGCCAGTTCAGAATTAGATGCCTACTTTTTACAAGGAGTGTACAAAAGTGATAAAACATTATTGAAAGCCTTGCTTTTTGGCGGTCATGAAATTACCTATCAATCTTGGAATGGTATAGATGCAGAAACACTTCGAAGCAATAGAACATTCAATTCTGCTGGGATGTATACTGACGAAAATGGGAATACCCAATTTTATGATAGGGAAGAGGACAACTACAAACAAGACCATGCACAATTACATTGGAATCAAACCATAAATGCTGAATGGAGCACCAATTTTGCGCTGCACTATACCCGTGGGAGGGGCTATTTTGAACAATTTCGTGAGGATGATGACTTTGCAACCTATGGTTTTGAACCCATAACAGTTGATGGTGAGGAAGTAAACACAACCGATGTGATCAGAAGAAGATGGTTGGACAATGATTTCTATGGAACCGTTTTTTCGGCAACTTACGACAATGGAAGCCTAACATTGATACCTGGTGGAGGATACAATGTATATAAAGGAGATCATTTTGGTGAAGTCATCTGGGCACGTTTTGCTTCAAACAGTACTATTCGTGACCGTTATTATGACGACAATTCCACTAAAACTGATTTTAACCTTTACCTAAAGGCCAACTATAAGTTGGACAATCAATGGTCTGTATTTGGCGACGTACAATATCGAGGAGTTGGATATGAGGCGAATGGCGAGGATACAGGTTTGGTGGACGATACCTTTAACTTTTTCAATCCTAAGGCGGGGCTTACGTTCGACTTGAATAAAAACAACAATTTTTATTTTTCCTATGCCCGGGCCAATAGAGAACCCAATAGGAATGATTATGAAAATGGTAATCCTAGACCCGAACGTCTCAACGATTTTGAATTGGGATGGCGCTATGTTTCTTCCGGTTTTCAAATCAATACCAATGTCTACTACATGCGTTACAAGGACCAATTGGTGCTGACCGGTGAACTGAACGATGTGGGGGCTCCACTTAGAGCCAATGTTGGCGATAGTTACCGTTTAGGGCTGGAAGTTGATGCAAACCTTAAATTGGGAAATAAGTTTGCGCTAAGGCCAAATATTGCGTTAAGCGATAATAAAAACATCGATTTTTTCTTTCAAAGAGATGGAGTGCTTCAAAACCTAGGTAACACAAACATTGCTTATTCACCAAAAGTGGTAGCAGGTAATATCCTTGCTTTTCAGCCTAATGAAAAACTACAGGTGTCCCTGCTTTCAAAATTTGTGGGCAAACAATATATGGGGAATATAGATGCCGAGGCTTCAGTTTTGGATAGTTACTCCCAAACTGATTTTAATGTACAATACGTGATTGAAACCAATGCCTTTGTAAAAAGTATTGTACTTACAGGTTTGGTGAACAACATTTTTGATGAGGATATAGTCTCCAATGGATATTTCTTCACTTATGATGATGATTTCTCAAATCCAGGTACCATAACCACAATTGAAGGAGCTGGATTCTATCCCCAGGCGGGAATAAACTTTTTGGTGGGAGCGACCTTAAATTTCTAGTGTTTATCGCAACTATTGTTGGGGATTCTTTACTTTTAAAGTATGGAATCCCCTTTTTATTTTAAGAGAAATGTTCCCATTAAATGGGGCGTTATCGGTTGTGGAAATGTTACCGAAAAAAAAAGTGTTCCAGCTTATCAAGGAATTGATGGCTTTGAGGTGGAGATGGTCATGGGCCGAAATGCTGAAAAAGTTCAGGACTATACCCAAAGACATCAAATTCCAAAGTGGACAACAGATGTAAAGGAACTTCTTGAAAACCCTGAAATTGATGCTATCTACATTGCCACTCCTCCAGATTCCCATAAGTTTTATGCCCTTGAGGTGGCTAAGGCTGGTAAGCCTTGTTGTATAGAAAAGCCAATGGCCTCAAGTTATGAAGAAAGCTTAGCGATTTATGAGTCTTTTGAAAGGAAAAATATTCCTTTATTTATTGCCTATTATAGAAGGTCATTACCTAGATTTCTCAAGGTAAAACAATGGTTGGATGAGAAACAGATTGGTGAAGTTCGGCACATTCATTGGCAAAAATCGAAACCGCCAAATGATTTGGATTTAAGCAGGGAATACAACTGGAGAACAGACAAAAAAATTGCTCCCGGCGGATATTTTGATGATCTGGCCAGTCATGGGTTGGATTTGTTCGCGTTTCTCTTGGGTGATATTAAGGAGGCAAACGGTTTTACTACTAATCAACAAAGATTATATTCTGCTTATGATGCTATTTCGGGAGCTTGGCTACATGAAAATGGCATTACCGGTGATGGTTTTTGGAACTTTGGCACCCAGCATCGAGAGGATAAAGTTGAAATTTTAGGCTCCGATGGTAAAATTACGTTTACTGTTTTGGACGAAGGACCCGTTCAGTTGGAAAATGCTTCAGGGCATCATATCCTTGATATTCCAAATCCGGAGCATATTCAAAAGTTTCATGCGGAAAATATCAAAAACCATCTTCAAGGAATAGCTGAACACCCTTCCACAGGAAAATCTGGACTACAGGCCAATTGGGTAATGGACAAGATTTTGGGAAGGATTTAAATCCTACCAAAGTTGATGCACATGTTCCTTAATATAATTTTTGTAAATAGAATCCACAGCTTTTTTCTGTTCCTCTGTCAAACTTGAAAGTGTAACTGCTTCAATATTGGAATGTAGTTGCTCCACTTTGGAAGCCCCAGGAATGATACAGCTTACCTCTGGGAAGTCTAAAATCCAACGAAGGGCTATGGGAGCCAAGTTAGTGTATGTTGGGAATGCATTTTTAAGTTCTTCCACAGCCTTTAGACCAACTTCGTAAGGAATACCAGAAAATGTCTCCCCTTTATCAAATGCAGCACCATCTCTATTAAAAAAACGGTGATCGTCTTTTTCAAAACTGGAATTTGAAGAAAACTTGCCGGTTAACAAGCCACTGGCCAAAGGGACTCTGACAATGACGCCAACATCCTTTTTTTGGGCTTGCTCAAAAAACAATTCTAAAGGGCGTTGCCGAAACATATTGAAAATAATTTGAACTGTGGTCACATTGTCGAACTCCATTCCTTTGATGGCCTCTTCAATTTTTTCAACGCTTATACCCAGATTTTTAATTTTTCCTTCCTGTTTTAGCTGGTCAAAGAGGCTAAAAATTTCTGGTCGATAATAAACTTCAACGGGAGGGCAGTGCAGTTGTATCAAATCCAAGCATTCCAATCCGGTGTTCGTTAAGCTGTCTTCCACATACTTTCGCAGTGCTTTAACAGTATAGCCTTCATTGATGTGCGGATTGATTTGCCGTCCGCATTTAGTAGCAATGAAGACTTCCTCACTTCTGGATTTTATCATTTTACCCACAGCAGCTTCACTGGCGCCTGCTTCATAAACATCAGCAGTATCAATAAAATTAACGCCGGCATCAATAGCCTCGTTGATAATATTTTCTGCAAGGGAATCATCAAAACCGGAACCCCATTTGCCACCCACCTGCCATGTGCCCAACGAGATTTCGGAAATGTCCATTCCGGTCTTTCCAAGTCTTCTATAATTCATTGATTGGTTTTTAGTTTGATATGATTACAACATCCCCACTTTGGGTAGCACTGTAAAAAAGGAGGTCATAATAACGTTCTCCGTCATCTGGCCTATCCAATTGTTGCCCCGTAAAAAGGCTATAGGTATACCCTTCACAACCACAAACTACGGTTTGGCCCTCAATGGTCATTGTGGAGCAACTATTTGGCGTATGGTTAGGGCAGCTGGCTTCAAAAGCAACAAATTGAGTGCCGCTCAAACCTGCTCTCATTACAAAAGCTCCACGTGTTCCAACGCCATCATTGCCCACATATACAGGGTTTCCTATGGTGTTGAGACCATTATAGAGAGGTAGATTAAGGTTTAAATCGAATCGGAAACTGACTTCTTGGAGATAAGGATTTCGATTGGTACTGTCTGAATTACAAGAAATTAGAAATGCTAGTAGGATAAAGCCCCATACGTGCCTCATAGTTTGGATTTCAATATGTTACTGAACAAAGTTGAACAAAAATTACCTATATTTGCGTTAAATCCTCGCTAAAAACTATGCTGGTCATAGTAGTCGTTGAGGATTTTTTGTATTTGTAAAGAGAAAGGTCATTGGGAAAATAAATACATTTTCCGCAATGCTCTTTTGCATTAAAAAAATGACGAGATGAGTAAAATATCATATTATACAGCGGAGGGATTAAAAAATTTACGCGAAGAACTCAATCAATTGAAGGACATAGAACGTCCAAAAGCGTCACAAGCCATTGCTGAAGCTAGAGATAAAGGAGATTTATCCGAAAATGCCGAATATGATGCCGCTAAAGAAGCTCAAGGTTTGTTGGAAATGAAAATTTCCAAACTTGAAGAAACTTTGGCCAATGCTAGATTGATTGATGAATCTCAGCTGGATACTTCAAAAGTACTGGTGCTTTCAACGGTTAAATTAAAAAACCAGGCCAATGGTATGGAAATGAAATACACTTTGGTTGCAGAAAGTGAAGCCGATTTGAAGTCGGGCAAAATATCCGTGACCTCACCCATTGGTAAGGGTCTGTTGGGAAAATCTGTTGGTGAAGTAGCAGAAATTCAGGTGCCCAATGGAACCTTAAAGTTTGATGTTTTGGAAATTACCCGTGAGTAAGAGCTAGTAAAATCATTATATTTAATCCCGTCTTATGGCGGGATTTTTTATTAAAACCAAACCAACTATGCCCACTATTTTCACTAAAATCATCAATGGAGATATTCCTTGCTATAAAATAGCTGAGGACGAAGATAATTTTGCTTTTTTGGACATTAATCCAAATGCCAAGGGACATACACTTTGTGTTCCCAAAAAGGAAGTGGACAAACTATTGGATTTGGATGAGGAATCATACATGAAGCTTATGGCTTTTTCCAGAAAAGTTGGCAAGGCCATTGAAGCTGCTGTTCCTTGTGAGCGTGTGGGAATGTCTGTGATTGGACTTGAAGTTCCACACGTCCATGTACATTTAATTCCGCTACAATCAATGAAAAATGCCACGTTTCAATATAAGGAAAGTCTAACGGCTGAAGAATTTGAGAAAGTAGCAGAGCAAATTAGAGATCAAATCAAATAAGATTTTCCAAGTGTAGGTAGAAAACGGTCCCAATTACGCCTAAAATCAGTATTAAAAGACCAAAAAACAATGTTGTAAACCGCACCGATGGTCTGTCTGGTCGTACCAATTTATTATAGTAATCAAATACTCTTTCAATATCTGTGGTCCAGTCAACTGGATATATAATTGAATGGCATTTTTTACACTTTATTTCGTAGGTTACTTCTGGAGTGGTACGATGAAAAAAAGGATTGTAGGTATGTTTTTGGTAGAAGGTAAGCTCCAACTCTTGATTAAAGCATTCAGGGCAGTTGTTGGTGATTTCAGCTTTTTTTATTGCAATTCGCTTTTCCTTTGTCATCAGTTCAAAGTTCAATTGATTTGAGGGAAATTTGCATAATAGTTCCTTCCTTGCCGGACGAAAGTACTTTAATTTTTCCTTTATGGTACTCTTCCACTATTCTTTTGACCAAGGAAAGTCCCAATCCCCAGCCTCTTTTTTTCGAGGTTACTCCGGGATTAAATATATTTTGAAAATCACTTTTGGAGATACCGTGCCCTGTATCCGATACCAATATATGGACATTTTGCCCTTTTCTCTCAATATGGATGCTAATATTTCCTTTACCTTTCATGGCATCGATGCCATTTTTAACTAAATTCTCGATACTCCAGTTATATAAAGGAGGATTCAAGAGTACAGGAAGTTCTTCAATCTCTGTGGTAAAGGAAAAATGAATCAATTTAGAGCTTCTGCGTTTTAGATATTGATATGCTTTTTTGGTTTCCTCCACAATATCATGTACTTGCAGTTCTGGAATAGAGCCAATTTTTGAAAACCGCTCCGTAATAGTCTGTAAACGGGTGATGTCCTTTGCAATTTCCTTGGTAATATCTGGATTGATGTTTTCTGATTTCAACAATTCGTTCCAACCTAGCAACGAGGTAAGTGGGGTTCCAATTTGATGAGCTGTTTCTTTGGCCATGCCGGCCCAAAGTTTGTTTTGTTCCGATGCTTTATTGGTTTTAAAGAAGAAGAAGATTACCGCCCCAAATAAAAATATGATGAGCAGTAAAGCAAGGGGATAATACTTGAGTTTGTTCAGAACTTCGGAATTGCCATAGTACAAAGTTTCCAAAAGCTCTCCCTCTTGAACAATTTCAATGGGTTCGTTCTCGCTTCGAAATTGTCGTATCTTTCTTTGGATGTATGCACTATCTAAAGCTTTTTCTTCGGTAATGTTGTGCGTTTTAATGGAACCTTCCTCATTTACCAGAATCATGGGAGTAGAAGTGTTGTTTCCCATGACCTTTAGGGTCAAATTTCCTAATTCTTGATCCACTGATGATTGTATGAGCTCCAACTGTGCAGTCGCCCATATTTCCATCTTTAATCGTTCCTCTTCTTTAAACTTTTTAAAAAAGCTATTGGTATTCCACAGAATGAGACTTACAATCACAAAGGCAGAGATCAATAAAGTGATGTAGGAAGCTTTCCTTTTGGGGCTGAAGTTCATGTTTTTGATGGAATTGTGAATAAAGATAGCGGAAAATGGAAAAATATGTTGATACTTCATATACGCATCAGGTTTCCAATGGGCTTCATTTTATGTACATTTGAAATTTATTGAAAAGAAGTTTACATGGAAGTTCAGGGAAGAATAAAAATGATAGATGAAACCAAAACCTATGGCAACAATGGTTTCAGAAAAAGAGAAGTGGTTGTTACTACGGAAGAGCAATATCCGCAGCATATTTTGGTTGAATTTGTTCAGGATAAATGTGACCTGCTGAACAATTATAATGTAGGACAATCGGTGAAAATAAGCATCAATCTAAGAGGTAGGGAATGGGTAAACCCTCAAGGGGAGACCAAATATTTCAATTCTATCCAAGGATGGCGCATTGAAAACTTGGAAGCGGGAAATAATGCAGAAAACATGCCGCCTGTACCTCCAATGGAAGCTTTTGAACCTGCTGATGACCTTAATGAGGAAGACCACGACGACCTCCCATTCTAAACTACTTTGGGCCTTACCAAAGTAATAGAACGTATTTTTAAGAGGTATTTGCCCTCTCCGTTTACTATAGCGGTACTCCTTACGGTTTTCACTATACTTTTGGCCTTGGTATTTACTAACAATACCTCGCGCCAGAACCACCTGTTCACAATTCTATCCTATTGGGAAAATGGGGTCTGGAATAACGGACTCTTGGTTTTTGCCTATCAAATGATGCTCATTTTGGTATTGGGGCATGTTTTGGTATTGAGTAAACCCATGGAAAGACTTATACTGCTCATTACCAAATGGGTGTCCAATGGGTCCAGTGCTGCGGTACTGGTTGCGTTGCCAACTATGTTGGTATCCTTTTTTAATTGGGGTCTTGGATTGATTTTTGGGGCGATTTTGGCCAGAAAAGTTGGTGAATATGCCAAAGAGCATAACATCAACATTAATTACCCATTAATAGGAGCATGTGGTTACTCAGGTTTGATGGTATGGCACGGAGGGATCAGCGGATCAGCTCCTATTAAAGTTGCTGAAGCAGGTCATTTGAAAGGATTATTGGAAGGTGTTTCAAGTTCTGAGGTACTTTCAAAATTGCCTGAGAGCATCTCCACATCGCTAACTGTATTTAGTAGTTGGAACCTCATACTTTTTCTAACAGTGGTTTTGTCGATAACGGTTTTGGTCTATTTTTTAGGAAAAAGAACTGATATGAATATCGTGGAACTTAAAACGTATCAATTTAAATCGGTAGATGGCAAAAAGTTGGATGGCGCAGAAAAATTAGACCATTCCAAATGGGTATCCACCTTGTTTGGAGCTTTGTTGCTAGTTACATTTTTGATACAATACCTACCTGCACTCAAGACCTTAAATATTACCCCAAACATGCTCAATTTCTTCATGTTGGGCCTGGCTATTCTCTTACATGGAAGCTTTAAAAGTTTCTTGTTGGCTGTTGAAGAAGCAATAAGTGATACTGCGGGAATCTTGATTCAGTTCCCGCTCTATTTTGGAATTATGGGTATTATGAGTGGCAGTGGCATGATCAATACTATTTCTGATTTTTTTGTTTCGATAAGTACCGAAACCACTTTACCTATTTTTACTTTTTTGAGCGCTGGACTGGTCAATATTTTTGTGCCAAGTGGAGGTGGTCAATGGGCAGTGCAAGGACCTTTGGTCCTAGAATCTGCATTACAGTTGGGAGTTCCTTTACCAAAAGCAATTATGGCTCTGGCTTATGGAGATCAAGTTACCAACATGCTTCAACCCTTTTGGGCGTTGCCGCTTTTGGGAATCACAAAATTAAAGGCCAAGGAAATCCTTCCTTATACATTACTATTCCTATTTTTTGGAAGCCTTATTTATGTTGCCGGGCTTCTAATTTTTTAAAGCTTTTTATGTAACTTTAAAATAAAAGTTGCGCCTTGGAAAACGATGCGAATAAGTTTCCCTTGTACTTTTTGAGCAATAGATTGGAATTTCCATCTGTTGAAATGGCCAATGAAGATGGTCTTTTGGCAGTGGGGGGTGATTTGTCTTCGGAGCGACTCTTACTGGCTTATAAAAATGGTATTTTTCCTTGGTTCAATGATGATGCCTTAATTCTTTGGTGGGCACCAGACCCAAGGATGGTTTTGTACCCTGATGAGGTCAAAATCTCCAAAAGTATGCGCAAAGTGCTCCGGGATAAAAAGTTTAGGCTGACCCAAAATACCTGTTTTGACCAGGTTTTGGAAAATTGTGCAAGGATGGAACGAAAGGGACAGGAAGGTACTTGGATCACTTCAAAAATGAAAACGGCCTACAATGAATTGTTCAGAAAAGGTTTTGCCAAATCCTATGAAGTTTGGGAAGGCAAGGATTTGGTTGGAGGATTGTACGGGGTTGATTTGGGCCATGTTTTTTGTGGAGAAAGCATGTTCAGCCTTCAACCCAATGCATCTAAGTTTGCATTTATTAGAATGGCGGAAGAACTTGCCGAAAAGAACTATAGACTCATAGATTGCCAAATTCATACGTCGCATTTGGAAAGTCTTGGGGCCAAATTGATTCCAAGAGTGGAATTTATGGAAATCCTAAAGTCCTAATTGGATATTACTAAGCAAGAACAGGACATTATCGGTTTTTTGGGAAGTGTAATCTTCCAAACGATATTCTATGCCGAACAACACTTTCAAACCTTTGTTGAATTTCCAGCCTATTTGCCCACTAATTCGATTATCATATTGGGAGCTTCTTCCTTTACCCACACTTAATAAATTTTCCATGCTGGTAGCTAAAAAAGGTTCTCCAACATCCAGTTTTTCCCCTTTTAAAGGGAAATCAATGGCGAATCTATACCTAAACCTATGAACAGTGAGTTCCTTTAGGATTCGCTGCTCAGCTCGGAAGCGATGTCCAAAACGAACCACTAAAGGGCGCTTGGTAAAATTGTATTGTTGTGTCAACCGCAATTCATTGGATTTTCCATCAAAAATGTCTCTGAATCTATATTGAACACCCATGGCAATACTTTGATTATCGGATAACCCCCACTTGGAAAAATGAACCAAATCCAACTGTCTTCCCCTAAAAAGGGTATTGCCTTCATCTACAAGATAAGCTCTATGTCCCAAAGAAAAATTATGGGAATAAGTGTTGGACACGTTGTAATTTATGGCCACTTGGGGTTGCCAATATGCAGTGAAATTTTCCTGACCAGAACAAATGAATGTGAACAGCCCGAAAATCAAAACAAACCACCAATTAATATAAGAGATGGTCATAATTGGGGGTTAGGGATTTTCGGAGATTGCGCAATTGACCTTCAGCATCAAAAAGCCCTTCATAAGTCTGAAAGCCATGATTGCTTTTACTTGTAAAAATGAGCTCGTATCGGATATAGGGCAAAAGCAAATTTTGAAAGGCTTCTCTTAACACCTTTGGTGTTTCAGCATTATTAGCAGGATATTGTTGCTGTATTTTTTTGATTTTTGACCTAGGAAATTCTGTATCTAAATACTGTTGAATTTGCACCCAGGCATCTTCAGGCACATCGGTTTTTTTGATAATGAATTCCACATCTTCAAGTTCTCCTTTGGAATTGAATTCTACGCTGTAGTGAAGTTTTCCTTTTTTGAACTTTGCCTCAAAACTTGTTTTGGCACTATCTATTTCACGATAAAACCGAATTCTTTTCGCATCTTCTACATAAGATTTTATGGATTCCAATGCTTTGGCAGGGAAATCCTCTTCAGAAATTCTAAACTCTTGCTCGTACTTGTTTTGGGCCGAAGTATTTAGTCCGACCAAAAAAAGAAAAGAACAAAATAGAAATCTATACTTCATTGTATCTAAAACATCCCACTTCATGATCGTTTACCAATCCTGTGGCCTGCATAAATGCATAGACCACGGTACTGCCCACAAATTTAAACCCCCGCTTTTTTAAATCTTTACTGAGTGCATCAGATTCGGATGAGGTGGCCGGTGCGTCCTTATAGTTTTTCCACGCATTTTTTATGGGTTTGCCATCCACAAATGCCCAAATGTAGTCACTGAAGCTTCCAAACTCTTGTTGAACCTGCATAAATGCCTTTGCATTGGAAATAGTGGCATTAATCTTCAGTTTATTTCTGATGATGCCCTTGTTTTCCAAAAGTTCATCGATTTTACCTTGATTATAATCCACTATCCTTAAATAATCGAAATCATCAAAGGCCTTTCTGAAGTTTTCTCGTTTTCTAAGCACGGTAATCCAGCTCAATCCGGCCTGGAAGGTTTCCAATATCAAAAATTCAAATAGGGTTTTGTCATCCCTGACAGGCACGCCCCATTCCTGATCATGGTAGGCTTCATACAATGAATCTCCCAAGCACCAACCACATCGATGTTTGCTCATATAGATTTGGTTTTTGCTAAAGATAGTGGAAATAGGGTTAGAGTAATTTTAATTCTTTGGCAACTAGGGCACGGGCAACGTCTGCATAAATTTGGGTTAAACTGTGATAAAAGTTCTTACCATCTTGTCGGCGGAGTACATGTATTTTAAAACCGGAAGAACGGTTAATGATGCCTGCAATCTTAGCTTTTTGCCCAATCAATTTGTTTTTAGGAAGAGTAGAGTTTTCTTCGGGGCCTACTTCTGCTATGGTCTTACCCAAGAAAAGATAAGAGTTGTTGGCCGCAAGACCTATAGTAAAAGTAGTTCCAAGTTTGATTTCTTGTTGGATGTCATTTTCTTTTGCAATTTCCTGCAATTTTGATGTTTTTTGTCCTTTATCCATAGTGCTAAAGATTTTGAATGAGATAGAGATATAGGGGCATGCCCAATGTAATGTTGAAGGGAAATGTAATGGCAAGGGCCATTGGCAAATATAGGCTTGGATTGGCCTTGGGAGCGGCAATTCTCATGGCTGCAGGTACTGCAATGTATGAAGCACTTGCGGCTAGTATGGAGAAAAGAAATCTGTTCCCAATACTATCGGTTATAAATTGACTGAACCAAGCGACAAAACATCCATTGATTATTGGAATCACTATAGAAAATATGAGGGCAAACCAACCTTTTTTCAGGAAATCATTGAGTTTTTTGCCGCTGGTTATGCCCATGTCCAGAAGAAATACTGCCAAAAATCCTTTGAAAATATCCGTAGTGAATGGTTTTATTCCCTCCGCTTGCTGGTCATTGGCCAAAAACCCAATGGCCAAGCTGCCCAAAATGAGCAGCACACTTCCATTGGTAAATGAATGGCGAAGAATTTTTGAAAAATCACAGCTTTGTTCTTTTTCTTTTTTAAAAAGGGTCATCAACAAAACGCCAATGATAATCGATGGTGCTTCCATTAAGGCCATCACAGCCACCATGTGGCCCCCAAATTCAATTTGTTCAATTTCAAGAAAAGAAATTGCGGTCACAAAGGTGACCGCACTAACTGAACCATAGGCTGCTGCAATAGCACCAGAGTTTTGTACATTGAACTTCCTTCTTAAAATAAAATAGGTGTATATCGGTACAATTGTAGCCAATAGCACTCCAAAAAGAAGTGACCAAATGATTTCCATGTTAAGGGAGCTGTGTGATAGCTCTTGCCCGCCTTTAAACCCAATGGCAAAAAGGAGGTACAGGGAAATGAACTTTGAAGAATTGGAGGGGATTTCTAAATCACTTTTTAATTGAACTGCGATAATACCCAAGAAGAAAAAGAGCAGCGCGGGGTTGGTAAGGTTATCCAGTAGTAGGTGTAGATCCATAAAGGTTATTCTTCCAAGGTTATGTTAAGAATGCCATCTATTTTTAAACGTTTTCCTTCTTGTCTTACACTGCTGATAAATTTTCGGGCAATTTTGATTTCATTTTCAAGCTCTGCAATCCTTCCATCAGGATATTTGGTGTTGGCATCCTGATTTCCTTCACACCAGGACAAACGTTGAAGTTTGTGGAAGTTTATTTTTTCATTCAAAAGACTGGTGATAACATCTAAAGCCTCTGAAGCTGTAAATGTTCCGTCAACTAATTGAATTTTCTGATTTGTTTTGACAATTGTTTCCATTTTTTCTTGATTTTTAATTAAGACCTTTTTGTTTGATTTTTACCTGTAAGGTGAATGGACATGAGCCCAAATACAATTGATATTGAAATGCTTAGCCATCCAAAAAAGAGGAAATCGTTTAAAGCTGAAAGAACTAATATTCCACCAAAGAGAAATCCGGTAAGGGCATAGTACAAAGGGTAATAAATATTTTCCTTAGTCGATTTTGTGGCTTTGTTTTCAATTTTTTGAGAGAATAGAACCTTGCTCATGATGTTTGTTTTTTTGCAAAGGTTACACATCAAATCAATATATTATTATTTATATTTATTATACAAAACATAAATATAGTTTATGAATTATACCTTACATCAGCTTCGTATATTTTCTAAAATTGTTGAAAAACAAAGCATTACAAAGGCTTCTGAAGAGTTGTTTTTGACCCAGCCAGCAGTGTCGATACAGCTTAAAAATTTTCAGGAACAGTTCCCAATTCCCTTGACTGAGGTTGTGGGGAGAAAACTTTTTATAACTGATTTTGGAAGGGAAATTGCTGATTCGGCAACCAAGATTCTAAATGAAGTAGATGGAATCAACTATAGAATGCAATCCTATAGGGGAAAACTTGCAGGCACATTAAAAATATCTGTGGTGTCTACCGGTAAATATGTTATGCCGTATTTCCTATCTGGTTTTATGCGGGCCCATACTGGGGTTGATTTAGTAATGGATGTGACCAATAAGGCAAGGGTAGTTGAAAGTCTAGAACAGAATGAGGTGGATTTTGCCTTGGTTTCAGTGCTTCCTGAACATTTAAAGTTGAGTAAGGTAAGTTTAATGAAAAATGTATTGTACTTAGTTGCTAATCCAAACCATTTCAATAAGATTTTATTGTCAAAAAAGATGTTTTCACAAGATACTCCGTTAATTTTCAGAGAACCGGGATCTGCAACAAGAATGGCTATGGAAAATTATTTGAAAAAAGGAGAAATACAGGTGGGAAAGCGTATAGAACTGACTTCCAATGAAGCGGTAAAACAAGCTGTAATTGCAGGACTTGGATGTTCCATTATGCCTTTGATAGGGATTAAGAATGAATTGGGTAATGGTGATTTAAAAATATTTCCCAAACGCAATCTCCCAATACAAACCACTTGGAACCTAGTTTGGTTGGCATCAAAAAAATTATCGCCCGTAGCAGAGGCATTGTTGAATTATTTGGAAGGCGACAAGGAAAAAATCATACAAAATAATTTTGATTGGTATGAGAAATATTAGGCTGTAGAAGTTGTTTCGGTAATCTCAATTGTACTGTGGATTTTTAGATTGGAGCCTTGGTCTCTGGCATTTAAAATAATGTTTGTGATTTTTTCTTTTGCTGATTTAAGTTCCTGAATTCTGTTCTTGGAGTTGCTGATGTCTATGTGATTGGAATCGTTGAGATGAAGCAGTTGTACAGAGTGAAATTTAATTTTATCATTAAGCAAGGATAATAGTACATCTGCAGCTTCAGAGGGTGAAAAAACACCTTCTATAAGCAAAAATGAGTCTACATTGTTGTGGCCTTTACTTTTGAATAAACTTTGTTTAAGTGAAGATAAGTGCTTTTTCATCCATCATATAGTTATTTAACAATAGCTACTTGAGATGTACTGCTGGGGATTTTTATTTCACCTGCATCTACTGCTTTGTTGAAATCAGCTGTAAAGGTCTTGTAAACCCTAAAGAATTTCCCGCCGTTAGTTTTCTTAAAGGTTACCTTGGCTACTTTTCCATAACTGATGTTGGTAATCGTAATTTTTTGATTCACCAAGGAGGATATATCTCCTATTCCGCCTCGTTTAAGGATAAAATTTTTACGGGGAACACTAATATATTTGTAGTGATTTCCGGATGGGGTTCCTAAGGTAAGTTGATCACCTATTTGAACAAGGTCGACATAGTTTTCCTGAGCTTGCAAAAAGCTAGTTGTACAAACATAAAAGAGTAGTGTTAAGAATAGATGCTTCATTTTGTTAGTTTTTAATTTTAGTACTATTATTTAACCAAGATTGCTTTAATCGTTGGTTTGAATCCATAAAAGTTTTTACCATCCTCCCTTCTTAGAATTACCTGAGTACTTCCATCAGACATTTTTTCCATATGGTCCACAATCACTACTTGACCATGAAAATTCATTCGAAGCCCAAAACCCGATGAAGAATTCAAAGAGTTTTGTACAAGAATCATCTGAGACTGAGGAATCTTCAAAAGTTTTTCGTGGTCATAATCTCCCCTACTTTCTGTAAAATGCTCAACCTTTAATTGGTATTTATTTTGTTGAGCGTGAAAACATGTGGTGAGTATTAGGAAGCTCACAAAGAGTAAATTTCTTTTCATAACTGCTTAGTTTTGAGATTAAAGATAGAATTAATCGCTTTTAAAATATAATTACTATTGTTAAAGTGTGTTAAACTATTAGAATATGATAGTAATACTTTTAATTTTGGAATCTGAAAAATTATAAAACCATGGAAAGACTGATGCATTCCATACGAATAGGGATAAACGAGAAAATTTATGTAAAGGATCCAGAATCTTCAGATTTAGGAAAAAGAATAGTGGAACAAAGTATTCTGATGATTGATGAAATGGGTTTTGAGAGCTTTACTTTCAGAAAACTTGGCGAAAGAATCGGTTCCAATGAAAGTTCCATTTATCGTTATTTTGAAAATAAGCACAAGTTGCTACTTTACTTGGCTTCTTGGTATTGGGGTTGGTTGGAATATAAAACGGTATTTGCTACAAATGGAATTTCAGACCCAAGCGAAAAGCTACGAAAAGCCATAGAAATTTTAACCCAAACAGTTCAGGAAGATGTTTCCTTCTCCCATGTCAATGAAGTATTGCTCAATAAAATTGTAATCAATGAGTATTCCAAATCTTATCTAACTAAAGAGGTGGATCAAGAAAATAAGGAAGGTTATTTTGTCATTTACAAACGTTTGGTAAATCGTTTGCATGATATGATCATCATGTTGGATAAAGACTATCCTTACCCTTCAAGTTTGGCCAGTACGGTTCTTGAAGGTTCTTTGCACCAATATTTTTTAAGGGAGCATTTCCCAAACTTAACTGACTGTAACGAATCCGTTACCCCAACCCAATATTTTACTGATTTGGTTTTTCGGATTTTAAATTCCAACACTAATGACTGAAAAAGTTTTAACGGCATGGCAGCGACTTCTGGGCATGCTGGCTTTAGACAAAAAAGACATTTTGCAGATTTTTTACTATGCCATCTTCGCTGGATTGGTCAATCTTTCCCTGCCATTGGGAATACAGGCCATAATCAACCTCATTCAAGGGGCACAAGTGAGTACTTCATGGGTTGTTCTGGTAATTTTGGTAACACTTGGCGTTGCTTTTGCTGGTACGTTACAGCTCATGCAGATGCGAATCATTGAAAATGTACAGCAAAAAATATTCACTAGATCTTCTTTTGAATTTGCCTATCGTTTTCCCAAGATAAAAATGAACGAACTCCGTAATTATTACCCGCCGGAGCTTGCCAACCGTTTTTTTGATACACTAACGGTACAAAAGGGTTTGTCAAAGATTTTGATTGATTTTCCAGCGGCATTTTTACAGATAGTTTTTGGATTGTTGCTACTTTCATTTTACCATCCATTCTTTATTCTTTATGGCTTACTGTTGGTGCTTTTGATTTATGTGGTGTTCAAGTTTACCGCTCAGCGCGGGTTGGAAACCAGTTTGGATGAGTCTAAGAATAAGTATAGGGTTGCCCACTGGATTCAAGAAATCGCAAGGTCTCTGGTAAGTTTTAAATTATCCGGAAGAACATCGCATGCACTCGATAAAAATGACACTTTGGTTGCCCGATATTTGGATGCAAGGGAAAGCCATTTTAAGATTCTGGTAGTCCAGTTTATTCAAATGATTGGGTTTAAGGTCTTGGTCACTGCAGGACTGCTTTTAATTGGAGGATTGCTGGTATTGAATCAAGAGATGAATATTGGTCAGTTTGTGGCTGCAGAAATCATCATCATTCTTGTAATCAGTTCTGTTGAAAAAATAATCCTAGGCCTTGAAACCTTCTACGATTTGCTCACCTCTTTGGAAAAATTGGGTCAAGTGGTGGACAAAGACCTGGAGAATCAAGAGGGAGAAAAACCCTTTGGGAGTGATGAAGGTTTCACGGTAGAACTCGATGAGGTTTCATACAATGTTCCAGAAAGGGATAAAAAAATCATTGATAATGTTTCCTTGACCATAACTCCATCGTGCACAATTTTATTGAGAGGGTCCAGTGGCTCTGGCAAATCAACTTTGTTGAGGTTGATTGCAGGAATTTTGGAACCGGATGAGGGTAAGATATTTATCAATAATGTAGCCCTTCATGGAATGAATCTAAACTATTATAGGTCTCATTTGGGGCAATCACTAAGTGAAGAAACCCCATTTGAAGGTACTTTGCTGAACAATATCACCTTTGGAGATAAGGAAATTACCCAGGAAGATATATACTGGGCCTTGGAAAAAACAGGCTTAACACAATTTGTCAAGGAACAACCCAAAGGGTTGCAAACGGTGATTTATCCTGAAGGCAGGCAGATTCCATATACTATTTCCAAAAAAATTGTTTTGGCCCGAAGCATTGTCCGAAGACCAAAACTTCTGATCCTTAAGGATCCTTTAGATCAGTTTGGTGAGGTAGAGGCAACAAAAATCATGGACTTTTTAACAGATTCAAGCAATGGCTGGGCATTGGTCATTGTTAGTGAAAATACAAAGTGGATGGAAAGATGTGGACGAATCCTTACCATGGAAAACGGAAAATTGATCAACGAATCTTAGAAGAAATACCATGCTGAATATATCACCTAATAAGTTAAATCAAAAAGTGGACCTGAGTGGTTACAAAGCTGCCAAGAAGGTATTTGATAGAAAGCACAACAAGCATTTTAATCGGCTGTTGGTGGTGTTTTCCATCGTTACATTTATTGTCTTGTTTTTGCCGTGGACCCAGACCATTTCTGGAAAGGGGTATCTTACCACTTTAAGACCGGATCAACGTCCGCAGACCATTCAATCCCCAATACCAGGGCGAATTGAAAAATGGTATGTGCAAGAAGGGGATTTTGTAGAAAAAGGAGATACAATTCTTTATATTTCGGAGGTAAAAAGTGAGTATTTTGACCCTGATCTGGTAGAACGTACTGGGCAGCAGATCAAGGCCAAATCCATGTCTGTGGTTTCCTATCAAGAAAAGGTAAAGGCCTTAAACACCCAAATTAGTGCCCTGACCAATGAGCGGGGACTTAAATTGGAACAGGCCAAAAATAAGTTGATGCAATCTAAGCTTAAGGTACAAAGTGATAGTATTGATTTGGAAGCGGCCAAGACCAATATTTCTATTGCTGAGCGACAGTATGACCGGACGCTTCAATTGCAGCAAGAAGGCCTTAAAGCAGTTACCGATGTTGAAGAAAAACGATTGAAACTTCAGGAGACGCAGGCCAAACTAATTTCCCAAGAAAATAAATTATTGGCCAGCAAAAATAATGTCATCAATGCCCGAGTGGAGGTGAATCGTGTTTTGGCAGAATACACCGATAAGATTTCTAAGGCGAGGAGCGATATGTTCACGGCACAATCGAATCAATTTGATTCCGAAGCACAGGTGACTAAGTTGGAAAATGCCTACACCAACTACGAAATCAGAAATAATCTCTTATATATTAGGGCTCCACAAAGCGGGTATATCAACAAAGCCCTGCAATCTGGAATTGGCGAAACTTTTAAAGAAGGGGATCGTTTAGTGGGAATTATGCCTGCAGATTACGAGATGGCAGTTGAGACCTTTGTAGAACCAATCGATTTACCATTGCTTCATATTGGGGAAAAAGTTAGAATTCAATTTGATGGATGGCCCGCTATCGTGTTCAATGGATGGCCCAATGTTTCCTTTGGTACGTTTGGAGGCAAGGTAGTGGCCATAGAAACATTCATCAGTGATAATGGAAAATACAGAATTTTACTGGCCCCGGACAAAGATGATGAACCTTGGCCAGAGGCTATAAGAGTCGGGTCCGGTGCAAATACACTTGCACTTTTAAATGATGTGCCTATTTGGTTTGAGCTTTGGAGACAGTTGAATGGATTCCCACCCAACTATTATCAACCCGAAAATAAAATGGCCGATGCTGATAAAAAATAACCAGCTCCTAACCCTTCTTTTTTGTTTTCTGTTTTCCATGGGTTTAACCTATGGTCAGCAAGATACATTGGTGCTCAATTTTAAGGAATATTTGGGTTATGTGAAGAAATACCACCCACTGGCAAAACAGGCTCAGTTGACAATTGCAGCTGGCCAGGCCAATTTGATGAAGTCCAGAGGAGGTTTTGACCCAAATATTGAGGTGGATTATGATCGGAAAGAATTTAAAGGCACCGAATATTGGGATCGACTTAATGCAACATTTAAGATTCCAACGTGGTTTGGTGTGGAGCTCAAAGGGAACTTCTCCCAAAATGAAGGTGATTTTACCAATTCAGATGAAAATTTGCCAGATGATGGACTTTATAGTGCTGGTGTTTCCATGTCTCTGGGACAAGGTTTCTGGATCAACGAGCGGATGGCCACTCTACGGAAGGCAAAATTTTTTAGAGAGCAATCCAAAGCTGACCAAGACCTTTTGGTGAATGAGGTGCTCTACAAAGCCTCTTTGGCTTATTTTGATTGGTTAAGGGCTTATCAGGATATGGCAGTGTTCAGAGATTTTTTTGAAAATGCCCAAGTTCGCCTACAAGGAGTTAAACAAAGAGCGATTGCCGGGGATATTGCTATTATTGATACGGTAGAGGCCAAAATTGCAGTTCAGAACAGGGCTTTGAGCATGGAGCAGGCTAGAGTAAAATTACTAAAACGGTCTCTGGAACTTTCCAATTTTTTATGGATCAATGATGTGCCGGTAGAATTACAATCTGATGTTGTGCCAGATGTAGAGGTGAATTCTGATATTGATGGAACTTTGGAGATTATGGGAAAGCCATTGGATAGTTTTACGCTTGAAAATCACCCAAAATTAAGGTCCTTGAACTATAAAATAGATGGACTTTTGGTTGACAAACGGTTAAAGGCAAATAAACTACTGCCCAAACTGGATGTTGAATACAATTTCTTGACAGAATCTCCAGACAATATCAATTCTTTTGTGAACGATAATTATAAGGGTGGATTCAGTCTTAAGTTTCCGTTGTTCCTTAGAAAAGAACGAGGAGATTTAAAATTGGCCAAGTTCAAATTGTTGGATGCAGAGTTTGAAAGAGACAATGCCTTTGTTGAAATTCAAAATAAAATATATGCCATTTATGGCGAGTTGGACTCTTATACCAATCAAAATCAATTGATTGCTGATATCGTTGATAATTACGGGGCTTTGCTTGCCGCGGAGGAGCGAAAATTTAGCTTTGGGGAAAGCTCTTTGTTTTTGATCAACTCCAGGGAGAGCAAACTCATCGATGCCAACTTGAAACGCAATGAGGTTCAGAACAAGTTCTTTTATACAAAAGCAATGTTGTTCAAGAGTTTGGCCATTAACCCTAAAGCTTTGTAGTGGAACACATCAAATTTGATCACTGTAAGTTTTTCTGTTGAAATCCAACCAATGACAAAAATCAGATATATTGCTGATTTTGGAACTTATTTTTGATGAAAACGAAATATGGAAGCTGTTGAAAATAATTTGAAGAAAGAACCATTACAACTTGTTCTAGAGGGTTTGGCCAAAGGTATGAGCTATGAGCAATACAGGGATTTGGTAGAGCATTTGGCAGAGAGCCATCAAACTACAGGTCCTGTACAATCCGAAGCGAACATCAGCTATACCCAACTTGGAGATCGCCGTATGAAAAGATGGGACAAAACCTTTAAAATTCCTTCTGACTTACAGGAAAAGATTGCTCAATTGGATGCTAGTTTGGAATTTTTGGTATTGACTGAAAGTTGGTGTGGTGATGCCGCACCTAGCTTACCCATTATCAACAAATTTGTTGCGTTAAATCCAAATTTTGATCTAAAAATTGTCTTAAGGGATGAGAATTTGGAACTTATGGATGCTTTTTTGACCAATGGAACCCGATCCATTCCCAAATTGATCATATTGGATAAGAAAAACAATGAAGTTGTTGGGGAATGGGGACCAAGGCCAAGTATTGCTACCAAAATGGTGCAAGATTTTAAAGCACAACATGGTCAACTTACTGCCGATTTTAAAAAAGATCTTCAGCTTTGGTATAACAAAAACAAGGGTGAAAATATTTTGGAGGACCTAAAAAACTTACTTCGCCTGAAATAGGTAAGTTATTGTTCCTATCTGTGAATTCTTCGTGCTGGGGCTAAATCTAGCTTTTAATGCATATCTAATGGCATTGTCCACCAGACAGCCATTACTGGTTCCAGAGCTGCTATCGTTGAAATCAGCTGCTGTAACATATCCGTTATTATCCACTTTGATGTTGATAACGACTTTGCCACCTTCAATACAAGTATAAATTGGAGGTGGAAGGTGATAGGCATTTCTTTCTATTAGGGAAAAGCTGATTGACGTACGCTTGTCTTTCAATGCATTTGTAAACTCCTCTTTCTGGGCTTCCCGTTCTCCCAAAAGTTGTTTTTTTTCGTCCCGCTGTTTGGCCAGTTCTTTTAACTGTTCTGCAAATTCACCATCAACATCGGAATATTCGCCTTGTTCACTGCTAAGGGCTCTTTCTTCCATGAGTTCCTCCAAAGTTTTGAGCGGTTCTGGATTTCCAATGGTTGGCTTTGCAGTTTCGTTCAAGGCCATGTGACTTTTAATGGGGTCGTTATTGGCCAATTCTTCCAAACGTTGTTCCTCTTCTTCCAGTAGTTTTTCAATATCCTCATCCGCCAAACTCATTTCAATAACATATTCTTCCTCTTTTATGCCTCCCAAATGGATGTTGAACAACAACAAAACCACGATGGACATGGAGAAGAAGGTTATTAAAAGCGATAATTGGTTTCTGTTTAGATTCATGGTCTAACTATAACCGTTTTTTTATTGAAATATTACATTTTTCCATCTTAAGCAATGCACTGTAGCAGAACAATTTAACCCTTTTTCAGGAGAGACTTTCCTTGAAAACAATGGGCGTGGTAGCATTATTTACGTTGAAATCCCCAATTTTGGTTCTTCTAAGGGAGGATAAATGAGCACCAGATTCAAGTGCTCTGCCAAAATCATGTGCAAGAGACCTAATGTATGTTCCTTTACTACATACTACTCTAAAATCTACTTTAGGCAAATGGATTTTAGTGATTTCAAACTCTAAAATTTCAATTTTTCTTGATTTGATTTCCACTTCCTTCCCTTCCCGGGCGAGTTCGTAAAGGCGTTTTCCATCTTTTTTTAAAGCTGAAAAAATAGGAGGGATTTGATCTATTTCCCCTAAAAACTGGTTGGTGGCTTCGTATATTGCTGCCTCGGTCAACTGCTCTATGGGATACGTTTGGTCCACTTCGGTTTCCAAATCGTAAGAAGGTGTTGTTGCACCCAAGGTAAAGGTTCCTGTATATTCCTTGACTTGCCCTTGAAGCTCAGGTATTTTTTTAGTAAACTTTCCTGTGCAAATAATCAAAAGACCAGTTGCTAGTGGGTCTAGCGTGCCTGCATGCCCTATTTTTATTTTTTTAAGGCCGAATTTTTTGCGAATGGCCCATTTTAATGCATTCACAGCTTGAAAGGAACTCCATTCCAATGGTTTATCGATCAGTAAAATCTGACCGTTCAGAAAATCTTCTTTGGTTTTCAAATCATCAGGGCTTTGGGCAAAAGTAATTATCTATCCCCAAACGCTCCAAGCAATGGCAATAAGGCCCACAATCAAACAATAAATAGCAAAGTACGAGAGCTTGCTCTGGCGAACTAGTTTAATCATCCAGGTACAAGCTGCCAATCCGGCAATAAATGCAGCTACAAAACCTGCACCCATGGCAATGGCTTGGTCGCCCGCAAAATTGACATCGCCACTTAGAAGATCTTTGGCCATTTTGCCCATGATCAATGGAACGACCATTAAAAATGAAAAACGTGCCGATTTGGTTTTGTCCACACCCAATAGGACCGCGGCAGAAATAGTGGCCCCGCTTCGGGAAATTCCTGGTAATATGGCAACGGCCTGTGCCATCCCAATTACAAAAGCACTTCTATAAGAAACTCCTTTTTCGGTGGTCTTCGCCAAATCTGCGAGGTACAATAAAATCGCTGTTATAATAAGCATGATGCCTACGATAATGATGGCGCCATCAAAAAATACTTCTAAGAAATCCTCTAAAAAAAAGCCCACTAGAGCAGCAGGAATCATAGAAACAATGATTTTAAGGGAAAATTGGGTTTCTTCATTCCATTTAAATTGAAAAAGTCCCTTCAGAATTTCCCAAACATCTTTTCTGAAAACAATCAATGTACTCAATGCAGTGGCAAAATGAAGCACAACGGTAAACAAAAGACTTTCTTCTGGGAGTGCGTTTGCACCCAAAATAGCCTTGCCCAATTCTAAATGTCCACTGGAGGATACTGGTAAAAACTCGGTCAATCCTTGAATAATGCCAAGGATGATAGCGTCTATAATGTCCAAGTTATTTTTTGTTTTTGTTAGGGTTCAACAAAATGGCATATACCTGAATGCCCAGACCTATCAACACAAGCGTAGGTGCTAGACGAATTCTTCTAAAGTTGTAGATATCTGGATTGAACACGTTAGGGTCATCACTGCCTCCACCACTCATCAGAATAAAACCCAATGCAATCAAAGCCAAACCAATAAATAGGAAGATGTAGTTCTTTTTTTGGAAAACGAACTCATTGGTAGACTTTTGAACTTTGTTCTTGTTTTTCTTGCTCATGCCGCAAAGTTAATAATAAAGATCATCTGTTCTTAGGTTAAGGAAACGTTGTGTGGCTATATGGGTGCTTGCCCATGAAATAATGACCCCAAGTCCGAAAACACCGACAAACAGAATAACTAGAACAAGTACATCCTGGAAGAGATTCAATTCTGGAAAATTCTTGTTCACGTAGTAAAGTAATACTCCTAAACCAATTAGTGCGACTGCTGCACCCAACATACCCAATTTTATATTGGTCCAAATAAAAGGCCTTCGGATGAACTTTTTAGTAGCACCTACCATTTGCATTGTTTTGATGATAAAGCGTTTGGAATATATGGAAAGCCGAATGGAACTATTGATCAGCAGCACGGCAATGACCGTGAAAACGGCACTGGCCACCAAAATCCAAAGACTGATTTTTCGGGTATTGTCATTGAGCAGTGTAATCAAGGGCTTGTCATAACTCACCTCATCCACATAAGTTTTAGCGGCAATATCATCAGCAATTTCAGAAATCTGGTCCGGAGAAACGTAATCTGCTTTTAGATTCACATCAATGGAATTTTTAAGAGGATTGTAACCTAAAAATTCCACAAAGTTTTCTCCGATGTCTTCACTGTACTGTTCGGCGGCATCTTCTTTGGAAATGTATTCTGCCGATTTGGTGTAATCCGCCATCGCCAAACTTTTTTGCAATTGGTCAATTTCGATCGGCTTGGCATTGTCCTTCAAAAAAACCGAAATGGTAATCTGTTCCTTGAAATGATCTGCCAACTTTTTGGTATTCAGCACCAGCATTCCCAAAACTCCAAGAAGAAACAGCACTAAAGCAATGCTCAAAACAACTGAAAAATAGGAGGAAATCAACTTTCTGCGTTGATAACGTTCAATATATTGGCTCATATGGGAAAATCAATACGTAAAAATAGAAAAGTAAATTGTAATTAGGGGATTAAACCTATTTTTGCAACTCGAAAAGAGATACAGTTTATTGTCATTTCGAGTCTTGGAAAGCCAAATGAGAAGTCTCTTCCCATCCGTTTGAGACATCTCGACTGCGCTCGATGTGACAACATGATCATAAAGAAGCATGATGAATTATAATTTCCGTGAGATTGAGGCCAAATGGCAGGAGTATTGGGCAAAAAATGGAACATTTAAAGCGACCAACGATTCTAACAAACCCAAATTTTATGCATTGTCCATGTTTCCATACCCTTCTGGGGCTGGCTTGCACGTAGGTCACCCGCTGGGCTATATTGCTACGGATATTTATTCAAGGTATAAAAGGCACAAAGGGTTCAATGTGTTGCATCCCATGGGTTACGATTCCTTTGGTCTTCCTGCAGAACAATATGCCATTCAAACCGGGCAACATCCTGCCATAACCACCGAAAACAACATCAAAAGATACCGGGAACAACTGGACAAACTGGGATTTTCTTTTGATTGGGACCGTGAAGTCAGGACTTCTAATCCAAGATATTATAAATGGACCCAGTGGGTGTTTATCCAATTGTTCAACTCTTGGTACAATAAAAAATCGGACAAGGCCGAAGACATAACAGATTTGATTGCCCTGTTCGAAAAAGAAGGGAATGCAAATGTTGAAGCCGCTTGCGATGACGATACGCCTGCATTCAGCGCTTCAGATTGGAATAGTTTTTCTGAAAAGACCCAACAAGAGTTGCTGCTAAAATATAGATTGACTTATTTGGCGGATACTGAAGTGAACTGGTGTCCGGCCTTGGGCACCGTTTTGGCCAATGATGAGATCGTAAACGGGGTTTCGGAACGGGGAGGGCATCCTGTCATCCGAAAAAAAATGACGCAATGGAGTATGCGTATCACTGCTTATGCCCAACGTTTGCTGGATGGATTGGACAAGATTGATTGGCCACAGCCTTTGAAAGATTCCCAAACCAACTGGATTGGTCGTTCGGAAGGAGCTTCTGTCACCTTTAATGTCATTCCAACTAACAGTGTCACTTCGAGCGCAGTCGAGAAGTCTGATACCATTGAAGTCTTCACCACCCGCCCTGATACTATTTTTGGGGTCAGCTTTATGACGCTTGCCCCAGAACATGAGTTGGTGGCCAAAATCACTACGGAGGCGCAAAAAGCGGAGGTAGACGCTTATGTTGAGGCTACTGCCAAGCGTTCGGAGCGTGATCGCATGGCCGATGTAAAGACTGTGTCCGGAGTATTTACCGGAGCTTATGCAGCGCATCCTTTTACCAAGGAACCCATTCCCATTTGGATTGGCGACTATGTTTTGGCCAGTTATGGTACAGGAGCGGTAATGGCGGTGCCGTGTGGTGATCAACGCGATTATGATTTTGCAAAACACTATAACATTCCCATTCCCAATATTTTTGAAGGAGTTGATATTTCCGAAGAAGCTTTTGCGGATAAGTCAACTACCATTATTGCTAATTCTGATTTCTTAAACGGACTTTCCTATAAGGAGGCAACCAAAAAAGTGATTGCTGAGCTAGAAAAAATTGGTCATGGGGAAGGCAAGGTCAATTATCGTCTTCGTGATGCGGTATTCAGTCGTCAACGTTATTGGGGAGAACCTTTCCCGGTATATTATGTGGATGGCATGCCCCAGATGATTGACGTGGAACATTTGCCGTTGGAGTTGCCCGAAGTGGAAAAATACCTTCCCACGGAAACAGGGGAACCACCCTTGGGCAATGCTACGCATTGGGCATGGAATATTGAGACGAATTCGGTGGTGGGAAATGAAAAAATCAATCACACTAGTGTGTTTCCATTAGAATTGAACACCATGCCAGGTTGGGCGGGAAGCTCCCAGTACTTTAACCGGTACATGGACCCTAGAAATGATGAAGCCATCTTCTCCGAAGAGGCCATTGGGTACTGGCAAGATGTGGATCTCTACATTGGCGGTAGCGAGCATGCTACGGGCCACTTATTGTATTCCCGTTTTTGGCAGAAATTCATGTTTGATAAGGGTCTAGTGCCCAAAGACGAGTACGCCCAAAAGTTGATCAACCAGGGGATGATTACGGGGACGAGTGCTTATTCATATCGTGTTTCAATAAAATCATTTAAAAAAGGCAATGAGATTGTAGATGTGGAAGAAGGATTGATGTTAAATCAATATTTAATTTCTAATGAGCACATAAAAGAAAATGGCTTTAACAATTATTTGCTTACCAATGATGATATACTAAAATTTATTGAGGATCAAGAGTCTGGATTACTAGGGCAAGAGATAAATGAAATAAGTATTTATAAAATTCTTATTCCAATTGACTGCTTAGTCGGTGTTACTGATGAAATCGATTTGGAGAAATTGAAGTTATATGACTCTATTTTTAAAAATTATAAATTTTATAAATCTGATGCTATAATTGCAAAAAGAGAAGTAGAAAAAATGTCCAAATCCAAATACAATGTGGTCAACCCAGATGCCATTTGTGAGGAGTATGGGGCAGATTCCCTTCGTTTGTACGAAATGTTCCTGGGGCCTTTGGAGCAATCCAAACCTTGGAATACGGCAGGGATTACCGGAGTGCATTCTTTCTTAAAGAAATTATGGAAGCTTTATGCGGTCATTGAGGACACAGAGCCCACGGCCGATAATTTAAAAACGCTACACAAGACCATTAAAAAAGTGGAGGAGGATATTGAGAACTTCTCGTTCAATACTTCGGTGTCCACTTTTATGATTTGTGTGAATGAGTTGACGGCACAAAAATGTACGAGCAAAGCCATTTTGGAACCCCTCGCCATTTTGGTATCGCCCTATGCGCCACATATTGCTGAAGAGCTTTGGGAACGATTAGGTCATGCAACATCCATTGCAGCTGCCCCTTTTCCCATATTTGAGGAAAAATATTTGGTGGAAAGCAGCAAGGAGTATCCCATTTCCTTTAATGGAAAAATGCGCTTTAAATTGGAGCTGCCTTTGGATATGGGCAAGGATGAAATAGAAGCTGCGGTGTTGGCCCATGAAAAAACCCAGGCCCAATTACAAGGACGTTCTCCTAAAAAAGTAATTGTTGTGCCTGGAAAAATTGTGAATATCGTAGGATAAAAGATGCGTCCCCTTAAGGGGACGTTTTTCTTCCAAAATCATTTAAGTTTCTACCTTTAGGGCAAATACCCAGCTATGGACACCATTGAAATAGTTGGCCTTGTTGCGGCCACATTGACCACTTCTGCATTTGTGCCTCAAGTTTATAAGGCATTCAAACATAAATCCACTGCGGGTGTATCCCTTACCATGTATATTGTGTTGCTAGCCGGACTTGTACTCTGGATAGTTTACGGAATCCATCACAATAGTTTGAGTATTATTTTGGCCAATGTGGTTACTGGACTCTTGGCCTTAACGATGTTGATTCTCAAAATAAGGCATAAATAACCCTATATAAAGAAGGGTATATCTGATAAATTTTATAATGATTATAAATTTTACCCTAAAAAAATAAGGGGTATACAGTTAAAAAACATAAAATTTAGTCATTAACCCCTACTTTTTATCGATTTTATTTCTCTCTTTTTATTTTTTGTAACAACTTTGGGGTATTAACCATTAAAAATTAACAAAATGGTAGTTGGGGTACCCAAAGAAATCAAGAATAATGAAAGTCGGGTTGGAATGACGCCGGCAGGAGTTTTTGAACTGGTAAAAAACAATCACACCGTATACGTACAGTCTGGTGCAGGAGAAGGTAGTGGTTTTTTTAATCAGGATTATCAAAAGGCGGGAGCCACTATTTTGGATACAATTGGTCAGGTATATGCGATGAGCGATATGATCGTAAAGGTAAAGGAACCTATTGCTGAAGAATATAAATTGATTCAAAAAGGTCAGATAGTCTTCACATACTTTCATTTTGCATCCAGCGAAGCATTGACCCAGGCCATGATGGATAGCAAAGCCATATGTATTGCCTATGAAACGGTTGAGGATGAAGATGGTACTTTGCCATTATTGACACCAATGTCCGAAGTGGCCGGTCGTATGGCCATTCAACAAGGAGCCAAGTATTTAGAAAAACCGGTGAAAGGGAAAGGAGTCCTTTTAGGGGGCGTTCCTGGAGTTGCTCCAGGAAGAGTTTTGGTATTGGGGGCGGGTACCGTTGGTGTTCAAGCTGCAAAAATGGCAGCAGGACTGGGCGCCCATGTAACCATTTTGGATGTAAACATGAAACGACTCCGATATGTGAACGATATTATGCCAAGCCATGTGGTCACAGAATACTCCAACGAGTTCAATATTAGAAAACACATCAAGACCCACGATTTGATTATAGGAGGTGTTCTATTGAAAGGAGCCAAAGCACCTAATCTAATCACAAAGGACATGTTGAAAGAAATGCATCCTGGAACTGTACTAGTTGATGTGGCCGTAGACCAAGGAGGCTGCGTGGAAACCACAAGACCCACAACGCATGAAAATCCTATATATATAATTGATGATGTGGTGCACTACTGTGTTGCCAATATGCCTGGGGCAGTCCCTTACACTTCTACAGTTGCCTTGACAAATGTAACACTGCCCTATGTATTGAATTTGGCCAATAACGGATGGAGAAGTGCTTGTAATTTGGATAAATCTTTGGCTAAAGGTCTAAATATTGTAGAAGGAGAAGTAGTTTATAAAGAAATAGCCGAAGCCTTCAATTGGGAACCGGTTTTGGCATAACTTACATTTTGTCAGAAAAAAAGCCCCGTCAAATTATGGCGGGGTTTTTGTTGTTTTATAGGTATATTTATAAGACCTAAAATAGAAAAGTTATGATGACCTATTATATATTAATTGGAGGAATTGCATTGGTTAGCTGGTTGGTCAGCAGCCGATTGAAGAGTAAATTCAAACAATACTCCAAAGTACATTTAAGAAATGGTATGAGCGGTGCAGAGATTGCACAAAAGATGCTGGATGACCATGGAATTCGGGATGTAAAGGTGATTTCCACGCCTGGAATGTTGACCGATCACTACAATCCAAAAAATAAGACCGTGAACCTTAGTGAAGGAGTATATAGCCAAAGAAATGCAGCTGCGGCTGCCGTTGCTGCCCATGAATGTGGTCACGCTGTACAACATGCCCAAGCTTATGAATGGTTGACCATGCGCTCCAAGTTGGTCCCTGTGGTAAGTGTTACTTCTGGAATGTCCACATGGATCGTATTTGGGGGTATTGCCTTAATGGCTGCTACTGGTGTGGCTGGCGGAATAGGATTTTATATTGCCGTAGCTGGATTGGTGATGATGGCACTGGCTACAGTGTTCAGTTTTGTCACGCTCCCTGTTGAATATGATGCCAGCAAAAGGGCATTGGTATGGTTGAAACAAAAAAATATGGTGAGCCAACAGGAATACGCAGGTGCGGAAGACGCTTTAAAATGGGCTGCCAGAACCTATTTGGTAGCTGCCTTGGGTGCCTTGGCTTCACTACTTTATTGGGCCTTCCAAGTTTTTGGAGGAAGAGATTAGTAAGACGACTAAATACGATACAAAATAAAATGGGGCCAATGGCCCCATTTTTTGCTAATACGTTAATTGTGATTATTCAATCCAATTACCAACTTGGTTGTCTATCATTTGTAGACCTACACCTTCTGTTCCGGTAACGGCAATCATATCTAGAATATCGCGGATTGTGTTTTCCTCTTCAACTTGCTCAAGTACAAACCAATCTAAAAAACGTTCAGTGGCAATATCACCTATTTCACGAGCTTTTTTCACAATGTTGTGGATGGATTTGGTCACAGCAACTTCATGCTCCAAAGTGTTCTCAAAAACGTCAACAATAGAGGAATAATCATGATTGATGTCTGAAATTTCGGGAGACATTGGGCTACCACCGGTATCCACCAAAAAATTGAAAATTTTCATCATATGTTCACGTTCTTCCTCAGCCTGCTTGAAGAAGAATTTTGCACTTGTAAAAAAACCATTTTGTTCACACCAAGATGCCATGGCCAAATAAACAGCAGAAGCTTTAGCTTCCATTTTTATCTGTCCATTGAGCAAGTCCATACACTCCACCTTGATACTCATACTTTGTCTTGCTATATCTTTCATTTGTTAAGGGTTTTAGCTTTAATAGTTAACAAAAATACGGAATTTACGCACCAAAATGAAGTAAGTGCCTTGTTTTAAGGCAGTTTAAGACTGAATTAAAATAAGGGCAAAAAAGGTAGCTTAGACGTTGATTGATTCTGCTTTGGCGGCAAGACCTAAAGAAACAAAAGTCTGGTCTACAAAACGTCTCAAATCTAGAATCTCCAACGTATTTAAAATAAATAGGTGTTCCTTGTTGCAAAGCAGTAAAACCTCAAAACCGTGTCGGTTCAAATCACCATCAAAGTGACTTTCAATGGAGATACGTCTTGTTTTCTCCCTTAGTGATAATAGCTGGCACAAGGACATGCGTACAGTTTTTTGTCCAAAATCGACATAAAAACAACGATCCTTAACAGATTGATAAAGGGTATAGTATTTAGACCTATGAATTAAATTCATATGGCAAAAATAATGTTTATTTAGATTGAATACAAATATCAGATTCGAATTTGCCGATCTATCTGTTGGTCAAGGGAGATGAAGGTTTCTGTTCTGGAGACTCCTTCAATATGTTGGATCTTTTTATTGAGCACCTGCATAAGGTGTTCATTGTCCCGGCACAAAACCTTGATAAGTATGGACCAATTGCCCGTGGTGTAATGACATTCCAGTACTTCCGGAATTTTTTCAAGTTCTTTTACGGCTCTAGGATTGGACATGGCCTTATCCAAAAAAATACCAATATATGCCATGGTGGTATACCCCAGAACCCTCGGATTGATTACAAACTTTGAACCTGAAAGTAAACCGGAGCTTTCCAACTTACGCAGTCTTTGATGAATGGCTGCACCAGAAATACCGATATTTCTTGCAATCTCTAAAATAGGTCTACGGGCATCTTCCATCAAATGCCTTAGAATTTTTTTGTCGATACCGTCTATTTTGACAGAATTGTTATGGCTTTTCACAATACAACTTCTAAATTGAAGTTAAAGATAAAGAAAAGCTAAAGAAAGTTAACCGGCTACGGAATCAGGATTATAACCTAAATAAGGGACTTCAAACTCATTAAAAACTATACCGTGCGATTTTAGCTCTAAAAGTATGGGTTGATAAACTTCTTTTTTAATAGGAATTTGAACTCCTGGGGTTTTAATGTTGCCGTTCAAAATCTGTAAGGTGGCCATAGCGACTGGTAAGCCAACCGTTTTTGCCATAGCAGTATAGGTTCTATTTTCTCCAATTACCACCATATTGGCATCAATTTGTTTTTTTTCACCATTCATTTCAAAACCAAATTTGTGATACATGACAATCATGTCCTTTTCATCTTCTTGGAGTGTCCAGCTATCTTCAAGGATGTATTGCAATATTTGCGCTGGGGAGGCATTTTTAAGTGGAATTTTTTTGGAAGCATCAAATAGGTTGAGTTCCAATAGTTTCCCCCATCGAATATCATCCTGATCAATTTTAAGGTAGTGGCGAAGTTTGAGTTCTACCGAATCGGTTGGTGAATATGGGAGAAAAAGATTGACGAACTCTCGATAGGACATGCCTTCTGAATTTTCAATGGTATAGCTGTCATCTGTCATGCCGAGCATGATGAACATTTGCCAAGATTTGGAAAACCCAACTCTTCGCATGGTGCCCCTAAAAAGTGTTAGGGCATTCTCTAATCCGTAGGCCTTTGTGTATTTTAAAGAATCTCTGTTTGCATAGGCTTCAAAGGATCCATAGCCCTTAATATCCAAGAATTCGGTTCGTCTAAAAAGTTTCTGATAGGGGATGTACTTGTAACTCCCCTCTTGCATAAATTTAGCAGCACCGCCTTGACCAGCCAAAACTACATTTCTGGGATTCCAAGTGAATTTGTAGTGCCAAAGGTTAGAGTCACTTTCAGGAGCTACCAAACCTCCTGTAAACGATTCAAAAAGTAACATTTTTCCGCCTTCATCCCTAATACGATCAATGACTTCCATGGCACTCATATGGTCAATGCCAGGATCTAGGCCTATTTCATTCATAAAGATCAAGCCATTTTTTTTGACCTCGTTGTCCAACGCTTCAATTTCTTTGCTTACATATGATGCAGTTACAAGATGCTTTTTATAGTATAGGCAATATTCGGCAATCTTGATGTGCAACTTAGGAGGTAACATGGATATTACAATGGAAGCTAATGAGATGGCCTTTTTACAATCATCATCATTAAGTATATCCAAAGCTATTACGCTACAATTGGGGTGTGAAGAAAAATCACTGGGAATATTTTCCGGATGTAAATCACCTATGGTTAAATGTAGGTTTTCTTCATTAGATTTTTTTAAGAGGTAATCCAATAGATAAGAAGTGGATTTTCCAGCACCGAGAACCAAAATAGTACGGACCATGGGTTTTATTTATTTTTGATTAAAACGGGTACTAAGGTATCAAATTGTTATATTTTTAAAAAAATCATCATAATAAGTTATGAACAAAACAATTTTATTGACGGCGATTCTCCTTGGAATGTTGGCTATAATCTTAGGTGCTTTTGGCGCTCATGGTTTGGAAAAGCTAGTGGATGCAGAATCCGTTGAAACTTTTGAAACAGGAGTCCGTTATCAAATGTACCATGCTTTGTTCTTACTTTTTTTGGGAATATGGGACGGGGTTGGAATAAAGCATAAGAAACTTGTGTTTTGGTCTACATTAGTGGGAGTGTTTTTGTTTTCTTTTTCAATATACTTTTTGTCCACCAATAGCTTGTTCAGCTTCGATTTTCGCTCAATAGGCTTTTTAACACCCATTGGAGGATTGTTTCTAATTCTGGCATGGTTACTTTTAGGGTATAGCATTTTGACTAAAAAATAGTCGATTAACCTTCAGAAAAGGTATAAAAAAGATAGTTTTTTCTAGCTTTGTACCAATTTTAAAACAAAATAATGAAGGCTAACACATCAGCTACGAAAACGATTTCGCTTGAATCCTACGGAATTCAGCATTCTAACTTTCATTACCAATTATCTTCAGATGATTTGCATAACCTGACTTTGGAAAAAGGAATGGGAAAACAAGCTTCATCAGGAGCTTTGGCCGTCAATACTGGTGAGTTTACGGGGAGATCTCCTATGGACCGCTTTATTGTAAAGGACGCTATTACTGAAGATAAAATTTGGTGGGGCAGTATTAATATTCCTTTTGAAAGTGAAAAGTTCGATAAACTGTACGATAAGGTCATTTCTTATTTAAATGACAAAGAGCTTTATGTTCGAGATTCGTATGCCTGTGCAGATTCGGATTATAAAATGAATATTCGCGTAATTAATGAATATCCATGGTCCAATATGTTTGCCTATAATATGTTTTTGAGACCGACCGAAGCTGAATTGGAAGGCTTTGAACCAGAGTGGACCGTGGTGAACGCTCCTGGTTTTATGGCAGATGCAAAAGTTGATGGTACCCGACAGCATAATTTTGCCATTTTGAATTTTACCAGAAAAATTGCTCTTGTTGGAGGTACAGGCTATACCGGTGAAATCAAAAAAGGGATTTTTTCGGCGCTGAATTTTATCCTTCCCGTGTATAAGAATACATTACCTATGCATTGTTCTGCCAATGTAGGGGAAGATGGAGATACGGCTCTTTTCTTTGGTCTTTCTGGAACTGGAAAAACAACCTTGTCCACAGACCCCAATCGAAAGTTGATCGGAGATGATGAGCATGGATGGACACCAGAAAACACGGTCTTTAATTTTGAAGGAGGTTGTTACGCCAAGGTAATCGACCTTTCCGAAGAAAAAGAACCAGAAATCTATGGAGCCATTAAAAGAGGCGCAATTTTAGAAAATGTCATCATGGATGATCAAGGTGTAGTGGACTATACCAATTCTTCCATAACCCAGAATACTAGGGTTAGTTATCCTATTCATCATATTGAAAACATTCAGCAACCTTCCATAGGCAAAAATGTCAAAAACATATTTTTCCTTACTGCGGATGCCTTTGGAGTATTGCCGCCAATCTCTAAATTAACACCGGCACAAGCAGCGTACCATTTTATTTCTGGATATACGGCAAAAGTTGCTGGAACTGAAGCTGGTGTAGTGGAACCACAACCTTCTTTCTCTGCATGTTTTGGAGCGCCATTTATGCCTTTGCATCCAACTAAGTACGCAGAAATGTTAAGCAAGAAAATGAAAGAATCTGGAGTTGATGTGTGGTTGATCAATACGGGTTGGACCGGTGGCCCTTACGGTGTGGGTACTCGAATGAAGTTAAAATATACAAGGGCCATGATCAGTGCGGCCTTAAGCGGAAAACTTGGGCTTTATTCTTATGATACCTACCATATTCACTCTGTTTTTGGAGTGGCACAACCAAGAGAATGTCCAGGGGTACCAACAAGTGTATTAAGTCCAAGAGCCACTTGGAACAATGATGAGGCTTATTATAAGACAGCATTTAAACTAACAAATGCATTTAGGGAAAACTTTAAAAAGTTTGAATCTTATGCGAGTGAGGAAATAAGGCGTGGAGGGCCACAACGCTATGCCTTTTAAAGAAAAAAGCCCGGTTTTGACCGGGCTTTTTATTTTATAGATAACGTAATTATTTGTTTACGCTGGTTATATACTTTTGAAGAGCCATGGTCATAGATGGAGTTTCAGGCGTAGGTGCTTGAATGTCTATTCTAAGACCTGCTTCTGTGGCAGCTTTAACAGTACTATTCCCAAATACGGCGATTCTGGTATTATTTTGCTCAAAATCTGGGAAGTTCTTCAATAAAGATTCAATTCCAGATGGGCTAAAGAATACCAAGACATCATAATACACATCTCTAAGATCTGATAAATCACTGATAACTGTCTTGTAGAAAATTCCACGTTTCCAATCTACACCCAAATCATTCAGTGCTTGTGGAACAATGGCCTTTAAAGAATCTGAAGAAGGTAAAAGAAATTTTTCGTCCTTATATTTTTTTATAAGTGGAACCAATTCATTGAAGGTGCGCTTACCTACATAGATTTTGCGCTTTCTATAGACCACATACTTCTGTAGGTAATATGCTACAGCTTCTGATTGGCAGAAATACTTCATTGTGTCCGGTACTTTGAAGCGCATTTCTTCAGCAATCCTAAAAAAATGATCTACAGAATTCCTACTGGTAAGAATAATAGCGGAAAAATTGTTGAGATCAATTTTTTGTTGCCTTACATTTTTGGCTTCTACCCCTTCTACATGTATGAAAGGCCTAAAATCCACCTTTACTTTCTCTTTCTCGATAAGTCGAGAGTAGGGGGAATTTTCTATTTTGGGTTCTGGCTGGGAAACCAAAATTGTCTTTACTTTCATAAGCTTTCAGTCTTTTAGATAGCTTCCAATTAGCACCAAGGGTGCAATTTCGAGAGTGCAAAGGTACAAAATAAAATACAATAGATGGGGAAACAGGGCTTTTTGATAGTTCTTCAACAGCTTTGTAATTCCAATGCCATTAATGAGAAGAATCAGAATTATCGTTGCATAAATTACTTCTTTTGAGTCTTTTAGGATGTAAATCAAAAAAATGTTCCCAACGAACATAACTAGTCCACTGAAGTTAAGATAGGTGGTTTTTGAGAATATAAACTCGGAAACCAAATGTTGCGTGTTAAAAACATATCCTTTTACATATTGAAGTCCCATTTTTACCAAAAGTAACAGAATCAAGAAACCTAAAATCCAGAAAAACACAGATGCTCCATTGCCATAAGGCACTTGAAAAAGATTTTTTTGAAGCAAAAAAAGGAACAAAGCAAAATTAACCAGTTGGAAAAGGGTCAAAAGAATATGAAACCAATTAAAGAGTTGTCCTTTTTTGTTGTGAAGCAGGATATATTTATCATTGAACGGTAGGATGATAAAATTAATGAACCTATTCTGAAAAAGATATTTCCCAATAGCCAGAAAGACCAAGCTCAAGAAGAGAGAAATGGTAATCCAGTCCAAGGGGGGAACAAATTTAGCTATGGGATTCATTCTGTTATCTTAATAGGTTTACTGTTTAGTCCAGGACGCAATCCATTTTCAGAAATTCCTATTCTATAATAAAAGGGATTTTCCATTTTTGGAAGAGGCAATTGAAAATTATAAAAAACCGTATCTTTTGATTTGAGCAAGACTTTATGGGGTGATAGAGGTTTTACTTTCAAGGGGAGCAAATCTTTTACCTGTTTATAGCGATTGGAATAGGCAACAGTATACTTCAATTTATTAAGAGGGATATCAAATTCGTAAGGATTGTATATTTTAAGTAAACGCTCAGTTCCTTCATTTTCTGATTTTTCTACATAGCATTGTAATTTTCTATAAGATTGAAAGTTGTCCATGAAAACTCCCCAAAATATTGTGCTATCCTGATCAAAATAATTTATATCACCTGTTTTACGGTATTTGGTTACATAAACCACCTTTTTGCCCCTTACCTTCTCTTCCGAATCATCAATTGTGTACTGGTTTTTGCGGTACCAACAATTGTTAAGTGAAAATGTTTGAATACCGGAATAGAACAAATACATAGGAGGTGTCCGGTAAGAATTCTCAAAAACTACGGGAATATCACCTGCTTTGGAGTGTAGGTCGTTAACCCATACTTTGTTGCCATGTGTCTCATAGAGCACAGGAAACAGTGGTTTATATATAAGCCATGCTCTAGCGTATAAGAGCAGAACTAAACTTATAATACCAATTCTGTATATCCATTTTCTACTACTGCTATTTTCAATTAGGCGATTATATGTCATTACAACCAATGGAATTGAAATTACAATGGCCCATTGCGCCTGAACTCTTCTTGTAAAACTGGAAACAAAAAAGAAAATAAGAACCCCATAGCTCAAATAAACCAAAGCTTTGGAAAATTTATCCGTGGCTTTGAATTTAAAAAGGGAAGCATAAATCCAGTAAAATAGCAATCCAATAATAACAATCAAATTGAGAAAATAGCCCAAAGTAAATCCTTCAAAGGAGTAGGCTTGATTTGGTCGTTCGAACAAGTGAAATTGAATGGAAACAAAATCATTTTGATACAACCAATTCAAATGAGGGGTATAGCAAAGTATTCCAATGATTACCGCTAACCAGGCCTTCCAGTCCTTAGCAAGTTTTATATTGGAAATAAATACAAATAATATAACCAAAACAGCATGGTACTTGCTATACATTAAAGCGGCCATTACCAGTCCGAGGCCTATAGAAACCCAGATGTTGGGACTTTTCAAATAATATTTGTACAAGAGCAAAAACAGGGCTGTAAAAAATAAAAGAGGGGTATCTGGCAAGGTTAAAAAACCATAGGCATTCATCAAAGTGAATGAAAATACAAGCAGAAAAAAATGGATTACATAGTCCTTTTTCTTTGGATTGTCCACTAATTCCCATAATAAAAGATAAGTTCCTGCAGAAAGTATGCAACTCATAAAACGCACTCCTAACTCACCATCAAAAAAGAAGCTGCTCAATTTAATTAAAAAAGCCACCATAGGAGGATGATCAAAATATCCCCAGGCCAAGTTTTGGGCATAGTACCAGTAATAGGCCTCATCATAGATCAGTTCCGTAAAATAGCTTTGGATGAGATTGAGCACAAAAAGAACGACCAGTAAAAAAAGGAAAAGCTTGGGAAATCTTTGGGTCATTAAATTGAATTTACAAAGTGCCAAAGTTACAAATATTGAGCAACAGCCAGAAGGTTAATCCGCTCAACGAGTTGCGGGAAGAAACCAGAAAACCGTATTTTTGCGCTCTAATTCTTTGCGAATGGCAGACGGCTTGGTCATTATACCCACCTTTAATGAAATTGAAAACATTGAAGCCATTATTAAAACGGTTTTCGATTTAAAGAAAGATTTTCATGTACTGGTGGTGGATGATAATTCTCCCGATGGCACGGCAAAAGCTGTAAGGTCATTGCAGGAACAATTCCCAGAAAAACTTTTTTTGGAAGTACGCAAAGAGAAATCAGGTTTGGGCACGGCCTACATCCACGGGTTTAAATGGGCGTTGGAGCGTGGGTATGATTACATTTTTGAAATGGATGCCGATTTTTCGCATCGCCCTGCGGATTTGATCCGGTTGCATAGAGCTTGCCTTAATGGCGCCGATGTGGCCGTTGGATCTCGTTATAAAAAAGGGGTAAATGTGGTAAACTGGCCTCTTTTTAGGATTTTATTGTCCTATGGTGCTTCTTTTTATGTAAAGTTGATAACAGGAATGAAGGTTCACGATCCCACTGCAGGTTTTGTGTGCTACAAGAGAGAGGTGTTGGAAAATATCAATTTGAACGCTGTACGTTTTATAGGTTATGCTTTTCAAATAGAAATGAAATACCGGGCCTATCTCAAAAAATATAAAATAGAGGAAGTTTCCATCATTTTTACGGATAGGATAAATGGAAAATCAAAAATGAATTCTGCGATTATCCGAGAAGCCATTTTTGGTGTAATTGCCATGAAATTTAGAAGTGTATTTTTTAAAAAGAATTTTTAGAATGCCGAAGACCCTACTAAAGAACGCTAAAGTTGTTGATGAACAAAACATTTTTGAAACTGATGTATTGTTGAGTGGCGACTATATTGAACGCATAGATTCCAATATTTTGGACAGTGCTGCTACGGTAATCGATTTGGAAGGCGATTTGTTGCTTCCAGGAATTATAGATGATCAAGTCCACTTTAGACAACCCGGACTCACCCACAAAGGAACTATTGCCACAGAAAGTAGGGCGGCGATTGCAGGTGGGATAACCACTTTTATGGAACAGCCCAATACAAATCCTCAGACAACCACTATTGAAAAACTGGAGGCAAAGTTCGCTGTTGCTTCCAAAGACTCTTTTGCCAATTATTCGTTTCTTTTTGGAGGAACAAATGACAATCTGGAAGAGTTGAAACGGTTGGACAAAAATGCTTGTTCTGGAGTCAAGTTGTTCTTGGGATCGTCTACAGGGAATATGTTGGTGGATGATGAGGTTGTTTTGGAAAAGATATTTTCCAGCACAGAAATGGTGATTTCTGCACATTGTGAAGATGAGACTACCATAAGGGCCAATATGGCCAAATACAAAGAAATGTATGGCGATGATATTCCAATAGAGCTGCATCCCATCATAAGAAGTGAGGAAGCCTGTTATCTTTCTTCATCAAAAGCTATCGCATTGGCTAAAAAAACAGGAGCTAGATTGCATGTTTTTCATGTTTCAACAGGAAAGGAAACAGATTTGTTTACAAATGTTATTCCATTGGAGGAAAAAAAAATAACCGCAGAGGTGTGCATTCACCATCTCTGGTTTTCTGATGAGGATTATGCCGAAAAAGGAACGTTAATCAAATGGAATCCAGCTGTAAAGACCAAAAATGATCGGGATCAACTTTGGAGTGCCCTTTTGGATGACCGAATAGATATTGTTGCTACCGATCACGCGCCCCATACACTTGAAGAAAAGAACAATCCCTATACCAAGGCCCCTTCTGGAGGTCCACTAGTGCAACATGCTTTGCTCGCCATGCTACAAAAGGAAAGCGAGGGTAAAATAAGCCTGGGGAAAATGGTTGAGAAAATGTGCCATAATCCTGCTAAGCTTTTTGATATTGACCGAAGAGGTTTCGTCAAGGAAGGATATTACGCGGATTTGGTCCAAGTGCAACGAAATGTGAGTAATGAGGTAAAAAGATCTAATGTTTTCTATAAATGTGGGTGGTCTCCGTTTGAAGGTGTTACTTTTGGTTCTAAGGTGGTTCGCACATTTGTCAACGGTCATTTGGCTTTTGACCAAGGTGCTTTTTCCGAAATGAAAAATGCCAAAAGACTTACCTTCAATAGATAAAAAAATGAAAAGGATTTTTGTGTTTTCTCTGGTTTTGTTGTTTTTGGCATGTGCTAAAAAAGTTGTTGAAAAGCCTGAAAATCTGATTCCCAAAGATAAGATGGCGGAAATCCTTCATGATTTGGCTGTGCTGGATGCGGCTAAATCTTCTTTTAAGGCTACGCTGGATCGCAAGGATATTAAAATCATGGATTTTATTTATGAAAAGCATCAAATAGATAGTGCGCAATTTGCGCAAAGCGATTTGTACTATGCTTCTATTCCACTGGAATATCAATTTATTTATGAAGCGGTGGAGGGCAAGCTTGAAGACCGCCGAAAGATTTTGGAGGAAGCAACCCAAATGAGAAATGACAGCGTACGCAAATCGGCTATAAAACGCAAGGATTCTTTACAAAAAACAAAAAAATAGGGGATATAGTTTTATAATCTTTCCTCTCGGTATCTAGAAGCACAGAATTTTAGGGCTTCATCAAGATTCACAAAGTTGAAATCCAAGCTTTGTTTTAATTTTTCACTTGAATAGTATTCTTGGTGGTACAAACCTTTGGCCACAGCTTTTGGAAGTCTCCGTCTTTTGCCCCTCATCGAACTACGTAGCCAATCCAATCGCCATAAAAACTCTAAAAGCCAAAAAGGAATTTGTTTGGAAGGAGGTTCTTTGCCTATTTCTAGAGCTATTTTTTGAAAGAGTTGTCCGTAGGACAAATTTTCACTTACTAAAATGAAGCGTTCTCTATTTATTTTAGAATTCTGCAAAGAAATCATGGCAGTGACCACATCGTTTATGGATACAAAACCAGTTCCTCCCGGAAGAAAGGACTTTTTGCCCTTTGCGGCATAGGTAAAGAAAGATCCACTGCCTGTTTTCCAAAACCCTGGCCCAATCACTACACCTGGATTTACAATAACCACTGGTAGCCCTTCTTGTGAACCTCTCCAGACTTCCAGTTCTGCATCATGTTTGGTTAAACCGTAAACGGAAACGCCAGTTTCATTCCATTCATTTTCTTCAGTTACCAAATTACCTTTAATGCTGGGGCCTACAGCAGCAATTGAGCTGACATAACATAATTTTTTCACCCCATATTTTAAACATAAGTTGACCACATTGGCCGTGCCTTCTATGTTTATTTTCTTTAGAGAGTTATAATCGTGGGGGTCAAAAGATATTAATGCGGCAGCATGGTAAACATACTCAATACCTACAAAAGCGTAACTCAGTGCATCAATATCCGTAATATCAGCTTGTACCCATTCTATCTGTTCCAGAACTTTAGAAGGCTTATCAGAATAGTATCCGAAAACTTTTTCAACATTATGTTTGGACTTTTCGTTGCGATATAAAGCCCTGACCTTTTCACCATTTTTTAGGAGTTGAAACAGTAAATGTGAACCTATTAAACCTGTACCGCCGGTGACTAGAACCATTGTGTAAAAGTACCTATTTGTGATGGATTTTATCCAGTCATGTAAGAACTTCATTTTATATTTGCAACTATTCTAAAAGTCAACCATGGAGAAGAATTTTGTTCAAGAATTGCAATGGAGAGGTATGATTCACGATATTATGCCGGGAGCTGAAGAACATCTACTGGAAGAGATGAGAGCCGCTTATGTGGGAATTGACCCTACAGCTGATTCCTTGCATATTGGACATTTGGTGAGTGTTATGATGTTGCGTCATTTTCAATTGGCAGGGCACAAACCTTTTGCCTTGGTCGGTGGGGCTACTGGTATGATTGGAGATCCTTCAGGAAAATCGCAAGAACGAAATCTTTTGGATGAAGCTACCCTTCGGCACAATCAAGAAGCCATTAAATCGCAATTGGGCCGTTTTTTGGATTTTGAAAGTGCTGAAGCCAATGCCGCTGTGCTGGTCAATAATTATGATTGGATGAAGAATTTCTCATTCTTGGATTTCATACGAGATGTAGGGAAGCACATCACCGTAAATTATATGATGGCCAAGGATTCCGTGAAAAAGCGCCTTTCTTCGGATGCCAAAGAAGGGATGTCATTTACGGAATTTACTTATCAGTTGGTGCAGGGTTACGACTTTCTTTATCTATTTCAACATCATGATTGCACTTTGCAAATGGGAGGTAGTGATCAATGGGGGAATATTACCACGGGTACAGAGTTGATCAGAAGAATAGGTGGAGGTAAAGGTTTCGCCTTGACCTGTCCGCTTATCACCAAGGCAGATGGGACCAAATTTGGAAAGACCGAAGGAGGAAATGTTTGGTTGGACGCTGAACGGACTTCGCCCTATAAATTTTATCAGTATTGGTTGAACACTTCAGATGAGGATGCAGAGAAGTACATCAAGATATTTACTTTTTTGAGCAAAGGTGACATTGAATCTTTAGTGGCAGAGCACAAAGAAGCTCCTCATATGAGAGCGCTTCAGAAGCGATTGGCAGAAGAAATTACCATTGCAGTACATTCCAAGGAGGATTTGGAGAATGCTGTAAAGGCAAGTGCTATTTTATTTGGGAAATCAACATCTGAAGATTTAAAGCAGTTGGATGAAAAGACATTTTTAGATGTTTTTGAAGGTGTGCCGCAAGCTCAAATTTCTAAGGATGATATCTCTGATGGTTTGGATATGATTGGAGCTCTAGCTGCCAAGACTGGATTTTTGGCATCTAATGGAGAAGCAAGGAGAGAGCTCAAACAGAATTCCATATCCGTCAATAAGGAAAAGGTGAAGGAGGATTATCAAATCACCGAGGAGGATTTGATCAATAACAAATTTGTTTTGTTGCAACGCGGAAAGAAAAATTATTTTGTGCTCGTAGCTGAATAAAAAAACTCACTTTTTAAGGGAGTTTTTATTTAGGCCAAAAAGCTAATTCCAAATTTGGCACATATTGCTGATACCTTGGCAAAATCCGGTGGACCCGGAGGTAATTCCCCTAATTCTTCAAACATGACTTCAAGACCAGCTGGGAAAATACTCAAAATGGTTTTACATTCCTTATCGCCGACCACTTTCCATGAATGAGGAACATTTCTTGGGGCAAAGGCCAAGTCACCTGCTTTTAAAATGGTGGTTTTGTCACCCACAGTAACCTCAAGTTCCCCTTCCAGAACTTTAAAGATTTCATCCTCTTTGGTGTGCACATGAGGGGGAATCATAATTCCAGGCGGATTTACTTCTTCGATAAGTGTAAATTGGCCATTGGTATCCGCACTGGTCAATTTAAAAGTTTGTTGATCACCGATCACATTCACTTTTTTGCCCTCATCACTGCGTACTACTTTAGGGTTCAGGGGTGTTGTTGTATTGTTTTTTTTTGAATTGGTTTTGGCCACAGCAGGTAATGCAGTGAGTGCTGCGGCAGAGAGAATACCACGTTTTAAAAATGAGTTTCTGTCCATTAGTTTTTAGTTTTGTTGTCACTTAAATTACAAATAATCAGTATTTTAAGATTGTATTGTTTGTAAATGACACAGAAAGATGTGTGAATGGTTGCTAAATGGTGGAGTAACTCAAAGCGCCATTAGATTACAACCCCTGACATCGGAGTGGTCAAATCGACCTAAAACTTCAAAGATTCCATCAGTGTAGTTTTTTCCTAAATCTTGAGTGGCAATAAAACAGCAGGAATATATATTTGCCAAGTCTATTACATTGATTCCACCAGTTTTCCCTTGCGATTGGAATGTTAAAGGGTCTTCGGTGTCCCGAATCAAAATTTTCATCCATGGAGGAGTTTTAAACAAGCCGTTGCCCAAAGAATAAGCTTGAGAAAGTAATTCGGTCATACCGTACTCAGAATGTATTTGGGCAACACCAAAGGCTTCCTTTAAAACAGCGTGCAATTCTGCCCTGATCATTTCTTTTTTTCTTCCTTTCATTCCACCTGTCTCCATAATTGTGGTATGTTTTAATGAAATCGGGAATTGTTCGGCTAAATCCAGCAAGGCGAAAGAAACTCCGATCAATAAGGTCTTGATACCTTTTTTTTCCAGTTTTTTTAGTTTTTGATGAAGTGCTTCTAAATCATACAGATAAAAACCACTGTCTGGATGGTTTGAGCGCGCTACAAGTTCGTTCACCATATAAACCAGTGAAGACCCCGTTCGTTCCAAATAAGAGGGTAGAAGCGCTAGAATGCAGAACTCTTCCACAGGTCCGTAAAACGAATCAAACCCTTTTAAAAAACTTTGTTCATACAGATTGAGATTGGGGACATAATGTTTACTGGTAGTATTGGCCGTAGTTCCACTACTTTCAAAAATGACTTCTGGATTTTTTTGGCTCGTTGTGACCTGGTGTGTTTTAAAGAATTCGATGGGGAGAAATGGAATATCCTTTATTTGGGAAACTTTGGAAATAGACCTGCCCAAATAATCACAAAAAGTTTTATATATAATGTTGTTGCTGTATTGAAACTCGAAAGCTTCCAAAGTCAACTGCTCAAATTCTGAAGAATTTGAAATGGAGAAAATGTGTTGAATCTTGGTGATATCCATTTGGGCCTAAAAGTACCCAAAGATATAAGAGGTAGTCCAAAAAGGTATAGAAATGTCATTCTGAATTTATTTCAGAATCTCAATATTTCAATTTTCAAACGCCATGAGAACCTGAAACAAGTTCAGGTAGACGAAATACTATACTTATTGGACAGTATCTTTTCAAAAATATTATTTCTATTTCACGACCAGCTTTCGGGTCATTGTTTTTTTCTGTTCTGTGACTTGAAGTACATAAACACCTGGAACCAACCTTGAAATGTTGAGTGTATTGGTGGTAATCCTATCTGTAAGGACAACTTCACCAAAAACATCATAAATTTTTATTTGCTTGCTACCGTTGGTTTCGGTGGTAATGTAGACCTCTTCCCCATATACCGGATTGGGATACATTTTAAATCCTTGTAGCTCCTGCTCTGCAGCAGTGTTTACTGTTACCAGTTCCTGACCAAAGGAAAGTAGGGGTAATGCCATAAGAATGAGTACTAAGTAGAATTTCTTCATATATGCTGATTTGGGATTTCAAGCAATATAAAAGTATGTAAATCAGATACAAAGCACTATTTATTGTTGTGAAATGAACAATTATGTAGGTAAAAGTGGAAATATTGATGTTTGGAGAGGGGGTAAGTCGATGAAATACACCTACTTAATGATGAGCTTTCTGGTGGCAACCCTATTGTTTTCAAAGACTCGAAGGATATAAACACCCTTGCCCAGATTTGAAAGATTTAGCTCTTTTCCCAAAATAGTAGTTTGAAGAACTTGGGTGCCCAAAACATCAAAAATCAATATTTTTTTTGGGGCATTTTGAGCAGTTTCAATATAAACCTTTCCGTGTGGAACAGGATTTGGGTACAATTTAAACCCGTCGATATCAGCTCCAGCATGGCTTTCTTGAGAAAAACCAAGGGAACAGGCAAAAAAGAAAAGGACGAAGTAAAATTGCTTCATAAACTATTGATAACAAAGGTTGTGCCACAAAGATATAAAAATTAGGAAGTGTTGGTGTGCAGTTTAACGAAAAGACGTTTTCAATTGACGAATAAAAGAAAAGCCCCGCATTGCGGGGCTTTTATTATTTGGAAATTAACCTTCTCTTAGTTAGTTGCCCAATCAAAGATGGAAACATCTACAGTCTCTGCTTCTTCGTAAGCTTCAGCAGGATCAGCAGTACCACCGTTGATGGAAACGTTGGTCAACGGACCATTATCGCTCATCAATACGGAAGTGTCATATCCTGATAGGGAAAGACCAGTGATGGTTGCACCAGATTCCTTTTTGAACTGAAGCGCAACCAAGTCACCTTCAGTACCTGGGTTAGGATCTACTACTGTGGACACGGCAGTAAGATTGACAATGCTTGGGTTTTTGTTTTCACCATCAGCCTCAACAACAGTTGAGAAACCAGCAGTGTGAACAACATAAGCATTGGTCAATGTACCGTTCCAACCTTCAGTCCAGTC